>JAQGHU010000077.1 GCA_028291515.1 Schlesneria sp.
ACCGACCCCCCACAGCATTGTCTCCAAGCCTGCGGGACCATTCTCGCCGAACAAATCACCACAATTTTCTGCAAAAGCCGCGTATTGGACTTTCCAGAATCGAATAGAGCAAAAAACTCACGGCCTCAGAGTACTGAATACTATCCACCTCGCCCCTTACTCCTCGGTCGTCACGTTCTGTCGGACGTGGCCGCAAGTTCCCACGGTCAACGATTACACTCTGCTGTCGCAGTGGTTACAGTAGCGTCATGAGATCAAAAATCAGCGGCGCGGCGACTGGCGGATAGTCACATGAAGCAATATTTGTTTGTCGGATTGGTCCTGTGCTACGCGGGGCTCTTCGTTCTTGATGCCGTTGCGGAAGACAACGCGGATCAACAGTTGCAAACGGCTCGCGAACACATTCAACGCGGACGGTATGACGAAGCTCTGGAAATCCTGGAACCGTTGGCCAAAGGCAAGGATCCAGATGTCGTCGAACTGACGCTGGCTCGATGTACTGCCCTTCACGAGCAGGGGCAACTGGAAGCGGCCGACGAACTCCTGACCGCGGCCCTAAAAACACATCCCAAGGTCGCATCCCTGCACGCTCTGCTATCGCAATTGCACTTTGAACGAGGTCGATGGAAAGAAGCCACCGCATCTGTCGAAGCAGCGCTGCGAGTCGACTCGGACCAACTTCTGGCGCGGCTGATCCAGGCCCATCTCTGGGCCGAACAGGGCGAGATTAAGCTCGCCGATGACGGCTATCGCTGGTTCGTCCGTTACTACAATCGGCGGCAGCCGCACGATGCCGAATCGCTGCTGCAGGTCTGCCGCGGGGCGTCGCAGTATGCCCGCTGGCATAGTGTCACGCAGATCTTCGACTTTTGCGTCAACACACTCTGCGTGGACGCGCTCAAAGTCGACAAGGAATCATGGCAGGCTCACTACCTTGCCGGGAAACTGCTGCTGGAAAAATACAACAAGGCGCAGGGCCAACCTGAGCTGAAGACCGCGTTGTCGATCAACCCCCGTGCCACAGAAACGCTGGTGGCTCTCGGCCAGGCCGCCGTTAAGGAATATGACTGGGACGAAGCCGAAACCCGTGCCCATGCAGCCTTAGAAATCTCGCCCAAGTTGCCCGGAGCACTCCGAGTCCTCGCCGAAGCGAAACTCTATTTTCGCGAACTCGACGAGGCTGAAAAGCTGCTGACAGACGCTCTGTCGGTCAACGCGGTCGATCAAGCGACGCTCGCTCTGATGGCGACCTTACGTCTGATGCAGGACGGGTGGCCTGATCTGGATCGCCTGAAACAGATCGTCAGCCACCTGGACCACATCGCCGATTTGAAATTGGAATCGCCAACGCGGTTCGAGCAGATCATGATTGACATGGCGACTCGCAATCCCAAACCAGGCTACTTTCTGACAACGCTTGGAGAGCAAGTCGATCGCTTTCGACAACACTCCGTCGCGGAACCGCTGTTTCGCCAAGCGATCCTGCTGATGCCACAACTCTCAGAACCGAAGACGGCGTTGGGTCAGCTCTATATGCAGACCGGTCGCATGGACGACGCCCGCCGACTTCTAGACGAAGCATTCAAGGCGGACCCTTACCATGTTCGCGTCAGCAACATGCGTAAGGTGCTGAAGGTTCTCGACGAATACGATGCCGTCACGACCGATCATTTCGTTGTTCGAGCCGACAGCAAACTCGACAAACTGTTGGCCCGTTACATGGCAGAGTACCTTGAAGAAGTCTATCCCGAACTGACAACTCTATATGGCTTCGAGCCCGACAGCCGCACGCAGATTGAACTCTATAACTCGGCCAAGGGACTGTCGGCACATCAATGGTTTAGCGCCCGCATGGTCGGTCTCCCCTGGGTCCAGACGATCGGGGCATCAACCGGCGTGATCATCGCGATGACCAGCCCCTCCAGCCTGGAAGAACCCTTGAACTGGGCTCGCGTGATGAAGCACGAATACGTGCATATCCTGACGCTGCAGCAAACCAACTTCAATATTCCGCACTGGTACACCGAGGCCCTCGCCGTCCGGTCCGAGGGTTATCCCCGACCGGTAGAATGGAACAAGCTGCTGCTGGATCGAGTCCCCAAGGGCGAGTTGAAGAACCTCGATAACCTCAGCATGGGTTTCATTCGCGCAGGCAACCAGGCCAACTGGAATTTCGCTTACTGCCAGAGCGTGCTCTATGCCGAGTACATGGTCGCCAGGTTCGGCGAACCATCACTGGCTAAGTTGCTGGATGCCTACCGCCGCAATCGAACGACCGATCAGGCCATTCCGGAAGTCTTCGGCGTCGAGAAGGCCGACTTCGAGAAAGGGTATCGCGAGTATCTGGACAAAGTCGTCGCCGAAATCCGCCAGACCGAAGACGAGCCAGAAATCAAACCGAATCAGATCGAACGGAACTACGAAAAGAACAAGAAAGACCCCGAAGCGGCGGCTCAATACGCGCAGCTTTTACTGTTCATCAAGAAACGAGACGAAGCAAAAAAGATTGCCGAAGAGGTTTTGAAAAAGCATCCGCAGAACGCGATCGCGGCGTTCGTCGTCGGAGCACTTCTCGTACGCGACGAGAAACCCCGCGATGCTGTCGGCGTCCTCGAACCGGCCTTGAATGCCGACCATCCCAATCGCCGAATCCTGGAACTGCTACTGCGAGCCCGTCTGAAGTTGAAAGAAACCGACGAGGCATTCAAGCTGTGTGAATTAGGCAAGAAGCACTTCCCTTATCACAGCGACTGGTGGAAGGGAATCGCCGCCGCTGCCAAGCAGTCAGGGGAAACTCAAAAGCGACAAGACGCCTTGATCACGCTGACCCGAATCGAAGCGGATGACCCCGCGCCGCGCAAAGCACTCGCGGAAATGGCCCTGGCCGATGGCAACTACGATGATGCCTACAAGTACGGCCGAATGACAATTCATATCGATGTACTGGATGCGGAAGTCCATCGCATTCTGGGTGCCGCCCTGTTGGGACTCAAACAACTCCCACGTGCGATCGCAGAATTCGAAACCGGCCTCGAACTGAAGCCCGGAGACATCGCATTGCAGCTAGGCCTCGCCGAGACTTTGATCGCGTCCGAACGTAAATCAGACGCCAGAAAGCTGATCGACAACGTTTTATCGAAAGACGCCGACAACGAGAAAGCAAAGCAACTGGCATCAATGATTAAAGAATAGCTCCTACCAATTCAAAGAACAGTCCCTACCATATCCCTCATTCCCGCGACCATATTGGTCATTCCCGCGCAGGCGGGAATCCAGTGATTTGCAAATGAAGTCCATCAAACGAACCAATCCCTAACCCTGACAGACTCCAGAAGGAACAGTGCATGAACGCCAAGGACGCCATCAACGGCAGCATGGATTTCGGTTACTCCGTCTTGAAACAATATTTCTCCGACATGGACGACGCCGAACTGATGATTCGTCCTGCCCCCGGATGCAATCATCTGGCTTGGCAGTTGGGGCATTTGATTTCGTCTGAAGTCGGGCTGTTGAACCAGGTCTGCCCAGGATCGGGCCCCGAGTTACCAGCCGGGTTCGCAGATGCGCACAAGAAGGACAAGTCCGACTGCAATGATGCTTCGAAGTTCGGCACCAAGCAGCAGTACATCGACCTGCTCGACAAAGTCCGAGACACCACGAAAGCCGCCCTCGCGAAACTTCCTGATGCCGATCTGGACAAACCGGGCCCCGAAGAAATGCGCAGCTTCTGCCCCACCGTCGGATCGTTCTTCACCCTGATCGCCACGCACCCGATGATGCACGCTGGCCAATTCGTCCCGGTTCGCCGAGCACTTGGTAAGCCGATCGTGATGTAAGGCAGAAGAGGTAGCCACGGATTGACACGGATGAGCACAGATCAGAATTAAAAGAATTCTGCAGCCAGTGAACTCCAGCATCGATTACCCATCAGCCACTTCCTCACCCGTGTTTCATCAGTGTTCATCCGTGGCTAAACTCGCCTGCTCTTAGTCAGGCTCAACCGGCTCGATTTCATAAACATCCAGTTGATGCTCTTCATCGGCCGTCACCCACGCCCAACGGAACTTGGTCAGTGGGTGTTGCCAGACATCATCACGAGTGGCAAATGTTCGTTTGACGACGACGAAACGAGCCTGACAGACGTTCAGATCCTTCAGTCCCTGACTGTCCCAGGGAAACATCTTGAGTTGCGTCCCATCTCGCTGCAGCTTTTCCTTCAGGTCCACAAAGTGACGCGGAAAGAACCCTGAGTAACCGTTGACCAGAGGTCGGCCATGCATCGTCCCCCAATACATCCATAACGATGTTTCCTGATAGTCACCGACAGTGTAGCCCGTCGGAAATGGGAGACAGACAACCGCTTCATCCGGCTGCGAATTCTCACGCAGCCACATGATCCAGACAGGAGTTCCCAGCGATTGATGATGATACATCGACTGCCGCGGCGGCCAGACTTCGACGATCAACACCAAGCTATACCAAACCATTACCCCCAGCAGGATCACTTGAAGAATGACCAACAGGTCCGATGGCGGCGGATTCCGCAACGCGGGGTGCACGTAGGGAACGCTTGGGTCGACGAAGGTTGTAGGCTCTTCAAGCAAAGGTTCCGGTGGCCTCTTGAATGGTCGATTCCACCATCGCCACGGATTCAGCAGGTCGAGTGCTTCCACGCTTAACCAGACCACCGCCAATTGAACGAAGAGCGCGAATCGAAAGGGGCTGCGGATCAGCTTGAAGCCCGGGACATGTTGCTGCAACCACTCGTACGGATTCTCACCACCAATTCTGGGAATCGAGGGATGAATCATCACAGTTGGCCCCAGAGACAACCCGAAAGCAAGGAGGGCAAACGTCGCGGCAAACAATCCCCAGCGACGCCTCCCTCGAACAAACAGTGACGCAATTAAGCCCACTGGAACCAGCAACAGTTTGAGAGTCCCCCCACCCAGCGGCCAGACGTTCTCACGAGTTGCCTCGGGGAACTCAAGTTGAGGGACCCACGACCAGACGACAGGTGCCGGCGGATCATCTGACCTATCACCATCATCTTGGGCCGCCGGAATCGTTCGTTCATGAGCTGGCGGCGTGGCGGGCGTGTCCACGAAATCGCGAGCATGCGCCGATAGGTCGCGAATCCAGCTTTGATCGCGACTCCATTGATGTTCCGCAGCCAACGATCGTTGCACAGTGACCAGCGGCCACAGCAACAAAGCCGAAAGTAGACCACCAACAACCAGCGGAACCCAAAAGCGCAGTCGCAATAAATTGAAGTTCCACAGCCAGACGGAACTGGGGACCAGCAGCAGCGTCAGAAACAGGCCCCAGTAGTTGCACATCAGGTACGTTAGGCAGAACGCTCCTCCCAGCCTTAAACCACGGAGAACAAGCTGGAGGATCGACGTGACAGGTACAGTGTCGGCGTCGTTCCTCAATGTCGGCACATCGAACACATCCAGCAAGGTGTGAATCGTCCACACAATTCCGAACAACGTCGTGAGTTGCACCACACCCGATTGCCACCAGATAAATGGCAGCATCTGACACAGCACCCCACCGACAAAAGCCAGCCACGATTGATGCCCGACACGTCGAAACAGACAGCAACTGCTATAGCCATTCAATGACAAGATCAGCAGCAGATAGACGTTGTAGGCCAGAATTCGGCTGCCCGTCAGCCAGACAATCGGTGACATCAGCACCATCGTCGGCTGTGCCTCCGAAAAGGCGAATGCCCCTGTCGTCGGGTAGAAAATCGGTGCATCCCAGTAGCCGCGAAATCCCCCGGCCGTCCGATCCGCGTTCCACCACAACGTCCAGACGTTCAGCAGAGGAACGGTCGCTTCGTTCTCAAAACCGATTGAGATCGTCGAAGTCGGTGCCAGGCACAGCGGCCACGAAGCGTAGATCGCGATTGCCAGATAGACGCACCAGCAACCGAACTCGCGACGCCACAGGCGTCGCCAATTTCGGTAGGATGGTTCGCAGTCCGGCATGATCGAATCGCCCGTGGGGATTTAAGATCGAGCCCGGATGTTGCGCTGTCCCTGTCGACTTCCGCACTTGCCATCCACGATGACGACGGATCGCCGAGCTACGATCGTTCGTCATTCATCGCCAGGCCATCTCTACGGCTCGAGAACAATCTTGCCCCGCAGCGTCCCCTGCTTCGTGATCGTGTTCTCTTCCTGAAGCTGGTGAGCCGCCGCCGCTTCGCTCAATGGCATGACCTTGCCGATATGTGGTCGCCATCGGTTCAGTTCGTACAACGCGTTCAAACCCTCGGCCGCATGTCGCTGTTCTTCCGGCGTTCCGTTGAACATGGAAAATCCGATCAATCGCAGATCTTTCACGTAGAACGGTCCGACGGGAAGCTCGGGACGAGCCTGGCGCCCAGCCATCAACATGATGCGACCCCGCGGTGCCATCAGGCTGATGGTCCGATCCAAGGTCGGCTCGCGTTGCGTTTCGACCCAGAGCTGGATCCCGCCGTGCGGTAGACTGAAGGCACGCAGTTGATCGTCGATATTCGGGGCATGATAGTTCAAGGCCAAATCGGCTCCCAGCTTCTTGCAAATCGCCAGGCTTTCGTCGTTGCCACCCGTCGTCACCACAAACGCACCCGTGGCCTTCGCCAGTTGCACCACGCACGAACCCACTCCGCCCGCTCCGCCGTTGACGAAGACAACTTCACCGGGACGCAAATCGGCGTGCTGGAACAGACCCAAGTGAGCCGTCAATCCGACTAGAGCCCCCGCAGCCGCTTCCTGATCGGTCATCCCCGGCGGGGTGCGATACAGCCAGCGTTCATCGACGGAGGCGAACTCGGCGAAGGTTCCCTGGCGGCCGAAGAGCCCCTGGTTGCTCCCCCAGACTCGCTCACCGACACTAAATCGCTTGGCTTCGCTGCCGACCTTGACGACTGTTCCCGCCAGGTCGCATCCGATGATGTACGGAAACTTACTCGCCATCGCCACCTGTCCGGCCCGGATATAGGTGTCGATCGGGTTCACCGAAACCGCACCGACCTTGACCAAGACTTCATTAGCCCGAGGTTCCGGAGTCGGCAATTCACCATATTCAATGACCGATGGTGTGCCTGTTTCGCGAATAAACGCAGCCTTCATACTTCAAACTCCGACTAAACGCGGACACCCGCGAGAACTAGCTGTGATTTGGACCCGCCGTGATTGTATCGGCGATGCTCGCCAGTCGGAATCGACGGCGGTTGATCACGCCTGACGAATTTGCTCTTGCCATTCTACACATGTCTCTGAGCTTTAAGAGCCCAATCGGCCAAGGACTCGATCCAACCAAGTCCGATGCCAGAATCGAAGGTGCCCCATCACAGCGAGAATGAACAGCGTCGAAAGAGTGACGATCAAACCGAACCGGACGCTCCACGGTCGGTAGTTCCAGACAACCTCGTGCGTCCCTTCGGCAACCTCAACCTCGCGGAACGCTCCTCGCGATGAATCTGCCGCGGTGTTGCCGTCGATCGCGACACTCCAACCCGGATATTCCAACTCTCTTGCCAAGAGTATCGAATTCTCAGGCGCGTCAACCTTCACAAGAAATCGATTGGCTTCGCGCTGCGCTGGTGCTTCCGCGCGACTATTTGCAGCATCCGTCAACAATGTCGCGCGGCCCACCGTGTCGTTCAGTTTGAAGAGGTAGATCGGCTCAGGCCCGCGTCCCCAGGCGGAATTGAGGAGCGGATCAACGCCCTGCCACAACGGTATAGCTTTCCACGAGGCCTCATCCAACGGAGTAAAACTCAGGATGTGAGTCACGCCGCTGTCCCGCAACCATTTGCTGAAATTAGGATCAGCCTTCAGTGGCCCCTGCGAGTCATCGGCTTTCGGCATGCCGTCACCGGCAAACAACCGATCGGCGTACTCGGCCGGGGCAATGCCCAGGTAGACGGGCAAGCAGGAAACCCCCAGCAGATTTCCCAAGTTCTGACCCGGTGCGTAGAGTCGCGGCAACGTTACTTCATCGAGCAACAATTTCCGCACAGGACTTTGGTCGCGAAGAGCAATGGGAGGCCGCGACACCATCACCGCATACGTGACCATGCGCGACACCAGCCACAGATCGCCGACCGTCGACCAAAAGACAAAGCAGAAGATCGCGCTTCGAGCAGCCATCGAGCGATGCTGAACCAGACTCTGCAATCCGCGACCAGCAAGGATCGCGACCGCCAACGTCGTGACGATCCCATAGCGACCTGGGCCACGAAAGAAATTGAATCCGGGAATGTATCGACCAACCGGCAGTAGCCAGCCGGTCGCATAGATCAGTGCCAGTACGCCCGCAATCACCCAAAACCAGGCTTCACCGCTGAGTGGCAACGTCGACTTCGCCTCGCTAAATGCGATCGCCGTTGATTGTTTCTTTCCTGTGGCGTGACCTGCGGACTGTATCACGCCCCCCCGCCGACGTCCCCAGCAAAACCACCACACGGCCAGAGCTAGCGGGATCAACCCGCAATACAAATGAGCTTCCACCTTGTTCGTTGCGACATCCGTCAAACCACCTGCTCGCGACTGCATCAGCGATTCATCCAGTGCCCGATGTGGGCCGAACCAATGCCAGGGAGCAGCCAGTTCGGCTAGGTTTCGGATGGCGTCGTCACCGTCAATTTCCAGAGGGCTATACCACAGCCACGGTGCGATCATCTGCGAGGCGTACAATGGTGGCAGGTGTCCGTAAGACGGTTCGTGATCACGTCCCACCGTGGCTCGAGAACTACGAGTCTTCAGCTCCCACGCAGGAACAAGTTGCACCGCCGCGATCAAGAATCCGGTAACAATTGAAAGAGTTAGCGGCACGGCCAGAGCATAGCGATTCCGTTTCGGCACCTCAGCTTGTGGAATTGATTGATCAGGCTGTCGCCCCATCGAGTAAATCCGCCACGAGCCATACGCCACGATCAGCAGTTGCGTGATAAATGCCAGATGAAAATGCCCTGCCAGTAACTGCAACCCGAGCACGATGCTCAGCCCGATGGCATACCGCCAACAGCGAGTCTGAATAAACGACTCGACACACCACAGGGCTAGCGGCAACCACGCCCCAGTCACAATCGCCCATTCCAGGCATGATCGAGGTGGGAACCAACCGTACGTGAAGACGACCGCCGTCAGAATCGCGCCACTGATCCCCAGGCCGATGCGCCGCGCGAACAACCACGTCCCCAAGAAGCACACCACATAGTGCGTCAAGTGTTGAAAGTTGTACGCGGTGTTCACCGGCAACAAGTAATAAGCCAGCAAATAGGGTGGATAGGCGGCACCCGTCTGGCTCTCACCCAGCACCGGATAGCCAAAGCCAGTCAAGTTATTCCAGAGGGGAAATTCGCCCGCGTGCAGGCGATCAGCGAGAAAGGTCTTCTGTGGAAAGAAGTACGGATACAGGTCGCCGCCGATGAACCCATAACCCAACCACAGCGGCCCCCAGAACAGGACCGTCATCAGCAGAGCCAGCAACAGGATCGCGATACTGATTTGAATGTGTCGCAAACCTGCTACCCGATCCAGCTCACCAAATGGCCGTGTATTGGTGTTTGGGAGGGCGAGGCTCCTGCCGAGCCGCGCGTGTTATTGTGAGACGATCGACATGCGCGGCTTGGCAGGAGCCTCGCCCTCCCAATCGGAGTTCCAACCCGTCGTGCGTTACTCTTCGCTCGGGCGAGCTCGATTCGCCCAATGACCTTTGGGATCACTGCCGCTCACCCAGACGCCCTTCAGATTCCAATCCATGTAAGCATGCACATCCACCGGGGCATATCGCAGCGTCAAGCCGCAGCGACGACGATCGGATGCATTTGCCTCAGAGCCGTGCAGCAGCAGGTCCGAATGCAGGCTGATCTCGCCTGCTTTCAGGCAATCGTCAACGAAGTGGCCGTACTGTTCGACGTTCTCGATCGTTTGATTGAGAACGTTGTGTTCCGCCGGATCGCTGGGGCGAAATGTCATCGCGCCGTGATGATGTGAACCGGCGACGAATCTCATGCAGGCGTTCTCGACATCGGCATCGTCCACCGCCAGCCAGACGGTGACCGCCTTCGACGGAGTCAGCGGCCAGTAGCTGGAATCCTGATGCCAGGCGACACTCTTCCCATCCTTCGGCATCTTGCAGAAAAAGTGCGAGCCCCAGCCCACCACATTCTCGCCCAGCAGATCCTTCACGCAGGCGACGATCTTCGCCTGCGTGACGATGTCCCAAACTTGCCCATATCGCAGATGAGCGGAACTGATCGAGTAGCTGTCCCCGCCAGCAGCCACGACTTGGGCCAGCAGGCGATCAAAGTATTGGCGAATGTCGGCGATCTCGGTTTCCGAATAGACGCGGATCCCTTTGACGTACCCTTCGCGATTAAACTGCTCGATCTGCGCCGGAGTCAGTATTTTTGGTGTCGGATTCACAACCGGATGAAAGCTGAGATCACGAGGCAACTTCGCCAGCTCATTGTGATCGAGAACAGCTTTAAACTGCGTCGGCGAGGCGGCAGACATGGTCAGATTCCTGAAGAGTCAACGTGGCAGATCCCGGGCCATGCAGTATACCGCTCTTCGGCAGAGACTCAATTTCGTTTGCGACAATGCCGCATGAGGCATCAGATCCGTAAGAGAAGAGTTTTCACGCGAAGCCGCGGAGTCGCGAAGGAAGAAGTAAACAAATAGAGAGATGAATGTCCCCGGATTTCTCCCTGCTTAGATCTCTCTTCGCGTCTCCGCGGCTTCGCGTGGAAACCTCTTTCTTAGATTTCTCGTTCCGGAGGTCGGTAGAACAAAGCCACGGGCAGCATCAAAAGTGCCGCAAACCCAAATAGCGATGCGGGTGGCAGTTCCAGCCAGTTGATGAGGATGAGCTGACCGACGAAATAAACTCCCCCTGAGCCTGCGATTCCGATCCAGTTCAGGAGATTCATGGCTCCGATGATGCGACCCTTCTGATCGCTGGGAGCGGCCGCTTGCAGATAGACCTGCAGTGGTACGCTGAAGAATCCCGCAAACAATCCAACCGAGATCAGAGCCACCACGCTGCCATAGGGGCCCAGTAGAGACCCGCGCCGAAACGGGTCGACTTTGGCGACTGCCGCAGGCTCCGACTTTGTTTTCGAGCTGTCAGCCGCCTGCACTTTCTGCGACACCGCTTGTTTCGCTTGCCGAATCTCGTCGCGAACAGCATCGAATCCCGGCCCAGGCAAGCAAAGTGCCGCCAGGCTTGCGGTTAATCCCCACGCTCCCATGCGAATCATCCAGCCCCGGACGCGGTTTTTCGAGAGCATTCCCGCCAAAACGCAGCCGACCGCAATTCCGAGCCCCGTCGTGGCCGCCATGATCCCCGTTGTCAGATCGTTCAGCCCCAGTTGCTTCTTCCCGAATGCGTTAATGGCGGGAGGATAGACCGTCCCTCCGACAAACCAAAACACCGACGACATCAGCAGCACGCCGAGTAGCGTCCGATCCTTCATCAATAGTTTTCGCGTCTCCGTCGGAATCGCGACCGATGTCCAGTCGAACCGAAGCCCCGGCTGCGCGACGGGCGTCGGCCGAATGAGCAGCGAAGTCGCCAGGCCCGTCACCGCGATGATCAGACAGGGCAGGCTCGCGATCCACAAGTGATCGTTAAAGGCATGCTTCGCGGCCCCGGCGGCGGACAGTCCGAAAATGATTGCCAGAAATGTCGCCATCAGCATCGAACCATTGGCCCGCGGCAAATCGCTCGTCCGCAGTAATTCTGGCAAAATGCCATATTTGGAAGGACCGAAGAACGCGCTGTGAACCCCCATCAGGCAGAGCACACCCATCAAGACCGAGAGATTTCCGGACATGAAGCCAGCCATTCCCAGCAGCACGATCACAAATTCTGCCGCTTTGCACAGCACAATGATCGTACGTTTGCTGTATCGATCCGACAGAAACCCTGCAAAACCGGAAAAGGCGATAAACGGCCAGGCAAACAGGATCATCGCCAGCCCCTGAGCGTCACTTCCCCCCTCGCGAGCTCGATCGATACACAACAGCAGCACGAGTTGCTTAAACAGATTGTCGTTGAAGGCCCCCAGAAACTGAGTCAGGTTCAGCCCCCAGAACGACCGGTCCTGCAGGAGGGGCGGATGGGAATTGTCCTGATCGGCGGGAAGCGTCGTGCTGGCCATGATCAATCCGTTGAGTTTGAGGCGTCGCCGGGACGACCGAATCGCCGCCGATTCGGTGCTGCGTGCCCACTATCCACGATCCGTCCACGACTATCTACTGCACCGGCCGGTCCGGGAATCCTGTCGAGACGTTCAAATCGACGAAAGAAGCTTGCGAAGTCGACGCGGGCGCGGTTTATTCTGTAGTAGCAAGTCTTTAACGAGTCCACTGAGGCGGAAGCGTCATCCCTCAGCCGACTCCAATCATCTTTGACCTGATGGAAAGCCAGCCGATGAAATCACGGTTGCTTGCAGTAGCCACCACCCTGGTGTGGCTCGCCAGTACGAATATCTCTTTCGCCGTAGAACCCTATCTGGACTTCGTGCAGGGATTGCGTGATCGACAATATTACGATTACGCACTGATCTATCTGGACCAGATTTCCGCCAAGGACAGCACGCCTGCCGAAATCAAGCAGGTCGTCCCTTACCAGAAGGCCATCATCCTTCAGGAAAGTGCCCGGACGAACCGCTCGGCCGATCGGCAACTGGAGCAGTTGAATCAGGCCGAAGCCTATCTCGAAGAGTTCGTGAAGGCGAATCCAAATCATCCCAGCGCGGCCGACGCCAACTCGGATCGAGCCACCATTCTGCTCGACAAAGGCCGCGCGGAAGTCTTGCAGTCCAAGGCTCCTTCCAATCAGGGGACAAAACGCGACTTCCAGAACAAGGCTCGCGAAACAATCGCCAAAGCCCGCACCGTCTTCCAAACCGCCTACGACCAGCACGAAGCCAACTTCAAGAAGTTTCCGTCCTTCATTGAACAGCAGAAGGATCCACAACTGTACGCGGCTCGAGCCAAGACCGAGCAGAACCTGATCACCGCCTCGCTGATGCTGGGGCGCTGTACTTACGAGGAAGCGCAGACTTACGAGCCAGATTCGAACGACTTCAAGCAACTGCTGAGCAAAGCGGCCGAAGAGTTCGAAAAGATGCATCAGAAATATCGCAGCCAGGTCGGCGGCTTGTATGCACGAGCCTACCAGGGCAAATGCTACGAAGAACAGCGCGACCTGCAGAAAGCGATGGGGATCTACAAGGAACTGCTGGACCATCCCGGCAACGATGCCTCCTTGTCTGCACTGAAAACACAGACGCTCTACTTCATGTTGATCTGCCTCAACAGCAAGGAACGGCACGACTACGAGTTAGCCTCCAACCTGGCCGAAGAGTGGTTGAAGAAGCATCCCGGTGAAGCCAATTCACAATACGGATTGGGTATTCAGTGGGAACAGGCGCGAGCGTACGAGGCCCTCGGCGACAACCGCGAACTGGTCAAGATCGATCAGGAACGCTACTGGAAACAGGCACGCAATGCGGCTAACCAGATCCAAAAACTGCAGAGTGAGTATCGGGATCTGGCGAATTCGCTGAATCAGCGGATGACGGTGAAGTTGGGCGGCAAGGAAAAGGCCCCCGCCGATTTCGACACAGCCGTCGGGTTGGCCCGTCAGGCATTCTCCACCGCGCAGGACATCAAAAAGGAACTCGACGCCGAAGTCGCGAGAAAGGCACCTGCCGAAGATATCGCGAAGCTGAAGACCGACTGGACGAACGAACTGAATGACGCCTTGCACAACTTCGAATTGGCGTTTGCACTCGCCAAGCCAAGCGATGCCAAGAAGGATTTGCTGCAGGCTCGCTTGTTTTATGCGTACACGAATTACTGGCTGCATAGAAACTACGAAGCGGCCGTGTTGGCTCAATTCGTCGCGCGAACGGCCGACAAAGAGGACAGCACCCTCGGCTTGGATGCGGCCTACATCGCCATGGCCGCCTTCGTGCAGGCCTACAACGAGAACAAAGCGCCGATCGATCAAAAGACAGACGATCTGAAGCTGATCGTCAAAGCGAGTAATCTGATCGCCGACCGCTGGCCCTCCAGCGATAAGGCCAGCGAAGCAGAAATGATTCTGGGACGCATGCTGAGCGTCCAGAAAAAGCCTGCTGAAGCCGCACTTCACTTCGGTAAGATCCCCGCGTCCGACCCTAAATACCCGGAAGCTCAATTGGCCGCCGGTCAGGCTTATTGGACCGCGTATCTCAGTGACAGCCGCAAGACTGGTTCAGACAAGCCGACTCCCGAAAAACTGGCTGACTGGCTGAAATCGGCTCAGGAACACTTGGCGAACGGTATCAAGAAGATGACGGAAACCACCCCTAAAGAAGGGGTTCCGCCCGCCGAGTTGATTGCCGCCAAGATGTCGCTGGCTCAAATCCTGATTAGTCAGGGTAAAGATGCAGACTCGCTTAAGCTGATGCTCGAAGATCCACACTCGGTCGTTAAGGCAGTGCAGATCGCTGATGAAGCCAATCGGCCAGAGAATGGGGTGACCAGCCGTAAGTTCGCGATGGAATCCTACAAGCTGATCCTGCGATCCTACATCGGTATGGGCAATCTCGATAAAGCCCGCGACACCATGCAGACCTTGGAAAAAATCGCCGCTGCTGGCGGAGTCGAAGGGGGTGCCGAAGTTACTGAGTTGTACGTCGGCCTTGGCAAACTGCTGAAAGACGAACTGGAACGCCTGCGAAATAACGGCGAGGCTGAACGCTCCGATAAGCTGATGACATCGTTTGAAACGTTCCTGAATGACATGGCCAGCCGTAAAGACGGGCAGACGTTCGGAACGCTCAGTTGGATCGGCGAAACGTATTTCGCACTCGGTGAAACCGTCACCGGAGACACCGCGAAGTCAAACTCGTTCTACGAAAAAGCCGGCATCGCATTTACCGAGATTCTGAACCGCACGAAAGCAGATCAGAACTTTGCCTCACCAGCGCAACTCTATGGGGTCAAGCTTCGACAGGTCTACGTCCTGCGGTTGAAAAAAGAATTCGAACCCGCCGAAGGCCTGATCAACGATGTGTTGAAAGAGAACCCTAACATCCTGAAAGTCCAGACGGCTGCCGCCGAACTTTATCAAGACTGGGGTACTAGCGGTCAGGCCGACAGCGTTAACAAGCTGGTCAACGCGATCCAGGGGACGACGAAGATCAAGGGCCTGGCTTGGGGTTGGAGTCAGATTGCCGGTAAACTGCAGAAATCGACTGAGTACCCCTCTAATCCAGTCTACCTCGAGGGCGTCTTGAACGCGCGCTACAATAGCTCGTTCTGTCGCTACAAATTCGCCCGCGAACAGACGACGAAAGACAAGCAAAAGTTTCTCGAAGAATGCCGGACCGGGCTGATCGGCACCTCCATCGTGACGAAGGATATGCCCGACGAGTGGTACCAGAAATACAACGCTCTTTACGGCGATGTACTTAAAGATCTGGGTCAGCACGTGGCCGATCTACCCCGCAGCGCGGCGGATGCACCTGCGGCGGCGGCCCCGACCCAACAAACGGAAGAGCCGACTCCTGGCAAGACCGATGCTTCGAAGACTGGCGATGTTCCCGTTGCCGTGAAACCACCAGAGTCAGGTGGACTTAGCACCACGACCTGGATTCTGTTCTTCGGCTGCCTCCTGGGCGGGGCGGGTTATATCGCCTGGACGTTCATCAAGAAGCCGACGACCAAGAAAAAAGGTTACCGAGCAAAAGCGACGGCTGGACCGGCGACATTCGGCGGAATCGACGTTGGCGAGGCTCAGGTACCAGTCACCTTTGCGGCACCTCCACCAAAACCAAAACCGCGTCCGGCCGCGTCCGCCGGAACCGCGGGGACCACGGCAACAAAGCCAGCAGCCAAGCCGACGGCCAAGCCAGCCACGAAAGCCGCGGCCCCTGGAACGGCACCCCCCAAACCAAAACCGAAACCACCAGCCCCTCCTGCCGGTTAAACATCACTCAACCCGGCGATCGGCTGCTCGAACATCAATCAAACGACGAATTCAACAAAGTGCAATCAACCGGAAATCGGTCAGGAGTCTTGTCCATGACACGTCAAGCTTGGGTCGTTGCCGCAATGGCCACGCTCGTCTGCTCTCAGGCCTTTGCCATCGATATCATCACTCGCAAAAGCGACGGCAAAAAGGTCAGCGGTCAGATCTCGGAAATGACCCGCAATGAGATTACTCTGAAGAAGGCCGTCGGCGAACCCGATGTCGTTCAGGCCAACGACGTGGCGGCGTTTCAGTGGGATTCGGGTGGACCAGAACTGCCACTTGGTTATTCGGACGAAAACAACGGCAAGTTCGAAAGCGCGATTAAGCGCTACACGAAAGCTCGCGATGATGCCAAGAATCCCAGCGACTATCTGAAAGCGGAATTCGAGTATGTGATCGCCCGCGCCACGGCTCAGATGGCCCTGGCCGATCCTGAAAAACAGAAGACCGCAGTCGCCATGCTCGAAAAAGCCCAGAAATCACGTCCAGAACATTTTCGGTATTACGATTCGATGAACCTGCTCGGCAAGGTTCAATTGGAGATGGGCGATTTCGCCGCCGCACGAGCCACCTTCGAACAACTCAACAAGGCCCCATGGCCCGACTACAAGTTGCTGGCGAAGATCGCTTCAGGTCGAGTTTCTGTTCGTGAAGGAAACCTCGACAAGGCTGCTCAGGAATTTGCCGAAGCCGCCGCCGCCGCCACAGATTCGCCCGCCGATCAGGCCCGGAAGTATGAAGCCATGCTGGGGCAGGCCCGGGCTCTGATCACGCAAAGCAAGTTCGAAGAGGCATTGACCACTTTGGAAACTGTCACCGAAAAGGGGCCGGCCGACGAATCCGCTTTGCAGTCCGAAGCCTTCGTTCTCCAGGGAAATGCCCTGCAGGCACTGGGTCGGGCGAAAGAAGCAGCACTGGCTTATCTGCACGTCGATATTTTGTTCCCCCGTGAAAGCGCGATGCATGCCGAGGCGCTGTACAACCTCAGCAAGACTTGGAAGCTGGTTCAGCAAGAAGATCGCAGCTCTGCCGCAGGGGGAAAACTGGTTCAACTCTACCCGAATAGTGCCTGGAGAAAGAAACTGGCACAATAACCTCTGGAAACAGCGGGCACCGCTCCTTAGAATCTGCGCTGCGTTACAAACCGCCAAAGCTACCTAGACTCACGGCGGTTCAACTCAACTCAGGCTCACGACTATCGGTTCGAACCGGACCGGTAACTCAAGGACGGTAACTTGAAAGGGATTGAATTGAATCGCTCGAACGGATTCGGCAGTGTCTGGGGTGCGGTATTGGCCGCGTTCTTTTGTCTCTTCCTGGTTGGCGGCACAGAGTCGATTAGCTTCGCTCAAGAGGACGAGACTGTCACGCCCGCCCCCACTTTTGACAGGATGCCTGAATCCCGCCACCACAGGGAATCATTTCTGGCATCCATGATCCACGCGTCGGGGATCTTTGGGTTTTTGATCATGCTGGTGTCGGTCGTGATGATCGCCATCATCATGATTCTCGGCCTGCAACTGCGTCGCGACAACTACCTGCCCCCCTCGCTCCTTGAACAGTTCGAGCAGCGGTTGCAGGCGAGAGACTATCAGGGGGCCTACGACGCGGCGAAGGACAGTGAATCTTTTATTGGCCGTATTCTGGCTGCCGGGATGTCACGCTGGCCCCGCTTTGAAGAGGCCGAATCGCGTATGCAGCAAGTTGGCGAAGACGAAACGATGGCCATGGAACACAAGATCGGTTACCTGGCCCTGATCGGCTCGATCGCCCCGATGCTGGGACTGCTCGGTACCGTCCAGGGGATGGTGTACAGCTTTCAGGTTATTGCGAACTCAAGCACCTCGCCAAAGCCAGCCGATCTTGCTGACGGCATCGCGACGGCGTTGTTCACGACCTTGGAAGGTCTGGTCGTCGCGATTCCGGCGATTGTCTTCTATGCCCTCTTCAAGAACCGACTGGACCGCTTCCTGATGGAATGCGGATTCGTCGCCGACAACTTGTTGAAAGATTTCCAAAGCGTGGGCCAGTCGGCCGCCAAGGCTGGTGGTGCCGCAGCAACGGGTGTTCACGCCGCGCGCCAGGAATAGCTGCTCGCGATCGTGAACGGAATGCCGGTACGACCGATGTTATGCTGAAGCATAACCTACGCGAGCCAGGCAGGAAATTAGCACTGATCGAGGCCGCTGGCATTGTTTCGCCGTTGAGGATGCTTCATGAAGACCCGCAAGATCGAACTGGGGTTCACTGGCCCCAATATGATACCGATGATCGATATCGTATTTCAGCTCGTGATGTTCTTCATGATCGCCATCACTTTTGAAAACTCGAAGGCCGATGAACGTGTCAAGCTTCCACGCGACATGCTCGCCAAGCCGCCCGAAGTGAAGCCCGAACACGAACTGGTTCTGAACTTCGGATACCAACGCGACAAGAACGGAAACAAGATCAATGCCGTTCCAACCGTGTTCTATAACGATCGCGATTTCGAAGTGGGAGAACTGACGCGAGTTCTTGACGCAGAGAAACGCGTACTGGAAGAAACTCAGGGAAGGGATGTCATCGAGAAGGTGACAGTGCAGATTCGTGCGGACTCCGAAGTCGCCAATGGGCTCGTGCAGCAGCTCATCAAGAAATGTCAGGACAGCGGCTTCACGAAGGTGTCAGTCGTCGACCGCGGCCGAAAGGGTCTGTAATGAAGTTCGCGAACAGCACGGTGCCGACGAAAATCGTCATTCCAATGGCGCCGATGATCAATGTCATCTTCCTGTTGCTGATCTTCTCGATGCTCAGCATGAAGATCGTTTCGCCGGAAGCGAACTTCAATATCAACCTGCCAGTCACCGCCCCTTCGCACGCGCAGTCCCATGCCAGCCTGCCTGTTATCAAAGTGGGCCTGGAGTCAGACCGGGATGGCAACCTGACTCAATTGACACTGGGGGGCACCAACCTTGGCAACGACGAAGCCGCTTTCGACCGACTGAACAAGGAACTCCTCTTGCTCATCGGACGCCCGGGACACCCGCACACCAAGGATATCGAAGTCGAACTCGATGCCGACTACGAGTGCCAGTACCAGTATGTCGCGAAGGCGATCTCACTCTGCACAGGCAAGTCCGATCCACAAACTCAGCAAGGGGCCCGGTATGTCGAAAAGATCAAGTTCGCGCCGCCGCATAAACCCAAGAGCTGATCGATCCACTCGTCCTGTTTTCGCGCTCGTTTTGTCCCAATTTGTCCTGGGGTGTCACTCACCAAGCCCAACCCAAGGCGACGCCTTGGCCCGTCCGACCAACCTGCGCACCCGCCCGCCGAGAAATCCAAGACACCCCGTTTTCCCTGCCATGGACTGACAAATCCTGCCAAATCGTGAGGAAAGCTCTCGCAAGGGCTGGCAGCCGCACTCCGAATAATCGGCAGGAATTGATGGAACTGGGCCCGCTGGTCGTGTCGAGCGGCACGCAAACTGAGCCACAAAGCATTTCGCGCCAAGCAACATTCACAGCGTGTCTTTCCGACTACTCCCTATCCCCTACCCCCAATTCCCTTCAGCCAAACAACTTACCGCAACCCCGTCGCACACCAAGCCTTGATTCGCGCCGACCTCGCGATACCACTCGTCCGGCAATCTCTGCCGGACCTGCCATTGACGTTTTTTGCCGATTCACGCATAGTTTCGGCCCTTCCTCGTTCCACAAGCCTTTTGCCGACAGACAGAAACCGCGACCGATGTCCGAGACGCCCGATCGTTTAGAAGCCGCCCGACTGGAAAAACTCGCCAAGATTGAGGCGTTAGGTCTCGATCCCTGGGGTCAGCGTTTTGACGGCCACATCGCCATTGAAAAAGCCCGCGATCTCTGTCCTGCTGAATCGGGGTCTGACGGCGAAACGGTTCGCGTCGCCGGACGCATTCTGCGTTGGAACGACAAGGGAAAGCTGCACTTCATTCACATCCAGGACCACACGGGTCGCATCCAGTTGATGCTGTCTCGCAAGGACGCCTCGGATGAAATGTGGGCGCTGCTCGAATGCCTCGATCTGGGTGACTTGATCGGTGTCGACGGCCGCACGCGGATGTCCAATTCCGGCGAAAAGACCATCGCAGTCACCGGATTGACGATCCTCTGCAAGTCGCTCGCTCAGCCACCCGAAAAGTTCCACGGCATCCAGGACAAGGAAGCCCTGCTTCGCCAGCGATACGTCGACCTGATCTACTCCGAAGGCGTCCTCGAGCGGATGCTCAAGCGATTGCGCATCCTCGATTCGATCCGCCAGACGCTGCGCGGTGAAAGCTTCTTCGAAGTGGAAACACCGGTGTTGCACGCCATCGCCGGTGGTGCGGCTGCTCGTCCGTTCAAGACACATCACAACGCCCTCGACATTCCGCTGTTCCTGCGGATTGCGCTCGAACTGCATCTCAAGCGATTGATGGTCGGCGGGATCGAACGCGTCTACGAAATCGGCCGCGTCTTCCGTAACGAAGGTGTCGACGGCACTCATAACCCTGAATTCACGATGATCGAACTCTATCAGGCGTATGGCGACTACCATGCGATGATGGACCTGGCCGAGAAGATCATCTGCAACGCCGCGATCGCCGCGAACGGAACGGCTGTGCTGCCGTGGGGCGAGAAGACCGTCAATTTCAATCCGCCCTTCCAGCGAGCGAAGTACGGCGACTTGTTCCGCGAACATGCTGGCTGTGACATGCAGGACGCCGAAGCGGTCTCTGCCGTGGCGAAGAAGCTGCACATCGAAACGGCCGGGCGTCATCCGGACGTGATCGTGAACGATGTGTTCGAGGTGACAGTCGAAGACAAGCTGGTGGGCCCAGTCTTCGTGTACGACTACCCTTCATCCATGTGTCCACTGACCAAGCGCAAGCGATCCGATCCCAGTATCGCCGAGCGATTCGAATTGTTCGTCGACGGGATGGAACTCGCGAACGCCTACACGGAACTAAACGACCCGCGCCTGCAGGAAGAACTGTTCCGCACGCAGTTGGACGGCTTGGCCGAAGAGGATTCGATGGCCAAGATGGATCACGACTTCGTCCGAGCCCTTAAGGTGGGGATGCCACCCGCGGGCGGAATGGGGATCGGAATCGATCGCCTGGTCATGCTGCTGACCAACACCACAAGTATCCGCGACGTGATTTTCTTCCCGTTGCTGAAGCCGGAACAACCGACGACGTAGAGTGACGCAGAATCGCCAAGGAGGGCGATGTGACGACTGCAATCATAACGACGATTCGACAACAGCTTCGCAAGCGTTGGGTGCGCGGGATAGCGTGCCTTGGTTTGATGCTGGTGACGTACGTCGCGAGCGCGGGTCAGATCAGCGGGTTAGCGTTCAGTCCATTCGTCAACAGAACGTTTCCGTTGGATCATCGACTGCAATGTGGAGTCATACGATTCTACGAGCCAGTATTCATCGTGGCCGGGTCGGACTGGTGCCCCCGTTTGATTCCTTCCTTTATCTCTTTTTGCATGGGAACCCAAAGGAAGGCCGTCGCCATTGAACTGAATCAGATGGCTCGCGACGCAATAGGAGAAGCGCGACTTGAGCGAGCGCGCCAGCTAGCGATGTTCTCCGAGAAGCTACGTGTGCAGTACGGAATATTTGATGATCGTCCTGAGCTCATCATAGCCGAAGTGAAACATCGCTTTGCAGACCAAGTTCCTCTGCAATCATTTGTGATGACGCCCGATCCTATTGTCATCCGTTGGAACGAGCTGACGTGTGAAGATTGGAAGCGCATTGACGGGGAGATTCTCCAAGCTCAGGGTGTAACGATCCTATACCCAGACGACATCGATTGGTTAGTGCCGGAATCCAAAGACGACGATGGCGATTATGTTGTATGCGATCCTCTGCAAGTTAGTTGCATTCCCGAAGATGATGTGACCGCGACGCCTGTCACGACGTACCACAACCTTGGCAACACGAAGTTGCAGTGCTTTGAAGACAGGCCGGATCTGATCCTGACCGACTTGGATAGTGTTCAATCCGTCGAACTCCCTGCGCAACGACCGTTTAGTGTGGGTGTGATCGATCTCCGCGACGAGCAAGACCTTTCTGACGCGTCACCACGTACTCGAGATCAAGCCCCCGTCTATACATTCAGAGTCGCTCATCCTGAACTGCTTCTCGATGAATCACACATAGTACAACTGCAATGTTCCACTCACGCATCCGATGAAGACGAGAATGCACGAATCTTCGCGGATGTACGCAATCGTATTTTCTGTCAAAAAGAATTCCCGCGACGCGAAGACCAATTGAACGTGTGGAGTTTTTCGCTGGGCTTCAATCGATAACCGAACTCACCTTCAACGCCAAGGATTGGCACATGTACAAACTACTTCTCTGTCAGCGATATCTGCGTTCTCGGTACATCGCTCTGGCGAGCATCATCAGCGTCACGCTGGGTGTCGCGACGATGATCGTCGTCAATGCTGTGATGGCCGGGTTCAGCAGTGAGATGCGGTTGCGGATCCAGGGGATCCTGTCCGACATCATCATTGAAACTCGCAGCTATGACGGCGAGGCGGATGCCGAACTGCATAAGCAGATGATCGAGCGACTGATCGGCCCTTACGTTGCCGGTGTGACTTCCACAGTGGAAGTCTATGGGATGCTGAGCTTCGAATATGGCGGCCAGTACATCCATCATCCGGTCACGCTGATCGGGATCGACCCCGGCAGCAAGTCCGAAGTCGGTCCGCTGATGGACTACCTGCAAAGCTATCACAAACAGGACAACGGACCTGACAGTGCTAAAGCCGAACGAACCAAGGACCACAAGCCAGACTGGTCGTTGACCCCGGGTGCCAATGACTATCGTCAACACATCGCCGCCTTGGCTCGCGACAAGGCGATCTTCCTGAAAGAGCTCAAGCAACAACGTCACGGTGGTGCCGAACAGGGTGGCGAAGCACCTGCCGCCCCCAATAGTGAAGATCCCTTCAATGGGATGGAACGTGAAGAAGGTAATGCCGTCGTGGCCGAGGCCAATTTGGGCGAGTTGCAAACGGGACGCCTGTACGTCGGCAGCAACCTGATCAGCTTTCCTCACATGGACGAGGCGACCAATCAGACTCGCACGATTTACATGGTTCGCCCCGGCAATGATGTGAAGGTCAGCACAGTCACTGCCGGAACTCCCAAGCCAGCCTACTTCGATGCCACAGTCGTCGATGTCTTCAAGAGTGGAATGAGCGAGTACGATTCGAACCTAGTCTTCTGCAATCTGGAATATCTGCAGCACGTTCGCAAGATGGTCACGCCGAATCCAGATGGTACGGAATCGCGCGCGATCACTTCGGTGCAGATCAAGTTGAAGGATTACCACGACTCCGACAAAGTGATGAAGATCCTGCGGAACGAATTCCCCGCCGATCGCTACACGGTCCGAACATGGGAGCAAAAGCAGGGTCCACTGCTGGCGGCGGTCGACGTTGAATCATCGATCCTGAATATCCTGCTGTTCCTGATTATCGCGGTGGCGGGATTTGGGATCCTCGCGATCTTCTTCATGATCGTCGTCGAAAAGACTCGCGATATTGGTATTCTGAAGGCTCTCGGAGCCAGTTCAACTGGTGTGATGTCGATCTTCCTGAGCTACGGTCTGTCGCTGGGAATCGTCGGCAGCGGAGTCGGTGTGATGGCGGGTCTGCTGTTCGTCTACTACATCAACCAGATTGAAGCCTTCATCACGTTTGTGACCGGCCGAAAGGTCTTCGACGAAAAGATCTACTATTTCAAAACGATTCCGACTCATATCGATGCCTTAACGATCTTCTGGGTCGCAGTGGGAGCGATCACGATTGCGGTTCTCGCCAGCGTCCTGCCAGCTCGTCGAGCCGCCCGGTTGCAGCCTGTCCGCGCCTTGCGATACGAATAGCGTTCATTTCCCGTCACCGAGTTCGATAGGCTCACGCGTGATCTGATCACGAACCAGGAGTGGCAGCCATGCCGACGGTTACCAGCAAGTTCACCAGTCCGAAGTCCGCGTCGCTCCGAGAGACATTCCCCATGCCAGAACCGCAAATCGCCGCGTTTTCTGTCGAGAAAGCTTACCGCAAAGGGGATCACCTGGTCCCTGTCTTACACGGCGTTGACGTGTCGGTTCGCAAAGGTGAGTTCCTCTCGATCGTGGGCCAGTCGGGATCAGGAAAAAGCACCCTGCTCCATTTGCTGGGGCTACTGGATGCACCGGACATTGGCGAAGTGCAACTTGACGGCCAGCGAATTGATGACCTGCCATCGCGAACTCGGGACGAACTTCGTAACCGCGTGTTCGGGTTCGTCTTTCAGTTCTACCACTTGCTGCCCGAACTGAGCTTGATGGAGAACGTACTCAGCCCGCTGATGATCCGGCATTCGATCTGGGGTTATTGGAAGCGTCGACGCGAATACCAGGACCGAGCCCGCGAGATGATTGATCGCGTTGGACTCGGTCACCGCCTGACTCATAAACCTTCGGAATTGTCAGGCGGCGAGATGCAACGAGCCGCCATCGCCCGATCGCTGGTCGCGCATCCCGAAATCCTGCTGGCAGACGAACCGACTGGCAACCTGGACGCCCGGACGGGGCGAGAGATCATTGACCTGCTCTGCAAGTTGAATGAGCAGGAACAGTTGACTATTATCATGGTGACGCATGATCAGGCGATCGCGGCGCAAGCCCATCGCACTGTCAAACTGTGCGAAGGTCGGATCGTCCCAATGTCGGATGCCGCCTGAGAATAGGGCGACAGCGGCACGCGGCGTCTGGCGAACCTCGACCCACTTTACGGTGTCAATTTAGTCGCCAGGCTTCCTGCTGGCCGATCTTTGTGAATAATTGCAGTGAGTCGAACGACCCTTGGTGGCGAGTTCCAAGCGATGAAGTAGAAGCCCGGCTTTAGAAAAGGCCGGGCTTCTTTGTCAGGGTGATGCGAAATGGGATTGAAGATTTATCTCGCCGGTAAGATCGTCGATGAAGCCGATGCCAAGATCAGCGTGTTCGATCACGGTCTGCTGTACGGCGATGGAGTGTTCGAAGGGATCCGCATTTACGGCGGCAAGGTCTTCCTGCACCAGCAACATATCGATCGGCTGTACGAAAGCGCTAAGGCGATCCGCCTGACCATTCCGCTGAAGCCGGCAGAAATGATTGCTGCCGTCGAAGCGACAGTCAAAGCCAATAATCTGACCGATGGTTATGTGCGCCTGGTGGTGACTCGTGGTGCGGGCAGCCTGGGTCTGGATATCCGCAAGACCAGCAATCCGCAGGTCATCATCATCGCCGATACGATCTCGCTGTACCCCCCTGAGACCTATACCAGGGGAATGCACCTGGTCACGGCGAGCACGATCCGCAATCATTCGGCGGCACTCAGCCCGCGCATTAAATCATTGAACTACCTGAACAACATCATGGCTCGCATCGAAGGAACCGATGCCGGCATGGTTGAAGCCCTGATGCTGAATCACAAAGGTGAAGTGGCCGAGTGTACCGGCGATAACATCTTCATCGTGAAGCATGGAGTGCTGCAAACACCTTCGCGCGACGCCGGCATTCTGGAAGGGATCACTCGCAACGCCGTCATAGACCTGGCACGCGAAGCCGGATACCGAGTCGAAGAATGCTCGCTGACGCGTCACGACCTGTACGTCGCCGACGAAATGTTCCTGACCGGAACTGCTGCGGAAGTGGTCGCCGTCGTGTCATTGGACGGACGTTCGATCGGCAACGGCGAACCTGGTCCGATCACGCGCAATTTGCTTGCACTCTTTCAGAAGCTCACTCGTTCGGGTGCGTAGTCCGCAAAGTAGAAGGCATACTCCGTATGCCGTTTTGTGTTGCTGAAGAGTCATTCGCCTACCGAGGTCGCGTATCGCCGATCTCGGATGATTTCTCTTCGCGCATTTCGTAATGATGCAGATTCCCTGCCTCATTCGACAGAGTCTGAATGCGACCCATTGCCAGGACGATGACGAGGAAGAATCCCAAGACGACCATCCCGCCCACCAAGTAGCCTACGCCGCGATCGATCCCACTTTTCTTCAGGTAGACGGCTTCGTCGGTGTCTGACAGGTTGTCCAACATGATCGCCAGGCTCATTTCAAAATGGCTCGGTCACTCCGAGGCGCGGGCACGAGATTAGAATAACATAGCTTGCGAATACGCAACTATCGGGCCACGCACCCGCGCGGTCCGTGGATGACCGCAAGTCGCTTCTATCAGTATGGGCTGCACCGATTGCACCACCTTTACGGCCCTCTCACATCCAAGCCTCCGTGAAGCGATGTTGACATCTTGATTCGGGTGCGTTGTGATTTTGAAACAAGGTGCGAGGTTAAGGGGACGGCGTCCGGATGAGAATGGGCCCTATTTCACATCGCGGTATTAGCTATGCTGCATGCGTGAACGAACCCCGACATCCCCATACGCGGCTTGCGGAGAGATCATGCCTGACAGCTTTCGATTGCTCGCAACTTGGATGGTAGTCACCATCGGCATCCTCGCCGCAGGCTCATACTTCGTCATCCAAGCGGAAGAACCCCAGCCGAAGCCGGCATCCAAAGCCGCCACGATTGACGCCCTGCGCGAATTCAACGGGCTCGTCGGCAGTTGGCGTGGGATCGGACAGGTCAAACGTGGCTCATCACAAGGGGCCTGGCAGGAAAAGGCCGAGTTCGTCTGGGAACTGAAGCCGAAGAGTACCGGCATTCGCATCAACGTCGAAGACGGTAAGGAATGGAAATCGGCCCTGCTGAATTTCGATGAGGCTACTAAGCAACTCACGCTCACGGCCAAGCTACTCGACGATTCCACACGGACGCATCACGGCAAGTTTGAAGATAAACGCCTCGTGATGGAAGGAGTCGACGACAAGAAAGAGGTCCATCGGCTGACGCTGACCGTACTAAACGAGAATCGCTTACTGATCCTGTTTGAGAAGCGACCTGAGCAGCAGTCCTTTTTCACGCGGACGGGTGAAGTCGGATACCAGCGTCAGGGAACAAAGATCGCGGCCGTTAACGGAACGGGGCCGATCTGCGTGGTGACTGGCGGAGCTGGAACGATCCCCGTCACGCACAAGGGAAAGACGTACTACGTCTGCTGCACCGGCTGTCGCGATGCCTTCAACGATGATCCTGAAGGAACCATTGCCGCTTATGAAAAGCAGAAGACCGAATCGAAATAGGCCAAGCTTTCTGACCGGATTGACCGACTTCAGGTGCCCGTGTCCTCGATCAAAGACACGGCCATGTCGAGGACTCCAAGTCCGTGGCACCCGATGGCCGCGATTCCGAATTCGACCGGTTCGGTGACGCTACGTCATCCGCTGGCTATAATCTTGGCCCCTGCCCACTCAATCGGCCGTGATGTTCGGCCGTGAAGGTTCACTCTTGTTCTCGATTGGAATCGTTCATGCCCAGTTGTGTTCTCGCGTACTCCGGCGGTCTGGATACGTCGGTTATTCTCGGTTGGTTGCAGGACGAAGGTTACGACGTTCACTGCGTTTACGTTGATCTTGGCCAGCCTTGTGAAGACCGCGAAGCGATCCTGAACAAGGCTCATACTTGCGGAGCCAAATCAGCCCGGATCGTCGATGTGCAGGAAGAACTCTGCCGCGACTTTGCCTTCCCTGTCATGCAGTGGCAGGCTCGCTACGAAGGGGTCTATCTGCTCGGGACATCGATCGCGCGTCCACTGATTTCGAAGATCTGTCTGCAGGTCGCTCGAGAAGTCGGTGCCGATGCTTATGCACACGGGGCCACCGGTAAAGGGAACGATCAGTGCCGCTTTCAGTTGGCCGCTGAAGCGTTGGAACCTGGAGTGAAGATCATCGCCCCGTGGCGGATCGAGCGTTACCGTACGCTGTTCCCCGGTCGGACCGAGATGATTGCCTACTGCGCCGAAAAGAACATTCCCGTCAAGGCGTCAGTTTCCAAGCCATACAGCTCGGACGAAAACTGCCTGCACATCAGCTACGAAGCAGGTCTTCTGGAAGATCCTAAAGTCACAGGTGTCGACGTTCCTGACTTCGGCATGACGGTCTCGCCACAGCAGGCTCCTGACCAGATTGAATACGTCACGATCGGATTCGAGAGCGGTGTCCCCACGACGCTGAATGGCCGAGCAGTCAGTCCGCTGTCGATGGTTCTGGAGCTCAACACGATCGGTGGCCGGAATGCAATCGGTCGCCTGGACATGATCGAAAACCGGTTCGTGGGGATGAAGAGCCGCGGCGTCTACGAAGCCCCGGGCATGACGCTGCTGTACGAAGCTCATTGCTATGTCGAGCAACTGACTCTTGATCGCGATCTGCTGCATCTGCGCGATCGGCTGTCGCCTGAAATCGCCGAGATGGTCTACTATGGCCACTGGTACTGTGCCAAGATGGACGCGTTGATGGCGTTCAACAAGCAGACCCAATCCGTCGTGACCGGCGAGATCAAGCTCGGTTTGTACAAGGGCAACATCACAGTCTGCAGCCGGACCAGCCCCAACAGCCTGTACGACGACAAGATCGCGAGTATGGAAGCGGGCGGTTCGTACAATCAGACCGATGCAGAAGGCTTCCTGCGAATCATGGGCCTGCCTGGACGAGTCCAAGGTCGCGTGCGACCACGCGGGTACTAGGATTTCATGTTGAAACGAAGCAGGCGGAGCATTGTGCTCCGCCTGCTTTTGTTTGACGTTATTCCAACCCAAGCTCTTTCACGATGAAGTCGACAGCGGGTGTCGGATCATCCAAGCCGTGAGGGTGATGTTTCAGGCCGGGCTTCACGATCACGTGAATCTTGCCTCCGAGCTTTTCGTAGCGCTCTTTCAGGATGACGGTGTTCTCTGCATAGGGAACCACTTCATCTGCATCGCCGCAGATGTGCAGGAGCGGGACTTTGGCCTTGGCGAGCGGCGCGAGGTTGTCGACCGGATTCTTATCGTAGGCGAGTGCCTCGGCTTCGTCTTTGAAGCCGTAATCCTGGATCAGCTTTTTCCAATCCCCGGCACTGCCGGGGCCTTTCCCTTTTCCGCCTGGCCAACTCTTGAAGTCAAGAACCGGATTGTCCGCGAGAATCACACCCACTTGATCCGGATGCGCGGCACCCCAGTTGTAGACATAGAGCCCACCGCGACTCAGTCCTTCCAGAACCGGCTTTTTGGAGAAGCCGTATTTCTCGGTAAGCAATTTGTAGAACTCGTCAAAGTGCTTCATCGCGCTGGGGCAGCCGAACGTATTGCCGACGTTCATATACGCGAGATGGAAGCCTCTCTTGACGAGAGCCAGATCGATCTCGGGACGATGATCGAAAAACTCAGCTCGCCAGATCCAAGGCTTTCCTTTTGCCGCCACGAACGGGGTGACGACCATACAGTGCTGGCCGTCTACTTCGAAGTCATAGCGAACGAAGCCGTGATAGTCGCTTTTTGTCCCCGGGAACGGCGAGGCCTCTTCCGCACTGACAATGTTGCCCATCAATGCCAAAGCCGAGAACAGAACCAACCGGAGTACGGGGTGAGACATCATTGATGACCTTTGAACGGACGGAGGGCGCGAAGGTCGACGCATCGTACCCGAGGACCGTGTACCGCTCAATCGGTTCCCTTAGGCCGCGGAATGGTACCGAAGAGATTCGCTTACTAGACTGGTGACAGAAATTGCACCTCTCGCGAGATCCACCATGAAAGTTTGGTCGTACTTCACGCTGGCCATCGTATTCAGTAGCTCCTTGCTGGCCGCGGAGACGCCCGCCGCTCGCAAACCGAACATCATCTTTATCCTAGCCGATGACTTGGGTTACTCGGACTTGGGCTGTTACGGCAGCGAGATTGAAACGCCGAATCTAGACGCATTGGCGGCGAATGGTCTGCGCTTCACGCAGTTCTATAACACGGCTCGTTGTTGGCCGTCGCGCGCGGCGTTGATGACGGGCTACTATGCTCAGCAGGTCAATCGAGATCCCCAGGGACCGCGTCCCAAGTGGGCGGCTTTACTTCCCCAACTACTCAAAGAGTCGGGATACAAGTCGTATCACTCGGGGAAGTGGCACATTGACGGCAAGATCCTGGATGCCGGTTTTTCGCGATCTTATCACACCACGGACCACGATCGATTCTTTTCGCCGAAGCATCATCAACTGGACGACCAACCTTTGCCGCCCCCTGCTGCCGGCGAACGCTACTATGCGACGACGGCCACGGCTCAGCGAGCACTACAGTGGTTGAGCGAACATGAATCGGACCACAAAGAGCAGCCGTTCTTTCTCTACCTGGCATTCATCGCTCCGCACTTTCCGTTGCAGGCGCTTCCAGAAGACATTGAGAAATATAAAGACCGCTATCAGGCGGGCTGGGACGAGATCCGCGCCAAGCGTTGGGCGCGGATGCAGCAGATGGGCCTTGTTGCTGGTGACCTATCTGATCCCGAACCGATGACGGCCCCCAGTTGGAACCTGAGCGAGCAAGAACTGCAGAAACGAATTGGCCCTGGGGAATCGGGACTTGCTGTCCCGTGGAATGAACTGACCGCCGACCAGCGTTTTTTTCAGGCTCAGAAAATGGCCATTCACGCCGCGATGATCGATCGGATGGACCGCGAGATCGGCCGCGTGTTTGAAAAGCTGCGGGCGATGAATGCGTGGGATGACACCCTGATTTTCTTCGCTTCAGATAATGGAGCCAGTGCCGAGCAAATCATTCGTGGTGATGGTCATACGATTGGATCAGCGCCAGGGTCTGCTCAAAGCTATTTGGGATTGGGCCCTGGCTGGTCGACGGTCTCGAACACTCCGTTCCGTCGCCACAAGTCATGGAATCATGAAGGAGGTGTCTCCACGCCGCTAATCGCTCACTGGCCACGTCGAATTCAACCGCGTGGTACCTTGGTGAACGATCCCGGGCACTTGGTTGATATCGCCCCAACGATCTTCGAGATCGCCAATGTCACTCCACCCACGAAATGGAATGAGGAATCGCGGCCAACTCTTCCAGGAAGAAGTTTGGTGTCGTTCCTGGATTTGACTGACCCCAGCAAACCGGCACTGAAGGAAGTTTCACGGCCGAACCCCGGCGAATTGCGGGTGCCCGGAGTATTCCCGAGTCGCCCCCACTTTGGACTTCCGTTGGAAAAGCAGAAGCCGATTTTCTTCAAGCACATCGAGAATCGAGGCCTGCGGGTTAATAACTGGAAGATCGTGGCTTCCGGAAAGAACGCACCTTGGGAATTGTACGACCTCACCGAAGATCGGGCGGAATCTAAAAATCTCGCAGTGGAGTATCCCGGCACGGTCGAAGAGTTGGTCAAGATCTGGAATGCTCTCGATGCGGAGTATGCTCAGCAAGGAGCCACCGGCAAGCCCGCTGCTCAATAGACGTTCGCGTTGCAACTTCATTGCCTTAATCACCTCTTGGACGCACCGACAATGACTCGACTGAAACTCACCGGACTGGTTGCTGCCACTCATACACCGTTTCACGATGACGGATCATTGAACCTCGATATCGTGGCGAAGCAAGCAGAGCATCTACAGCGGAATGGGGTCAACACCGCCTTTATTGGCGGCAGCACTGGTGAGAGTCATTCCTTAAATGTGGACGAGCGCCGACAGCTCACGACACGCTGGATGGAAGTGACTGCCGGAACAGAAATGAAAGTCATCGTCCATGTCGGGTCGAATTGCCTGGTTGATGCTGCCGCACTGGCCAAGCATGCGCAGCAATCAAAAGCCTGTGCCGTGGCCGCTTTGTCGCCGTCGTACTTCAAGCCGCGATCCGTTGAGGTTCTGGTTGACTGTGCCGCGCAGGTCGCCTCGGCAGCACCAGACACACCGTTCTATTTCTACGACATTCCGGTGCTCACTGGCGTCAGCTTGCCGATGCCAGAGTTCCTCGAATTGGGTCGGAAGGTGATTCCCAATCTGGCGGGATTGAAGTTCACCAATCCCGATCTGATGGCCTTCCAACTTTGCCTGCGAGCCGGTGACAGATCGTTTGACGTGCCGTGGGGCTGCGATGAATTTCTGTTGGCGGCGGCGGCTCTCGGCGCGACGGGTGCGGTTGGCAGTACCTACAACTTCGCCGCCCCGATCTATCACCGAGTGCTCAAGGCGTTCGCCGCTGGTGACCTCGCAACGGCACGCAACGAGCAGTTCCGAGCGGTCCAGATGATTCAGATCATTGTCCGATACGGTTTCATCGGCTCGACAAAAGCGATCATGAAGATGCTGGGCGTGGATGTTGGCCCTGGCCGGTTGCCCAATCCAAAGATGTCGGCCGAAGCCACGAAGTCATTGCACGCCGACCTGGAAAAGATCGGCTTCTTCGGCTGGATCTAGTCCGCTACATCCTTCTTCATCTCTGTGCCTCTGTGTTTCACATCTCTTCAGAAGAAAGAATTTTGAAACACAGAGGCACAGAGGACACGGAGAGGGGTGAGCGTCGTTAGTAGTGCTCTTCGATTTCAGTGATCTCGGCGTTCGTGGCCTGGTCTTTAAAGGGGATAGAATGTCTCAACGCCTGTTCGCTGCAATGACGCTACTGGTTCTACTGGTAAGTTCGCACTGGTCGCTAATAGCAGCCGAGCCTGACTCGACGGGGTTGTTCGCCAGGAAGAACCTGGTCGCGTGGTGTATCGTCCCGTTTGATTCGAAGAAGCGTGGGCCGGAAGAACGCGCGGCGATGCTTGAGAAGCTGGGCTTCACGCACTTTGCCTATGACTATCGAACGGAGCATATCCCGACCTTCGATGCCGAGATCGAAGCGCTGAAGCGACATCATGTGGAACTGTCGGCGTGGTGGTTTCCGGCGTCGCTGAACGACGAAGCCAAAATGACCCTGGCTGTTTTCGCCAAGCACAAAGTCACGCCGCAACTCTGGGTCACCGGCGGCGGTGGTCCGACCAAGGATGAGGCCGATCAACGAGCCCGTGTGATCTCCGAAGCGGCGCGAATTCGCCCGATCGCTGATGCGGCAGCTGCCGTGGGGTGCAAGGTGGCCCTCTACAATCATGGCGGCTGGTTTGGTGATCCCGAGAATCAGATCGCGATCATTCAAGAGTTGAAGCTCGACAATGTCGGCATCGTCTACAACCTGCATCACGGCCATGATCACCTGAGCCGGTTCCCGGAACTGCTGCAAAAGATGAAGCCGTACCTCTACACGTTGAACTTGAACGGCATGGTTGACGATGGCGAGCGTAAGGGGCAGAAGATCCTGCAACTGAGTGAAGGGGATCTCGACCTGAAGTTGTTAAAGACGATTCGCGACAGTGGATATGCCGGACCGATCGGAATCCTGGGGCATACGCAGGACAATGCTGAAGATCGTCTGCACGACAATCTGGACGGACTCGATTGGCTGTTGCCGCAACTGAATGGCCAACCGGCTGGACCAAAGCCAAAGATGCGGACGCCGGTCCCGCGCGCTATTGCCGCGATTCCTGCAGCAGCCGCGAATAAGCCGCTTGTCGACGGAAAGTTCGGGCAGGCCCTCGACGGCCGGGCGGGTGGGGCGTTCGTGGCAGGGCGAGATGAATTTCACCAGTTCCCGATCACCGTCGAATGCTGGACGAAACTGACTGACAAATCCAGCTACAACATTCTGATCGCGAACGAATTGAAGTCGTCGGGGACGCACTGGGAACTGTTCTCGATGGCGGGCACCGGCAATTTGACCGCTTACGTTCCCGGCTTCGCGCCCGATCACTGTAATTCCAATGCAATGATCTGCGACGGGCAGTGGCATCACGTCGCGATGGTGTTAGAACCTGCTCGCGTCCGCCTGAATCTTGATGGCAAGCAGGTGGCTGATCAAACCCACGAGCGAACTGACAAGACGACCGAATCCGGTGGTTTGGCATTGGCGAGCCTCATCGATCGAGCGATTGGCTGTGGCGGGCTAGTCGACGAAGTTCGGATCTCGAAGGGCATCAGGTCGATCACCTCGATTCCCGACAAGCCTTTTGCAATTGATGAATCGACAATCGCCCTGTGGCACCTTGATGAGATTGTCGAGCAGAAGCGGTTGGAAGACGCTGGGCCGAAGAAAAGTCCCGCAGTCTTGGGTCAAGCGGACCCGGCAAAGCCGATTCCGCTGAAAGGGCCATCGCAAGTCGGCAAGATCGAAGGTCACTGGGGCGAAGACGCGGTCGGGTTTCGCTGGACCGAAGCGGACTCGCGCGATGATCGGTTTGGCCAAGTCGACTTTGGCACGTTCTTCAGCGGATCGATCACCGGTGCGGGAGGACCGGTCTACAAGGGAATCGTCGTACGCATCGGCGATCAGCGTGAAGCGTCAGTCTGTTACGACACCGAACTTCTGCGAGTGGCCGCCGGTTGGAATGGATTTCTGAAGTTCGATCCGGCCCGCTTCGGCATCATTGTCCCCCCGCGAGTCGATGGTGAGCCCACCTTTACGACGCCGCGTTTTCCCGGAGTTTCTCTGCAGGAGCAGTTCTCCAACTTTCGCGAGGCGAATCCGTACGGACCGCTCCCGAAGGACGTGGCTCACTACGAAGGATTGTATCGGCACGGATCGCGCGTGGTGGTCAAATACACGGTCGGTCCGAACGGCAAGGACTCGTCAGTCACGACGATCCTGGAATCTCCCTGGCTGGAGACTCGCAATGGAGTCACCGCGATGATTCGGACTATGCGGATCAGCCCCTCGGCTGTTCCCATTCGAATCATGATCGCAGAAGCGTCGGCAAACGTTCGACTTAGCTCGGGATCGGCCGGGGGATCGATCGTCGAACAACCGGGGCTGGGTCAAGTCCTGCTGATCGCACCGCACGACACGCCCGTCGCGCTGAAGGTTCTGATCGCGTCCGTCGGCACGAACGAAGCGGCATTCGATGAGTTGGCTGTTGCTTCGCCCGCGCCGGAGGACCTGTTGCCACTGATTGAAGCCGGCCCGTCGCGCTGGGGCCAACCACTGGTGACAACAGGGGGCGTGGCGAGTACTCCCGCAACCGAGCCTTATGTAGTCGACACAATCACACTCCCTTTCGACAATCCGCATCGCGCCCTGTTCTTTTGCGGGGGTCATGACTTTCTCGCCGACGGGCGAGCCGCCGTTTGTACGCTGCATGGAGATGTCTGGCTGGTCGGCGGAATCGACGACTCACTGAAGAAGGTCACGTGGCAACGATTCGCAACGGGTCTGTTTCAGCCGTTAGGACTGAAGGTGCTGAAGGATGAAATTTACGTCGTTGGCCGTGATCAAATCACTCGCTTACGAGACTTGAACAACGATGGCGAAGCCGATGTCTATGAGAACTTCAACAACGACGCACACGTCACATTGAACGGCCACGAATATGTGACGTGCCTTGAAACAGACCGGGCGGGAAACTTCTACTACGTCAAAGGGAACTGCAATTCGCAGACACCGCATGATGGTAGTCTGCTGCGAGTCTCTGCCAATGGGTCCCAGCTGGAGGTGTTTGCCACCGGCTTCCGTAACCCCAACGGCATCGGTATGGGTCCAAATGATGAAATTACTATTGCGCCGCAAGAAGGGGAATGGACTCCGGCGTCAGGGGTCTTTCTGGTTCGAGAAGGAGGCTTTTACGGCGGGATGATGTCGCATCACCGTGCCGTACCGCCGACCGATTTCGAACGACCGTTGGTCTGGTTTCCGCGACTGGCGGACAACAGTTCGGGTGGCCAGGTCTGGACGACTGGCGATCGTTGGGGACCGTTGTCCAATCAGCTATTGCACATGTCTTACGGTCAGTGCCGACTTCGACTGATCCTGCGCGATAGTGGGCAACTTCCAGAACTAGCGTTGAACAACGGTGTTTCTATCGAGTTGCCGCTTCGTTTCACATCGGGAATTCATCGCGGCAGGATGAACCCGCATGATGGGCAGTTGTATGTGACCGGGCTGAAGGGCTGGACCACTAGCGCCGTACATGATGGCTGCTTCCAACGCGTTCGCTATACCGGCAAATCATTGAGGATGCCGATCGGCTTGGAGACGTATCAAAACGGGGTGGCGCTGAGGTTTTCGTGTGCGCTCGATCGTAGCGCTGCCCAGGATACGGCGAATTATCAGTTGGAAGCTTGGAACTACAAGTGGTCTGCCGCTTATGGCTCGCCCGAATACAAGCCGTCAGCCCCCGGACAAACAGGCCGTGATGAAATGGAGGTGCGTTCGGCCACGTTGCTGGACAAGCAGACGGTGTTCCTCGAACTCTCCAATCTGAAGCCGGTCGATCAATTGGCGATCAGTTACACTCTGTTGTCCACCGACAATAAGGAGCTCGATCAGTCAGCGATTCTGACATTGAACTCGATTTCGAAGGATGTCTTTTCAGAGAAGGAGCTGTATCGCCAGCCAGAAGACTTGGAACGCGCGAAGCTGGTGGCATCGCTTGTTCCCGGAGTCGATGTTGTCGAGCGATTTGCCGATCTCGGTATTCAAACCCAAGTCCTCAATATTCGTGACGTCCAGAGAATGATTTCCTGGGATCGGCCTGCTCTGCGTGGGAAAAGTTCGCTTCGTAAGATCGATGCTCAAGGCTGGATTAAAATCCCGAGAACGGGCCGCTACCGATTCTATGGTGAAGACCCTGCGCGGCCTCCGCTGAATCGAAAGGGGACTGGTGCGAGACCTGTCAGAACGGATTCGACGAGAGTTGTGAATCCGTATAGCACCTTTCTGAGTATCGGGAAGAACCCGGCAGTTGAAGTTCCTATGGATGGATTGGAATTGTCCCTGAGCCGCGGAGTCCACCCGTTCTCACTCGAATACTTCGTGAAGACGGACAGCGACGTGCACTACCGATTGCTCTGGGAGAGCGGCCGATTTCCGCGAGAGGCAATCCCGGCCAGTGTTTTGTTTCATCAGCCAGCCACCGATCCAGTGCCGAGCCAGCGACAATCAGGCGGGATGCTATTTGAAAAACTGCGCTGCGCGAACTGTCACGAAACACCTGTCCTGCACGAGACACCAAAACATCAGTCAGGAAGTGATCAAGCTTTTGTCCAAATCCTCAGATCGACGCCGCGTCTGGATGGAATTGGACTACGACTACAGCCGACATGGATCGCACACTGGTTGCGCCAGCCGCAGCGACTGCGCAGCGACACGAAGATGCCGGCATTACTCGACCCGGATGATCATGGGACGGCCAATGACATTGCGGCCTATCTGTCGACGTTAGGGAAAGAGACATCGGTGGGTGTTCCACCTGTTCCGACACCGTCCGAGGCAGAGACCCTCTTTCGAACGGGTGCCGAACTTTACGAGCAGTTGGGGTGCATCGCTTGTCATTCCACGACAGATCCCAATCAGCCGGACGAATGGCATCGCGTCTCATTGCACTACGTGAACAGCAAATTTCAACGGCATTCTCTGATCGAGTATTTACGTGATCCACACCGCCACCATCCCAATAGTCCGATGCCCGACTTTCGGCTGACAGAGACGGAAGTTCAGGCGTTGGCAGAATACCTTCGACGCGAAGCGCGGGGTCAATTGGAGGTGACGGAAGGGGAACCTGGCAATGCCGAACGGGGCCGATTGGCGTTTGCGAAGCATCGTTGTGCCAATTGCCACTCGATGGAAAACACGGGCACATTGGCCAAGGCGAATGTGCCGGCAATCAAGTGGAACGGCAAAGAAAAATCCGGCGCACTGGGTTGTCTCGATTCGATCTTGAAAGACTCTCCAAAATCTCCGCTCTTCAATCTGACTGACACGGACAGAGGTGAGCTCGGTCAGTTTTTGGGATCTCGAACAGATCCCAAGCTAGCCGTAGGTCCGACGCGTTCCGTCGATCTTTGGCTGAGAGAATTGCGCTGCCAAGCGTGTCACTCGCGAGATTCACGGCAGTCATCCTGGCCGGAGATCATCGCGGAAGAAGGGTCTGGCAAGGCTGCGGAATCGATTCCTCAACTGACTTGGGTCGGCGAAAAATTGCAGGGGCCTTGGATCGAAAAGCTGCTGAAGGGGAAGATCAAGCAGAAGCCACGGCCGTGGGTGAAAGCTCGGATGCCAGCATTCCCGGCGTATGCCAATCTGATCGCACATGGGATGGCGGAAGAACATGGAGTGCTCTTTGAGGAGCCTGTTCCGTCAAAGTTGAATCCATCGCATGTTGACCTGGGCCGTCGCCTCACGATGCGCGAAGGTCTTGATTGCCGTCAATGTCATGGCGTCGGCAGTGAGCAACCGCGAGGTGATGCGTCCACTCAGATTGCACTCGGCATTAACTTCGCAATGACCCGCGATCGTCTGCGGCCGGAATTCGCGCTGCGTCAGATGCTGGATCCGTCGCGATACGACTTTGGATCGAGGATGCCCCGCTTCGCCCCCGACCTGAAGACAACGGCGGCGAAGCAAATCGAAGGGGGAGATGCTCGGAAGCAGTTTGAACTGCTGAAAGAGTTTATCTGGTCAATCAAAGACGACTAGCGTTTACGTCTACTCCAATGGTTGCCGCGTTTAAGCACCCGGAGGAAGCAGCAGTGGGACTGTGGCCGACGACGATTCCGGTTGAACCGATGCGGGAAGGGATTCCATTTTCGGTGGGGACACAGGAACAAAGACCTCGGTCGAGATCGGATCAGGGTGCTTTCGCAAATGAACGGCCGGCCGCTGAGTCACCGAACGGTTTGCGTATGGCCAATTCTCGATGGGAGCACTTTGCCCAGGGGCATATTGGTATCCCGGTGTAATCACCGGACCCGTGTACGAATCATCGAGTGAGGGTGGATTCAGGTTCTGGGCCGAGGCGACAGGTGCTGACTGGCGTGGCGATGCGATCTCGCGATTGGAGGGAGTCCAACGGACGATCTCTGGTTTCGTCGACAGGGCGGGCGGCTTGCTCTCGAGAATAGCTTGCTGCTTGGCTATTTCAGTCCTCAAGGGACGATCTTCTGACTTGGGCTCTTTGCGATTGAGGAAGCTCATCGGGCGTAGCGCCCACGGTGCCTTCGAGGCTGTGGCGTTGTCGCCTGTTGGCAATGCCGCTGAATCGTCCGGTGCTGGCGGTGGCGGATCGGTCGGTACTGTATGGCCTGGGGCTGGCAGGTTCGGAACCGCCTCCAGTCGCGGAGCCATCTCGGGCCGATGGAGATACGTGTCGTCGGGCGGGTCATATCCGTAAGGGGGGGCCGGGGGAGCAATCGAAGGTGCCACCGTCGACCGTGTCGAAATCTGCTTGCAACCGGACATTCCCAATACAGCTAACGCCACAAACGCCCAGGCAAACCGGTTGATGTTGAAACGAATCATGGGAGAGCTGCCTTCCGGCCCGGAAGTGGATGACGTTGCCGCACAGAAATGGGCGACGAACATATTGATCGGCTGAAGCTGCCGAACAACCACTTCGAATCAACGGTGTCGAAACTCGATTCTTCACTCAATTCGTCATGCGAGCGGGCCGAAGCGGATACGGCTTCGTTTCGATCTACGAAAGCTATGCAGGCCAGGCGCGTCGTGCCAAATTTAATGAGAAACCGGCCGACATCGTTGGCTGAGTTTGCCAGATATGCCGAGCAGCGAAGAAATGCCGACAACAAACAAAACGACCTTTGGCAGCAGTGCTGGCCAAAGGTCGTTGCGGTTGTCAGTTCTCGGATGTCTTGCTCGCTCGGATCGCGTTCACCCTGGATTATTGAGGGCCTGATCTCTGCGTACTCCGGTCGCTCCTGCCGTGCAGGCGAGAATCCAGCGAACCGTGGCACATCAACAAGTTCATCCACCTACTTGGGTTGTACCTGGCCGAATTCATCATCGCCAACTACGGAGGCGACTGACACGAGTCACCGGACGGGATGTCCACCGTCATTCAGACACCGACCCACTTCCACCAACTCCAACCGTTCCACAAAGTCTACAAACGGATCACGGAAGGAGATGAGTATCCTTTAGTGTTCTATTTCTCAACGTTCATCCCGCAAGTGCTGGCCTCCGAGTAGACAATGTGACGATGGTTCGTCGACAATCGTTTCACCCGTCGCGAACAAATTCCCTTGACCGTTCGGGGTTTCTACACGCGTCCCAAAAACGAAAGCAATATCTTGATGACCATGACACCCCACCTCCGCAAGTTTGCGCTCACTGCGCATATCACTTCATCGGTTGGCTGGTTCGGCGCGGTCGCGGGCTTTCTGGCTCTCGCCATCGCTGGTCTGACCAGTCAGGATGCTCAAAGGGTGCATACCGCGTATCTCGCGATGGAGTTGACCGCTTGGTTTGTCATCGTCCCATTGAGCCTCGCTTCGCCACTGACCGGTGTGGTGCAGTCACTGGGCACGCCGTGGGGCTTGTTTCGGCACAATTGGATCGTGGCGAAACTCTTGATCACCATTCCAGCCACCCTCATTTTGTTTTTGCACATGCGGCCAATCGGCCACCTGGCAGCTGTCGTCGCAGAGACGACATTGGCCAAGGGCGACCTCGCCGGGCTGCGGATACAACTCGTGGCCAGTTCCGGTGCCGCCCTGGTGGTGTTGCTCGTCGCCACGGCGCTGTCGGTGTACAAACCTGGAGGCATGACCTGGTACGGGCGGCGTAGGCTGAACGAGCAGGGGGTTGCCGGCGAGGGTCGCTGCCGCGAATTGACGACCAGCACCCAACACTGGGTGGACGTGTGCGGGATCATCGCCATCGTCTTGGTCCTGCTGTTTGTCATCTTGCACCTCATGGGCGGCGGCCTTGGGGGCCACACGGGCGGTCATCGCCATTGACCCCGCTCTTTTCGTCGCCACGAGATGGTCCGGTCATTCCTTCCGTTTCGATCGGACCAAACTCTGTGATGTCCCTCTCACATGGCGTGAATAATCCGCGTTAAGACTCCATGATGTCCTTTTCCTTGGCATCGGCCAGGGCGTTGATCTGTCCTTCGTATTGCTTCGTCAACTCTTGAACCGATTCTTTCGTTTCATCGTGAAGATCTTCACTCATCGCCTTATCTTTAAGTGCCGTGTCTGTGTGCTTGTTTGCATCGCGGCGGATATTGCGAACGGCGACTCGTCCGTCTTCGGCGAGGTCCTTCAGACGCGAGACCAGTTGCTTGCGGCGTTCAGTGGACAACGGAGGGATGTTCAGTCGAATCACGCGTCCATCGGAATTCGGGGCCAGCCCGACGTCGCTCGATTGAATCGCCTTGGCAATATCGTTCAGCGTCCCCTGATCGAAGGGGCGGATCATGATCTGTTGCGGTTCTGGGCAACTGATCGTGGCGATCTGCTTGAGCGGCGTGGGGGATCCATAGTATTCGACGCGGATGGCATCGACGAGCCCCGGCGTGGCGCGGCCGGTGCGGAGGCCTTGAAGCTGGCCCTGCACATTTCTCACGGCCTTTTCCATACGCTCTTCGGCGTCCATCAAAATCTCGTCCTGGTCCATAGCCAGTGCTCCTGCGCTCAGATAATCAACGAAAATTTACGAGGAATAGACAGTCACGGTAGCGACTTGGGTCACAAGTGTGAAGCAGCGTTTGCCTGCCAGTAAAGGTCAGATGCTGGGGCCAACTCGCGTTCCCAGTCGCTCGCCAGCAATTGCCCGTTCAATGTTGCCGGGCTTTTGATAGTTGAGTACGACGATCGGGATGTTGTGTTCCATGCAGTGATGAATAGCCTGTGCATCCATCACCTGCAGATTCTGACGGAGCACGTCCTGGTACGTGAGTTCCGAGTAGCGGACAGCGTGCGGGTTTTTCAATGGGTCATCGGAATAGATACCATCGACGCGCGTGGCTTTCACGACGACATCGGCGTCGATTTCGCGAGCTCGCAGCGCAGCGGCAGTATCCGTCGTGACGAAGGGACTGCCTGTTCCGGCAGCCAGGATGACTACGCGGCCTTTTTCCAGGTGCCGGATGCACCGACGACGGATAAATGGCTCGGCGACGGGAGGAATCGGAATCGCACTCTGGACGCGAGTTGGAATGCCGAAATGTTCCATTACGTCTTGCAGAGCAAGTGCGTTGATGGCCGTCGCCAGCATTCCCATGTAGTGAGCGGTTGCTGGTGCAACGACCGAGTTTGTCGAAGAGAATTCACGCCCACGCAGAATATTGCCACCGCCGCAGACGATTGCCAGTTGAACACCCGCTTCGACGACCCGCTTGATCTGCTCGCAGATAACCTGAACTTCGGAAACACTGATCCCGGATTCACCCGGACGAGCGAAGCTTTCGCCGCTCAGCTTCAGCAGAACTCGCTTATATCGCGGACCGGTTGCAGTCATTGCAGATCTCTCCTTTTGAAGGAAGCGATTCGTGGTGATAATACAGAGTGATGTTTGGGGTCTCAAAGCGAAACGGGGGGCGAATTCGCCCCCCGCCTGAATCATGCTGCGTTTCAATCGGTGCGCCAAGGACTGGTCGGTCCGAGGCACCCTTTGGTTGGGCGAGATCAGTTGCCGAGCAACCAACGTGTGAACTTCTTCGCCTTCAGACCGGCCTCTGCCAAAGCCTGACTGACGGTCTTGGCTTGGTCTTTGGCAAATCCCTGGTGCGTCAAAACGCCAGTTTCGCCGTAGTAAGTCTTCATGCGTCCATCGACGATTTTTTCGAGGATGTTCGCTGGCTTACCCGATGCGGCGGCTTCTGCAGTCAGCTTTGTTCGCTCCGCGGCAACTTGTTCGGCTGGCAGCTCTTCGGGATGGGTGACGATCGGCCTCAACGCGGCGACGTGCATGGCCACGTCCTTCAGGACTGGGGAGTCCTTCTTGTCACCTTCCGCTTCGAACAGCACGCCGGTCTTGCCATCGTGGTGTGCGTAGGCTCCAACCGGACCATCCACGCGCAGAACGCGAGCGATCACCATCTTTTCGCGAATCTTGCCGACGACTTCTTCGAGTAATTCGCCGATCTTCTGGCCCGGACGATCGGGAACGGGCTGGGCGAGCAGTTCTTCGGGAGTTGCGGCGCCAGGACCAGTCAACAGTTGCTTGATGCACTGGTCAGCCAGAAAGACGAAATCGTCTGCTTTGGCGACCGGAGCTGATTCGCACTGAATTTCGACCATTGCCCCGCGTGAACCATCTGCGGAAATGCCAACGCGAACAAGTCCTTCTGACGTGGCATTCTCGAGCCGCTTCAACATGACTTTCTTGTTGCGTTCTTTCAGCAGTTCGATTGCTCGAGCTTGGTCGCCGTCTGCGTCCACAAGTGCCTTCTTGACATCCATCATCGGCAGATCGGTCAGATCGCGCAGTTCCTTGACTGCTTGCGCTGTGATCGCGGCCATGATATGTACTCCTTCGTCGACTCTGGAAAACAGAAATCGGCGGCTGAGTTTGAGGATCGCCTCAAACCCAGCCGCTCGATGAGAATTAAGAATGCCAGCCGTTTACGATTGGATCGACGGCACAGCCTTGTATTGCTCTTCTTCAACGGCTTGAACCGACTCCTTCGGCAATGCGGCGCGGCCTTCGATGATCGCAGCCGTCAAATGCTTCAGGACCAGTTGAATGGACCGAATGCTGTCATCGTTGCCTGGGATTGGCAGGTCGATGTCGTCCGGATCGCAATCCGTATCGAGCAACGCGATGACCTTGATGCCAACCAACCGGGCTTCGTGAACGGCGTTATGTTCCTTGCGAGGATCGATCACAACGATCGCTTCTGGCAGGCGGTTCATTTGACGCAAACCATTGATATTACGCAGCATACGCTTATGCTCACGCAACAAATTGGACTGCATCTTCTTCGAGTACGTCTCGATTTCACCGGAATTGAAGATATGGTCGAGTTCTTCGAGTCGCTTCATCCGGCTGCGGATGGTGCGGAAGTTCGTAAAGATCCCACCCAGCCAACGATAATCGACGTAGGGCATGCCGCAAGCGGTTGCCGATTCGCGGATGGTGTCGGCGGCTTGCTTCTTGGTTCCGCAGAACAGCACGAGGCTGCCCTGAGCGGAAACCTTCTGCAGGTATCGCTTTGCACGCAACAGGCCGCGAACTGATTCCTTCACGTCAATAATGTGGATCAGATTTCGGCGCCCGTAAATATATGGACGCATTTTCGGATTCCACCGGCTTGTCCGGTGTCCGTAATGAATACCTGCTTCCAGGAAATCCTTCACCACGATCTCTGACACGTTGCCGACTCCTTGCACACCTCGAGAGGCGACTCGTTAATAATTGCCTACTGGCTTTGGGCCAGCAATGTGCCGACCACAACCCACTTCGGGACGGAGCATCGTAACTTCCGCGTTGAATCGCGTCAAACCACTCGATTTTCGCAAATCCAGACTCACGCAACAGCTACTGCCGATCCATCTGCTAAGTTCCCTGCTTGACAGGCTTTTCGACCGCTTCGTCATCCGCAAAGAGCTCTTTCAACTCCTCCAGAACCGCCAGCCGTTTGTCTTCACTCAGATATTGTTTGATTAATTCTGTCATCTCGTCGCACATCCGCTTGATGCGAACTTCGCCTGCTCGATCCTTTCTCGATTGCGCTATCTTGATCGAGGGGATGCGAATGGCGGTCACGCGATCGAGATAAACTTGAGCGTCCGGCAGCTTCTTTAGGTCCGCAACGGCCTGCTTTGCCCGAGTCGCGTCGTTCTTCTTGATGGCGATCCGAACAGCGGCCGCGGCGGTATTTCGAGCGGCGACCGCTTCGACCAACTCCCCCTGCAGCATGTACAAGTCCGACTCGGCAGCCAGTCGCGCCGAGTCATCAGGAACCTCTAACTTCATCGTGGCGGCGATGCCCGGAACTGTGGGGACACGTGCCAGCAGGTGATTGCCGCTATACGCAAACAGCCAGATCACATCCTCGGACGATCCCGCCGGGATGACCACGTGGCCGCGACGATCAGTCAGCAAAACTTTGATCAGACGATCATCATTGTCGCGCGATTCATCTGGCTTGGGGAATTCCCCTGTCTTACGCAATTCGATGCGATGCGCGACCAGCGGGAGTGATGGCCTGGCTTGAGTGGCCAGTTCCAGTTGGCTGTTCGGAAATGAGGATTTGACGCCGATCGCCAGCGTTTCGACTCGCCCATTTTTCTTGCTGCCGATTGCAGAACGAATTCCGCTGTGAACATCGCAGGTCAGTCGAGCACCGTCTGTTTCAGTCACGGAAAGGAATGTCCAGGGAATCGGTTGCAGTCGATCGATCGTTTTGTCCCGTTTGCGACTGGCCAGCACCGGAATGAATAACGTCGCGGCTTTCGAGAGAGCAAACGATTCATCAGGAACGGCCAATACCCCGGCTCGCAACAACACCGTCACCTGTTTCCCGTCAACATTGTCAATGACACCGACAGGCCGAAAGGCCGCATATGACAGGCGAAGCACGGTCAGTGCCAGTTCGGAGCGATCAGAACAGTCGGCACTGACGACCTCCGACTCGACGGCGACGTTTGGTTGCCAGGATCGAACGGCGACACGCCAGCCAGCCCCGGCCGTTCGCACGGTTGCCACCTGCCAGACATCGACTTGATCTGTCGCTGGCGGCGAATGTTCGAGGACTTTCGCCATGCTCAGTCGTGCCAATCCCGTTGCGGAGGCTGGTTGCAACCAAGCTGCTTCGTTAAGAGTCACCAACCATTGCGAGCCAACGCACCGCGCAGCGGTCTGTCGAATCTCGTCCAGTAGTTCCTGCTTCCCCTCCGTCCCCATTAGCGGCGTATCAAATGCGACAAGCGTTTGAACTTCGTAGGCCTTTAGTTCCAGCGGCAATTCGTCTGGAATCGCCGCGACCACGACCGGACAGGAGATCAACGACAACACGCACATTCGAACACTGCACACCAATAACGACACGATCCTTCGAGCGGCGATCTCCAATCGCCATTCGCAACATTCTTGATGTCGTGCGATGATTCTCATGCTGTCCTTCCTCGATCACGGAGTATCCTGGGGATACCACGACTGGACCGTCCACCGCTCAATATCGTCATAGGCATGCATTGGTCGTACGGGGATGCCGTTGACGTTCTTGCGTGCGACCAGAAACTCGTCGACTTCCCACAGCGGAATGTATCGCGCTTCGATCTGCTGATTGGCGAGCAACCGATGCAACAGCTTCGTTGCGGTGGTCCAGTCGCCAATGCGTTCCAGTTCCAGCAGATTGCGCCGAGTGGATTCTGGCAGCGACTGCAATCCTTCCACTCGGGCCGATTCCTGCAGAGTTAACAGCGGCCAGATATCCATTAACGGTTCGATCGATTTGATCATCCGATAGCAGAGATCCCAGTCCGGTGACGCCTGGTCGACAAGCTCGACATCAATCCCGATGCGTTTCCATTCGTCGATCATCGCACCGGAGACTGCTCGCGCGGTGGGATCGTTGGGGCAGATCAACTTGAGCATCGGCAGCACGCCACCAAGTTGCTTCTTGCCCGTTAACGCCAGCGCGGCCGCCAATGGCGGATCGTATTCCGCTTGCGGCAGCAATCGGTTGTAGCCATAGCTGGTCGTGGCAAACGGACAGGTCACGAGCCTTGCGTGAGCTCCTGAGACGTCTTTCAGAACGACCTCCTTTAGTAATCGTTCGCGAGGTATCCCATGCAGCAGCGCGCGACGCAGCTGACCGTCGTTGAGTGCTTTCGTCCGCGGGTTGAACATCAGGACATGTGACCTGGGCAGTGCGTAAGGAACGATGTTGAAGCGTCCGTCGTCCTGCAGCAGCTTTAAGTCCTGCAACGCAGCCACCGGTGACATCGAGATTTCGCCGCGTAACAGAGCTTGCAGGATGCGATCCCACGAAGGGTATCGCACCTCATCTACTTCTTCGACACGCCGCTGGCGCGTTGACGTGGGTTGAGGGCGAACTCTAGTAAACTGAATTTCATCGCGGCCTTTGGGAGCCGGCTGGAACCGCAAACGACCGAGGGAGATGGCGGGGTTGGTGATCTCTTCGTTCAGTGAAAGTGTCGCACCTTCCACGGGAACGGTCATTTGCCACAACGATTCCGGTCGCAAAGGCTGCTGGCGAAAGCTGACCACGAATTCCGAGGGGCTCTGCACCGTGATCCCGTTGACGAAACCCGCCAGCCGCTCATTGTAATGGATCGATTGTGGATCGATTTGCGACATCACTTCTGCATGGATATCGGCTGCCGTAATCAGTGGCCGCGCCTCCCAATCGGCACGTTTCAGTTTCACGCTGAACTGGACACGTCGGCCCAGATCGGTCGGCTCCCAGGAACTGAAATAGCTGGAACGATATCGGACGCCGTGCTCCGAGATCCCGATCGGCTCGAATAACTTCGACTCGGCTAACCAGCGTTCTCGTTCGGCAGCAATGGAAGGGAGATCTGGCTGTGTGGAGTCGCTTCCAAGTTCCAAAACTCCGACTCGCAGGATCTGATAGCGTTCGCAGAGTTCGCGATGAGCGTCTTTCAGTCCACTCGCGTCAGGCCAGATGCGAGCGGCCAAGTCCACTGTTCGCGCGGCGGCTGCTAGATCACCTTGCGAAGCCAATGTGCGAGCTTGCTGGATTGTCGCGACGGCCTTTTGTCCCAGATCTTGCTTCCACTTATCGACGACAGAACTCGACGGAACTCGCGACGACAGATCGCCCAGAAAGTGACGCGCCTGACGGTAGTCCTGAAGCGTCACGAAGTCCGCGATCAGTCCGTCGGCGACACGGCCGAGTCGTGCCGCCAGCTCGGGGTTTTCCGCGTTCGGCTTCCAGAGTTCTTCCAGTAATCGCAGCGATTCTCGAGCGTTGCCGCGTTTCAGTTGCTCGTCGGCATCTTGAAATACCAACCGCTGATAAAGGTCTTCGAATCGCGGCCACGCCGACAGCAATAGATCGTCCTTGCGTGGCGGTTCTGGATTTGGAAAATCGCGAGGCCGCTGAAAACGCAGCTTGAATCGCAGCGCCTTTAGATCGTCATCCAGATCTTTAATCTCGCCCGCAATCGCGACGATCGTCTTTTCCACTGCCGTCAGCCGCATCTTGGCGGCTGATGAATTCCTGTTCTTTGGCGCGGCAAGATCATCGCGTAACTTGCGTAGTTCGGCTCGCTCATCCTCTAACGCCTTCATCTGTGAGATCAAACTTCGCTCTTCGGCCTCCAGTTCGGCACGAATGGGAGCGATGTCATCTCGATAGCGTCGGGCGACCAGCAGCAACAAATCGTAGGCGAGCGGCGTTCGCCCCTCAGCAATCAGCTTGTCCACTCGGCGAAGAAGCAAATCTTCAAAGTAGACAACCGATTCCAGATGGCGTAACTCCAGCGTGTAGTCAGGATCGATGCTGCCATCTCGCAGCGTGATCTGTATTTTGGAAGTGGCCGGTTTGAGAGATTCCGATCGTTCGCGTGCGGCATCCAGTTCCTGCTTGAGTTGAGCTTCGCGCGCATCGATGTCTTTAAGTTTTTCAGCATCCTTGGTGAACTGCCGCAAGCTGGCTAATTCCGCTTCTTTGTATGGCTTGTGCTTCAGAATTCGGCCATAGGTATGCATCGCCATGTCATGACGAATCGCGGTCACCCCCAGGATGTCTGGACGAACCAACAACGGCTCGACCACCAGCACGTCGGTGCCCCTTAACAACAGCCAATCAAACGGACGCGAGCGCAGCAGTTCTTCCGCATCCGGCAATGGCATGTCGGCCAGTTTGGGAAGTGTCGCTTGCTCTTCCCGTGGGGGTGGATTGGTTACGACCGGTTTCTCGTCCTGAGCGACTAGCGACGAGGCGATGCCGAGCCAAAGAGCGATTACCATCAGCCGCGGCGCAAAACCAACACGGCGCTCGCCAGCGTCTCTTTTCGTCGATCGTCTCGCGAACTCGGGCACGACTTATCGCTCCGCCAGATTGAGTCGGTATAGCGTCCCGTCGCAAGCGACTGCGAACCATCGATCATCCAGCTTCTTGAGCCCCATCGTCAGAGATTGAGGCACATGCAGTCGACGAGTCTCGGCCCCGGATTGTGAGTTCACACCAATCACGGTGCCATCGCGACAAGCAATCCAGATCAGATCGCCGTCTTGAACTGGTTCGCCGGCGATACTGAGTCCCTTCAGATCGAATGACCAGCGAACTGGCAGATCGCGTCCGTCGGTCAGCAGAATCAGTTTGCTATCGCCGGACCAGACCAGCCAGGAACTCTCCAGAGGCCATGTTCCACGAATTGGTGCCGCCAATTGTCGCTTTCCTTCCTGATCGAAAGTTCGCCAATTCAGCAGCAAGACGTTACCCGCCGCATCCGCCACCAGCAGATAGTCGCCGCGCAGTCCGGGGGGAGTATCAATCGACTCGGTCAGTTGGAGCTTGGCTGCTTCGGCCAGATGTGGAACGTCAGTCGTACGGACCTGGATGCGGGTTAGCAGCCCATCTTCAAATCCCGCCAGTAGTTCATCGCCATCCAATCGGACAAGAAATCGACATACCGGTGGCGACTTGCCGTCGGCCGGCACCAGCCAATCCTGGGTCGCTTTCCGACCCGAAGTCAGGGGAATCACTTTCAATCGGCCAGAGCTTGGAATCACCAGCCCCTCGTCCAGCAAAATGGCCCCTGCTTGAACGGTATCAGTTTTTCCCAGCTTCGTAATCAACTCCAGTTGTCCACCCAGACCAACGATCCACACTTGTATCGCCGGACCGACCGCCGCGACAAAAATTCGGCCGTCGTGAAGCTGCGATGTCACCAGAGGCTGGTTAATACCGGCGGGCATCTCGAGTTCCACCGCCGCCTTCAGATCGAGACCACCTTGCCGCAGACGATCCGAGCCAAGGATTACAATCTGGCCTGCTTCAGAGACGCCAACGGCACCCCCGTTGCGGCCTGGCACCACCTGCATCAGTTGCGACCCCAACACGGCACGCCAGGGAATGACCATGCGATCGCGATCCACGGCCGAGAAAGTCACCGCATCGTTGAACGCCGCCTTGCGCCCGACATAAAACTGATCACCGATTGCTTGCAGTCGCTGTGAGGCAATGCCGGATGCGACCGTTTTTGAGTCCAGGTGGATCGCATCGGTGCCGATCTCCAGTCGCCGAAATGCAGAACTCGCAGTCCAGAACTGACGATCTGGACCCAGTGCCACATACAGAGGAACTCGCGGGCCGGTGTTTGCGACTGGAACAGGTTTCTCTGGCGATAGGCCTGCCTCTGCAGACTGTTTCTGATTCTGGTCATCGCTTTCCTGGACTCGGTATTGTCCGATCGGCGCGAGTCCTTCGCGTCCGACATCGTCGGTGACAGAGAAGGCGGCAAGCTGCTCGCCGGTGGAAGGGACGACCAGCTGGTTTCCGCGCAGAACAGGAGCTTCGCGGACCTGGCCTCGCACTCGAATGGACTTCGTCGTCAATTCGACGAGCGGCGATTTCGGTTTGCCTGCATCCCACAAACGTAAGGCCGCGGAATCCGATTTGTCGTTTTCACACAATAGATAGAGCTTGCCCAGACCAAGCGGCGGTGCCTGGATGGCACCTGCCGCGTGATCGGTAAACGTCATCGCCGCTGCGGCCAAAGGTCGCATCGACAGCGCATAGATCATGGCGGCTTCACCAGGGACCAGCAAATGATTTCCATCGACGGTCAGCGTTGGCGGCCCCTGGATGTTTTGCGAGAACGAAATTCGCTCGGTCAATCGGCCCGTTTCGACATCGATTCGACACAAGGATCGATCATTGGTCGGCAGGTAGATCTGACCTTCGTGAATCAGTGGGGCCGAACGTGGGCGCGCGTCCAGCTTCTGTCTCCAGATCAGCTTTCCGGTCAATGGCTGACAACAGACGAGGGACTGAAGATTGGCATCGTAGATCAGCACGCCCGCTTGCGATGCCGAAACGGTGACGGGAAAGAACGGGGTATCAAACCCAATCGCACGACGCCAGACCAGTTCTCCCGTCACGGCATCGACAGCGTAACAACAATCCTTCGCCAGCACGTAAGCCACGGTCCCCTGCGTTGTCTCGTCCGTTCGCGTACGAGTATGAAACAGCCCCAGCGACACGGGCTCATCGGGCGGGGGGACATCTGTTGTTTCGGCGGGGCGCTCTCGATCATCGGCGACGATGACGGACCGTTCAAGATCCAACGCTTTCTGCAGCGCCTCTTTCACTCGTTTCTGGCTCGCAATTCCCTCGAAGGCTCTGACCAGTTTCTCCCGTTCCGCAAGTGCGACCATTGGCTTCTTGGCAGCCAGTGCAGCATCAACAGCGGCCATTCCGTCGTTAAAGATCGTCTGTTTGCCAATTGCAATCACGGCGGCCACACGAGCGACTTTAATGCGCGCGATCGCAGCGGCGGGAGGTGCATTGGCATCGGCAAATCGTTCCAACACGACTTGAGCATCTTCGGATACGGTCAGCAAATCCTGATTGCGAGTCGATTCGGCCGTCCTCGCCGATCCCAGTGAAATCTCTTCGGCATAGCGATGGATCTGCGGATGCATTTCCGCAAAATCGGGTTCGTTCCGATGATTGGCAATTAACGTTTGCAGTTGCTCCAGACCGCGCTTCCACGTGGGAGTCGCTCCAGAGATTTCGCGTTGGACGAGCGACCGATCCAGGCCTCGTTCGGCCTGGCGACGCATAGAATGTCCTGGGTATTGCTGCCGGAACTGCTCGAACGAAGAGATCGACTGCGCGTACTGTCCGTCATTCAGTTCCGCCATGGCTCGATCATAAAGCCGAGACGCTTGTTCGCGCCCGATCAGGAACCAGAACACTCCCGTCACCAGCACAAGGACAATTCCAGTCACGCTGAGTCCAAGGACCAACGGCGACCGGAAGATGTCCTGTTCCCCAGGGCGAGTTCGGGTTTGCAGACCGCGCAGGCCGGTGTCGATCGGTTTTTCCGGGGGGCGGCGCGGCGAGGGAATGTCGTGTGCAGGTTCGACTCGCGACGGATTCGTCGCGGCCGGTGCAGGCTTGGCGGGTACTACTTCGGCCTTGTGGACCAGATCCCCTGCCTCATACGCGGCGATCACTTGTGATTCGGTGTAAACCGGGCCTTGAAATACCGACAGATCCTCAACCGCCTGCTGTGCGGGAGATTCCTTTCCCTTCGCAGGCCGTTCCGGTCGTGCGGGAGCTTTGGGTTTCTCGGTGATCCGGGCTGTTTCTACGTGGTCGATCGCTTTGAAGACCAGCGACGATTCTTCGAGAGCTGCTGTTGCAGTCTCGTCGATATAAACCAGGTCCAGGCTGCCCACGCGGATAATGTCGCCCAGATTCAAGTGAATGTGCGCGACCGATGTCCCATTCACTTCGACACCTTGGGCTGTAGCGGAGGTGACTTCGAAGGCCGTCTTGTTCCACAGCACCCGACACTGCATCGCCGCCACATCAGCATCGGGGACACAAATATCGTTAAACGATTGTCGGCCGATTGTCAGTGGTTGAGTTCGCGACAACACACGCGTTTCAATGCTGCCATCGACATGATGCAATTCGAGAGCTGGCATTGTTACTCGCACTGCCCCTGTCGAGTCACGAGGCGAATTCTTCGTACGCCGCCGCCGCTTGCCGCATCGATCGCGGAGATCAGCCTGGCCAATTCCATGGGCGAGTTGCTCCGAGCTTGTGAGTTGAGTGGGCGAATGTCAGATCAGAAAGTGAACGGGACGAACCGCGCAGATGGAGTATATCGAGTGACCACGTTGGTCGGTATCAAACGCTGCGTCGTCACTCCAGTCGCATAAACGCAGAAGTGGATCCATCTTCAACAGTCCGCGGACGAAATATGAATTTCGCAAGAACGATTAGTAAACCCTCCACCGGCTTTATTGCAGGTAGATCTGCCGGACCACCGTGAACTGGTAACCCTGACCACTCGGTTCTACTGCGAAGTACGTCCGGCGGATCTGTTTCGCTGGCCGGCCGCGATAGTCCACTTCCAAGCGAGCCAGTTGCGACTCGGTCTCTTTGGGATAGAAATGAAAGATGACTGTGTCGGCCTGAACAGTGACGCCAGCTCGCTTAAAGAGCTCAACATCGGCGACGCGTCGATCTCCCCCTTGCCAAGTCATGTACAGGCGTTGTTCGCCGGCACCGCTTGCGGCATACCGAACTGGGGGGGCGGGATCCGTCAGTTTTGATGCATAAGCCAGCCGTCCATCAGGTAACAGAGCCCCCAGTTCGATGCCAAAGAACTGCAATTGCTTGGCATAGTCATCAACGCCAGCTCGATCTCCGAATCGAACAAACCATCTTTGTTCGCGGGGCATTCCACCCGTACCAGGGCCGATCCCCAAGCCTTTTTTTCCCGTCCCCTTGGCACTTCCCGGCTTGCCGGTGTTCTGAATGCCGGTATCGAATTGTTGCTGGATCTGCTGAGCGACCCCGTCCGAGGACTCGACGACTGATTCCAACGCCTCCGCGATCTCGGTCTGGTCCGAAGGCATGTCAGCGGCCGAGGCATCGTGAATTTCGGGATACGGCGAATCGACTCGCAGGGTTTCGTCTGGCGATCCATCTTCGAAGCCGCCTGGCATCTCTACCAGTTCGACGGGAACGGCGGTCGGTGGCACCGGAAGACGAGTTGTGATCCACGCCGCGACGACGCAAAAACAGATCGCCGCCGCCCACAGGAACAGCGCGATCGTCCACGAGCTGACGCGGTCATACAGCGTGTCCCGCAGGACTGGACCTGCGACGGATCGAACCTTGGCCGACATCGATACCGTTTATTTCTAGTGCTGATAGCACTTACGTGTCGCGTTGAAACATGGGTTAGACTAAGTGGTTTTCTGCTCGCGGGACGCCACAGTCACGTGGGATGCGTTCTAGGGTTTGGGTTTCAGTTGCGTGCGATCGTCACGTTCATCGTAGGGACGAACTTTCATATACCAATCGGTCCAACCCCGGGTCGATTCTTTTCGCCAGGTCTCCAGATGTTTCGCTCGCTGATTGTCAGAGGCCTCATCTGACAGTCCTTCGATCGGATCGGTCGGTAAACCGCAGCCATTGGGACGCCGACTGAGAATGCACAGCCCGACACTGGCTTCGCGAGCGATCGATTCGTCGCCGTCCGATAAACCGCGGATCAGGTACGGCGCGACAGTGATATTGCCGGTCCGCCCCAAAGCCCACATCGCTGTTCGTCGCACTTCGACTCGCTTGTCCGTCGCCAATCGCTTCAATCGTTCGACCTGTCCGATTAGCTGTTCAGGGTTATCCAGTTGGATCGCTTCGACGACAGCCTCTTGTGCTTCTTCCACTTTAGCTCCGGAAGATTTTTCCAGCTCTGCCAACAGCCCGTCCACTGCACCATGAATCTTCCGCTTAGAGACTTCGCCCTCTTTGATTTTGATCGCATCCAGATTGTCGGGGAGGCCGCGACCTCCCACCAGCAAGCCGCCTCCGATGACAACGGCGCGAACTTTGGGTGTTTTATTGATGATGCTTGATGTGGCCTTCGTCAGGAACAGAATTGTCAATGCCGTCGCGGGTGCTGCACCGCAGCTATCGTTCCAACTGCCGTCGTTTAACTGCCGACGCAACAGTTCGTCCGCCCCTTCGTTGTACCAATCGTGCGTCTTGATTTTTTCCACATCGAGTAACGCTCCCATGCGTTCGATGCCATAAAAATAGTAGTTGCCGTAAGAGGCGAGCGCTGCGGGTTCTGCGAAGTGATCTCCGGTCCAATTCATGCCTTCTTTGATCGCCTTGTCGAACGCGGCTGCCGACATCGTCGCATTCGCTTTTGTCTTAGCCTTCGCTTTCTTTTCTTTATCATCCACCATTCGATCCAGCACGCCGAACCTCTTAGTGCTGACAGGTGCCGCCACCTCGGGCCGCGGACTTTCGTCGATCGCGGTGTCGCGAAATAGGACGTGACGAATGACCAGCAACGAACCTGTCCCCGCGACAGTCATTGTTGGCATCGCGTCGTTATTAACTCCTCCCAGCCTTGGATCCACCGGGTGATAGCCAAACCCGCCGTCACGACGCTGCGTCATCAACAACCATTTCCCCGCGCGCTCCCAGATTTCGATCGGAATCTCGACATCGGCGCGGGCCGCAGCCCACAATCCCAGGATGGCATACTGCGTGATACTCGTGTCACCAAACTCCCCTCCGCCAATCTCGATCTGGTAGTACCACGCACCGTGAGGACGCTGCCTGCCGATCAAGAACTGAGCAATCATTTCCAGTTGCGGCTTATATTTTTCGCGGTTAGCCGCCTCGAGCAGCATCGCATCGACGCCCGCCTCGTAGTTGTAGTGACTTCCAGGGACATAGCCGGTCGTGCGGCATTTGCCGACCACTTCCTGAACACATCGTTGAATGTCGGGATGCTCTTTGTCGACGCCGGATTTGATCAGGCTGTAACAGGCTAAGCTGCCCGCAGCCGAGCTTTTGCTCTGACTGAGCAAGTACTTTTTCGCACGTTCGACCGCCTGATCGATTTTCGCAACATCAGCCGCAAAGACGCCGGTCCCCGAAATCACGAGGACTCCGAGGAGAACTGCGATGCGGAGTCTGATCCCTGGCGGGGAACGGAACATTCTCGAATCCATCCCGAGTTGGTGCAGAACTGCAACGACCGATGCCATGATCGTAGCGCCGCGAAGGGCCGTTCGTCAATTCGCGAACTGAAGGCTACGGTTTCGCACTGATATCGCAACGACATAAAAACTGTCTGCAACCGGGGCAGCCGCTTCCATACTTCTGACGCACCGCCGCCTCCAGGTCGACTCCGGCGACATTCGCGATGGTGGCCAACCAGGCCAGCACATCTGCGAACTCCAGCGTCAGTGCCTGGTGATCACCCTCCCGCAGTGCCGCAGATAATTCGCCGACTTCTTCCATCAGCCACATGAATGTCCCTTCGACACCGCGAGCCTCGTCTTTGGCTCCATACATCTGGCGAATCAGGGACTGCAGATCTCGCAATGACAAGGGTGCTGGTTCGGTCATGGTTTCTCGTGAATTTTAGATGAAAACTCGCATCAATTCGGATTCAGATAGTACCACCAAAGTGCCGCAACTTCGCGCAGCATGGACCATTCCTGGTTGTACATCCGATTCGAATCGACGGCCGGTACCGTCCAGACTTCCCACCCGGAGCGCCGAAAACAGAGCTTGATTCGAGGGAGGTGATAAAAGTTACTCACCGTCAGAACTCGTGGCTGTGACGAAACGCCTTGGTATCGCTCGACAAGATTGTGAACCGTCGCCTGAGTATTCAGCCCGTCGCGATCCATTTCGATTGCCTCGGCGGGAACCCCCAGTTCTATGGCCAGGTTCCGCATCGCCTCCGTTTCATGAACATCGCCATCCCCGGGCCCGCCTGAAAAGAGCAGTCGATCGGCGAAGCCGGCGTGGAAGAGTTCGACTCCCGTGGCCACTCGATCCCCCAATGCCATCGACGGTCGGCCACTCGCCAGAGCGCGACACCCGAACACGACAATCAAGTCGGCGGGGCGTCGATAGTCAGTCAGTCCGAAGTAGTACATCTGAGCCAGCGGGAACAACAACGAGGACAACGCGACTGTCGAAGTCATTGCTAGGCGGTCCAAAAGAAATGGCGCTTTGGCACTGGTTCGAAATAACACTCCCCACAGGATGAATCCCAAGACGCCAACGACGACCGCGGATAAAGGGACAATCGCTCGCGACTGCACGACATGCGCCGCAATAATTCGGTGAAAAGTCCACCAGTTACAAGCGGCTGCGGAAATCAGCACTGCAAGCAGAGATCCCAGTCCCCATCCACGCAGCGGGGCGAATCGAGGTCGCATCGCAAACGTGATCAAGGCGATTCCGGCAGCCAACATCAGCGACTTGTTGAGCGTTCGGTTGGCAAACCTCAAGTCAATCCACCACAAGTTGGCGTCGAAGCTGGGGTTCCGCAGTTCACCCAAGACGTTCAGCAACGCGAACGTGCCGAGCAACAAGGCCAACCCCCGTGCGGCTGCGAATGCGATTCTGAATCGACGCGAGGGTAACGGGGCGATCGGAACCGGGCTTGGTTCGTTAACGACGATCTGCCTGTTTGTCGAAGCGTCCACGTCTTCAAGCCCGTTCGCTAGCGATCCTGCTACGTTTCTCCGTCGTACTTGATCAAACTGAACACGTCGCAGCCTTTGAGGCGTTCGCGTCCATTCAGAAATGTCAGTTCGACCAGGAAACCACTGCCAACCACTTCGGCCCCGCACTGCTCGGCCAGTTGCTTGCACGCGCCAATGGTGCCGCCGGTCGCGAGCAAGTCATCGATCAAGAGGACCCGACTGCCGTCCGGCAATGCATCGATGTGTATCTCCAGCGTGTCGGTCCCGTACTCCAGTTCGTACTCGAATCGATGTTTATCGAAGGGCAGCTTTCCAGGCTTGCGAACGGGAACGAAGGCGATTCCCAGTTCCAGAGCCAGCGGAGCCCCGAACAGGAATCCGCGCGATTCCGCTGCCAGGATCGCAGTCGGCTTCATCGCACTGAAATGATCAGCAAACTGACGAATCGAGTAACGGAAAGCAGCCGGATGCGACAACAGCGGGGTGATGTCGCGGAACAGAATTCCCGGCTTGGGAAAGTCCGGTACGTTGCGAATATAGTCTTTGAGGTTCAATTGAATTCCTTGGCATGAAAGGAGCGGGCACGTGTTCCACTTGCCCGCTCATCAATTCGATTTCAATTCGCGACTACGCGAACAGTCACGTCATCAATCAGAGACTTCCATCGGATCGAGACGACCACCACGGCAAGCTGACGCCACCATCCACCGTGATCGTGCTGCCGGTCATATAGTCTGCATCACTGCTGGAAATGAACGCGACACTCTTGCCGATCTCGTCCGGTCGCCCCAATCGCTTCCAAGGGAGTTTGGCTCCGCCCGCGGCGAGTTGTTCCTCGGTGAAGAACTTTCGCTCACCCGGTGTATCGATCCAACCTGGGTGAACAATGTTGACTCGGATACGGTGCTCAGCCAGTTCAATCGCGGCCGTACGCGCCATATGATCGATGGCCGCTTTCGCCATGTTGTAGGCCATGGCTGTGGGGATCGGAATCACTGCATGCGGCGAACTGATGATGACGATCGAGCCCCCATTGCCCTGCTTGACCATCTGCATTGCGGCAGCACGCATTCCGTAGAACGCGCCCCACATCCCCACATCGATGGTTCGCTTAAAGCCTTCGAGGTCCGCTTCCAGCATCAGTTGGCGATCGCTATAGACCGCGTTGGAGACGAACAGATCCAGGCTACCGAAGGCGGCGGCGGTTTCAGCCACCATCGCTTCGACGCGTTCGCGGCTGGAGACATCGCCTTGCAGGATGATCGCTTTCACGCCGAAGCCGTGGGCTTCCTCGGCGACCGATTCGGCCTCGCCAGCGTGCGAGAAATAGTTGATCGCGACGTTCGCACCGGCCCGAGCCATCTCGATCGCGCACCCCTTGCCAATCCCGCGCGAAGACCCTGTCACCAGCGCGTTCCGACCTTTTAGATCCATTGCACGTCCTTCCCGTCGCCACAGTCAACAAGAAAACCCGGCTTGACCGACAAGCCGGGTTTAATGATTCATCCACAAACGACACGCACCAGATCAGGCCGAGAAACTGCTGCCACAGCCACACGACTTGACGACGTTCGGATTGTTGAATTTGAAGCCACGTTGATTCAGTTCGTCCATAAAATCGAGCGTTGTACCGTCGAGGTACAGCGAACTCTTCTTGTCGACGGCGACCTTGATCCCGTGCTGATCACTGACGGCATCCTTGGCGGAATCGGTCGTGGTGTCGAAGCCCAGTGAATATTGGAAGCCGCTGCAACCGCCAGCTGCCACACCAATCCGCAGAACGGAGGTTTCAGGAAGCTTCTGCTCGGTCATGACGCGCTTGATTTCGCCAGCGGCCTTTTCGGTCAACATGATAGACATTGAAACATCTCCTCTTCGATGGGGGCACAGGGACAACTGTGTCCGCTGCAGCAGTACGGGGGATTATACGCGAACCCAGCTAAAAACAACAACGGCCCTCGCCGTATGAGAGTGACTACCCGAATTATTCGTCGACTTAACAGAGAAACTGGCAGAATTCGACCGCAGTTTGAGGATAACCCGCAAGATCGCCGTCAGCCAGCGAATTAAACTCTTTGGCTGGACATGCTTTCCGAAGAGAATGACCACTTATGGGAAACCGCCATTGCAGTGAGGGCAACAGGTCCCTTCTCCCGCCATTCCCGCGCAGCCGGGAGTCCACCGATGTCTGGGGGTACCGCTTTCAGGAGATCCATCCTCCGAAAACGACACCGTTTCCCATTTTGGACAGTGAATCCACACAACCGTGGTCTAACTGGTACGATCAGGCTGCTCTTTGTCCATCAGAGACTTCAACATCAATTCAGCACTGGGAACCGGTGATGCGTCCTCGTTCAAAGCAAGTCTCGTTGATTTACTGGCGGTCGGCGCGCGTGTCCCTCGCCTTCGTCGTGCTCGCTTCAATGACGAGCGGTGGTTGCGGTACTAAGCCCCCAATATCGGCCACGGCCGGTGCTCAGGCGTCCGAATCGGCAGTCAAGTTAACATCCACAACCACCGATGCGACTGCGGAGCCCGCTCAAGCTCAGGCAACAGCACCCGAAACCAAGGCCGCGATACCGGCTGTAACCACGAAGCCACAGGCTACCAACGTCGGAAAACCGATCACGGAGGCGGTCCCCAAGCCTCCGGTCAAACCTTCGCCGGAACAAATTGCCAAATGGGGCCTCATCGACTTCGAACCGCTGCACCTCCTGGCCTGTTACGACGGGTTTGGCGATGGCTTTCTGCAGGCGATGGCCATCAGTCCCGATGGAAAGCAATTTGTGGTGGGCGGGGCCAAGTTATCACTCTGGAAGACCAGCGAGTCGCAACCCGGCGAGGATCTGCTGGCCGATGTCAAAACCGATTATCTGGGACGCCCGATTCGATCGGTCGCGATCTCGCCCGACGGTAGTCGTCTCGCCGCGGGTGATGATAAAGGTTGGCTTCATCTCTGGTCACTGTCGAACCCCAGCGACGTGACGGTTGTTCGGGCTCACGACAGCCATCTGACCGAAATGGCTTTTTCACCTGACTCACAAACGCTCGCCACCACAAGTTACTCGGGCGAAGTTCGCTTGTGGAATGCGATGGACGGCAAGAAACTCAAGAGCTTGAAGGTCTCCGATCAGGAAGTGAAGGGTTTGGCATTTCTGTCCAACACCCGACTCGCGACTGCCAGTAAGGAAGTCAGCGTCTGGAACGTCGAAAGCGGAACGAAAGAGACCTCTTTGACCACAGGCTATGTCCGCGGTCCAGCCCTCGGCATTTCGCACGATCTGCGGTGGCTCGCCTTCAACAACGCCGAATCCAAAACCTGTCTGTGGGATGTCGAGAACTCCATGCCAACCGACATCGTCTTCCAGGACGCCGCTGGTCTGATGGACTTCTCAGACGACGGTAAGTGGATCGCAACCTACTCGGGCGACTCCAATATTCGCATCGTCGACGCGAAGACGGGAAAGACCGCTCAAGTCATTGACGCCGATGGCGGCCGTACCGTGGCACTCAATTGGTTACCCGAGAGCAACGCGCTGATCATCGCCTCGGAACTCGGACGAGTCCGCATCTGGGGGACCACCGAGACCGCCAAGACACTCGGCATCGAGCCACTGGAACTGCCATCGGTCGGGCCGCTCGCTGCGGATTCTCACAAATCGATGACACCCGCCCAACTCCAAAAAGTGGTGGATCTGCGATCGCTGCCGAGGTTGCCCGGTGCAGTCCAGCAATGCGACTTTGGAATGTGTGCGTACAATGCCCCCAGTACAGAGCAAGATGCCATTCGGTTCTATCGCTATGTCCTTGATAAAGCGGGCTGGACAGAAGCCGCGACCCCCGCGCAAGGCGGCTTCGTCTTTCGCAAAGAGGGCTGCGAACTTAACCTCACATTCAATGCGGCACCACCAGTTCCGGGTCAGGCACCCGGTCTGCAAGTCAGCCTGCATTTCGCCGGCAACTACAACGTAGGCTGGCTCCCAAAAATCGCAGAGATCGATTCCAAGGGGAATTGGAGTTCGTTTTCGTCCACCTCCTATCGAACTAAGGAAGACCTCACCAGCGTCGAGGTTTCCATTTTGAAGCAGTTCCATGAAGCAGGCTGGACCGCCTACACGAGACTAAACTCTGCTGGCAACGAAGAACCCAACGTCCGCAGGATTTCAATGCTGCAGGGGGGCTGTGATCTGACGATTTCGATCGGCTATCCCGCGGATTCGACCCAAGAACTGGTCGTACAGACCAACATCAGCGTGTCGAACAAGTCCTTGCCCATTCCAAGCGATGCCGGCTGGATTGAATACGATTCCTCGACGAACCTGCTGCTCGTCGCCAACACCAAACTGGATCTGAAGCAGACAGCTGAGTTCTTTGACACCGAAATGGCGTCCGCAGGTTGGCTGTCTCGAGTAACCGGCCGTCAATTCAAAGACGAGAAAGCGTGGTTGCCGTACATCCGCGGACAACAGGATGTTCTCATCCGGCTTGTCGCTCTTCCCGAAGGAAAAACACGCATCCTGGTCGGCGATGTCGAACGCTCATCCTGGCAATTGAAGAAGCCGGATTCCCCTGACAAGAAGAAGGAAAAGCCCGGCATCGAAGCCGCCGATTTCACGTTGCCCAAGGGGGCCGCTGCAATCAAATATGATGTCGATCAGAAGCAGATCGAATACGAACTGTCCGGAGCGACCCCCGGGAAGCTGAGCGACCAATTTGTCGAGCAGTTGGAAACGCTGGGATGGACCCGCGAAAAGTCCGGCGTGATCAGTGACGAGTACGTCTTCATCACGTTCAGCAAAGTCCGCAGCGAAGTCCAACTGCGAGCCCGCGCCGAACCCAAAAAAGCGACCGCCGTGATCAGCGGCGACGGCCTCCTCTGGACCAAGCCACTCCCCACGGCCCCCGTCAGAATCTCCTACGCCACCTGGCTCCGCCGCGAACACAAAGACGCCTCGCTGGACCACCTGAAAGACTTCGCCGAAGAGATGCGCAGGATCCCGGCGGCCGGCAAGAGCAGCAAGTAGTCGGTTTCAGCACGGCGAAAGAACTCACGCCATTCTTTCGCCGAATGCCACCGCCCGATAGAATCTCAGTCACTCGCTCCCGTAGCTCAGCTGGATAGAGCGGAGCTTTCCTAAAGCTCAGGTCGCAGGTTCGACTCCTGCCGGGGGTACTTGGACGATTCTGAAAACGCCCTGTTTTGTAGGATTTCCTGCGATTCAGGGCTTTTTTATTGAGTTTCGCAATTTCCATATTCCGGCCAGATGCGCTCTCGTCTGCGTCGTTTTTCCCCATGGCTCGTCAAAATCGGAGTCGCGAATCTGCAGCTCGTGTTTCTTGGCCGTCTTCATCGAATTACCGAGCCAGGCTACCACGATGCAAAGCGGGTAGAGTCACAAACAGGGAGTGACGGGTTCCCGATGCGAAGCGGAAACACGTAACCGAGTGAACGCCTGTTTCTTTTCAGGAGCGTCATTTCCTGTAGTCGAGCCTTTTGCGGCCCCGCACCGAACTGCGCCTGATCGAGGCTGACAGCCGTTCATCGGTGACTCAGGTACCTTTAAGGAGCTGGAACTGATAGATTTCAGGCCAGGTTTTTGCCAGTTGGAATATGATTGACCGCTCGGAGCGAACTTTACTTTGAATTACTCACAGCTGTTCGAGCGGGCCATTGTCGGTGTCTTTCAGTCATCGGTGGAAGGACGATATCTCTGTGCGAATCCGGCGTTCGCGAAGATGCTGGGCTACGAATCGTCGGAAGACTTGATCGCTTCGGTGACCGACATCGGTACTCAGATTTACGCCGACCCGAGCCAGCGAGCCGTTGTCGTGAAATGCTTGGCCGAGCGGGAATCGATAGTCGACTTCGAGTGTGAATGTCGACGCAAGGACGGGACGCGGATCTGGGTTCGGGAGGATTCGTATGCCGTTCGTGACGAGTGCGGGACGCTGCTGTATTTTGAAGGATTTGTTCATGACATTTCCGAGCGAATAAAGTCCGACGAAGCGTTGCGGCTGACTCGGTTCACTGTCGACCATGCCACAGTCGAGGTCTTCTGGATTCGACCGGACGCCAGCATTGCCGACGTCAACGAAACCGCCTGTAAGACGCTGGGATATTCGCGTGACGAACTGCTGGCGTTGCGAGTTGGCGACATCGATGTTGATCATCCGCTCGAAGGCTGGGCCGATCACTGGGACGAACTGCGTCGAGCCGGGACGGTGACATTTCCCAGCCGCCAGCGTCGCAAAGATGGCAGCCTGCTGGATGTCGAGGTCACGGCGAATTTCTTGAAGTACGACGATCAGGAATTGAACTGTGCGTTTGTCAGAGACATCACCGAGCAGAAGCGCTCGGCGGAAGAACGGGACCGGCTTTGGAATATGTCGGTAGATCCGATGTGCCTCGCGGGATTCGACGGCTATTTCAAGCAGGTCAACCCTGCGTGGATTAAGGCCCTAGGCTGGTCCGAGGCCGAGTTGCTCAGTTTTCCGTGGTTGCACTTCGTTCATGTCGACGACCACGCCGCGACGAACGAGGCGGTCGTGACACTGCTGCGCGGCGAGCCCGTGAACTTGTTCGAGAACCGTTATCGCGACAAGCAGGGCGGCTATCACTGGTTCTCCTGGACCGGTATCGCATTGCAAGAATCGCAAGTGATCCTGGCTGCGGTTCGCGACATTACCGAGCAGAAGCGGCTGTCGGGGGACCTCGAAAAACTGCTCGCTCTTTCGCCCGACTTGATCTGTTCCGTTCGCCAGGACGGGTTCTGCCATCAAGTCAACAAGGCATTCACAACGACACTCGGTTGGACGGAAGAAGAATTGCGATCTCGACGTATGTCAGAGATCGTTCACCCTGATGACCGAGAGCAATCTCGACAGTCACTGGCGATGTTGTTCGAAGGGGCGCCGGTCGCCGAACACGAGGTTCGTGTCCTCTGCAAGAATGGTGCATATCGGTGGGTCCAGTGGCGTGTTTCTGCGGTGATCGACAATGGATTGTTATTCGCCATCGGTCGAGACATCACCGACCGCCGACAGGAAGTCCAGTTGCTGCGTGATGTCGAAGGGACGGCCAACGTTGGCGGATGGGATCTGAACTTCGTGACTAGTGAACTCCGTTGGACTCGGCAGACATTCCTGATCCATGACCTCGCTCCCAACAGTCCACAGCCGACGTTGGCGGAAGCCACCGGGTACTATGCTCCCGAGGCTCAGGAAGCGATCAGTCTGGCGGTTCAACGTGGGATGGCCGATGGATCGGACTGGTACCTGGAACTCCCATTGATCACCGCGACGGGGCGGCGCATCTGCGTCGTCACGAAGGGGCAGGTCGAGTTCGCTGAGGGGAAGCCATCGCGAGCGTTCGGATCGTTTCAGGACATTACCGACCGCAAGCAGGCCGACGTGAAACTGCGAGAGACCAAGGCGTCGATGCGGGCCTTCCTGGACGCGCTGCAGGAACCCGCATTCCTGATGGATACCAACGGGATTGTGCTTGTTTCGAACGAGTCGCTCGCGCATCGAGTCGGCACGACAGTCGAAGATCTGGTCGGGAAACGCATCTTCGATTTCCTGCCAACACCAGTTGCCAACCTGCGAATGAGCATGCTCGAGCGAGTCAAGCAGACTCGCAAGGCGGTCCAGTTCGAAGACAACAATCGAGGGCGCTACTTCATCAACTATGCCTCTCCCGTGGTGGATTCAACCGGCGAGGTCTCGCGCGTGGCGGTCCTGGCGGTCGACATTACTGACCGCATCAAAGCGGAAGAAGGGCTGCGCCTGTTCCGCGCGCTGGTCGATCAGACGACAGACGGAATTGAGGTGGTCGATCCCGAAACGGGCCGGTTCCTGGACGTGAACGAGCGGGCGTGCACCGCTCACGGATACACGCGCGACGAATACCTGGCCCTCAGCGTTCCCGACGTCGATCCCCTGATGCATCCCGAGACGATCAAGGAGATGATTCAGGCCAAGCGGGAAGCGAACCAGTTAACCTTCGAAAGCAAGCACCGCCGCAAAGATGGCACGATTTTCCCCGTCGAAGTCAAACTCAACTTCGTGCAGATCGATCGCGAATACGTCGTCGCGGGCGTGCGAGACATCACCGAACGGAAGCACCTTGAGGAACAATTGCGACAGTCGCAAAAGCTGGAAGCGATCGGCCGACTGGCGGGGGGCGTCGCTCATGACTTCAACAACCTGCTGACCATTATCATCGGCCATGCCGAAATCCTGCTTGCCGACCCCGCCACCACCCAGCATCGACGCGATTCCGCTCTGGAAATCCTGGCGGCGGGCGAACGAGCGGCCACGCTGACCGCTCAATTGCTCGCCTTCAGCCGCAAAGCGATCATCGAACCCAAGGTGCTGGACCTGAATCACCTGGTGAAGTCCGCCGTCAGCATGTTGTCTCGCCTGATCGGCGAAAATGTGCGAATCGTTACCGCTCTCGATCCGGCCATTGCCAAAGTGAAGATCGACCCCGGGCAGATGGAGCAATTGTTGATCAACCTGGCGGTGAACGCTCGCGATGCCATGCCGAACGGCGGAGTTCTGACATTCGCCACCGCCAACGTCACCGTGACGACGGAGTCATCCCCCGACCTCGAAGAATGCCCTCCCGGCAACTACGTCCGACTGACCATTATTGACACCGGCAAAGGGATGACGGCCGAAGTCCAGCAGCAAATCTTCGAACCGTTCTTCACTACGAAAGAAGTCGGCAAAGGGACCGGACTGGGTCTCGCCACCGTGTACGGAATCGTCGCTCAGGCCGAAGGGGCTATCACCGTCGAAAGCGAAGTCGGCGATGGAACCACGTTTCGTATTGTCCTGCCTGCCATCGCAGGACCGGCGGAATCGGAATCAAAGTTCATCCGAGTCGCTCCGCCCGGCACCGAAACAATCCTGCTCGTCGAAGACGACCACCATGTCCGACAACTGGCTCTACTGACCCTGAAAACCTACGGCTACACCGTCCTGTCGGCAGGCTCCAGCGAAGCTGCACGGGAGTTGGCCGCTTCGCACACAGGAACAATCCACCTGCTGTTGTCCGACGTCGTCATGCCCGACTTTGGAGGCCGCGAACTGGCTGGAAAGGTGAAAGTGATCCACCCGAACATCGCCGTCCTGTTCATCAGCGGCTACTTCGATGACGCCGTCATCCGGCACGGCATCGAAACTGCAACCGACGCCTTCCTGCAAAAACCCTTCACTCCGCAATCCCTCGCCCGCAAAGTCCGCGACGTCTTGGATGCCACAAGGACGTAGGCCTTCGCAGGGGTTCTGTGCCCGATTGCGTGCCGCCTTCAGGAAAAAGTCGATTGGTAGAAGCTGGCAGAATAGTTCGAGTATCTTGAGGGTCCGTTCGGTGGATCAGAGGTGCTTGACGAGGCGTGTTTGGTATGGACCGGACGTAAAACTGATTTCATTCGGTTACCGCCTAGGCAATTCCGGGGTGGATTCATCCCCAACTCAACCAAACTCTACGTGAAGCTCCAGTGAGATTGACAAGCCAATGCTAGGCGGCAAGTATGCGAAAATGGTCGGATTAACGCTGCTATCTAAAGTACCAACGGGCGTTCAACGTGAAGATAATTTACAAGATCACGTATCCAAATTGTAAGATCTACGTCGGGCAAGACCGAACAGATAGCATCAACTATTTTGGAAGCGCAAGCGATGCCCTGATCGCTAAGGACTTCACGCGTGAACAACGGCGCGACTTCATCATACGTAGGGAAATATTGTGGGAGTCAGAGGCCGCAACGGACAAGGAAGTGACTCAAAAGGAAATCGAATACATAGTCGCTCTTGACGCAAATAACCCAGCAATCGGATATAATCAGTGGCCGAAGTTCGCTGGCCGCCGCGATGAAATAGCTTCGTAATAGTTTGTTTTCTGAGCGATCGGACGATTCAATCACCTATGCGATCAGCAACAATCAAGCTTTTCCTACCACATGGTGATGCGAAGAGCTTACGCACTGCCGAGATATCCAACTGGACCGGAAAGGCCATTGCAGCACCTCGCACGGAGTTCGATGAACTTCTCGCCCGTGAAGAACTCGACAAAGCCGGGGTCTACATACTGCTTGGGAACGATCCGATAACGAATGCTCCTCGCGCTTATATTGGCGAGGCCGAAATTATCCGCGACCGCCTAAAACAGCACAAAGGGAAAGAGTTTTGGGTCTCGGTCATCGTTTTCACGAGCAAGGATGAGAATCTGACGAAAGCGCATGTCAGGCATCTTGAGTACCGCATCTTAGGTGAAGCAGTCGCGATTGGTCGCTTTGTTCTTGAGCAAAACCAGGCTACAGGATCAAAACTTCCGGAATCTGATCGTGAAGACATGGAGGTCTTTCTCACACATGTCCGCCAGCTTCTGCCTGTCTTGGGCTCGGATATTTTGACACCAATCGTCCAGCCTGCTGAAGCAATACAGACGGCCAATATCCTCTACTGCAGAATAAGGGGGCTTGAAGCCAGAGGTAAGCGCACTTCAGGCGGATTTGTCGTTCTCAAGGGATCTATGGCGGTATTGGAGGAACGCCAGTCAACTGAGAACTATCCCTACGTCGTGGCCGATCGAAAGAAACTTATCTCTGACAAGGTGCTAATTCAGCATGATAGCGCCCTAAGCTTCACTAAAGATGTCGAGTTTTCGAGCCCTTCCGCGGCCGCAGTCGTAATACACGGCGGAAGCGCGAACGGATTGACGGCTTGGAAAAGCGCCGATGGTGTTACGCTCAAACAGCTCGATGAACAAAGCTAGGCTGGTCGGCGATTTGGTTCGGCGTCAAAGAATGGACCGCCGGCCATTTCATATCGCGGTAACCAACACCACCAAACCAAGGATCTGTTGATGCGGACTCCAATGACTCTCATCGTACTCATTCTGTTTCTTCAGGCTCTGGCAGTTGTCGAGGCGGCCGAGAAGAAGATCGTTGGGAAGATCTCGGCGGTGGATGCCGGCAATCGTTCGATTACCGTCGACTCCGTGACGCTGGACGTGATTCGTAAGACCAAGATTACGGTGGAAGGGGAGTCCGCAAGGTTTGCCAATGTCATGGTCGGGCAATCGGCGAACGTCACCTATGACGACGAACTGGAATTCGCCACCCTGATCGCCATTCGTCAATCGCCGGCGAAAGACGAAGTAAAAACAGCAGCAGACATGAAATTTCTGCAGGGAAATTGGATCGGTATCGCTGAAGAAGGAGCACAGGGCGAGGTTTTCAACGATGAGATGGTCAGGGAACGAGATCGGCGAGTGACGATTGCTCGCAACAATTTTACGATGACACGCACGCTCGACGGCAAGCGAGGAAGCTTTACCGGGAAGTTCGATATTGATGCTGCCACGGGCCAGTTCGACTTCATCGGCAAGGATGCCAATGGCCATCTATCGGAGTGGATCGGGGTCTACGAGATTAAGGATGACACATGGAGAGTGCGTTACAACTTCAAGACTTCCAATAAGGCAGCGCGACCAGCGACTTTCGACTCACAAGAAGGTGCGAAAAGTAGTTCGAGGACGTACACATTCAAACGGGATGTCGATTGAGCTTCGTCCCGATCCTGGTCGTACCGGCGTTTGGTGTTCATCTGACCACGCCGGGGAATCAGGCGAGACGAAGGCGTCGCCAAAACTCTTTCATCTTCCCGACAATCCTGGTCACCAATCCGCTCTGAACGGAGCGAAACGTGGCGAGTTTCTTGACGTAGTCAGGCACCGTCCAGTACGTCGTCAATCCTTGTGGAAAGTACGCGACATCACCTGGTCGCAGGCAGACCTCCTTGTCGCCCGCGCGGATCGTGGCTTCACCTTCCAGAATATGCACGAATTCATCGCTGCGGTGATTGAACTTGAACTGCCCTGCCGTGCAGTCCCAGAGGCCGAACGAGAAATCGCCGTCGGCAGATTCGCCCAACGGCAGCGACCGAGCATTTGGGCTCCCTTCGATAATCCAAGTGGACTTCAAGGGAGCCGGTTGCAAGTCGGTCCGCACAACTTTTCCAGTCTGTAAAGTCAATGGCAATAAATTGTTATGATAAGGATCCGGAAGCATCAATATGGGGGGCTCCAAGTGAAATTCCAGGGCGTCCCGCGGGGTTCCGACACAGCGCCGGGATATGGGATGTCATGTGACTAACTGGTCTTTTATTACAATATCGTAATTAAACATGCAGTCGCATTACGAAATCGTAACCATTTGATTGGGTCCGGTGTCGTGGCTTTCCTTCAGTCATACTCACTGCCAACGAAATGGCCATCGCACGCTCACGGCAAGATCGAGTGAAGGGTGATAGACGTCGTTGATTGCCAATCTAAGTATCGTGGGATTACGCTAGGCGAGGAGGACATCGATCGCGACGTGAGCTCTTTCTGGGCTCCCGATGGAAGGTCGAGTGTGCGCTACGCATCGCCTATGCAGGTCTGCTGCGGGTGCGAAGCCTGTTAATTTAGGGTGACACGATTATGGCTGCTCGTTTCCGTGTCTTGGTGACTGATCGTGCCTGGCCGGATACCTCCGTCGAACAGCAAATCCTGGCGAAAATCGACGCGGAAGTCGTCGAACCCGCCTCGACCAGTGAGGCCGACCTGATCGCCGCCGCTGCCAATGTGGATGCGATTGCGACCAATTGGGCCAAGGTGACCGCTGCCGTGATCAGGGCGAGCGGCAAGTGTCAAATCGTGGCACGATTCGGGATTGGTCTCGACAACATCGCCGTCGACGCCGCGACGGACCTTCAAATCCCCGTGACCAATTGTCCCGACTACTGCGTGAGCGAAGTCTCGGACCATGCCCTGGGCCTGTTATTGGCCTGCAATCGACGAATTGGCCTGTATCACGAGCGATCCAAACGAGGGGAGTACAACGCGACGACTTCGATGCCAATTCAGCGGCTGACTGGCCAGACGTTGGGGTTACTCGGCTTGGGAAAGATCGCGCAGACACTGGTCCCCAAAGCCCGAGCGTTTGGCCTGAAGATCATCGCGCACAACCAGAGCGGGCAAGACTACGGGACCGGTGTTCGCATGGTGACCTTTGATGAATTGCTCTCGTCGAGCGACTACATTTCGGTGCATGCACCGCTGACAGCAAAAACGCGGCACAAGTTTGATGAACACGCGTTTCGTCGCATGCGGCCGTCCGCCTATTTGATCAATACCTCGCGAGGCGGCTTGATCGATCACGACGCCCTGTGGGCGGCCTTGCACCAGAACCTATTGGCGGGGGCAGCTCTCGACGTGTTTGATCCAGAGCCACCCGATCTCAGCCAGCCGCTATTTCAGGATGAACGAGTCATCGTCACCCCGCACGCAGCGTTCGTCTCCGAGCAGGCGATCCACCAGTTGCGCGTGGAGGCGATGCAAAACATCGTTGAGGTGCTGTCGGGTCGCCGCCCGAATAATGTGGTGAACCCGCAAATCTACTCCGATCGTTAAACACGATCGCGAGGGTTTTCGTCGCGACGACCCCTGACGGCAGGGACGCGGATTCTTGAGCTATCGTTGGAGTGATTACCTTCGCTCCACTGCCAGATACCTCAAAGGACGTTTCTGTGGGCTCTACCCACCCCAAGGGTCAGCGTCATCAATCCAAAGTTGATAATGATCGTGCCACCGCATCGGCCGGCGCGCTTGTTTGCTCTGATATCAATCAAATCGAGGATTCACGCGAAACGATCAGCGAGATTCCCACTCATTCGACTGGAAGTCCCATGCCCGCAGATTCCCATACCGAACTCGCCGACTTGCGCCAGCAACTCGATGGCAAAAACGAACTTGTCGCCGCGCTGGTTGCCGAGCTCGAGCAGGTGGTTGAGCAACTGGATCGCGTTAAACGCAACGGCTCGGACCGAGGCCGTTCGAGCGGTGGCAGTGCGGCACTCCCCGCGGAAGTTGTCGAAGAGCATCAGCAGGTTCTCGGCGAAATGCAGCGGATGGTGCAGCAATGGGAAGAGATGCAGGCCGCCTCTTCGTTGGGACGAATCGAGTCGGAACTGGCAGACCTGCGGGCCATGCTGTCCAAGGGATATAGCGGCCATTCCGATCCCACGGACGACAGCCTGGAATCGGTGATGTCGCGGCTGTCGATGGAACCCCCAGAGAGCCCATCATCGATGGTCACCCTGTCGGGAACCGACTGGGAAGCGATGAAGCGGCAGATGATGGACGAGTCTGGCGGCGGACCCGATTACGAAGTGGAAGACGACCTGACAAAGTTGCTCGACGGATTGTCGATTCCGACGGCGTTTGACTTCGAAACGGCGTCTGTGGAAACACTGAAAAAAGCCTGTGCCGATCGTGACAATTACATCGTCCAGATCAACCGTTGGGTGCGAACGCGACGCGCGGTTTCGATCCCCGAGAATTGGGACGACATCGATGCTCCCGAAGAAGTTCGCGAGCGGGCGGAACTGCTCACGTCGCGACTGGAAGAACAAGTTCGTCTGGCTGAAGTCGAAATGTCACTGGAGCGAGCTCGTTTGTCTCGAGAGAAGTCACAGGTTCAGGCGGACCGTGCGGTCATCGAAAAGCATCTGAAACGCTTAGGCATTTCGTCGCTGGACGAACTGGAAGACATCTCGGTCAGCAACGGATCGACGGGCGATCGCCGGTGGATGCGGTTCCTGGGTGTGAATCGCAAGAGTTGACTAACGTTGTTTGTCATTCCCGCGCAGGCGGGAATCCATCCGTTTCGTCGCAATTTTCTGTCAGCCATCGTAGCGAGACTGGATCCGGATGCCGCGTACCGACGCCGTCCTGTAGTTCGCTGGATTCCCGCCTTCGCGGGAATGACGGGAAAGGTGAAGATAGCTGGAGGAGTTATCGCTGGCGTGATCGGCTGGCACTGCTGCGGCTGCGTGAATCACTACGATGATCGTCAAAACTGTCGGCCTGGCCGACGGCTTGCGTGACTTGGTTTGATTCCGAGCCGAAGCCTGAGGCACGAAGAGTGCCTGGTTCGGCATCTCGCGGTGCTGCGGCTGTTTCACGAGCAGCCCCTTGATTCAGGAATGACGTGGTTGTCGTCAGTACTTCTTTGCGTTGTGGAATCTCGGCACCGTCTGGCAACTTCACGACCAGTTCCAAGTACCGATTGACTTCCGACTGCGTGGGCAAGCCCGTTCTGCGATCGATCGTACATGATCCTGCGCAGTGACCACCCTTCACCATGACCTGCATGCCATTGCGGTTGCTATCCTCAGTAGCCACGGGAGTCATCGAGCCGCTGATTTTTCCCAGCAGTGTGATCTCGGCGGAGGTCTCGGTGAGATTTTTGAGAACGCAACGGGTCGCAATGCTGATCGGCGCACCGCTTTCGGAGCGTCGCGGCTTTAAGTCCCACGAGGTGCCGACTTTGACTGCCACGGCTGGATGACTGGGGTCATTGCTGTACGGGAGCAGGCCAATTCCATCGTCGACGAAGTTTGAAAGGCCGTCCTCGCCATGAGTCCCTTCAAGCTGTCGCATGACGACATCTCGATGAGCGGCCGGCATGTTTTGAACGCAGCGTTGCAGGAAATCGGGAAAGCCGACCAGTTCGACAACGCGGTTATCGGGACCAATCCAGAATGAGAATCCATTGTTCTTGAGGCCCGAGTAAACCAGCGCTTCGGTTGGAACCGGAGCCGAAGACTCGGAATTGTATTCGACGGTGCGGCCGGCGATGTTGTGGCCGTAATGAATTTTGTGATATCGCACTGCCAGCAGCTTGTTGCCGTCGCGGACTTCTTCAACTACCAGCGATAGCATCATCTCAACCAGCGAGCGATTGACGATCATTCCGCCCAGTCCGTCGCCCTGAGTCAGACGCTGTTCGATCCGCTTTTGCAGCGGGAATCGATCGCCGACTTTCAGTTTCAGTTCGAGCTCGCCTTCAGCAATTTTGCCGCTCTTTGAGCCCGCTTTGTCGTCACCCTCTTCGTCGCTCTTCTCATCCTTGTCGAAGTCCGCGAATTCATCGTCCGCGGTACTGTCAGCCTTCTGAAAGTAACCACAGCCGGCGACTGAACCGGTTGACAACAGCAGTAGCAAACAGAATCGCAACACCGATAATGGCATTGTGGGACCTTCCATGGCCGAGGACACCAGTGACTGCCGAGATGCCGCCCCCTTGATCCACCAAGAGCACGTCGATAGTCCTGAAGGTCGGGAAGTTAACAACCGGTGGAATCTGCGCGAAGATGAAGTTTGCAATCCGGCGGATTTGGCGGATCGGCGGCTTTTGACAAACAGGCCGATTTCCTGAATCCCCACATTCATTTTTGCCGCAGCCATCCATAAACTGATCTTGGTGGATTGCACCTCGGTTCCGCAGCGAAGTCAGATTGAGACGGAGAAGATTGATGTCGCCGGTTTCCTCACACGGCCAACAGATTCTGGCGCGACGCGATTTTATGTTTGACGCCGCAACTGGGATGAGCGGCCTGGCACTGGCGGCATTGCTCGCACAGGACGGCCGACTGCGGGCCGACGAATCAAAATCCCCCGTGCGTCCAGTCGTTCACCCCGAAGCACCACTAGCGCCTCGCGCCTCGCAATTCACCCCGAAGGCATCTCGAGTCGTGATGATCTTCTGCTCGGGAGCATGCAGTCACCTCGAAACGTTCGACTACAAGCCCGAACTGGTGAAAAGGAATGGGCAGCCAATGCCCGGCGGCGACAAACTGGTGACATTTCAAGGGGAAAACGGCAATCTGGTCGCGCCACAGTGGGATTTCAAGCCGCGCGGCGAAAGCGGCAAGATGATCTCCGAGTTGCTGCCGAATCTGGCGGAACTCGCAGATGAGATGTGTTTCATCCACTCGATGACCGCGAAGAGCAATACGCATGGCCCTGCGGAAAACCAGATGAGCACGGGGTTCACTCTGGATGGGTTCCCTAGCATCGGGGCCTGGGTGAGCTATGCCTTGGGAAGCGACGCGGCTGATCTTCCCGCATTTGTGGCGATTCCCGATCCGCGTGGCGTGCCCCAAGCCGCTTCCAACAATTGGAACAGCGCGTTTCTGCCTGCGGTCTTTCAGGGAACCCCGTTCAACGCGGATAAGCCGATCGCGAACCTCAGTCGTCCCGCCGGGGTTTCGGCCTCGACAGAAGTGGCGACGCGAGATTTCCTAAAGCGATTGAACGAACGACATCTCATAGCACACCCCGGTGACACCGATTTGGCAGCTCGAATCGCCAGTTACGAACTGGCTGCGAAGCTGCAATTGCGGGCCGTCGAGGTTTCGGACCTGTCGGGCGAAAGCTTGGAAACGCAAACGCTTTACGGATTGCATGACACCAATAAGACCAAGGCTGGCTTTGGCAGGAACTGTCTGCTCGCCCGGCGGTTGCTCGAACGAGGCGTTCGCTTCGTGCAGCTATTTAACGGTGCTTACGCGATGGGAGAAGGGGTCGGGAACTGGGACGGGCATAAAACACTGAAGGATCAATACAGTGTTCATGGCCCGATCCTCGACCAGCCAGCCGCGGCGTTGCTCCGCGATTTAAAACGAACAGGTCTGCTGGAGGATACGCTGGTCGTCTGGGTGACAGAATTTGGCCGGATGCCCACTTTCCAAAAAGGGGCCAGCGGTCGCGACCACAATCCCAAGGGGTTCACCGCCTGGATGGCAGGGGCTGGTGTCAAGAAAGCGTTCTCTTACGGAGCGACAGACGACTTCGGCCACATGGCCGTTGATAAGGTGACATCCATCTACGATTTGCACGCGACGATTCTGCACCTGTTAGGACTCGATCACGAACGGTTGAGTTTCTATCACAATGGGATTGAGCGACGACTGACCGACGTGCATGGTCACGTGTTGCATGATGTCTTGGCCTGATCTCTGCACTTTCAGAACAACAGATTAATCTTTGGCTAATAACCGAAGTCCGCACCATTCCCGGTTTTAAGAAACTGGAACACAATGGCTGCGGAGCCTTTCAGGCTATTCGGGGCTCTGTCAGAATCGCAAGGAGGGCTCCGTCTGGGCGTGCGTTGCAGTTTGGGGGGGGCAATCCTAGAATCCGCTGGCTTTCATTCAGGCGGGTTGCGCAAAGATTGCATTGGCCATAACAGAGGAAAGATGGAAACCTTTCACCCCGTATTGATTTACGCAGGTGTCATGGTGGGATTCGTGATTGCGAATCTCATTGTGATCCATATCGTTGGCCCCCGCAAAAAGACGGCCGTGAAGCAGATGCCCTACGAATCCGGCATGGATCCGATCGGGGATGCTCGCCAACCCTTCGACGTAAAATTCTATCTGGTTGCGATTCTGTTTCTTGTATTCGATGTCGAATTGCTCTTCTTGTATCCGTGGGCAGTCGCTGCCTACATGGAAGACACGACATTCGACGGCGTTGGCGTCCCCCTCGCCCTTCGGACGACCGTGTTCGGCGTCATGCTGGTTTTCATGGGGACGCTTGCAATCGCTTACGTTTACGCATGGCGTAAAGGGGTCTTCAAATGGCGATGAAAGATAAACCCGACAATATCTTCATGACGACGTTGGATGCCGCAGCCAGTTGGGCTCGATCCAACAGCTTGTGGCCGATGCCATTCGCGACCGCCTGCTGCGGCATCGAGTTGATGGCCACCGCATCCAGTCGCTTCGACTTGGCTCGGTTTGGTGCAGAGGTCATGCGATTCAGTCCTCGCCAGTGCGATCTGATGATCGTGGCCGGCCGAGTCGTGATGAAGATGTTGCCCGTGCTGCAACGCATTTGGCTGCAGATGCCCGAGCCAAAGTGGTGCATCAGCATGGGTGCTTGTGCCTGTACCGGTGGGGTGTTCGACACCTACGCCGTGGTTCAGGGAGTCGACCGCTTCATTCCCGTCGACCTGTATGTTCCCGGTTGCCCGCCCCGCCCCGAGCAGTTAATGGCTGGCATCATTGCCTTGCAGGACAAGATTCGGCACGGTGGGACGTTGAACGGGACTGAATTTGCCAAACGCGATCAGTCGAATGGTCCGACACCGTACGACAGTGACGAACTGATCCGCATTCGCGAAGCAAACGAAAAGTTGATTTCGCTGAACTGAATCTCTTCGGAAGCCCAGGCCCATGTCCACTGCAGAAGCACTAAAGGCGAAGTTTCCCGAAGACGAGCTTGTCTTCAGCGAGTTCCGCGACAATCACCGCGTCGCCGTTCCCGCCGCGAAGCTGATGCCGATTCTTTCGATGCTGAAGTCGGAATGCGGCTTCGACATGCTCGCCGAACTGACCGCCGTGGACTACCTCGAATACGAAGGGGCGACAGATCGCTTCGGAGTTGTCTACGTCCTGCTCAATAATACGTCGGGCGAACGACTGATTCTGAAGACGTTCGTCAACGATCCGAATCCATCTCTGCCGTCCGTCTATTCGCTGTGGAAATCGGCGGATTGGCTGGAGCGAGAAGTTTACGACATGTTCGGGATCACGTTCGCCGGACATCCCGACCTGCGACGCATTTTGATGCCTGATGAATTCACTGCGTTTCCGCTTCGAAAAGACTATCCGCTAAAGGGAAGAGGCGAACGCCACAACTTCCCGATTGTGACACGAGCCGATAGCTAGGGGTTGTTTCGCCGTTGCTGTTACGATTGAAGTTTCTTCGTCCTCGAGGCTCCCATGCCGTTTGAAGTTTCCGATCTCGCCGAAATGGATGCTCCAGAAAAGGAGTATCTCTGGACGCTTAATTTCGGGCCGCAGCATCCCGCGACGCACACGACGTTGCGGTTGATCCTGACGCTGGACGGCGAAACCGTGATCAATGCCTTGCCGCACATCGGCTACCTGCATTCCGGTTTCGAAAAGCTCGGTGAGCACCTCGACTTCAATCAGTACGTCACCATCGTCGACCGGATGAACTACATCTCGCCGCTGGCGAATGAAATCTCATGGCATCATGCGGTCGAAAAGCTGTTGGGCATCGAGATCACGCCGCGTTGCAAGTATCTGCGAACGATCCTTGCCGAACTGATGCGGTTGCACGATCACCTGTTGAACGTCGGGACCACCGGCCTGGACCTTGGTGCGTTCACTGCGTTCCTGTATGCGTTCTATCAGCGAGAGAAGATCTACGACATCGTCGAATCGGCGTCTGGCCAGCGATTCCATACGAGCTACACGCGCGTCGGCGGCGTGATGTTTGATGTGAACAACGCCTGGGTCGACAAGATTCGCGACTTCCTGAAAGGGTTCATGCCGGTGCATGCGGAAGTACATCGCCTGCTGACCCGCAATCGAATCTTCATCGATCGTCTCAAGGGGGTCGGCTACCTGAGTGGCGAAGACTGCATCAACATGGGCGTGACCGGACCCTTGGCTCGGGCGAGCGGCGTGTTGCGTGACCTGCGTAAAGATGAGCCCTACCTCGCGTATCCCGATCTCGACTTCAAAATCGTCGCAGCCAAAGACGGCGACTGCTACGCCCGCTATCTGGTCCGTATGCAGGAAATGCTCGAAAGTGTGAAGATCATCGAGCAATGTCTCGACAACATTCCAGAGGGTCCGGTGAACATTGATGCGCAAACGCACATCGTTCCTCCGGCCAAGCCCTCCGTTTATCGCAGCATCGAAGGTCTGATTCAGCACTTCGAAGTCATGATGCCAAATCGCGGCTACGAAACTCCGCGTGAAGAAATCTACGCCGCGACGGAATCACCAAACGGCGAACTCGGCTATTACATCGTGGGTGACGGCAGTCCGCGTTCGTATCGCGCCAGAACTCGTCCCCCCAGCTACATCCACTTCGCGGTGTTCCCCCAGATCATCAAGGGGCATCAACTGAGTGACGTAGTGGCCGTGCTGGGAAGCTTGAACATTATCGCCGCGGAACTGGATCGGTAACGCTCAAAACTGGTTAAAGGGTTGGAATCACAATGGCTGTGTTGAGCGAGGAACTGCGAAAGCAGATTCGCGATCAGTTTCCGAAGTATCCGAACAAGCGGGCCGTGGTCCTGCCTGCACTGCATCTGGTGCAGGACTCACTGCGACACGTCTCGATCGAAGCCGTTCGCGAAATTGCCGAATTGCTGGAACTGCATCCGTCAGAAGTCCATGACACGATGTCCTTCTACCAGTTCTTCAAAGACGAAAAGCATCAGCTCGGCAAGCACCGCGTCTGGGTCTGCCGCAGCATCAGTTGCATGTTGCGCGGTGGCGAAGAGTTGCTACAGCATATGTGCGAAAAACTGCATGTGCATCCCGGTCAGACCTCGGCCGACGGCAAGATCACGATGGAATTTGCCGAATGCCTGGGGGCCTGCGAAGGTGCCCCGTGCGTGCTGGTCGACGACGAAGCCCACATGAATATTACGCCTGAAAAGGCCGACGAACTTTTGAAGAACCTGTGACCCGGAAGACCATGGCTGAATTTCAACCTGTCCTGCTGGCACGCATCGGTAAACCCGACAGTCAGTTGCTGGAAACGTATCGTCGCGATGGTGGCTACGAGGGCTTCAAGAAGGCACTCGGGGTGGCCCCCGTCGACGTCATCACCCTCGTCAAAGACTCGGGTCTGCGCGGTCGTGGCGGTGCGGGATTTCCCACCGGTCTGAAATGGACCTTCCTGCCGAAAGACCATCCCGGTCCGATCTATCTGGCGATCAATGCCGACGAAAGCGAACCGGCAACGTTCAACAATCGCATCCTGATGGAAGAGGATCCTCATCAAGTCCTCGAAGGGATCGCGATCAGTTGCTACGCCATCAAGTCGAAAACGGCGTATATCTACCTGCGATACGAATATGGCCGCAGCTATCGAGCTCTACAGAAGGCGGTCGATGAATGTTACGCCGCGGGGATCTTCGGCAAGAACATCTTCGGCAGTGGCTTCGAACTGGATGTGGTGCTGCACCGTGGTGCTGCGGCGTACATCTGCGGCGAAGAGACTGGACTGATTGAAAGCCTGGAAGGAAAACGAGCCTGGCCGCGTATCAAGCCCCCGTTCCCCGCCATCGAAGGGCTGTTCCGCAAGCCGACGATCGTCAATAACATCGAGACGATGGCCTGCGTCAAGAACATCCTGGATAAGGGTGGTGAGTGGTTCAAGAGCCTCGGGATTCCGCCTGACCCCAGCAACCCGCGCGACGCCGGGAGCTACGGCCCCAAGCTGTACTGCATCAGCGGACACGTCAACAAGCCTGGCTGCGTCGAACTGCCGATGGGCATCACCGCCCGTCAGTTGATCGACGAGCATGGCGGTGGAGTCTGGAAGGGCCGCACTGCCAAAGCAGTCGTTCCCGGCGGCATCAGCATGGGCTTCATGTCGGCCAGCGAACTCGACACGCCACTCGACTTTAATGGTCCCGGCAAGGTCGGCTGCCTCGGCTTGGGGACAGCCGCGATCACCGTGATCGATGACCAGACCAGTATGGTCGACGTGCTGTTCAACTGTGCCCGGTTCTTCTCGCACGAGTCCTGTGGTCAATGCACCCCCTGTCGCGAAGGAACCGCCTGGATGCACAAGATCCTGGCGCGAATTCGGATGGGTGAAGGCCAACTACGCGATCTCGACTTGTTGAATGAAGTTGCTGGTTCAATGGGGATCATCCCCGGAACAACCATCTGCGGCCTGTCAGACGGTGCCGCTTGGCCGATCAAGAACGCAATTAAGAAGTTCCGCCCTGAGTTTGAAGAATACATCACAACCGGGAAAAAGACGGTCAAGCCTGCAGAAGCCTTGATGGCCGCTCATTGATTGAATTCAACCTCCTCGCGACAAACCTATGCCCACCGTAATCGTCAATAACAAGCCGGTCGAAATCGGAGCTTCTGAGCGTCTGAACTGCATTCAGGCAGCGGAACGCGCTGGCGTCGAGATTCCGCACTATTGCTATCATCACGACCTGTCAGTCGTCGCCAGTTGCCGCATGTGCCTCGTTGAAATGGGCGATAAAAAGCCCGACGGCACGATTGCGATGCAGCCGAAGCTGTTCCCTGGTTGCCAAACTCCGGTGAAGGATGGCACGGTCATCGTCTCGGACAGCAAGAAGGTCAAGGACGCTCAGAAAGCAACCCTTGAATATCTGCTGCTCAATCATCCGCTCGATTGCCCGGTCTGTGATCAGGCCGGTGAGTGCGGACTGCAAGACTACAGCTACGAATACGGCCGCGGCTACAGTCGCCTGCAAGAGCCGAAGAACATCAAGCCGGATAAGGATTATATCGGCGACCAGATCACGCTGTTCACCGATCGCTGCATCATGTGTACGCGATGCGTGCGGTTCACGCGTGAAATCAGCGGAACGGCCGAATTGCAGGTCGTCAGCCGAGGAACTCACGAAGAAATCGATATCTTCCCAGGTGACCCTTGCAACAATAAGCTCGCCGGGAACGTCGTCGATCTCTGTCCGGTCGGTGCGTTGTGTAGCAAGGATTTCTTGTACGAGCAGCGCGTCTGGTGGCTGAAATCCAAGAACAGTGTCTGTCCCGGTTGCAGCACGGGTTGCAGCATCAATGTCGATCAAAACAACGATGTGCTCTATCGCCTGAAGCCACGTGAGAACCCGCAGGCTCAAGGGGCTTTCATGTGCGATGAAGGCCGGTTCGGCTGGAAATACATTCATGCGGATAACCGCCTGACGCTGCCCGAGCAGCGTGCAAACGGCCAGACGGTCTCGAAGGACTGGGACGTCATCCTTCCGGCAGTGCGGAACGCCCTGAAGGAAGCCGCCCTGCGAGCCCCCAATAAGTTCGCGGCGGTGATCTCGCCATGGGCCACGGTTGAAGAGGCTTACTTGCTGGCGACATACGCTCGAAAGTTGTCTCCAACCGCCAAGCTGGCAATCGGTCCGGTTCGCACCGTTGGAGAAGACGACCTCTATCCGAAAGACGTCCACGGCAAACCCGTCACGCCAACCAAGTTCACGATCCACGCCGAAAAGTGTCCCAATCGTCGCGGCGTCGAAGCGGTGTTGAAGCAGATTCAGGGATCGGTGATAGAGTTCTCATCGGTCTTGAACCAAGTCTCAAAGGGTGAGATCGAAGCCCTGTACGTCCTGGGTGGTGACCCAGAAGGTTGGATCGCCGACGCCGATGTGATGAAGCTCGACAAGCTGAAATTGTTGGTCGTGCAGGATCTGTTGGCTTCAGCAGCCAGTGCTAAAGCTCAGTTTGTTCTGCCTGGCGGTGCTTGGGCCGAGAAGGATGGAACATTCGTCAACTACAAGGGGCTGGCTCAAGCGATCCATCGCGGACTGCGTGGGCCCGGCGAAGCTCGTCCTGATGGTCGAATCCTGATGGAATTGTCCGAGAAGCCTGGAATGTTCCAGGCCCCTGCGTTGCGAAAAGAAATTGCGAAGGCTGTGCCGGCACTCGCCGCACTATCGGTTGGCGACTTGGGAGAATTGGGTGTCCCGTTAGAAACCGCAGCGGCGAAGTCCGAACTTCAACCTGCGTAACAAGACTGATTTGTGAACTGCGACGATTGCAGGTTCGCTCCACGCAGGCCGCGTGAAGCGTAGCACAAGAGAACTGAGAAACCATGCTGGATAAGCTGATCAATTTATTCCCCGAGCCAGCCCGCCCCTACGTGCTGCCGATCCTGGCCATCGTGATCGTGCTGAATGTGAACTTGGGTGTCTGCTCGTACTTGATCCTGCTGGAGCGAAAGCTGTCGGCCTGGATGCAGGATCGGCACGGCCCCAACCGCGTCGGCCCATGGGGATTGCTGCAACCCTTAGCAGACATGGGGAAACTTCTTCTGAAAGAAGACGTTATCCCCGGTCACGTCAACAAAGTCCTGTTCGTGCTGGCACCTGGTATCTCCGTCTTCACGACGTTTCTCGCCTTCGCTGTCGTTCCCTTTGGACCTGTGCCGAGCAACCTGACTCCTGGCGACGGCCAGTTCCCGTTTATCATCGCACCTGGTGTGGACCTGGGGATTGTCTTCATCTTCGCCATCGGCAGCCTGGCTGTGTACGGGATCATCCTGGGTGGTTGGGCCTCGAACAATAAGTACAGTGCCCTGGGTTGCCTGCGAGCCAGTGCTCAAGTCGTCAGCTACGAAATTCCATTGGGGATGTCGGTCGTCGGCTTGGCGATGCTGAATAGTTCGATGAGCATCGAAAAGATCATGACGAATCAGGTCGAACAGGGCTTCATTGGTTGGAACATCTGGTATCAGCCGCTGGCCTGCGTCATCTTCTTCATCGCTGCGATGGCCGAAGCACAACGCTTGCCATTCGACTTGGCCGAGTGCGAACAGGAACTGATCGGTGGCTGGCACACTGAGTACAGCGCCATGAAGTGGGGTCTGTTCTTTCTAGCTGAATACACTCACGTGATCACAATTAGCTTCCTCACCAGCATCCTGTTCTTTGGCGGATGGCACTTCCCCTTCATCGCTGAGGCAACCAGCAACTATACGGGTGCCACAGCAGTCAAGGTTGCTGTCCTGCTGACGAAGGTATTTGCGGTCATTGTCGTGATCCAGATGCTTCGCTGGACGATTCCTCGATTCCGCTTTGACCAACTGATGGGTCTGGCTTGGAAGGGTTTGATTCCGCTGGCCACCGTCAATGTCTTGCTCGTGATGATTGTGAAGCAGTTCGATCTGCACACGCTGTGGTTGTTCCCGCTTTCAATCGCGGCCTTCGTAGCGGCCGGTTTGATGGCCACTCAATCGTCGAGACCTTTTGCCACCAAAGCGAAGCCGATCGTCGAAGAGCATGGGCACCACGTTCACGCTCACTGAAAAGAGTAATCAACACCGAATCGTTGATTGTTAGGAATAGGCAATGCCAATCAATTCAAAAGACGTCGAGTGGGTCGAAGAGCCGCCGATGAACTTCTGGGAAGCAACCTTCCTTCCAGCAGTCATCGATGGTTTGCGCGCGACGGGACATCACGTCACCCACTTCACGCCAGTGACGCAGATGTATCCCGAAGAAGCAGCCGTTTTGCCACGTCACTACCGTGGTGTCCATCGTCTGAATCGCGACGACGCCGGGCGAGTCAAATGTGTGGCTTGCATGATGTGTGCGACAGCGTGTCCAGCACGTTGTATCGACATCGTCGCTCAGGAAGCCCCGAAAGACGACCCGAAATGGGCCGACCGTGACAAGCTGCCGAATTCATTCGTGATCGACGAGTTGAAATGCATCTACTGCGGCATGTGCGAAGAAGCCTGCCCGGTCGACGCCATCGAGTTGACTCACATCTACGATCTGACGGGAATGAGCCGCCAGGAGATGCTATTCGACAAAGAAAAACTGCTGAGCGTGTTTGATCAAACCAAGGACTCGGGTCTGGATCCAATCCGGACTCACAAGGGACGGCTTGGTCCGGCGAGCGATTTCCAACAATTGCCGACATTGGGCCCGGCGACGACTGTTGTTGGCGATGACCGTTCGGCGAAGGCTGCTTCACCGGGAGTGATTGAGTAATCGCGAAGTTCAGCAGTCTGCTGTGCGCGATTCGTGATTTTTGAGACTGACGACGTTAGACTTCGGCCCGTTCATGGGGCCTTCCGCAGGCACCAGCCTGCTCGATGTGAACTGGAACTTTGACAATGAAAAACGGGGCACTACTGATCCCTGTCTGCTTGGGATGGCTGGCCATCTTCTGGTTGCTGCCTCGCGCGAAGCCACGTTCGCGAATCCTGGGCGCCATTATCGGCCTGGCGGCGCTATTGGCTCTGCAGGCCACGTTTCTGCCTCCCGCCGGAAACATCGTCCGCGATGGGATGTTTTATCTATTTTCCGGTTCGGCCATCCTCGCCGCCACACTGATGATCACAGATCGCAATCCGGTCTACGCCGCCTTGTGGTTCGCGCTGACGACTCTCTCCGTCTGTGGCCTGTTCCTGCTGAATTCGGCACCGTTCTTATCAGCTGCCACGATCATCGTGTACGCCGGAGCGATCGTCGTGACGTTCTTGTTCGTGATCATGCTGGCGCAGCAAACTGCGAACGCCAATTATGATCACCGTGCCGTGCAGCCTGTTCTGGCCAGTGTCATGTCGTTCGTGATGCTGGGAGCATTGCTGTTTGCCTTGCAGGAATGGGGTGGCATCGATGGCAAAGCGGACGACGTGGCCCGCGAAGGTCAGTTCGTGGCAGTCGATGCCAGTTCGAAGGCCAACCAGTTCAGCCAGCCCCCTTCCAGCAACAAGACTGAAATCGGCTCGATGCGAGTTCTTGGCCGATCGCTCTTTTCCGATTACCTGTACGTTGTCGAATTGGCAGGGACAGTCCTGCTGATCGCGACGATTGGTGCGATCGCGATTGCACCGCGAAGGTCCCAGGGAACACTATGACATCCACCGCACTCGAAAGTCAGCTTGTTGTCGGAGCGATCCTGTTCGCCTTGGGAATGATTGGTTTCCTGACACGTCGGAACCTGATCCTGATCGTGCTGTCGACCGAATTGATGCTGCACGGCGTCTCATTGAACTTGACCGCGTTTGGTCGCTATCACGGCAATCCGCAAGGTCAGGTTTTCACCATCTTCGTGTTGACGATTGCCGCGTGCGAAGCGGGGTTGGCGTTGTCATTGATCCTGACCTTGTATCAACGACGCAAATCACTCGATGTGTTTCTGTGGGGCAACCTGGGTGAGGAAGACCTGCCGATGCTGTCGAGTGGCAATGCTCCACCACAAGCCAAGCCTATCGATCCAAATATTGACTTGCCCCAACTGACCCCGGCTGGCCGTGCCCCTTCTAATCCCGCAACGAAAGCGTGATGAGTCGCTGACTGGTGCCGTTCTGGTAACTGACTTGACCGAAGTGACTGACTGAAGAAAGAGACTGATCCCGTGTTCGACTGGTTGAAACCGAACGACGTTCTCTGGCTGATCCCGGCCGCGCCGCTCTTGGCGTGCCTGTGGATTGTGGTCGTCGGACACGTGGTCCGCCGCCAGTACGCTCATCGACCGGTGGTCCTGGCGATTGCCATCTCGGCGGCGCTCTCGATCCACTTGCTCGTCAACGTCGTCCCCACCGGGTTCGGCAAGACGGTCGAACATGCCGAGCACGGCGATCACGATGAGCATGCGCATGTCGAACCATCACATGCGATCTCGACAAATGTCTTCGGTGACACGCAAGTGAATGGGAAAACGGAGCCGAATCCGTGGATTCGGATCGGTCCCGTTGGTAACTCGTCATTGCTTGTGCTACCGACCTTGCGAGCCGATGCGATGTCGGCCCTGATGCTGGTGATGGTGACGTCAGTCAGCTTACTGGTGGCGATCTTCGCCAGTGGGTACATGAAAGGTGATCCGGGGTATCCTCGATTCTTCGCGGCGATCTCCGCATTCGTGTTTTCGATGTGCATGCTGGTGCTGGCTGGTAACTTCCTGTTGATGTTCGTCTTCTGGGAAGCAGTCGGGCTGTGCAGTTATCTTTTGATCGGCTTCTGGTTCAAAAAGCCAAGTGCCGCGGCAGCCGCAAAGAAGGCGTTCGTCGTCAATCGAATTGGTGACTTCGGCTTCCTGCTGGCCATCTTCATGATCTGGAGTACGTTCGGCACTCTGGATTTTGACGCCTTGTTCGGCAGCCCGCGGATGATCGCGGATGTGGTCCGGTCGCAGCCCGAAGTTTTTACCACGATCTGCTTCTTGCTATTCATCGGAGCGATGGGGAAGTCCGCTCAGTTCCCGCTGCATGTCTGGTTGCCAGACGCGATGGAAGGCCCCACACCGGTTTCCGCACTGATCCACGCCGCAACAATGGTGACCGCCGGTGTCTACCTGGTTGCTCGTTGTACTCCGTTTTTCGTGCATGCTCCGAAGGCTCAGATGTTTGTGGCCGGAATTGGTGCGATAACCGCACTGGTTGCAGCGATCACGGCTCTCACTCAATACGATCTGAAGCGTGTCCTGGCGTACTCGACAGTCAGCCAATTGGGCTACATGTTCATGGCATTAGGTGCGGCTGGTGCTGGCACCAATCTGGCGACGCTGGCGGTGACGTTCGCCATGTTCCACATGTTCACACATGCGTTCTTCAAGGCCGTGCTGTTCCTGTCAGCGGGTTCGGTCATGCACTCGATGGGTGATGTGATCGATATGCGACGATTCAGCGGACTTCGCAAAGTACTGCCGATCACACATATCACATTCCTGGCTGGTGCGTTGGCGCTGGCCGGCTTCCCGCTGCTGTCAGGCTTCTGGAGCAAGGACGAGATCCTCGCCATCGTGATGGAAGCGACGAAGCATCCCGAACATGGGGACTTCTACAAAGTTATCCTCGGCATCGCTTTGCTGACATCGCTGATGACCGCGTTCTACACCTTCCGTGCTTACTTCATGACGTTCTGGGGCTCCGAGAAGTTTCCGGAAGAAGCAGGGCATCACCCGCACGACGCACCGCCAGCGATGGCCATTCCGCTGTTCTTGCTTGGTGCTGCGGCCCTTGTGATCGGTGGTATCACCGGACCAACGCATCTGTACGGCGATTACCTGGCCCATACTCCTGGCCTGCCGGAAGCTCATCATCACGAACCGAACATGCTGATGATGGCCGTCAGCAGCGTACTGGCGATTGCCGGGATCGGCCTGGCCTATGTCTGCTATGTCTCTTCACCCGGCATTGCCCGGAACTTGAAGAATGGGATGCCACTCCCACATCGATTCTCGCAAGAGGGTCTGATGATGGACTGGTTCTATCTGCGTTTCGTGGTGAAACCGCTGCGATTGATTGCGAGCATCTCGGAGTTTTTCGATCGCTGGGTGATCGATGTGATCGTGGACTGTGTCGGCTTTGTGCCTGGTCTGTTCGGAGCGATGTTGCGACCTGTTCACAGCGGCTTCGTTCAACACTATGCCGTCGTCATGCTGATTGGATTGGTCGTCTGCCTGGTTTCGGTACTGCGAGTCCTGGCAGGAACGCTTTGAAGGTTTGCAGATCGAGCACGTGGATCCCTGTGCGAATAGCAGCACAAGTCGATAAGGCGGAGTTGAGATGCCTAGTTTGTTAGTGATCCTGATTTTCCTTCCGGCAGCCGCAGCAGCCATGCTGCTGTTGCTTGATGCGAAGGCGCCTCCCGTTCGTGCCCGCTGGTTCGCCTTGCTGGCCACCCTCGCCACGTTCCTGGTGTCGTTGGGAATCGCCTCGCAATTCTATTCCGTTCAGCGGACACCTCCTTCTGTCGCTGGGCCCGTGCATCCCCATCTCGAACTCAAGCACACTTGGATGACTTTGGTCGCGGCAACTGAAGACAAGCCGGCGATCAACTTGGAGTTCTACCTCGGTCTGGACGGAATCAGTTTGTCGATGGTTCTGCTGACGACCTTGCTGACAATCTCAGCAGTGCTCGTGTCGTGGACAGCAATCTCCGATCGCCCCGCCGAGTTCTACGCAAGCCTGCTGATCCTCGAAAGCGGCTTGATCGGAGTGTTCTGCGCGTTTGATGTCTTGTTGTTCTACGTGTTCTTCGAGTTCACGCTGATTCCACTGTTCTTCATGGTTGGAATCTGGGGCGGACCGCTTCGTCGGTACGCCGCCGGCAAGTTTTTCATTTACACCTTCGCGGGTAGCGTGGTCACGCTGCTCGGCCTGATCTGGTTGTCCTTGGAAACGTATCAAGACAGCATTGTGCAGGGCACACCTCTATCAACACCGTTGTCGATTCCGGCGATTGCCGCGCAATTGGCGGCGCACGGCTTGCCCGTCGAAACACAGATCATTTTGTTCTTGATGATCGCGGCGGGCTTCATGATCAAGGTGCCACTGTTCCCGTTCCATACGTGGTTGCCCCTGGCGCACGTTGAAGCTCCGACGGCAGGTTCGGTATTGCTGGCGGGCGTTCTGCTGAAATTGGGTTCATACGGGTTCTTGCGATTGGCGCTGCCGATGCTGCCCAGAGCCTGTGAGCAAGTCGGCGTGCCCTTGATTGGCACGCTGTCCGTGATTGGGATCGTCTATGGTTCGTTCTGCGCTCTGGCTCAGAACGACATCAAGAAGCTGGTCGCGTACAGTTCGGTCGCTCACTTGGGCTTCTGCATGCTGGGGCTCTTCTCGTTGGAGCCAGAAGGCATCAACGGCGGCATTCTGCAGATGATCAATCACGGTCTGTCGACGGGTGCCCTGTTCTGTATCGTTGGAATGTTCTACGAACGATATCACACCCGTATGCTCACCGATCTCGGGGGCTTGGCGAATCGGATGCCGCTGCTGGCCGTCGCGATGGTGTACACCTCATTCGCCAGCATCGGTCTTCCCGGCCTGAACGGGTTCGTGGGCGAAGTCCTGTCGCTGATGGGAATGTTCAAACGAGATCCGATTCTGGCGATGATCGGAGCAACTGGCGTGGTGCTGGGTGCCTGGTATCTGCTTGGGGTGCTGCAGAAGGCTTTCTTCGGACCACTGCAAGAGCCGCATCATCACGGTCATGAACCGATTCCGGATCTCAATGCTCGCGAGATGCTGGCACTGGCCCCTTTGCTGGCGATGTGCCTCTGGCTGGGCCTGTTCCCTCAGCCTGTTCTCGATTTGATTCGTCCCGATGTGGAATCGTTGACCAGACTTTATGGTCATACTCAGGCTTCGAAGGTTCTAACCGCGGCTCAATCACCGGTGATAAATACGCCGGCAACTGCACTCGCGTCTGTTGCTCCCGAAACTGATCGATAATCTTATTTGCTGAAATTGGCCGTACCGAGGCCCCGAATCGGAAATCTGCCCGTGAATGAATCGCTGCAACTTTTGAATGGTGCCATCCACCTGGTCTTGCCCGAGACCGTGTTGCTGGCCACCGTTTGTATTATTTTCTTCGCCGCTTCGTTCCTGGTGAGCGAGCGAGGTGAAGCGCCAGAGGGCCTTCGACATCGCTGGGGCATGCTGTCCTTGCTGGCTCTGTTGATCGCCGGATGGATCGGTTGGCATGCGCCGGAAGTCCCCCATTCGACGGGTCCATTCGTCGCAGATGGCCTGACATTGTTCATCCGCGGGCTGACGATTGCCGTCGGTGCCATTCTCGTACTGCTTCATTGGAACCAGGCCGACGATGCTCGTTCCGCCGAAAGCCATGCCTGTCTGTTGGCGATCCTGGCGGGTGTCAATCTGGTGGCTGCGTCCAACGATCTGGTGGGGATGTTTGTCGCCCTCGAACTGATCAGCATTCCAACGTACTTGTTCCTGCTGTTACCGCGACGTGACGCACCAGCGCAAGAGGCCACTCTGAAGTACTTTTTGCTGAGCATCTTTTCGTCGGCGATCGTGCTCTTCGGGATGAGTTATCTCTACGGAGCGACCGGCACGACAAATTTGATGGCGATTCATCAGGCGTTTGCGGGTGGCAGCCACTTGCCTCACAATGCGCTGATCGCCGTCGCCACGGTGATGTTGATCGCCGGGTTGAGCTTCCGTCTGGCCGCTGTTCCCTTCCATTTCTACGCACCAGATGTCTTCCAGGGGGCACAACCTTCGGCCGCGGCCATGTTGTCCATTATCCCTAAGATTGCCGGATTCGTGGCTCTACTGCGATTGATGGTTCCTGCTGCGGCTGGTGAATCGGCAATGCATTCGTGGATGATGACTCCGACCGCGACAAACCTGTTGTGGTGGCTGGCTGTCATCACGATGTTCACGGGCAACTTGATGGCGTTCGTCCAGACCGATGTCCGGCGTCTGCTGGCGTTCTCGAGCGTGTCCCACGCTGGCTACATGATGGTCGGTCTCGTCGTCGGGATGCAGGCTTCGCAACAGGTCAGCGGCATCGGGGCTCTGTTGTTCTATCTGGTTGCCTACGGTGTCATGACATTGGGCGCGTTTGCCGTGTTGATCGCAGCCGCGCGGACGAACCGTCGTATCGAGAGTCTGGATGATCTAGCGGGACTAAGTCGCACCAAGCCTGCGCTCGCCCTGGTGCTGTCAATCTTCCTGTTCAGCTTGAGCGGCTTGCCGCCCACGGTCGGATTCCTGGGTAAGTTCAATTTGTTCTTCGCAGCTTGGTCGCAAGGCTCAGAATCCAGTCGCCTGCTCGCCTGTCTGCTGGCAGTCAACGCGGCAATCGGGGCTTGGTACTATTTGAAGATGATTGGCGTGATGTACTTGCGTGATCCGGTGGATCGTAGCGAGGACGTTCGTCCCATGGAGACCCCCTCCGTGGTGGCCGCGGCAGTCTGTGCGGTGGGAACGATTGGCTTGTTTTTCGTTCCAGGACCTTTGTGGTCTCATATTCAACTGCTCGTTCAATAACTCAGTCACTGCAGAAGGCCGCGATCCAGGAAAGCGTTCGTTGTCCTGAAGCAATCAGACCGGCGTTCTGGCTCGGGCAGAAGCGATCTGCCCTCCGCAACCTCTTGCTTTCTGTTCCGTTTCAACAAGCCCACGGTGACTTGTCGTACAGCTGCGAGTTCAGTTTGAGACACCGGAGGCGGCAACGGTTGAGGTAATTTACGCGCGGGTGAGATCGCTTATCGCCAACACTCCAGCACTTTTCAGGCCGACCTTCAGTCGCTGAAATCAACTGTCAGTAAACACGCACTTTTTTGAGGAAAACCGCCAAAAACAGGGCTGTTTTGTCCCCCAATGTCAAAAACTGTCCTGGGGTGTCAAAATTTGTCAGTGAAATCTTCGAAGAAAGATCCCAAGTTTTCCAAACACCGTCTTGATCAGGTCACAACAAAACGGACAATCAGGGTGACGACGATAGTCGCAGGTGCACCGTAACCAACGGGCACGCCTCTGGGCCGCTCTCTTAGCGGAAGATCAGAGGTCCCTGTTCCTGAGTTGATAACGACCAAGACCGCGCTACCCACCTCCTACCTGAGCGGGACGGCGTAATTCCCTTGCCCAACAACACACAACCCCACTTATCATATGGGTTCACATGACAACTCAATCGCTCTCGTTCGGCGCGGGTCTCCCGACCCCGCCGAAACCGCCGACCGAAGGTCTCCAGTCTTCCTGCGCACTTTCAGACGCTATTTCCACGCACGGAAAAGGAGACCTCCGGTCCACGTTTCGGCGGGGTCAGGAGACCCGCGCCGAACTGGGGACTCGCGTTTGTCAGTACCTTTCGCGATTTTCCTTGTTTTCAAGGGGCAAATCTTCCAACACCCCCAAAACCCTGCCATGGACTGACAAATTCTGCCAAATCGTAAGGAAACAGAACCCAATGAAGCCTCCATGCCCCCTCTACTTCCCTCAATTGACCACCGCGCAACGACGGCACCCCGTTCGGGCGTTTCGCACTGCGCCCGCTTCAAGTCAGACGTGACGAGGTGTATTCTATCGCTTTCCGCAATCGAACTCGTAGAGGTGGCGACATGCGCGTTGTGACTTTGGGCGAAGTGATGATTCGAATGATGCCCACCGGTTGGGAGCGGCTGACGAAGTCACTGCCGGGCGTGCTGGAGTCAACCTTTGGTGGTGCCGAAGTCAACGTGGCGGTGTCGATTGCGGCTCAGGGCGGCACAGCCGCCTATTGCTCTCCTTTGCCCGAGAACCCGATCACGACAGCGTTCGCAGGTGAACTGCGTCGCTACGGTGTTGACGACAGCCTGGTGATGCGCACCAATGACGGACGCTTTGGCATCTATTTTGTCGAGAACGGAGCCAATCAACGCGGCGGCACGGTCACCTACGATCGAGCAGGCTCAAGCATCTCAGTCGTTCCTCCGGATCGCTATGACTGGAATCAGATTTTCAACGGCGCGACTTGGTTCCACATCACGGGGATCACGCCATCAATCAGCAAGACTGCGGCCGACGTGGCTCGCGTCTCAATTGATGAGGCGTCTCGACGTGGCATTCCCGTTTCGTGCGATTTGAATTTCCGCAAGAAGTTGTGGAATTGGCAGCCCGGAACAAAGCCGGCCGCGCTGGCTCGCCAGACGATGGAATCGCTACTTCCCCAGATGCAGGTGTTGATCGCGAATGAAGAAGACGCAGACCACGTCCTGGGTATTCGCGCGGCGGGAACAGATGTCGATGCCGGCGTATTGGATCTGCACGGTTACGAAGACGTGGCTCGACAGATCGTCGCGAAGTTTCCAAATTTGAAACGCGTGGCGATCACGTTGCGCGAGAGCATTTCCGCCAGTCATAACAACTGGGGCGCAATGCTATTCGACGCTGAAGCCAACAAAGCCCACTTTGCCCCGATCGATGCCGAGGGCCACTACACACCCTACGAAATTCATAACATCGTGGATCGAGTGGGAGCAGGTGATGCCTTCGCTGGTGGTCTGGTCTTCGCGCTGCAGACTCCGGAACTGTCAGATCCACCGACCGCATTGGCCTATGCTGTCGCAGCGAGTTGCTTGAAACATAGCATTCGCGGAGACTTCAACGATTCCACCCGGGCCGAGATTGAAGCTCTGATGCGGGGCGGCGGAAGCGGACGTGTCAGCCGTTAACCCTTGATCTGATTGGCTGCGCCGGCTTGCCTTCAGCGCGATGAATTCGACTTATGCCCAAACGCACGCGAACGACTCGACGCCTGGAAGTCTGGTTGAAAGACACCGACCAGGCGTTGTTTGTTTTGAATGCGCAGCGGCGCCTGGTCTTCTTCAATAGTGGCAGTGAACGATTAACAGGCTGGTCCGCATCGGATCTGCTCGGGCAGAAGTGCGACTATGTTTCGGAAGCCGATGCTTGCACGCCGGCAGCGCTCCTCGCGGCACTGGCCCCACCGCCCGAGGTGTGGTCTGGTCAGCAACAGCAAGTGCCCATCAATATTCCCTGCAAGAACTCCTCGCCGCAGCCGCGAGTGGTCCATTATTTCCCGCTGGCCGATACCGATCGCGATGTGAAAGCCATTCTCGGTATCATTGTCGATGTCCCGGAAACGTCACCTCCGACTCAGGTTTCAGCGTCGCAGAGGCTGCATGCCGAGATCGCAGTCTTAAGACAATCGGTGAGGCAGCGTTACGGTGACGGCAGCTTGATTGGACTCAGTCAGCCCTTACAGCGTGCATTTCAACAGGTGAAGCTGGCGCAGGCATCGCCATCTGCAGTCCTCTTCGTCGGAGAGGCCGGAGTTGGCAAAGAGCATCTGGCTCGCGTGTTGCACTATCAGAGTTCGCTTGGAAAGAAAGCGTTTGTTCCGCTGAACTGCCACACCACTTCGTCGGATCTGAACCAGACCTTGTCGCGACTGCGCGAGGATCAACAAGCGAACAGTTTGCAGGCGGGGGCCGTTTACTTCGATCAGATCGACAAGGCATCCGCTCTCTTCCAGCAGATGCTGCTGGAGTGGATGAGCCAGATGGATGGCGGCGTGTCGTTGCGAATCATGGCCAGCAGCACTCGTCCGTTGCTGCCGCTGGTCGAAGCGGAACTGTTTTCAGAAGCACTCTATTTTCGTTTGACTCCATTAGTCGTGGAACTGCCCCCACTGCGTGACCGGATGGAAGATCTGGAACCGCTGGCGCAGTATTTCCTGGAAGAGCTGAACCGGGACTTCGCGAAGCAGGTCGCAGGATTTTCCGAAGAGGCCTGGCGTCAGTTCAGACGCTATCATTGGCTGGGTAATGCGGGTGAACTGCGGCAGGTGATCATGGAGGCTCGAGAAGCCTGCGACGGGCCAATGGTCAAGCCAGAGCATCTTCCGTTTCGATTCCGAACTGGCGTCACCGCGCAAACCATGGAACCATCGCAACGTCCGAGGATCGTGCCACTCGATGGCTTCCTGGAGGAGGTCGAACGAGAGCAGATCGAACGGGCACTCGCAGAGTCTCGCGATAACAAAGCGCGCGCGGCCGAATTGCTGGGGATCACCCGTCCACGCCTTTACCGTCGGATGGAACACCTCGGAATCGCGGATCCAGATCCTTCCAAGTAATGCACGGTCGTACCGCTGAAAAAATTTGGGATACGGCCAGCGATTATTAGTTTCCCTCACATCAAATATTCAGCTCGATTGGCGAAGCTGGCTCCGATAAAAGTGGGGCGTTCCTCTAGACTGTGGCTTCACCAAGCCCGCCGCTGGCCAATCTGGCTTGCTTTCGTCGCCTTCCCGGCTATAAATGTGATCCGTCCAAACGGACCGGAGAGGTGGCTGAGTGGCCGATAGCACCGCTTTGCTAAAGCGGCGTGGGGGTCAAACTCCACCGGGGGTTCGAATCCCCCCCTCTCCGTTCAACTGAAAGCCGTCATCGCAAGTCGATGACGGCTTTTGTGTTGTGTGCCATGGCCGGGAGATTCGAGTGATCATCAGCGCAAAGGGCAAGCGAGGCTGACGCTGCAGAATGGCATTTGCGAACTACAGAACGGCGTCCGGCAGAAACTCGCGACTGAAAAAGCGGATCAGTGTTTCTTCCGGGTAAAGTCCCCACGAAAACTCGCGATCTCGCAGTACCGAATTCGCCTTCAGTTGGTAGCGAACCTGAGCTCGTTCGGACTGCAATTCTGTGACCACGTTCGTCAGCTCTGCACTCATCAACTCATTCAAGTCGGTCAGTTGCCGATGTTCAGCCTTTGTCGGCCGATGTGATTTCAGCTCGTTGATGATCCGATTTTTATCAGCGATCAAGCCGCCAACATGACTTCCTTCGGCGGCGTCCAGCAGTCGATCCGGATTATAGCGCGTATCCCGCAGCCGTTGCTGAAGACCACGGAGATCGTAGTCGGCGTGCGGGAACTCAGCCCCGAGAGGCAAGAACGCCGTTGCGGTGACAGTTGCGAATCGGGGAGCTTCAATTCCGAAAAAACGCTGACAGATCTGGTCGGTCATCGCATCGTACTTGGCTCCGCCGATGCCGTGGATGAACAAGTCTGCGAGGAACAACCGCGCGAACATAGTTGTCGTGAGAGCTCGCGTTCGGAACCGGATTCCCTGCGATCCAAGCTGCGAAATGACATCGGCGGCTGAATCACCCGTCAAAGCGAGTCGCGCAAAGATTCCCGTGCTATCCCGCAAGTGGATTTCGGAACCGACTTGTCGAGCGACCGGACGTTCACGTCGCTTGCACCCTGCTCGCCAGACCCAAAACGGTGCCTCCAGCCAGCCGCTGTCTGCGATCAATTCCGGGACAGGATGCGTTGTGCTGCGCAGATGATGAAGTTGCCGATAGTCGCGAACAGCTTCATTGTAGATCGCGTGAAATCGCGGCAGATGCCTGAGCACCGACGCCGCAAACACGCCAAAGGGTCGCGTCGAGCAAACACGCGACATCGGCAGTTCCAAGTTTTGCAGTCCATGCGCACGCTCAACCGCCACGCGGGCTGCGACCAGGCAATCGCTCAGGCGACTCGTCATGCGTGATTGTCGAATCGCGGCCGGCCAACCCGATGCAATTAGCGGTTCATAGTTCCAGTTCTGCTGGATACTGGTTCGGACTTGTTCGCCAAACGCCTCGAAACATGCTCGATCCGCAATCGCCGCTTCTTCCCAAGGTTGCTCAAGTTGGGCCGCGTCGAACGGGATCGATTCGAGAGATGGCATAGCCCCCTTGGAAACCGGGACTCGAATCCGAGTGCTGCCGAGCGTGTCGTTGTCGACGACCAGGTTGAGTGCCAGGCCGCGAGTCTGTCGGGATAACCCTGCGGCCGCGAAGTTCTTCGCCCAGACACCAATGTGGAAGAGTTCGGGTTGATGACCGGTGACGACCAATGGCGACTGTCGATCGACGGCGATGTCATCATTAATTAAGGACGACGTATAGCCGACTGCTTCCGCGATGACAGCTTCACGAGCTTCGTCACGGAGTTGCTGGAATGAGATTCCGTCGAGATCAAAGTCAGTCGAAGAAAGCCTCTGTGCGTTGGCCAGGATCAGGTCAGGCAAGTCGTCGGCGCACGGCACGACCAGCACGGACTCGTGCTGTCGTGGAACGACGAGCGAAGGGGGACTCGCAGACGAACACATCTCAGGACACAAAGGGGGATTCATCAACTGACATGCCATCTTACGGATTCGACGATCCGCAGGTTGCGGGGCGACAATCGGTCGCTTCGCCCTTGCAGTCGTTCCCTTCAGCCTGAGGGTGATTTGGCAGATGAAGTGAAGCAACCTCGCGGTCGATCACTTCGTGATAGTAAGCCAGCCGCCGGGCTGCTTGATCAAGCGCTCCACCGAATGATCGCTCTTCTTCGAGATAGATGAGCGGGACTGGGAATTCGACAATCTTCATGTCGAGTGCCGCGGCTTGCACCCACAGTTGCAGCGGCATCGCGTAGCCGAGTTCCGTGATTCGGAATCGAGCTAGCGAGTCGACTCGATAGGCTTTGAAGCCACAGAATGAATCAGTCAGTTGCAGTCCGAATCGATTCTTCAGGAGTTCCGTAACCTGCATGTTGATGCGGCGACGGTCGACAGGAGGCAGACTGTCACCCGGGAACTGCGCCAGATAGCGGCTGCCGGAGACGATATCGACCGGAGCTTCTTCGGTCGCATAGATCGCCGCTGCCAGTTCCGGAATTAATCGGGGTTCGTGTTGTCCATCGCAATCGATTGTCACCAGGACATCGTATTGTCCGTCCAGTGCGTATTGGAACGCAGTCCGCAGGGCCGCACCATAACCCTGATTGTATTCATGGCGGACCATGAAGACCTTGCGTTCGGCAGCCATCAGTTCCGGCGTGCGGTCCGACGACCCGTCGTCGATGACCAAAATGTCCTGCGAATATTTCTTGACCTCGGCCAAGACATCTTGCAGATGCCGCTCTTCGTTATAAACGGGAAGAGCCGTCAAAATTCGAGGGGTCATACCGTCGCTCCTGCGGTTCAAATCAGGGGAATCCAACCCGCATCCGTGCGACTTGGGCAGCATTCTAGGCCTGCGACCGGCCAAGTCAAAGGCGGGGGACACCTCCTGCGGTGTCGGCGAGGGCTCGGATTTCGGAATCTCGCACTCTGCCTCAGGATCGGCGAAACCCCCAAATTCCGAAAATCTTGTTAGATCTTCAGGTTCCCCCCAGCTTGACCAAACCGTTTTCGCAGGCCTAGGATAGAAATCGGCAGGAAGTGCCGATTATGCGGGCAAGGACGGTCGCCGCGATTTTGCGTGATTTTCGCCGAGGGGGGTAAAAATGAACGTCAAACGGTTGGTGAGCTGGAGCGTTCCGGCACTTTGCTTAATCGCGTTGGGTCTGGCGAGTCAAGAAGCCAGCGCCAGCCCGCTGCAGCAGCCCGGATTAGTGCAAGCGTTAGCACCGACGGCGGTTGGTTTCCACCGTTGGGGCGGTGGCTGGGGACATCGCGGATATGGTGGGTGGGGTGGTGGCTACTACTACGGCCGACCTTGGATCTATCGTCCGTACTACCGCACGGCCTTCTACGGCGGTGGCTTGGGCTATGGTGGATACGGTTATGGCTACGGAGGCTATCGTGGCTACGGATACGCTTCGCCGTACTACACCAATTACGGTAACTACGGTTACAGCAACTACGGTTATGGGGTGGGATGGCCGTATTCGACCGGCTACTCGGCCTATCGTCCCGTGGTCTATTCGAACCCGGTTTACACGACTAGCTACTACCAACCCGTCTCGTACGGCAACTATGGAAACTACGGCTACTCAGGGTATTCGGGCTACAACGCCGGGTACTACGGTGGCAACGCCGGCTATTACGGCGGCGGATATCCGTCGTACGGGTATGCCAGTTACTCAACTCCGTACTATTCGTCCTACGGCTACAACTCGTACTCGCCGTACGGGGCATGCTGCGGCTCCTGGTAACGACCAACTGTTGGCTGCATTGTTTGGTTGAAACATCCAAACCCGACCAGTTTCATCGCTGGACGGGTTTGTTTTTTGATAAGCGCCGAGGTAGTTGTCGGGTGATTCCCAACCGGTTCAAAAAACTTGGCATTTCGACCCAGTTCCGCATACCATGATTTCCTTGTTCAATTCTTGGGGATCCGAAAATGCGGTCGCTTGCGCTGACATGCTTGTTGCTGAACGCGGCTTCGCTGCAAGCCCAGATCACCGTTCAGCAACCGGTCGTCCGAACGACCAGTGTTGGGACGACAGTTTCTGTTCCCGATCGCGGCCGCGTGTTCCTCGGCGGAGTCAATTCGGCCGAGTCGTTCCGGCAGAACTACGGGCCTTTTCCGTCAGGGACAACTCGTGGTTACGGTTTATCCGGCGGTTCTATGTCGGCAAGCGTCTACATCATCGATCTGCAGGCGATGGACGAAGCCATTTTGAACTCAGTCCCTGACTCGCCCCTTCAGTCTGGGATGGGAGTTCGTCGCGCCCGATCCGAGCAGGAAGCTGCTCCACGAGAGGCCGTATCGGCAATCGACAAGGCTGCCAATTTCGAACGCCTGGCGCGGCAAGCCGAGACGGTTGGCAAGATGGGAGTCGCTAAGCTCCACTGGCAGATGGCCGCCAAGTACGGCTCGACAGTAGCCCGGGATCAGCTCAGCAGCAAACCGGTCGATCTCGCCAAAGCCGCCGCCAGCAAGTGATTGCTTCGCTCTCCGCGGCGGAAACATTCGCTCAGGCAGAAGTCATAAGTCGTGATTCGTGGAGATTTGTCTGATTCGTGATCAATTCATTCGCTCCTCTTCCAGACTCAAAATGGTGGTCAGCAATAGTGACAACGGCACGTAACTATTTGTGACGAGAGACCTTTGAGAAACTTGACGGTCGCGTGAATCACTTCTATACTCGCGTTTTCCGCATGCTGAGCGGCTTTCATGCGGGGACCGGTCCATATCACGGATGTTTGCCAGCATGAAGAGCGAAGAACGTCACACCCTTGAAACCAACCAACTTGGCGAAGCCGTTCAGGCCGCCGGTAAGCGATTGGAAGACAATACGACCAAGATTGTGGCCGTCGTCTGTGCCGTCCTGTTAATCGCCGCGGCGGTGACATGGTGGATGCGGCAATCGAGTTCGTCGGCGGTCGCCGCTTGGACCTTGCTCGAAAACGCAGAAACAGTCGCTCAGTACAGCGATATCCGCGAAAAATACACAGGCACGATTCCTGGTCGCTGGGCTCAGTTGCTCGAATCAGAACTGTATTTGAAGACGGGTCTGGAGCAGATGTTCAGCGATCGCGAATTGGGGTCCGGTGACCTGAAGAAGGCGATCAACGGATTTCAGGAACTCAATAGCACCAAGGCTGATCAGGCAATTCACGAGCGAGCCCTGTGGGGTTTGGCGTTGGCTCTAGAAGCGACCAGCGACGGCGATACCACCAAGGCCAGTGAAGCTTACCAACGCCTGTTGAACGATGTTCCCGAAACGACCTATCGGCCGATTGCTGAACAGCGAATTGCGGCTTTGAAGACGGGCGGCGTCAAGGATTTCTATGCCTGGTTCAGCAAGCAGAATCCCAAGCCCGCGGACGTTCGACCGAAAGACGGCGGATTTAAGGACGACTTCGATTCGATGCTTCCGCCTGCAAAGAGCGAATTCAATCTGAAGCCGAATTCAGAGAAATCAGCCGAAGGTCAGGACGACAAGGCGAAGACCGAAGAAGCCAAACCAGCCGCCGAACCTGAAAAATCAGAGGCGAAGCCTGACGCTCCTGCCGCCAAGGACGAACAGCCCAAGGTTGACGAGAAGCCGAAGACTGAAGAAAAATCCGCTACTGAAAAAGAAGTCGAGCCGAAGACTGACAAACCGGCTGACAAGAAAGAATAGCATCGGCCTGGTGCCGATGACGTTGGTTCCACAGCCCGGCATCCGACATGCCGGGCTTCCGCTTTTGATACTGCTCCTGCAATGACCGATGAAGTTCCTGAGATTGAACCTGACGAGCCAGCCGAATCGCCTGAAGGCGGGGACGGACCACTTAAAGTTGTCGTCGAGGCGCGGGCTCATGGTTGGCGAATTGATCACTATCTGACGCGTCTGCACCCCAACTTCAGTCGCGCTGCGTTTCAGCGCGTGATTGATGCGAAAGGGGTCATGGTGAATGGACTGCCGGTCAAGATCGCGCGTCGATTGCGAGTGAATGACTGCGTCGAATTCCGCCTTCCCGAAATCCCTGACCGGACGCTGCCCCCCGAAGATATTCCGCTGAATATTTTGTATGACGACGATTCGCTGATCGTCATCAATAAAGCGGCGAACATGATTGTTCATCCGGGCCGTGGCAATTACCTGGGGACGCTGGCCGGGGCTTTGCAATTTCACTTCGACAAGCTGAGCGACGTCGCCGGAAAGTATCGTGCCGGGATTGTGCATCGACTCGACCGCGACACCAGTGGTGTTCTCGTCGTCGCCAAAGACAATACGGTCCATGCTCACCTGAGTAGCCAGTTTGAACAACGGACAGTCGACAAAGAATATCGGGCGATCGTCTGGGGCGAAGTCTCGTTTGATCGCGATTTCATCGAGACGCATGTCCGAGTCAGTCAGCGAAACCGCGAACGAATGATGGTCTGCCCAGAAAGCGGCAACTCTCGATTTGCGGCGACCTTCTATGAAACGCTGGAGCGACACAACGGCTTCTCATTTATGCGGCTGTGCCCTCAGACCGGCCGCACGCACCAGTTGCGGGTGCATTTGCACCACTTGGGACATCCGGTTGTCGCAGACCGATTGTATGAGGGCCATGCGGCACTGTGGTTGTCGGATTTGATCGAGAACTTGCCGGAAGAAGAGGACGAGATCCTGATTCAACGTCAGGCGCTTCACGCATTCCGACTCTGCTTCGATCACCCGGTGACAGGGAAGCGTTTGGAGTTCGAAGCACCGTTGCCGGATGACTTCCAGAAGGCGCTGACAGCGATCCGAACGCACCGAGCCAAGCCGACTTCCAAGCGGAAATAGTGCGGCAGATGGCTCCGAGTGCTCGTCTCGTCATTCCCGCGCAGGCGGGAATCCAGTCAGTCCGCAACGAAATATTACCAGCCTTCGTTATGGGGCGGGATAGGTAGACTCGCATCGATACCGTTTCACGACTCGCTGGATTCCCGCCTGCGCGGGAATGACGGAATGGATGGGAAATGACCCGGCCGTTAAGGATCCAGACGATTCCACAACTCGCCCTACTTCGGAATTCGGTTCAGCGTGTAGAACGCTTCCTTATGCAGCAGCGGCAATCCCTCGCTCGACCTCACGCCGTTTGAAATCAGTTCGTGAATGTTGCCGGCCTTCAGGCCATCAACGGTTAGACGCACACTCATTTTGTCGGCAGCGACGGTCGCTGCTGTGATCTTGGGAGATCCTTGATCGACTTCAGGGCTGCCATAGGCCGACTGGAAAATGTACGTATAGCTGGTCATCGCGTAGCTCTTCAACTCGCCCGCCGTGGCTGGGTCAACGGGCTGAGTGAACGTCAGTTCGAAGCCGTCAGGTTTCGCTCGCATCTCGTGGATTTCAAACGGCACCTTGCCAGTCCAGACCATGCGTTCCAGGGCTCCCGGCTTCGGTCCGCGCGATCCCCACCCGCGATTAGTGCCACCGACAAACATCGAACCGTCGGGCGTCATTTCCATTGCCAGTGTTCCGGAACCGAAGTTTTCTCGAAAACGGAAGCAGGCCCCCTGGAAGTGGCCATCGACTTTTTCGAGGAAGCAGCGCATCACCGTGCTGTCGCTCTGGTCGCCGACGAACATCTGTTTCTCGAACGGGCCGAATTTGCCTCCGGTCGTATCGCAGGCGACACCGCTGGCTGACTTACCCATCTTGGAGTAGGGGAACATGATGATCGGCGGTTCGTACTCGGGAATCTTATCCGCTTCGGTCATGAAGCGGCTACCGCTTTCGGGTTCTTTGGGCTTCGGTCCCATGGCCGCTTTGACTTCGGGCAAGTCATACCATTTGAAGCCACCGGGGTGTCCTACGAACTTACCGGGAATCAATTGCTTCAGTTCACACGTTCCATTCCACGGACCTTGATTGTCTGTGTAGAACATGTCGCCGTCGGCATTCATGCCGATCCCACCGGGCGAGCGAATGCCGCTACAGGTTGGAATGGCTTTACCATCGGGAGTGATCCGCAGGCACCAGCCGCGGTACTTATGATCACTGCTGAATGAGCCGGTCAGGCACAACACGACCCAGATGTTTCCATCTCGATCGAACTTCGATCCGAACGCGTACTCGTGATAGTCACCTCCGATGTGCCAGTCGTCGTTGACGGTCTCGTACAAGTCCGCCTTGCCATCGCCATCGGTATCCTTGAGTCGCGACACTTCTCCGCGCTGAGTAGCGTAGATCCAGCCATCTCGTTGGGCGATCCCCAGCACTTCATGCAGTCCATGAGCGAATCGAGTCCATTTTTCGTCCTTCGGGGGATCCGCAAATGGCTTGTCGATCAGCCAGATCTCGCCGCGACGAGTCGAAATCGCCAGCTTGCCGTCCGGCAGCAGTTCAATGCCTCCGGCCTCCAGCATGATGTCTTTGGGGATGTCGAACGGAATCAGTCGGTAGAAGTCGTTTTCAACGGGAGCTTTATCAGCGGCATGAACGCCAGGCGACAGTGTCAAAGTCGCGACAAGTGCCAACGCCAAAGTCAGGCAACGCATCTGGAATCCTCTGCATATAACTGAGCGATGTATGATTGATCGAATGTAAAGAGCAACGGTTGTCACCAGACGTAAGACTGTTTGATCGTCGCTGATCCATTCATCAGTTTCACTGGCACCAGGAGTTCCGACTGTCCGCCCACCTGACGGAGAATCGGGGGTTCGCCTCCGGACAGCTTCATCGTCCAGAAGCCGTCAATGCGGTACTCGTCGTTGGCAAGCTTCTCGATCTTGCCGGCGGCAGCCGCGCGATAGTACAGCGACTCGGCGGTGGCTCCGGTTAGTTTGATGGTCCGGTCGAGTCCTGCGAAGGGCTCGCCCGCCTTCGTCAGTGGCACCGATTCATCTTCGACCGTCAGTCCGGCGTACGAATAGCGGAACAACGGTCGCTGCTTGACGTCCAGCTTGTAGCCCAGGAACCGGTAACCGTTTTCGCGAGCCATCCCCGTCGGCCAAGCATCATTCGGCGAAGCCAGCTTGGCCAGCGGAGCGTTTGATGGCAGAGCAATCAGGTGATCTCCCAGCGGAGCTTCGAATCCAACACCACGGCCCGTCCAGTGACGCGACGCATCAATGAATGCACCGTGCCAGATCAGGGCCAGCCGCATGTCGTTCGCATCCCAGGCAAGATTCACTTTTTCGGGGAAGCCCACACCGATCGCTCGAGTTCCGCCCCCTTCGATGAAATTGCGATACAGGATCGGTTCGTCAATCGGCTTCAATTCCATCGGCTCACGGACCAGTCCGACTGGGACCGCAGCTTTGTCACCGTCGGAGAGATACAGACGGACTGCGGCGATCTGCAGATCGACATTCGCATTCAGTACGTCGCGAATCGTCGCCATCCCAAACGGCCAGGGCGCGGGCATTCGTGTACCGGGTCGAAAGAGTTGCGGATCCCGCAGATAGCGATCCATCCATTCAGGTCGCAGGCGTTTGTTCATCGTTGTTAGACTGATTGCCCGGACACCAGTCGATGGATGGGGACCAAAGTCATGGCACTTGATGCACGACAGAGCCTGACCACCGACCAGGTGGCGGCCGGCCGCCTTAACGCGATACTCGGGTTCGGGGAAGTCGACTGTCGGCAATGGGTCGAGTTTCATGTCGACTGCGGCAAACGCTTCGACGAGTGGGCCGACGTTATTCCCACCGAACTTCGGCATCTTGACGACCATATAATTCTTGCGGTCGTCGGCACCGTTCAATAGGACATGCTTCAGCCAGTCCGGGCGCAACTTGTCGCCCACACCGGTGATGATCGGCGGTAGGCGGCCTTCGTCGCCCATATCCTTCTGCAGCGATTCGAAATAAGGATCGCGAGCCTTCTCGACGCCGCCCAGTTGGCCGCGTTTGTGGCAGGCGTAACAGTTGAGTGAAGCCAGCGTCCGGTGGATTTTTTCGGCAGCGGACTCTTCTGTATTTGATTTCAGCACCGCGACCAGGGCCGCACGTTGTTTGGCGCTGAGACCAAAGCGAGGTGCCTTGCCTGTCGGTGTCTCGGCAAGGCATCCGCTGCCGTCGTTCAATTCGGCAAACGGCTTCGCCTTCAGTTCCGAAGCAAGTTGCTTGTCTCCCTGCTTCATCTGATGGCAGGCAGCACAACCGAGCGAACCGAAGAGGATCTTGCCTTGATCGGCGAGCAATTGATTCACCGAGAATCCAGACTTCTTGGTCGTTGGCTCGGGATCTTTCGGCTCGATGGAAATGAAGCTGGCCACTGTCTGCTGCGTCAGTCCGCCGCCGGAGATCTCAACATCCAGCGTCCATTCGCCACCTCCTTGGAAGTAGTCGACAATCATTTCATGAAAGCCCACATCCAAGACCTTTTTACCCGACTTTGACGAATGCGGATGCACGCCGCCGTTGTCCACGACGACTTCGCCATTCATTGTCAGGCGACTGCCGTCATCGGAGGCGAGATGGAACTGGTACTGTCCAGGCTTCGTGATCTTCACAAACGTCGTGAAGCGGACGCCGAAATTGTTGTCTCGGCCAGCCACCGTCAGATCGAAACCCGCACACTGGCCCGTCGATTTCGGCGTCAGTGCTGCGAAATCGGGTATGTCACTCCAGGCTCCTTCGTATACGGCATACTTCACCGTCGGGATCAACTCAACGTCTTTGACGAAGTACTGAGCGATGTCGCGATATTCTTCATCCTTCAGGCCCAATGCCGGCATCCGCCCCGAAGGGCGTGACTTGAGTGGATCCTTGAGAAATGCCATCAAGCTGGGGACGGAATACTTCTTGCCGATGTCGGGCAGAGCGACTGATGTCATGAGGTCTGCCAGCTTGCCGTCCAGTGACTGATGGCAGGCAACACACCCGGATTTTTGAAAGGCGGCTTCTCCTTTTTTTGCCGAATTCTTATCGGGATGAGCATCGGCCACTGCTCCTGTCGACGCCAGGAAATGAACCAAAGCCTCAACTGCGGCCGCACGGTCTAGCTCCGGCAACGTGGCAATCACATCGGGCATCGTTGTGCCGGGTTTGGTTGAGTGCGGCTTGCCGATGAACTCACGTAACCATTCGACCCGGACTCGAGTGCCGATCTCGTCCAGAATGGGAGCTCGCTTATTGCTGACAACACTCTTTAGTTCGGTCGACGCCGCATGACAGGACGTGCAGTTCAGTTCACCGAGCAGCAGTCGGCACCCCGTCACCGGATCTACTATTGGGGCATCTTCGTCATCGGGATCAGGTTCGGCCGCATAAAACCGCTCGAAGCCGGGAACCCGCGGATGTGTCGGCGACGAAGTCTGTGAAAAGGCCGACGGACTTCCGATCAGGCAAAAAGAAACCAAGGCCCCTGCGGCCCAAACTCGAAACGCCATCCGCCCTCTCCCGTCGCTAGAACCAGTTGCCAACGCATCGAAGACGGATGATAACAGTGTGGAGCGGGGAGTTAAAAGGAGAGCAGAGAATGTGAAGAAAAAAGCAGGCTTCGGTTGCGATTCAAGTCTCTTCGCCATCGAGACGCGGGTGAGCTTCGATGATGTTCACGTGTTGAAACTTGAAACAGAACTTTATGAACCACCTCTTCAAGAATTGGCGGCACATTTCAGGAGTCGGGCTTCTGACACTTTCTTGCGTCCTAGCAACCCTCTGGATTCGAAGCCTGGTCGTCGCAGACACGATTTTTGTCGCTACCACTAGCCGTTTGCATGCTCTAATTATTCGCGACGGGACCGTCGTATGGAGAGGGTTAGAGCCAATGGAAAGTGACATCAGCTTATGGACCACAATCCCAAACGTGCGTTATCCGATTCAGGTGGCGGAACCAAATATCTGGGTGATTGAAAACAAGAAATGGGAAATTCCGTTTCGCATTCCGACTCTTATTCTTTCAGTTGCATCAGCCGTTCTACTAGTCCGGCGAATACGAAAAAGATGACACTGTGGCTCACCGAGCCAATTGCACTATCCTCACAAATGTCAGGATGTCGTCGTGGTAGATTGACAGATTCTGATAAATCGCATTAGGCTACCCGCCCCTTCAAAGACCAGTTTCGCACTGTCAATGATCGAGAGAGCATGGTCACCGGATCACATAACACACCGGTCTCGACGATGTTGGTTGACGAAAGTTTCGCCAATCAAGACGATCAATTTATTGAGCAATTGCGGACCGTCAGCAACTCTAAATATCTCGCGGGATTAGCGGATCGCTGGAAGAAGGATCCGCGACCTTGGGCACAGGATCAGATCTTTCAATATCTGACGATGCCTTTGGATCGACCGGGCCATCATCCCTTAGTGAAGCGATTGTTTAAGCACGCTGAAGAGAATCGTAATCACGAACTTGTGGGCGCGTTTCTCGTTTCGTTTGATCGGCTGATCCGCCGTCAACGGCGAACTCGCTATCACTACGACTGGCAAACGCGGCAGTCGTGGCAGGAGGAGGAACTGTTTTCGCCGCGCGATCAAATTCTGCCGGCCAAGGGAAAAGCAGTACCCCAATTTCGACGTGAGGGCCAGTTGTTTTCTTATCGAACCCGCGGCTACCTTCGACGGCGGGCGGCTCGATACTTTCGTCGCATGGGGTTCTTGCAACCGGCGGATTATGTTTCGACTGTCGCCGCGGCACTATCGCGTTATCAGGATCAGGACGTCGCGAGAGGTGAGAATATCCTGGACAACTGGTCCTTAATGCACATCGCCTTTCGATACAGTCCAGCGCTGGAGTTCACGCGGACTCGCGTGAAATTGGCCGATGGTCGATCATTAGGGGAACTGGTAGCCGCACCCCAGTTCGAAGAGCTCTGGAAGCAACCTGAGTCGGCGGCGGTGCTGCTGAGGCTGGTCGTTCAAGCTCAGTCGCGACTGGTGCGTGTTTGGGCGATGCAACTGCTGAAGCGAGATCACGCGCATACTTTGCACTCGATCACGGCAGCGCAATTATTAGAGTTGCTGGACCATGCCGATGAGGAAGTCCAGCAGTTTGGAGCCGGGTTGTTAGAGATGCTGGCAGGCGTCGATAGCTGGACGATTGCAACCTGGCTGAAACTGCTTGAGACGCGGAGCATGACGGCACTGGCGACGATCTGCCAAACGATGTCGCAACGGGTCAACCCGCAACGGCTGTCGCTGGAGCAGTGCATTGGATTGGCCTGTGCCAGGGCCACGCCGGTAGCTCGCTTGGGCCTCTCCTGGTTAACCGAACGATCGATCAAGACCATCGAGGATCAACGGCTGCTGGGCCGATTAGCTACGGCTCAATGTGACGCCGTGGGAGCCGATGTTTCGCGGTATGCACTGGCATTTCTTGGTTCGCCAGAAGACTATCGCGCCGACTCAGTGAGTCCTTTTTTCGATAGTCTCAATGCTCAAGTCCGTCGCGGCGCGTGGGGCTGGTTGACTCCACAATCGGCTGGCTATGACGATCCAGAACTTTGGAGTCGGCTGCTGGAGACTCCTTACGATGACATCCGGATTCGGCTGGTCGAGAATTTGACTTTGCGAGCCAATCAAGCGGCACCGCGGGCTCTTCAGCGACAGGATTTGTCGACGGTCTGGACGACGGTATTATTGGGGGTGCATCGCGGTGGCCGGGCGAAGCTCAGCGCGCTACGACAGATCTCGCAAGCGATTTCGGAGCGACCAGAGCGGGCAGAATTGCTGATCCCTGTGCTGGCCGTTGCGATTCGATCAGTGAGACCACCTGAAGCTCGCGCGGGTCTCTCGGCAATTTTGTCCGCGGTGGCTGCCAGACCAGAACTGGAAGAGTTGTTGGGACGGGCCATCCCGGAACTGCGGCTGATGCCAGCAGGAGGGACGCGATGAAGGTGAACTTCGCGTACCTCGGGCGCAGCCAGATGATCGACTCGTCTTCCGGGTCCGAGAGAACGCTCTCGATGCTGCCGAATCTGACTCGAGAGAAAGTCAGCTTTGATGCGCCGTTGCGTCACCCATTGCGGTTCCGTGAAGCGATGAGTGCCTTGCATGATGTGGTGATCAACGACTTGCGGTTCAAGCCGCGCGACAAGACGGCATATGAGGAATGGCAGAAAGAGCAAGCGGCCACGCGTCGCTCGATATACAACCGCGAACTGGATCGTGCGACGAAAGATCTCGCCGTGCATCGCGGATTAACACCGCCACCCGCGGGTTTTCAGGCTCTGTTCGAAAAAACTCGCAAACGCTATTGGGATGCGCGATTTCAGCTTGCTCGTTTGCTGCAACGCGACAATCCGGAGTTGTGGCGATGGTTGATGCCCTGCGATCCCGTGATCACGGTAGCTCATGACGTCGTGTTCTTCGAATGCTTTTCGGCGGATGAGTCGAGCTATGGCTGCCTGACGGTCTCTCGCGATGGCTTCGGACATGATTCGGCCGTGCAGTTGGGAACCACGAATGTCGATTACTCGTGGGATCTATACGACCATTTTCAATCGCTGCGATCCTATCGCCAAACTCGATTCCTGATCGACCCGACCGGATTTGAGGTGAAGACCGCCGAGGAACCGGCTTATCGCGAAGAGAAGATTGACCTGCCCGACGGCTGGCTACGCGGGTTCATGACAACGCAAGAGGCGATGGGAATGCCGGGCCTGACCGTCAGCCTGTCGCGCGAGGCGGTTTATTCCGCACTGGCGTTTCTGAAGCGACACAAGGCGAAAGCCAGCCCGCGGGCCGTGCGTTTTGAACTGCTTCCGGGCAAACCGCCGATCTTTCTGCTGGAACCTTGGGAACAGCGCATTGTCTCGCACGGCACCGTCTATGATGGTCCGCCGACAGAGCCCATCCGGATCTGGGGAGCTCGAAGGTTGTTAGTGCTGGCACGGGTTCTCCCTTTGGCAGAGCGGTTCGACGTCCTGCTGTTGGGGACGGGCCTGCCCAGCTTTTGGGTGGCGCGGATGGGCGAGATGCAGCTGACTGTGGGCCTGTCGGGTTGGACGACTAACGATTGGACTCGCGGCTCGGCCCTGGACTTGCTGGCGCCACCAGCCCCGATTACGGATGACTTGCTGATGTCAGTCGGCAAGTTATTGCAAGAGCAGAGATCGATGACACTGTCGCAGTTGCAGACGGCAACCGAAGCCTCGGCCGCTGCGGTGACGGCGGCGTTGCGGCGGCTGGCCTTTGCTGGTCAAGTGATTCACGATCTGCCGAACGGCGTCTATCGATTCCGCCAGGTGATGCCGATGGCCCTAAGTGAGGCGCAACTCGGTGCGGAGAATGCGGAATTAACAGCGGCGCGTCACTTGATGCTAACGCGTAAGTCGACGCTGGAATCGTCGGATCGCACCGAACGCGGTGCGGTTCTAGTAGGAAACGTCGAGTCGACACCGGTCGAAGTTCTGGTTGATCTGGATGGACGCATTCGACGAGGGAAATGCCAGTGTGGGCATTTCCGAAAATTTGGCATTCGCAACGGCCCTTGTCGGCACATGATCGTCTTGCGATATCTGGCGACATCGACAGATGCCAATCGTTAGATGCCAATCGTTAGATGATTGATTATAAGGTAGACTCAAAGTTCATAACATGAAACAAGAGTTGGGAGGGTCAGAGTCGGTTTACTGAGACTATCTCTACGGCGATACGCCGTGGTTGAGATTGCCTACCCATTGCTTCCCCAGGCCCGTTGTTCGTTTGGCCCAGCCGACAGCTAGTGCGGTCGGCCATGACGAGCTGAGGCTCCCGCCCGCACTAGCTGTCGGCTGGGCCTTGGTGAACGGACCTGGTCCGCGGCTTGAAGTCAGGAACACCGACTCCCCCTCCCGCTCTTGTTTGATCAAGCGACCGTTTCTGTCGAACGGCAATCGCGATGTGGGGCGGCATTTGGCGAGATATTCCTGATGAGCCTGTTCGACTTCATCAAGCGGCTGTTCGCGTCGACGCCAGCGAGCAGGCCCGTTGCTCCGCCGGCCGGCACTCCGGTGCAACCGCAGCTCATTCTCGCGAGAGCGGTTCCATCGCCCGTCGTACCAGAACGGCCAAAGTCCACGACACTGAATCTGGACGCCTCCCAGTTCGCGCCGATTTCGGGCCGGGATGCGGTGGCTGCTGCCAGAGTTTCCAGCACCATTCGGACAAATCCCTGGTGGGGCCGCCTTGATACGATTCCACCCGCCAGCGACGAGCGGACGCTATTAATTGATCGATCGTTGGTCGCCTACGGACTGTTCAAGCCGGAGGATCTGGTCGAGATCCATCAGATCGGCGATCAGATGCTGGAGATCTCGGGCGATCAGGCCATTGCGGCTGATCGAGCCCGCGCTGTAGTCGCAGCATCGGAAGCCGATCGCCAGCAGCTCAAGTTGAAGAAGAAAGCGGAAGCGACGGAACGCAAACGCCAGCATGCTGAAGATGTCACGCGTCGCATGGCAACCGACATCATCTTCTTGGGCCGTGGCGTTTCTCGGGGACTGACCGACCGTCGCGCGAATGTTGAGAAGCTGCAAGCGGCGAATTTGCCCGTACTCGCTTCACCGTCAGACGTGGCAGATGCGATGGGGCTGACAATATCTCGTTTGAGGTGGCTCGCCTTTCATAGCGATGCCGCAGAGAGAACTCACTATGTCCGCTTCACAGTGCCGAAGAAATCGGGCGGCGCTCGAGAACTTGCGGCCCCCCATCGGGATTTGGCCGCCGCTCAACGTTGGATCTTTCAAAATATTCTGTTGCGGTTGTCAGTACACTATGCGGCTCATGGGTTTGTGAAAGGTCGATCGATTCGAACGAACGCGCTCCCTCATGTTGGCCGACATTTATTGGTGAATGCTGACCTGAAGGACTTCTTTCCCACCATTACGTTTCACCGTGTGCGGGGTGCGTTCGAACAACTGGGTTACTCGCCAGCGGCAGCAACGATCCTTTCATTGCTCTGTACCGAGTCGCCTCGACGGACTGTGGAATACGCGGGCAGAGTCTTTCACGTGGCAACGGATCCCCGGGCCCTTCCACAAGGGGCCTGTACCAGTCCAGCCTTGTCGAACCTGATCGCCCGGCGCTTGGATTCTCGCCTGACTGGTATCGTGACAAAGTTGGGCTGGCGATACACCCGGTACGCTGACGACCTGAGTTTCTCGGCGGATGTCGAAGTCGAGCCGGATAAGCAAATCGGTTATCTGCTGGCTCGGGTTCGTCACATCGTTCAGGATGAGGGATTTTTCGTCAATGAAAAGAAGACGCGCGTCTTAAAGCAAAGCTCGGCGATGTCGGTGACAGGTGTTGTTGTCAACCGGCGCCCTGGCGTCTGCCGCCGCGAAGTCCGTCGCCTGCGTGCGATTCTCCACAATGCAAATAAGCAAGGCCTCGCGTCTCAAAACCGCGACAACGATCCGTTGTTTGAGGCTCGGCTCCGCGGTCAGATCGCATTTGTCCAAATGATCAATGCCGACCAAGGCCGCCCGTTGCTGGAATCACTAAATTCACTACCGGACTGAGATTAGATCGCTTGCTCGCCATCAGTGCTGAAGTCCGCACCACATTTGGCAGATCGGGAAAATTCAGGTGGGGCAGGCCTCCGCAGAGGACCGCGAATTGATTGCGGTATTTTCTGGCTGACCGGTCATGTTTCGAGGAAGTGATCACTTTCGGTGATTCCGACTCGAATTATGGCCGAAATTGCATTATCGAGCAGCAAATGAGGCCTACAAAATGCCTCATGAAAATGGCACAATAGCCCGAACTCATCTTCAATAGGCTGAATGATCCCCTTTTTGATCAGCAAGCGGCCTTTCTTTGTCTTTTGTTCCGAGTTCTTGCAAAACAGGGAGAACAGCAATGGCAATTCATTTCGAGTTCTTATCGAGGCGTCGTCGACAGAGTCGAGGTTTCACACTGATTGAATTGCTCGTTGTCATCGCAATTATTGCCGTATTGATTGCATTGTTGTTACCTGCGGTTCAACAGGCACGTGAGGCGGCTCGCCGGTCACAATGCAAGAACAATCTCAAGCAAATGGGATTGGCGATGTACAACTACCACGACACGTATCGTGTCTTCCCGCGGGCGTGCTTTGAATCGACCGGCTCGGGTACTGGATATCAGGGATTCAGCCCTCAGGCGATGATGTTGCCTTATCTCGATCAAGCGCCGCTGTTTAACCAGATCAACTTCAACCTGTCGTTTGTTTCCGGTGTGAATGCCACTGTGAAAAACACGCGTCTGACGGTCTTTCGCTGTCCGTCTGATTCGTCGACGAATTTGGTCCCTGGCAATAGCTATTCGTTCTGCGGTGGCGCGTCTCTGATCATGATGTCGCCGATTCCTGGTGCCGGGGTGGGCGGGCCACCAGGAACCCAAATCACCGCAGGGGATCAGATTGGAATGTTTAACATGCGGAACAATCTGAATGTCAGCGCGGTGGTCGATGGAACCTCGAACACCATTGCGGCTTCGGAGGGAATTATGGGAACTGGGAATGGGACGTATGCCTTGGGAAACCTGGTCCGGGGAACAGACTTTCCAGGAGGTATGCCCAACACATTTGCGTCCGTCGCGCAGCTCAATGCGTACGGAGTCAGTTGTACGGGGAACAAAGGCAACTTCTTGAATTCGACTCACCAGGAATGGATCAATGGAATGCCGGGACAGACGCTCTTCAACACATTAAACGGCCCCAATTCGGCGAATCCAGAATGCCACGAATGTTCGGCGTGTTCGTGGTACGACAGCCGTGGAGTATGGACCGCTCGCAGTCGCCACACCGGCGGTGTTCATGCGCTGATGGGAGATGGCGCGGTGCGGTTTGTTGCCGACTCAGTCGACAACACGACGTGGCAACGTATCGGATCCATCAACGACGGTGCCGTTACCGGTGATTTCTAGCGATGGCCTGCTTATTCGTGCGACGTTTCGATGCCTCGGTTCGCGATTAACGAGTCGAGGCACTGTTCGTCCGTCATTCTCTCTTAAAATTAATCGCAATCATTCCAAGTGAGGAACTATGTTGACGTGGCAAAAACCGTTGGCAGTCGTTGTGATATTGATGGTGGTGGGTTGTGGGAGCGCGCCTGTCAAACAGCCTGAACCAACGAATCTCAAGTCTTTTGAGGAACTGAAGACTCGGCTGAAGGAAGTCGTGCAATATGGCCAGGGGGGAAGTGCGCTGATGGGGATGCAGGAGAGCATCGAGTCGCTGAAAAAAGTGGACGCCGCCAAGGGTGACGCGCTGGCCGTGGACTTCAAACGGCTCGACATGGCCGCCACCACGGAAGAACGTAAGCAAATTGCGCAGGGGATGATTGACAAGCTGTAACGACTCGCCGTGATGTTGGCGGTCGGCGGAATAGTCGCAGGTTCAGGTTGAATTCAGCTTGCGAGAGGCCTGACAGGGCCGAGCGGTGAGGATATCCTTATGGGTTGTGATTCGCTGTTTGGCGAAGAGTCCCTGGTTCCCTCGACGAACTACATGCTATGCCTGAATACCGCTTTGTCGCTCGCGAAATGACGGGCAAGCAGGTTGATGGGGTGCTGTCGGCCGCGAATGAGCGTGAAGCGTTAAGCACGCTGGGGGCTCGGGGTGTCTTTCCACTGTCGGTGACGCTGGCCGATGCCGCCAAGGCGCATCAAGCAAACAAACGCCGACGGGTTCCTGCCAGGCTTCTCTGCCAGTTCTATTCACAGTTGGCTGACCTGCTTCGCGCGGGCGTCCCCTTGTTGCGATCGCTGGAACTGCTCGAGCGACAGACTCGGCATGTCACGTTGAAGATGGTGCTGCAAGAAGTTCGCGATCAGGTCGCCGACGGAACTCGACTGGCCGAAACTTTGCGGCAACATCCGACAGTGTTCACCGAGCTCACGATCAGTATGGTCCGGGCGGGTGAAGAGGGAAGCTTCCTGGAAGACACGCTGCAGCGCATCGCCGACTTTACGGAGCATCAGGAAGAACTCAAGGGGCGTGTCTTCGGAGCGATGGCTTATCCCGCGTTCCTGGTCGTTGTCGGGACTATAATCCTGGTTCTGATGTTGATCTTCTTCGTACCAAAGTTCGAACCGCTGTTCGATCGGATGCGAGAAGAAGGAACGCTGCCGTGGGCAACGACCGCACTGCTGGCTGTCAGCTACGAGCTGCAACATCGGGGTTGGGTGCTGCTGATCGTGATTCCAGTCTTGTACGGGTTCATTCAGAAACAGTTTTCAAATGACCAGGGTCGTCGCCGGTTCGATGCGTTTCGGCTGAAATTGTTTGGGGTCGGTCAAGTTGTTCGCAGCCTGGCCATCGCTCGGTTCTGCCGCGTTTTGGGGACGCTACTGCACAATGGTGTTCCGATTCTAAATTCGCTAAAGATTGCCAAGGATGCGACCGGGAACCGGGTATTGAGCGAAGCGATCGCAGAGGCCGCCGAACACGTTTCTTCGGGGAGGTCGTTGGCCCAACCGCTGGCCGAATGCAAGCAGTTCCCGATTGACGTTATCGAGATGATTTCGGTGGGAGAAGAAGCCAACAACTTGGAGCATGTGCTGGTGTCGGTCGCTGAAAAAATGGAGCGGCATACCAATCGGCAACTCGATCTGGTGGTGCGACTGCTAGAGCCGTTGATGCTGGTCATCATGGCCGGAGTGATCCTATTCGTCCTGCTGGCCTTGATGTTGCCGATTTTCAACAGTTCGACGGCGGTGTCTTAGTTCGTAAGTACAGGCGATGTCGTAACCTGCGCGGTCTCCTTAAAATAACCTGAAACATCGGCGGAGTTGGAAGAGTATCTCGTATCATCGTGTTAGGAATACCTGTTTCCTGATGGATCAGGCTCGATTACAATCAAACGTCGTCACATATTCGTCTGAAACTCGCTTTGGAATGTCCACTCGGAAGGTACTGTTTGCCATGACTCGTTCAAATGCTCGGAACGCTCGTCGACCTGTCGCCCGCAGAGGCTTTACGCTGACAGAAGTTTTGCTGGTGCTGGCGATCCTAGGCGTGATTGCGGCGATGGTCGTTCCCAACCTGATTGGTCAGCAGAAAAATGCGTTGATCAAAACGACGCGAATGAGCGTGAAGTCACTGGAAGACGCTTGTTCGGCCTACGCGATTGATCATGACGGCGAGTATCCTCAAGGGGGTCGCGACGAAGTTCTGGGACTGCTGACCAATCCCGGTGTTGACGCTCATGGCAAGGCGGTCAGTCCTTACCTCAAGTCGCTTCCAAAGGATGCGTGGGGTCAGCCTCTGTATTATCAATGGCCCAACAACAATGTTCAGAACGCCACGACCCCGGCACTTTGGTCGTCAGGTCCTGACAAAAAGAGTGACGAGGGGCAGAACGACGATATCAATAACTGGTCCGACAAGTAGTCGTCTCAATTCAGTGAATTGACAAGAGCGGTGTTTGGCACCGCTCTTTTTATTTCTTTGGGATGGTGAGAGTGGCAAGCGCGATTACGAATCACGAAGTGACAACTGAACTACGTCGCGCGTCTGGTTGTTCCCATTTTTCAATTTGCAAACTAAGGTCCTACTCCCCAAGCTTGATCTTCACAGCGATCGTGCCGCTATTGTCGGCGATGGAGTTCCAGTTGTCCTGGCATCGCAGATAGAGATTGCCGTTTCCGGTGGCGGTCCATTCGGAATTGGCGCCGAGTTCAAATGGTTCTGACAATTTGTAGTCTTCGAATAAGATCCCGACCAGTTTGCCTTTGCCGTCATCGTCCCCGTCGGCGGTCAGTTTTTTACCCGACTTCGCAACCAACCATTCACCAGTCGCCGCTATGGACAACTTGTCTCCTTCTTTGACGACAACTCGCGCGGGCTGCCAGCCGCGCATCGCGTCGACCTTGACCTGGACCGAGGCCGTTCCTTTCAGCTTTTGGAACTTGGGCTTCCAATCCCAACTGCATAGGTCGGCTCGATAGCCCTGATCCAGGTGTCGCAGGAAAAAGTCGTATTCGAAGCTGATTTCCTTCGACATTGGTCCGTAGACAGATTCAAAGCTGGTCTGTTGATCATTTAACAACGCGAGGCCAAGCGGTTTGAACCTGGAAGCGTAGTTGGGATTTGCGGCCAGAAGATGGCACAGAGCCCATCGCCAGGAATAGTTCTCCCAGCTATCTCCGGTCTGCTGGCCGGCTGCCACGATTTCGGACAGGTCCTTGGGCTCTTGAGATTTCAAGTACCGCAACACCCCTTCGTGGATGTTGACGCCGTCTTCCTTCTCTTTCCAATACTGCCCCAGCTCGGCCATTCCTTCGGAGTACCATGTCGGGCCCGTTCGACCAAACGATTGATGGCAATAGGCATGAACCGCCTCATGCTGAGGAGTCCCTCGGTCCGCGACGGCCCAGACAATTGATTTGGCCGCGACGGCCTGTTTTTGACCTGATCCGCTGCGCAGAAACTGTGTAACACTTAGCGTGATCCCACCCCCTGACTGGATGCTGGCGATGGCATCAGGATCGATCGAATTGGGTGGCCACTTCGACTGATCTTTGACGACGTTCATCTCGATGATTTGCGAGTTGGGTTTGCCGAAATACTTCGCGACGAGCACCAGCATTGTTTCCAGACGAGTTAGCAGCTCACGTGCTTCGTCCGGAGGCATGTCAGTTCGCAACGTAAAATTCTTCGACGAGTAATCGTGAATCCCTTGGACCGACGGTGCCTCTTTCGTGCGGGCGGTCTTGGTTTTCCCAGTCGGTTTCTCTTTGGGGTTGCTTTGAGCCTGCACTGACGACGAGATCGCCGTGATTGAGATCACCATTCCCAGCAAACCGGCAATGATGATTTGAGATTTTCGATCTGTACGCATCACGGTTCTCGCCATCAGCAAATCAGAGAGATTTCAGACATTATCAGGATAACCGAATTCCGTTCGATGAAAACGGGTGTTCAAGCTGGAAATGTGAACTCCTTCCAGAATCGGTGCGAGATCACAAGGTTCTCATCTACCGAGACGCATTGAACTTGTTCGACTGTCAAAAGCGTCACGCAGGCGTGCAATCCGCAAGTTGAAAACTTGGATCACCTGAATCGGGGGTGCTAAGCATGCGTTGGTGGAGCAGATGAACGCTGAGAACTTGGCCGAGGGCCGTGTCGATCCGGCGCCACATCGTCGTCCGCTGGGGTAACAACGTCCACAGGAGCTTTGCGGCTGACACAAAGCTCTGGCGGAAGACTCCGACCTCTCGCACCAGGGTCGGACTGAGCAGATCCGAAAACAGTTCGCGACCCGTCGGTGTCCGAGAAAGACGATGCCAGTTGGGAGCCATGAACGGATGCTTGAACTCCGAGTCCATAAATGGCGGCAGCAAATCGCGGAATCCGACCCGCAGCAGGTTCTTCTCTTTGAGCTCGCGGATGTTCATGAAATGTTTGGAGGGGATCTGATTGACGAACTCGACGAGTTCGGAATCGAGGAACGGAACCCGGCATTCGATCGAGTTGGCCATGTCGACTCGATCGCCGACACACGGGAACACGTACTGGCTGAGGAATTGATACGTCATCAGTCTCGTCGCGTTAAAGCTTTCCAACGGACGTAGCGCTTCTGTATCGAATGTCTTTTCGAAATATTCAAGGGGCGATTTGACTGTGGTCGTTTTGAGGAGTTTCGGGTGGAACAGTTTCTTGATGAAGCCTTTGCTGGTCACCATTCGCGAGTAGTAGAAGTTGGCGTGTTTCAAATAGGACGGGACCGGCCCCTTCCCTTTGATGTCGCGATTCCAGTGAGATCCTTCGGATCGCTTTTCGATCTCATAGAACTTCTGAAGTAATGACTCGGCCGCTTCGGCGTCGCCGAGTTGTCCCGATTTCGCCATCTCCCACAAGAGTTCTTGTTTGAAATACGGATACCCGCCGAACATCTCATCGGCCCCTTCACCAGTGAGGCAGACTTTGTACCCCTGATCGCGGACCAGCTTCGACAGGATCAGTTTTGCTATCGAGTTCGGATTCATGAGCGGCTGCTCGACATGCAGCACCGTCTTCTCGAAGTTATCGGCGAGCTTTTCACTGGTGCAATCGACCGTCTCGAATTCGGCCCCGTAGTGTCTGGCGATCTTTCGAGCCAGTGCCGATTCGTCGTAGCTGGTGTTCCCGAATCCAATGTTGAAGCTGCGAAGTTTGCTCGTCGTTTGCGACATCACACCGCAAACGAGCGTCGAATCGATACCTCCACTTAGATAGCTGCCAACAGGAACGTCGGCGATCAAGCGTCGTGAGACTGCTCGCGTAAATCGCTCGCGCACTCCCTCCGCGGCCTCTTCCAAGGTCATCGCAGTCTGCGTTTCGAATTTCGGGGTCCAGTAGGGAATCGGTTCAGTCCAACGCCCCTGTTCGATGCAGACATAGTGTCCTGGAGGAAGCGGATGAACGTCCTCGTAGAAATGGGTGGCGGGTGTCAGAGTTCCAAAAAACGCGCTCATAAAAAAATCGGGATTGAACGCACGGTTCACGCGCGACAGAGCAAACAGCGACTTGATCTCCGAAACAAAGAACAGTTCGTCTTGGGTCTGGTGAACGAAGAGCGGTTTGACCCCGAACCGATCTCGCACGGCAACCAATCGCTGCAGCCGCGCGTCCCAGATCACAAATGCGAACTCGCCGTTCAGCTTCGAGAAGCTTTCGGTTCCGTATTCGATATATAGATTGAGCAGCACTTCGGTATCGGATGTCGTCCGAAACCGATGCCCGCGTCGTTCCAGTGCTTCGCGATGTTGTTGATAGTCGTAGAGTTCGCCATTGAAGACGATGGTGACGTGCCCATCGGCCGAACTCAGCGGTTGGGTTCCGGTGGCGAGGTCAATGACGCTTAATCGTACGTGAGCCAGACCGAGCGTCCCCTGGTCGAGTATCGCAAATCCGCCCCCATCCGGCCCGCGATGCGACATCACCGAACACATCCTGCGAAGATCGGTGGTTGACACCCGCTCGCGCCGAAGATTCTTGATCACACTAATTCCGCACATCGATATTTCCGGTGTCCAATCGAGACGAGGGAATAGGGGGCATATCGGCAGGTTGAAGTCGGCGGGGTAATTGAGTCGCATCAAAGATGCGGGGCGTCCATCACAGTGAGATCCATCAATGGTCATCGTAAGGGCGTACCGACCCCGAGACCCGATCAAAACCTAACGTTTCAGATATTTTCCGGAAGCAGAAGGGGTCATTAGAGTGCGCTGAGGCTCATCGAGACTGCGGGCTCATCAGTGCGGCACGAATTTAGCCACAATGGGTCGTTTGGACTCCTTCATGTCTGCCAGCAAGCCAAAGTGTTTCTAGAAGCATTCCGCGACTATTTGAAATCTCGTTACGTCGACGGTTGCGGCGTCATGCGATTGACTTCTGATAGCCCTTCACCGCAGACGCGATCTGTTTCACGAGTTCGTGAGCACGTGAGGCCGGGGCGCCTGTGTATTTGGCGAGGTGAATCATTGTCACCAGTTCGCGGACCCAGGCGACGGTGGCCATCAGGTCGTCGAGCATGGAGCGGCGAAGCTGTTTCAGGCGGGTGATGTTCTCTGCTCGAATCTTTTCATGCTCGGCTGACCTGGAGTGAGTCGCTTGCTCTTCAAGGACGGCTGCCGCCGGCTGTTCTCCTGCGGCGGATGTGGTTGAGGGTGACGGTGTCTCGATGGGTTGCATGACGGCGGAGGCTTGGAGCGCGATTGCTGGCGGTTCGATCAAGGTCTGGGCGAGAAGTTTGTCCAGTTCCCGAATGTGATTGGCTTGCTGTCGCCAGGCGGATTTGAGTTCGGCGATGTGGAGTCGCTCTTCGGCCAGGACATTTTCGGCCCAGCCATTCAGGCTTTGAAGAGCCGCATCAAGTTCACGTTCGACCTGCGTAATGGCCAGTGCCATAGCGTCGTTCATACGGGTTGAACCAACCGCAGGAAGAGGGCTGGTCACTGAGGCAAACGAATCGGATCGACTGGCCAAGAGGATCGGAAGATAGATGGGCCAGAAGAAAGGGGCACTCAAGATCTGAAAAAGATCGGTTGCTTTGCTGCGTGAGTCGCTGCGCAGCCAGAGTGCGGCGGCGACTCCGATGCCGATCAGCAAGTAAAAGCAGAATGTCATCTCGGGGTTCATGATGATGGCCCGTCGCAACGTACGATTCGGAGCGGTGACTTACCCCTGCAGTCGCTGCCAGAGTGTGAAGATCAGGACGGGCGAGACCGCCGAATAGACGCCGCACCACGAGATGACCAGCCGTTGCAGGAAACACTGGCGGTGAAGTTTCTGTTCAGGCTTCATGGTGTCTGTGAGCATCGAGAGACCTCGATAAAGGGAATAGGTTCCCGATAGGCCGGCGATGAATGGGAGGAGCAATCCAAGCAGCAGCACCGCATCTCGCGAGAGAACCGGCAATGAGAAGATCGCAATGGCCAGGCCGAGCGCGGCATAGATCGGGATGATTCCGATCAACGTGATCGCGGCGACCGCCTTCGATTTGACAGCATGCGTGACCACATCGAGCATCGTCATGCGAACTCCGGCCAGTAGGCCGTAGAAGTACAGACTTGGCAGGCAGATTCCTGTCGCGGCGATTAGGCCGATGGCATAGGCAGCGATCAGGCGAAAGGCGTCGCCATTCAGCCATGGCGTCCAGAACGTCGCGGTGTCGTGGCGTTCAAACTGAATCAGCCATGGGTGTGATGTTGCCAGTGACTGCTCGATGGGTGTCAGGTGTGGCCAGACTCCCGCCGCGCTAAGCACCAGCGTCATGGCGACGCCGAAAATTGTGAACGCGACCAGCGATGTCGCCAGCAGTCGCGGAAGCATCTGGACTTGTTGCCCTGTTTCGCGAATCATTCGATCGAGTCGCACTGGGTCTTTCAGGATCAATTCCGTCAGTGGAAATGGTCCGAGGTCCTCCGTCGTTGCAGCCGTTTCATCCTCGACGCTGAATGCGTCATCGGTGACATCGAGTCCCTCGACATCTTCGGGTTCGTCAAACTTCCGTCGCAACGATTCCAGCACGCGATAGTCCATCTGATGCCCTATCATGCAAATTGAAACAGGCCGAAAAAGTAGAACAGTTCGGATCCGATCGTGCCGACGATCAGCAGCCACCATAGTGGTGTGACATCGCGTTGTGGTTCCAGGCGACGCATGACTCGATGGAAGACATCAGTCATTGCGATACCCACGCCCGCGAAGACGGTCAGATTCACCAGTAGGATGAAGCCAGGTGATGGTATGGCAACGGTGAAGAACCAGTTGATCGGAATCGAGGCCAGCATGGCCAGGCCACCCCAACTGGTCGTGACCAATGCGGCCAACAGTGTGCTGCTGGCCCGGAGTTTTGAGCCTGACTGGCTGTTCAGAATATAGAGTGCGGGCAGAGGAATTCCCCAGGCTAAGCCCGCTCCAAGCGTGCATGCCAGTCCCTTCTTGATGACATCGTGGACATCACCACTCAGCCCCATCGTCATGCCGTACGCCATGGTGCCGAGGATCGCGGTCGCCATCAGCGCTCCCCAGACCCACGAGGGGTACTGCACCTGTTTCGCATCCCAACGAGCCGCAAATTCTTCGGGCTCTCGCAATGCCAGAGCCACGTGGGCCACTCCTGATTGCAACTGTTCACGAATCATGAAAGATCCCCTGGTCAGGTCTGAGATGAAGCAATCGATGTGGTTGACGAGAGAACGACCGCTGGCTGGAACAAGAATTAACTGAGGGGTCACTGATTTTCAGCGGCTCGGGCTAGTCGCGGATCGGCTTGACCACTGGGCATTGCAGCGAGACCCGCGATTCGGCACGATCAATTTCAGGCTTCCATTGCGGGCGAATTCGGCCATCGATACAACAAGCCGGCCCTTCAGTAACCCAACCGACTAACTAGGAGGCGAGGATATTCAACTCACGTATAAGTCGGTCGAATTGCCAGGAGGGCAGGATCAACAAGAAAGAAATGGAGTTCGTCAATGACGGCAGCTCGGCGGCGACGCTCACTGATGAGATCGATAAAGAAGAAACGTTGATGGTAGATTCAATTGATTGAACCGCGCCAACCATCGATCGGGCCGATACAAATAGTGGCGGTCTGCTTGAGGGAGGTCGTCCCGATGAGAGCTGCTGGCGATTGCCGACCGGGTTGGCGGCAGGTCGTGAAAGCGACGGAAAGATCGATCGATGGGCCCGTTTCTTCTGCTCAATGCTTCGTTGGTCGGCTTCTTCGGTTTTGCTGCGGTCTACCATTTGATTCTCTGGGCATCGTCGCGGCGCGAGACTCTGCTGGCCGTGTTCAGTGTGGATTGCGCGTTGCGAGCTGTCTCTTGTGGCGTGGCGATGGGACTTGCTACGTCCACAACAGTTGCCGAGGCCCAGGGTAATCTTTACGGGCGAATTGCCTTCGGTCTGCTGATTCTGCTGACGTGGCTCTGGAGCGTTTCGCTGATTGCCGAGGTTCAGGCTCGCTGGTTCATGTGGCCGGTCACAGTTGGGATCTTGCTCGTTTTCTTGCTGCACATGTTTGTCGTGCCTCTGAATGCCACCGTTGTTTCCGTCAGTGAATTCCGATTGTTCTGGGGCGAGACGATCTCCAATCCGAAACTCGGGTTACCGGGATGGTGGATCGGTCCCCTCTCACTGCTGGCGATTTCGCTCGAAATCTTCGCCATGTATTGCGGCAGCCGCCTCTGGAAGCGGGACCGCACGGCAGCGGGACTGATTTTTCTGGCCGCCGGTGCGCTCATGATGCTGCATGTCACAGATGTCTTGAGAGTGCGAGGTCTTCTTGAGCTTCCGTTCATCGGAGTTATTGGTCAGGTGATTTGGGCTGGAATGATCGGATTGGTGATCGGCCGCAGGAACAGCCGCATGCGTCAAGCCGTTGTCGCAAGTGAGCAGCGGTTCCGCGGGATCTTCGATCAGACCCTGCAGTTCATCGGGTTGATTGGCACAGACGGGCGGGTCATCGAAGCGAATCGCACGGCACTCGAATTTGTGGGAATTCAGGCCGACGATGTGATCGGCAAACTCTTCTGGGAAACACCATGGTGGTCGCATTCGCCAGAGCTACAGAATCGACTGCGTCAGGCGATTCGGGATGCCGCAGAGGGTCACATGGTGCGATTCGAAGCCGAGCACCCCCGGGCCGATGGGGGCGTGGCTTATATTGACTTCTCGCTAAAGCCACTCCGGAACGAACGTGGCGAAGTCAGTCTGCTGATCCCTGAGGGGCGAGACATCACCGAACGCAGGCTGTCGGAAGACGCCCTTCAGCGCCGCGTCACAGAATTGACGATCCTCAGCCAAATTGGGGTGATTTGTTCTGAAGCGAGCAACGCCGATGTAGTGCTGGAACGAGTCACCCCGGTCATTGCGGGGATCGGGTTTTCACACAACTGCGGATTTTCAATGCTGGATCCGCTGCGTAACATCCTTGTCACACACCCCTCCTTCATCATGTCCGATCCAACAGTTGGAAGGCCCGACAAGCCGCTGGGGGCAGCCATCACTGGCGAGATTGCAATCACCGGAACACCTCGTCGAGTGCGTGACGTTAGCAAGGAACCTGGCTATGTGTCTGCCGATCCGCGTACGCGATCGAAGCTGTGCTTGCCCATGCGCATTGGAACGAACGTGGTGGGTGTATTGAATGTCGAGAGTGAGGATCTGGACGCCTTCACGGCCGCGGACGAACAGCTCTTGAGCACCGTTGTGGATATCGTCGGCAATGCGGTGGAGCGGTTGCGGGCTCAGGACAAGATCCGCGAGAATCAGCAATTCCTAAGTTCGGTCTCTCAGGCGTTTCCGAACTGGATCTACATTTTTGACTTTGATGCAATGGGCATTGCCTACTCGAATCGCTCGATCTTGGGAGACCTGGGTTACCCTTCGAGAGCACCATCCGATCAAGGGTCGCTGGAGACGTTCGCGGCACACATGCCGCCGGAAGAGATGCCCCATCTCGCGCGACTGCTTGAGGAGTGGCAGGCTCTTCCTGATGGTGAACTCCGCGACGACAAATACTACCTCTCCCATGCGGATGGCACGATTCATTCGTTTGAAGGTCGCGAAATCGTCTTTGCGCGTCGTGCCGATGGATCGGTGCGTCAGGTGCTCGGTGCCCTTTCCGACATTACGATGCGGGATCAGGCGGAGCAATTGCTAAGGCAAAGTGAGCAGCGATTTGCCCAGTTCATGTTGCATCTGCCGGGACTTGCCTGGATCAAAGACGCGCACGGGCGGTACGTTTATGCCAACGATGCCGCTGAGAAAGTCTTTCGGATGCCGAGGGAACAACTCTACGGCAAGACCGACGATGAAGTCTTTCCGCAAGAGACGGCGGCACAATTCAAGGAAGGTGACCGCCAGGCCTTAGTCAGCGAAACAGGAGTCCAGACAATCGAGAGTCTGGAACACGATGACGGAGTTGTTCATCACGCGATCGTCAGCAAGTTTGCGCTGCCCTATTCAAACGGCAAGCCAACGCCAGTCGGTGGAATTGCGATCGATATCACTGAACGGAGACGTGCAGAGGAAACGTTGCGGGAGAGCGAAGAACGATTCCGAGCGCTCGTGGAGCATGGTTTTGAGGGAATCAATATCGTCGACCGCCAGGGCATCCTGGTGTATGCCGGTCCTGGAAACAAATCGGTGCTGGGGTACTCAGCGGAAGAAGTGAATGGTCGCAGCACTTTCGAGACGATCCATCCCGACGATTTGCCGAAGGCACACGCTGCCTGGCATCAGATTTTGCAAAATCCAGAGCAAATCTTCCAGCCGGCTCTCCGGTTGCGGCATCAGGATGGATCGTGGCATTGGATGGAGGTGAGTGCGTGCAATCTGCTGCATCATCCTGCCGTCAGCGGGATCGTGGTGAACTGGCGTGACATCACGCAACGCAAATTCGCTGAAGACAAACTGTACGAAAGCGAAGAACGCAAGGCGGCCATTTTCGAGAGTGCGCTCGATGCCCTGATCACCATTGATCAGGAAGGTAAAGTCATCGAATGGAACCCAGCAGCGGAAAGAATTTTTGGATATACGTCGCAGCAGGCCATCGGTCGAGAGATGGCCGAACTCGTTATCCCCCCTAAATCGCGCGAGGCGCACAGGCAAGGTATGGAGGAGTTTCGCGGAACAGGAGAAGGAACTGTTCTTCGCAAGCTGGTCGAGTTGACCGCGCTTCATGCGGACGGGACAGAGTTCCCCGCGGAAATCTATATCACACCGATCCGAACCCAATCACCGTCATTTAGCGGCTTTATCCGTGATATTACCGATCGCAAGCTGGCGGAAGAAGAACGCCGGAAGTTAGAGGCTCAGATCCTGCATGGCCAGAAGCTGGAAAGTCTGGGAGTCCTGGCTGGCGGTGTCGCCCACGACTTCAACAACCTGCTGACTGTGGTGCTGGGGAATGCCAGTTTGGCGCTGATGCACACTTCTGAGGAATCTCCCGCGTGTTCAATGCTACGCGAGATCGAACACGCAGCCGAACGTGCCGCCGATTTGACCAAGCAGATGCTCGCCTATTCCGGGAAAGGCAAGTTCGAGATTCAGGCTTTGCGACTGGACGCCTTAGTTCAAGAGATGGCCAAGCTGCTAAAGACTGTCGTTTCCAAAAAGGCCACGATTGTTCTTGACCTCAAGGCAGCCACGATCGAAGGAGATCCCACACAGATCCGCCAGGTTGTCATGAACTTGATCATCAATGCGTCAGATGCACTTGAGGGCCACATTGGTGCGATTCAGGTTCGCACAGGCAAGCTTCAAGCGAACGCGGACGACCTCCTCTCACCCTATTTGCCTGAAGTCCTTCCCGCAGGCGCATATGCCTATCTGGAAGTCGAAGACGCGGGCCAGGGGATGACAGAAGAGACCCAGGCTAGAATCTTCGACCCGTTTTTCACCACGAAATTTACGGGGCGCGGCCTCGGACTGGCGGCAGTCCTGGGGATCGTCCGCGCGCATCGAGGCACGATCAAAGTGGACAGCGAGCCAGGCCGCGGAACACTCTTCAAATTGCTTTTCCCTTGTACTGATGAAGCTCCGGAGGCTCGATCTGATGTCAAAAATGGCACCGTTCCGCAGCCGGGAAACGGGACCGTTCTAGTCATCGACGATGAGCGGATTATCAATATGTTCGTCCAGCGTGCGCTCGCCAGCGCAGGCTATCAAGTTCTGGCGGCCGAGGACGGCCTGGAAGGACTGGAGATCCTGCGAGAGCACTTTCAGGAGATCGTCGCAATTCTCCTGGATCTGACGATGCCGCGCATGGATGGGTTGGAGGTCATGCGTGAACTAAGCCACTTGGCACCGGACATTCCAGTGCTGGTGATGAGTGGCTACAGCGAGCAGGAGGTCTCGATACGTTGCGAAGGGACTGGTGTGCGCGGATTTATCAAGAAGCCCTTCACGACGCATGCCCTCGTTACCGCCATTTCGGGAATTCTGACCCCTTCGAGTCCGACCCCGGATATGGACTAGCCCACTTCTTGCGTCGTCAGAACATCAGGCTTTGAAGTCCAGACCGGGATCGTCTTCAGGGGTTCCAAACAGTTTGAAATTGAAGCCAGTCCCTTCGATCGTGACCAGCCCCGGCATCGTTGCTTTGTCTTCGCGTTCGAGGACCAGGACGGCTCCATCGACGGTATAGGTACCGCCAAAGCTTTGTTTTTTGCCCGCTCGTTCAAAGCTCCACGTGAACTTGTTGTCGGATGTCAGATCGAGTGTAAACGTCGTGCCATCGGATCGCTTGGCGGTCCGGCGACCAATGATCTTCGCGGGATCAATGTCTGGCGGCGGTGGCTGGTCGTCACCGGCCAGTTGAGGGTCTGCGGCTGGAGGAGGCATTGGTGTTGGTTGCTGAGACGCTCCCGGCTGCGTGGGGACTTCGCCCCCCAGTCCTTTGATCAATTGAACGGTCAATTGATCGGACGGCTGCAGGCGTGCGACCTCTTGAAGCTGCTTGATGGCCGCTTCTTTGTGGGTTCCCGTGATGTAGTGATAAGCCAGCACAAAATGTGCGTCTGCGGCACTAGGCTTTTGTCGGGCATATTGTTCGAGGGCACGTAGCTGCGTCGTGTACGTTTCGACACTCGGATACAAGCTGCTCATGGTCGTCCAATCCCAACCGGGGCCGGCTGACAGGACCGCATACAGCGACGCAGCGGCCTTCTGATAGTCAGCAACGGCGAAGTAGATGAGCGCGCGAAATTCGTGCAGTGCGGCATCAGTGGGTTGATCCTTGATTGCCAGATCAACCTCTGTGCCCGCTTTGACGTAATCGCCCGCCATGAAAGCATCACGAGCAGCGTCGGTATGTGTCAGGCTGGCCTGGACCTGAGGGGGAGGTTGAGGTTGCGGCTGAGTCTGGTCTGTCAATGTTGATGGATCTTGCGCCACGACGACTTGTTCTGGCTGCGCGACAACCTGGATCGGCTGAGAATAGTTGTAGTAGCCAGCGTTACTCACATAGTAAGGGTTGCTATAGCTGGCATATCCCGAATCGTAATAGACCGAACCAAGTGCCCAGGCACTCAATCCCCACACGGCCGCGTTTCCGTACCAGGGGCGGTACCACGATCGATTCGCGTAGCCATTCCAGTATCCATTTCGGTATCCGGCCCGATATCCCCATGCCGCGCCGCCACCCCAATTGCCACCGCCCCAATAGCCGTGGTGCCAGTTGTTATTCCAGTTGTGACCATTTCCCACAGCAAAATTGTGGCTGTTGTTGATGTTCACATTATTGAAATTGTTGTGACCGAAGTTGTTGTTCCCGATGTGGGTATTATTTCCAATGCGGTTTCCAAAGTTATTGCCGTTATTGTTGCCAATGTTGGGATGATTTCCGGACCCGGGGCGATTGTTAATGAATGGATTCCGTTCTCCGCTGCCGCCCTGCCCTGGACGCATGCCCGGCAAGTTGCCAATCGGATTCCTTTCCCCACTGCCACCCGCCCCCGGTCGCATGCCGGGCAGGTTAGCGATCGGATTGCGTTCGCCGCTTCCGCCCGCCCCTGGCCGAACTCCCGGTCGATTACCATCCCCAAAGCCGGGCCGATTCCCTTCGCCGATACCGGGACGATTGCCGCCGCCCAGACCGGGCAAGGTTCCGGGGCGATTGCCGGTTCCAATCCCTGGCCGATTGCCACCACCTATTTCGGGTCGGTTGCCCCCACCAATGTTGGGACGATTCCCTCCTGCAATTGGATTCCCGCCGCCAATATTCGGGCGATTGCCACCACCCATGTTCGGTCGGTTCCCGGCACCGCCTGCACCACCGACATTTGGTCGACTGCCCCCGCCAATACTCGGATGACTGCCACCACCCATGTTGGGGCGGCTGGCTCCCATACTTGGCCTGGCGCCCCCACCTCCACTTGGTCGGCTCATAGAGGGTCGAGCCCCACCACCACCGCCACCTCCTCGGCTAATCCCGCCCCCACCACCTCCGCGACCTCCGCCGCCTCCAAACCCTCGTCCAAGAACGTCTTCATGCGAGGTGACAACAAACACGCAGAGCAGCAGAGCGATCGTCAATTTGATTTTCATGGCAGATGCTCGTTAACAGATTGAGCTAATGGATGCGAAAGTCGATGCTGGAAAGCGGCGTGGTCGGGATCAACCCGCTGGAGCGGGTGCGTGTCGCTTGATAACGTTCTCAGGAATGTCATCCGCTGGCTCGCCGCCAATCACTCGGTCGTAAGCACGCCAGGTCATGGTGTCGTTGTCGATGAAGCGGAAGACACTGATTCCCGAAGTGACCTTGCCGGCGGCATTCACTCCGTGCGATCTCACAATCCACTCATCGTCGATCCGAATCCAAAGTCCCTCGGCATACCCGCTGTCAGCGTCGAAAGTCCAAGACTTAAGCTGCCCGCTCAGTGGATCCCAGCCGATCCGCATCGATCCACTTGCCGAGACGCTGCCGGCGATCTGCAGGGAGAAGTCGATCAGGAGGTAGTTCCCGCTCTCATCCCAGTGACAAGATGACTTCACGGTTGAATCAGCACTTTCATCAAGCCAGTCACCAACCAGCCAGGCGAGTGGCTGCAGTTGGTCGTTCGGTGTCAACTCTTCGGAATCCGCTTCGAAATCACTCACCGACGCGATCAGCCAATGTCCGTCGACCTTCACATGGATGACGACGTAGCTGCTGACATTGGTTGCCTCATCGGGAACCGGCTGGCCGCGGACGATCCCTTCCTCCAACGCAATGTTCGGCGTCAGAACACGGATCGAAGTGATTTCGACCTCGATCTTGCTGTCGGGAAACTTCTTAAACATCTCTGCAAAGTTTTGCTGGATCGCCTCGCGTCCCTTAATCAACTCACCGTCTTCATCGGTGAATTCGGCTTTCAGCGCGAACAGTTCGGAAACCGCTTTGGCATCGTGTGCTTTGTAGGCCGTGGAAAAAGCCGCGGCACTGCGGCGGATGGCTTCTTCGTCGGGATCTTTCAACTCTGCCGGCTTCTTAGTCGGTGCGGGCTTCTCTTTCGGTTTCTCTTGAACCTGTGCGAAGCCAATCCAACCGGCCGATAAAATACCGACGGCGATCAAAGGTGTGACAACTGCTTTCATGGAGTAGTGCATCGGTTCCCTGTCATATCAGTGGCTCACGTCATCCTGCCGCGCTCGCAAGTCAGCGAAACGCTGGCTGCGGCGATGATGCCAGATGTCAGCTCAATAGCAACCGCCCTTCTTGTCGAAAGGCAGACGAGTTTGTGAATTAGGAAGAACTGCAGATCAGTGTTACGCGGAGTATGAACTGTGCCCGCGCCGTTTCCAAGAGGCGACTCGAAATGCCGAGACTTTTTCACAGATCCAAATCTGCATCTGCTTGATGCTGATCCTGTCGTCAATCGCATGACGAGGTTAACTTAGACACAGATGGCACCTTAGTTGACCAGCAGATCACTCCCAAATGACGTCACGATCAAGCGAAGGGCATTTACTGAATGCGATCAACCTTGCGCAAGCTTCTGGTCGCCGCAGTCCAGACTGATGCTGTGGCGGAACTGGTCGATGGAACGTGGCGAACGCGATGCCTGCATTGCCGGTCGGCGCTCTATGTTTCGGACGAAGGGATCACCAGGAATGGTGCGACGCTCGAACACATCATTCCTCAGAGCTGGTTTGAGAAACGTGCCGCGGCTGATTTGATCGGAGATCTCACCGGACCAGATGATGTCCGCAATTTGGCTCTCGCCTGCCCTCGTTGCAATCAGGGAAAAGGCCTGAATCATGACAAAGCAGGGCCATCCAATCAGCGCGCCCGCGAAGTTGTTCAAGCTCTCTTCGCGAAACGACAGGCTCGATACAACGCGCTCGACCCCGCTTAGCGAGTTGCCAGTACTGGAATTGCCACACCCGCCGAATAGAGCGTCGGGCCCGTGATATTGGAAAGCCACGGAATCAGGGATCGACCATCATCGCCTCGGGCCACGCCTCTTCTGCGACGCCGAGATGAATCACCTGATCTCCGAGGATGACGGCCCCGACACCGTGTTCGCATTCCCAAATCTCCGAATGAAAGGTCATGCCGACCAACGCCAGCTGATCCCGAGTGTGGTAGGTGATCGAGACCCCTTCCAAGTCGAGCGTTCCCAGAATGTTTTCCGGCCGCAGAAGGAATTCGAATTCATTGTCATTCAAAAAGAAGAATGAGGCACCCTGCTCGCGTGCCATTTGATGGAGTTGAGTTTTGAGGCTTTCGGCAAGCCGCTCGTGTCCTTGGACCAGGGTCGTGTAGGCCGCGCATTGCGGAGCGGTCGGTTCCAGGAACTCATCAATTTCTTTGCCATGTCCGAAACCGACCCTCGGGCTGCCTGAAAAAATACCGAGACCGAATCGCCCTTCACGATGCGCATCGTCGCGGCGATCACGAAAGAACGCGGTACCGTTGCTGCACCATTTTTCATAACACTCCGCAAACGAGGGAAGAAGGATCTCTCCCCCCCAGTCGCAGGTGGTGGTGAAACCGGACCAGTCCAGATGGCCCATGAGCGGATGTTCGAGAGTTCTCATCGCGATTTCCATGAGTATGGCGTCCGCCTCTGGTGAATAGACCGAGCGTCGACGACATCATAAGCAGGAAGCGACCAGAATGCGTCCGAATGCGATGGTGCGATGGCGGCCAACTGGTTGACGGAGCAACTTCATTCCGCGGATTAGGCGCGGATTTGGGGACCGCTATTCTCCGGTGGTGAAGTCTGCACCACTCTTGTCACAACGCGGCCATGCCCAGGCCCGTTCGCTGACAACCGTTGCCAATCTCGATCACGGCCCCGTGCAAGTCTCGAGCGGCGGGGAGCAGCGACATCACTATCGCGTTGGCGACATTTTCTGGTGTCTGAAACTGACCGTCGGGGAAGCGGTTACGGATTGCAGCTTCTCGGACAGCGTCCATGATCGCTTTATTCTGAGCGGCCAGAACGAATCCGGGTTCCCATCCCAGAACTCGCATCTCAGGCCATCGCTTCGAAGCCTCGAGGACCATGAATTCGATCCACTCTCGCAAAGCAGCCTTGGACGAGCGATAGGCGAAGACGCGGCTCAGGTCCATCGTGTAGGACATCGAGCAGATCGCGCCGATGCGCGGCAAGGTCGATTTATCCATCACACCGGACTTCAACAGCTTTCGTGCAAACTCGACTGGACCCATGAAGTTCAGTCTGACAGTTCTTTCGAAGACTTCGTCTGAAAAGTCCTGAAACAGTTCCTGGGGGCCGACTCCCTTCACCACGCCGCCGCCGACCAAGGTGAGGATGTCCAGTGGCCGATCACCGAGCTGTCTTACGATTTGTCCGATGGCCGGATCAAACGTTGAGGAATCGGTGAAGTCGCATGTCGCTCCTCCGGACCAGTTTCCCCAGCGAGATGCCAACTGTGTGCTGGTGGCATCAATGGCATTGTCCGAGACCGATGTCCCCATGACGGAACAGCCGTGGTCGGCTAGTCGCTTGCAGATCTCGGTCCCAATCTGGCCATCGCAGCCGACGACCAGTGCGGTGCAGCCTTCCAAGCTATAGCCCAACTGAGCGAGAACCTGAGCCCGAGCCTCAATCAGATCGAGCGGCTGCCCGTGCCCAAGTGTCACTCGCGACGCAGTGGCGATCGAGGAGTCATTCGTTCCAGAGTCGAGACGACGAGCGTAGTAGGGTGCTGGCATGGCATGATTTCCGAAACGTCGGACAACTCGAGTGAAAGCTTTGGTCGTCACAGACAGATCCACGAATGGGGAGCGAGATGTACCTGATTATCCCGAATTTGCCCATTCCTGTTTTCCATACAGATCAATGACATCTGATCAAACGCAAAAGCAATACTTGAATGGGCCGATTCAGAGTTTCCTACCTTTCGCAGGATATCTCGGGGGCCGCTATTCGAACCCAAGTATTAAGAAATGCTGAATCTTTTCGGCGGTAATCCTGTGTTTTCAGTGACCAAGTCAAGGAACAGGGCAAATCCCCCGCACCGAATACGTATCTGTAAGTAGTGGACTTTTTGTGAACAGTTAACTCACTGCCGGACATGGCCAAATCAAGGAAGACACAACACCATGTCACCCCCATCGCCAGACTTAGTGCTGACGGGCGAAGCGATGATCAACCTGCAGCAAACAATGGTTCCCGATCACGGCTCTTCGAAGCCGGGGCCGTGCAAACCTGCATCCTCCTCACCGCGCATTTCAGTTGGCAAACCAGAATCTCGTGTACAGGGTGAAGCCCTTCGTGCGCTCAGGCAAAGTCGGTTGCGAGCCGCCGCAAGTTACTTGTCACTGTGGTGGAGCTTTATCTCCATTCAAAGTCTGCTGATTGGACTCCCCTCCGTGCTGCCGTTCATGACGGTGTTTGGGCTCGCCGGAGCCTACATACATCTTTCCCGCCCCAAGATCGCTCCCTTCGGGCTGAAGCTGATTGAAGCAGGAATCTTCGGTCTGATGGCAGGTGCGTTCATCGTCTTTCAGTATGTGATTATGGTAACCGCCGCCATCCACAGCGATTACCACGCCATTGAGATCTCGGCCAAGAACGGCTTGATTAACTCTCTCACTCTGCTGCTCGCATACACCCTTCTCATTCCCAACACCCTTCGATCCGCTGCGGCGATAGTTGTTTGCCTCGCTTTTTACCCCCTTGTCACAGAGGCGGTCATCCTGGCATGGCACCCCGATGTGCAGTCACTGATCGCACAGCACCGCTATCTCGAGCCGCTGGGACTGAATCTGACGATGACTGTTGTCGCGGGAAGTCTGTCGTTGTATGGAGTCCATATTCTTGCGACCTTGCGCCAGGATGTGTTTGAGGCTCGGCGGCTGAATCAGTATCAGATCGGCGATCGTTTAGGCGCCGGCGGCATGGGCGAGGTCTATCAAGCCGAGCACCGACTGCTGCGACGAAGCTGCGCCGTGAAGATGGTGCGTCCGGAAAAGTCACTGGATCGCCGAGCCCTCGCCATGTTGGAACGCGAGGTTCGATCGACCGCTCAGCTATCACATCCAAACATCGTTGAAGTTTATGACTATGGCCGCACCGACGATGGTAGTTTTTACTATGTGATGGAAAAATTGCAGGGGCTGAATTTGGCCGAATTGGTTCAGCAGCACGGACCGTTGCCTGTTTCTCGGATCATTTATCTGTTGCGACAGGCGTGCGATGGACTTGGCGAAGCCCATGCTGCAGGGCTGGTTCATCGGGATCTCAAACCCGACAACATATTTGCGGCACAAGTAGGCCGCCGTAACGATGTTGCCAAGCTACTGGACTTTGGCTTGGTAAAAGAATCTTCGCTGCCAGAAGATGCTGAGTTCGGCGAGCACCTCGACAGCAACGACAATCCGACTCTGACGATCAACGGCATTCTGATGGGGACACCTCTGTTCATGGCCCCCGAGCAGGGCTTCGGAGATTCATCACTGCAAGACCACCGAGCCGACATTTACGCGTTGGGAGCCATCGCCTATTTTCTGGCAACGGGTCAGCCCCCTTTCGATGGACAGAGCGCTCTCAAGATCTTGAAAGCTCACGCTTACGACGATGTCTTGCCGCCGTCTCATTTGCTGCCCGTTCCTCACGACTTTGAACAAGTCGTCCTCCGATGTCTCGAGAAACATCCCACCGACCGCTATTCGAGTGCCGACGAACTGGGACAAGCACTATCAGAGTGCGAAGACGCCACGGAATGGGACGGCACCAACGCGAGAGTCTGGTGGGCTGAGCACACACGGCCGTCGGTTTGATCCGTCACTTCAAACAAACGAAGCGACAATCGCATTCGACAGCCGCTGGAACGGTGCCCCGTTGGGATCCAGCGGTTGAGTCGACAAGATGAGAACGAACGATTGGCGTTCGGGATCGATCCACAACACCGTCCCCGTCGCGCCCCAATGCCCGTAGGTGCTGGAGCTGACCAGGTCGCCGAACGTATTCGCGTGATTGGCCCACTGCATCCGCCACCCGAAGCCCCACGGGCGGAATCGACGATCCTCCTCGGGAACATCTTTCATCGTAGTGAGCTGATTTGTGACTGCTGCACCGATGGTGGCGGCGGACAGCAGTTGACGGTCACCAACGCGCCCGTCGTTCAACATCAACTGTGCGAACTGGCCAAAATCGGCAGGCGTCGTCAATAGTCCTCCCCAAGGGGCCCCGAGCTGTCGCCAGTAGCGACTGTTCCAGTTCCACTCAGTGGCTTCCACCTGATCGACGGGGACACGGATCTCAGCAATCCGATCAGCAACGGGCGGCGTTCCTTCGAACCAATCATCTGGAGCGCCCAAGCGAGTCTCCTTCATCCCCAGCGGCAGGAAGAATTCTTGCCTTAAAAATTCAGCGCAAGTTTGGCCAGAGATCTGTTCGATGATGGCCGCCAGTACCGCAAAGCCCATACTCTGATACTGGACGGAACGACCTGGAGGAAAGTCAGGAGCAATCGCGCACGTCTGTTTCACGAAGTCTGCTAGAGAAGCATGCGACTGCCGCAGTTCGACATTGTTGGTCAGCATGTCGGGCAGGCCGGATGTGTGAGTCAGCAGGTTGCGAATCGTGGTGCCGTATTTCCCCTGCTTCCCGAACTCGGGCAGGTAGTCGGAGACGCGATCATTGAGGGCCAACTGGCCTCGTTCGACCAGCAGCATCGCACCCATGGCGACAATCGGCTTCGTGATCGACGCGATCAGGAAGATGGCATCATGATGCAGCCGCGGTGAATTCGCGCCGACGCGTTGTCGACCGAAGAACTGCGTGCCAGGCGTCATTCCATTCCTGCCGACGAGCACCGCAACACCAGGAACTCGGTCGGTTCGGTCCGTCCAATCGCGGACCACAGCCAACGCGGTATTCCAGCGATGGGGATCAAGGCCGCATTGTTCTGGTGTTGCCGTCGTTAGCAAGTTCATTGGGAATCACTGACTTTGTAGGAGCGTGTCGGCCGTCCCCGATCATTCTGCGAACCAATTCAAAATGAAAAAGCCCGCAAGCAATCGCCTAGACTACTCGTGGGCATCAGTTAATCACAAGTTCGAGCAAATTGCTCGATCATGGTGCTTTTGCGGGGGCGGGAGAGGGGCGTCCTTGTGCCCCTGCTGATTGCGGGTGCAGAACAAACAGCATCCGAAAGACGCGACCATTGACATCATTCTCAGTGACTTTTTTCGAATTGCTCACGGAGACCTGAGAGCGAGGTTCCGCGCGAAGTGGATTCAATTGCGACGCAACGGATTGACTCGAGATCGTTCCGTTATTCACCGCCAGCGAGTTGTTCAAACGGATGTAGTCGTATCCCAATTCGTTGCGGGGCGACTGATTTGACTGCCCCTGATTCGCTACGGTATTTCCGGCTCGCGGAGAGAAGTCGGCTTTGTTTGTTTCCCGTCCGGAATTCGCAATCTGCTGACGCTTCTGGTTCTCGGTTCCGTCTCGATTGCCCCCAAACAGTCCGTTGGAATTTGCGATCGGATTCGACATGGGCGAATTCGCGAAACCATTTCTCTGTGCATAGGCGTTCAGGACAACTTGAGCTTCCGGCATATCCGAATCGGATTCCGTAAGACTTCCTGACTGCTCGGGTTTCTGTTCTTTGTCGGCAGGCGCCCGACGATCGGCAACTTTCTGTTGCTGAGCTTGAGGTGCGACCTCATCACCTGCTGCAGCTAACGGCAATGGTGCCTGAGCGGTCCAGTTGGAAATCAAGTCTCGATGTTGGTCTACATCTTTCAATGTCTTCGCAATTTGGTCGCCAGACGCGCGGATATACATCATGACCAAATCATCCGGCATGGGCTGAGCATCGTTATTGACGGACCGCGCCTCGATGGAGTTCTTCTTGAGCAAGACTTGCACTGTCTCCGCACCGCGATCGATATCGACGACTTCAAAATAGACAACCGCGACGTTGCTATCGGGATCTGCTGGCTGTGGCGTCACGACGTAGACCTTGCCTTCCCTCAGCCCGCGCACGAACTCGTCGTTCGACTGCCCGAGTTCATTGAATCCGAAGGCCTGAGCGTCAGGCAGTGCTGCTTGATTCGTACTCAACGTCGCGGCGGAATCCGACATCGCCGCAGAAATTGCAGGTGGTCCCAAAGCCTCTCGCTCTGATAAGGCACGTCCGCGTGACATGGACTTCGGAACTGGGACTGTTGAGGCCTGTTTGGCAGACGCGTCAACTTCCTGACCTAAGTCTAGTTCCGTTCCGAATGATGCACCTGCGCCGGACTTCTGCGATAGCATCTCGCGATTGTCCATTGCGACGATCGGTTCAGCAGGCGTTGCGGCATCGGGTCGCACGGGAGCGGAGGCCATTTCAACATGGAGCCCCGTCGAAAGCGGCGACCCTGCTTGCTCGTGACTGTGATTGGTATTCAAGACAAGAATCAAACACATCGCTGCGGCCGTGATCGCGGCACCGGCGAACCCGGCTTTCCAATCTCGCCAGACATTTTGCGCCGAAGTTTTGGTTGCCGAGACCGGCAACGGCAGCGGAGGCAAAGGAATCAGGTTGGTCTGGCGCAAGACATTGGCGGCCAATTCGACCGGCGCGGCTTCCCGAGGAAACGAATGCAGCAAAGCGGACAATTGCGCGGTTTCGTTAAGTGCGCGCCGCGCATCGTCATTGCCAGTCAGCAGGCGCTCAACCTCGGCCCGTTCGAAAGGCGAGACTTCGCCATCGAAATAGGCCGAGATCAATTCATCGGGAACCTGCGGATTCATGGTACTTGTTTCTTCCTGCCGGACGATCGGCCACCCTGGCGTCACAATAATAGACTTCAGAAAATCCAGCGAGCCTCGTTTAGAGTTTTTAAATTCACAATAATTTGGGTTTCAACAGCAGAGCTAACTTCGATCGAAGCTCCAACCGAGCCCGATGGATGCGTCTGCGGACCGTTCCGAGCGGCACTTCGACGATCTCGGATATCTCCACGTAACTCATCCCATCCATTTCCTTTAGCACCAGTGCGGTCCGGAATTCGTCCGAAAGTTCAGCCAAGGCCTGATGCACCAGACGCTGGCGGTCCGACACATCCATCGCAAATGAAGGTTCCGTCGTCGGATTTTCATCCGACGGCTCCAAGCCGCAATCTTTGCGTCGGGATTCCACCGAAGCAGACATTCGTCGCGTCTTTCTTCTCGCAATGGTCGCCGCGTTCAGAGCAATTCGGAACAGCCACGAGTAAAACGCCGCCTGACCCTTGAAGCTCGCCAGCTTCTCAAAGGTATTGACGAACGCCTCTTGCGCGATGTCCTGAGTACCGCTCGACGAACTGCCCAAAGGCGTCTCGTCGACCAGCCAGGCACTGTTCAATCAGCGTTTGGTCGGATGGAGCGTTCACGATCACCGACTCTTTCGACGACCAGAATCGGTCGAAAGTTCCGGGAATTGGCAGAGATTTGACCTGGTTTCGAAAGTTCGCAGAGACCGACTTTGACGGATTTTCTGCCCCCGACGACGCTTCGACGGTCTCGAATTCAAGAAGTCATCGTACCGGTTGAGCTCGCACCACTCCCGAGCCAGCTCCGTCAGCCTTTGGATCAGGCAGCGAACAGATTGGCTCGCGCACCGCCGGTCGACGGCTGAGCCAAGTCATGTATCCGAGGGCGATTGCGAACATGCCGATGCTGATCCATTGGGCAATCGTTAGCTTCGGCCCCAACAACCCCGGCTCGTCGTTGCGGATAAACTCGATCAAGAATCGCGTGATCGGATAGATAAACAGTCCGATCGCAAACACCTCTCCATTGCGCCGGCGACGGCTGAAATACCAGGCCGTCAGCGCCGCGATCACAAAGCCATCGATGGCGCTATAAAGTTGCGTCGGATGTAGTGGTGGAGTGCAGGCCGCAGCAGGAGAGAGCAGCTTCTTTTCGACAAGGGCCCCAAACGTGGCGCTGTCCCGTGGAAAGCTGACTGCCCAAGGGAGATCCGAGGGGCCGCCATAGCAGCAGCCATTCAGGAAACAGCCGATTCTCCCGAACCCGATTCCCAGGAAAATTGAGGGGGTAATAATGTCCAGCAGCGCGAGCGGCCGAATGCGATTCACACCGCAAAACACAAAGAACGCAACCGCAGCGGCAATCAAACCGCCATAAAGGACGATGCCGCCGCTGGAAAGATTGAGCACTGTGACGACGAACTGCGGAACTGTCGTGACATCCTGAAAGACACGATCTCGATATTCGATCAGATAAAACAGGCGTGCGCCCGCGATTCCGGAGATAAACAAGCAGAAGGCCAGATCCCAGATTTTATCGCTGGAAAGATGCTCGCGCTGTGCTCGCAGAGCAGCCCACCAGCCTCCGACAGCTACGGCAATAAACAACATGAACCCGTAACCAAAAATCGGCAGCCCTTCTCGAAACGGTTCCGATCCGTTTGTTCGCAGCCATTGGCCTAGTTGTGGTGCGGCCAAGATTACAACAACGCCTACAACCCACTGCCCCACGCTCCAGGCATCTTCCGCGGCAAACGCCTTCTTCTGGCGGATGCGAGAGACCAAGACCCAAATGCCCAGCGCAGACCACAGCAACAGCAGTGGCCCGAACCCAAACAAATAGACCTTTCCCAGCGGTCCCAAGGAGAGCGGCTGATCAAGTGGAATATGGAACAGTATCTGACGCATGAGCGCATCCTGCTAAGTAATGGTTCCACTGGGAAGCCGTAGAATCATATTATCAATTAACCGGGTCGATCCGACACGAGCGGCGACCAGAGCAACCATCCTGGGCTCTGCGGCAGTCAACTCTCTCAAGGATTCGTGATTGACGATCACAGCATATTCCAGCTTAACGCCGGGGGCATTTTCCAATTCATTCCGCATCACCGATTCCAGCGTCGGAATGTCCCGTTCGCCTTCACTAACCAAACGCTCAGCAAGCCGCAAAGCTCGCGATATTGCCAGCCCCGACTTTCGTTCCGATTCGCTCAGGTAGGCATTGCGACTGCTCAGGGCCAAGCCGTCAGGATCGCGAATCGTTTCGCAGGTGACGACTTCTGTGGGCATGTCGAGCTCTCGCGCCATGACGCGAATGATCGATTGCTGTTGATAATCTTTCTGTCCGAAGTAAGCTCGATCCGCTTGGACGATATTGAACAGCTTCGTCACCACGGTCGTGACACCACGAAAATGGCCAGGACGGATGGCCCCTTCCAGGATCTCCGACAAACCAGCCACTTCCACAAAAGTTCGATGGCCCACAGGATACATTGTTTCAACCGTAGGGTAGAAAACAAGATCCGCCCCTGCCTCGCGGCACATCGCCAAATCGGCATCGCGCGGACGGGGATAACGATTGAAGTCTTCGTTGGGACCAAACTGAGTTGGATTGACGAAGATGCTGACTGCGACGTACCCGCACTCGGCGCGGGCGCGTTCCATCAGACTGACGTGTCCGACATGCAAGGCTCCCATCGTCGGGACAAATCCAACTCGATGGCCTGCCTGCTTTGCGCGGCTGACCGCATCGCGAACCGATCGAACCGATTCGGCAACCTGGATTTCGGCACGGTCAGGGAAAGGCATAGCCGGGATTCTTTTTGTCAAAATCACGGTCGGCAAGCGAGACGTTGACCTTCAGCTTGCTGTAGGTGTATTCCTCAACCACGGGTGGGGTCTTGTCGTTTCGTTGAGGAAAACCCAATTGCTCCACGCGAATCGCCAGATTGCTCTTTTTCTCAATCCACAGACGAGTGATATGGTACGGGAACTCTTCACGTGGAGTCGGGTGCAATGATTCGTACGCGACGCATTCTTCCCCACTGGGCAGTCTGGCGTCGGGATATTTCTGTGTCTTCACTTCCCCGAGCTTGCCCTCGGTTTCCCATTGTTTGATGACCTTATCCAACATCGTCTTCAAACCGATCATCGTGACCGGATACTTGTTGTCAGACATGGCATCCGGTCCAGTCGGCGGTAGTTCGAGTGTGCCAACAATCGACTTGATTCCGACTTCGTGAACGATCAAGTTATTCTTGTTTCGTCCCTGAACATAAATCACTTCGCGACCTGCGTTCGGATTCACGAACTTCAAGTAAACGCTGAACGGTTCCTGACGAAGCTTCAAGTTCATGTTGGTCGTCAGCAACCGACGACCCATTAACTCCTTCTTCGTGAAGTCGGCTTGATAGTCCTTCACATTTTTGAGCGATATTCGGGACTTATACGCCTCTTGAAGCGGTAGAAAGAGGGGATGCTGTTTGTCGATCGGTGGAGTCGGGACATCCTGCTCACTTCCGACGTTGGTTGATCCAGCTTCGGCGCGGGCCGTCAACGGAATCTTGTCATCCCCGCCACGACTGGATCCGCATACCAGCAAAACAGTTGCTGGAACGACGAAAGAAACAAGACGCATCCGCAGCGATCCAAACATATTGACACAGCAGGCCATTGCAAACTCCCTCCGACCATCGCGACGCACACCGCGTTGACTCCTGCCAACCATTCCTTGGCGGCCGAACGCGCTAACAGTAGCTGAGACACAAGAATCTGGCAAACCCAATCGTGCAAGTCATAGGCCAATGACTGATCATTGATCACTCAATTGGTGGTTTTGACAAAGTGGTCACTTCAGGTGATCGATCACAGCTTGCTCGAAGTTCGGAATCCGGCGTCGCAGATGCTGACTGAGCGGCATGGGCGCCTTGCCCGACTGAACTTCTTCAAAGTATTTGGACAGTGCCTCGCGCGCCGCAGGCGGCCCGTGCAACACGAAATGCATGATGCCCCAAGCGTCGCGGTAATCATTCTTCCCCATTTCAGCTTGGGTTCGCTTGGCTTCCAGCTTTTCCAACGATGGTCGCCAGCCCACCTTAATCGCCCATTGCAACTCACCGCGGTGTGCATTCCCCTTCTCACGCAGGCCAGGGGACGGCTCAAAATACTCGGCTAGTCCCTCGTCCAGCCAGATCGGCACATAGGGAAGTGCCGTGTGCAACAACGCGTGAGTTGTCTCGTGCCGGACATCGGTGTCCAATCCCGAGTGTCGATACGCGTAAACCCTTCCTGCATCAGTCCCTTGCACGAATAGGGCCTGTCGTTTCGTACCTTCCGGAACTCGCTTACTCAAATAGCTATTGTAGCTCCATTTGTTCTTGAACAGATGGATCTGAATCTCGCCGGGCTCACATTTCAGCCCCAGTTGTCGCTCGATATCGGATTGCAGATCGCCCAAGTCGTCCACTAGGCCTTGAACGTCGCGTAAGGCGAATTCGGATCGAATCAAATAGGACCCCAGTTGGCGTTCCTCGGTCCATCCCCATACGGCGCGCAAAGGTGCCAGAATGAGAGCTAATCCACAGAAGATCGCGAATAGGCTACGCATAAAGGGGATGTATCCCACCTCCAATGTGACCGTCAAGGCGAACACAACCATCCCAATCGCTCCACCAACCCACCCAGACCACCTCTTTGCTCACTCCGCCTCATTTTGACTGCTCTGGACGGTCCTTAGGATTTGTTCTGTAATACGCTCGGCAGGAAGTCTCGTCAGGGTCTCCACCAAAGAGATCGCGTGCGCGGAGCGCACTTCATACAGCAGGGATGCGAAGCGTCGTGCAGACTTGGGGTCGGCTTTTATCATTTGTCTCTCCGTACTGGCGCCGCCTGACATGGTCGCTGCTCTTTGGCGCATTAGCTGCGGTGCTCTGGAGTGCTGAACTCGCGCTCTCGTTTCCACTGACTGTGATGTTTGGCGAGCATAAGTCACTCGGCAACTACGTTCGACACGAGATCGAAGATGCATCGACTCGGATCAGCCAACACAGTGCAACCCTAAAGGCACTCGAAGACAATCTGAATGAATTGCCGGAAGACGGTTCTCGGTCGCGGATGAAGGAGCGATTGCAGATCTGGAACGAGATTCGTCGTGAGCGCGGCTGGCAGGAATCACAGTCTTTTCGAGTCTGGCTGTATAGCAGTGTCGAAACGCGAGTCTTGTCCAAGTTACCGACGGACTCATTTCAGCTTTTCACAGTGATGTTTGGACTGGTGCTGGCGGTGGCCCTTTTGAATGGACTGTGCAGCTTCTTTCAGGATTACCTGGCAGGAAGCGTGGCCGAACTGATCGTGATCGATCTGCGCCAAGCCATGTTTCGCAAGACTCTCAAACTAGACCCGCAAACGATCGCCTTGAATGGCACGCCGAAGTTGATGACGGACTTCACGTATACCTTGCAAGGTCTCTCATACGGTCTTGGCGAGTTAGGCGGACGAATCGTTCGCGAGCCACTGAAAGCGATCGCCTGCCTGGCAGGGATGTTCTACATCAACTGGCAACTCACGATCTTGCTGCTGGTCTTCTTGCCAATTGCAGGTTGGATGTTTCATTTGTTTGGCCAGCGTTTACGTCGTGCGACTCGTCGGATGATTGATGGCGTGGGCCGATTGTTCAAATCGCTGGAAGAGACGTTCGTCAACATCCGGGCCGTCATCGTTTTCGGACAGAGCGGCTTCCATCGGCGAATGTTTCACCGCCGCAATCGAGAGTACTACACGCAGGCGATGCGACTCCACAGAGTTGATGCTGCCAGCGGTGCTGCGGTTGAATTTCTGACCGTGTTTGCCGTCCTCGCAGTGCTGATGCCGGCGGCTTTTCTCGCGCTGCGACAGGTCACCTCGATCTGGGGAATCAGGCTGGCGACTCTTCCTCCCAAGATGGAAGAGTTGGCGACGTTCTACGCCTTGCTCGCTGGGGTCATCGATCCGGTCCGTAAGTTTTCAAAATTTTACAACATCATCCGCCAGTCAGGGACCCTGGCTGAACAAGTTCTGAAACGCTTGGATCAAGAGTCATTGGTTACGGTCAACGAATCGCCTCAGTGGTTGCCCCCCCTCGAACGTAGCGTCGAATTTCGCGATGTCCATTTCAGCTATGCGCGAGCCGACGGCGACAAAACGCTGGAACGCGGCCGCGTTCTAAACGGCCTTAGTCTGAAGATTGAGGTTGGTGAAACCGTCGCCGTCGTCGGCAGCAACGGCTCGGGGAAATCGACACTGGTGGGCTTGCTGCCCCGATTTCAAGATCCAGACGAAGGGACGGTTCTGTTCGACGACCTGGATATCCGACAAGCCAGATTGCACGACCTGCGAGATCAGATCGCCATCGTTCCCCAGGAAGTCTTGCTGTTCGACGACACCATCGCCGAAAATATTCGCTATGGGAACCCGTCTGCCACTGACGAAGAAGTCAGCGAAGCCGCGCGGCGGGCTCGAGTCCTCGATTTTACAGACCAGAAGCCACTGGGACTGAAAACTCCCGTCGGCGAAGGAGGTCGGCAGCTTTCGGGGGGCCAGCGTCAACGCGTCGCTTTGGCGCGCGCCATCTTAAGAGATCCTCGATTGCTGATCCTCGACGAACCGACATCGGCGATTGATGCAGAAAGTGAAGTTCTGATTCATTCTGCTTTGAAGGAATTTGTTCGCAGCCGAACTGCAGTGATCATTACCCATACGCTCTCGCCTGCCCTGTTGGAATATGTGTCGCGGATTGTCGTGCTGGATCATGGAAGAGTCGTTGCGACAGGGACACACGGCGAACTTCAGGCCGTCTGCCCTGTCTATCAACAATTGTGGGACAGACCCGCGGCCGCCGCCTGATTTCTTGCGGGCCGACGATTGGCATCGAATACAGAATCCACTCAATGAATGACCCGATCCCTAAGAGACTGAGCGCGCGATTCGACAGCAGGAGGCTGTCGTGATGATGGCATTGTTGCGAAATAGTCGAGTTCTGGCGGCGATCGCGCTGCTGGGGCTACTGCTGTTGGGGACACTACGCAATACAGGCGTGCGCGAAATCAATCGCGCGAAAGAGTCTGTAAATTTTGCGATGATGGACGCACGTCCTGGGCCAGGCGATTGGCCCTGGTTCCGCGGGACCAGCCAATCCAACACCGCTCCGCTCGCCAGTCCACCGGCTCAATGGTTACCCGGTGAAAGTAACAATGGTTGGGTAGCGTCGATCTCGGGTCGCGGTCGCACCGCGCTTTGCGTCTGGGGCGAGAAATTGTTTCTGCCCGTCATCGATACGGCGCGAGAATCGATTTCGTTGGCCTGCGTGGATCACGCATCGGGTCGTTTGCAGTGGCAATCCCAACTGCATCAGGGCGGAATCTTATCTCTGCCCGCGCGAAGCTCACAAGTTTCAACCACTCCTGCCTGCGACGGAACACATGTTTACGTGGCGGCGGCGGTCAATGGGGGACTGTGGGTGACCGCGACCGATTTGAATGGACGAATCGCCTGGAAGCGTGAAGCGGGGCCATATTTCTCGAAGTGGGGGTATGGTTCTTCTCCAGCGATCTATAAGTCCCTCGTGATCATCGCGGCCGACAATAAGGGTGCCCGAATCAATCGGCTCGTCGGTGCGAGTCATCTCACGGCGCTTCATCGTCAAACAGGAGAAGTTGTCTGGCGGGTTCTTCGTCCCGAGTCGGACAGCTTTGGGACACCAATCGTCGCACGTATCGCTGGCCGCGATCAGTTGCTGATGGCGGGCAAAGATCAGGTTGCGTCCTACGACCCGCTCACCGGAAACACCCTCTGGACCTGCAAGTGGTCGGCGGACCGTGTCGCCAATTCAGTGGCGTTCGACGAACACTGCGTGTATGCCTCGGCGAGGTTCCCTCAACAAGAGTTACTCTGCATCCGCGCTGATGGTTCCGGTGATGTGACCAACACGCATCTTGTTTGGCAAAGCAACAAGTTCACTGGCGACGAGCTATCCCCCGTCGTTCACGATGGACGTTTGTACACGATCACGGAAGACGGCATGCTGGCCTGTCTAGAAGCCGGTAGCGGTCAACCGCAATGGAAACGCCGTTTGGGAGGCACCATTTCGTCCTCTCCGGTGATTGCCGGTCAGCACCTGTACTGCTGCAACGAAGAAGGAAAAGTCTTCGTGATCCGCTTGGGGGGGCGAGGGGAACTCGCCGCAGAAATCCCCGTGGGCGAGGGGATCTTTACCGCTCCTGTCGTCAGCCAGAACCGATTGTTCCTGAGAACACTGGCAAGCTTGCACTGCGTGACATCTTCGGGCGAACTTCCACTGGCGGTACAACCCGAGCCGCCACGCCGACGCTTGTAGTCCAATAGCGGGCCGCCTCTTCACGTTGGCCAACTCGTGACATCGAAGGGCCGTCAATTCGCCGTCAGAGCGAATCTCAAGGAGACCAAGGGTCCTCCGGCCCGCATTTTCGGTGTTTTGTGAAAGATCGATCAATGGTCCAGGCACCTGCGATCGGTCCCCACTTGAATCTGATCCAATTCTGCCCGAAACTAGATCAATCAATTTCGGTACCTTGGGGATCCGCATCAATGCCTTCCGCAGACTATTTGAAGAACATGTTTGGGCTGGACGGTTTGACAGCTGTCATCGTTGGAGGGACCGGAACTCTGGGCGGAGCGTTTTGTGATGCGCTGGCGGGAGCCGGAGCTCATGTCGTGGTCGTCGGTCGGAATGACGACCACGGACACGAGCGGGTCCGCACCATTCGGCAGGCAGGCGGCTCGGCGGAGTACCTCTCGTGTGATGCGACATCAAAAAGCGGGCTCGATGGCCTGGTCGCCCATTTGCGATCGACTGGTCGCGAAGCCAACGTGCTGGTGAACGGTGCCGGAGTCAATTCAGCGACACCTTTCCTCGAAATCAGTGAGGAGGAATGGGATCACATTCTCAATGTGAATCTTCGCGGAGTACGGCTGGCCTGTCAGGTCATCGGAAAGTACATGTTGGAACGCGGGACAAAGGGGTCGATCATCAACGTCGCCTCCGTCAGCGCCGGACCGCCACTCTCACGCGTCTACACGTATTCACTTTCCAAGGCAGCAGTACTCAGCCTGACTCAAAACCTGGCTCGTGAATGGGGAACCAAAGGGATTCGAGTCAACGCATTGTCGCCCGGTTTTTTTCCTGCCGAGCAGAATAAGAAGGTGCTGACTCCCGATCGCGTTGAAAACATTATGCGCCATACGCCGATGGATCGATTCGGATCACCCGAAGAGCTTGCGGGGGGCATTTTGTTACTGGCGTCTCCGACAGCGGGTAGCTTCTTGACCGGTCACAATCTACTGATTGATGGCGGCTTTACCGCGATGACCATTTGATTACTGGTCGAGGTCGCCACATTCAGGGTGCTGCACTCGTCCCTTTCGGCGACGCGTCTTCATTCGCGTTTGTTGGAACAGAGCTATCCGGTCCAGCCGGTTCAACGAGAGAGTTGCTAGTGTCTTCAAGTTCTGGCATCGGTCCCGATTCCTGCCCCAAAGTTTTTCCAAGGGCTTTCAGGCGCGTTCTTACCCTGGCGATGTGATCGCTTAACGAGCGATCGGATTCATACAGATAGATGACACTGATGAGGATCGATTTGGCTTGTATTGGATCGGTCCGTTCTAATGAAATCGCCCGGTCTAAGGCTTCCTGAATGAATGCTTGCGAGTAAGTTGGACGTTGGTTGCGGATTGTGGAGAGCAATTTGTCGACTGCCCGCACGGTCAGTTTATGGCTGTCATCGCCAGCCAGAATTGCCCGCAACGATTCCAATTGACGCTTGGCTCCGGCGGCATCACCTGTTTTCCATTTCCAGCGAGCGGCCTGCAGAATTCGCTCTGGCTCCGATCCAGGCCCCGGCCCGGTCACGGCATTGTTCGTGGCATCATCAGCCTTCGACAAAAACCACCACAATCCTCCGATCACCAGCGCCAGCATCGTCAACAACACCCAGGTATTGTTGAACATCCGCTCGAGAATTGTCGTCGGTTCTTCGCGAGCGCTATGAGCTCGCATCAGATCACGAACGAACGTCGCGCCCATGTTGCCACCGGCGGCAACGGGATGAGCCAACCCCGTTTCGGCATCGGGATGAAGGATGACTTCCGGTTCTGAATTCTTCAGTTCGACTTTTCGCACCACCTCCTGAAGTCGCCGTGACACAACGTAGGCATCTGGCAAACGCTTGTCCGGACTCTTCTCCAGCAATTGACAGACAATGTCATTCAGCCAGGAAGGAATCTCGGGCACATAATTGCGTGGTTGATCAAAGGTGCCAAACCGTTGCTTTTGCATGATCTCGGCAGGCGTGCCGCTGGCGAACGGTGGCTGACCGACCAGCATGGTGTACAGCACGGCCCCCAGCGAATAGATGTCGCTGCGACGATCTACGCGCCGCCCTTCCACCTGTTCTGGCGACATGAACTCAGCTGTTCCGATGATCGCACCTGTCATCGTGAGTTGCTCGGCCGCGAACACCTGCGCGACACCAAAGTCGGCGATCTTAATCGTGCCGTCGTTGGCAATCAGCAGATTTGACGGCTTCAAATCTCGATGGACGACCCCCACATCGTGCGCGTGCTTCAATCCGGCGCAGATTTGAATCGTCATCGAAATCGCTTCCTGCCAGGGGATTCGCCGGTCGCGACGCAAGCGACCTGTCAGTGTGTCCCCGTCGATGTACTCCATCGAATAGTAGTAAGTCTCGTTGTCGTCTGTGCCGCTCTCGAAAAACTTGACGATATTGGGATGGCTCAGCCGGCGAATCGCTTCGATTTCTCGATTGAATCGCATCACGAAGCCTTCTTCGCGAGCGAGCGATGCAGGCAGCACTTTGATCGCAGCTTGCTTCTTCGTTTCTTCATGGATCCCGACATAGACGGTCCCCATCGCGCCAGCGCCGATCTTGCGATCGATCAGGTAAGGTCCAACTCGGACGGGATGCATGAGAGGAAGCTCAGAGGGGAATTCCAGACAGTGATCTATACCAACTATGCTCAATTCTGATGAATTCAGCCAACGTCGACGGAATTATATCATCTGCCAGACCGGTGTCAGTGAGACAGTTCAGCCGGAATCGGAAGGTTCTGCGCGAGATCAATCCCCAATCACACGCGAAAGTAGCCGCTCTTCTGCCTCAAAGAACTCACGGCAAAGCGGCGATTGCTGATCAAGTATCACGAGCGGGGCATAAACGACCATCGCACACGATTCAACAGTGGGAGTGTACAGACCCGTTCTGCGAAGCAGCTTGATGGTCGGGACGGCACTCAGGAAATATCCCACCGGCAGCAGGACGGACATCGCGAGCACCAGTCCCCATCGATTGATCGTGGGCGGGAAGGTCAGGACAAATCGACGGTGACCCAGCCGCATCGACAACCGCACAGACATCCAACCACGTCGACCTGACATCATGGCGTCTCTGCGGGGTGCCAATCCAACAGTTGAAACTCCACCTTTTCACGCCCCTGAAAACGATTGATTGTCGGTTGGAAACAGATCGAGATGGCCCCGGCAACTTGATTCAATTCGTCGGCCCATTCCCCTTTGCCGAACGCCACTCCGCGAATCGATTCACCGAACTGCCGGACTTGAATCGAAAGATGTCGTTCGCCTTCCCCCATCTTCTTGGCGGCGACCAGCGTGACGTTGCTCGCCACAAATACGGGACGTGAATTATGAGCACCAAAGGGGCCCAATCGCTCCAAGTCCGAAATCGACTTCAGATTCAAGTCGGCCAGCCGGATTTCCGCATCGATCGCCAACTCCGCCTGACCAGGCAGCACCTGATGGTTTTCGGCAACGAATTGACTGAACGCAACGCGAAAAGCATCGATCCCCGTTGGCTCGATCTTCAGTCCCGCAGCGGCGTGGTGCCCACCGTATCCAACCAGCAGATGCCGGCAGGCAGTGAGTCCTGCGTGCAGGTTGAAACCTGCAAACGATCGACCGCTTCCTTGAGCAAGCCCATTCACGCCATGGATCGAGATCATGATCGCAGGCCGCTGGAAGTGTTCGGCCACCCGACTGGCAACGATACCGATTACTCCCGGGTGCCATTCCTCATGAGCCAGCACCAACGCACGCTGATCGTGCCACTCTGGGCGTTCCGCAACCAGTTCCTTTGCCTGTTTGAGCATTCGGCGTTCAACCGTCTGCCGGTTGCGATTGAGTTCATCGAGATACGCTGCCAGCGCCACTGCCCGCTCCGCATCACTTGTCGTCAACAATTCCACAGCCAGTCGTGCTTGCCCCAATCGGCCGGCAGCATTAATTCGAGGAGCGATCGCGAAGGCGATATCTTCTGCTTGCAGTGCGGGGCGTTCCGATAACCCTGCCACTTTCATCAAAGCTTTCAGGCCGGGACTCGATCGCTCGATCAGGCTGGCCAGGCCGAAATGAACTAGAACGCGGTTCTCGTCAATCAATGGAACCACGTCCGCAATCGTTCCAATCGCGGCGAGGCCAATCGCGCTCAGCAGGAATTCGCGCATCTTCGGCGACGCTCGCTTGCCGTCACCCAAACGAGCACAGATCGCCCAGGCAAGCTTAAACGCGACACCGACGCCGCAGAGTTCTCCGAATGGATATTCACCAGGCAGACGAGGATGAACCAACACTGTGTCGACCGGAAGGGAATCCGCAAACTGGTGGTGATCGGTGATGATCAGCTCCAACCCCAACTCGCGAGCGAGCGCCGCTTCCGTGGCGCTCGTGATTCCACAATCGACAGTGACGACGAGTCGAGCAGGATCTTCCGCATGAAGCTGCCGAATCGCATCGCAGTTCAGTCCATAGCCCTCTTCCAATCGACTGGGGATGTAGTAGTCGACGTTGGCTCCGGTGAGTTGCAGGCAATGCCACAACAGACTGGTTGAAGTCACGCCGTCGACGTCATAGTCGCCATACACAGTGATGCGACGACCCGCATGCACTGCGGCGACGATGCAATCCGCAGCCTTACTTACTCCGGGCAGTTTCTCGGGATCGTGCAGATCAACCAGTTTCTTGGCGAGATATTGCGTCGCCGCCTCTGCGGTTCCACAGCCTCGCGCGACAATCACCTGCGCCAGCAGCGGGGCAATCCGCAGTCGAGTACTTAGTTCGCGGACTCGCGTTTCGTCGTGCGACGCGATTCGCCACTGTCGATGCATCAAAGACTCCATTCGCAACTTAATATTCTCAAAAGGCTATTTCACCGATCCCCAGGGACAATGTCAAAGCGAAGACATCGCTGGCCGCTTGTAGAAATTCCCGGAGGGACGAGAGAACTCTTCCGGTTGCGAACGAGAATGCAAGCAGTTCGAGATGCAGGCTGCCGTCTCTTGCGTTCAAACGGGAATGATCATCGAAGTCTTCTGTCGTCCCTGTCGGGACTTTCCGGTCATCACTCGTCGTCGTACCCACCACTGTGGTGGGCTATTGTCGGCTGTCCCTACCGGGACTAAGCACCCAAGTCACATGCATGCCGCGACCAGAAATTGCGTATCGTTTACGCCAGAATGCCCTTGACCACCTCGCCGTGGACATCGGTCAAACGATAATCGCGGCCTTGGAAGCGATAGGTCAGCTTCGTGTGATCGAAGCCCAACAGGTGCATGATTGTCGCCTGCAGGTCATGCACGTGGACTTTGTCGCGGGCGATCGAGAACCCGAGTTCATCCGATTCGCCATACATCAAGCCACCTTTGACGCCGCCGCCTGCGAGCCACATGGAGTAGCAATCGGGGAAGTGGTCACGTCCCAGGTTTGCGCTGGCGGCCGTGCGACCTTCACGGAATGGGGTGCGTCCGAACTCGCCGCCACAAATGATCAGCGTGTCCTTCAGCATGTCGCGTTGTTTCAAGTCTTTGATCAATGCCGCGACCGGCTTGTCCATGGTCGCGCATTTGTTCGTCAGACCATCCGTTAACGCTTCGCCCGGCCCGGTGCCGTGGAAGTCCCAGCCCCAATCGAAGAGTTGGACGAAGCGGACACCCTGCTCGCAAAGACGTCGGGCAAGCAGGCAGTTGTTCGCGAAACTGGCCCCGCCGGGCATCGCGCCGTAGGACTCCAGCGTCTCTTTGGTTTCCTTGGTGATATCCATCACCTCAGGAACGGACATCTGCATGCGGAAGGCAAGTTCATACTGAGCGATCCGAGTCAGCGTTTCCGGGTGGCCCAGTTCCTGAGCCTGCAGTTCATTCAGATCATGCAGCGCGTCGAGTGTCTGCCGTCGCAATTCGCGATTCATGCCCGGAGGATCGGACGCATACAGCACGGGGTCACCCTTGGAGCGACATTGCACCCCTTGAAAGACGGATGGTAGAAATCCGCTGCCGTAGGAATTCTTACCACCGTTCGGCTGCACGCCGCTGGAAATGAGCACCACGAACCCCGGCAGGTTTTCGTTCTCTGAGCCTAGGCCGTAAGTCGCCCACGACCCCATCGATGGGCGGCCCGATCGCGCCGATCCGGTGTAGAGCAACAGTTCCGCCGGAGCGTGATTGAACTGCTCGGTGAACATAGACCGGATCACACACATCTCGTCAGCGACGGAGTGCAGATTCGGAATCGCATCTGAGAGCCAGACACCTCCCTGGCCGTGCTGAGCGAACTTGCGAGGAGTTCCGAGCAGTTTTGGCGTCCCCGACGTGAAGGCGAATCGCTTACCCTTGATGAACGAGTCAGGAGCATCCTGGCCGCTCAGTCGCACCAGTTCCGGTTTGTAGTCGTACAGATCCAGATGCGGCGGCGATCCTGTGAGATGCAGGTAGATCACCCGCTTCGCTTTGGGTGCGAAGTGCGGAGTCTTCGCTGCCAACGGATTCACGACAGACGATTCGGCAGCGCCGGCTGAGTTCGTGCCGAGTAGCGACGAGAGCGCCAACCCACCCAGGCCGACTTGAGTCGTCTGCAGGAACTGACGGCGAGTTTGCAGTTGCAGATTGGTGACATGCGGATTCATCAGCGGACCTCACGGACAATGAATTCAAGTATTGCAGAAGGGAACGGCGGTCGTCGCTACCTTTTCATGATCGTCTCATCCAAGTTGAGCAGCACGTTGCCGACAACGGTCCATGCAGCCAGTTCATCAGGTTTCATGCCTTCGGGAACTGGTCCCAGTGGATCGGTCGCCATGCGTTTCGCATCGTCTGCATTCTGCGAATACTTGGCGAGCGATTGGTCGTACAGTTTCACCAATCGGACCAATTCGGCTTCTTGCGGTTGCCGTGACAGTGTCAGTCGGAAGCCGTAGCGAACGCGGTCGACGGTCTCGCCTTCGCTCTTTGCGATGCGGCGAGCCAACGCTTGAGCCGCTTCGATGTAGACGGGATCATTCAGCGTGACGAGCGCCTGCAAAGGGGTGTTCGTCCGACCGCGCCGCACAGTGCAGACCTCGCGATTGGGGGCATCGAATGTGGCCATCGAGGGATAGGGGTTCGAGCGTCGCCAAGTCGTGTAGAGACCTCGACGATATTTGTCTTCACCTGCACTTGTCTGCCAATCGATTCCTGATCCGAAGGCGGCACTCAGTCCGCTCATCGGTTGAGATGGCTTCACGGGCGGACCGTACATTTTCGGACTGAGCAACCCGCTGATCATCATCGCCTGATCGCGAAGGACTTCGGCTGACAAACGGAATCGAGGGCCGCGGGCCAGCAGGCGATTGTCGGGATCGCGATGCTGCAGTTCGGGTGTGACTTTGGACGACTGTTGATAGGCGGCCGACATCACTAATGTTTTCAGCAGTGCCTTGGTGTCCCATTTCAGTCGAATCAATTCCGTCGCCAGCCAGTCGAGCAGTTCGGGATGAAACGGCTGATCGCCCTGCGTGCCGAACTCTTCACTCGTGGCCACGATGCCCGTCCCGAAGATTTGTTCCCAATAACGGTTCACGATCACTCGGGCGGTCAGCGGATTATTTTCGTCGATCAGCCACTTGGCCAACGTCAAACGGTTTCGCGGGGCGTCGGCAGGCAAAGGGGGAAATACGGCTGGTGTCCCCTCCGTCACTGCCGCACCCAAGTCCTCGAAGTTGCCGCGAATCTGGATTTTGCTGACACGTCGATTCGCGTCCATCTCTTTCATAATCGGTACGGTTTCGGGCTTCAGATCGGCAAGTTGCTTTTGCAGGCCCGCAATCATTTTCCTGGTCTGATCGAGTGCCGGGGCAATGCTCAGATAATGTTGCGTGATGCTTTCGACTTGCTGCGGTGTTCGACTGGCGACAGGAACTCGCAGGGCATCGATGACGGCTGCGGGCGTTCGAGCCCATTGCTCCACTTGGGGTTCGTCTGTGGCCGACAAGCGGAAGTGGCCGAGTGTGTGGTTGGCGTGGTTCGATTGCTGCTCGATCGAGACCGTCAGCACCGAACCGGCAGGGACTTCGACAGGCGTCTTGGCGACCAGAGTCAAGGCATGCGGCTGACCGATGCCGCCTCCCACCGCCCAGCCTTTGGTCTTGGGATCCTTATTGTTCAGGACATTGGCGGCCTCGAAGGACGACTGTGAGTAGTCCGCCAAGGCGACTTGAAACTCAATCGCTCGTTGACCATTCACCGAGAATTCGGCACTGGGGTTTGGATGAGTCTTCACGTCGGTTTGCCAGATCGGTTCGTGCTTGTCATTCAGCACGATCAGTTTGAAATTTGCCAACCGGTCACCTGCTCCGTCCGTTCGATTCCAGATCGCGATGCGATCAATTTTTTGCTCAGACTTCAGATCAACTTCCCACCAGGGATTGTCACCGGCCGCGGTGTGCGTGGTGGACTTGCCTTCGTAGTAGTGGCCGTTCGTGTTGCCATCGATCGCCAGCTTGGCACTCCCGTCAAAGTCGACACTGATCTGCTTGGCTTCACCTTGCAGAGCGATATTGTCAGCCCCCTGGAAGACCTGGACTTCGGCGAGCGAAAGATATTTGCTCTTGCCTGGCAATTCCACGCGGACGAACCGTCCATTCAGTGACGTTCCGGTCGGTGGCGTGATCAGAGCCGAGACTTTGGTAATCACAAAATTCCCCCCCGCGTGGCCGGGGCCTTTGCCGGGCAATGCGTCGTGAGGCAGGGGTTCCAACCGGATCGCACGAATGGTCGAGCCGTCCAGTGGCACTTCGACCGCATAGTTGTCGTTCTTCGCAGCGGTGGCCATATAGACAGCACCGGTATCATCGATCTTCGCTTCCAGTCCCGCCTCCGATTTCACAGCGGTCGGTTTCAGTCCGCGCCAGGACAGGTTCAGCGGAAAGGCGGCCTGCCATGTTGTTTGAGCCGATTGCAACTCTGGCGTCACCGTTTTCAAGACCGGTTCGAGCTTGGCGAGATCCTCTTTCCAAGTGGCCTGCTGCTGCTTCTGCGAATCCGTATAGATCGACAGCAGGGGCGATTCGTCGCCGCGGTCGGCATCTCCCGTGTTGTTGAAGAACGCGAACAGCTTGTAGAACTCTTCATGCGTGATCGGATCGTACTTATGGCTGTGGCACTGAACGCAGTTGATGGTCGTGCCCATCCAGACCGCCATCGTCGTGTTGACTCGATCGACAACGGCGACGTTGCGGAACTCTTCGTCGTTCGTGCCCCCTTCGTTGTTGGTCAACGTGTTGCGATGAAACGCGGTCGCAATGAGTTGGTCTTCCGTCGGTTCAGGGAGCAGGTCGCCCGCGATCTGCTCGATCGTGAACTGATCGAACGGTTTGTTTGCGTTTAGCGACTGAATCACATAGTCACGAAACAGCCAGATCCTCCTCGCAGGATCATCGGCATAGCCAGCCGAATCGGCATAGCGCGACAGGTCGAGCCACATTTGCGCCCAATGCTCGCCAAATGTCGGCTTGGTTAGCAGACGATCGACCAACTTCTCGTAGGCCTTGGAATCTTGATCATTGACGAAGGCATCGACCTCTTCGATGGTCGGGGGCAGGCCGGTCAGATCGAGTGACACGCGACGAATGAGGGCGTACTTGTCGGCCGGGACGGATGGCCGCAGCCCCTCTTTCTCCAGTCGCGCCAGCAGGAACCGATCAACCTCATTGCGTGGCCAGGCGGCATCCTGGACTTTGGGAAGTTCTGGTCGCGCAGGCTTCGTGTAGGACCAATGGCCCTCATACTTTGCCCCTTGCTTGATCCAGCTTTCCAGCAGTCCGATTTCCTCCGCCGTCAGCTTTTTGGGAGACGACTTAGGAGGCATTACCAAATCCGGATCGGTCGATCTAACCCGGTGCAGCAGGACGGACAGTTCCGGCTTCCCAGGAACGACCGCCTTCTTGCCATCACCCAGATCCACGGTCATTCCATCCGACGTATCCAGTCGCAGTCCATCCTGTCCCCCTTTGCGTTCTTTTTCATCGGGCCCGTGACAGAAGATGCAGTTGTTCGACAGGATTGGACGGATGTCGCGCCGGAAATCGATCGTACGATCCGCCGCTCGACTGGTTTGTGCATTCCCGACGATGATCACAATGGCGAGGAATGTCAGGTGACGGAACCAAGTCGACGTCATTGCGCGAGGCCTCAACGGGGATGACTACTGGCGGGAGTTCGGCTGGATTATGAAGCTTGTCTCACCCATGAGAATCAACGCAGGTTGATCTGTCCAGTGGAATCACTGGATTCGATCGAATGTGAGCGTCGCAGCTGCCCGACACAACCCGGTTTGCATGACACCATTGTCCTTGAAATTATCAAGGAACGATCCCGATTGTGCCGCCAGCTTCAAAGCCAGCTAAAGCCCGGCAGGGAAGACTTGTGCTGATTATTAGTCTGGCATGTCCGACACAACCTCTCGACAAGACTTAGAAGGATGTGGTTTGTCGCCGTTGGACCACGCCCTTTTCAAAGCGTT
>JAQGHU010000084.1 GCA_028291515.1 Schlesneria sp.
GAAAGGCCTCTTGAACGCCAAAGGCGTGGCCTATCGCAGCCCAGGGCAACGCCCTGGGTTTTCGCCGCACGACAATCCGCCAAGCCCTGAAAGGGCGATCTAATATGGGTGATGAACGGGGATGTGATTGTCACAGGCAACGTCGTCTGCGTGAATCTCATGCATCACTCCCACACAGATTATTTGTTGTCAGTTGGGGAATTAGGTCGCCCTGTCAGGGCTTCGTAAACGCGGGGCCTACGAACCCAGGGCGTCGCCCTGGGCTACGATAGGGTGCCCCTTTCGGGGCGGAAGACGGCTGTCGCTAGTCCGACGAGCCAATCCCTCTAATCCACGCCCTTCGCAGAGCCTGTACACACAGCGTCAGGGCGTGCCACCCGTCCGCAAGGCGTGCTCCTCGTCCGTTGGCTCTTTCTGTTGGATTTCTGGTTCGAGATCAGTTGGGATAGACACGAAGCGGAGCTTCGAAGACTTGCGTTCCCAAGCTGGAGCTTGGGAACGAGAGTGATGACTCCGATTTCAGGCACAAAAAAAAACCGGCCACACCGATGACCGCCTGAACACAGGCAGTCGATGGGTGTGGCCGGTTGTTACGGTCCACGTGTACTTCGTTCACTACGCCAATGATTGTGCCAAGAGGAAATTGATAGTCAAGATGAGTATTCGGTTTGGAGGGATCTTTGTCTCAAAAAGGCATCGCTGCTGGATCGGAGCTCAAGAACTGAAGCTTGAGTTTGGTCCTGTCGCCGGATGTGTGAACTGGAAATCAAAGGCCGCCGCGGGCCTGTGCACTACCGCCAGCCGACGTTCACGTAGTGCACAAGCCCGCTTCCACCGAGATGAACTCGGTGGGGTGTGATCGTTCTTCGGATACAGACGCAGGAAGAGCACGACCTTGTCGAGGACTTCAAAGTCGCGGCACCCTCGACGTGAATGCCGCAACAAAGTGCGATGCAGAGATCTGGAGGGCAAATCCAACTCCTGTGCCACTGGCGGTTCAAGGCCACCGCCAGTGGCACACAACGCCCTTCGGCCCGGTAGACAGCAAACTGAGTGCTGAACACGGCACACGGAGTGTGCCTACTACATTAGCAGGAGCTTTGCTCTCCCTGATGAGTTGTCATGCGCGAATCTGTGGCTAGCAGTTTCCCGAAAAGAGAGTTTAAAGGACAGATCGCAAGGGACTTTTTGCTTCAGACTATCGGACGGAACCGCTATGCTGGTGTGTCGAAGAAGCTCACGCCGCTCGAGTCCTGCCCATTCGGTCGTCCGTTCGCCCGGACAGACGATCGCCCCCGCCCCGAAGCTCGCCAAGAACGAATCGCAGCCTATGAATCATTTGAGGATCACGATTCTATTTCTCGTCTGCAGCGCAGTCGCGATTTCCGTCGCCCATGCTCAAGAGACTGCGATCCCATTGGAGGCGACCAAAGCACAGGGACGTGACAAGTCTCGCTTTTTGAAAAAGAACAAGGAAACCGCCAAAGCCGTCGACGCCATTCCCAAAGCTGACGTGGCTTTCTTTCGAGAGTCGGTGGGGTCGATCCTGAACAAGAACTGTCTCGCCTGTCATGGTCCCGAGAAGTCCGAGGGTCGGCTGCGCATCGACCAGTTGAATCCCGACTTGCTGACCGGCCCGGACGTGGAGCGATGGCGTGAGGTCTTCAACGCTCTCAGCAAGTCCGAGATGCCTCCCGAGGACGCAGCGGACTATGCACTCGCCGATGCGGATCGCGGCCGCATTGTGGATTGGCTCAGCAATGAACTGAATACAGCGTCCATCATCCGTCGCAGCAGTCAGTCGCATTCGTCTTTCCGCCGGCTGACGAAGTACGAATACAACTACGCCCTGCAGGACTTGCTTGGTCTGCCCTATTCCATGGCGAACACATTGCCGCCGGAAACTGCCTCAGAGGATGGATTCAAGAACAGCTCGGAACTGCTGCAGATGTCCGTCATGCAGTTCGAGAGCTATCGCGAGATTGGGCTGAAAGCACTCAAGCGAGCTACTGTCAGCGGCGAGCGACCGCAGCCCGTCATTTACTTCATCTCGATGCAGGAAGAGATGGACAAAGCGGCTGTCAAAGGGGATGCCAAGGAGCCTGACAAGAACAAGAAGCCCGCCAGAAGACCCCGAAATCAGCAGCAACTATTGAATCGAGAAACAGGCGAGAGCATTCCGTTTGTCGCGGGCAAGACAATGCCTCGGACTGAGGCGGTGGTGGGACAAACGCCGGCTCCCTCTCCAGTTGCATTAGCACTTCCGCGCTCGAACGAGTTGAAGCTGGACCTCGATCGGTTTCTTCCTGATGAAGGTGACATGCGCGTTCGCATTCGAGCCGGTCGCTCGACGATGAACGCCGATGAGTATGCGAGCCTGCGTCTGATTTTCAGTGCTCACACCAGCAACAACGCCAACTTCTCGCAGGTCGTCAGTGAACGAGACATCCCTGTCACGGCAGCTGTCGACGCCCCTCAGTTCATTGACTTCGACATCCCACTGGGTGATATCCAGCGCAACCCTTTCCGCAAGCTCACCACAGAGTTCCCCAGACGGGATGAGTTCCTGCACATTCACAATGTCTCGAATGCACATGGCGGGGAAGACCCTCTGCAAGTATTGATCGAGACCATCGAAATCACCGCGCCGTTCTACGAACAATGGCCGCCGAAATCTCACACCGACATCTTCGTCGACAGCAGCAACAAGGGTGACGAGCAACTCTACGGCCGCGAGGTCTTGAGTCGATTCCTGCGACGCGTCTGGCGTCGCCCGGTCAGTACGGAGGAAGTCGATCAGTTCATGGACTTGTATGCGAAGTACCGGCCAGGCTTCTCGACGTTCGAAGAGGCCATGGTCGAGGTGTTGGCGACGGCGCTGGCCACCCCCGAGTTCCTCTATTTAACTCAAAGAGCAACGACCGACGAGACGACATCCTCTGCCAGGATCAGTGAGTTTGAATTCGCCAGTCGCCTGTCCGTGTTTCTGTGGTCCAGCATCCCTGATGACGAACTGTTGCAACTCGCCGAGCAAGGCAAGCTGCGAGAGCACCAGGTCCTGACTGCTCAGGTGAAACGGATGCTGGCGGACTCGCGTTCCAGACGGTTCTCGCAAAACTTCGTCGAACAATGGCTCGGCTTGGACAGGATGAACAGCGTCACGCACGTGACAGACAACTCCTTGCGACACGCGATGCTGGAAGAGCCAGTCGCCTTCTTCGATGATGTCCTGAAGCAGAACCACAGCATCATGGACTTCATCCATTCCGACTACGCCATGGTCAATGAACGGCTGGCGGCGCACTATGGGATTCCCAAGGTTTACGGTCCTGATTTCCGCAAGGTGGCCATCACGCCTCAAGCAAATCGCGGTGGCCTGCTGACGGCTGCTGCGATCATGACCATGAACTCCGACGGCAAGGATTCTCATCCCCTCAAGCGAGGGGTGTGGATGCTCAAACGCGTCCTCGACGATCCGCCGCCTCCGCCACCACCGAACGTCCCGGAAGTCGATCTGACCGATCCCGAGATCCTCAAGATGACTCTGAAAGAGCGGATCGCCAATCATCGCAGCAAACCGGCCTGTATCTCGTGTCACGCCAAGATCGACCCGTGGGGAATCGCGTTCGAAAACTACGATGCCGTGGGAGCCTTCCGAACTCACGTGAAGAACGCCCCTGTCGATGCCTCGTCGGAACTCTTCAACCATCAGACTCTGGCCGGGATGGATGGGCTCAAGCGATACATCTTCACAGACCGACAAGATCAATTTGCCAGAGCGATCGTCCACAAGCTGACGGCCTATGCTCTGGGCAGACCGCTTTCTTTCGGAGACCGCGCTGAAATCGACGACTTGACCGGACAGTTTCGAAGACACGAAGATCGATTGGGCGACCTGATTGAGCTGATCGTCAGCAGCAATTTGTTCAACACGAAGTAAGTTTTACAGGCAAGAAAGCAGTGACTATCACCGTGCGTCCGTACGACATTGGATGCGAACCATCTCCGTCAGAGCCGGCGGAAACACTGATACAAACGGGAGACAAGTCGTACCTGTTGTTCTTTGCCGTTAGTAAGACTGTTCAGGAGAATGGCTATCTGAAGAATCTTGGTATCGCAATTCTGGATTGTGTCAATGTATCGTCTGCGAAATTGGGCTACCCGAATGATGAAGGACTCCCAGAACATCCGTTCTGGAATCATGGGCTTGCAGACAGTCGGTCTTCCGTGGTCGAAGTTTCGGGATCAGAATGGCTCGCGGATATCCAGGACCAACGGAATCGCTCGGCGAATCGAATATGGGGTGGTCGCGGAATGAAGTGGGTGCCATCAGGGGAATCGTCCAAGCACTTTCTCATTACACTCAAGGAAGCGACGTTTGAGTGCATTGCTGAAAGCCTGACCGTTGTAGAGTACGCGCGAGACTTTGATGCTGCCTTCGCGTACGTGATTTCCGAATTGAAGAAATATTGAAAGCCAACAGACAATGAACAACAAATCTGTTTTGCTGAATCGTAGAACTTTTCTTCGCGGTACCGGTGTCGCTCTGGCGTTGCCGTGGCTGGAGTCATTCGCCGTGGGGAGTCCAGCCAGGGACGCGACTCCGAAACGGTTTGTCAGTGTCTATCACCCCGATGGTGTCGGATTGCCGCTGAAGTCCGACCCGGCCTGGGAAGACTGGAGTTGGTTTCCACGGGGCGGCGAGACAGATTTCAAGTTGACCAAAGTGCTTGACGTTCTTGAACCACTGCGCGGCGACATCACGATTTATTCCGGGCTGTCGCATCCTGCGGCGAGAAGTGTTCACGGCCACTCTAACGCGGACCAGTATTTGACGGGCGCGCCTATCGGTGGTGAAGGCCCGTATCGAAATACGATCTCGCTCGATCAGGTGTATGCCGAGCACGCCGGCGACTTCACTCGACATTCTTCTCTGGTGATGTCGACCAATGGCGGCGTGGGCGGCCCGCGCGGAGCGCAGACTCAATCCTTCAATCGAGAAGGACGGCCGATTCCTGCCATGAACAGGCCGAAGCAAATCTTCGACATGCTGTTCGTGACGAGCGGTAAAGACGCAGCCGAAAGACTGGCCAGAAGCAAGAGTGCCCTCGATCTGCTGATTGAGAATACTCGCTCGCTGAACCGGCAGCTCTCGACTCGCGATCAAGAGACGCTGAAGCAGTATCTTGACGCGGTACGCGATACCGAGTTGAAGCTCGCCAAGGCGCAACGGTGGATCGATACTCCGGTTCCCCAGGTGGACACCCAGAACTTGCATCTGGATGCCGAACCCAAAGAGGCCAGACTCTACTTCCAGACGATGTATGAACTGATCTATCTCGCGTTCCTTAGCGATTCGACTCGCGCCGCGACCTTCCAATTGGGTAGAGAAAACGGCGAAGGTCCGCACGACCTGCTGTCACTAGCCGTCGGTCATGGTGGTGCTCACGGTCTGACTCATGAGGTCAAGAAGCCCGGCGGTTGGCAGAACCTGGGGACCTACAATCGCTATCAAGCCGAAGAATTCGGTCGGTTCGCGCAACGATTGAAAGAGACCCCCGAGCCGACTGGCAATGGGAACATGCTGGACAATACGCTGGCCATGCACGGTTCCGCCTCCAGTAGTTTCCATCTCTCGCGCAACTATCCGATGATCTCTGCTGGCGGCAAAAACCTCGGTTTCAACAACGGCCGGTATCTCAAGTTCGGCAAAGGAAACGAAGACAATCAGGCGGGGGCTGGAATCGATACCGACGCCGGATGGACGGCCAAGATAGAAGTGGAAGAGCTTCCTCTGGCAAAGCTCTTCGTCACCATTCTGCAGAGACTGGGAGTCGAGACCGATTCGTTCGGCGGACACAGCGGAACGTTGAGTCGGGTTTAAGAATTCTAGGAGCGCGACGATTCGAGCCGTTCGCAGAGAGCGCACGAGTACCCTCGACTAACCGATCGTATTGGATGACGTCGATCACCTCGATCGGAAACCGGCCGGTGTTGTGGAGTCTTCGGAACGCACCACCCATGCGACATGAAACAAAATGGCGTGTTCCGAAGACTCCACGCGCCCTATAAGCCGCGTAGCCAATCTCGCCAGGAGATTGGGCGGAGGTCACTGTGCCAACACGAAACAGGTCCGGCACGATTTTGTTTGAAAGGGATCAGCGAGCGTTTAAGATGCTGACCGTCTCATGCCCCGATGCTTCGAAAGTCGGTTGGAAGTCATCTTGGTCCTGGAGTGAACTCAATGGCTGGCAAGAAGTCTCCGCAGTCGGCGAAAGCCACGAAAAAAGCGACCGGAAAGCAGGTCGCGACCAAGGCCGTTAAGTCGCCGAAAGGAGTTGCCAAGGCTGCTCCTGACAAGCCTAAGAAAGCGGTCTCGAAGAAAGTGGCGGCTCAAGAGAAAGCCACGACAACTACAGCAGTGAAGAGGAAGGCCGCCGCTGCAAAGCCGGTCAAGCTTCTCTCAGGCGGCAACCCGCAAATCGCCAAGGCGGACGGGGACGCTCCTGTGCAGACCTACATCGCGGCGATGCCAGGCTGGAAAGGCGACATTGGTCGCCGACTCGATGCGATCATCGAACGGACCGTGCCCAACGTACGCAAAGGGGTCAGGTGGAACACTCCCTTCTATGGCATCGACGACGACGGCTGGTTCCTCGCTTTTCATTGCATCACGAAGTACATCAAAGTCGCGTTCTTCCGTGGGACGTCACTGCACCCGGCTCCTCCGGTCGAGTCAAAGCAAAAGGAAGTCCGCTATCTGCACATCTATGAGGACGGCCAGTTCGACGAAGCGCAGTTCACTGCTTGGGTGAAACAAGCCAGCCTATTGCCCGGTGAACGAATGTAAGCCGCGAGATCAACAAGCACTCAGGAAGTGACAACTCATGAAAAAGAAGAGTAGCGCGAAAGAAGAATCAGCAACCAAGCCAAAGCCAGTCGATGCGAAAATCAACGAGCTGAGTGATTGGCGGGTCGAGATGCTGGCTCGAGTGCGAACGCTCATCCAGCAGGCCGACCCCGATGTCGTTGAAGAAGTGAAATGGCGGAAGCCGTCCAATGGGATGCTCGGGGTTCCGGTGTGGTCGCATGCTGGAATCATCTGCACCGGTGAGACCTACAAGACCGCCGTAAAACTGACCTTCGCCAAGGGCGCCTCATTGGAAGATCCTGCAGGCCTCTTCAACTCCAGCCTCGAAGGCAACACCCGGCGAGCCATCGATATTCATGAGGGAGACAAGATCAACGACAAAGCGTTTAAGGCACTGATTCGCACTGCAGTGGCTTTGAATACATCCAAGTAAGCTTGAGCGATCGTTTGGTGGCTGTGGTCGGCCGCTTTGGACCACCCACAGGAGATCACGAAAATCTGGGGGCTCGAAGACTCGACCCCAGCCACACATTCGAGGCCAGTCGCTACGATTTGAATCGCTCTTTCAAAAACGCCTTCAGTGCCGCGTTGCGGATGTGCCCCAACTGTGTGAACCGTAGCCGAATGACGTCGAGGCCGTCGCGATGCGGTTCGATGCCCGGTTCTATGCCGAATGCCGCGACCTGCCCGAGCTGGATCGAGCCGGTCGGCACGAACACGTTCAGGTCGACACCGGCAGGACGCTTGGTGACGATGTTGGCCAACGGCGTTTTGCCCGAGGCAAAGTTCACGACCACTTTCTGCGTCCAGTCGACCTTGGCGTCCGGCAGCAGTGTTTCGAGGAGCGCGACCACTTCTTCCAGAACCTCAACATCCCACTCGATCGATCCGGACAGAAATCCCTTCCGCATCAGGTGCCACTTGCGGCCGAGTTTCTTCCAGGGGGTCAGGTCTTCGATATCCAGCGCATTGGCGTTCGTTCGTTCCAGGAACGACTCGCGGGCCTTGGCGAAGAACTTGACAAACGCCTTCGATTCGAGGTCGGCAGGATCGACCAGCGACACGGTGACATCTTCGAACGGGCCATTCGCCGCCGGACGAATCTGCACGCGCGGTTGCCGGTTGTAGACGGGAATGTCGTCCAGATCATTCACGTCCTGCAGGGCCAACTCGCTGAGCAATGTCGCTTCATCAAACGTCTTTTTGCCAACGCGGAACTTCAGCGACAGCAGCCATTCGTCACCCGTATACGCGTGCAGGAACCAGCCATACGACTTTGTTTTTCCAGTCACTTCGACGGTGCTGCGCTCGGCCCAGTTGGTCGGCGCGAACTCACCCGAAGCTTCGATCTGGTCAATGATCTGCGTCAGCATGTCGCCCTGCCAACGACGCGGCCTGCCGTTGTTGGCCAGCCCCGTTTCCGTGTGCCATTTGCGACCGTCGACTTCCCAAGGCATCCTGGCTTCGGCACCGATCGATTTGGGGTCCACATCCCCCGCCTTCTTCTTGCGAGCCGCCACGGCGTCGAACGAATCGCGATTACCGCGGCTCCCTTCCGCCAGCACGCCGGCCAGGATCTCGCCCGTCAGCGATCGATGGACGCCGTTCGAAGCGACACCCGTTTGCTTGCGACCCGGCGTTTCACCCTTGGGTATCTGCTTGAGCGCATACTCAGCGACCTGCTCCGGTGTCCCTTGAGCAACGATCCAGCCTCCTTCGCTCCCTGCCTGCGGACCGACGTCGATCATCCAGTCGGCGGTCTTGATGACATCAAGGTTATGTTCGATCACGACGACGGTGTTGCCCGCATCGACGAGACTGTTCAGGATCTTCAGCAGCTTGCGGATATCATCAAAATGCAGACCGGTGGTCGGTTCGTCGAGCAGATACAGCGTCTTGCCCGACTGAGGCTTCGCCAGTTCGGCCGCCAGCTTCACGCGTTGTGCTTCTCCACCCGAGAGAGTCGGAGCGGACTGGCCGAGGGTCAAATAGTCCAGGCCGATCGCAGCCAGCACGGACAACGGCCCGCGAATCTTGGGGATGTTATCGAACAGCTCCAGGGCCTGGCCAATCGGCATATTGAGCACATCGGAGATACTCTTGCCGCGGTATTTGACCGCCAGCGTTTCCGAGTTGTACCGCTGTCCATGACAGACATCGCACTCGACCCAGACATCGGGTAGGAAGTGCATTTCGATCAGCTTCTGCCCGTTCCCTTCGCAGGCGTCGCAGCGTCCGCCGGCTCGATTGAACGTAAATCGAGCCGCTCCATAGCCACGCACCTTGGCTTCAGGCAACTGGGCGAACAGTTCGCGGATATGTTCGAAGACGCCGGTGTAAGTCGCGGGGTTGGAGGCGGGCGTTGTTCCTAAAGGCTGCTGATCAACCACGATCAACTTACTGAGGTGTTCCAGTCCCAACAGTTCGTCATAGGGACCAGGCTGAGTCGACAGGCGATGCAGCTTACGAGCGATTGCGCGCGCCAACGTGTCATCGATCAGCGAGCTTTTGCCCGATCCGCTGACACCCGTGATCGCGGTAAATGTCCCGAGCGGAATGCGCAAGTCGACATTTCGCAGGTTATGTTGCCGAGCCCCCAGCAGCTCCAGCCAGCCACCACCCGGTGGTTTGAGTTCGCCATTGCTTTCGGCCTTCGGAGCGGCGGGTTCCTCATCAAGGAGAGTCTTCTTCCGTCGCTTGGACGTGGGCGTGGGCACAACGGCTTCGGCAAGGTTCCCCAATCGTCGCGTGTTGGGAATCACAATCTCTTCGCGACCCGACAGATACTTCCCGGTCAGCGACAGTTCGCTCTTGTGCATCTCGCGCGGCGAACCTTGGGCCGTGATCGTGCCACCGAAGCGACCGGCCCCTGGACCAAAGTCATACAGCCGATCAGCCGCCTGCAGCACTTCGCGATCATGCTCGACCATCACGACCGTGTTCCCCAGATCACGCAGCTTTTTGAGGGCCGTCAGCAGCCGACCATTGTCACTGGGATGCAAACCAATTGTCGGTTCATCGAGGACATACAGCACACCCGTCAGCGCGCGGCCGATCTGACCGGCGAGGCGAATGCGCTGCGTTTCACCACCCGACAACGTTGGCAGCGTTCGGCCCAGCGTCAGGTAATGCAGGCCGACGTCGACCAGGAACGACAATCGCGATGTGGCCTCACCCAGCAGGTCCCCAGCAATTCGCTTCTGCGTCGCGGTCAACTTCAAGTCACTCAGGAATGGCAGGGCATCGCGCAGTGGCAGTTCGCACACCTGCTTGATCGATTTGCTATTCAGCCGAACTGCGGCAGCATCGTCTCGGATGCGGCTTCCCTGGCAGGCCGAGCAGGGGACTTCGCCCACCAGCCCGAACAGCTTCATGCGGTAGTCGTAGGAGAGTGTCGCGGCCTGTTCGATCGTGGGATACAGCCCCTTGTATTGGAACCGCAGGCCCGAGGGTGCCGTCGTCGCCTTCTTGCCTTTTCGTTCCGCGGCGTCCAAGGGAATCCATTGATCGCCGGTGCCGTACAGGACCGCTCGCTGCTGGACCGCATCCAATTGAGCGAACGCGACATCCAGCGGGATATCACACTCACGAGCCATCGCCGTCAGCATCTGCTTGAACAGCGGACTCTTCACCGGATCGGGCCAGGCCGTGACCGCTCCATCACCCAGGCTACGTGTCGGATCGGAGATCAGCGCACTCAGATTGGTTCCCTGCTGCGTGCCGATCCCTTCGCAGACTTCGCACCACCCCAGCGGACTATTGAACGAGAAGTTATGCGGCGACAGTTCTTCGAAGCTGCGGCCACAGTGCTCGCAGGATCGATGCAGGCTGAACGGCAGCGTCTTCCATTTCTTCTCGTCGCGTTCGTCATCGACGACCGCCACACGAATCAGTCCCTTGCCCAGATCAAACGCGAGTTCCACCGATTCGGCCAGTCGCGATCGATTCGACGAGGCCTTCTTTCCTTCGCGTTCGGCCGTCCCCACGGTGACGCGATCGACGACGATCTCGACAACATGCTTCCGCTTGCGATCGATTTCGGGAACTTCGTCCAGTGTGTACGTCACACCATTGATACGAACTCGGCGAAAGCCTTGTTCGGCGAGTCGTTCCCACAGCTTCGAATACTGTTGACCGACCGTCACTTCTTGAGGAGCCAGGATCAGCAGCCGGCCCGGGGCTTCGACCGTCCCCATCGCCATCAGCTTGTCGATCACGTCGTCCGTCGTCTGCGACTGAACCGGGACATTGCAGTCCGGACAGTATTGGGTTCCCAGCCGAGCGAACAGGATTCGCAGGTAGTCGTAGATCTCCGTGACCGTTCCCACAGTCGATCGAGGCGTATTGCCGACGGTCTTCTGTTCAATGGCGATCGAAGGCTGCAGGCCGTGAATATGTTCCACGCGCGGCTTGGGCATCTGGCCGAGGAACTGCCGAGCATACGACGACAGCGATTCGACGTATCGCCGCTGTCCTTCGGCATACAGCGTGTCCATCGCCAGCGAACTCTTGCCGGACCCGCTGGGGCCGCAGAAGACACTCATCATGTCGCGCGGGATTTTCAGATCCAGGTGCTGCAGGTTATGTTGAGACGCCCCGCGCACGACGATCGACGTATCGGCCCCATCGGCCGTATCCTTGAGCGCGACCGATGTCTGCCAGCGGTGACTGGTTGCTGGAGCCCGCAGAGCCGCCGTCGCAGTCTTCGAAGCCTTCTTGCCTTTCTTCGCACCAGCTTTTGGTGTTTCGGCCGGCATGGCCAATCGCAACGCTTGGCCGGTGTACGACTCGTCACACTGCACGATCTCTTCGGGCGTCCCCGCCGCCAGGATGCGACCGCCACCCGATCCCCCTTCGGGACCAAGATCGATCACCCAATCCGCCGTCTTGATCACGTCCAAGTTGTGCTCGACGACGATCACGGTGTTGCCCGCTTCGACGAAGCCGTGCAGGACTCGCAGCAGATGCTCGATGTCGACGAAATGCAGACCGGTGGTTGGTTCATCCAGGATATAGATCGTCTTGCCGGTCGAACGCTTGCTCAGTTCGCGAGCCAGTTTCACTCGTTGAGCTTCACCTCCCGATAGCGTCGGCGACGGTTGGCCGAGCTTGATGTAGTCGAGTCCCACGTCATGCAGCGTTTGCAGCGATCGCTTGAGCTTGGGATGGTTTTCGAAATGTTCGAGGGCCTGCTGGACGTCCATCTCCAGCACATCGGTGATGTTCTTTCCTTTGTAGCGGACTTCCAGCGTTTCCTTGTTGAAACGATGCCCCTGGCAGACGGGGCACGTGACCCAGATATCCGCGAGGAAATCCATTTCCAGCTTGTTGGACCCGTTCCCTTCGCAGGCTTCGCAGCGGCCTCCTTCGACATTGAACGAGAACCGGCCGGGCTTGAAGCCGCGCAGCTTCGATTCGGGGAGTTGCGTATAGAGGTCGCGCACCAGATCGAACAACTTCACGTACGTCGACGGGTTCGATCGAGGGGTTCGACCGATGGGACTCTGGTCGATGTCGATCGCCTTGTCAATATGCTCCAGTCCCGTGAAGCCGGTGTGTTCTCCGGGGTTGCCGATTCCCTTGTTGATGTCACGGTTCAGGACTTCCCACAGGATGTCGTTCACCAGGGAACTCTTGCCGCTGCCGCTGACACCTGTCACGCAGATGAACTTGCCGAGTGGAAACTGGGCCGTGACGTCTTTCAAGTTGTGATGCTTGGCCCCGGTGATTTCGATCGCGAGGCCATTGCCCGGTCGGCGAACAGAGGGAACTTCAATCTTGCGACGACCCGACAGAAACGCGCCCGTCAAACTGCGTGCCGACTTCTTCATGTCATCGACGGAGCCCTGGACGACGATCTCACCGCCGCGAACTCCGGGGCCGGGGCCGAAGTCGACGACATAGTCGGCCGCTTGCATCGTTTCTTCATCGTGTTCGACCACGATGACGGTATTCCCCTGATCGCGCAGGTCTTTCAGGCTGTCCAGCAGCATCGTGTTGTCGCGCGGATGCAGGCCGATCGAGGGCTCGTCCAGGATGTAGACGACGCCAACCAGCCCGCAGCCGATTTGTCCTGCGAGCCGAATACGCTGCGTCTCACCGCCAGACAACGTCGGCGCTGTGCGGTCGAGAGTCAGATAGTCCAAGCCGCAGCGCAGCAGGAAGCCCAATCGACCACGGATCTCTTTCAAGACTTCGGTCGCGATGAAGCGGCCCGTGTCATCGAGTACCAGTTCACCGAAGAAGTCCCAGGCATCGACAACGCTGAGCGAACAGACTTGCGGCAGCGACAACGACGCTGGTTCTTTGGTCGACGATCCTGGCAACGAGGTCGATGTCACCAGGTAACTACTGGCCTGCTTGTTCAGACGGTGGCCGTGACACGTCGAGCAGCCCGTTTCGTGCATGTATTTTTCGAGCTGCATGCGTCGCATCGGATTGCGAGTCGTCCGGTATTCCTCCAGCAGTTCGGGGATGAACCCGGCGTACGTTCCGCCGCGCTTCCACAGGCCCTTAGAATGGCGATACGAGAACGTGATATTGCGAGTGCCCAGGCCATACAAAAACAGTTGCTTGGCCGCTTCGGGCAGGTCGCGCCACTTCAGCTTGAAGAACGAATCTTCGGCCATCTCCAAGTCGATCTCGATGGCTCGCCCCACCCCTTTCAGGACGTGCTTACGCCATTTACCGATCGAACTGAGCTTCCCCAGGATGGCGATCGCCCCCTTCTGGATCGACAGCGTGTCATCGGGGACGAGGCGATCATTGCGAAAGTCGAATCGTACTCCCAGGCCGTTGCAGTCGGGACACATTCCCTGCGGGCTGTTGAAGCTGAACAGTTGCGGCGACGGCGGGTCGTAGCTGATGCCGCAGTGCGTGCAGGCATAGTCTGTCGAATAGAGCGTGTCGTGAGCCGCGGTCGGGGGGATGCTGTCGCCGTCTTCGTCAAACTCTTCTTCGCGTGGCTTGGTCTTCGATCCCTTCTTGCGCTTGGCTTCCGCAGGGGCTTCGTCGCTGTCTGTATCGGGCGAGTCCGATTCGGTTGCGACGATCAAGCGTCGTTGCGCCAGGTTCAAGGCCGATTCAATCGCTTCCGCGACGCGCGAACGAGTCGACTTGCCCGCCACCAGCCGATCGACGATGACATCGATCGAGTGCTTCATCTGCTTGTCGAGCTTCAAGTCGTCTGTGAGCTGAACCACCTTGCCGTCAACACGGGCTCGCAGGAAACCTCGCTTCAACAGATCGATGAACAGATCTTTGAACTCGCCCTTCTGCCGCTGAACGACAGGGGCCAGGACCTGGAACTTGGTTCCCTCGGGCAAGCGGAGGATGCTGTCGAGGATATGTTCGCGAGTCTGCGCGGTGATCGCTCGACCGCACTGATAGCAACTGGGGTGGCCGACTCGCGCGAAGAGGACGCGCAGGTAGTCATAGATCTCCGTGATCGTGCCGACGGTCGAGCGGGGATTGCGGCCGCTGGACTTCTGCTGGATCGAGATCGACGGAGCCAAACCGGTGATCGAATCGACTTCGGGCTTGGGCATCTGGCCCATGAACTGGCGCGCGTACGACGACAGCGATTCGACGTAGCGGCGTTGCCCTTCGGCATACAGCGTATCGAACGCCAGCGAGCTCTTTCCCGATCCGCTGACACCCGTCAAAACGATCAGTTTGTTGCGTGGAAGGGTGAGGCTGACATTTTGCAGGTTATGTTCGCGCGCACCACGAATGACAATATTGGAAGAGGCCATGTCTCTTTCAGATTGGATTCTGCAGGATGATTCGGAGGGATACGGCGAGCAGCCGGTCGAATCCATCAGCAGATCGTTCTGCATCCGTGATCGCACTCAACTGCCGTGGGACCGCCAACGCGTCCATTGCGGGCGGCGTGAATCATACGCAAGTCGGTCAAAGAATTCCCTCGCCCCACTCATCGGCCGGTTCTTCTGCTTTCACGACGATCGGCGGTTCAGGTGGAATGTTGGTTTCAGGAGCGGGCGGAGCCACCTTCAGTGCCTGCTCGACGATGGCCTTCGCAGCCGGTTCAATCTTGGCCACTTCGGCCGGCGGCTTGATCGTTGGTTCGGAGCCGGTCCCATCGGGACGAGGCCGCCGCGGACCTGTTCGTTCGGGGGGCAACGACGACGGATGCGGCTGCAGCACCGGCATGTCGTCGATCCCGAATTCGGAGGAGCGGACCTCGTGTTCGTGGAGCGATTGATAAGGCCGTGGCGCGACGGTCCGTTCGGACACAATGGCCATGAAAGTCCCTTCGGGCTTGCAGTAGCACGTCAGTGTCGTCACGTCACCCAGCAGTTTGCGTTCGCGATTGCAGGCCGGACAGCGCCAGGTGCGACGCACGTCATTGCCGAGTTTGTATCCGGGACCCTTCATGGAATGTTCCTTATTTATGATTTCTTTCCTGAGCGGGGGGCGTAAGCCCCTTGGCCCGTCGGTGAGTCACGATCTGCCAGGGGGCTTACGCCCCCCGCTCAGGAAATCGAAAGAGGGGACTGCTGCTGGAGTTTTATTCTTTCCAAAGTTCGTGCGTGTGGCTGACCAATTTTTCTAAACCGTATTCACTGATTTCGTTGGCAAATGTCGCGGTCACGCCGACAGGAGCCAAGTCGGTGATCAAGCGTCCTTGCGGGGTGCGGCCTTTGATCCGGTTGATGAACAGATCGCGGAAGATGTAGTTGTTGGTGGCGTCCATCCCGCAGGCTTCCGTGATCCGCGAAATCTTGCGTGATCCGTCTTCGGAATAGCGAGCCAGTTGCACGACCAGGTTGATCGCCGAGGCGACTTGGGCTCGAGCGACATAGACTGGCAACTCGATTTCGGACATCAGCGACAACGTTTCCAACCGGATCAGGGCATCGCGTGGCGTTGTCGCGTGGACCGTGGTCAAGCTTCCTGCGTGACCGCTGATCATCGACTGCACCATATCCAAAGCTTCGCCGCCACGGACTTCACCGACGATGATTCGGTCGGGCCGCATTCGCAATGACGCCTTAAACAGATCGCGGACCGAAACCCCGCCGCGACCCATCGAATCGGGTTGCTGCACTTCCAAGTACATTGTATGCGGCTGGGCAAGCCTCAGTTCTGAACTGTCTTCAATCACGACGATGCGTTCGTCTTCGGGAATCGCCGTCGAAACGGCGTTCAACAGCGATGTCTTTCCGGTTCCAGTTCCCCCGGCGACGATGATGTTCTTCTTCAGCCGGACGCAAATCTCGAGGAATTCTTTGGCCGATTCGGACATGCTTCCCAGGTGGATCAGGTCTTCCATCCCGAAGATGTCGCGATTGAATTTGCGGATCGTCAGATAGATCCCGCGTCGGGCACTCGGCGGGAGCACCACATGCACGCGCGAACCGTTGGGCAGGCGCGCGTCCATGATCGGTCGATCCCTGTCGATTTCGCGATTCACGAACTGGGCCACGTTGTGAACGGCGGACAGCAGCGCATCGTGGCTGGGGAACGACGCATTCGTCCGTTCGAGTCGCCCACGGCGTTCGATGTAAATCTCGTTAAAGCCGTTCACCATGATTTCGGTGACCGTATCGTCTTCCAGAAACGCGCGGATCGGCGTCAGGAAGAAATCGACACTGGCTTCAAAAATAGCGTCGCGAGACATGAAAGCGTCAGTGCGATGAGTAAGGCCCGAGGGCGAAGCGCGGAACTATGAGCCCATGATTCTAGCCGCTCATAGTACCGGACACCATCCGTAGACGATTGCTCTCAGCCAGAGTTCTAGACATAGTGACTGATGCGATTCCGCAGCTCTCGCAGGCATTCTTCTTCTCACTCTTCATTGATCCACCGCCGTGGAAACGGATAGCCATCTTGTCCAGCCGCAAGCCGGGATATCTGTTCGGCATTTTGTTGCTAGCGGTGCTCTGTTCTTCGCCCCAGTTGTTTTTTGTGTCTCTCATCGTTCAGAACGGTCGGTACGATCAGTTCATGCCAGCGCTGCTATTGCAGGAATGGGGTCGCGTTCAGCGGGACGAAGACTTAGTCGGTGACCTCTGGCAGGATCGATTCGTCCATTTCGGCTATCACAGCCAAGTCAACGGCGCCATACCCTGGACATTGAAGCTGATCGATCCTCGAACGAGAGTCGCAACAACTTTGACTGGAGAGACGCCCGGGAACTGGGGGCCTCAAGTTCTTGTATTCGGATCTCGTCTCTGGGTGATTGGAAATAAATCCGCCGTCGAATTGGTCGATGGAACGTTCCAGCCTTCTTCGATGGTTCGCCCAAACCTCAACCCGGATGAGCAGCAGCGGCTTTTGTTGGATGGAGAACCGGCATTCCTGAGAAGCTCGACCCCCGGTTTTACTATCTTTACCTTCAATGGAACTGCCTGGAAGCGCAGCTATGATCTGGTGCTGCCGGACACTGTGTTGATCGCTGGCATCTCGATCAATTTCAAAAAGGCACGCAGCGCAGCTTGCATCAACGAGGGCAATCGACTTCATCTCTTTTTGGATGTCGAAGGGCGCATGCTGCATCACGAAGGATTGCAGTTGCGCGCGCTCGCTGGTCCGGCGACGGCGAACGCTAGTCTAGTCGAGTCACCTGTTTCGGCGCTCTACGCGGAAAACATGCCCGCCGATGTGGCTGGTTGGTCGGTCGTCAATAAAACACCGATGGTCGGCAGAGCCCTCTCTTTGTCATACCAGGAGTTTCCCAATCACATTGGCCTGCTCGTGGACGGAAAGCCTGCCGCAATCGTGGTGGATACTGACGATGCCAGTGCGGTCGTCGGACACCTGTTTCGCTTTGACAACGGACACTGGTCTGAATTCGCAACGCAAACTTTTCCCTTCGGAACCGCGATCGTTCGCGCGGCGATCTACCAGGACCACCAGACATCATTCGTTCTGGCGACGACATCGACTGGATTGCTGCATTTGTACGAAGTCGATGCGAAGGGTATCGACTTTATTCCGGGAACTCAGACCGTCCAGTTTCGCAATTTCATGGCGGCGCACGCGCTGGTCTGGGCGGTGACGATACGGGTGATGACGCTCTTGCTCGGCGGAGCCTATGGATTGGGGGCCACCGTCTTGATGTGGTTCTACACGCGGCCCGACTATGGGTTCGGCTCGCAGCAGGTGAGGTTGGCGGGAATTGTACGCCGTGCCATCGCGCGGTTGATCGACTTCGGATTGATCGGTCTGTCGACGACAGTGCTGATGTGGTGGCTGACGCGCGACATGGACTGGTTGTCGCTGATCGAGGCGATGAATCTGAAGGTTTCCCATCCGACGGTGGAATCGGCGATTCGAATCATCTGTGTGCTGATTCTATGGCTGGTGGTTTGCGAAGGGTTGATCGTGGTGGCTCAAGCCCGCTGGGGCGTGACCGTGGGAAAATGGTGTTGCGGTTTGCGAGTGTTTCAAACATCGCTGCGACCCTGCGGAATCTACAGAAGCCTGGTCCGTGAAATCTTGTTGTGGGTCGACGCGTGCGGCCTTCTCTGTTGGACACCGGGCATCGCGAGCATCGCCCTCACGGACCGTCGTCAACGGTTGGGGGACATCATCGGCGATACGATCGTGGTGACTAAGTCGTCGATGAAGCAGCCACCGTTTCGCCATGACGAACCGTCGAAGACCGCCGCCTGTGGCTTCCCGTCACCGGGTGCTGAAGTTGAAGCGCTTCACGAAACTCCGAATATCTGCTGAGGTCTCATGAGCACTGCATTTGAAATGTCGATCAAAGAGCGAATTCAACTTCTGAAAAGCATTGATACCGAAGAGTGCGCGGACAACGCTGACTACCATCAGTATCGACTTGCCGATCCGCTGCCACTGGACCAGTGCCTGGCGATCGAGAAAGACTATGGAATCGTCCTGCCGGAAGACTATCGAGACTTCATCACGCAGATCGGGAACGGTGGAGTCGGACCTGGAATGGGATTGGAACGATTCGCCATCGCCTCGTCGAAAGACCACTTGCCGTGGCCGGCTTTCAGCCGCAGTGAGCGGACCAAAATAAAGTCGTTTTTCGGTAAGGAGCACCTTGGGCCAGAGCAGCGATACGATGCCGAAGGCAACGTGATCGATCCTTGGGAGTTTCGCTTCTACCTATTGGCCAGGGACTACGCATCAGATGGTAAAGCCGGGCGCGACTGTTTGCATCGACCGTTTCCATTGGACAAACCATTCCGCGTGATTCCTGATGAAGCCTGGCGTCGTGGCTGGCAGAATTGGACGGACGCGGACCAAGAAGATTTTGCCAGGCGCAAGGAGTTTTTTCAGACGATCCCGCGGAACGACGGTGCCATCGAGGTTTGTAGCTTTGATGATTACAACTCGTTCTATCTCGTACTCAATGGACCCTTTCGCGGTCACATCTGGATTCATGATGCGGTGGAAGGCGATTTTGTCCCGGCATCAATGCGGCGCGACCGACTGGAAGCCGATGTCGAGGAACCGCCGAAGCCATTCTCCGTCAGCGCCATCACAGAGCGTCTTTTCGAAAGAACTCGTCTTCCACCGCCGGCCGACAGCTTTACGTTTACTCAATGGTATGAACATTGGCTCGACAAGGCGCTCGAATCGATTCACTCCGAGTACACACCACAGGAGATCGAGAATCGCCGGAAGTCCGATGAAATGTTCGAAGAGCTAAAGAATCTGCCACCGCGATTGATTGAGTCTGGTGAAGTCGACGGGTTGAAATACAGTTTGTACGAACCTGAATGATCTGATTCGAGTCACACCTTCGTGCCGGTCACTTGTCTTCAATGCCATTTTCCTCATCTTTCCCCCCACCAAGTGAGATCTTCCCGCTGCTGGATAGACACATTCGTGGGGTCTGACAATCGGAACGAATAACGATATCCGCTGGTCGACAAGGCGTGAAGCACACCATCCTCGATCGAAAGCTCTTCGAAGGGATTGGAGCCGCTGAAGAACGCAACCCAGCGAAGCTCGGAGGAAGTCGAGTCACGTTCCTCCTCTACGGCCACATACCCGAAGGAGCCGTTCCCACAACACTCGCCACATTCGATTCTCAACTGACGGCCTGCAAATGTGGTTCTGATCTCACAACGACGACTAACCCATGTCAGGAGAGAAGAATGGAGCGGATTGCCGAGTCCCTCAACAAGCACTGCCAACCAGGTGCTCTGACGAAGCACCTTCAAAATTGTCGCACGAGACGATAACGGCTCGTCGCGCGAAAGAATTGCAACCGTGCCGTCTCCAAATTGGATGGAGTCCGTCGCAAGGCACGTTTCTCCTCTCCAGAGAGCCTCTGCCAAATCGCGGTCGTCGTCCGTCGCGTCCATAACGTTGTTGCCTCGGAACCCTTCAAGAAGCCGTGGGTGAACCTATGAAGAACGGAGTAAACAAGGCGTGCTGACGCTGAATGTTGCACACGCTCGTCACCCGATCAAGGCGATTGCAGCGACGCGAAGACACTGGTGGCCCAGAGCTGCCACCAGTGGCACTCGACCTTAGATCCAAAACGAGCAGAATTGCGCACGGTCATTTAGTGCTGATATTGAGAGTAGAGAGTTATTTCTCTTTCTTTTTGGCGAACGCTTCGACATCGATCGCTGCTTTAGTTTGTGCTCCAGGTTTCCCCAAGAAGCCGAGGTCTTTGAACCAATCGATGTACCGATCGGTCCAGGTTCCAAACGGAATACCGCCGCGAGCCGTTAATCCACCGCCGTGGCCTCCGTTCCCGTAAATGTGCATCTCCAGGTTGGGGACGCCTGCTTTCAACATCGCAGTGAAATAGTCCGCTGCCCACAAGGCATGGATCCGGTCACCCGATCCTGCTGAGGCGATAAAACTCGGTGGAACATTTCTGGGGATCTTCGTCGCAGGGTCCTTTGTGAAAGGAGTCGGGCCCGGATAGATCACACCCACAAAATCGGGTCGTGCCGAGATCTTTGCCAGCGGGTCAGCAGGGTCACTGTTGTCGCGTTCAAAGTCATCGAAGAACAAAGCAGTAGGAGCCGACAGTTCGGCACCTGCTGAAAAGCCCATGATGCCAATCTTGGCAGGATCCAGCTTCCATTCGGTCGCATGCGAACGGACCAGGCGAATTGCTTGAAAGGCATCATTCACGGCGTCCGTCTTGGGTTCGTAGCCGTCAACTCGCAATCGATTGCGTAGAATGATCGTCGAGACTCCATGCTTCTTGAAGAACGCGACAAAGTCCCCACCTTCAGGGCCAACCCAGAGAATCTGATGTCCACCGCCTGGCGCGACGATCACCGCGGCTCCGGTGTTTGACGGCTCGTCACCCGCAAGATGCACTTCGATCGAAGGGTTATGAATATTGATGACGTTGAGAATCTTGTCCGACTTGTTCTTCAGGCTCGTGTTGTACTTTTCAGCCTCGTGAACTCGCTCTTGTTTCAGTCGTGATGACCCGACCGGATACAGCGACAGCACTTGTCCATTCGGCAAGATCGGCTCGGGAACGAACGCTGTTTTCGTAGCGGGGTCTTGCGCGAGCGCAGCGTGACAACAGACCAGAACGAGAACCAGCGGACCAGGCGAGAGCTTCATGGTTGGCTTTCAAGGAGGAGAGGTCACCGCAGACCACGCGTCAGTATGCGATCGCATCGTAGCAACGCGGCATTCCTGTCGCATCCACAGGGGACAAGTCCAAATCGGCTGCGGCACCCCGGAAACCGCCTTAGGGACGATTGCTCTCAGCTCTAATTGCAGACATAGTGTCTAATGTAGTGCTGCCTTATCAAGGATTCCTGTCTGACTTCGTTTTTTGTTCACTGCCGTTCAAACGGATAGCCATTGTGTCCAGCCGCAAGCCGGGATATCTGTTGGGCATTTTGCTTTTGGCGGCACTCTGCACCGCGCCGCATTTGATCGTTGCTTTCAATTTGGCGACCGAGGCAGCGCTGATGCGACAATTGCCCTTCCAATTCAATCTGGATTGGAATCGCGTCGTCCAAAAGGGAAGCCGGATGTCTCACACGCCATTCGCGCGAGACCGCTTCTATTACATCAGCCATCGGTGGAACCTGCAGGCCATTGATCCAAGCACCAGAAATGAAGCCTCGTTGAATATCGACGTTCGCGGCGGCGCGTTCCGGATCCTCACATTTGGTTCGCGTTTGTGGTTAGTCGGAAGCACCGAGGCCCACGAACTGATCGACGGCACGTTTCAATCGTCCACAATGAGCATTCCGAACCCCTGGGTTGCCGATCAACAGCGATTTTTGCTGGATGGCGAACCGGTGCTAATTGCCAAGTCAGGATTGCAGTTCGCAATTTCGACATTTGAAGCGGGAGCGTGGGTGGTCACCCAAGATCTGCTGCTGCCGGATAGCCAGCGTGAAATTGTCATTAATGATATGCCCCTTAATTTTCAAAAGGCGACACAGGCCATCTGCATCAATCAGGGTGATCGAGTCCATTTGTTTCTAGAAGTCGACGGCTGGATGCTTTATCGCGAGGGGCTCGATCTGCAGGCTGTGACGGGAACTTCAGCCCGACGCGTCAGTCTCCCCGAGGAACCCGTTTCGGCATTGAATGCGGCAAACATGGAGGGTGGTCCGGCCGTTTGGACGTTGATCAACAAAGTGTCGATTGCCGATGTCGGCAACAATTTCACGTTCCGCAATCGTTCGTCCGGAAATAAATTTGGGTTGCTTCTGAACGGCCAACCCGCGGCCCTGATCGTCGACGGTTCTGACCCAGCGACAATGGTCGGACATCTGTTTCGATTTGATGGCCGACAATGGACAGAGTTCGCAACACAAACGTTTCCTTTCGGCACTGCAGCGATCAGGACTGTGGTTAGCCAGGATGATCAGACGTCATTCATCGTGGCGACAACATCGACCGGGGTGGTTCATGCCTACGAAGTCGATGCTGCGGGCGTGCGACCGACGCCCGGCAATCGAGAGGTTGCGATCGTTTCTGTTGAGCTCTCGCATTTACTGCTGAATGCCGCGGTTGTGTTGTTGATCGTCTCGATCCTGGGCGGGTTTCTGGGTGTGGGGACGGCATTCCTGATGTGGTTTTATACGCGTCCCGATTACGAATTCGGGATGCAACGTATCAGGCTAGCCAGGATTTTTGGACGGGGCGCGGCCCGGTTAATCGACTTGGCTCTGATCGGTCTTTCGACGGCAGCCCTGGCGTGGTGGCTGACCCGTCACCTCGACTGGCTGTCATTGGCCGAGGCGGTGAATCTGCGACTGCCGCACCCGGCAGTGCAATCGGCAACACGAACCGTCTGGACGCTGATCGTATGGCTGATCACCTGTGAAGCCCTGCTCGTCATTGGCCAGGCCCGTTGGGGACTGACCATCGGCAAATGGTGCTGTGGCATACGAACTCTGCAAACAAGTCTCAGGCCTTGTGGCTTCGCGAGAAGCCTGGTTCGCGAATTGATCTTTTGGGTCGACGTCTGCGGCCTGCTGTGCTGGACGCCCGGCGTTGTGAGTATCGCGTTGACCGATCGTCGGCAGAGGTTGTCGCCGATACCCTGGTCGTGGATGTGTTGGGAACGAAAGCGATGAGCAGGATTAATTGTTGATGAATGGAACCGGATGGCGATTCCTGAGGGATCGGGGAAAGACCAATCCGCGCTTCCGTTCATGAAAACCGAGTTGCTTCGTGGGGTGCCTTTGTCCAGTCGTAAACCAGCATACCTGATTGGCCTGTTCCTGCTGGCGCTCGTCTTGTCGGCACCTCAGTCGGTGACTTGCTTCCAAGTGGTAGAAGACTGTTACCGATGGCGTCGTGGTCCGCAACTGCCAGCGTTTGAGAACTGGAGTCGTTGTATCGATCGAAGCCTCCTCGGTTACTACGCGACGGAGTGGCATGGTCAGTACATCGAACTGACGCCATCCCTATGGACTAATGGTACGGCTCGGCATCGGATCACGGGATTTGATCCTCGGACGCGTCAAACGATGCCGATCGGCGAAAGGTTCTCCAGCAACAGCGACTTGCAGCCGGTCACATTTGGCGATCGTTTATGGCTGGTTGGGACCGGCGAAGCGTATGAATTCGTGGACGGCGCACCACAGCCCGCCACTCTTGTTCAGCCGGTTCCGTGGCCTGAGGTCGGCGAACGTTTCTTACTGGATGGCAATCCCGCAGTGTTTCAACGGACGCGCACGGGGATCCACGTCAAAACGTATGACGATGGCGTCTGGATCACATCGCATGAATTGGTCCTGCCGGATCCGCGAAACTGGTCGAACCCCAATGGCTCCGCCGACGTCCACTATTTCATGGTTAATCGCTGTATCAATCGCGCTGGCCGAATGCATCTATTCCTCAATGTCGATGGCTCACTGATTTATCGTGGCGGGCTGGAACTCAAGCCTTTGGGGGATGCACCCGCGTTCGCCGTGAAAACGCCCTGGACACGGGTTTGTGTCCCGCCCAAAGAGTCTCACGAGCTCGAATACTACTGGTTTAGCGGGATGCTGCTCGATGATCAGCCGATCGCTCTGACAGTTGAGATGTATCGCGATGGCCGCTCCGCCGGCAACTTCTATCGATTTGATGGAGCCCAATGGACTCCCTTCGCCACCGAATCGTTCCCATTCGGGTCGACCGGCTTTCAAGCCGTGGATAGCTACAATGGGAAACCGGCACTTGTCGTCGTCAATTCATCAATGAGGTCGTATGTCTATGAAGTTGATGCCTCGGGTGTCCGGCTGATCCCGTGGAAGCATTCGATGGGGTTCACGTCACTCAACCTTTGCCCCATGCTGACAGACTACGGAACGGCGTGGGCCGTGACATCGACCTTGGGCGCGCTCCTGGGGGTTGGCGTCTGGCTGTTAATGCGCCGATACACGCGGCCTGGGCATGCGTTTGGGACGCAAACCGTCACGTTGGCGTCGTTGGGGCGACGTGGGGCAGCGAAACTGATTGACATCGGTTTGTTTGCCCTGTCGACGATCGGACTCGGTTGGATTCTGCTGCGCAATCTGGACTGGATCGAACTGGCCGAAGCGGTCAATCACGGAGCGGATCACCCGATGAAACAACTGGCGGTCCGGACCATCGGCATCCTGACGCTTTGGCTAGTCACGTGCAGCCTGACGCTATTGTTCGTGCAGGGCCGCTGGGGTGTGACGCCTGGCAAGTGGTGCTGCGGATTGCGTACGGTTCAATCGACTCTTAAACCCTGCGGGTTTGCTCGAAGCCTGGTTCGCGAAGTGGTGCTATGGGTGGATGCCTGCGGCTTCCTCTGCTGGACGCCGGGCGTGATCAGCATCGCCCTGACGAACCAGCGACAGCGGTTGGGCGATCTGGTCGCGGACACATTGGTGGTGGAGGTGTCATCGATAAAGCGATGATCCGAGTTTTCGACCCTCAAGTCCCGGGAGACGACCGGGACTCGAGTCCTTTCCCGATTCGGTGGGTTGGCAGATGACTCGCCGTCTGGCCCTCCCATTTTTTCGCCATCAGCAGGTGTGGGCCTATTGCGCCTGGAAATAGACTTCTTCATAGGGCTGCACGACGACGAAGCCGTCTCCTTTGAAGTGCATCTGTATCGACTCGCCGCTGCCTCGGCCGAAGAATGTTTTCAGGGAGATATCCTTTTTGAATTCGGGTGTCAGGCCGCCGGACCAGGCGACCGTCGCGTTGGGGTCCGTGGTGACGGGTTGATTGGGGGTGACACGCAAGGTCATCGGTTGGAAGTGAGACGTGATAGCGATCATGCCCGTTCCTTCCAGCTTCACGTTGAACAAGCCACCCGCCAGCATGCCGGTGATGGAACGCATCATCTTGATGTCCCAATTGACCGACGGTTCCAATGCCAGCAGATCGTTTCCGTTCACGAAGATGGATTCATCCTGCAGATTCAGGATGCTGATCCGCTTGCCGTTGTCGGCTAGATACAGCTTGCCGCGACCTTCGGCTTTCGTGAGCTTGGTCCCTTCGCCACTCACCGCCTTCTTCAGCAGCGTGCCAAACCCCTTGTCGAGCAGGCCTTCGCGAGTGAACTTGATGCTGCCAATGTAGGCGACCATCGAACCCATCTTGGTCCAGATCAGTCCGTCGAGATTCACCTCCAGCATGTAGGGGCTTTCGAGTTCGAATAGCCCTTGCCCCTGATCCTGCTGAGAAGTCGCGTCGACGAACTCATCAATCGAGTACCGCTGATCATCATCTTGCGATGGACGACTGCTGCGCGACTTGGAGAATTGCGGTCGCGATCCGAAGACCGAGCGAGGTTCCTCGTCCACTTCCGCCTCTTCGATCTCATCGTCCGCGACAGCTAGCGACGGGACTTCGATATCGGTGCTGCAACTGGGGCACGCGACCGTGCGACCGGCGAGCTTATCGGGGGCCTTCAAACGTTTTCCGCACTGGCATCGAATCTCGATCGGCATGATGAACCTCGTAAAGAAATGACGGCGGTTGTCCCGAGAGAAATGCCGCCGCATCGTACCGACCGATCCCAGAATTTGGCAGCGAGTCCCTTGGTCGTCCGATTGGAATGATTCCGAGTGCGCACAGGATTGTGCCGGCATCTGTAAGAATTATGGGAACGAAAGCAACGCCAGCCTGTATAAGCTGGCAGACTGTGCGGGCCGCACTTCGTGTCGCGTTGAAGCATGGGTTAAACACAGTGGGTTTCCGCTCGCGGGATGCCACAGTTAGGTAGGATGCGCTCTAATCGAAAACTCGACGAATCCCACGAATGTCCGATGAACACACGATCATAGAAAAGGTTCTGGCCGGTGAAACGGGTGCCTTTCGACTATTGGTCGAGACGTATCAACCGTTGGTCTTTCAGTTTGCACGAAACATGTTAAGGACCATTGAAGATGCCGAGGATCTGACTCAAGAAGTCTTTGTCGCTGCTTTTCAGAACCTTCGGAAGTTTGACATCACGCGGGCGAAATTCTCGACGTGGTTACTGACGATCACTCGCAACCGATGCCTGAACCAGTTGGCTCGTTACCGGGCCAGTCCACCGGGCGCGATCGTCAGCGTCGATCGCGGCCTGTCGCCGGATGCGGCCGCATCCGCCAACGAAGTCTGGCAGCACCTGTCCGACGCACTGGAGACGTTGCCGATTGAACAACGGACCGCCTTTGTCCTGGCGGAGATCCAGGAGCTGCCGCAGGCCGAGATCGCGATGATCGAACAGGTTGAAGTGGGCACGGTGAAGTCTCGAGTCAGTCGGGCTCGTGATAAGTTGCGGCAAGCCATGCAGGCCTGGCAACCCGAGCGAGCCGTCCACGGTTCGACACGCAAGATCATCGGCAACCATGACGCTGCCAGTGACAACCGGAAAACGAATTCAGAGTGATGCCGGAGAGAATCCTATGAAACCGGATGACGACTATCAGAGCTGGTTAAAGCACAGGCGAGCCACTTCCGCTTCTGTCGATGTGACGGATCGAGTGATGGCTGCCATTCGTGCTCCCGCCAAACCAGTCCGACCTGTCGCACGAATTGGCTTAGTGCTGCTGTGGACCGCGGCGTCATTGGTCTTTGTGACCAGAATCGCGGCACTGGTCGGCAACGTGATCTTCCCGACTGACAGTTACCCTGAATTTGCTGTGGATCAACGAATCGAGGACGTTCCCCATGACCACCGAAAACCAACACGTTCGTAATCCCTGGATCGCGACCTCGCTGTCACTTGTCTGTACCGGCCTGGGCCAGATTTATTGCGGACAGGCGGGACGAGGGCTGATGATGTACAGCGCCTCGCTGCTGGCCGGCATGCTGATTGTCGCGACGGCTTATTTTGCGAGCAGTACCTTCATGCTGATCGCGTTTCTGGCCAGCTTAGCTAGCATGATTGGATTACTGATCTGGTCAGCTCGTGACGCCAGGGCCATTGCGCGCCGTCTCGCCACGACCGACTTTCGACCTCAGGAATACAATCGTCCCGCGGTGTATTTGATGATGGCGTTGACGAACTTGCCGTATGTTTTCGGCCTGGCATTTTTTCTTCGCGCGACCGCGATTGAAGCGTTCGTCATTCCTTCCGCCAGTATGGCACCAACTTTTGTCCCAGGCGATCGAATTCTGGTGACGAAGATTGGCCTGGACGTGCAGACTCTAAAGCGAGGTACACTGGTCGTGTTTCGCAACCCGATCGATCGGCGTCAGAACTTTGTGAAACGTATCATTGGCCTGCCCGGTGAAACCGTCGAGATTAAAGAGGGCAAAGTCATCATCAACGGCCAGCCACTGGAACAGCTTCCGGCAGTGCAGGACGAACAGGGTCAGGATGGAGCAAAAACGTTTCTGGAAAGGGCCGGCGACCATCAGTATCGGATTCAAATCGATCATCCCGATCAGCCGATCGAATCACCACCGGTAACGGTTGCGCCGGATGCCTACTTCGTGCTGGGCGACCACCGTGACCTGTCACGAGACAGCCGTGAAGTCGGGAACGTCCCGCATGGGTTATTGGTTGGGGTCGTGCGATACCTGTATTTTCCCGGCAGCAACTGGGGGCGCTTCGGCACCGTTGAATAACTTGGAAAGTAGACGGTGCACTCCGTGTGCTGAGCGCTCTTCGAAGTTCAATTCGACTGGCATGTGCCGAGGAAGAATAAAACTTCGGCACACGGAGTGTGCCTTCTACTTTGAATCACTTTTCGAGTGACACGCACACCAGTTCTTTATCGTTGCGAGCGAAGCAGCACTTATTTGCATAGGCGGGGGCGGACCAGACGACTTCGCGGCCGAAGCATTCGCCGGTTGGTTCCAGAACGTGGAAGCGGCTGATTTCGTCGTACTTGCTGGCACTGAGCTTGGCGAGGATCAGGTCGCCCGTTTCGCTGAACAGGAAGTACTTGTCTTCGTTGCGAACGATGAAGGCCGTGCCGTGTCCGCCGCGGCGAGTGTTCGTCGTTGGTGCGAACGTGTCCCACAGGCGATCGCCCGAATCGAGCTTCACCGCGCGAAACTGACCCGACATGCAATCGGCTCCATAGATGATCCCATCGTCATCAATCACCGGTGTCGTGTTGGCGGCGAAGACGGCGGTCTTGGGAGTGGCACGCCAAACGACTTCGGCTGCGGGTTCGCTATCTTTCAGTTTGAACACGGCGGCGACTGATCCGATCCCGCTGACAAACAGCAGGTTGCCGTGATGCTGCGGGACGGCGATCGACATGCCGTAGCTCGGCTTGATCGGTTGCGTCCAGTGGACCTTGCCTGTGTCGGGATCGAGGCCGTTCAGATCATCGGCACTCCAGATGATCAGTTGGCGTTTGCCACCCGCTTCGATGATCGAAGGAGGGCAGTACCCAGGTTCGCTGGCCGAAAGAGCTCGCCACAGTTCCTTGCCGGTATCTTTATCGAAGGCCACGGCCACGCTGCCTTCGCCCCCGGCCAGGCAGATCAGCTTCTTGCCGTCGACCATCGGTGCGGCGCAGAAACCCCAGATCGGGGCGTCGATTTTGTATTCCTTCTTGAAGTCTTTCGACCAGACTGGCTTGCCATCTTTTTCATTCAGGCACAGCAACAGGCCTTCCGCACCCAGCGTGTAGACCTTGCCATCGGCCACAGTCGGGGTGGCTCGTGGTCCTGAGGGATACGAAATCTTGTAGGTGACTTTGTCGCTGTGTTCCCAAATCGGCTTGCCATCGTTGGCGTTCAAGCAGAGGACTCGTTCGATACCCTTCAGCTCTCTGCGTTCGTTGGGGCTGTTGGAAACATCGCCTGATTCGCGGACATAGTCGGTGATGTAAACACGATCGCCCACGACCGCTGGTCCTGCATAGCCCAGGCTGACGGGGACTCGCCATTTCACTTTCAGGCCCGATTCGGGGAACTTGTCGACGATTCCCTTTTCGTGCCAGACGCTGTCGCGTGTGGGGCCCAGCCATTGCGGCCAATCGTCGGCTCGGACGACTCCAGTGATCGCAACGATAACCAGACAGCATGACAACAGACGATACATGGCAACCAACTCCATCCAGGCGGGGCTCAGGCAATAGCGAGGTGATTCATCGTAGCGACTTGGGTTTGGATTGTGCGAGCGTTCACGCAGTGAGCATCAACGATCAAAAATGTGAGAGAACAAGAAAGAGGTCTCACGCGAAGCCGCGGAGGCGCGAAGAGAGGCATAGAAGAAATGGAGAAGGTGAGCGGCATTGCGATGGTCTCATTCGATTCGTGTGGGTAGGCCGTGTCGGACCATGATCTCGGAGCCCTCGGCGACGAAAGCGGAGATGGCGGGACGACTAAGGAGTTCGACGAAGTCGGTCCCGTAAAGCGTCGCGATGTCGCTCGAGAACCGGCTTTGATCGGCGGGCCAGAATCGCCAGGCGGGGTGTTCCACTTGATACTCTAATGTTGAACCATCGCGTTGAGCGGCATAGCCCCAATAGTGTTCGGTGATGAATTCGGCTTCGGAGTCGTTCGCCAGCGGAATCGGTTCGCCGCTAATCTGGGCGGAGAGTTCATGCCAGCGATTGGCCCATTTCCAGGAATAACTGACGGACCCCTGTTGCCCATTCGTGGCGGTGGGCAGTTCGATCACGCTCTTCATTGGCAGCGCGACATACTGCTCGTTGTAGGCCCAACGAGCCACCAACGCGATCGCCAGCCGGGGGACGATCTCTTTCACGAAGACGACTCCGCGTCGCCATTCGCTACCTGATTTATGTCGCACGTAAAACCGCAGATTGACTTCATCGAAGTTGATATGAAACGGGACCCGGCGGCCCAGGACTCGGGTTTCGAGAAAGCGAAATCCGACCAGGCTGACGTAGGTCTTGTCGTTCCAGAAATCGAGTTCTGTTCCCTTGGGGAGACGCTTCTGCAAGATTGCGTGATCGACCTCGTAGTTCAGCATCACCAGGTTTCGCCACTGGGCTGTCAGGAAGGCGGCGGGGATCAATGTCATGAATCAGGCCCGAATCACAAGTCAAATCAACGCTGTTGCAGGATCATAGTTGCACCGGAAAGACTTGGACGGCTTTGATCCCAGGACGATCACCCAGCATCACGCATAAGCTTGGCGACCAGTCAGTGACCTGTTGTCGTTTGGCATCGTTTACCGGGACGAATGATGCGGCATCGGGCAGCTGCAGTGCCGGGCCGAGCAAGCCGGCGGCTTGGAGTTTAGCGAAGGTATCGGGGTGAGCGAAGTCCGTATATCCGTAGCTGCCTGGTTCGCGATAGCGCAGGATTTCGGACCAGTTTACGAGGATGTGCGTGATCCCGCGCTGACGCAGCCACTCGCGAGATTCTGCCGGTGATTTGTCGGCAAAGCACTGTTCGAACAGCGATCGATCAAACACGGTGTTGTAGAGGTAGGGGAACTTCGCGTGAAACAAAGCGGCTTCGCCGACGCACAGCACCTTGAAGTCTGCTGGCAAACCGCCTGCCGCGACTTCGTCGTTCAGCCAACGTTGCGATGGGGAGACGACGAGGTTCTCTGCAGCTCGCAGGTCGGTTCGTCCGGCATTGAAGCCGCCGATGTTCTGCATGATCCAGATGTTGAACGCCAGGCTGGCTGCGATCAAAACTCCGCCGCACCAGCGGCCGGGTGTCCGCGTCCAGAGCCAGCTGGCTCCACAGCCCGCTAGCAGCGCGACGACCGGGAACATCGGGACGTAGAAGCGATCGATGTGATGCGTGAATAAGAACCAGGTCAGGAACTGCCAGCCGACACATGCCCAGATCAGCCAGACTTTTCGTCGCCAGACCGCGAGCAACGCGATTGGTGCGAAAGCGAACATCAGCACGCTGTGCCAATCGTTATTGGCGACGACATCGGTCAGCTTCACGGGCCAGTCCCAGATCCAATCGGACAGGCTGGCATAATGACTGGAATGCCCACGCTTCCATTGTTCGTTCATGGCGGCATCACGACCATTGCCACCGAAGATCGAGTAGGCGAGCGGAAAGACCGGGTTGCCGGTTTCGAGCATGTTCTTCAGCAACCACGGACCGATCGCGACCAGAACTCCCATGGCGAACGCGGCCCCGGTGAGAACCAGTCTTCGTGGATCAACGGCCCGGAGCGAACGAGGTACGCTCATACCGATGATCACCAGGCCGACTGGAATGATCACCGAGATCAGCCCTGTGTACTTGCAGGCCATGGCACTGCCCGCGAGGAACCCGCAAAGGCCGTACAGTGCCGCTGGTTGATTTGCTGGGCGTGGTTGATCGTCTGCTGTTATCTGTGACGCCTGTTCGTCAGGCCAGACAATCCGCAGGGCGATCGCGAAGGCTGCGAACAGGTAGCAGGCCAACCCTCCTTCCGCATAGGCGATGATGGAGATTCGATAGACCCACGGCGTTGTCAGCCAGATTAAGGCCGCGAACCAACCGGCTCTGTCGGAAAACCAACGTCGAGCCGTGGCGTACAGGCCGATCGCGACGAGCGGCGCGAAGCCTGCAATCGTGGCTTGTCCGGCGAGTGCTCCCCAGTTCCAGTCACCAAACAGAACCATGCCGCTGAGGACCAGCATCTCTGTCAGGAACGGAAAGCTGGTGTAAACGTTGTGCGGCAAGCGAGTGATCTGCCCCTGCTGGAACCATTCCTTCGGGCCACCGAGGTGGTATTCGATCACATCGAAATCAGTCTGCGGCGACATCGCTCCGAGCAGCATGCAGAATACGAAGGGAGTGGCGATGCCGATCACGATCCAGCCGAAACGTGATGATCGGTCTGTATCGTTGCTAGATCCAATGACTGCGGCTGGTCGATGATCACGCCAAGAGAGCCCCAGTTCCATCAGCGTTGTCGTCAGCAGCGCGATCAGGAGTGGCGAGCGGCTCATCCAGCCGACGAGCCCGAAGCCAAGCATCAATAGCGATAGTGTCGACAGTCCCAGGCAAGCTGCAAAGAACAGTCGTTCTGCTCGATCGAAGATTGAATAAAGTCGTAACGCTCGCAATTCGAGCCGACCAATGCCGACTGCGGCAGTCCAGATGAAACAGGCAACGGCCAGAAATGGCAGTCGTTGCGCGAGGTTCAGCCAGCGCCACGCGAGTGCTGGCGGTTCGGCGGCGGGTGGGTCGAGCAGATCGAGGAGATCGAATGGCAGGGCTGACCAGACCATCCAGCGTTCGGCAGGTCGGTTGTTCGGCAATCCAAAACTGTAGAACCAGGCGCTGAATAGTCCCAGCCAGACGAGCGCCAGCGCCAGACGGATCGACCCCTGGCCCACAGTCGCATTGTCAGGCGATTGGGTTCGCGCGTTGGTCTCAACAGGAATTCGGCGGCTCACGAGTTGGATCCGATAGAAGTCGTTCGGGAGACGATTTCACGTCTGTTCCGGGGAAGGGATCCATTTCTTGACCGTCGGCAGTTCGTGTTCACGCAGCTTCTGCAGCAGGCTTTCGGGCTGATCATCGACGACAAACAATTGACGATATTCATGGCGACAAAAGCCGTCCGTGATCGCTCGGTCGATCAGTGCGATCAGCGGATCGAAAAAGCCGGCGATGTTCAGCAGTCCGGTTGGTTTGCGATGTAAGCCCAACTGCGCCCAGGTCAGCACCTCGAACAGTTCCTCGTACGTTCCCAAGCCGCCGGGGAGGGCGACGAAGGCGTCGGACAGTTCCGACATCAGCGACTTGCGTTCGTGCATGGTCTCGGTGATTCGCATGTCCGATACACCCTGATGCAACAATTCACGAGTGGCCAGGAAGCGCGGAATGACTCCGATCACGTGCCCGCCCGACTGCAGGAGCGCATCAGCCACCGCCCCCATCAGCCCGATGCTGCCGCCGCCGTAGACGAGTTCGATCCCTTCACGAGCCAGCGAGGCTCCCATGTTGCCAGCCATCTGGGCGTGGATCGGATCGAACCCGGCACTGGAACCGCAGAATACACATAGCCGTTGCAGGTTCAACATCAACTCCTTCACAGATGCGGTCGTACCCAGTGATTTATTTTCGCCTGATTCGGTATCCGCTTTTAATGTAGCCGAATTTGTCCAAGATTACCTTGTGTGCATCGGGTCCGGTGCTGACGCAGCGTGGCTCACATGCGCATTGGGGGTCGGGCTTTAGGTGTCGACTGGCGATGAAATACTTGCTTGGCGCGTCATTTGCCAATTGAGGTGGGACGTTCGGGCGTTCCAAGGGAATGCGGTGACCTGTTTGTCACCATCGCCCGTAAACGTGTCCTACGAATTTTCAGGAGAGCATGATGACTGCGAAACGTGGCAGCTGGAAGATGGAACGGGCCAGCGGGTGCAAAGCGAGCCAAATCGAATAAGTACACTAAGAATGACGCGGATGAGCGACCTGCTCCGCACACTCGGAAACGAGTTTGGATCGGAGCGTACACCCAAGCTGATGGGCATCGGGTGGAAGGGCATTATCGAAAAGTGAACAATAATAGTTCGGTTAGTTGACGGCCTGGCCGTATTGCAAAAGACCGAGTTGGTCGGCGGAGAATCAACGTTCTTATCAGCGGGGATCGTGAGCGTGGATTGCAGTCTGCGAGATGGTCATGGTGTTGATCGAAGACACGGCCACCCCGAAGACGGTGAGACCGTGGCACCCAACGCTCGCAAGAATTCTATAGATGCGAATATGGCGCGAGGATCTCGCAGGTAGCGGCATCCCAAGAGTGATCGACCCTGAAAGTTCCATCTTTCATCGTGCCCGAAAAAGGTTGAAACAGGCCTCGTCACAATCATTGAGCAATCGTCGGCAGTGAGAGGCAGAGCACGACAAGCAGAGTTGCCAATGCGATCGTGTAGACAGCGCAGAGCATCGCGCCGATGACGGCGAGCTTCCGAGGCCAGCCTGTCGATGTTCTGGTTTTATAGACCGCTGCCATTGAGATGAATGGCGAGAACGGCAACATCCAGAAGGTGGCGATGCTTGCGATCGGCAAGATCAATCGGCTGCGGTTGGTCGTGCTGGCGTCCATGGTCGGAAGTTCCGATTGCAGAGAGGATGTATTGCAAGATGACCGGTGAAGTGATTCTGACCAAATGACCATGCGCGGTGAAGTCCGATTCGGAGATTGGCTTGCCTGCCATGGCTACCGTGTGGGCGGGCGCATGATAACATCGTGGCGATGTGGCAGTCCGTTCGATCATTTGGTAAGTCGGTTCTGAGTACCTGGCCTTCGGCTGCGGTGGCGCTGGTGGCTTGGATCAGCATTGTCGCGTGCCTCGATCCGGCGGGAAGTTATCCGTCGATGCCGCAGGGGCCGGGGCTGACGATTGACGAGATCTTTAATGTCGAACAGGGGGTCTACCTGGTCGAGAGTGCGCGGGGACTTGGTTGGTACAACCTGATTCCGGGGACATCGGTCGAGGCGTTTCGTCCTGAAAACGGCTGCAATCCCGATCATCCACCGCTGGGCCGGTACTGGTTGGGCGTTCATCATCAGTTGGCGTGGTGGATCGCTCCTCCCGATCAGCCGGACGGGCCGTTTGTCACGGCATGTGCTCGAACCGGTTCGGCGACGGCGTTTGCGCTGACGGTCTGGTTGATCGGGGCTTACGTCGGATTTGCTGCGAAGGCTGCTGGTTCCGGTGGCGAAAAGCGGTCGTTTCAAGGGTGGCAGGGGCCGCTGGCCGGTGTGGCGCTCGTGCTAATGCCACGAGTCTACGGGCATGCGCATCTAGCGGCGCTGGAGACGATGACGAACCTGACCTGCACGGCAGCGGTGCTGGTCGTGGCGGCGTGGTGGTCGGGTCCAGCGGTTCCAACCGGTCGGGCCGCATTCTTCGCGGGGATCGTGATGGGGTTGGCGCTGCTGACAAAGGTTCAGGCGGTGTTGATTCCATTGCCGGTGATCGCGTGGGCACTGATCCGCTGGCGACAAAAGGGGATTGTGCCGCTGCTGATCTGGGGGATCACGGCGAACGTCATCTTCCTGATGTGGCCCTATCTGTGGTTGGACCCAGTGGGCCATCTGATGGAGTACCTAGGTCGCACGACGAATCGAGTCACTCTGTACTGCTATTACTTCGGGACTCGTTACGCCGACAAGGAAGTGCCATGGCACTATCCGTTCGTGATCTTCGCAATCACGGTACCGATCGGATTGCACTTGCTCGGTTTATGGGGCGCGAAGTCAGACTTAGTCGTTTCCAAAACCGCGCCGCAACCGAGACGAGACAATGCTTGGCGAACGGGGCTGCTTTTGGCGTGTTGGTTGTTCCCTTTGCTTGTCTTCGCTGCTCCAGGAGTGGCTGTCTATGACGGCGAGCGATTGTTTTTGACGGTCTTTCCGTTATGGACACCATTAATCGCCAGCGGGGCTGTCTGCGTGATGCGTTTGACGAGTTCTCGAATCGGTGTCGGGTTGACGAAGGTCGCGGTCTGTCTGTTGATTGCGGCGCAGGTTGGTTCTAACTGGCAGAGCCATCCGAGCTACTTGAATTACTACAACGTGGCCGTCGGCGGACTGGCTGGTGCCGAGAAGTTGGGGCTGGAGATGAACTACTGGAGCGATGGGATCACTCGCGAGTTGCTCGAAGAGGCCGTGGCGGATGCGAATGCCTATGGCGCGATCGAAGTTCGGCCGTCGCTGCATCAGTTTCAACGCGACGATTTGATGCTGCAGTCGCCGATCCTGAGGAAGCATCGGGTTCCGGCTGGTCCTGAGGCGAAGCGAACGCTGCACTTCGCCTTCCGTCGGCGAGCGGATTTGAGCGACGAAGAGTTTTTCAAATACGATCATGTCACGAAGAACAGGCTGGCTGGGTTTCGGAGCAAGCAATGAGTCAGCGAAGAGAAGAACACTAGCCACGGATTGAACAGGGATAAAGAAGAAGCAACTTAAGATGTGGTTACCGTAGTCTCGCTGCTACTCGACGGTGGCATGCTTGGTACCCCGTAGAGAGAGGCTCCGACGAGCGTCGTAATGAGTGGCACTGGCGATGGCCTGGCGTTGCCAGTGTCTTACCGAAGTGGCGAAGAGCCGACAACGCGTGGCTTCTGACGCGATTAGAGTGTCATCAGCGACGCCAAGACACTGGCTGCCTTGAGCGGCGGCCAGTGACACCCGCCGCGAAAGCCTAAATGACGTGGGCACCGTGTTTGGAGTGCCCGTGTCTTCGGTTGAAGACACGGCCTTGTCGAAGACTCCAAAACCGTGGCACCCCGCGCGAGCGAACAAAGAGCCAGGGGGCTTGCGCCCAATCACGTTCGGCACGCCGCTTGGAGCGGCCACGACCGGAGGCCAGATTCCGCTGGAACTGGTGCAGCGGTTGACCGCCGTGGACGGGACCGCCTTGAGAGCGTTGCCACAAATTGTCGGGGCCGTCGGTTCTTCCCGTAATGCCAAATGGCGATTGCATCTGCAGTTCGAAGTCCATCGGGAGTTGCCTGCCCACGCCACCCTCACACCGGACGAGACCGGAGGAGCAGACGACGAGCGCAGCGTCCTGTCTCGAAACCTTCATCCCGACCGCCTGTTGCTGCTGGATCGCGGCTACGAACGCTATTCGCTGTTCAACGACATTGTCAGGGCCAAATCGGATTATGTCTGCCGGGTTCAGCATCGTGCCTTGGCGGTGGTCCAGGCCAATGAACTTTCCCCTGCCGATGTCGCAGCCCGAGTGATTTCCGATGACTTCGTGACTCTGGCCAAGGTCACGCATCCGGTCCGTCGAATCATCCTCCAGAAACGGGCTCAAGGACGACAGCGAACGGACAAGACGAACTCGGACAAGATCGTCCTGTTGACCAATCTGCCGGACGTACCGGCCGAAGTCATCGCCGCCCTGTACGAGCTACGCTGGTCCATCGAATTGTTCTTTCGCTTCTTCAAACATGTTCTGGGTTGCCGTCAGTTACTCAGCCACAAGCCCGAAGGGGTGATGATCCAGGTTTACTGTGCCTTAATTGCGGCTTTGCTGATGAGCTTCACTCTCGGTGGAAACATCGGTCGCCGCGGCTTCGAACTCATCTGCCTTTACCTGCAGGGCTGGGCGGAAGAAGACGAGCTGCTGGCCGGCTTGCGCCGCTTGGCGGCCTCAAAAACACGCTGATCGGCCCGACTCGTGAGGTACCGCGCCTCGACCGAGTTCCTTCACGCTGCGCATCTGCTTTACCGAACCGCCACCCAATTCGTCCGGCACACGCCAAACACGAGTCACTCCCCAATACACTCAGATCGATCTGTTCAAGTCCACCTCCACTCCGCATCTCGCGCGCCGAACGTGATTGGGCTTACGCCGCCCCGCTCAGGAAGAGGTAGTTACTTGGGGAGGTCGACTTTGATTTCGTTGCCACTCTCTTTGACATCGACAACCAGGCCTTCGTCATAAACGACAAAATCTTCGATCGTCGGCTTGGGTTCGACTGATCCCAGGTCGTAGATGATCACGGAGTTCGTTCCCAGCACGGGGCCGTGAGCTGTGTCGATCGAATACTTGCCTTGTGAGACCATTGCCCACGCACGCGGTTTGTTTTTGTCTTGCGGCACGAAGGCGACCATTCCCCAGCGAAGGGGATTGCCGTTCCGGACAACTGTTCCAGTGATAGGGGCTCGCTTCACATCAGCGAGCAAGCCGTTAGCCTGCAGCCATTCACCGAGTCGATCTTTCCAGCCGTAGACCGCGGGATCAGCGGGGGCGAGGCCGACACCATGAGGTCCGTTCTGATAGACATGCAGTTCGGCAGGGACTTTCGCTTTTCGGCAGGCCGCGTAGAACGCCAGGCTGTTCTCGACGGGAACGCCGGAATCTTCGCCGGTGTGAAACAGGAATGTCGGTGGCGTCTGCGGCGTGACCTGCTTGTCGTTGGAGAGATTGTCCAAGAGTTCGGGCGTGGCCTGATCACCCAGGAGATTCTTGGCCGATCCCGTGTGTGCGAACTTCTCAGTCAGGCTGATCACGGGATAGCAGAGGACTGCGAAGTCGGGGCGCGAACTTTGTTGAGCGACCAAATCACTGCTCGCCTTGTCTCCGTCGTCAAAGTGAGTCGCTGCCGTCGAAGCGAGATGCCCGCCTGCCGAGAATCCCAGGATCCCGATGCGGTTTGGGGCGACGCCGAACTTGTCGGCATTTGCACGAACATAGCGGATCGCTCGTTGAGCATCCTGCAGCGGAGCCGGATGTCGATAACGAGGTGCCAGGCGGTACTTCAGCACGAAGCCGGCCACACCAATCGAATTGGCCCACTTGGCGACTTGATGACCTTCGTGATCAGTCGCCAGAGCTCCGTAGCCGCCGCCTGGACAAATCACGATGGCCGCGCCGGTCGCCTTGTCTTTGGCAGGCAAGTAGGCACGAAGTTCAGGCTTGTCACGTTCTTCTTCGCCCGCGGCATTCGGAGCCCCATTCGGCCAGATCAAGATCGGGTCAGGACCGGCCGCATTGACCAACGCAGGCATCATCAGCAGACCACTACAAACAACCGCAGACCAGACAAAACGCGACATCGAGCCACCCTCCCGTTGAATCGTCATAGAATGCCACGCGAGGATTCTAACAACATTGGGAGTGCCGTGAATGACTCAGGGCCATGTCCTTGACGAACATGGCCCCGATCACATTCAGCGTATGAAAGAAACGCCGATCTCAACCCGTTCCCAGGCCGCGATCGTAGGCTTCCAGATCACGCATGTAGACGGCCAGTGTCGACTGCAACGTCTCGCGGCTGATCTGCCATTTGGGCGATTCGTCGGTGTAACGGTGACAGTGTTCGACCAGCAGTCGGTGCAGGAACTTGAACAGGTGTCGGGGGACTCGCAACCGAGCCAACGTGCTGACCAGTTCCGGCTCACTGATAGAATCGTCGAACCAGGATTTCAGCTTTGATGCGGCGGCCTGATTTTGGGGATTGCTGGCGCGGATGCGATCGTTGGCCAGATCGTAGAGCGATTCGCCAGTCCACTCGAGCGAGCGGATCAGGTTCTGCTTGTCCAACCGGGACCGTTCGTAGAACTCTTTGTCTTCCTTCGCCAGGTAGAAGCTGACTTCGATTGGCAGCAGCAGTTTGAAGCCGAGTCCTGCCAGCTTGAGGAACTTGTTATCGAACATCGGCCACAGGAACGCCTTCATGCGATCGGGCGACCCGTTAATCAAATGCGGTTCGTCGACGCGATCGACCAGCACCGTCACCGACGTGAATCCCAGCGATTTCAGGATCGCCTGCAGTTTGCCGAGCAGTTCGTAGCGATCGTCGCTACGTTCGCGAGAGGGTAACGGTTGACCGATCAGATCGCCTGCTTCAAATCCCGACAAGACTTCACGCAGTGGATTGACCTGACGATCGAGCACTCGGACCTGACGCTTGATCTTCCAACTCAGCCAAGCCAATTGGCCATGCTTGTACAAGAAGGGAGCCCACGCCGCGATCAGAATCACCCACGTCCACCACTGTCCAAACTGCTTCAGGCTGCCGAGTTGTGCGAGCAACCCGAACAACCCCAGCGACACGCCGGCCCCCAGGCCCAATTGCCACCAAGTCTTCCAGTTCTGGAAACGCAGCTTGCGACGCAGGCTGGTCCAGCGATGCTGCGGGCTGACATGCGTGCTGCGATCATAAAACGCGGCCAACAGCAGCAGATCGCGCTTCTGGGATCGTGTCAGGTTCTGCAGCTTGTCGCCCACCACTTCAAACGGCTGCGGCGCGCCGTGAGTCCGCTCGTCGAGCACATCATCAATCAACCGCGTCACCGCGATCGACAGAATACAGTCGATGTGATCCCACAGTCGCCACTTTGTCAGCGTCCGTTCCGGCGTTCCACCAGGCCAGGCCATCTTCTCGTTGAAGCAGTCGAGGAACGGATTGAAATCATCGTACTCAATGATGAAGACGCGATTGTCGGGATTCGCCTTGTTGTGTTCGGCGGTATGTTCAACGATCTGCAGCCGCAGCGCGGTCTTACCGCTGCCTTTTTCACCGAAGACGACAGCGGTCGACGGAGTGGCAGGGTCGCCGTAAATCTTATCCCAGGCGGGGTGAAAGGTGCCGCGAGCACAGAATTGCTGGAATAGCGGGTCGGTCTGAGCATCTTCCTGGCTGAACGGATTCTGTTTCAGACCGTGATGGTCAAGGAACTGCTGAACTTTCATCGCGTGATCAACTTTCGGTTGTTCTGGTATTCAACGACATCCGCACACACAGCGTGCGGGGTGCGAAGGCCTGATGAAAAGGCCTCGGCGTTCGAGCGACGGATTGTAGACGTGAATGACTCTACGCGCGGAAACGCACAGCGTCTACCGAATGCAACATGTTTCACAGACTCTTCAGATAGGCGATTGCCAGTCTGTTCGGCGGACTTGGTTGACAATTGCGATTTCACCCGCGCTACTTGGGGTTTGCACGACTGATTATGACATCGGGAGAGACCCTTCATGGGCCGGATTTTGCTTGCGTTTCGAGTGTTCTTTAAGGTGCTGTTCAACGGCGAAGTGGCGTCGCGCGTCGATCGAGCTTTGGTGGGACTGGCCGCGCCCGAGCCAACCCCCGTTCAACCGGCCCCAGTCCCCAAGACCGAAGAGCGACCCCGTCCAGAACCGAAACGGCCGACTCAAAGCGAAGCTGTCACGCTTCTGGCCACTTTGCAACGCGAAGCACGACTGGTCGACTTCCTGAAAGAAGATCTGTCCGGCTACACGGACGATCAAGTGGGAGCCGCCGTGCGAGCGATCCACCAAGACGCCGCCAAGGTACTGGATCGATTGTTCTCGATCCGAGCGGTCGTCAGCGACGAAGAAGGGGCCGCCGTGGAAGTCCCCGCGGGATTCGACGCGGCTCGGTATCGATTCACTGGCAAGGTCGCGGGAGAAGCACCGTTTCGCGGGACGTTGCGACATCATGGCTGGGAAGCGGGTCGCTGCGAGCTGCCGCAATTTACCGGGAGTGACTCGGGAGCGAAGACGATTGCGCCGGCGGAGGTGGAGTTGGGTTGAGGAAAGCGATTGCAAATTGCGAATTGCAAAATGCAAATTGAAAATTGGAAGACAGAAAGCAGAACGACTCGATCCGCAACTTGTTACTTGAGGGCGTGGGCATGAACTCGGAGGCGTTGGAAGAACGACTGCTGGAGTTTTCTGCTCGGGTTGGTCGGGTTGTTGATGCGCTGCCTGACACTCGTTTGGGTCGCCATATCGCAGGACAGCTTGTTCGAAGCGGAACGTCACCTGCTCCCGATTATGCCGAAGCCTGTAGTGCTGAGAGTCGCAAGGATTTCATTCACAAACTTCGCATTGCCTTGAAAGAACTTCGCGAGTCGCGAAGCTGGATACGTCTGATTATTAAAGCAGAGCTACTGCCAAGTACCCGAATGACCGAACTACAAGAAGAGTGCGAGCAACTCGCTAACATCATCGGCAAGTCGATCGTCACGGCCCGCCAAAAACAACCAACTCGCGATCCCCAACAAGACCGACAACCATAGCCTCCTGCCTCATCAATTTTAAATTTGCACTTTGCAATTTGCATTTTGCAATTCCCCGACAAACGCAAGCTGTAAATCTCAAACCAAACCAAGAACTCTATGCCAGCCAAGTACATCATCGGAATTGACCTCGGAACCACCAATAGCGCTTTGGCTTATGCCGCGCTCGATGCGGATCGGCCTGATGTCAAATTGCTGCCTGTTCCTCAGTTGGTCGCGCCGGCGACTGTTGAGAACCGAAATCTATTGCCGTCGTTCTTGTATCTCGCCAATAAACTGGAAGCGTCGTCGGGTGCCTACGACTTGCCGTGGGCGACCGATCGAGAATTCGCCGTGGGTGAGATGGCGCGGCGTCAGTCGGCCGAGTTGCCTGAACGGACAGTGGGCGCAGCGAAGTCGTGGCTGGGGCATAGCCGCGTCGATCGGCATCAGGCGATTCTCCCTTGGGGAGCCGGGGATGATGTACCCAAGGTGAGTCCCGTGACGGCCGCTCGTCGCTATCTCGAGCATTTGGTCGCCGCGTGGCACGATGCCTTTCCGAACGATCCGATCGCCGAACAACAAGTGGTGCTTACTGTTCCAGCGTCCTTCGATGCGAGTGCTCGCGAACTCACGCGCGAAGCGGCATCGCTGGCCGGTTTGCCCGACGGCATGGTGTTACTCGAAGAACCGCAAGCGGCGGTCTATTCATGGCTGACGGCGATCGGCGAACGCTGGCGTAAGGTACTGAAGGTTGGCGACACGCTGCTCGTCTGTGACGTTGGTGGAGGAACCACGGACCTCACATTGGTGGGCGTTGCTGAGGAAGCGGGCGAGCTGATTCTGAAGCGAATCGCTGTTGGCAATCACCTACTGGTGGGCGGCGACAACATGGACCTGGCGCTGGCTCACTATGTCGCCGGGTTGTTTGCAAAGAAGGGGGTCAACCTGGATCCCTGGCAATCCGTGTCGTTGTGGCACGCGTGTCGTCTGGCCAAAGAAGCGTTGATGGCACCCGATGGCCCCAAGAAGCATCCGGTCTCAATCCTGGGTCGCGGCAGCAAGCTGATTGGCGGCACGGTCACGGTTGATGTTCCGCGCGATGCGACAATGGACCTGCTGATCAATGGATTCTTTCCGACCTGCGGCGTGGACGATCGACCCGCTCGTCAACGCGCATCGGGCTTTCAAGAATTGGGCCTGCCCTACGAAGCCGATACGGCTGTCACAAAGCATCTGGCGGCGTTCCTGCAGAACCACGGTGAGACCGAAGGCCAGCCCGCTCGACCAACTTACATCCTATTCAATGGTGGTGTGTTCAAGGCCGATCCATTGCGAGATCGTTTGCTGGAAACCCTGAAGACCTGGTTCCCTGACTCAGTGCCGCAGACGCTCGAAGGAACGCACGACCTGGACTACGCCGTCGCTCGTGGAGCCGCCTACTACGGCTGGGCCAAAACCAATGGCGGTGTCCGCATTCGAGGAGGCGCGGCACGGTCGTACTATGTCGGTATCGAATCAGCAGGCTTAGCGATCCCAGGGGCACCTCGTCCGCTGCGAGCCTTGTGCGTCGTTCCGTTCGGGATGGAAGAAGGAACCGAAGTCGATGTGCCGTCGGAAGCGATCGGCCTGATTGTCGGCACGCCGGCCCACTTCCGGTTCTTCAGCTCGTCGACTCGAAAAGACGATGATGCCGGAGTGCGGCTGCAGCGCTGGACCGACGACGAATTGTCCGAGACCGATTCCCTGGAAGCCACTCTGCCCAAGGACGAAGCGCTCGATGACAACTATGTTCCCGTGCAATTCCACACGAAGATCACGGAACTTGGCTTGTTAGAACTGTGGTGTGTCAGCACGCGTGGCAGCGGTCGCTGGAAGCTGGAATTCAGCGTTCGTGATGACGTGGAAACGTGATTCAGACAGGATCCCAGCGCTGGTAAAACTGCTTGTTGGAGAACGAGTAGTGCCGCAACTGGCGCTGGCCGTCGACATAATGTTGCCAACGGATCGGTAAGGCGCGAAAGCACGTTCGAGCGAGTCGTCGACACGTTTGATAGACCGAACGTGAAGTCGGCGCTGCATCGGTCGGTTTATCGCCACTTTGATAGGCCGTCGCATAGTCAGATTGAATCGGCGCCTTCGTGAAGAGTGGCACGGTCGCCGTCTTTAGAGCGTGAGCCATCATCATGACTGGCGACTTGGAAACGAGCCCGACGCGCGTCTTCAACAGTGCCGGATCAACAACAGAGTAGCATTGTGTCTGATATCCCAGTTCCGCTCCGGGATAGCTGTGCTGCTCCAGAATGACTTGGCGGACTTCGAATCCGTTCTCGGGTTGCAGGATGCGAAAGAAGAGTTCGGGGCTGAACTGGTAGAAACCGTGTCCGGCGTGATTGTTGGCCATCGTGAAGACGAACAAGCTGCCACCCGGCTTGACCAGCTTCATACAGTTCGCGATCGCCGCCGGAAAATTGAAGATGTGTTCCAGCGAGCCGCCATCGATCACGACATCGAATTTATCATGGTGAACCGAGTCGATCGGTTCATTCATGTCGTGAAGAATCTCGCTGCCTTCGAAGTCCGAGTAGTCGAGCGACTGGACATCCCTCGCACCGAGAAATGATCTGAAGAGATCATCCACGTATTTTTCCCGAGCCAGGGCCGCGGCACCGAGTTGCGGACCATAGCGCGTGGCCAGCCGTTGAATCTGGGATTGCGACAAATAGCTCTGCTGATGGCCGATCGTCAGTATGCGATCAAAACAAACCCCGGCCTGCTTGGCTTGGGCGAGCAAAGCAACATGACTAAAGAGGATCCCCATCGTCGATCGTTCCGCGGACTTCGGTCTTAGCCGGTCAAGTTTGCGGCGACCTTGGAACAGCGTCAACGAATACGCGAAAAGTCATCGCCAAACGAATCCACAGGGTCGCTCAAATCGCCCGAAAGTACGCTTCCCCCAATAAAATGGAGAGGGCCTGACGATCGCTCTTGCATTTCTGAAATGGAGTTCTGTACTCTGTCCTGGTGTATTCGCAAGAATTCTCGACGAAATGCCGACGAATTCGAAACCCATTCTGACATCAGTCGTGTACGCTTTCGCGAGTTGAATCCCCAATCCTTGGCCATGTGACATGATCGCCGGACGCCCTTCAGCGCCGATTCGATTGATCACGCGCGGTAGCTTGCTATCGTTGTGCCTGTTGGCGTTTCTGGCTGGAGATGCCCGTCCGGCATGGGCCACTTGTGGTGATTATCTGCACGGCCACGGCCCGGCAGTCGCCAATCGCTTCGACAGTCCCGTCAGCCTGCCAATGGCGAATCAGGACCATCGTTCAGTTCCCGGACCAAAGTGTACGGGACCGCAATGTCAGCAAAATCGACAAACTCCTGGCGCGCCGACGAAATCGGTTCCGGTTCCCGTCTCCAGTGATGCCATCTTGATGGTGATCGCGGTACTGACGAATGCGGATGATTTCTCTTGCCACCGAATTGCCCACACCGAACACTCGATCACGGGTTTTATCGGCGGCATCTTCCGCCCGCCGCAAGCTGCGTAACCGCATGCTGACGCGTCGGTTGCGATAAGCTGCGCCAAAATGTATCTGGTTTCTTTGGCGTGGCGAACCTCGGGATTATGACGGGAAGAGCGCGACTTGATCGCGCTCGACCCACCCGCGGTCGTCAACTCGACTCCTCAGCAATTGTCGGTGACCCGGTCAGAAATGTGGTCTGCTGCGCCATCAATTTCTGCCATGCACTTCCGCGGGCTGGTCTGTTGTCATTTTTCTTCGCGCGATTGCGCGGTTCATTGTCGGATGCTTTTGGAGGAATCACCATGTCTGTAAGAACTCGTCGAAGTGCTTTTACGCTGATCGAACTGCTGGTCGTCATCGCCATTATCGCCGTTCTCATCGCTCTGTTGTTGCCAGCGGTCCAACAGGCCCGTGAGGCGGCTCGCCGGACGCAATGCAAGAACAACTTGAAGCAGTTGGGGCTGGCATTGCACAACTACCACGACACCTATCGCGGTCTGCCGATGGCGAAGAACACGGCGACGGCACCGGCTCAAACGAACTTCCCCGCTCAGGCTCGAATCCTGGCTCAGCTGGATCAGGTGCCCCTGTTTAATCAGATTAACTTCAACGGTAAGGCCACTGATCCGACCAATGCGGTGCCGTATGCCTATACGGTTCCCGCTTTTCGCTGCCCGTCGGACTCAGACACTATGCAGGCGGTCGCTGGTGGTCGTAACAATTACTACACGAATTATGGAACCATCATCGGAAATTCGTTGCCCGGAGCGACCGCGGCTCAAGCGAACTTCGGAATGCCGATGCCAGATGGCGTGATGTTCCAAGATAGTTTCGTCGGATTGGGCGACATCACCGATGGAACCAGCAATACGGTGATGATGTCTGAGCGTTGCCTGGGCGACGGAAGCAACGGGATCAGTACCCGCAGAAGTGACACGTTCCAGCCGGGGACTTATCCCGCCGACGCGAACGAAGCGTATACGATGTGCCGGGCCACGGACATCACGGATCTCTCGAAGCAAGGGAAGTCCAACGGCGGCGTCTCGTGGCTTGCTCCAGACCATACGACGACGTACTACCAGCACGTGCTGTCGCCGAACGATCTGTCGTGTATGTATCCACCCAGCCGGATTACGACGACGGCCAACAGCCGGCACACGGGTGGGGTCCAATCATTGATGTCTGATGGTGCCGTCCGATTTGTGTCGGAGAACATTGACAACAAGGTCTGGCGTGCTGTCGGATCACGCAATGGCGGCGAAGTGGTGAGCGAGTTCTAGTCGGATCGCAGACGACGTCTGGACCAGAACTATGAGGTCTGAGGTTTCGAACCCGCTGTTCGAAGCCTCAGGCAGTCTATTCCCAGAGCCGCCTTCCGGTCGTTTCCTATTCCGAACAGGAATTTCTTTCAGATGTGTCATACCTCGACAACTTCATGCTTGCGCTCCCTGCTGGCGATGGCTTTTCTAGTCGGCCTGATTGGTTGTGAACACAATGCGCGCAACCTCTCGGTCGATAAAGCCGGTGCCCGGCAATTCTGTACGACTTTCCTAACCGCCTGGAAAGACGGCAAGAAGGCCGCGGACCTGAAACCAAAGATCACTGGCAAGGACTCTGACTGGGAAGCCGGAAAGACTCTCGAATCCTTTGAGATTCTTCCCGACGAACGAACAGATGGAGCCAATCTGTTCTTGACCGTCCGCCGAACCATCAAGTCGCCAGATGGAGCGTCACAACAGCAAGAAGTGGGATACGTCGTGGGAACATCTCCTGTCGTCACTGTCTTCCGAACAGACGAGTAAATTATTCAGGAGGATGCCAATGCAGACTCTAACACAGTTAGAAATTTATGAGCCAGGGCCACTGACCGTGATCGGATTCGGCACTCGCTACACGGTGGATCAGTTTGATCTGGCCGCCTGCCGAGACGATATTTTCGACCTGATCCGCAACCATCATTGCCAGTTGCTGGCCATTGATTTGACCGGCATTCAGATCATTCCCTGTGGGTTGCTGGGGCTGCTCGTTTCCGTTCATCAACAAGAGATCAACGTCTGTCTTTTCAACCCGTCCGAAGATCTGCGCGAAGTTTTACAAATCACCAAGCTCGACCGGTTGTTTCCGTGCTACCGCGTGGCAGCCTAAGTTCAAGTTCCGGTCGTGGCGATATCCGCAATTCACTTTTCCTTCGTTCAATACTAGGAAGCCTTCCGATGCGAACACTTTCTCGATGGAGCGGTGCCTTGTGCATCGTTGCTGTTTGTGCCAGTAGCTGGGGTGCAGAGATCAGCAGCGGTCTAACGAAGACTCGCCCCGAAATGAAGAAGCGAATCGAAGCACTTAAGGAGCGCGAAGCTCGGATCCCATTGCCGGCACTCACCGCTGAAGAGATCGCGTCCGGGAAACGATCAGTCAACAATGGTCGGCTGCGATCGATCTACCTTCCCGAATCGTGGCAAGCAAATCGATCTGCGACCGCGAACACGCAGGGCCGGACAGCCGGTCCGCAAAGCGTCGCCGCGAATCTGAACCAGCAGCAGCAGGCCCCCGACTATCCGTTCAAAACGCGCCTGTTCTGGATCGTCTCGCGAACCAACGACTGCCAGTATTGCCTGGGACATCAAGAACTGAAGCTGCGTCGCGCCGGCATGACTGATGATCAGATCGCGTCGCTCGACTGCAAGTGGACTGCGTTTCCGGCCGACGAGCAAGCTGCGATCCGGTTGACCCGCAAAATCACGCTGACCCCGCACCTGGTGACCGACGATGATCTGGCAGCGCTGAAGAAGCACTACACGGATGCCCAAGTCGCCGACATCATTCAGACGGTGGCTGGCTATAATTCGACGAATCGCTGGACAGCCTCGACCGGCATTCCTCAAGACCGTTCTTTCGGCGGCGATGAGCCCAGCCAACTTGATACCCCGACCTCTGCCGAGTTCTCTGCCGTCGAAACCAGCGTCGCCCCGTACGACTACAAGCCGCGTGCTGCGTGGGAATCACGTGCAGAAGTCGACGCCGCCATCGCGGCTTGCCGCGGTCGTTCCCCGTTGATCAAACTGCCGACGATGGAAGCCGCGCGACAAGCGCTGGCGGCCGATACGCCGGGAATCACGCCCCCTATCTGGTGCCAGGCAATGGCATACGCTCCACAGACGGCTCTGCGCGGGTGGAAGCATCGTCAAGCCGTTGCTCGTGACGGCAAGCTGAATCCGAACCTGAAAGCCCTGATCGCCTGGGTCACCGCTCGCGAGAACCGCGCTTGGTACTCGGCCGCACATGCCAGAACCCGACTGAACGCCCTCGGTGTGACGGATGACACTCTGTATTCGATCGGCACGAACGAAGGTTCGTTCACACCGGTAGAACAGGCGACTTTCGCCTTCGCACGCAAACTGACATCAGCTCCGCATACGATTGTTGATGACGACGTCGCCGGATTGCGAAAGTTATTCAGTGACAACGAAGTCGCTGAAATCATCTTTCTGGTCTGCGATGGCAATTCGTTTGACCGCGTCACGGAGATGCTGCGATTGCCGCTCGAAGGAGGATCGACAACGATCGGTCAGGTTCAGTGAAATCCAAGTGAGCCGCGCTGCGTCAGCACGCGGATAACTTCACCGCAGTGATCAACAGAATCGAATCGTGGCCATGTGATTCAGATCAAGTTATCCGCGTGCTGACGCAGCGCGGCTCACCAAAGCACCTTTGGAAAAACATCATGCTCAAACCCTGTTCTACAGCGTTCGCCATCGGCCTATCTCTGCTATCTGCCGGGGCGGCATTCGCGATCGACTCCGTCAACGCACCGCGCCCAATACCGTTGACACGTCCGGAAATGAAAGAGTTTCTGGAAGACATGAAGGGCCGAACGCCGCGGATTCCTCTTCCCGAACTGACGGATGCGGACAAAGAACGGTTGGGTGAGCGAGGCGGCAGCTACGAAGGTCGACTGCGATTTCACTACATGCAGCCGAACGAAGGACAAGGACCAGGCGGACAGGGACGCGGCGAAGGTCGCGGAACGGGGAATGGCGGACGCGATAACGATCCCGATATGACACTCGACTATGCGTTCAAAGTCCAGTTGTTCTGGATCGTGTCGCGCACCAATAACTGTCAGTACTGCCTGGGTCATCAGGAATCGAAGCTGCTGGGCGCGGGGATGACCGAAGATGAAATTGCGGCTTTGGATGGTGACTGGTCGCAGCACACGCCTGCTCAACGGACTGCGTATGCCTTCGCTCGCAAGATCACCTATGAGCCTCAGAATCTCACGGACGCTGACATCGATGGCCTGCGAAAGCACTACACCGATAAACAGATCCTGGAAATGATCCTGTCGGTCGCCGGCAACAACTCGATCAATCGCTGGAAAGAAGGAGCGGGCATTCCGCAATCGTCCGGTGGCGGAAACTTCGGTAATCGTCGACCTGGTGGAGCCGAAGCAACCGCCGAACGTCCGGCACCCACTACGTCGCATAGCTACCTGACACCGACATCCGAGAAGTTTCAGAAGCTGACGACCAAGGTGGCTCCGGCCATCGATCCCAAACCGGGCCAGACCACTTCGGCGACGGTTTCGAATCGACCACCGCTGGAAACGCAAGCGGACGTTGAAAAGGCTTTGGCGACAGCACGGCAGCGTGCTCCTCGCCTTCCTTTGATTGACGAAGACAAGGCTCGCGAAGTCGTTCCCGAAGGCTTCCCGGACGGATCACTGCCCCAATGGGTGCGGTTGCTGGCGAACTTCCCGACCAGTGCGAAAGGTCGCATCGGCAGTATTCGTTCGGCCGAAGAACGAAACGACTTGAAGCCGCTGCTGAAAGCACAACTCAGTTGGATCATCGCTCGTCAGGATCGTGCCTGGTACGCCGTCGCCCTAGCAAAACAGCGACTGAAGGATCTGGGCTGGTCGGATGATCAGGTCTATTCGCTGGACGGAGACTGGGCGCAGTTCACGCCCGCCGAGAAATCCCTGTTCACACTCGCTCGCAAGCTGGCGGCGACTCCCGTCGTACTGACCGACATCGATGTCACCGAGGCGGTCAAGCACGCGGGACCACGCGAAGTCGTTCAGACCATCAGCTACACGACCAACCGAGCTTCATTTGATCGGATCACGGAATCAGCGGGCTTACGAGCCGAGAAGTAAGCCCTCACGCTGCGGTATTAAACAATGCAACGGCAAGTGCTATCAATGACGATGCGATCTCTCCAGCGCCACTGCTTGCAGTGGCTGCTGCTGATCGTTGCTGTCGTTGGACAACAGCGCATAGCCGAAGCGACCTGTGGTGATTATCTGCAGAAATACAGCGATCAGGCGGCCGGTCACAGCAGACATCTATCCAAGGCAGGTTCAATACCAGCCACTGGCGAGCCTGCCAACTATCCCGTCTGCCTGGGACCAAATTGCCGTCGACACCAGCCGATTCCGGCGCAGCCTTCCAATGAGATTCTGCCCCCCACAGCCAGGGAAGCCGTTCTGGTTCCTGGTCTTTTGATCGTTCCTCTTTCATTGCTCGATCGCGATCGAGCAATCCAGATCACCGACATCAGCGGTCCCGCAGACCGCATCTTTCGCCCTCCGCGGATGATGTGATGTTTGAAGCTCTCTAATTCGAGTCATCGGCAATATCAGGCCGCGGAACAGGTAAGGATCACGATCCTGCCGTCCCTCTGCGTCACTGCTGCAGTTCGATGATCAGAATCGATAGAAGTCTCACGCATTAATTGGACGGCGCGCTCGTTGCGCATCGTCATTCCATCACATTTTCCGCCATCGCGCGGACATCTCGAGGGCCTGATCCATGATTCATCATTCTCGTCGTCGTGCATTTACACTGATTGAACTTCTTGTCGTCATCGCCATTATTGCTGTGTTGATCGCGTTGCTGCTGCCTGCAGTTCAACAAGCTCGTGAAGCTGCCAGGCGCACGCAGTGCAAAAACAACCTCAAGCAATTGGGTTTGGGACTACATAACTATCACGGCACATTCAACTGCTTCCCATTTGGCCAGATTGACTCGGCCAAGGGCTACTCGGCAATCAGTCAGATGCTCCCTTACTTCGATCAGGCTCCGCTCTACAACCTGATTAACTTCTCATTGTCGTATAGCGACGCCTCGAACAGTACGGCGCTCAATTCCGTACTGCCGGCCTTGCGCTGCCCGAGTGACGGGAACAACAATCTCTCCGGCCAGGGCGGTCCGACGAATTACATGGCCAATAAAGGCAGCGGTGTGATTTGGCAGGATGCCACCGGGCCGAATACGGGCATGCCGCCACAGACGGGAGTGATGTTCTACGCCAGTTCCGTCCGCATCGGCGATATCACTGATGGGACGACGAACACCGCGGCATTCAGCGAGCGGTTGCTGGCAGACGGCAACAACGGAATCGTCAGTCCGATCGCCGACGTTTTCTTCAGCCCTGCGTCTCCGGCAACCCCTGACGACGCGATCGCCATGTGTGCTGCCGTCGATATCAACAATCTCTCCAATCAATTCCCACTGTACATGGGAGCACCCTGGATGCACGGGCAACACACCTATCTGCACATCAATGGTCCCAACTCGCGATCGTGCGGGTTCTTTACTGTGCTGCGAGCCAACATGCCTCCCAGCAGTCGGCACGTTGGTGGCGTCCACGTGCAACTGTGCGATGGATCGGTGCGGTTTGTCAGCGAGAATGTCGATCGCTTGGCCTGGCGAGCCGTCGGGACCCGCGCCGGCGGCGAAGTGATTGGTGATTTCTAAAAGAGAGTGCGCGACGGTGATCTGTCCTGATTTAGTTTGGGTGCCACGGACTTGGAGTCCTCGACATGGCCGTGTCTTCGATCGAGGACACGGCCACTCGGTAGGGCCATTTTGTCGTTACTAACCGCTATTGATCGCTGCATGACACGATCCCGTCTTATTCCACTTCATTGAGAATTTCATACATGAACCCTCGTTCGCATCGATCGTTCCAATACGTGACCTGGCAGCAATTCATGCTGCTGTTGATTCTGTCCTCTGGTTTGATCGGATGTGGCGGTAACGCGCATGCGGTCAAACCCGATGTGGCCCAGCAGACACTGCGCTCGGCCCTGGACTCATGGAAGAGCGGCCAGACCATTGAGAGCCTGAAAAAGGGCTCGCCTTCAATCGTTGTTCAGGATCTGGATTGGTCGGGCGGTGCCAAGTTACTGGACTATGAAGTTCTCGATGGCGGTAAGCCGGTCGATGCGAACCTGCAAGCCAAAGTGAAACTGAAATTACGCGATGCGAAAGATGTCGAATCGGAAAAGACGGTCAGCTACCTGGTCGGAACGAGCCCCGTCTTGACCGTCTTTCGTGACATGTTTCATTGATCCTGGCCACCTGATTTGAAGTCCCCTAGTTCCCTAATCCAAGAGATTCCCATGAGATTGACCTGCCTGAAACTAACTGCTCCGGTCCTATCGGTCACTGCGATGCTGCTCTCTCAAGCGAGTGCGGACGACGCGACTGCCACGGGCGCAACTACTGCCGCGAAAGAAGACCCGAAGTTCACCGTGAATCCGGACTTGACCAAGGTTCCCAACGAAGAAATCGAAGCCGCTTACGAAGGGAAGACCCAACCGGAAGCGATTCGAATGTACCTGGCGATCAGCAAGGGAGCCATGATGGGTGGCAACGACGGCTGGTTCGGGCCGGCGGCCTCGCGATACAGTTGGGCCTGGCTGGCCGAGAAACACGGCGTCACCCCCAAGGGTGAAATTGAAGCCGCCAAGTTTCAGGGCGATGCGGCGTGGTTTAAGCGTCTGGATCGAAACAAAGATGGCAAGATCGTCGCCGAAGACCTGGACTGGTCTGATCGCAATTTCTGGGTCCAGAATGCCTCTCTGGTGAATCGCCTGTTCCGCAAAGCAGATCCCAATGGTGATGGCGCGCTAACGCGTGACGAGTGGCTCGCATTTTACGACGCCACGGCTCAAGGTCAGAAATCGCTCAGTGCCGAAGACCTGCGAGAAGCCTGGCTGACGGGCATGGCTTCGAATTTTCTGCCGGGTGATGCTCCTACGAAAGAGATGCTTCTTAATGGACTGTTCACCGGCGAAGTCGGATCGCTACAGGAAGGTCCCGCACTGAATGCGCCAGCTCCAGACTTCACGCTGAAGACACAAGACGGCGAACGGACGATCCAGCTGTCCGAAGTCATCGGCAAAAAGCCTGTCGTGTTGATGTTCGGCAACTTTACCTGTGGGCCGTTCCGTTCGATCTCCCCAGGCGTCGAAACGGTTCATGAGCGTTTCAAAGATGACGCTGTCTTCATCGGAGTGTATGTTCGCGAAGCACACCCGACCGATGGCTGGAAGATGGAATCCAATACGAAGGTCGGCGTCGCGGTGGCTCAGCCCAAGACCTACGACGAGCGTAAAGCGATTGCTCAGCAATGCAATCAACTCTTAAAGCTGAAGATGCCGCTGCTGGTCGATGACATCAATGATTCGACCGGAAACGCCTACAGCGGCATGCCCGCTCGGTTGTATGTGATCGATAACGAAGGTCGTGTGGCTTACAAGGGAGGTCGCGGCCCCTTCGGCTTTAAGCCGGGTGAGATGGAGCAGGCGTTGGTCATGACTCTGCTCGAAGCCGCCACGCCAAAAGCTCCTTCACAAACGTCGACGAAATGACAGCAAGCTATTTGAATTCCAATAAATTTATCGTTTCTGAAGATTGGCTTTGAATATTATGGAAAGGCTCTCATGCCAGAACGCCTCCTTACTTCTTCACCGTGGATCACTGCATTGACCGGACTAGTGATTGGTTCCATGGCCGCTGTTTCAATCGCCAACGATGGCCCTCGTTTCCCGGTGCTATCAAATAGCGACGCATGGCGGCAATTACCTGCCGCCGTGAAAGGAAGCGACCAGCCGTTGCCGACGTGGGCTCGCATGCTGGCGGCCGAGTTGCCACGAACTACCGCCGCCTTCTTGGAGCTCGATCTGGCTCAGCGGAACAAAAGTCCCGTGGCACCAGAACTGCGCGCTGGTATGCGTTGGGTCGCTGCGCACGCGAACCATTGCGCGTATTCCGAAGCAACCGCCGCCACTGATGCCGTTCGCGCTGGAGTTAGCTCGGCCAGAGTCGATGGACTGAAGTCCGTGGACTTTCAAGGCTGGTCCAATGACGAACGGGCGGCGTTGTCGTTCGCTCGCAAGATGAGCGTCGATTCCGATTCGGTGATCGATGAGGAATTTGCACAACTCGTCAAACTGTTTGGCGACAAGCAGGCGGCGTCTATGGTGCTGATGATGGCCTACGCCAACTTCCAGGATCGGTTTCTGCTGGCTATTGGCGCTCCCTTGGAGGCGGAGAGCTCACTTCCACCCGCTGATGTCGACTTCAGTCCCGAGTCGTTCGTTATCAAGACAACTCCGCCACCGCCTTTAAAGAAAGTCCCCCTGCCGAAGCCAACCGGTCAGGATCAAACTCCAGACGATCCCGAATGGGCCGCGACCAGCTACGATGTGCTGCAGCAACGACTGGAGTCTCAACGAACCAAGCCAACACGATTGCCGGTCCTTCCCTGGGATCAGGTCGCTCGCAACCTTCCCGAAGGTCTGATTTCACGACCCAGCGACATCGTCTGGTACCGCATCGTCTTCGGGTACGCTCCCGAACTGGCGGTCCCCTTCGAAGTGTTCATGCGAACAGCCGGGGCCGAGACCAGTTCGAAATGGGATCGCATCTTCGGACAAAGCCTATTCTGGGTGACGACTCGCGCCGTGAAGTGTCCATACTGCATGGGTCACTGCGAAATGAATTGGGAAGTCGCGGGTTTGACGACTCCCGAGATTGCCGAGCGTAGCCGCTTACTCGCCGGTGACGATTGGTCGAGCTTCACTCCAGCCGAACAACACGCCTTCGCATTCGCCCGAAAGCTCACGAGTACTCCCTGGTCGGTGTCCGGCGCAGATGTCACCCAGCTCAAGGACGATTTCGGCACCGATCGAGCGATGATCGTGATGCTGAACGCCAGCCGCTATCACTACATGACCCGCATTTCGAATGGGTTCCAACTGACGCTGGAACGCGACAACGTATTTTACGATTACTACAACGTGAAGTCGCCCGCAGTCGCCGCAGCGTCTGCCGAAGGAACGTCTGTCATCCCCTTGCTGAGTGTCGAAGAATGCTGGAAGCGGATGCCCGCGACTGTTTCAGGTGGTGGGCAGACCCTACCGAACTGGGCGCGAAGCGTGGCGTCCTCTCTTCCACGCACAGCGGCTGCCATGCTGCAACTGGATCACGCCCAGCGGACCAAGAGCCCGCTTGATCCCGTCCTGCGTGCGAAGATGCGCTGGGTCATCGGCAAGGCCAATCGATGCCTCTACTCGCAAGCGTACGCTGTCGCCGATCTGAAGCGAGCTGGCTTGGACGCGGACGCGGTTCGCAAGTTTACGACGGATGATTCTTCGTGGATAGAAGCCGATCGAGAGCCGCTTGAGTTTGCGAGATTGTTAACCGTCGCCGCCCCGACGATTCCCGACGAGATGTTTGAGCGACTGAAAGCTCGGTTCGGGGACAAGCAAGTCGCGGCCATGGTGCTGTTGGCAGCCTACGGCAACTTCCAGGATCGTCTCGTCCTGGGGCTGAAGTTGCCAATTGAAGTCGGTGGTCCATTGCCACCACTGGCCGTTCAATTTACCGATGATGCGTTTCAGGTCGCGCCGATCTTCCCGCCTCAGGCTGCACCAGTAGCCCTCAAATCGTCAGGCCAGGATGTCGTCGATGATGATCCCGCCTGGTCTGCCATCTCGTATGACCAGTTGCAAACACGACTGGAGCAGCAGCGCAGTCGCAATCCGCGGCTGCCGATCCCTACGTGGGACGAAGTGAAACAGAAGCTTCCCCCTGCGATGGCCGCGCGTCCGACTCGAATCATCTGGAATCTCGTCTGTTCGGGCTACGTTCCCGAGTTGGCAGTTCCATGGAGCATCGCCACACGAACCATGTGGTCTGAAACAAAGCCGGACCGCGTCCTCGAGGAAAGTCTGTTCTGGATTCAAACGCGCGCGATCGAATGCAATTACTGCATGGGTCACTGCGAAATGCTGCTGGAAGTCGCCGGATTGGACCAGAAAGCCATTGCCGAGCGAACAAGACTGCTGGCAGGCTCCGATTGGTCTGCGTTTCCATCCGAAGAGCAGCGTGCCTTTGCATACGCTCGCAAACTCAGTCAAATGCCTTGGGATCTGGCAGCAGACGACTACAAAACGCTGGAAGCCGACTTCGGTCCCGACAAGGCGATGGCCACATTCTGGTGGCTCTGTCGAGGTCTCTACATGACCCGCGTCTCAGATGGGTTCCAGCTTCCGTTGGAGCGAGAAAACGTGTTCGCCAGTCCACCGATTAAGACATCGGGTACAGACAAGTAGCAATTCATCCAAGGATCGCGCTGTGTCACAGTCGAAACTCTCTGCTCTTAAATTACTACTAACTCTCGGATCTCTCGCCGTCGCGGTGGGGACAGGAATCACATTCACCAAGTCTCGACCGCCGCGCCACGTGGAGAAAAAGCCCGTCGTCATCCAGTATGAACCTCAACAGGATTTTGACGCCACCGGATATGAGATCATCCACAACACTGTTCCGCGATGGGGGAACAACGCGACCCTTGCGGAAGTCAAAGCCATTTGGGACGGAGCTGCTCAACGTGGGATCGATGCCGCAGATGAAAAACTTGAGAAACTGGACGGATCAGACCCGCTGGTGAATTCACTGATCTATCAAAAGGGCGCTCTCTTAAACTTCGAAGGACGCGCCAAAGAAGCATATCAGACTTTCGAGGGGCTTCGATCTCGTATCGAAGCAGACAGCAGCGCGGCGCAGGAGAGCCTCTACAGCATCATCTACTTGCAGGGCGTCACAGCGCTGCGTCGCGGTGAAAACGAAAACTGCATCATGTGCCGTGGAGAAAGTTCTTGCATTCTCCCGATCTCACGGGCGGCCAGGCATATCAACCCGGCGGGCTCGCGCCTGGCGATCCAACATTTCACAGAGTACCTCGATAAATTCCCCGACGATGCTGGCGCGAGGTGGCTGCTGAACCTGGCACACATGACTCTGGGAGAGCACCCCGATCTTGTTGATCCCCGTCACCTGATTTCATTGGATCATTTTACAAAGTCCGAATTCGACATCGGCAAGTTTCGAGATCTGGGCCATCTGGTCGGAGTGAATCAGTTCACTCAGGCTGGGGGAGCCATCATGGAGGATTTCGACAACGATGGCCTGCTGGACATTGTCATCACCACGTTTGATCCAACGACACAAATGTCGTTTCTGAAGAACTCGGGTGACGGCACATTTGAAGATCGCACCCCTGGTGCCGGGATGGATGGCCAGTATGGAGGCCTGAATTGTGTGCAAACCGACTTCAACAACGACGGATACGCCGACATCTTCGTGATGCGCGGGGCGTGGCTGATGAGTCCCGTGCGACCCACGTTATTGCGCAACAACCAGGATGGAACTTTCACGGATGTCACAGCGGAAGCAGGATTGGCACGCCCCGTCAACTCGATCGCGGCGTCGTGGGCTGACTATGACAACGATGGATGGTTGGACTTGTTCATCTGTTGTGAGAAGCAACCGAGCGAGCTGTATCGCAATCTCGGCAACGGAACCTTCGAGCCAGTCCTCGAGAAGTCTGGAATGCGGATGCAACGCGTCATCTGCAAAGGCGCCGCCTGGATCGACTACGACAACGACAGCTTCCCGGATCTATTTGTGAATTACCTCACCGGGCCGGGTGCACAATTGTTTCACAACAATCGAGATGGAACATTTCAGGATGCGTCGATCGCAATGAATATCGACGGACCCACGACTGGTTTTTCATGCTGGGCCTGGGACTATGACAATGATGGCTGGCAGGACATTTTCGCCACCTGTTACGAGAGAACGATGGGGGACGTGTTGCATGGTCTAACGGGTCACCCACATGAACGAAAGTCGAATCGACTCTATCGCAATATGGAAGGCAAGCGATTCAAAAATGTAACGCAGGAAGCAGGCTTGGACGTAGTCTTTGTCACGATGGGAAGCAACTTTGCCGATTTTGACAACGACGGTTTTCTCGATATGTACCTGGGGACTGGGGAACCTAGCTATGCGGTCCTGATTCCCAACCGAATGCTGAAGAATGTCGCCGGTCGCCGATTTGCCGACATTACCGCAACATCGGGCACGGGGTCGCTCCAAAAAGGACATGGCGTTGCTTGCGGAGATTGGGATCGCGACGGGGATGTCGATCTCTACCTGGAAATGGGTGGTGCGGTTCCTGGCGACAAATACCACAACATCCTGTTCCAGAACCCAGGGCAGAAAAATCACTCTCTCACGGTCAAACTGATTGGCCAGAAATCAAACCGGGCCGCGATTGGCGCGAGGATCAAGATCGTCACCGCAGGAGACGAGCCGCAAACTTTCTATCGACATGTTTCGACAGGAAGCAGCTTTGGTGCGAACCCACTGCAGCAAACAATTGGCGTTGGTACCGCGGACCGGATTGCGACTTTGGAGATTCATTGGCCCACCAGTGGGACCGATCAAGTCTTTCACGATATTGCCGTGAACCAGGCCATCTCGATTACCGAGTTTGCCGAAGACTATGAACGCCTTGACTGGACTTCGATCAAGGTTGATGAGTCGAAGGCCGACAAGACCATGTTAGGGGGCAAATAGGCCAGTTGGAGCCGACGATTCCCCTGATCACTCAACTCCTCGCCAGAGCGGGCTTCCGCTCGGGTTTGCGATCGTCGCAGAGCGGAGGGCTGCCGGTTGGCTCGGCCAGGATCTCGGCAAGCGTCGTGTTGCGGAACGCCGCTTCTACAGAGGCCATCGCGTCGTCCATGCGGCGATGCAATGGACACAGATTCTTGCCGTGCGACTTCAGCCCCAACGGACACGTGGCGATTCTCTGAATCGGTTCGACCGCGTTGACCACTTCCAGGATCGTCAATTCCGCAGGTGGCCGCAGGAGCGTGACGCCACCCCCAACGCCGCGCTGAGTCCGCACGATCTCGCAGCGACTTAGGTTCTGCAGCACCTTGGACAGATACGGCTTCGGCACTTGTGTCCTTTCCGCGATCTGCTCGGTCGTGCAGGCCTCCGGTGATTTGTCGGCCAGAAAGACGATCGCTCGCAGTGCGTATTCGACAGTTTGAGAAAACATGCCGCCCTCGACTTGATTCAACCGGAGATTGACGTCGCATATCGACGCCAGTACAGTTTAAAGTGGATATGATTATCCAATTTTGCGGTCTGCGTGCGAGGACGTCAACTCACAAGAGGCGCGCCGTAAGGCGCAAGACCTGCTTTCTTGAGAAGTCGGTAATGTTAACGAGCCCGTTTCGATCAACGTATTTCCTCGGAATAGTGATCGCTATTCTACTGAGCGCCGGTTCGAACTCTGTCGAGTTGCATGCTCAGGATTTCGAGCGTGAGCCGATCAACTATGCCACCGCGACGCCGGACAATCCAATTTCGCGGCTGCGGACTCGACTAGACGAGGGAACGTCGCAACTGTCGTTTGCAGAGGGGCCAGGCTATCTGAAGTCTCTGCTTGCCGAACTGAAGATCCCTGTCTCGTCGCAGACGCTGGTCTTCTCGAAAACAAGCCTGCAACGGCACCGCATCACCCCAAGGACGCCGCGAGCCATCTACTTCAACGACGACACCTATGTCGGCTTCTGTCAGAACGGCGACGTGTTGGAATTGTCGGTGGCCGACCCGCAACTCGGAGCCGTCTTCTACACGCTCGACCAGGACGCAACGCTCAAACCACACCTGGCCCGACAAGTCGACAATTGCCTGCTGTGTCACGGTACCGGGCATACGCGTGGCGTTCCCGGGCATTTCATTCGGTCGGTCTATACCGACAGCGTTGGCTTCCCCGTACTGGCGATGGGAACGCATCGCATCGATCACAGTAGCCCGATCTCGCATCGCTGGGGCGGTTGGTACGTGACGGGGACACATGGTGAGCAGGAACACCGGGGCAACCTGATCGTCAGCGGCAAGCAGGAACGCGAACCCGTCGACAATGCCGCCGGACAGAATGTCACCGACCTGACCTCTCGATTCAAGACCTCGGCCTATCTCTCTCCTCATAGCGACTTGATCGCGCTCATGGTCCTGGAACATCAAACCGAAGCTCACAACCTGCTGACGCGCGCCAGCTTCCAGGCTCGCGAAGCCCTCTACTCTGAAGCGAAGCTCAACAAGGAACTCGGTGAGCAAGAGGGGCATCGCTGGGACAGCACCAACACCCGAATCAAAAGTTCGTGCGAGGCGTTGGTCAAATACATGCTGTTCTGCGACGAAGCCCCGCTGACCAGTCCGCTTCAAGGAACATCCACGTTCGCCGCCGACTTCGTTGAACTCGGTCCGCGCGATCCCGCCAACCGTTCCCTGCGCGACTTTGACTTACAGCGTCGATTATTCAAATATCCGTGCAGCTATCTGATCTATTCGCGCTCGTTCGACGAACTTCCAGCCGAAGCCAAATCGCTGGCCTATCGACGCCTGTGGGAAGTCCTGAGCGGGGCAGATCAGACGAAGACGTTCGCCCATCTCACGGAAGCAGATCGCCAGGCGATTCGTGAGATTCTCATTGCCACCAAGCCTGGCTTACCCGACTACTGGCAGAATGAGCAGCGATGATATCCGCTATCGAGCGGCCGCGGTTGGTGTCGACTTCGCTCGATCCATGCGAATCGTCGCAGGCTCTTCCAGCCACGCCTTGATCGTTCCGGCAATCGCGTGCAGATCATTCAAGTCCCCGGCCGCGCCACTTCCAGCAGCGAGTGCCCCTGCCGTCGGGGGCGGGGCAGACTTGCTGCGAATGGACATTACGCCGATCGCCAGCAGCGCCAATGCGGCGATACCCAATGAAGAGGCCTTCGCCACAGTCCCATAGCTCTGCCAGTTCTGCACAGCCAGCAGTTGTTGATCCAATGCCTTTTCGGCCGGCGATTCGATCGGCTTGCCGATGCCGACTTCAATCTTGTCACGGCCCTCTTTGAATCCCACCGCCTGCTTGACCAGCGATTCCGCTTTCTCGGGCGTGATCCCCAGCGATTCTTCCAATGGCATCTCGTCGACCGAGATCGGCGGGATCAGCATCACCGCGACAGTCAATCGGTTAATGGTTTCCTGCTGCTCTTCCAGGATCCGGCCGTTGCGCGAAACCAGATACTGACTATCGATGACTTCCTCATTCGCGGACGGTCCGGCAACCGGAGGTCCAACCGGAACGCCGGGTGGCAGATTGCTGGCAGTTCCTGCCGGGCCGCGCGGTCCGCCGGCTGCGGTCGTTTTCGACGACTGGACCGATTCGTGAACCACTACTTTGCCGTCGGGATCAAACTTTTCGCTGTTCTCTTTGACATGCCGAAAACTCATGTCGACTGTCACGCGGACAACCGCCCGATCGGGACCGAGCAGTTTGTTCATGACTTCCTGAGCCTTCTCGGCCAGATGAGTTTCCACTTCTAACTGATGAGCCAACTGATCCGATGACGCCTGACCCTGAGTCGATCGCTTCTTCTCCGACAGCATTCGCCCTTCGGTATCCAGGATTGTGACGTTGTCACTGGTCAACCCCTTCACACTGGCGGCCACCAGTGCCACCATGCCGTGAACGGCGGGACGGCTGAGTGACGCACCAGGGCGCATCTTCAAGACCACGCTGGCGGTCACCGGTTTTTCGTCGCGGACGAAAGGGTTCGAATCGGGTTGCACGATATGGACGCGAGCATGCGCCACAGAATCGAGCGTCATGATGGTCCGGGCCAGCTCACCCTGCAGAGCACGGGAGTAGTTCACGTCTTGAATGAACGGAGTCGCTCCCATCGGCAGCGAGTCGATGATCTCAAATCCCTTCTCATTCCCCTTCAGCAATCCGGCAACAGCCAGATTCATGCGAGTCTTCTGCACCCCTTCCGAGGGGACGAGGATCGTGGTTCCATCCGAGGAGAGCTTATAGGTGATCCGATCTGCATCGAGCTTATGAGTGATCGCCGCCGCTTCCTCCATCGGTAGACCCGAATAGAGCACGGCGTAACTGGTCTGGCTCGACCAGAAGCCGACGCCAGCCACAATCAACACCAAGACCGCTGTCGCGCCACCTAGAACCAAACGGCCCAGGAAGCTCTGGCGATTCCAGAGTTGTTGGATTTGTTGCAGGAACGGATTCATATCGGCCCGAAAATTCATGAAAATGCAGCGGCGCAGCACGACAGCCAGGGCAGACAACAGCCCTCATCAACTCTATCGGTCCGGAAGGCTGTAACGGTTAAAGCAATTAATCTAGCTCGCGATCGCCGACGATCAATCGGCAGAATTCGCCGAATTGGTCCGGTCACGACAGGGCGCGGTTTTCGTGTTTGGGAGGGCGAGGCTCCTGCCGAGCCGAGCAGTCGATGGACTCGCAACAACATGCACGGCTCGGCAGGAGCCTCGCCCTCCCAGGCAGACGCCATCCGCTGGATTGCGGGTCGATTAATGGCTGCTATTGCGCCTTAAAACAATACAAATGCTGCTGCCCACGCAAATAGAGCTCATCGCCCACAATCGCCGGCGACGCATCGATCAAATCGTCCAGACGATTCGTCGCCAGGATTTCGACGGTTGTCGATCGCTTCAGCACGACAGTCGTCCCATCGCGTCCGACGAAGTACATTCGATCGGCCGCGCCGACTGGTGACGCATAGATGTTCGAGATCCCCTCCAATCGCGTCGTTTCCAGGACGGGCTTGCCCGTCTTCGCATTCAGACCTGTCAGGATGCCGTTGTTCGACTTGTTAAAGAACAGCAAGTCGCCATACAGCAGTGGCGAGGGAACATAGGGAGTGTCGCGATCGAACTGCCAGGTAATCTTGTCGGTCCCGCTGATATCGCCGGTCGAATCGAGTGGGATGGACATCGCGATGCTCCCTTTGTAGCCACTCATGCAGATCACGTTCTGCCCCAGCAACACTGGCGATGGAGTCACATTGGCCACTTGTCCCGCACATTCCCACAGGAGTTTGCCTGTCGACAGCTCATAGCTGCGAACTTTGCGGGTGGCATTGGTCACAACCTGAGTCGTGCCGCCGTAATCAACGATCAGCGGCGTCGCCCAGGCACTCACTTCTTCACGCGGGGCTTGCCAACGGATCTCGCCCGTTTTGGTATCAACCGCCAGGATCCTTGAGTTTGTTTCGTTGTCGCGATTCAGGATGACCACATCGCCATACGCGACAGGCGAACTCGCTTCGCCAAAACTCAGTCGAGTCGACACATTGTCGAGCTTCAATTTCCATTTGAGATCCCCGTCCAGGTCATAGCAATACAACCCGCGCGAGCCGAACGAAACATACAGCAGCTTTCCGTCAGTGAATGGCGAGGCCGACGCATGGCTGTTGTCGCCGTGATGACCTTCATTGGGCTGCTCTTCGACAGCCATCTTTTCCCAAATCACTTTGCCCGTCTGCCGATCCAGGCACAGCACAACAAATTTGAACAGCGTATCGGGAAACTTGATCCCGAACGGTCGCTCGGGTTGAGCTTCGGCCTTGGCAGCCCCTTCCACAACTTTACCGGTATTGATCGCCATCGTCACGAAGATGCGATCGCCCCAGACAATCGGCGACGACTTTCCCTGGCCAGGGATTTCGATTTTCCATTTGACGTTCTTCGTCTGGCTCCACTCAATCGGCGGATTACCGCGGGGGGCGACACCAGTCGCCTCGGGCCCGCGCCACTGATGCCAGTTCTGCAAACGTTGAGATTCAAACTCGCCAGCACTCGCCACGCCGCCAACGGTCAAAGCCACGCTCAGAGCAGTCAAGAGAAACAATGCGTATCGCATCCAACGTCTCTAGAAAACGTCCGTGTCTCCAACGGCTGATCCAATGATTGATGCGTGGCCCTGTCGACATCGGTCATGACTCTAGCACAGCGACGCAGAGACTTGCACCACGACACCAGCCTGACCTTATCGCCAGTCGCCAGACTTCGGCCTTCCGCACGGTCACCACGGACTTGAAGCCCTCGACAAAGCCGTGTCTTTAAAAGAGGACACGGCCACACCGAAGACGGTGAGACCGTGTCTCCCAAATCAACATTGCGCAACAGTGTGCAGAACGACTATTCGTCAGTCACGCAGCCGTCAGAGGCACTTTTCACGAGTTGGATGTACTTGTACAACGTTCCGCGAGTCGCCTTGAGCGCGGGGGCTTTCCAGACGGATCGTCGACGATCCAGTTCTGTCGAAGCCAGCGCCACGTCGATGCGGTTCAGTTTCGCATCAATCGCAATCATATCGCCGTCTTGAACAAGAGCGATCGGTCCACCTGCCTGAGCTTCTGGAGTAACGTGGCCCACGATGAATCCGTGAGACCCGCCTGAGAACCGACCGTCAGTGATCAGTGCCACTTCAGATCCCAATCCCGCACCCATGATGGCCGAGGTCGGAGTCAGCATTTCTGGCATCCCAGGTCCACCCTTGGGGCCTTCGTAACGGATGATGATCACGTCACCCTTGGCGATGCGATTTTCCTCGAGACCCTTCAGCATGTCTTCTTCGGAATCAAACACGCGAGCGGGACCGGTGAAGACCAGTCCTTCTTTGCCGGTGATCTTGGCCACGGCCCCATCCGGGCAGAAGTTGCCTCGCATGATGCGGATGTGGCCCGATTCCTTGATCGGCTGTTCAATCGGCTGAATGATCCGTTGACCTTCAGCCAGACCGGGCAGGTCGGCCAGGTTCTCGGCCATCGTCTTGCCGGTCACCGTCAGACAGCTACCGTCGATGTAACCCTTCTCCAGCAGATACTTCAGCACAGCCGGAGTTCCGCCGATGTAGTGCAGGTCTTCCATCACGTACTTGCCGGACGGCTTCAGATCGGCGATGTAGGGAACGCGATCGCTCACCTTCTGGAAGTCATCGATTGTCAGCGGCACGTTGACCGAACGAGCCATCGCGATCAGGTGCAGTACGGCATTCGTCGAACCGCCGGTTGCCATGATCAGGACCATCGCGTTTTCGAACGCAGCCCGCGTCATAATGTCGCGTGGCTTGATGTCCCTTTCGAGCAGGATGCGGATGAACTTGCCCGCCGCCAGACATTCGCCCAACTTGGCGGGATCATCGGCAGGGATCGACGAGCTATAAGGGAGCGACATTCCCATCGCTTCGATCGCCGAAGCCATTGTGTTGGCTGTGTACATCCCGCCGCAGGCACCAGCACCCGGACAGCTCTTTTCGACGATGGCCTGACGTTCTTCGTCCGTAATCTTGCCGGCCAGGTATTCCCCATAGCATTGGAAGGCCGACACGATGTCCAGTTTCGGATGCAAGGGAATACAGCCCGCGCGAATCGTCCCGCCGTAAACCATCAGCGCCGGACGGTTCAGGCGACCCATCGCGATCAGGCAGCCGGGCATGTTCTTGTCGCAGCCGGGGATCGAAATATTGGCGTCGTACCATTGAGCCGACATCACGGTTTCGATGCTGTCGGCGATCAGATCGCGCGACTGCAACGAGAACGACATGCCGTCCGTTCCCATCGAGATCCCGTCGCTGACCCCGATCGTATTGAAACGCATGCCGACCATGTCAGCACTACGAACACCTTCCCGAGCCTGCTCGGCCAGCTTGTTCAAGTGCATGTTGCACGTGTTGCCGTCGTACCAGACGCTGGCGATGCCGACCTGTGGCTTGTCCATGTCTTCGCGAGTCATGCCGGTTCCGTACAGCATGGCCTGTGAAGCACCCTGAGATCGCGGCTGAGTGATACGAGCGCTGAACTTGTTGAGTTGCGTAGACATAGTTTCCACACGGCAAAAGGGCGATGAACGAAATACGAAGCTCAAGATTCAGTCGTGCCAATGAAAACCGATCTTACGAATGGTCGGCACGAAGGAAATTGAAACGGGCGAATCTATTAAGAAACCAAGTCTGACGGATGTGGAGTTCGTTCCACTTTCGGCAGGACTTGGGGCTGATAAATCGTGGTGTAGGCGGTCGCCTTGCGATGAGCGTCGACAGCGGACTGATCCGTCCAGTGCTCATTGAGAATGAAGACCTTGGGATCGTTCTGCGAGTGATAGACTTCAAATCGAACGCAGCCGGGTTCGGCACGTGACAGGCGTCCCTGCTCGGACAGCAGCGACTGAATCGCGGGCACATCGTTCGAATCTTTGACGGTCAGGACGACATTCAGATAAATCATTCGACCTACTCGACGCGGTTTGATATTTGGAATTCCGTGAGATTAACACATCACACTAGGGATTGGCCAGTAATCGCCCGAGAGGGGTCAAGAATTGACCGCAACTCGCTGCGAGCGCGACGAAGCCAATCTCGCCAAGAGATTGCGTCTTCATGCGATACGATGACGCCAATCCCATTTCAGGTCTCCATTCGCTTCTTCCGTCATTCCCGCGCAGGCGGGAATCCAGCGAGTCGCGAGACGGGCGTCGATGCCTGAACTAAGATATCTTGCTGACTGACTGGATTCCCGCCTGCGCGGGAATGACAGAAACGCCGGGGGAACATAGCCAATCGTGAATAGTCCGGGTGAGGAGCCCAAATTCGTGGGCGAGGTTCGCCAATGAATGCGCTTCCCGCTGTTCCGCCGATTCCCAATTTGAGGAATCCCAATCTCTGTTGCGAGTTAAGGCGAATGGATTCCTTGCCTCCGGTCAACGGGTGACCATAATAGAGTGGCAACTACTGAACGGAACCGGAAGTTCCTCCCACCTCAGGGGCCGAGCCCCGACAACCTCTATTTTCGTGAAGGTGCACCATGCGCAAGGTATTGGCGTTGGCAACCGTTTGTACGGTTGCCGCGATGGGACTGGCCCCCGTAGCGGCTCAGGCCCAGTGGGGAACCATTAAGGGACAGGTCACTGTCGCGGGCGATTTCGCTCCCTTGAAGGCCTTGGTCGCCAAGGGTGACGCGGGTGCCAAAGATGCATCCGTTTGCGCCGCCGCTGGCATTCCTGATGAAGCCGTTGTCGTCGATCCCGAATCCAAGGGCTTGGCCAACGTCGTCGTCTGGCTGATCAAGAAGCCGGCCAAGATTCATCCTGACCTGGCGAAGTCCAAAAACCCCGAAGTCACCTTCGACCAGAAGGGTTGCCAGTTTATTCCTCACGTGCTGCTGGTCCGTACCGATCAAAAGGTGCGAGTCCTCTCCGGCGATGGAGTCGCTCACAACACCCACACGTACCCACTGAAGAACAAGCAGGAAAACTTCATCGTGGCACCCGACGATCGCGTTGGTGTAGCAGTGCCGTCCGTCTCGCTGGAAGAACGTCTGCCCGCGAAGGTTGGTTGCGATATTCATCCCTGGATGCAGGCCTGGTGGGTCATCCTCGATCATCCGTATGCCGCCGTGACGAACGCAAAGGGCGAATTCGAAATCGCCGACCTGCCCGTTGGCGATCACGAATTCCGCGTCTGGCAGGAAAAAGCGGGCTATCTCGAAAAGACGTACAAGGTCACTGTGAAGGATGGCGAGAACAAGCTGACCCCGATCAAGGTTCAGGCCGCCACGCTCAAGTAACATCGACAATCAGTCAACAGCCCGGCCTTGTGCCGGGCTGTTTTTGTATTGCAGTTCCACAATCGACACTGCTGTCTAACAAGTTTGCCAGAGGAAGATATCGTGGCCAAAAATCGAGTGCTCTGTGCCTTGGGTCTGTTGTTGCTGGTGGGATGTTTTCCCATTGAACTGGACGTGAACAAGGAGGGGCATCTGCTGGTGACAAGGCAGGAAGGGTTCTTTGTCGTCGACCCTGTCAGCAAGAAGGTGAAGCTGATCCAGAAAGCGACCGAAGGCGCCGAGCCGTCGTATGCTCGGTTCTCGCCCGATGGCAAGCAGGTTCTGACGGTATCGAAGTCGGGATTTCAGACGTTCGATTTTTCGCTGGTGACGGTGTCCAACGGAAAAGCAAAACAGATCTTCCAAGTCGATAGCGCAGCTAATGCTCGCTTTTCACCTGATGGAAAATACGTCGCTATCGTCGCCGGGTCGAATGACGATGATCCCGAATTCAAATCGAAGGTGCCAGAACTGCACCTGGTGACCACCGCCAATGGCAACGCCAAGAAGATTGCCAGCAAGATCGGCACGAACATTCAATGGCTGGCCGATTCCAAAACGATCGTGCTGCTGGAAGCCAAGTCGAAAGAAGGAGACATCGGATTCGCAGGGACCGTATCGACATTGGATGTGGCCACCGGAAAGCTAACCCCGAAGGCCGCAGTCATCGCAAATCAGCAGTTTGCGTTTGATGTTTCGCCCGACGGCAAAAAGGCCGTGTTCACGGCCTTTGCGGCAGGCAAAGTGGGAAGCAAGCTGGAGAAGGACGAGTACGGTGGCGAGAACCTGCACGAACTGACTCTGGCGACGGGTGCAACCAGGAACCTAAAGATCCAACCGAAGTACGCCTACTACTCACCGAATGGCAAGTCACTGCTGCTGGCGCTACCATCGGAAGGATTCAGCTTCGAATCGGTGCAACTGCAGATTGCCGATGCGAATGACGTGACGAAGTCGACCGAGTTATGCACCGCCTCGTACCCGCTGGCTCTGGGAGGGGAAGGGGCCGTGCGAGCGGGTTGGATCTCGGACAAATCGATCTATTACTTCGTGGAGAAAAAGGTCTACGGCACCACCGGCAAGAGTCTGCAGTTGCTGACAATCGGGACCGACGGTTCCAAGCCGACACTGCTTCAACCGGCGATCGATTCGGCCGCGTTTGAATAGGAACTGGATACGACGTCATTGGATCGTCGTCACGATGTGTCCGCACGGAAGTCCAATGCGAAAGCAGCATTAATCGCGCCAACCAAGCGCTACAGCGGTGAGCGACGGACTCCCTTCACACCGCGAATCGATCACGGTCATGGTCTATTTGGAGCAATGGTCAAAGCTGAACTTCGACTGAATGAACGAGATTTAATGTAAGAATAGTCGAGGATGCCGGTATTTCTCTGCAGAGGGCGAGTCGTCGCGGCAACCTGGCACGGATCGAACTTCGGTCCCGGGTTGATCGGTGGGCTTGTCCTTCGTCGGGAAGTGATAAGCATGGCACAGACGATTCGCAGCTACACAGAAGATCCGGATGCTGTTGATAAAGTGGATGAGGGCTTCGCGTTACCGCTCCGCTGGGACCCCCAAAGCACCTCCCTCGCTGACGCGTTAGAAGAGTCGCGTCAGTATTGGCAAGACCCCGATCACGGCGCGATGCCCAGAGAATTTGTGGAAGCCTTGAATCGTTCGTTGACCGAGCTGGTCGAAGCAGGGCTCAACGAGAATTCGATTCAAGTCGGCGACAGGTTCCCGATGTTTTTCCTGCCGAATCAAATCGGCGATATGGTCCGATCGGACTCGTTGCTCTCCAAGGGACCACTCGTTGTCACGTTCTATCGTGGCGGTTGGTGCCCCTATTGCAACTTCGCATTGCGAGCACTTCAACAAGTGTTGCCCGAACTTGAAGAACTGGGTGCGCACTTGGTCGCGATCACTCCGGAACACCCGGACGATTCGTTGTCGACCGTCGGCAAGAATGGCTTAGGGTTCGACGTGCTGACCGATGATGGACTGCGATTTGCCGACGAACTGGGAATTGTCTGGAAGGTTCCCGAGTACGCCCTGCAATGGCACGAGCAACATTTCGGCGTCTACTTTGAAGAGCACAACGGCAAAGGCAACCGCGACGAAATGCCGGTGCCGGCCACATTTGTCATCAATCAGGATGGCATCGTGACGTGGCGATTTGTCGTAGCCGAATACTGGAAACGAGCGGAACCGAAAGACGTTCTTGATGCGGTTCGCCTGGTCGCGAACGAGTCACTCGAGACAGCGCTGACGGCTTAAATTCCCGGTGAACCGCGCCGCGTTAGCATGCGGAAAGTTGGCACAGACTCATCCCGATCGGATCCAACGAGCAAATCAAATCGCGAGTCTGTGAAGCGATCCACGTGCTAACGCGGCGCGGCTCATCGGGCAGCATCGGCTATGCTTTGAAATGGCCGCTCTTGCCGCCCGACTTTTCCAATAGGCGAGTCGGCCCGAGAGTCATGCCTCGATCGACGGCTTTGCACATGTCGTAGATTGTGAGCGCAGCGACCGAGACGGCGGTGAGGGCTTCCATTTCGACGCCGGTTCGTCCATGCACGCGGACAGTCGCTTCAATGCGGACCGTCGTCGCGTCGACGGGTTGAAGATCCACATCAACGCCGTCGATCCCCAACGGATGACACAGTGGGATGAGATCCGCAGTTCGCTTGGTCGCCATGATTCCCGCGAGGCGAGCGACTTCCAGCACGTCACCTTTGGCGACTCGGCGATCGATGATCAATTTCAGCGTCTCGGGCTGCATCACCACGAAACTTTCGGCTCGCGCCATGCGGTGCGTGATCTCTTTCGCACCGACATCGACCATGCGACTGGCACCGTGTTCATCGAAATGTGTGAGGTCAGTCATCGAATATACCGTGCTCGATGCAAAGTGAAGCCGTTGATCGCGGGAGCAATATTGGCGAAGACCTCATTCTTGGCCGCGAGCGGAAAAATTCTCAGCGAGCCCCGGCCAGTGTGTTGAAACGAATGGGTACACCGTGATCAGCAAGGTACTGCTTGGTCACGCCGATGGGGTGCGTTCCGTAATGGAAGATGCTGGCTGCCAGCGCGGCACTCGCGTGACCTTCGGTCAAGATCGCTCGTAGATGTTCGGGGTTGCCGGCACCGCCGCTGGCGACGACGGGAATGTTCACGGCATCGGCGACGGCTCGAGTCATCGGTAGGTCGTAGCCGTCCTTGGTTCCATCGGCGTCCATCGATGTCAGCACGATCTCGCCGGCACCCAGACGCTCGACTTCCTGAGCCCACGCGACCGCTTCCAGTCCGGTGGAAACTCGGCCGCCGTTAATATGGACTTCCCAAACTTCGCGGCCGTCTCGTTGGACTCGCTTGGGATCGATATTCACCACGATGCATTGGCTGCCAAACTTCGCTGCCGCATCGCGAACGAACTGCGGATCCTTCACGGCCGATGAATTGATCGACACCTTGTCGCAACCGGCATTCAGCAACGTGCGAATATCGTCGATCGTGCGGATCCCGCCACCGACAGTCAGTGGCATGAAACAGACTTCGGAGGTGCGGCGGACCACATCCAGCAGGATCGCTCGTTGTTCGTGGCTGGCGGTGATATCTAGAAAGACCAATTCGTCGGCGCCGTCCTCTTCATAGCGAGCGGCGACTTCGACGGGGTCGCCAGCGTCCTGAAGGTTGAGAAAATTGACGCCTTTGACGACGCGTCCGCCATGGACATCTAAACAAGGAATGATGCGTTTCGCGAGCATTGTGCGTTTCGTTGCCACTTGCAGTAGGTTGTTTCGCGGAAAAAATGCCTGCTGGCATCTCGACCGGGGGAGTTTGCGAAACTGGGTAAGCGCCGGGCGCGAAACCTCGTCTCGACACAAAGTGACACAAACTCTAACATTTTTTGGTAGTCGGCACGAGAATTCAAAAATTCGTCCGATTATTTACTTCAGCGATTGTCATCGAGATACCTCGTTCACATCGTCGGGCTAAGACATTTCGGCAACTTACTCAACCAAGGATCGGTTGAATGATCGACCATGTGGTGCCACGGATGGCGTGCAGCTGCGCGATTCTCGCGATCGCGCTCGCGCACTGCGGATGTCAATCGATGAAGGGACCGTCCAGTTGGATGGCCTCCAGTTCGAAACCCCGCTCCAATCCCAATAACAAAGAAGTCGTCACGTACTGGGGTCAGAAGAAGGACAAAGGCAAGACACCCAACTCGGACGAACTCCGCACCAAGCTGGCCAGCGGATCCAAGGATGGTTCGTCTCGTTCTTCCACGTACGAAGGCCATCTGCGACAGGGAAATCAGGCTTTGCGAGCCAATCAGTTGGCCGACGCAAAGAAAGAGTACGAGAAGGCGCTGGTACTGCGACCAAACGATCCCGATTGCCATCATCGCCTGGCCGTCGTGGCCGATAAGGAAGAACAATTCGGACTCGCTGACGATCACTACGAAGCCGCGATGAAACAGCGGCCGAACGATGCCAATCTGCTAAGCGACCTGGGTTATTCGTACTCGCTGCGCGGTCAAGATCGCCGTGCCGAAGAGACGCTGAATAAAGCGTTGGGGATCATCCCCTCTCACAAAGGGGCGATGGCCAACATGGGAGCGCTCTACGCCAAGCAGGGTCGTTACGACGAAGCGCTGGCGATGTTCCGCCGAGGTGGTTCAGAGGCAGAAGCTCAGCAGTACTTGGCGCAATTGTTCCCGCAGCGGAACGGCATGCCGAATAACGACATGCTGGCGCAGAACAATCCCAACAACCGTGTCTCGCCGGCCAACAACGAACGGCCTGACGTCTCCAACATGACTCCTGATCAGTTGCGAGATGCGATGCTTCGCGAACGAGCCGAATCGAAGGCACGCCGACAGCAGCAGATGATCGATGAATCCAAGCCTCGCGGTGAATGGTACGACCACAGTTCTGGACAGCAGTCGGCCCAAGTGAATCAGCCGCCATCGCGGTCCAATTCACCAATCGTCCTAGGACCAGGATCGGGTCAGACTTCACAGCAGCAGTTCAATCAAGGGTCTCCGAATCAGTATCCTGTTGTCACCCCGAACGGTTATGGCAACAACCCGGGTGCCATGGCGAACAACGCCGGACGCCCTGATCAGAATGGCTTCGGTCCGAATCCGAGCCAAACTAATAACCAGGACTCTTTGAACGCTCGACCTGGTGCCACTCCTGACATCGGCGATTGGCAGGGCGCTGGCGTTCGCGACCCCAACTTCCAACGAGCGGGCGTACAACCGAACGGCAACTCGAATTCCCAAGTCGCGAATCCTTATTATCAGCAGCAGCAAAACATTCAATTGCCGAACATGCAGCCGATGGGAGCGGGACAGAACAACGGCGGCTTCGGCGATCAGTCGGCCAATCAAGCGGCCGCACAGCTGGGGATGAATGTCGGCGGATTGTTCCCGGTCGTTCCTGCGGAAGCAGGAGGCCAGGGCGGTTCGTTCGGTCAACCCAACCAATCAGGTCCCGGTGCGAATAGTCGATTCGGTGCCGAATTCGCTTCGCCACCGTCCTATCAAGACCCTGCCTTTGCACCGAACCGCAGCAGTTTTGCCCCGGGCGATCAGCGTCAGGGCAACTTTCAGCGTTCGGCCGCGATGGATAACGAACCACTGGGGCCGCAGTCACCGGCGAGTGGCTGGCCACAGATCAACGGCAATGGCCAGGTCACGCAAGCGGGTGCGACATCACCCAACAGTAACTCCGTCCCTCGTTTTGGCGACCCAGTTGATCAAGGTCCCGCTGGATCGACGTGGGCCGACAAGCCAAATTTGAGTCCTGCCGCTCCCTACAACGGATCGTGGCCAGCTGGTTCGCAAGGTGGTCCCGGCGGCGGCAATGGGATGCCGAATTCGCTTCCCAATTGGAATAGTGGCCAGCCCACATCGCGACCTCAGCCCAAGCTGCTCGGCCCACCGCCAGCCGCAGGTAACGAGATCGAACCGTGGCCGTTCCGGAAGCAGTGATCAACCGTTGACGGTGACTCGTGACGCGACCTGCTCGACCAGTTCCGCTGTCGATTCCTGTCCGGTGATTTCGATCGCCGTACACTCTTCCAGATTGCGAAACCACGTGTGCTGCCGTTTCGCAAACTGGCGAGTCCGCGTTTGAATCAACTCGATCAGCTCGGCCGTGGAGGCGGTTGATTCGGATGCAGATGATTCAAGCCAGTCGAGTACCTCTTTGTAGCCCAACCCCTGTCGAGCGATCTGGCCGAGGCCCTGCGGCAGTTCATTTAGCTGCCTGACTTCGTCCAGCAATCCCTGCTCGAACATCTGCTCGACGCGATCGTTGATTCGCTGATACAGCCATTCTCGCGGTGGCGACAGCCAGTAGACATGCCGCGGCCGTTCGTTGGCGGGCCGGGCGAGTTGCTCGTGATGCTCAGTCAGTGGTCGTCCTGTCAGTCGGAAGACTTCGATGGCTCGAATGACTCGGCGAGTGTCGTTGGGATGCAATCGTATCGCGGTCGGCGGATCGATGTGCTGCAGCTCTCGATGCAGCGACACCGCTCCGTCACGCTGTAGCTGCTCCTCCAGTTGCTTTCGCAAATCCCAGTCGGCAGCGGGCCCTTCAAAGACGCCGCGCAGCACACCACGCAAATACAGTCCTGTTCCGCCCACGAACAAAGGCCGATGCTGACGAGCGACGATATCTCGACAACAGGCTTCGGCCGCGGTCAGGTAGTCGGCCAGACTATACTCTTCGTGCGGATCGAGGATGTCGATCAGATGATGTGGGGCGCGAGCTTGTTCGGCAGGCGATGGCTTGGCGGTTCCGATATCCATGCCGCGATACAGCGTCATCGAATCGAGCGACACGATCTCCGCATCGAGCCGCTCGGCCAGAGCCAGCGAGAGGGCGGTCTTGCCACAGGCTGTGGGGCCGCACAGGAACAGACACTGCGCCAGCAAATCGACAGGAAACTGCACGTGGTGGATCTCTATTGTAGCCAATCTCGCTAAGAGATTGGGTGATGGCTCAAGTCTATAGCGGTGTTGATACCGGCTTTCGTGGATTCCAGAGAAGCAGGTAGGCCGAGAGCAAGGTGAGGGGCATGACAATCCAACAGAAGGGTAATGTCACGACTGGCTCAGGTGGAAAAATACAACACCCGATGATTATTGCCTGGCAACTGACCGCCGACTCTCCGACGATAGTCCATTCATCTGCGGCGGCTTCTGACTCGGAACATGCCGACAAAGCATCCGCCGGTTCGTGCTCCTTTAGTGCGGGTTCTGCAGCGGGAATCGTCGAACCGGAACTCGCTAGTGGGATCTCCTCTGAATCAGGTCCCAGTTCGTAGATCGGTGGCAGAACGTACGCATACAGGACCAGTGATTCGTTCTTAGATGCGAGACCGTCAAGCGACCAACTGCCAGCCTCGACACAGAATAGGAATGGGAATGCGATGTAATCATCCACGACGAAGCTTCTGATCCACCCGCCCATGAATAGGAGAGCAATCAAGAGCGTTGCCGTGCCCATCTTTCGTCGCCAGCCGTAGAAGAATTCAAACATTGATGCACTCCCTTAACGACCACGCCACGAGTTATCCTCGGGGTGTCGCTCATTTGCAATCTCATTTCAGGCCACTGCCCGATTCAGTCGTTGTCGCTGGAGTGGCCTCGGTGCTGGAGCGCTGGCACCTGTTATAGAACTCGAAGCAAAGTTCGGTCAGCATCGGAGATTGCGCCGCACGTGACTTTGCCCGATCTCTTGGCAAGATCAGCTACAGGATTGGCGGTCCAACTTCACTATGGTCCGTCTGGCATCTACAATGCCAATCCAAGACACTCAAGATATCGGACGGTGGGTCCGGATCGAAACGAATTTGAAGGACCGCGCATGCCAGTTTTTGAATATCGCACCCCCTTGAAGGCTTCGCCCCAGCAGGTGTTCGATTTCATTTTGAGTCCCGCCAACTTGCAGGCGATCGCTCCTCCTGAATCCAATTTCGTTTACGTCGATCCCCCGCAGTTGATCGTACTGGGGACTCATCTGCTGTGCAAAATCCAGGCGTATGGCATGGTCCAGCAGATGAAGTATGAGATCGTCGAAATGGATCCGCCGAACCGATATCGCGAGAACCTTGTCGAAGGGGCGCTGAAGAAGTGGCAACATGACTACATCGTCGACGCTGGACATGAGGGGGCCGCGGTGCTCACGAATCGGATCGAATTCGAGCCCCCCGGCGGAATGATGGGACTGATCGTGACTGCCGACCGTATTATGGAAGCGTTGGAAGACGGGTTCTATCACCGCTCGCTGGCGCTGAAGAAAGTGTTTGGATGAGTGACGACGAAGACCGCTCGAAGAGTGAAGCCGACCAGCGCACCCTGATTGCATTGCTGCTGCTGGTCTTCGTGTCGCTGCTGCTGCTGGGACTGACAGCGCTCGTCATGCCGGCGCTATTGGGAGTGGTCCTGGTCGTCGGCGGCATGCTGATCTTCGGCAGTGCCCACTACATCCTGTGGGGTTGGTGGCTACCGAGATATCTGAATCGCCATCCCGCTCCCGATGACGACAAGAAGGTTAACTGACACGGTCGTATCGTCGGCTAAATGATCGTGCGCGTGGGCATGAAAAAGGAGATAAGTCCAATATGTCGGCCCCCGTGAGGGAATGTTGATTCCAGCCCGAGTGGTTTCACCGCTTCGGACAACCAGTACTCACCCTCAGGCCCGAAAGGTCGGCCGTCCTGACGCGACATGCGAGGATTACTTTACTCCGTATGCTGTTTGGGTGGAAATTCAGGTCTGACACCACATCCGTTGTCTCCATTAAGACTTCTTTCCCGAACTAAAATCGTGACCCGCGTTGCGTGCCATCCCGCATTCTCGGTGCTTGCTGCCGTTCTGCGTGGCCCGGTATAACGCTCGAACCCCTTCCGTGAGAGAGTGGGGACAATTGCCAGTCACCCGGGAGGTCGTTCTCAATGACTTTGACTGCACCGTCGCGATGGGGAACTCTGCTGGTTGCGGTCGTCATGGCCTTGCAGTGGCTGACGACCGCGGACGCTCAACGGTTTGACGAGCAGTTTTCGAATTGGCCAGTACACCTGACGATCACTGGGCGAATCCTCGTCGACAATGATGTCCAGGAATGGGATGGCTTGAAGCCGGTTCTGGAACGTGTCGCCAAGGATCGGTCCGTTATCTGCTTTCGGCGTGAGTCTGCTTCATCTTCGAACCTATTGGCGGAGGCACTGAAGGCCGCTGTGGGGGACGAGGGAAGCGCTGAGGTGACTTCCTTCACCACTCTGCCGTTGGATGATCTGAAAGCCGCGTTGTCATCGGCCGACGTGGTGGTGATTCAAGCTGGTGAACAAGTGGCGTCCGATCTGCCGACGTTGTTGAAATTGAAGCCGCAGTTTGACGAGTTCCTGGCTGACGGACGGACGCTGATCGTCGACAAAGCGGTGGCGACGCTGCTGGGCAAGGTCGTCCTGTCCAAGGCAATGCCAAAGGGGGACGACGCGGGCCTGAACCTGTTTCCGGATTCGGTCTTGCTATGCGATTTCGATGAGAACGGGGCATCGCAGGCCGATCTGATGAAGGCCGTGACAAGCCATCCGCGTACGGTAGGAATTGGAATACAGCGCGGCGTCATGCTGATGCTTTCGGGGCGGAAAGTGACTTGCCATGGATCGGGTCGCGCTACGTTTGTGCTGCCTGGACGAGATCACGGTCTGCCTCGGATCGAAACCATTTCGCCAGCAACATCTCGTCGACAGACACCTCAAGAAGCGTTGCTGGATCTCACGGAGTGGCGACGTGATGCCATTGATCGAACGCTGGAACCGTTCCCGGGTGTCGATGTCGAAACGCCGTTTGTCGACAACGGCACGCTGGTGATCGTGGGTGGTGGCGGGATGCCGCGTGGATTGATGAGCCGGTTTGTCGAGTTGGCCGGCGGAAACGAGCATGCCAGGCTGGTCTACGTTCCCTGCGCGGAAGAGATCGATGTCAGCCAGGATCAGGGGACCGTGCAAGGTTGGAAGAAAATGGGTGTCGAACATGCGACATCGATTCATACCAAGGATCGGCAGCAGGCCAATACCGACGACGAGTTTCTGGCCTCGTTGAAGGATGCAACAGGAATCTGGTTTGGGGGCGGGCGGCAATGGAATCTGGCCGATTCGTACTACGGGACGAAAGCTCAGCGGATGATGAAAGAAGTCCTGCACCGGGGAGGTGTGATCGGCGGTTCATCGGCGGGGGCATCGATCCAGGCACGCTATCTGGCTCGAGCGACTCCGATCGGTAACTTCAACATCATGGCACCCGGTTACGAGCGCGGTGGGCTCGGATTCATCGGTGGCGTCGCGATTGATCAGCATTTCACTCAACGGGGACGTCATAAAGATCTGACTCAATTAGTCAGCCGATACCCGCAATTGCTGGGGATTGGGTTGGACGAGGCGACCGCGATAGTGGTGCAGAAGTCGATAGCGGAAGTCGTCGGCAACGGCAAAGTCTTCTTCTACGACAGCCAACGGCCAGTCGTCGCCGATGAGCCTGACTATGTCGCGCTGCCGAAGGGCTCCAGCTATGATCTCGCCAAACGAGCCGTGCTGGTCGATGCGACTGGTGTCCCCGTCGAGACAGAATCGGAGCCCAAGATCGAGGAGTCGGAGAGTCAGTAGGAAACGGAAATGGGAGCAGGGGCCGGACTTCGCCTTTGTTCATTTCGCTCCCGACGGCAAGCAATACCACCCTGCCGCAAGTGAACTGGCTGGTCCAGGACGTCGTCACTCCCACAGCGGGCCAAGAATCTCGGCATCAACTGTGGCATCCTCGGCCCAGCCGTGGCCTTCACTCGCCCCACGCAGTGCCAGTACATCTGTTCGTTGTGCTTTCCGGTGACGCTTCGTCACTGCCGAGACGGCGGCTGTCAGTTCTGTGAATCGAAGCGAAGTATGAGGATCAAGCGCTCGCGCCGTTCCGATCGCGTAGTCCATTGCGGTCAGGAATTTGAGAAGGTTCTCGATCGCGACAGTTAAGTCGAACTGCATTTGCCGCGACGCAGATCTCTTGTACCTGATGCAGCTTCGCATGCATTCATGCAATGCAGACCTCGGAGGAAAATGCGAACGTGACGACGAAGTCACGATAGAATTCAAAGCCGCTAACGACTGCGAAACCAAGCTTCTTATCCTATCGCTCATCTCGGGTACACAATCCGGCGACCATTCCATTCGCTTGATACATCTCGTGACAAACATGATGCGTCCGAAACGGGGAACGCCTTCTATGGGCGATGACGACGCCAAATGTGTGTCGCCGAAAATCAAGATGCCTGAATCCAACGAACGTGAAGCCAAAGCGAACTCGATCTCGACGTGGTTCGCCATTTCCGTTTCATATTCATCGGATGCCGTAGGACTGTGTTCTGCCGACGATTCTGTTGACTTGGCAACCGGCGTATCCTGGTATTTCGAAATGGAGGCCAACTCAACGAAGCGGTCGGTAATACCCGGATTGTCGGGGCCGTAGCACTGCTCAATCGCCAACGCTCGGCGCATCAGAAGCCGCGCCTCGAACGGTCGAGCTGTCGCGTGTAAAGTCAGCGCGAGCCTGCTGAGATCGCGCGCGGCACGAGTTGAATAGGGACCGAAATTCTTTGAGTCAATCTGCAGAGCGCGACGCTGCAGTGATTCGCCTTCAACCCACTGCGAGGCACCTATCAACCAGTCCGCCAGCGCTGACATCAATACCGAGGTGGGCTCGAAAATCTCGTATTGATCAGCTTTGCTGGTTGAGATGAGTATGTGGGGGCGTAACAGTCCCCAATCGACCTTCACATCAGAATTGACGGCCTCATTCAAGAACCGAAGCGTGAAGCCTAACCTCCTTGACTGAAGTACCTGACGATCACGAGCCTCCTGCTGGATCACTTCATGAATAGCGATCGAATCGACTTCTGATATCGCAATCACGAGATCGAGCCTGACTAACGAATTCAGAGTTTCGCGTAGCGCTGTGGCTGGCGACTCCTTCCCCACCGCTTCTTGCCAAATTTCTTCCGCCCGCTCAGTATCGAACAGGACTCGTGGGATCGGATCAGGGGCAAACCACGCGAGAATTTCCAGCAGTACGATCTCGTTCGGCGATATGTGGCCAAGCATTGGATGAGACATTTCCGTCATCCCAGCGATCGAAACGTCGGTCTGGTTCAATCATTTGATTGACACGATCATAGCGACTGACGATTGGGGCTCCCATCGGTCGGCCCGGCCATGCCGCCATCTAATGGGGCTCATCCTCTTGTTTTACTCGCCGAGGTCAGTGGCAGAGGTTGACAGATGGACTTTATTGAAACGACAACACCCCGACAACCTTAGGCTGTCGGGGAGTTGGTAATTGTGTTCAGATCAACAAACACAGACTAAGCAGCGGCTCGGCCTGGGAATTGGATGATTTGTGGGGTCGAGCTTCCGCAGGCTTGCAGGAAGTCTTGGAAGATCTGCATGTCGAGGGCCGAGGCGGTGTCGTCTTCCGGATGCCATTGGACTCCGACGCAGTACCAGTCTTCTTCGACGGATTCGTAGCATTCGATGACGCCGTCCGGGGCGTGAGCGGAAGCTCGAAACATGGAGGAGAGCTGATTGATCCCCATGTGGTGATCGCTGTTCACGCGGATTTCGCCGGGGCCGTAGATGTCCCAGCAGCGAGTTCCTTCCACGATGTTGATGATGTGGCGATTGTGGCGTTCGACGGGATCGCGGTGATGCAGAGCCTTCACCACTTCTTCGGAAACGTGCTGATACAAACTGCCGCCGCAAACGACGTTGACGGTCTGCATGCCTGAGCCGATGGCCAGGACTGGCAATCGCATTTCGACAGCCATCTTCGCCAGGCGACGGTCGAAGTCTTCGCGTCGTTGTGGCATGGGGCGAGTATGAGGATGTGGTTCCAGTCCGAGGCGAGCAGGATCGAGATCCATCGAGCAACCGGCCAGCACCAGGCCGTCGAGCTGTCGCAGGGCCTGCTTCAGGTCATCGTCGGAAGCGTAAGGTGGCATCAAGAAGGGAAGGCCACCAGCAGCAGTGATCGAATCGAAGTATCCGGCATTGAACCAACTGAGCGATACGGCGTCCTTGCGGCCCGGACGAAAATCACCATTCACGCCAATAACTGGTTTCTTCTGCATTCTTAATTCCTTTTGAATCGTGGCACATCCTGTGCGCAGTCGGACACCAACTTCCCTCGTCGATTGCCTGGGCGCAACGCACCCCCCTGGTTAAGCAATCGGGCGGGACCCATCCCTACAGAGCATCTCGCCAATTGGAGCGAGTGAATGGTCATGAGATTGACCAAGAGTGGCGCGAACGCCGGTTGCCAAAAGTGGCTGCAGTCCAGATTCCATTCTGTTCCCCTCCACCCGAATCCTTCAGGTGTGTTTCACGATGATCTATGATGCCCTGATCATCGTGCCGATCGACTGAGGCCGGTAACTTGATTCATTCGCGTCACCGGTCTCGCAAAGCTGGGGGGACTCTAGTAACGCAAAATTCAGTTGTAAAGCAAATCGCTCATTTTGAGCTTTCAAAAGACGTTGACCACTACATGATGTGATCACCCCGAATGGTTAAATGCTGACCAAGCCCCGATCGCGAGTTGTTGATCCCGACATGAATTCCACCGCACCGCCACCAGACGACAGTGTCCAAGTCATTACAGAGACTGAAGAAACGACTTCTTTGCTGGGTCGGCAACTCGGTGAAATCTTGGTCCCCGGCGCAGTTTTGGCGCTCATCGGTGATCTAGGAGCGGGCAAAACGCGGCTGGTTCAAGCGATCGCGGTCGCACTGGATGTACCTCTGGAGATGGTCAACAGCCCGACGTTTACGCTCGTCCAAGAGTATCCCGGGCGCATTCCGCTACGTCATTGCGACACCTATCGTCTGCGTGATCCCGATGAGTTTCAGGACCTGGGGCTGGATGAGTTGCTCTCTCCCGATGGCATCGCGTTGATCGAGTGGGCTGATCGGGTCGCTCATCTGTTGCCGCGTGATCTGCTGCGAATCGAGATCAGGATTCTCAGTGAGACGGCTCGTAAGTTTCAGATTACTGCCACGGGGAAGATGTCGAGATTGATGCTGGAGAATTTGAAGAAGCAGTTTCTCGTTTGACCGCGTTCCATTTTGGCATTTTAAAATCAGTTCTATGAAATCTCGAAATCACTTCAGGTTTGTCGCATTACAGACGGTACTGACCAGCTAATTTGAACATGACTCACGCGCGCTTCAATGGCTTCCAGAGAATCAGATAGGCGGAGAGGAGGGTGAGGGGGATGACGAGGAACCAATGGGGGATTGTCGGTATCTCATGCCCAAACCTGTAAAGTGATGTGCAAATGCCGCACCCGTGAAAGCCGTAGCGACCACCCATGCAGTCGTCCAATAACTGCTCGAAGTCCGTCTTGTTCAGCGAGCACCACGAAAGGTTACCGTCAGCCGATATCAAGCAGTAATGCCAGCTTCCGCATGGAAACCAGATTGCGATCCACACGTCGTGGCTTCGAATCCACATACCAGTCAGCGCCAGCGCCATCACTAGCGTGACTAGGCCCGCCTTTCGTCGCCAGCCGTGGAAGAAAGTGTGCATGGTGGCATGATACCAAATGAATCGGCCGCGACTATTTCAGTCGGGATCGCCTCTCAATCACCGTTGTCGTACGCAATCAGCAGATCTATCGATCAGTACCGCACCAGAAATCGAAAGAACCCTCCATCCCTTGAACTCTCACGGAAGCGATTACCAACCGCGAGCCAACCTCACGCGTGATCTCTTTCGAAATCGGAAGGTTGGAGTCGTCACGCTGGTAATGTCGCTCGTGGTGATGGGTGGCTGGATACGAAGTTATGCCGTCTTTGACATGGTTAGTATTGGTGATCAAGTATTTGGTTCAACCGGCGGTTGTCTATTGTGGTACAAGGCCAGCTACGAGAGTTCAGATGCCTTCCTGTGGTGGCACCATCAGGCGGCCTGGGCCGTCGCGGAACAGTGGAATTTTGGTCCAGGTGTCTGGAAGTTTCCTTATTGGGTCATCACGATCCCGCTCACGCTTCTCTCGGCCTACCTGATTCTTTGGAAGCCACAGAGGCCAGCGCAATGAAGGTAAAGCTCACGCAAATATTGGTAGTGACGGTGATAGTCGTGACGGTCGCAATCCTGTTTTGCGTGTCGCTATACACCTACTGCGCGCAGGAGAATGGGAACCCGGGTATTTATGCAGAACCCGCCGCCCCGGAAGTCGAGTAAGCGACAGAAACAGTCCTAAGGTATGCCCGACCTAGTAGGACAGTACCGCAAAAATGCAGTGACTTTCTGACGAAGTGGCTACACCATCGGGGCGGGGTCAGGTTATCTTGTCGTCCGTTCCAAACACTCATCTCATCATCAGGAGTGACATCCATGGCCCTTTCGTTCAATCGTCGCGAATTCCTGCACGCTACGGCAGCGGGAGTCACCGCGGCCGCTTTCGCCAAGATTGCGACAGCCGCCGATCCCGCCGACCCTTATCTCGGTTTCAAGATGGGGATTCAGAGCTATTCGCTGCGTGATTTCAAAGTTGAGCCGGCACTGGAGCACACCAAGGCGCTGGGACTGAAGTACTGGGAATCGTTCCCGAACCACCTGCCGATCACCAGTGTTCCGGCACAGATTCAGGCTCATAAGGATCTGCTGGCGAAGTACGGCGTGACGCTGATCTCCTACGGCGTGCTCGGCTTTGACGGCAACGAAAATGCGGCTCGTGAGAAGTTTGAATTCGCGAAGGCGATGGGGATCAAGTCGCTCAGTGCCGACCCCAATCCGGACAAGGCGACATTCGATCTGCTCGACAAGCTGTGCGCCGAATTCGATGTCGCGATCGCCATTCACAACCATGGTCCCGGCCATCGCTACAACAAGATCAGCGATGTCGAAAAGGTCGTGAAAGATCGGCATCCCAAGATTGGAGCCTGCGTCGACACGGGACATTACCTGCGCAGCGACGAAGATCCCGTGGAAGCGGTCCAACGCTTGGGCAAGCGCGTCTTCGGCTGCCACGTGAAGGACGTTAAGACCACCGAAGTGGATGGCAAGAAGCAGAAGCAGTTCAAGATCGCCGGCGAAGGCGATTTGAACGTCGTCGGCCTGCTGAAGGCCTTGAAGGCACTTGACTACCAGTACTGCCTGGCTCTGGAGTACGAAGAGAATGCCAAGAATCCACTGCCGGATATCGAAGCGTGCCTGAAGCACGTGCGAGAATGCGCCGCCAAGGTGTAAGCAGCGTCACCTTTGTGATGTAAAGAACCGCGCGGAGCCGTCCGCGCGGTTCTTCTTTCGCTATGCCTCAGCCGTCGGCCTCTTCATAGCGAGTGTCGAGGGGTTCACTTACTCGGCTACGGTTTGTCGGCCGCATCCAGAGCAAAATCCAGTTTATTCTGGCCCGGACGGACTTCCGTCGACAGAGTTCCAGGTTGGCTGTATTTCTGGGGAACGGTGACGACCACGCCGGACAAGATGCGATTGCCACTATCGTCCGTTTCAGGTTCTCGATTTTCGATGACGACGTTATGTTTGCCGACCTCGGCTCCGGTGCGTTGCCGATTGAACATCAGACGGTACATCCCATTCTCATCGGTCCCGCCATAGGAGGGCGATCCTTTCGCTTCCGGAACGAAGGTGACGTTCAAGCCTGGCACAGGTGCTCCATTGATCGTGATGGTTCCAGTGACATTCCCCAATTGTGGGCCGTCGCCAGCACCACAGCCCAAGCTTAAACATGCCGCGGCGGCACAGGCGACTACCATTCGCTGAAGGCTAACTGAGCACCGCGAAGTATCACGCTTTACCACGCCGGCTTTTCGAAGAAACGGTTCAATGACGGGCAAAGGGCGATTCTCGATCATCGTTGTCATTAAGTACTGAGGCATGCTTTACTCTCGGATCAATTGCATTAGTCATCCAGGGCTGCAGACATGCCCATACTCTGCAGCCCACAGGTCTCATCCGTTCACTTGCTGGCGACCGTATTGTTAGAAATCTGACACGACCTGACCATCATTGATGCCAGCTAGCCGTTGGTAGGTTCCATAGGGGCCGCTGAGGTTTGGAGTGGCGGCAACGTAGTTCGTGTTCGTGTGATCGATGTTATCGCTGACGAATCGCACTGATCCATCGCCCATCAGAAAATGGGCTCCACCGGTGTGTGCGCTGTGGAACGAGCGTTCCAGATTGTTGGCACCCAACAGCGGGCCATTCATTTTCTGGCGCGTCCAGCGATTGTGCAGATGGAAACCATTGTTGTTCGGTCCGTTGTTGTCGCACTTAGGACCGCCACCCGTTGTGACGTTGCCGTAAATAAACTGGCGATCGGAGCCATAAGCTGCTGCGGCGGCGTCGGTCCCACTTGGGATCCAGCGCACTTCACCGACAGCGAAGACATTGGATGATCCGTCGGTAATATTTCGGAAGCCGATCGAGCTGTTCACTGCAAACAGTCCAATATTCCGCGCGTCTGGAACGGGAACCGTTCCATTTTGGACGCAAGGAGTTCCCTCGAAGGGGCCGGCATTTCCCATATAGCTGGAAGTGGCAACGGCAGTCGTACCCTTGCCTCCCGGAGCGTTGCCCGGGTTGTTTGGGGTTTGAGCCGGCTTGATATCGGAAGGGCAACTAAAAGCTGCGAGCGAAGTGGCCGTTAGCGTTTGATTGACGCCAACGCTATAGGGTGTCGCGCTGAAGTTGAGTTGGTTGAACAATGGCCCCTGATCGATGTAAGGCAGCAGCGCCGCTGACCAAGACCATCCGCCAAAGGTTTCGCTATTACCCCAAACGCCATCGCTGAAGCCCATGGGAAACACCTGATTGCTCTCATGGTAGTTGTGCAGCGCAATGCCGATCTGCTTCAGGTTGTTGCGGCATTGCGTCCGGCGAGCGGCCTCGCGAGCTTGCTGGACGGCAGGCAGCAGCAAGGCGATCAAGACCGCGATGATGGCAATCACGACCAGAAGTTCGATCAAGGTAAAGGCGCGACGCCTATTTGAAATGCGTGACATGAAGCTGATTCCTCCCAAAAATAGCAAAACGGTTATGAATACGAATCTAAGATTCGAAGAGCGGCTTTGGCTGCAAACACGCGTCTGAATGCGGTTGCAGTAACAGGCAACGAGTCAGCTTGGACGCGTTCTCATGTCACTGATCACTAGCAGCAGGCGACGTGCGTTAATTCGCGACAACACGATTTATGAAAATCCGTGGTCGAGACGAACGAATGCATGTGAAGACCCCTTGGGTCTTTGCACGGCCTCCGGAAATACGGTCAGCAGTGCAATGGCGAAATCAGGATCGCGGGAGGTCCCAGCGATAAATAACTGATCTGGTTACTGATATTATAAATCAGTCGGTCAGTTGTCAAGATTTCCGGAGCTGTACTTGCTCGAAACGGAAAAGTGGACCCAGTTTCGCACGGTCACCTATCGGATGGTAACGCCGGAAGTGAGGGCCGAATTTGGAGGGCGATATTATTGACACAACACCAATAAGGATAGTTGTTAATGTCGTATAGCGTGTGCTGCAAAAAGGTCGCGGCCCACGCTTGCGAATAGTCTCGCACGGCCCGGATCATCACGAATCGGACGAAATCACCTTTCGCTGGGCCAACTCCAGATGCTCGCGACAACTGGCGTAGAGTTGATCTTTTTGGATCGGCTTGACCGCGAATCCGTCGAATCCAGCCCCGAGGCAGCGATCGCGGTCGCCGTCCGAAGCATGAGCCGTCAGGGCAATAATCTGCCCGGTGTAGCTGCTGCCCCGTAGAGCAGCTGTCGCTGTGTAACCATCCATCTCGGGCATCTGAATATCCATCAGGATCAGGTCGAACGCCGTGCCGGCATCCCGCGCTCGCAGGGCTGCTTCGACGGCGAGGGCGCCATTGTCGACGACTTGAACCTGGATGCCCCACTTCTGCAACAGGAATGCGATCAACTTCTGATTGGCGATCACGTCTTCTGCCAGCAGCACCCGGCCGGTCAGCGGCGTGAACACAGCCGCGGCTGGTCGCACAGCTGCATTGAAGTCCGTGGATGCCGGCGCGCCAGTCAGCATCAAGGTTTCGGAAGTCAGTTCGGCGAAGATCTCCAATCGGAAAGTACTGCCCGATCCGTAAGCGCTCGTCGCGGTGATGTCCCCGCCCAGCATTTGCGCCAGTCGCTTAGAGATCGAGAGGCCCAAGCCGGTCCCGCCGAATCGTCGCGACATGGAAGCATCGGCCTGTGAGAATGGGCTGAACAGTCGCTCCAGCTGTTCGGCCTTGATGCCGATCCCGCTATCGGTCACAGCGAAGACCTGGCGATTGGTGGCTGCATCAAACAGCACGGAAACGGTGATTGTCCCGCGTTGCGTAAACTTGATCGCGTTCCCGATCAGGTTGACGAGGATCTGACGGACACGCAGCGCGTCAGTCGAGATCCGATCGGGAATCGGGAACTGATAGTCACTACGCAACGTCAGCTCTTTCTCGCGAGCTCGCAGTTGCATCAGCTTCAGCACGTCTTCCACAAGCTGGCGCGGCGAGACCTGAGCTCGCTCGAGCGTCATACGATTCGCTTCGATCTTGGAGAAGTCCAGGATGTCGTCGATCAGCTCCTGCAAGTGCCGGCCGTTGCTGCGGATGATGTCCACGGTTTCCAGATGTCGCCGAGATTCGCCATCGCCGTTGTCTTCATCATACAACAGATCGGCATACCCCAGGATGGCCGTCAACGGCGTCCGCAACTCATGGCTCATGTTCGCGAGGAATTCGCTCTTCGCCCGCGCGGCCGCTTCGGCCTGATCTCGCGCCCGCTCCAGTTCCTCGGCCTGTCGGATCAGCTGGATCGACTGATCGGTGATGCGATCGCGCGAGGCTTCGACCTGTTGCAGGTACCGGCGTGTATCCTCTTCCATCCGCTTGCGGTCTGTGATGTCCGAATGCGTTCCAATCATGCGCAGGGCGGCGCCCGAATCATCACAACTGACGATGATGCCGCGGCTCAGGATCCACTTCGTGCTGCGGTCCGAACAGAGAATCCGATGTTCGTGCATGTATGTGACCGTCTTGCCGTCCAGATAGTCCTGCATGCTGGCCATCACGCCCGCCAGGTCATCGGGATGGATGCAGCTTCGCCACAGTTGCAGGCTGGTTTCCAATTCGTACTCGGCCGACCCCAGGATCTCGCCCCATCGTCGCGACAAGACCACTTTGTTGGTCTGGATGTTCCAGTCCCAGACGGCGTCCCCCGCCCCTTCCAGCGCGAAGTTCCAGCGTTCTTCGCTTTCCAGCAACGCGGCATCGACCTGCTTACGCTCGATGGCAATCCCGGCCAGGTTCGAAGCGACTTCGATCAGTTGGATGTCGCTGTCGGTCGGCGCGCCGACTTCGGTGCCATAGATCGCGAACGTCCCGATGATCGTTCCCGACATCCCGCGTATCGGTTCTGACCAGCACGACATCAAGCCCGCCTCGGCCGCCAACTCGCGAGCTCCCTCCCAGTAGGGATGCGTTGAGATATCTTCGACGATGACGCGCTGGCCCAGGAACGCGGCGGTTCCGCAGGAACCGACCCCCATGCCGATCTCAATCCCGTCGACGGCCTTGTTGTAGAAATCGGGCAGGCTGGGTGAGACCCCTGTCAGCAATCGCTTACGCTCTTTATCGAGGAACAGGACCGAACAGCGCACGCGTGAGTTCTCGGATTCGACGCTACGAACCAGCGGCTCCAGCACTTCCGGCAGGCTGGCCCCTTCTGCCAGCAGTTCCAGCACCCGATTGCGGACGCGATCGCGCGCCTCGGTCTCTTTGCGGCTGGTGATATCGGCGACCGATCCCGCCATCCGGATCGGGGTGCCGTTCTCATCCCACACCGCCTGACCACGTTCCAGGAACCAACGATACTCGCCGCTGCTGGTCTTCAGCCGATGTTCGATGTGATACGGCTCGCGATCCTGAAAATGCCGCTCGACAGCGCGCCAGGTCATATCGAAGTCATCGGGATGCAGGACGTCGGCCAGTGCCGACAGCCAGACATCGAATTCGCCTTTGTCGTAACCGAGCAGCTCTTTGAAGCGATCCGAATAGAAGACGCGATCGGTCCGCAGATCCCAGTCCCAGATGCCGTCGTTCGCACCCTGCAAGACCAGATTGAATCGTTCCTGATTGACGTGCAACGATTCTTCGGCCGCAGTCGCGCGAATCGCTTCCGCATGAGCCAGCGCCAACTCTTCGCGCAGACGAACAGCCAGCCGTTTAAAGTTCAGGATCATGCCGCTCAACTCGTCCTGAGCATCGATCGCCAGGTGCTCGAGATCACTCTCGCTTTCTGAGAGCAAGTGGTCGGCCACGTTGTTCATTCGATCCGCTGTTTGAATGATGGCCAGGCAGAGACCGATCAGGAGATAGGTGGCGATCAACAACGGGGCCGATGCCGCTAATAGCAGGCGAGTTCTCCAGTACCGCGCTTCGTCCGCTCGTTTCTCGACGACTTCATCAAACGCATCCTGAGTCGCATGCAGCAACAACATGGTCTCGCGAATGCTGGCGGCCGCCTGCGAATCGATTTCACCCAATGATGGAGCATCTTCCGATTGGAAGTGGCGCATCCGAATTCCCAGTTCAATCTGGCGAACAGACGATTGGCCGATCGCCAACAAGACCCTGAGCCGGTTGCCGACTTCGATGTTGCGCTGCGAGGCCAGGCCGATTTGCTGATTAACTCGTCTGTACAGCACTTTTAACTCGCCATTGGCTTCGGCCAGATCCAGATCCAGGCGAAGCTTCTGCTCTTCCTGAGTCGCCTTCGCGATGCGATCGCGCAGTCGATCCTGCATGTCGACGGCATCGGGAATCAGCGTCGTGATGCTTTCGGACAATGTCTGACTATCCAGATACTGGTCGACGGACAACTTGGACGAGTCTGCCACGTGTCGCAACACGGTGTAGATATCGTCAATCACTTCGGCCAGGAAGTCGGGATTGAACAGATCGGGCCGATCAACCGGCTGCGACGAGAGCGCCAATTCCAGCTTGCCGCGCAGCCCCATCCAACGCGCCGACTGCTGCAGCAGCGCCAGTTGTGCAGGTTCGGCCGTAATCTCGCGAAGATGTGATTCGACGCGATCGCGTAGTTCCAACAGGACATCGTCGGTCATCGTCCCGCGTGTCTCGGCCGCGACTGCCGCTTGCCGGATCTCGCGCAAGGTGCGCCACAACGGAATCAGGACACGAATGGTCTGATTCCCCGCCACTTCCTGCTGCGCCATCTCGACGCGTTCATTCAACATGGCGATGTATTGCGAAGTCACGAACACCAGCGGCAGCACGACTAGCAGACCCGTGATCGCAAACTTGCGCGGGAACGAATAGCGGTTCAGGAACGTGATCGCGGGATCGAAGCTACGGAGTAATAGAGTCTTCACGAATGGTCCCCACGCACGCTCAGTTTTGACCGGGCGCACCACGATACGGCGACGACACCGCCAATGAGGGACACATCGGCCAGCGACGGTACTCATTCCTACGCGAAATAGTCGCATCGGGAAGTTTGGAGAGAATAGAGGCGACTCCTTCGACAACATCGATTTTCGGCAATTGTTCGTTGGTAACGATTGCAACGCTTGTGAGATTAGATCAAAGAGGAAAGAAGACATGGCTTTGTCGAAGCTCCACAACCGTCGCACCCGTGAATCCGGTTCGCAACACGTTTCACAAAACCAACGTGAAGACTCATTACTTGTGGCGAAACGGCGACATTCCAACCAACGGCAGATGCGCACGCTCGGCGAAAACGCCTGATTTCTCGACGTTTTAGAGAACCTCGATGAATGGTCTGTCGTTTGCAAACGTTCCTCTGCGGAGGGACAACGTCCCTTCGAGAAGCGATCTGATTCCTGGCGAGTTGCTCAGAGGAGATCACGATGGACGTCGGTGCAGTGAACAACGTTGCTACACCCATGATGACCCCGCTATTGGCCCCAGACACCACGATGTTGCCGATCGCAACCAGCGGCTTGGTTCCCTCCACGATGAGCCGTATGGACCAGCTCATCGGGATGTTGAACGGGTTCTCCAGCACTGAAATGCTGATGGCACTCTTGATGACGAAGACTCCCGATAAGCATGCCGTGCATCACGATGATGGTGCCATGGCACTCTGGGGACTCGCTCAAGCGATGCAAGTCGCGGCGCTTCCGAGTGCTGCGGGCTTTATGGCACTGCCCACGGTTGGCGTGGCCGCCGCTGGAACGCAGATCAGCGTACAGGGTTGATTCGGTCGTTTAACCGCGTGGGCAACGCCCCGCGCGTGATGGCGGCCCAGACAAATACAGGTTTTCGCCGACCGATCTGAGAACGTCGTCCAACTCTACATCACGCGCGGGGCGTTGCCCACGCGGTTAAACAAAAAGAGGCTTCACAGCGTTGCCTGAAGCCACCGTGGTGCGTTCCGAAGTCTCCACGACACCCTACAAGAGTTCAAGCTGCGGCGCGACCGCGTTCGTTCAGGACTTCTTCGAACATGGCCGCGACCTTTTGCGCGTTGTCGACGATACGCAACCGCGAGGCGGCGTCCCAGCAGGCGTCCGACATGTACTGCTTGCGCGACCAGGGCAAGGCGAGGTGATGGTCGATCTTGTCGGCGAGTTCGTTAATGGCCCAGGCATCGGGAATCAAGTAGCCATTGCTCTCTTCGTGGATGATCTCCGCTCCGCCCGCGGTCGCGGTCGTGATGACCGGCGTGCCGCAGGCCATCGCTTCCAGATTCACGTTGGGAAACGGTTCGTAGATCGTCGGCAAGACGAACAGATCCGCCGCGCCATAGAAACGCTGGATCAAGGCTTGCCGACCCGTGAACGTCACTCGATTGGCGATCCCCAAAGACTTCGCTTGCCGCATGAATGCAGCAGATGATCCCTGGCCTACCACCAACAGCCGTGTTTCTCTGTGCCTCAACCGAGCCATCGCGGCCAGCACGGAATCGAGTCCCTTGCCGCGGAAGTCCATCGACGCAAACACCAATAAAGGTGCGTCAGCTTCGATCTTCCATTCCTCACGGACGGCTGCTCGTTCATTGCGAGCACCGGGATGAAACGTCGTCGTGTCGACTCCATTGATAATCTGGCAGATGCGCGATTCGTCGACGTGGAAGTAACGCTCCAGCAGACGGGCATCCAGCTTTGATTGCACGATCACTCGCCGCACGCCGTTCGGGCCGAAGATCCGCTGCTCCAGGTCGAACACCAGACGATGCCGAGGGTTCATGTGTTGCAACCAACGCGTGATCGAGTTGCGATAGTACATGTTGACCCAATGGATCTGCAGTCGTTCCGTCAGCCGAAAAGTGTCGAGGCCATCGACCCGCGACAGACCATGTACGATGTCGAAGCGATGCTGGTTCAGTACTTGACCCGTGTTCACGAAGAACGATTTGTTCTTGGTCCACGAGTTCAACTTAAGCACCGGGACCGGCACGAAATCGACTTCGTCTTTCAATTCATCGTCGATCGACTCGCCGACGATCGTCACTTGATGGCCCAGCTTCTGCAATCCGCGGAACAAGTTCACGCAGTATCGCTCGGCCCCGCCTTTTTTCAGTGAACAATTGCGTCTGACGATGGCGATGTGCATGGCGGTATCGGCAGTGGAGTAATGAATCAGGCAACGTGTCGTCTTGATGCGTGCTGGGCCAGTTGTCGCTTCACGGCAGCGAACACAGTGTCGACCGACAAGTCGGTCATGCAACGATGATGCTTCAACGGGCATTCGCGTTGCTGGCAGGGCCCGCAATCCAATTTGAGTTGAAGATGCTCCGAGCGATCGTAGTTCGTTTCACTCCAGGCAATATGCGTGGGACCAAACAGCGTAATGACGGGAGTGCCAAACGCCGCGGCGAAGTGCCTGGGGCCCGAGTCTGTCGTCACCAGTAACGATGATTGCCGAACCGCCGCCTTCGTCAGGCCGATACTCAGCTTCGCATCGGCCAGGCTGAACACTCCTGGATGATTGGCCGTCGTGGCGATCCAGCGAGCGTCTTTGCGCTCAGAAGGACCGCAAACAACCAGCACCCGCTGATCAAGCTCCGTCACGATACGACGAGCCAACTCGACAAACTTCTCACGCGGCCAGTTCTTCGCGGCACCAAACGCACCGCCGGTATTCAACGTGACATAGTCCGCTGGCGATCCCTGATCGTCCCAGAACTGCGTTAACTGAGCCTGGTCCCCGGGTAGCACAGCCGCTTCGATCTGGCGAGATGTCGTGGGGCATCCCAATCGCTCTACCAATCGCAGATATTCATCCAGCACTGGATTCGGGACCGTACGCGAATGTGGAGTGATGCGGTCGGTCAGCAACCAGCCTCGCAAATCACGAGCGAAGCCAACTCGCTGTTTGGCTCCCGACAACCACGCCAGCCAGCCGGTCCGCAACGAGTTCGTCAGCAGCAGGACGGTGTCAAACTTTTCGGCTCGCAGATTGCGAATGAATGTCCAGCCGCGTTGCGTTCGATCACGACCGCGCGGGTTGTAGAAGACGGTTCGATCCAGCAAACCTGTCCCAGCGAGCACGTCCGCCACATAAGGCCGCATGATGCCAGTGATCTCTGCCGTTGGAAACTGCTCGCGCAACGCTCGCAGCGCGGGCGTCGCCATCGCAACATCCCCAATCCAATTCGGTAGAAAGACAGCGAGTTTCATCAATTGGTGACGCGATGAAGAAGGACGAGTAGTTGCTCTTCCGGCCCAGCGGGCCGGCCATTCGATCTCTCTTTCTGCTGACATCAAATTGTCGGGTGCCACGGTTATGGAGTCTTCGACATGGCCGTGCTGCTTTGTCGAAGACACGGCCATGT
>JAQGHU010000094.1 GCA_028291515.1 Schlesneria sp.
CATCGGCCATCTTCAACACCGCAGCCCACAACAATACGCTACACCAATGTTCCACTTTCACAACCCGTTGCCATCAGCACCTAAGTAGACTCTGCAGGAGCCTCGCCCTCCCAGAAGACGATCGCTCCGATTCGGCTGAGGACTTATTTAGTTGTGACTACTTCTGCTTGACGTACGTGTTGTAGATTCCATAGGCCAGCGGCAAGCCAAGCACGATTGCTGAATAGGGGACCAGTTCGGGCAGCTTCATTTTCTTGTAGATGAAGTCATACAGGATAAAGGTGTCCAGCAGTCCGAAGCCGATCACGACCCAGCACATGGCCAGCATCCCCATCTGGCGGCGCTGGTACTTTTCGTCGTCGGTCATTTGAGAGACCGGCTTGGCTGTGGTCTTGCCTGAAGACTTACTTCCCTTAACTGTTTCTGCGGCTTCTTTGCGCAGCCCCGCTGCGTAGTATTTGGCGATTCCTTGATTGATGCTTAGCGGGGTCGCGATGACGGGGCGAATGGGCATGTTGAACCGCAGTCGGATCTCGTCCTGCAGTTCGGCATCGGGCTCTTCGGTACACGCGACCAGCAATCCTTCGTGATCGATGAACAGCGGCAGGCAGACGTGGCGCCGCACAACTGAGCGGGGAACCTGATCCAGGATCGAGTCATCCGGCAGCAGTTCTGCGAGGTCGACGAAGGGCCGCCCCAGTTCTTTGGCGTAGGCTCGCGCTGCCACTTCGGCGTCGGCCATCTTCAACTGAACCAGCGTATCGCGGATCGACAGGCCCGTTCGTTCGGAATGCGACTTCACTTCGCGGATCTGCTCCGCTGAGAGGATGCCTTCATCTTGCAGATACGATGTCATCGGGCGGCGGCCGGTCGTGGCGTCGCGATCATCAATGACTCGACCCAGGCTCTGGTCGTATTCCTGCTTGGCTTCTTCGTCGGTCAGGCACAGCATGGCCTTCGCCAGCTCGTTGAGCAGTGACTGCGATTCGTTCGAGTACTGACCGGTGGCGTACTTGCGCACATGCGCGTTCAGCTTTTTATAGTTCTTGCGAACCTTCTCGGTGTCGTCTTCAAATTGGACCAGTCGCAGCAGTTGATAATGATCTGGCGGCCGCTGTCCCTCGGGGATTCCCAGCCATTCTTTGTAGACGTCGATCGCCACCTGATCCTCCTCAGCGGGCCGAGCGAGCCCTCTGGTCCTGCGATGGGTCCGTTTTGAAAGGGCGAATGCCTTCTCTATTCGGGGTGCCACGGTCATGGAGTCTTCGACATGGCCGTGTCTGCAAAGTTGATGTCTGAATTTGCACGGCTATGTCGAAGACTCCATAACCGTGGCACCCAATTCTGCGTGAGTCTGGCCGAACTACTCGACCTGGTAATCCCTCGCCAGCAGTTCGTAGTCGCCGATGCCCTTCTCGTTCAAGCCGGAATCGCGAACGATTTCGGTCTTGGCGACTCGGCTGCCGGTCAGTTCTTTCGCCGTGGCGTTGATTCGACCGTTTGCATCATAGCTGTATGTTACTTCGACCGGCGATCCGGCGGGCAGGCCCGCTGGCAGGTCGACGATGCGGAAGTCACCGATTTGGGTACAGGCATCGGGGTCCGATGCTTCCCCTTCCAGGATGTAAACATGGATCGTGGTCTGATTGGCGGAGTTGGTGACGAAGCGTTGCGTGACGTTCATCGGGATCTGTGAGTTCTTGGGGATCATCACATGGTTGATCTTCCGAGTCCGATCGCTCGGACTGCTCACTTTGACTCCCAGCGAGTGCGAATTGACATCGGCCGTGTTGACCGATCTCAGCCGAGCCGTGATCAGGTCGTTCAGCCCTTCGACCCCACGGCTTTCGCGAGCTTCCAGGATCGCCGCGTGAATCGCCGCTCCCTGAGCCACGGCTTCTTCCGGACGAAGTTCTCGAGAAGGACGACGCTGGCAAACTTCGGACAGCATCTTTTCGACCGAAGGCATGTAGGTTGAACCACCCACCAGCACGACTTCGCTCAGCGTTCCCGGTTCGACACCGGCCTGTTGCAGCACGAGTTCGGTGGTGTCGCGCGTTCGCTGCAGCAGGTCGCCGCACATGCGTTCGAAGTCTTTTCGGGTGAACTGCAGGGTCAGCGTCTTGCCTTTGTAGTAGACCGACAGTGGAACCTGGTCCTTGGTACTCAGGGCTCGCTTGGCATCTTCGCATTCGACGGTGAAGTTGCGCATCGCGTCCAGGTCTGGTCGCGGATCTTCGCCGAATCGTCGCGCGAACTGCTCAGCGACGTGGTCGGTAATTCGCTTGGTCCAGTCGATCCCGCCCAGCATCACGTCGCCGTCGGTGGCGAGCACGCGGAACTGAGTCGGCGTGTAGCGGACGACAGTCACGTCGAACGTTCCGCCCCCCAGGTCGTAGACGAGAATCGTCTTGGCTTCCTGCTTCAAGTCGGCTCGTCCGAGTTCGCCCTTCATCCAAGCATAAGCGAGCGTCGCGGCGGTGGGTTCGTTGATGATGTCGACGACATTCAAGCCGGCAATACGACCAGCGTCCTGGGTGGCCTTGCGACGAACATCGTTGAAGTAGTACGGAACGGTGATCACGGCATTGGTGATCGGGCCGATCTTCTTTTCGGCGTCCTGCTTCATCTTTTTCAGAATCAGGGCCGAGATGAATTCCGGCGTCAGCTTCTTGTTTTGATAGACGACGAAGAAGTTCTTGTTCCCCATCTGCCGCTTGACTGCTTCGACGATGTGGTCGGCGGATTCCTGCGAGCTGCGTTCGAAGGAGGGCCCAACGACCACCTGGCCGTCGTCGCCCAGCAGCACGATGGAAGGAGTAATGTTTCGCCCGTCGGCGTTAGGAAGCGATTCAGGACGGCCGTCGGGGGTCAGTCGTGCGATAGCGGAATACGTCGTTCCCAAGTCGATACCGACAGTGTGTCCCTCTTGGAATTTCATCGTGCGGCCTGTTCCCGTGAGTTTATGGGCTTACCGTGCGCCGACGACCGCGGTATACGATTTATGCGGCCCGTGCGAGAAGCCCGAGATGTGGTTGTCGATAGGACACCTATTCTGACCTGGCGCAACGGGAAATCAAGCGCGTCACAAGCCGGAAAGACAGATGGCTGGGGTGATTTGGACAGAATAAGGGTTCCGACCGCCAGATCGGTCGCGACCGCCTTCGGATATCTCTAAAAGAGATCCCGTCAGGCGCAGGAATTCATCAAAAAGTCGCTGAATTTTGCGCGAGGCATGGGCGGGCCGATGCAAATGCGAGACTTGCCGGGTTGCAACTCCGATTCAGAGCAACCTTACGGCCAAATCGAGAAATCCCAACTGCCGGTGGCGCCGGCCGAGATCCCCCCCTGGGTCATATTGCTCCAGGTCGAAAACCCGGTTCCGACGAATGTGTTGGGGCCGACATAGCCTCCAAATGGACCCGGCTGCATCCGATACAACTCGCCGACGGCTGCCGACGATTGACTGACTGGCTGCTGGTTCTGCCAGTTTTGAAACTGCGCGCCGAGATAGGTATTCGGTGCCACCTGCTGACCGTTCGTAAATCCATTGTGCGTCATATTCATTGCGCCGGATGGATTCTGCATCGCCTGCAGCGTTGGGCGGGATTTTTGTTCCGCCTCCCATTGCTGCTCGGTCATCAGCCCTTGGGAATCCGCTTGATTGGATTGGCCGTTCTGCTGTGAGCCCGTTTGAGAGACTTGAGCCCCCTGGTTTCCGATACCATTCACCACTGCAGGCTGTACCGCATTAGGTCTGGCCGTATTCGGCGTCGTATTCGAAAACGATGTCGCGTTCGTGTTGATCGTTACCGGACCACGCGGCTGTGCGACGCCATATGCCCATTGGCGGTCGAGTGCCTGCTGGGTCATCGGGGGGCTTACCGGTTGAGCGACCTGCGCGGGCTGGTTCGGCTGACCGTACTGATTCGTGTATTGAACCGGACGATACAGGACGATCGGCCTGGGCAACGGCTGCTGAGCACTGGCGTTGAAGGCACCGGCTCCGAGAGCAACGCCGGTCAGTAGCAGGATTCTCTTCGAAACCATCGCAATCACTTCGCAATCGGGAAGGCAAAAACTCGACCGTCGTCGTCGCGCCAGTCTGGCATCATCCAGCCGGACTGCTGCGCTACAGCTAACTAATCGTTTCGGCGGATTGACTGATCCAGCATCACCAAACCAGCATGATCGCTAGATCTCTACCTAACATCTTGCCTCGGGGAAGAAGGTGCAGTCAACAAGCTACCCCACCAACGGCAGAATTTGCCGACAGAGTAGTAGGCACACTCCGTGTGCCGTTCTGTCTCTTCGATTAAGAAACGCTCAACACCCGAAGCGTGCTGTCTACGTTCGGCGCAGTCTCTACCGTCTGAATCCGTGGGTGCCGCGTCAATCGATGCAGCAGCGCGATCGCGGCCAAAGCGGCCAGACAAAGCAGTGCCGGCTGGTAACGGAGCATTCCATCGCTGTGACGGAACAGCCAACTCCAGATGCCGGTGTCGGGCATCGTTTCGCCTATTCGACCATGCAGGATCGCCAGCACATTGTTGACGAAGTGGAAGGCAATCCCCGGTAGCAAGCTACGCGATCGGATGCACATCATTCCCAGGATGATTCCCAGCAAGGACGCATTGAAGACTTGTTGCGGGATCATATGGATGATGCCGAATGCCAGGCTCGACAACGTGACCGCGAGGCTGATCTTGCCAGCGCGGCTGAATCCGCTGAGCATGAATCCGCGGAAGGCGATTTCTTCACAGATGGCGGGAGCTGCAGCAAAGGCCAAGATCACCAACCATAGTGGCAGTGACTCGCTGGACATCATTTTCAAGGCTTCCACCAGGCCTGGAGGAGGCTTGGGGAAGAACCACTGCAGACTCGCTTGCAGTTCGACGACCAGCGGATGCAGTGCGAACGGCAGCATGATCGCCCAACCCAGCCGCCCAAAACCAGGCCAGCGAAGCGAGAATGTTTTGCGCATGCTGGTCGTCAGCATCACGCCCATCATCAGTGCGGGTGTCGCAATCAGGGCGATTTGCTGGATGAGCAGCAGGCGGATCTGCAAGACCCCTTGCTCTTCGGGCGTGGCGACCTGCATCGCCATCTGCATCGATTTCATCGATAGGAATTGCAGCATCAAGATCAACAGGAAACAGAAACCGGCCTCTGTGAACGAAGGAGTCGGCTCTTTGTCGCGCAGCAGATGCTTAACCCACAGTCGCAGATCAAACCGTTCTGCTTCGCGGAACAACACTTCTTCGCGGCCGAACTGATCGATGGCCCACCAGAGCGCCACCAGGCTGTAACCGACTGACGTTAGCAGCACGGGGATGGCGTACATGTACAGCGTCATGTCGGGGCCGGTCGCCTTCAGCAGCCCCTTCAATAGCAGGGCAGGGCCCATGACCGGAATCACGCTGTAGAACGGCTCAATGTCGACGGCAGGTGATGAGCAGAAGACCGTCAGGCCCATCGTCACCATCAACAATGGTGTCAGGTAGTACTGACCTTCTTTGCTGCTGCGGGCGAACGTTGCAAATGCCAGGCACAATGCGCTGAACAAGCTGGCGAGCGGCACCAGCATCACCAGGATCCAGATCAGCGACGAAAATGGCGGCAGCGCCAAATCGCCGAATTTAGACGCCGCCCCACCACCAGACGCCAGTGACGCCATGTATTTGCCCGTAAAGCCGAGGCTCGACAGGTTCAACAAGGCGGTGGACGCACTGAACAACATCACCGTCAGGAATTTTCCCAGCACGATCTCTGTACGCGTGGCAGGACAGATCAGCAGCGTTTCCATCGTGCCGCGTTCTTTTTCGCCGGCACCCAAATCCACGGCGGGATAGAACGCGCCCGTTAAAGCCATAATGACCAGCAGCGACGGAAACAGCTTGGACCAGACATTCGCCGAGACTTGATCGGCGGCCGCCAGATCGATCGGCGTCGGATTGATCGGAGTCGGCAGGTGTTCTGGCAATCCGCTTTCTCGCAGGTACTTGCGCAACAGCGATCGTTCCCATTCGCGCATCACTTCTGTCACGCGGCTATGAGCGATCACAGATTTTTCGTCCGCACTGTTCTGGACGATCAGGGGACGCGGATAGTCAATCGGAGCCAGCACCTTGTCGTCTGCCCCGCGTCGCCCCAATTCATCTCGCAGATGCAATAGATTCTGTTTGAACTCGGGAGGGACAATGATCAACACCTGGATGCCGCTGGCATGGAAGCGTTGACTCAACGGTTCAATCAACTGGTGGACTTTCGATTCCAAAGCGAGCACTTCATCGATGGGTCGCTTGGCTTCTCGCGCTGCTTCAAGTTCATTTTCCCCGTCGACTCGGCGTTTGAGCAGTTCTCGCATCTGCAGCGCTTGCTCAAGGACTTTGGCCCGAGCTTCGTTGACCGCGGGATCTGCGGAAGGAGCCGTTTCTGGGGCGTCAGAAATCACTCGTAATTTGTCGGCATCGGTACTGATCCGGAACCACGCTCTCGCAAAATGGTCACCCTCCAGCAGTGGCAAATCGGGCAGGTTATCGGCCCCTAAAATGACCACCGTGCGAGGCTGCTCGGAGAAGATGGCCGTCATCTGGAACATGCCGATTCCCATTAAGGGATACAGCAGGATGGGCAGGACGGCGACCATGAACAACGTGCGCCGATCGCGCAGTTGATCCAGGACTTCTCGCATAAAAATCAGTTTGACGTTACGCCAACTCATTGATGCAACCAGATTCAGGGGTGGTTTCTGGGCGCCACATTCACCCCTTGGTCGGGGTGGTCGTGACAATTATTTGGTCGGCACTGCCAGGCGAGGGTTCGATGGCTGTGCCGCTTGGTGTTGTTCATTACCGTGAGGCGGTCGCCTTCAAAGCTTCTTCGTGTTCGTCGATCAGCTGGAAGAACAGTTCTTCCATATCTGGTTGTTTATATTGTTCGGCGAGGTCTTCTCTGGATCCGATCGCCAGGATCTGGCCGCGATAAATGATGGCGATGCGGTGACAGAGCTTTTCGACTTCGCGCATGATATGCGTCGAATAGATGATGCACTTGCCTTGTTCACGCAGCGATTTGATTTCGTCGACCACGTTGCGAGCGACCAGCACATCCAGGCCCGATGTCGGTTCATCAAAGATCAGCACCGGGGGGTCGTGCACGATGGTCCGCGCGATCGAAACCTTTTGTTTCATCCCCGTCGACATCTTCGAACCGAGGACGTCGCGGATATTGTTCATCTGCAGTCGATCGAACAGTTGCCCGATCCGCTCCTGCAGCGCTGCTTCCGGGATTCCATACAGCCGGCCGAAATACTCGACCATTTCCCAAGCGGTCATTCGATCGTAGATGCCGGTGTTATTCGACATGAACCCAATGCGCGCACGGACTTCGGCGGGATGCTGAGCCACATCGTAGCCAGCGACGAATGCGGTGCCACTTGTCGGGCGCAAGACCGTACTGAGGATCCGCAGGCAGGTGGTTTTTCCCGCGCCATTGGGGCCCAGCAAGCCAAAGATCTCGCCCGGTTGCACATTAAAGCTGACGCCGTCCAGTGCGGTAAAGCCGCCGGTCTGAAGATCGGCAAAACGCTTCGACAATCGTTCGACCGTGATCACGAGATCTGTCCTGTGGGGAAATGATCCGACGGGCCTCTTGCCTTCTCTGGCTTTGTTTAACCGCGAGGGCATCGCCCCGCGCGTCCCTGAATTGCGACCGAAGAACGCGCGGGGTGATGCCCACGCGGTTAAACGATCCAGTCCAGATAGGGAAGTTTAGCCCGAGAACCTGCTTGCGGAACGGGCTCGTTGCCAAATCGCCACAGAAACGTCAATTCAAGACAGGCAGCACCGGTCGCGGTGGCGTTGGGCTGGTCAATTTTTGATCAGCCGAATCGTCTGAATCGATATATTCGTAATAGACGTTTCGCTGTCGCGGGGTATAGCCCGCATCCCGGATCAAGCTCCTGATCGTCTCCAGCGTCAGATGATGCACCGTCCCCGCCTCGGCGACAACGTTTTCTTCGATCATCAGTGAGCCCATATCGTTGGCGCCGAAGTGCAGGGCCAGCCCGCCGATCTTTTCTCCCTGAGTTACCCACGACGATTGGATGTTGGGAAAATTGTCCAAGTACAACCGGGCGACCGCCTGCGTCTTCAGGTACTCAAATGAGCCGGTCGGCGGGATGTGAGCCATGTCCGTGTTGTCCGGCTGAAACGTCCAGCAGATGAACGCGGTAAAGCCGCCGGTTTCGTCCTGCAACTGGCGCAATCGCTCCAGATGCTCGATCCGTTCGGCCAGCGTTTCCAGATGACCGAACATCATCGTGGCCGAACCCTTGCCTCCCAGCAGATGCCATTCGCGACAGACATTCAGCCATTCGTCGGTTAGGCATTTGCCTCGTGTCATCGCTTTTCGCACGCGATCGACCAGGATCTCACCACCACCGCCGGGCAAGCTTCCCAGGCCAGCCGCCTTCAGTCGCTCCAGCACGGTGCGGACCGGCAACTTCGATAGCTTGTGCAACGCGTGGATTTCGGGGGGCGAGAAACAGTGCAGGTTGACCTGAGGGAAGCGCTCTTTCAGCGATCGCAGCAGATCTTCGTACCATTCCAGTGGCAGGTCGGGATTCATCCCGCCTTGCATCAGGATCTGATCGCCACCGAGGGCCACCGTTTCTTCGATCTTCTTGTAGATCGTTTCCTTGTCGAGGACGTACCCTTCGGGGCTTTTCGGCTTGCGAAAGAACGCGCAGAAGTCGCACACCGCCGAGCAGAGGTTGGTGTAGTTGACGTTTCGATCGATGTTGTACGTGCGATAAGGTTCCGGATGTAACCGCATCGTCACCGCCTTGGCCGCTTCGCCGATCGACACGAGGTCATGCGATTCGAGCAGAGCCAAACCTTCGGCCGCAGTCAGACGCTGACCCGCCACGGCCTTATCGAGGATCTCTTTCACCGATGTCATTGTCTGCCTATCAACTCAGTCGTTTAACCGCGTGGGCATCGCCCCGCGTGTTTTCGACAACATAATTTGCTCGCAACTTGCCAGCTTCGCTAAGACGCGCGGGGCGATGCCCACGCGGTTAAACGATGGCAAGCGTTACTCACTTCCCACTTCACATGTTCGAAACCGCAACTCGACACCTTCAGGAGCCATCTTCAATCCGGAAGCCAATTCATAAAACAGCTTCAATCCGTTTCGTTCGGCGGATCCCAAGTGATATTGCAGGTTCTCGGAAAGGTAACTGATGGTGGTCGGTAGCGACAGTCCCAGCAGCGGTGCCTCGCGGCGAGCAATCCCTTCCAATCGCTCAATCCCGAGATCGCGTGAGCGGCCCAGAGCCTCTTCCACGTCGGCCAGCCGATGGTCTTCTGCCGAATCGGGCAAACGATCGCTCGCGACCCACATCGCAAACACGAAGGGCAATCCTGTCCATTCGAACCATTCTTCCCCCAGATCCCATGTTTCCGGAAACACCTCGGCCGGGGGCAGGATCGCTCGATCGCCGATCAGCAGGACCGCATCGGCATCGCTGTCTTGAGTGCGATAATCCAAGGGCAATGGCTGTAACTTCGGGAAAACGCCATGGCGTTCGGCCAGCATGATTCGAGCGAGTGTCGCACTCGTACGCGATCCTTCGTCCAAAGCGAGCGATCGAATCTGGCCCCAGGGAACTCGGCTGTAAAGTTTGACGCTCAGTACGGGACCATGCGCCGCCACGCACGCATCAGAGATCACTTCGTAGTTCTGACCTCGAAAGTATTCGATGCTGGGGATCAGAGCGACATCCAGTCGACCTTGAGTCAGGTCGTCGGCCAGTCGGCTGGGGTAATCCAATCGCAGATCAGCAACAGGGGCCAGCAGTTCCGGCAAGCCTTCGATCAGCGGTTTCGAATTCAAATAGTTGACGGCACCGATTTTCAATCGGGTCGCAGAGTTGGTTTTCAGAGCCATGATTTCGTATCCATCAAACCCCGGTCGGCTTTCGCGGGGGCCGGTCTCCTGATCGCGCCGAACAGAGAACAGAGTTGGCATTCCTCAAAGTCGCGATTAGGATGCGTCCACTTTCAGCGGCCCGCAAGGAAGGGACCGCAAGTTCGTCTCGGCATTAACTGATGGATGCGTTCTGCCGAAAGGATTTTTCAGTGGCCCTGCCTCCGCTTCAGATTGCAATTGTCGGTTTGGGTAATGTCGGAACCGGCGTCGCCAAAATCCTGACGGAACATCCGGAACGAATTCGCCAACGCTCTGGGCGTTCGGTCGAAATTCGTCGAGCCGTCGTGCGCGACCTCTCCAAGCCCCGCGATGTGAAGCTGAACCCCGGCGTCCTGACGAATGACCTCGAATCAGTCATTCATGATCCGAACGTGCAGGTCGCCGTCGAATTGATGGGGGGAATTCACCCCGCTCGCGAAGTGATGCTCGCCTTACTGGCCGCTGGCAAGGACGTTGTCACCGCCAACAAAGCGCTGCTGTGCGAGCACGGCGACGAAATCTTTGAATGCGCCAAGAAATACGGCCGCACGGTCTGCTTCGAAGCGGCTGTCGCCGGTGGGATCCCGATCATCGCTGCCGTCGGTCAGTCGATGGCCGGTAATCAGATCCTGGGGATCCAGGCGATTCTGAACGGCACGACCAACTACATCCTGTCCGAGATGCTGTTGCGGGGGCAGTCGTACGAAGAGGCGCTGGGCCAGGCTCAAGAATTGGGCTACGCTGAAGCCGATCCGACGCTCGACGTGAACGGCACCGACGCCGCTCAAAAACTGGGGATCCTGGCGCAGTTGTCGTTCGGCTGCAAAGTCACGGCCGCTGATTTCCATGTGTCGGGTATCGACAAACTGGAACGGACCGACATCCAGTACGCGAAGGAACTGGGTTACACGATCAAGCTGCTGGCGCGAGTCCACCTGGTCGACGGGCGACTCGAGATGAGCGTTCGTCCCACCTTGATTCGTGTCGATCGGCCTTTGGCGCAGATTCACGGTCCGTTCAACGCGATCCTGCTCGACGGTGATGTCGTCGGGCCCGTCTCGTACTCGGGTCGTGGCGCGGGTCAGCTTCCGACAGCGTCTGCCGTGGCTGCCGATATCATCGACTTGGCCATCGGCCGAGCTCAATTGACGTTCGCGTGTTTGGATCTCTGGCGCGAAAAGTCACCGTTCGAACTGGTGCCGCTTCACGAAACAGCCAGTCGCTACTTCCTGCGGTTGACAGTCGAAGATCGTCCCAACGTGTTGGCCGAAGTGACCGGCGTCCTGGGCCGACACGGCATCAGCCTGGCGACGCTGATTCAGCCGGAAGCCCCGGAAGTGGATGACACATCAGCGGTCCAACGAGTGCCACTGATTATCATGACGCATCGGACGACTGCCGGCAGCCTGGCCGCGGCCGAACGGGAACTGGATCAACTGGCAGCGGTGCATTCGCCAAGAATGGTCCTGGCCGTCGCAGACTGATCTTGTCAGGTGCGTGCAGTCTTCGGGTACTGACCAGCATTTGTGTTGATGAATCTCAACCCCGCTTCCGTGGCTTCCAGAGAATCAGGTAGGCGGAGAGAGCGGTCAGGAACAGAACAGGGCACCAGTAGGGGGTCTGCCAAATTTCATGTCGGCGAATGTAGTTGCCGTTGGGAGGTGTCCCGATAGTTTCCGAGGACACAGCGCCGAAATTGAATCGATCCCAATGCCAACGCCAATGAACATCATTGTCATTCCCATTGAAGATATCGTAATTTCTGCGAGCGTTGTCGGTGAGTGGAGAAGGAACCCATCTTGGTTGCAATGACCAGCCCGGTGGCATGACATCCGAGAACGGCGTCACACTTAGCCAAGAACAGAACCCGTCCATCGAAAGGATTGCGTGACCTGATTGCTGGTGGGAGAAAATGACTCTGTCAACGACAAATAAGCTTCGCATCCACACCACGAATATCACGCAGGCCATCACCAGCGTGACAACACCCGCCTTTCGCCGCCAGCCGTGGAAGAACTCACGCATTGGTAATCCACAACGCGGCCAAGACACAGTAAACGCCGTACCACGCGACCAGGGCACACGACCCGATGCCGACTGAGACGAGGCCGCTGCCCACCCGTTCAAACCAGCCGTTCGACTTGGTCGTTGCCAAAGCTATCCCGCGCCGCAAGACGGGGACCGTCCACACAATGCACAGCATCGTGCAAGCGAAGGCCACCAATGCCATCAGCGCCGCGGTCGTGTACAGGGTGCCAGGGGATAACATGTCAAACCTCCAAGACTCTCATCAGTTCTATAGCTTGCAGTCCGCCAAAAAATTAACGCAAAGGACGGCGAACGGATCACCGGCGAGCCTCCAGAAAATCGCGATCCGACACCTCCGTGGGAGTTTCGGAAGCAGGCGAAGGCGAAGTGACACGCCCGCCGCGAAGTTGGTTCGATGTGCCTGATGATATCATGCTTCGCAGTGTCATGAATCGAAGGAAGTGAGATTGGAATCGAATCCGACAAGCCCCGGCGATACGCTGGGGCTTGTTTCGTTCAATATTTCTGCCAAGGGGCGAGTCATGCAGATCGTCTACTGGTTTGTTCTGCCAGTTTGCGTATTCGCCATTGGTGCGGGATGCAGCATCTTCGCTGTGCGGAATCGCCGCAATCCAGACAAGTCCACCGATACCCGACAAGACCTCCCTCAGTGAACCCCATCCCACAATTAGCTGGTCAGTACCGGTCTGCGGATCGCACCAACTGTTGTTAATAGGATGGTGTGTTCCGAAGACTCCACACACCCTACTTGGCGTTTCACCGCTTTGCTTTCAGTCTCTCCAGAGCAATCTCGGCCTCGAGGCGGCTTGCTTTCGCTTTCAGAACCGTCACTTCTGTCCCTCGAGCACCTTCCTTTCTCACTTTAGCCATCTCTTCGAACTGCTGCATGGCTACGATGTAGTTTTCGTAAAACTTGATTCGCTGTGCATCAGTATCGGCTTCCTCAATTTGTGCTCGAAGAAACTGCAGTCGGGCTTCGCAAGCCTCCTCGATCGATACCCGCCCTTGCTTGGCGAGCAAGCCGGCGCCCTCGGCCAGCGCCGACAGCACCTCAAGTCGCTCTTTCTGCAACTCCTTGATCTTCTTGGCGGATTCTTCCTGCTGGTTTTTCACCGCGCCTCCCTCCTGCGAACTGGCAGCGGAAACCATGAGAGCGGTCGCTAACACCATCACGATCAACGCAGTCGTTTTCATAGTCGATCTCCAAGGATAGTTGAATGTCAGGGCGATCAAGAGAATGTAGTTCTTCAGCACGCTTCGCCATTCTGGCGTCATGGATTCCTCCATTCGCGTACTCGGTACTGTTCTATTAAATTGGACATTGCCTCACGCCCGCTTCCGTGGCTTCCAGAGGATCAGGCAGGCGGAGAGAAGGGTCAGGGGCAGGATGAGCGACCAGTTGGGGAAGGCGTGCGTCGAGTATCGAACGTCTTCAAACTTGAAGTGGTCTGCGGTCAAATATTTGTTGTCTGGAAAGCCAAGCAGCGGATCACCGCACATAAACGAAATTTTCTCGGGATTAACAAACGGCGCTTCTTGTGCTGGTTCCGAGGCTGACTCACTTTGCCACTCTGGAAATTGCGAAGAAACACGAAAGCTAATATGCGTTGGGAGACCCAATATTTTAGCGTCTTCGGCGGAAAGAACGATATCATCCCATACGCGGACCTCCCAAGAGAACCAGGAGATGACACCGCGTTCCGAGTGAATCAGATATTTCCAACCGTTAACCGTCCAGATGATCTTGTCATCGAGAACGCGACTTCTGACGGATAGTCCCATTAGCGCCAACGCCATCACGAGCGTGACTACTCCCGCCTTCCTTCGCCAGCCGTGGAAGAAGATACGCATCGCACGCCGAACCTAACGAGATTTCAGACCTTCGATCCGAATCCACCACTCGGGGTACTCGCCACCTTCAAGTAGCGTCGGATCAATCGTCAGTGTTTTGCCTTTTGGGTCGACAATTGCCGGAGCAGTCGACGAGATTGTTCCGTCCGTGGTGATGATAAATCGCCGCGAGGTCTGCATCTCTTGAATCAATACCCACAGGAACGGAAATACGACGCGAGCATGGTTCCATCCATCGACTAAGTCGACGATGCTCGGTGAGCTGGCCTTCACGGCTAACTCTATCAGAAACTGCTCGACGTCCGCTTCCATTTGCTGCAGCATGGATTGGATCACCATTCCAACGACGATGTCGCCAATCACGCTGCCGGTCGAGTCACCTGTGCGACGTTTGGCTTTGACGCCGTTCAGTTCAAGAACCTTCTTGTTCCAAGAGAATGTGCAGTCCGGCAAACGCGTTTCAACTTGCAGCAAGTGGACGAGCAATCCCATATCTTTGCTTTTCTTCCCAGTCACTTTCACCTTCCATCGACGAGCCCAAGGTTTGTCACGATGTGGCCCAGTGAGAAGTCTTTGGGATCGATCGAGATTCTTCGGCCACTGTTTGTCAGCGAATTCGTTTGCGAGCGCCATTTCATCGTCAGTATCGAGATATTCGAAATGAAACGTGGCTTCCTGTTGGACGGTCCACGCGCCATCTTTCGCAATGTGAATTCTCGTTTCACACGTCTCCAGGATTGGCTCATTCTTGAAGAGCGGTTCCTCGGCCGAAGGGACAGGGACTTGAATGGCCACGATCACAGTCAATGCACACACGCAAAGCAACGCGCACATTTGGAACTCCTTTAAGCCTTATTCGCCCTATTTCTCGGGTTCTGAAGGGACCGTGCCTCACTTTTGCGAACTAGTAGTTATTGCTACCGCACAAACTGAAATTCGGGCTGCATGATAATCGCCCAGAGCAGATCCTGGACACGCTGCTCATCAGGCTTGTCTCCCAGCAGATCGTGTACAACAGTCAGTTCTTCGGGCGCTGGGTTTCTGGAATACGCGGTTCGGAACAGCCAGACGCCGAGCGGTTCGGTGACAGTTGCTGGACGTGACAACAGCGTCTGAGCTCCCTTCGCCAGATCATCTGCCAGCGTTTGTCCATTAGCCAGATCAATCGCTTCCAAGGTTGTCAGGTCACTCGGTCGCATGCTGACAATCTGGTCGCGGTTGGGACGTCCGAGCGACCGCATTAGGGCATCACTCTTTACGAGCGAAGCTCGCACCATTCGCACCGAACCTCCAGCCGCTTGCGTCAGGATCGCCAGCATTTCGGGGTTTACTCGACCGGACCACACGCCGGGATTCTCGACGATCGCGGCCGCTTTCCAGTCGGTCGGCGCCTTCTTGAATTTGCCGTTGCCCTCTGGCACGGAGGCTGTCCATTCCCATTCCGCGTTGGTGATGATCGACTGCTCAGTTTTGTCCGGCATTCGCAGCACCGCTTCAAAGACCAGAGCCGCCGGGTTCGGAGATTCGCCCCCGTTCTTGGCGACGATCAGGATCTCATTGGCCCCCGCCTTGAGCGCCCCTTCAAACTGAACCGTCTCGACCGTTTCCCAGTTGCCATCCGCCTGCAGTTTGCGGCCGTTCACGTACAGCGTGTACTCGTTGTCACAGGTGATCACGCCGATCGCCTGTAGTGGGGCGGCGGGCAATTTGACGATTCGCCGAAAGGTGGCTGTTTCACCTGCGGCTGCTGAGGCCGACGCGTTACTGTTCGACCAGATCCATTGCGACTTCAAAGCGACCTCGGGCCGAGTCGCGCCGTCGGCCTGTTTCGCTGGCTTTAATCGCACGACCTGGGCATCCACTTTCGTCGGTGCGGCCCCTGTGATCTGCCAGATCGAGTCTAGAAACTGCTCAGCCGTCATTCGCCTCGCAATCGGCCCACGAAACACAAACGTGGCCGCATCGGGCAAGGTATCCAGCGATCGCGTTTGAGCCTGATAGGCATCTGACGTGCAAATCAGAGCCATCGTCTGCTTTAGGTCGTAGCCGTTCTCGACGAGGTTCGCGGCGAGGTAGTCCAGCAGGTCGGCGCTCCACGGTTCGGTATGCATCGCATCGACGGGATGCACAATCCCGCGACCCATCAAGCGATGCCAGATTCGGTTCACAATCGTTCTGGTAAAGCGTCCATTTTCAGGGTGCGTCATCAAGGCCGCCAACTGCTTCAATCGTTCTGGCTGAGTCGCGTTAGCGTCAATCTGACCCAGTTCCGGGAAGATCCACGCCGCCTTCGCTTTGCGGTCAATTGGCTTATCGCAGCGGTGAATCTCCAGCGGTTGCGAAGCATAGATCGCGGCCAGTCCATAGGCTTCATCCAGTTTCCAGCGATCAATGAAGCTGTCGTGACACGACGCGCACTTCATGTTGATGCCGAGAAACGACTGCGAGACGCTCTGCGCGAACTGAACTTCCACTGTCTGGCTCGAATTCACATCTCCACGCCACCGAATCCCCTGGATGTAGCCTTCGGACTCGGCCGCTGGTGCGATCAACTCACGAACGAATTGGTCGTACGGTTTGTTCTCGACCAGCGACCGATACAACCACGTTGTAATCTGCTTGCGTCCGCCCGTGATAAACCCGGTGCCGGTGTAATCATTTCGCAGCAGATCATTCCAGAACGTCAGCCAGTGCTCGGTATAGGCCACGTCATCATTCAGCAGGCCGTGAACCAGGTCCGACCGCTTCTGGGGATTCTGGTTCGCGTCAAACTCGGCCAATTTCTCGGAGGAGGGGAGCAGTCCGATTAGATCGAGCGACACGCGCCGCAAGAACACGGGATCAGAGACCAGTTGCGGGCGTTCGATGTGGTGACCTGCCAGATACGCATCGATAATTCGATCGACTGGGTTCTGGCGTCCGTTGATCGCCGGTGGCAATTCGACGCGACGCGGCTTGAGCGGCGGCTCATAAGCGGTCGCCTTAAACGCAAAACCGTCTTCCCACTTTATCCCCGCATCGATCCAGGCGGATAGCAACGCGATCTGTTCCGCGGGAACACGATTCCCTTCGGGCGGCATCTGGACCGTCGCGTCGTTGGACTTCAATCGCTGGATCAGATCACTTTTCTCAGCCTTGCCCGGAACAACCGCCTTGCCGACTTCGCCTCCAGCCAGCAGCAGCTCGCGAGTGTTCATCGAGAACCCGCCTTGCTTCTTGTCGCCGGTATGACATTGACCGCAATGTTTTTTCACAATCGGCACAATATCGTGAGCGAAATCGATCTCCGCCCCGTGTGAAACGTTCGGCGCTGCAGACAATATGAGCGTTGCGATCGTGAGCAGAGTGGAGGCATTGGATCGTGTCATCGTGGATTCACCATGTTGCCAAGTCATGAAAGATGCCAAACGTGAAATTTAGCGGTTTCGCATCGCGGCTGATTCAACGCAAAGTCGCCAAGGCGCGGAGACGCAAAGGAAGAATCTGATATACCTGACTCACCTGAACTCTCTTGTTTTCCATTGCGTCTCTGCGCCTTTGCGACTTTGCGTTAAGAACACTCCGCCTGTCACGAGGCGGCGTGGATATGACTTTGACAGAGGACGCCGCCGTCCTTGTGCATGGCCATTTAGCCCAATCGTCCTGATCAGATCATCGCCGATTTCTCTCATGATCATCAATCTCGTGCGAATGTGAAGCCTGCGACGGTAAGTTGTTCTTCGCGGGTGATGGCTGTTCGACGCAAGGCCCGTTAGAATCTGCCCCTTGTTTGCGGGCAGTTGTATTTAGACCGGTCGAGGTTCAAGACAGCATGACGGATCGACTTCGAGTTGGAATCGTAGGGGCAGGCGACAACACCCGGCGGCGGCACATTCCCGGTTTGCGAGCGGTCGCGGGGGTCGAACTGGTTGGCGTCGCCAATCGAACGGCCGAGTCCACCGAGCGTGTTGCGAACGAATTCGGCATTCCGACTCGCTATTCCCATTGGCAGGCCCTGGTCGCGGATGATCAGATCGACACGGTTGTCGTCGGCACCTGGCCCAATCTGCATGCGGAAGTGACCTGCGCGGCTCTGGCGGCTGGCAAGCATGTTCTGTGCGAAGCGCGGATGGCTCGCAATGTCGCGGAAGCGCGCAGCATGGCCGCTGCAGCACAAGCTCGCCCCGACAAAGTGGCGATGCTGGTCCCCAGTCCGTTCGGTCTTGAGTGTGACACCGAAATCGAACTGCTGCTGTTCCGAAACTTCATCGGCGATCTGCGTGAAGTGGTCGTGATCGGGGCGGACGATCAGTTTCATGACTACACCAAATACCTGCACTGGCGACAGGACGCCGCGATTAGCGGCTTGAACGTCCTGACCCTGGGCATCCTGCACGAAACACTCTCTCGCTGGGTGCCTCAGCCGACCCGAGTCTACGCGCAGACGCAGATCTTCGAACCGGTCCGTCCCAATCCGCATGGTTCGGGCAATCTCGCCGTTACGGTCCCCGACAGCGTGCAAATCCTGACTCAGTACGCCAATGGGGCTCGTGGGATTTACCACTTCAGTGGAACCGCGCTGCAGGGACCGGGGAAACAAATCCATCTGTTCGGCAGCCTGGGAACGATCAAGATCGTCTTCGGCGAGCACGACCGCGTCTTCGTCGGTCGCAAGGTCGACTCTGAACTGCGCGAGATCACGATTCCCCCCGAAAAGCTCGGCGGCTGGCGAGTCGAAGCGGAATTCATCGCAGCCATACGAGGCGAAGAAAAAGTCCGCCGCACCGACTTGGCCGCCGGCCTGCAATACATGGAATTCACAGAAGCCGTCGCACACAGTTCCCAAAGCGGTCAGGCCGTCAGCTTGCCACTGTCGTAGATCGTTTAACCGCGTGGGCATCGCCCCGCGCGTCAAGGCCACGCATCACCAGCACTTCGAACCTCTCTCTCTCTCTCTCTCTCTCTTATCTGTGTTCAATCCGTGTTTCATCCGTGGCTAATGCTCTTTTCTTCTCCTAATGTCCCACGGCCAACCATCACCGCCGCTTGACCCGCCGCAGCGATCGCGACTCCGTCGCCTTCTGAATCGGCTGGAAGTCGACAGGGCGGTCTTCTACGCGATCGCGACTCGCGCCTGGCAGTTTCTGGCGGGTCCGATCTCCATCCTGGTGATCGCCGCCTGCTTTACGCCGCAGTTGCAAGGTTACTTCTACACGTTCGCCAGTCTGATGGGGATGCAGACACTCGTCGAACTCGGTTTGCACGGGGTCATCATCAACGTCGCCAGTCACGAGTGGTCGCGACTGCATCTGGACGCAAACGGGCACATCCAGGGCGACGCCGCGGCGATCCATCGTCTGGCGGGATTGAAGCGATTCGTGGCGCGGTGGTATGCCGTCGTGGCAGTGGTCTTCTTTCTTGTCTGCGGCATCGGCGGAGCGATCTTCCTGAGGTTGCCGTCGGCCGAAGAACCGCAGTCCGACAACGTCGCCTGGATGGCACCGTGGTTTTGCCTTGTGGCTTTGAATGCCTTGCTGCTGTGGGCGTGGGCGTACACGGCGATCCTGGAAGGCTGCAATCAGGTCATCGTGCTGCATCGAGTCCGCTTGCTGCAGTTCGTGACGGGTAGCTTTGCCGTCTGGGCCAGCATGATCGCCGGGTTTGGTCTGTGGGCGGCAGTCGTTTCGGTGGCAGTGCGACTGGTCTGGGACCTCTGGCTGATCGCCGTCCGTTACCGGGGCTTCTGGCAATCCCTCGCGAACCAACCGGTCGACAAAATTTCGTGGCGTGACGAGATCTGGCCGTTGCAGTGGAAGATGGCTGTCTTCGGTGTGACGCTGTATCTGGCGTTCGGCCTGTTTAACCCAGTGATGTTCCACTATCACACCAAGGCGATCGCCGGCCAGATGGGGATGACACTCACGATCTTGACCGCGTTGGAATCGGCCGCCTACGCCTGGGTCCACATCCGCACTCCGCTGTTTGGAAGCTTGGTGGCGCGACGCGACTGGGTCGAGATGGATCGCGTCTTCTATCGCCTGACAGCCATTTCGTGGAGTTTCTATCTGCTCGGAGCGATCGGCGTTTGTGTCGGAGTCTGGCTGCTGAATGTTCTCCCGTGGGATCTCACACAACGTTTGGCGTCGCGTCTGTTGCCCTTGCTCCCGACGATCATTCTGGCGGTCGCCTACCTCATCCTGCATCTCCCTCGCTGCCAGACAATTTACGTTCGGGCCCACAAGCAAGATCCTTTCCTGCTCGCCGCAGTCATGTCACACGGACTCATTGCCGCCGCGGTCATCGTCCTGGGGCGAGCGTACGGCCCCATCGGTGCCGCGTGGGGATTGTTCGCCGTGGTCAGTCTGGTCAATCTGCCATGGTGGACGATGATCTGGATCCGGACCCGCCGCGATTGGCATTCGCCAGCATCAACTGCCTGAAACCCAGGTTAGCCGCGCTGGGCGGGTGGCACGCTCCTGACGCTTTAGGGGTGCTTTGGGAAGGGCGTGGTTTTGGCACCGCAAACTCCCTCTTCGAAGACTTAGCGGCGTGCCATTCAACTCTCCGGCGAACCCAACTAGCCAGAGAATATCGGTAATCCGAATCGTACAAGCCCAATTCGGCAACAGTCGGTTGGCTAATCTCTATCCTTCCCGGGCAGCAGATCGACCGCGCCACAATCTTCTTGCAGAATTGGTATAAAAACCGTTGAATGTTTTTAGACATTACGTATTAGAAGCGAACTCATGTCGCTAAAAGGGCGGTGGCGAAATGTTTCGTCGTTCTCATAACACCGGTTTTCAATCGAAGCCATGGTTCTCATTACCATGTGTGATTGCTCTTGTCGTCGTTTGTGGAGCCTCGCCAAGACTTGTGTCGGCAGATGATTTGAGGCCAGACCCGGTTCTCGGCAAACGATTGACGGAGATGTTTGTTGCGGGGTTCGGTCGGGGCACGACTGCGCTGAAATCCGCGCAGCGGCAATATGACTCGGCGAAAGATCAATCTCCCAAAGATCCTCGCGTGGACTACGCCTACGGACTGGTCCTCCTGAAGCAATTAAAGAACAAAGAGGCCCTGGAGCACTTCCAGTTGGCAACCGCGGTCGATGGTCCGGAGTTCTGGCCGGCCTGGCAAGCACTGGCGTGGTCGCATTTCATCGCCAAGGATTATTCGTCCGGATACAGCCGACTGACTGAATTCGCCAAACGGCTATCGCGCTCGCAGGCAGATCTGGTCGAACGCGAACAGGAAGCCGAATGGATCGGCCAGGTACTGGCTGCGTTGCAGAAATCGGTCGACACCGTGAAGCAGCGCGAAGCGCTGTTGCGGGAAGATGAAACGCTCGCTGAAATCCTGGGGCCAGATCTGAATCCGGCCGTCGCCCGCGGAAAATCGAGCGTCCATGCGATGCATGCCCTGATGGAAGGGGATGTCCAGCAGGCTCGTGAAATCGCTCAGGCGAAAGAAGAAAAAGAACACGCCGAACGAGAAAAACAAGTTGCCAAAGACTTCGAAGCCTCCACCGAGAAACGCGAAGCCCTCAAGAAGACCGCCGAAGATGCGAAGAAGTATCTGGACCAGCAGTTGGCCGCTTTCGACAAACAGTTGACGCGCCTGGAACGCGACTACGAGTTTCTGCAGAAGCGAGTGATGTCGATCACGGCCTCGCAACTGCAACTGGGGACAGAGATGAGTCTGTTGTCTCAGCAGTCGGGGGCGCTCAGCAACAACAACCGAGGCGGCAACGGACAGTTGGCGCAAGTCTACCAGCAACGGATGAGCGTCCTGGAGATCCAGCAGATCCGCTACCAGTTGGACATGGATCAAACACTCGCCTCGACCATGGCGGTGTCACAACGAGCCCAAATGGTGGTCGGTCAGCGTAGTGCCGCCGTTCGTCAATACGAGCGAGCCACCGGACAAATTGTGCAGCAGGACTCAGCCATCGACAAATGGCAGGACCGGCTCAAGAAAGACGGCGAGAAACTGAAGGAACAGCCGAAGCCGAAAGCGGGTCCCGTCGCCAATAAAATCCAGCAAGCCAGATCATTCCGCACCTACGTCGATCTCGATCTGATTCAGGAACGAGACCGATTGCTCGATTCGTTGGGCATCGCCATGTCCGAAAAGCCCGACGCCAAATAGTTCAGGTAGAGAAGAGGATGTCTGATGAATCGCGTTGCACAGTGCCTGTCCTGCATTTCATTGATGTTCCTCTTTGGGGCTCATTCGCTGAATGCGGCGAATCCAGCGACAACGACTGCGGACCTGCAACAAGTGCAGCAACTGCTCAGTCGCGAGGCGCAACCTGAGACGGCAAAAATTGATCGACGTCAGGCATTGAACCCTTCCGTGCGTCCCGAAACCGCAGCGAACGTCGCCTGGTGGCAGGCGGGTTTCGTGAAGACCGCGGACGGCTGGCAGTCTGCCGATTCCGTATCCACCGCAAAGTCCGGCATGGCCATTCTGGACGAGTACCGTACGAAACGCTCGACCGCTGTCAAAACGGTCGCGGGGCAAATGGCCCTGGCCGACTGGTGCCGAAGTTCGAAACTACCTGATCAAGAGCGGGCGCATCTCACGCAGGTCTTACTGCTCGCACCTGCCGACTTTGATGGCGCTCAGCTTTATAAGCGAATGGGTTATCGGCTTGTCGCGGGTCGGTGGTTGACAACGGCAGATCAACGTGATTTGGAAGCCTCGGCGCGTCGCTATCAGGAGCACCTGCGTGAATGGGCAACCGGTGTGGAGCGAATCAGCCGCAATTGGAATGGGAACGCGAAGCAACGAAAGTTAGCCCAGACCGAGTTGCAGGGAATCGACAATCCCACTGCGATTCCTGCATTGGTAATTGCCTCGGGACGAGACGAATCGCTTGCCGTGGCAATTTGCGAGCAGTTGGCGATGCTTCCTTCGTTCGAAGCATCGCAAGCATTGGCAACGATCGCAGTCCGATCGGATTCATCCGCTGTTCGTCAGGCGGCCGCCGGCAAATTGAAGGGAAGGCGGATTGACGATTTCGCTCCCGCGTTGCTGGCTGAGATGCGCAGCCCTTTTTTGGCCAACACGTCGACGGGCGTTGGTGGAAAGCCAATGCTGATGATCCGGGAAGAAGCGGATCGATATGTGGCTGTCGATCCTGTTGTTGTGCCGCTCAATGCGCCGGCCATCACGATTTACTACAGCTGGATACGCGACAGAGTCGTTGGTGTGATGCCTGATCGTCTTACTGCTCGTCGGTCGAACGACTTGGATCGTGGCCTCGATGACGCGAGGGAGGGATTGCAAATCCAGATCGATGACGAAAATGATCGTGCTGAAGAATACAATCAGCGCGCTGCTGCGGTCTTAGCCCAGGTCACTTGCCAGGAACTGTCTCTGGATCCCACGTATTGGTGGGCCTGGTGGAGTCTATATACTGGAACCCAGCCCATTCCAAAGAAATGCCAGCTTGTCAGGAAGGGAGTTTATGTTCCGCAGGAAATTCGCGTTGTCCGCTGCAGTTGCCTGACAGCCGGAACGCCGATTTGCACCAGACAAGGCTTCGTTGCCATTGATCAGATCCAGGTCGGTGACGAAGTCCTGTCAAAGAACATCAACACGGGCGAAATCGACTATCGTCCCGTCCTCCAAACGACCGAGCGACAACCGGTCTCGGTGACGAAGTTTGTCGTGGCGGGCTCGACCATCACTGCCAGTGAAGGGCACCATTTCTGGGTCAGCGGGACCGGCTGGTCGAAGACCCGCGAACTGGCCGCAGGGCAACCGATTCATACAGCGACGGGAATGTCGCGCATTGAGTCCGCCGGACCCGAATCACAACCCGCCTCGGTCTATAACCTGATCGTGGCCGACTTCCACACCTATTTCGTCGGCCCAGGGATGATCCTCAGCCACGACGTGATGCAGCCATCGCCAACAAACGTCAAAGTCCCAGGCCTTGATGTCGACTGAGCGACCTTGCTTCTGAGCGGGGGACGTAAGTCCCCTGGTTTATTCTTGGGGCGTGAGCCCCTCTATTCCTACCAAATGAACTGCAAGCCGCCGTTGCCACTGTGGCTGATCGCTTGATCGGACGTGACAAGGTCGTAGCCGATGTAGGTGCCGACATTGCGGGTGACGATCGTGTTAACCCCGACGCCGTACTGGCCAAAGTTGCGGCCGAGTTGATTGCCGGCCGTGGTGAAGGTGCTGCCGGCGATGCCCGAGAAGTTCGCCGTGACCAGGCGGTCGACGTTGCAAAATTCGTAGCCGTAGCGAGCTTGCAGCGTCGGGATCACCATCATCTGGGCGACCGGTGTGGGGCGAACAAATCGCAGGCCGAGCGAGCCGCGGCAGGAATCCGTGCCACTGCCGCCGACGGTAAGTCCCGCCCCTCCCGCACCGCTTTCTGTGAAGGCATTTTGACTGAGGTGGATGTATTGCAGCCCGACCGACGGCTGGATATCCCACGCACCCCAGCGATGCATCAGGCCCGATTCGACATACGAACTGAGTTGATAGCCGTCATAGTCGCCGCGAGCGGTGAGACTTGTCGGTAGTAACCGAGTCGTATCGTAGGCCTCATGGGAATAGCCAAGAATTCCGTAGGTATAACGGTTGTCGACGACACGCGTAGCATATAGGCCTGCCTGGAGCGAGCTGACATTGGCAGATTGTGCCTGCGAGTCGGTGCGGACTTGCGAACCCGCATACCCTCCCGCGACGCCGACGATCGTGTTCTCGCCAACGTAGTGATCAATGCCGAACGACGTGCCGCTGTAGCCATAGTTGAAGCCTTGAGCATTGCCGTTCGACGACGCCTGGCCCCCAAGTCCATAGCCCCCGACCCACGCGTAGTTTCTCGACTGGGTCCGTCGTGACATCGGCGGTGCAGCGCCGTTCTGGTACGAGCCAGACCTCGCCGAACCGTTTGGGTCTGTAAATGAGACCAGCTGAAACGTGTTGTTCGACTCGTTGTGTGAAAACGGATCGGCACTCGCATCGCGGCCTCGACCGTCGGCGTCGACCAGCCCGAACGCTTGCACCGCGCCACCGTAGGGACGGAGGCGATTACCGATGGAGCCGAGCCAGTTGTCCGTGCATTGCAATCCGACAGACGACAGCGTGCCGAACAGTTCACCATTCATCTGGCTGAGTGCGTTGCTCAACTGTGAGTCGTTCATGGTCGTCATCGAAGTGAAGATCGACTGCAATTGCGGATTGGCTGTCATGATCGCGCTATTGAGTCCCACGCCGGTCTGGTATTGATTGGACGTGCGAGCGGAGCTGAGCAGATCGAACTGCGACACGATCAGTAGGACATCGTTGCCGACATAATCGAGCGCGACGCTGGCATAAGGATTGAAGCCGCTCCAGGTCGGGTCATTGAAGCGGCCGACGACACCGTCACCGGCGGAAAGAATCGTGTAGACATGCCGTCCTGAATAGTTGCCCGGTGCGGCGACGACCCGCACGTCGCTACCTTCGGGACTCAGATAGGCTGTCCTCGAAACGTCAATCTTGTCGCTCTTATTGGCGGCGTTGATGTCGACTTCGTAGACGCTACTCGTCCCTTGAACGTAGTCGCCGTTGATGTGCAGGGTCCCAATCGAGTTGCCTGGAGCGATCTTGCCGTACACTTCGACCGCGCCTGAGATATTGCCGCTGACATTGATGGTGCCGTTGCCTGTGAGCGTCCCGTCATTGGCGATGTAGACGTCACCGTTAAGCTGGCCATTGACGTTGATCAGGCCGCTGATCGTCGCGGCATCGCCGTAGAGAATGCCTCCGGCATTGACGTTCAGGGTCCCTCGATTGGTAATGGTCTGGCCCGACAAGATCCCGTTGACCGTGAGCGTTCCCTGATCGACGATGTTGCTGATGCCGCTCAGGTTGCCGTCAATCACCAGCGTCCCGGTGTCGACCAGGGTGCCGCCAACATAGTTGCTGGTACCAGAGAGGATCAGCGTCCCGAGTCCCTCTTTAATGATGCCCACGCCATAGTTGACCCCGTCGTTGTTGCCAATCGGGGAAGCGAACGTCAGCGATTTATCGGCGCCGATATTGAATGTGGTTGTTACTCCACTCATGACGTAGAGGTTGCTACCGTCAGCAGATCCCAAGCCGCCATCGCCGAGGCTCTTGCCCGCCTTGACGGTGTTGTCGGAAAACGTGACGTCGTCGATGATGGTGATATTGGCACCCGCTGCAGCAAACAGTGCACCGCCAAATGCTGCGCCGCCACCGCCTCCACCATAGGTCGCAGTTCCCGCCGTATCGCCTCCATTACCACCACCAAAACTACTGGTGCCTGGCGTGCCGAAGTAATCGCCGAAGGCCCCGCCGCCTCCACCACCAAAGCCGCCGGTTCCGCCGTTGAATAGTCCGGCTCCGCCACCACCGCCGAACCCACCTGTTCCGCCGGTCCCTCCCAGCGATCCTCCGCCACCACCGAAGAGCCCGCCCGTTCCGCCGTTACCACCGAGTCCACCGCCAGCACCGCCGCCGCCACCATTCAGGCCACCGGCTCCACCGCTGGCGTTGACGGCACCACCGCCACCACCTCCGGTTGTTCCGTCGCTGCCATTCACACTGGGAGTGCTCGACCCGTTTCCGCCACCGTCACCCGCGAGACCACCGCTGCTACCCGGGCCACCAGCCGCTGTCGTTCCGCCACCTCCGCCACCAGTAGAATTGTCGCTCGCGCCACCCTTCTGCAACTGACCGCCTCCGCCAGCCCCGCCATCGCCGGATGACATCCCGCCGGCACCATAGAGACCCCCACCTCCTCCGCCCCCATTGGAGCCGTTGGTGCTGCCACCACTTCCACCGAGACCGCCGCCACCTCCCGCGCCGTTTCCTCCGAGACCACCCGCGCCCCCTTCGGCCGAATTGCCGAGAAAGCTGACGTGCTTCAACGTGAGCGAAGCACTGGAATTCACAAACACCGCGGCTCCGGCTCCCAGGCCACCACCGGCGCCGTCGCCGCCAGCCCCGCCGACCGCGCGGCTATTGGTGAGTGTCAGGTTCTCGAGCGAAACCGCGCCCTGTTCGATGAGAAACGGCCGATAAGCGCCACCGCCGTTAATCGCAGCAGTCGGAGTGACCCCAACCACGGTCAACTGACCGCTGATCGAGATCGCCTGCACCTGCTGCTGCATGGTGATTGTGCCGGTCACTTCGATGCGGTGATTGGCCGTCGGATCGGCATTAATCGCCGAGATGGCACTGACGAAGTCGGCACTCGAAGCAACGGTGTGCACCACGACCTGCGCGGAGACCTCAGCCTGCGACAAGCAGCCAATGGCTATGACAAGCAGGGCTTTCGGTAGCACGCGACTCACAGCGAACGCAAGCTTGTTGTTCATCGTCGTGGCTCTTTTTGCCGCGACGCGCAACGATGAAGACTCCATCGCCTGTGGCAATCGCTAATACCGGTACGACACTATCGTCGGACCTTGAAAGCTTAGCGATGGCAAATGCTATACATGATCAGTCTGGCACAATCGTTAATGTCACTCGGTATTCGAACGTCGAGAAACCGTGAACGAACCTTCGAATAGCGTCGGTCGCCATGCAACGCGGATCGCGATTTTAGAGATGCGAATATGACGTGCGGATATCGCACTTGGCCGTATTCCAAGAGTCATCGACCCATAAAGTGCGTCTCGCATCCTGTCCGAAAAGGCCTGAAAGGCCGCAACAAATCAGCCCAGGGCAGAGCGAAGGGGCAAGGCCCCGCAACGTCGCCCTGGGTCAGGAATTATTAGAGTTCCTCAGCCCTGTAAGGGCGAAACAAGCGAAACAAGCCTCGTTGCAGTAAACGTGTGATCCACGAAGAGCACGACGTGCGACCTGTTCTTGACAATTGTGGCGGCCCTTCAGGCCTTGGGACTTCTCAATCTCTCAACCCAGGGCGGCGCTACGAGGCTTCGCCTCTCCGCTCTGCCCTGGGCTGGTCTGTGGTGGCCTTTCAGGCCTTTTCAGAAAGAGAACTCCCACCTCATCACCGCACCGCTGGCAACCGCCCGCCACGTTCGATAAATGTTTGCGACAACCCTGTCCCTCGAACAGGCAGGATCACGGCATCATTCATCATCCCGCTATACGTCACCAGCTCACCCGCCTGCTTCCCGGGGACCGGAATGATCCGGATCGCAACGGGGCGGCGATTCAGAACCGCGAACGAGACTTGATCCGAAATGATCGCCGCCAATGTGGCAACGTCGGTATCGCCCGGCAGAGAGACCAGATCCAGTCCCCCCGCGCCAGCGTTGGCTGCCATGCACAATTGATCAAAGGTCAGTTCTTTCGACTTGGTCGCTGCCGCCAGCGACGCATCTTCCAGGACCGACAACATGATGCGCGAGTACCCACCCGCGGCACACGATGCGAAGGCCGAACCGGCACGCACGGCGTTCAGAATCAACGTCAATGCGGTCGCTGTTCCGGGGGCTCCCACTTGTTGAATCCCCAGCAATCCCAACAAGGCCGCCACGCTGTCGTCGGGTCGACGCGTCGGAGCGAGCGAAACATCGACGCTTCCAAATTCGGCTTCCAGGCGAGTGGCCACTTCACGTCCGACCAACTCGGCAGTTCGAGTCGACTGAAAGACCGCTGTTTGAATCTCAGCCGCCAACTCGTGCAGCGGAGCTTTCGGGTCTTCCGCCAATCGTTCGACGAGGGCATGTCGAATGATCGATGCCGCACCGATCCCGACATGCACAACCAGATCACCCCAGCCGTCTCCCAGGCAGGCACCCGTCAAATGCGGATGTCCGGTGGCGTTGTTGGCCAGAATCACCAGCTTGGCTGCGGCATCGCCGTTGCGTAGAGCGTCCGCCTCGGCCGTCTCCTTTAAGATGCGGCCCAGCAGCGCGATCGCGTCCATGTTCACGCCGCTCTCGGTCGTCCCCACATGCACCGCCGCGCGCACACGAACCGTTTGCGAGAGTGCCGCCGGCAAGCTATGGATCAGTTCCTTCGCGGTGGAACTCATCCCGTGTTGTACGTCCGTCGCGAATCCGCCGATGCGGTCGACGCGAACCTGAGCTGCTGCTCCTTCCAACGTCTTGGCCACGTTGACCAGATCGCCGGCGGTGTATCCGTGCGAAATTCGGTCAATTGGCGTGACCACAATCCGCCGCTGCATGATCGGCACGCCGAATAGCGATGAGACTTCGCCGCAGACGCGCGTCAGATTTTCCGCCTTGGTAATGATTCGCTGGTACAGGCTTTCGCACAGTTGATGCAGACCGCGGTCGTGGCAGTCGGAAACATTAATCCCGAGCGTCACCGTGCGGACATCGAGCGGCAGTTGCCGCAACTGCTGAAGCGCCGAAAAGAAACTGTCGTTGTGTGCCATGGTCGCCGATTGGGTTGAACGTCGCTGTTGCCGGTTGAAGATACCTCAGGTCCGGAAAGTCCGCCACGAAGCTATTTGCTCCCGTGAACGCCATTGACGGAAGTGGCGTGTGAAACCGTGTTGAAGCCGACCGGTTCCGGGTGCGCCAAGGCGGCTAGAACGCGACGATGCTGCAGCGCCACCGTGATGCCGTCGCGCCGAAACTCGGCATCCAGATCGTTCCATAGCTTCAAGGCATCCACTCCCGTCGGAACAGCCAATTCCATCGATGTCAAAAACGATCGATCGGATTCGCGTCGCATCCCTTGCAGGTCCATCAGCACGATGTCGTCCTGAGCCAACCGGTGAGCGATAAACCGCATCACCCCAGGCCGATCCTGACCCGCCGCCGACAGGACATACCGCTGCCGAGCCACCGGCTCCTCTTGCAGTTCGTATGCAGGTTCACTCGAAGGATCCTTCAAGTTGACTTCGGCTCCGTAGGGACGGCAGACCGCGCGAATATGATCGACGATCACCTCGGGATCGCGTTCTTCGGGAAACTCGGCCGCCATGATCATCGTGAAAAAGTCCTGGATCACGGCCTGGCTGACATCCAGCATATTGCCGCCCAGTTCATCCAGCGCGTTCGTCAACGCCGCCAGGATCCCCACGCGATTGGCCGCCAGCACGGTCATAATGTATTGCTTGGCCACAAAGTTCCTTTCGCTCGACGACGATCCGTCTGCGAACCGTTCCGCGTCTTCGTACTATCTGCATTGTAGAAGGCACACTCCGTGTGCCGCTCTTCTGCCAACCGCATTCCCCGGAAAATCACCCCTAACGTACCCGAAACGAGCCCCCAGTAGATAGTGGCCGCCCCTTTCCGCATTTCCCACAGTGCCACCTGTCGAGTTCGGTATCATAGCCCTTGAAAACGCAGATTCTCTTCGCAGTGTAAGCTATTTGCAGAAATGGGCTTCCGCAAAGTAGACAACTCACTCCGCGTGCTGAGAGCTCTCCTGACTCACGCGGTCAATTCGGACATGAGTGTGCTGCCTACGGTAAGCAATGAAATCGGGTGAGCCGCGCTGCGACAGCACGGGGATAACTTTGTGCCGCGCTCTATTTTCAGCGAACGAAATGCGAAGACGGTTCTCACGCGGAGACGCGAAGTCGCGGAGAGGGAAAGCCAGAGAGGATCTACGTGATCTATTTCCCACATGATATCTTCTCCCTTTTCTTCGCGCCTCCGCGTCTTCGCGTGAAAACATCTTCTTTTCGAGTCAGGGCGGCGTAGCGTGCCGTCTGCTTTCCAACGACAGATTGACGAATCGGCAGGCGTGGCGTATATCTCGCGCTGGCTAAACAGCAGTTTTCCGAGAGGCAGGGTCCGTGAGCGAACACATTCAGAAGCCGTTGAAGGCCGATGAAATCGAAGCGATGTTGCGCTCGGCTCGCCAGATGGAGCCAAATCGCTCCGACATCGTCTCGAACGAACCGCTCGGTCCAGGCGATGTCCAGCATCTTCGCAACACCGGTTTCGACGAAGGTTCGCTTCCCGACACAGGCTGGCCCTACGACGCCATCGGGACCGACGAACTGCTGCAAAGCGCCCAGCAAAACCTCGCCGAAGCCATGGCCAACGACGAGATCTTCACGAGCCCCCCACAGCCCGCGAGAACCTTCCCCCCGTTGACGCCCGCTCCGGCCCCCGCAACGACAGCCTCGTCCAGCTCAACCCCCACAGGCGTCCCGCTCTCCGTCATCGGAGATTTGGAACTCGACCTGACGCTGGAACTAGGCCGCGCGGACCTCTTAATCGAAGACCTCCTCGCCCTGCGCGAAGGCTCGGTCGTGACCCTCGACAAAGAAGCGGGCGACCCGATCGACATCCTCGCCAACGGCAAACTCATCGCCCGAGGCGAAGTCATCGTCATCGACGAAAAATTCTGCGTCCGAATCTGCGAAGTGCTCGGATAAAGTCTCCCCGACTAGGATACGAACTTTCGCAGGATGCTATGCGGGAAACCGCGAAAAAAGCCTTGAGCGCTGCGCGGACGCTGCAAACGGACGGTATTGGATCCGATTTCGACCGTTTCGCAGAACTCTGGCAGATCCCAAAACGAGCCGACAGGGCGGCGCTGGTGGCCGAAGCTGGATGGCTGGCAGGGAAGGCGCAGAAAAGATCGGTCGAATGGCCAACCATTCGTTGGGATTCAGCGCCGTTGTTTGATCTAATCGCTTGGGGTGAAGTTCTTTTTTTCGACGATAGGGGAAACTGATGACTGAGAATGAGTTTCTGAGCGTGCCAAGAGCGCGGAACGTACCGATCTACGACGAAGGCGACGTGGAGAATTGCGAGGCACTGGAGCGCCCGGAGCCACCACAACTCTATTCGGGAGAGATTCTGGATATCCGAGAAACGGACGAATACGAAGGTGCTCTGAAAGATCCAAACTTCGTTCTGAAGGGCGCGGAGCGATCTCAAGAGGGAGATATCGCGGCAATCTTTTGGAAAAAGAGGCAGGATTGAATCAGGCGAGCGTTAAACGTCAATTCGCTGGATCTGATCAAATGGATACAATGACTTCCCTCGACCAACTTGGAATTCAACTCTTTCGTACCTTCGCAAGAACCGAATACCCGCTCAAAGCGTCCGGCTACAGCAAAATCGGACGTCGCAATGAAGCGAGCGCGGATTGGGATAGATTTGCCAAAGAGGTTGAGCAACTGATTTCCAATCCAATGTCACCGGCATTGAAGGAAGCAATTGAGTTCATTTTCAACGCGCCACCGAAAAAGCAGGTAATTGTTGACGGAGTCCTTACATGGCAGGTTGGAGGGCCACCCAGTAGTTCACGCGCAGACGAATTGTTGGTTTACGTCCGGCGAGTTCGCAACAACCTTTTTCACGGCGGCAAATTCAATGGAAACTGGTTCGCACCACAACGAAGTGAAGATCTGCTGCGGCACAGTCTAGTTATCCTAGAATGTTGCATTCAGCACGTGCCGTCCGTCAAAGAGGCATACGAATCTTGACAAGCGGACTGTTCGACGGAATCCTATGTGGGTCGTCGGCCAAAAGCCGAACGCCCTGACGGGCGAAACTACTCTTACGACACCAAAAGTGTCAGGAAGGACCACTATGACAACCAGTCTTTCAAAGCGTTCCGAGACAAAGCTTCTTGGGACTCTCGTCGAGCGGGACAAACACGCTGACGAATTGCTCGCCACCCGATACGACATCCTCAATCAGCGCCTGGTTGAAGCCGAGTTGCACTTACGGGGGCTGAGGCCAATCCATTCTGTCTGGGTGGAATATGGTCACTCCAGCCACCCAGATGGAGGACCGATGGAGTGGGAAGTCCTGGGGATTACCAAACTCAAGGAAAGGCTCCAAGAAAAGTGGCGAATTTGCCATGGGGAAGGCCGCGAAGGAAGTGACTTCATAGTCGAGAACTTGAAGCCAATCATTGATTGCCCGGTCGAAATGCGAGTACGTGCAGCAGGTGTTGTTGGAAAACTGCACGAGGCGATTGTCAAATCGAAGGAGGCTTACGTCCCCCAAGTCGATGCGGCAATTAGGGAACTGACGGATCTCTGTGCACGCATCTGAATTTTGTTGAACTGGATTTACTGCCGACGACATCTGGCCGATGGTTGGAAAGTTTTCCTTCCATCGGCCTTTGCGCAGTGAGGCTGCAATCGCTCAAATCGTTTCGAGCACGAATTCGAGGGCCGAGCATGAAAATTACTCGCCAAGCGTCCAAGCGATACCGTGGAACAAAAACAGTGTTGTCAGTCAGTTTCAAAGACGGGGCTGACGAAGACACCATCCATTGGAACTCGCTACACAAAGAGATTGGCATTAATGCCCGAAGCGTTGAACATTCAGACGGTGTTACTCATCACGACTACCATGTCAGTCTAACGCTGGACGACATTTCCGCGCTGATAGGCATCCTTGGTCACGCAGGTTCTGAGTACGATGCCAAGCTATTGCGGGATCACCTAAAAAAGCAGGTTCCAGCGATTGTCAAGCTGCTAGCATGCGCCACGGGTTTGCTGCCAACACCAATTCCAGAAAACGATGGAAAAGGCACGATTAAGAAATTGCCTTCTCCATTTGGAGGATCGAAGTAAATAAGCCTAATATGCCTAGTGTGACAACTTGACGTCTACCGCAAGGATTGCTTCCAGAGCACTGGGGCAAAAAGCAGCTTTAGTTCTCGCCCTTATGCGATGGTCTGTTCCGATTGCGTTATGTGATGTTCCTTGGGATATGAAACCGCTCGATGTTGAATTCCGTTGTTTAGGCCCTCATCCAGATGCCATCGATTGCAGACTCAGATGCATACTTTGATCCTAGGCGGATGCTGCCACAACATCAGGCAGCATTAACACTGCTGCAGGGGGTGCTCTCGAATCCACAAATGCAACGACTGCGATGGCTAGATTTGGCATGCGGTCGCGGCCAAATCTTTAGCAATTTGTTAGCCAATCTCAGTTCTTTAGAACGAGCGAAGTTGCATTTGTGCGGCTGCGATATCAGCAATGAACACATTCGACAGGCCCAGAGAGTCACCAGAGACGTCGGGTTGGCAGAATGTCAGTTTTTTGTTTGCGAGCTTGGGATGTTTGATCAGGACAGTCGCACAAATGGGGTATGGGACTTTATCAGTCTGACAAATACCGTCCATGAGATCAGCCCGTCGCAACTCTCCAAGATTCTTGTTTCGGCAGTTCAGCGTCTAAGCCACAGTGGATGCCTTTTCATCTACGACATGGATCGCTTGCCACACTTTGAGCTTGGTGCAGTGGTGTGGACTCGTCAGGAAATTTTTGAAATCCTGAATACAATGTGTACTGCGCTTGGCTCGGTTGGATTTATTCCGCCAGTTGGTAGCTGGCAACACAGTACCTGCAACGGGTGGAACGCGCAAATCCAACGAGCACACATGCAATTGCCTGAAGAATGGACGAACCATGTGGACCCTGCTGTCGAAGCCACGGCGCGATGCATTGATAGGTTACTGCGAACGAAACTCGAAGGCGTTCGTAGGGCACTCGAAGGGTTAACACTCTTCGGGTCTGAAACAGAAGGTGAATCCCAGGACAAGGACAGACTATTGCACGACTACTGGGCAATTTCTCGTGCTTTAGGAGTGCAATTATGAGGAAAATCTTCTTGTCGGGACCGTACGCTTCCAATGAGGTGTGGGTACTCGCCGATTTTTTGGAGTCGGAAGGGAATCAGGTCTGGCAGCCAGATCGAATTAGTTCGGGTACGGGTAGTATGTATACCGAGGAGATTTTGACAGCAATCAAACGGTGTGACGTCTTCATTGCATGGATTGGGAAGCCTCACCCTAATGTTATGTTTGAATTGGGATATGCACTTGGAGCAGGCAAGACCGTACTCTTGATCCGTGCTGGCGACGGTAAGATCCCGTTTGAGCTTGCTTCGTTTCCTGTCCTTGCAATTGAAGAACTGTCTCCTCGCTCTTTGGCTGAAGTGGCTGAGCGTATCAATCAGGCAACAATAAAGTTGCCAGCAGAACGTCCGGATTTTCGAACGGCGCGTGACAAACTTCGTCATATGTGCGACGACGAATCGTATTTGGATGCTGTTGCTCCCCGCGAATTTGAGGATTCTATCGCTGCGTTTTTGAAAGAGATGGATCTTCAAACCGAACTACTTCCAGTTCGAAATGACAAGGGATTTGACATCACCATTGAATACGAGAACTGTTTATATGTCGTCGACGCAAAGAAACTAAATCGCAATAGCCGATTGTCTGTGGTGGAGATTCAACGTCTGCTCGGTGCGGCAACGTTCGCAGAAGCTCGGGGTGCGATTCTGGTGACGTCAGGGGGGTTTACTGCTACGGCCAAATACTTTGCGCACGATGCTCCAATCACGATTGTACTGCTGACAATTGATGAATTGGTTGGGATGAATCGAAATCGCTTCGTGGAAACGATGCAAAGCTGACGCGAGAAGGCTGGTGAGATGCATCGGGAAAAGTCGCTTTCGGACAAGGGGACAGAATTCACGTGGGCGCGGCGGGTTGGCCGGGGCTGGTCCAGCCGGCTGGATCAACGGGAAGCCCAGGTCGATGGTCGATCGACTTTGATTGCAAGTGCAGCGTGAACAAACCGGAGCTTCGCGAAACGCTCCCGCTCCGGCCACCCGTCGCCTCGTTCGGCCACTGCGACATTGAGGACTCCGACACCGCAGGGACCTGTGTGAACAGACACGTGGCTTCAGAGAGCCGAATACATTATTCGAGATCGCGATCTGTCACGAAACATCCACTTTTTTGAGGAAAACCGCCAAAAACAGGGTCGTTTTGTCCCCCATTGTCCTGGGCTGTCAAAATCTGTCAGTCGACTGCCATGCTGCTGATGAGCCGCGCTGCGGGGCTGCCGACTTTTCCTCGACAAAATGTCGAACTCTCGCAAAGTCCCTCTAGCGTCGCGCACCAAGGAATGGCATAACCAACCAAGCAAAGAAACCCGATATTCCGTGGACCGTAACCAACGGCCACACCTGTTGACCGCAAAAAAACGGCCAACACGTGTGGCCGTTTTTTGTTGGAGCCAGATCAATGTGTCAGTTCAACACCGTCATTTTCAAAATCCGCCTAGACATCTGGCTGACAAATCGCAGACACCCCCAAAACCCTGCCATGGACTGACAAATTCTGCCATTTCGTAAGGTTTCGACCGTCCGACACCACACCGAAGTCAAAGGCAACCGCGAACTGAAACATGCCAATCCAAAATCAGAAGACCGCACCGCGAGACAAACTGTACTCACCCCCGCCGCCGACTCCTCACTCCCGGAGGACCACAGGTTGTGTCAGCAGCCGGGGGGGGTGTGTCGGAACCTCAGCAGTACTGCGTACGATCCCTCACTCCGTCCCTTGCCCTTCAGCCCTTCGCCCTCAGCCTCCCAAGTTGTGTCAGGCGACAATCTGAAGAGGCCAATCGAAAGCGGCGTCAACGTGCTGCCGACATGCCAAAGCGGATACACCACGCAATCGTCATAACTTCTCCACGGCAGGCTGCGGTCTTCCACGAAGCTCGACACTGAATGACGGGGGCGCGAAATTCGTCCCGCATAGTTCACCGCCGACAATCGTTTGTCGCAGGAATCAGGCCATCCCAGCACTTCTGCCCTGAAACTTCACAAATCACATCGCCAAATGAACATCCGGTACGTCACTCGTGAATCCGTGTCTCTCACGCTCGTCGTTCTCGGCTGGTTCGCAGCGGTGGCGGGTGGTCTGCTGTATTTCAACAACTACGAGACCACGCCGGGATCCACTCGCCCTAGCCCAGATCGCTGGCCGACCGCCGGTGCTGTTCCGTTTTCACAGGGCAAAGTCAATCTGGTGGTCTTTGCTCATCCGCGATGTCCCTGTACTCGCGCCAGCTTGGCGGAACTGAAGTCCCTCTTGAAAGACTGCCCCGCGCCCGTCTCCACACACATTCTATTCTGGGTTCCGCCCAACGCGTCGTCGCCCTGGACAACATCCGATCTTTGGGAGCAGGCCAGGGCGATCGCCGATGTTCAACTGGTCGCCGACGAAGGGGGCCAGCAGGCCCACTGCTTTGGAGCGACGACTTCCGGGCATCTGATGATCTTCGCGCCCGATGGCACTCGTCTCTACAGCGGCGGATTGACGAATGGCCGCGGCAGAGTGGGCAATGACTCGGGCCTGGCCGCAATTCGCACCCTCATCATCCAACAACAGCCTCTGCCCGCAGAGACGGCTGTGTTCGGATGCCCCTTATTCAACTCCCCATCGTCCGAGAATGGAACCGAATTGTGTCAGAAGCCGCTCTGAAAGCTGTCTCGACTTCCAGCGCCGAAGATCTGTTTCGGAAGCATTGGGACACTGTGGCCCGGCAGACAGATCATTTGTTTGCCGGACTGCTCGTGTTCCAGTGGCTGGCGGCCATCGCCGTGGCGGTGTGGATTTCGCCCATGACCTGGATCGGCGCAGCCAGCCAGACGCACATTCACGTCTGGATGGCCTGCGTGTTAGGGGCCGTCGTGATCAGCGTGCCACTGATCCTGACTGTGATACGTCCGGGTCAGATCATCACTCGCCATGCCCTGGCGATCGCCCAGATGCTCATGGGCTCGCTGTTGATCCATCTTTCCGGGGGGCGTTCCGAAACCCATTTTCATGTGTTTGGATCACTCGCATTCCTGGCTTTTTACCGTGACTGGCGAGTGCTGATCTCCGCTTCTGCCGTGGTGGCGATTGACCATCTTGTTCGTGGGTTGTACTGGCCGCAATCAGTCTTCGGGACGGCCGATCCTGAACGCTGGCGCTGGCTGGAACATGCAGGATGGGTCGTGTTTGAGGATCTGTTTCTGATCCGCTCCTGCATCCAAGGTGTTCGCGAGATGCGGCAGATCGCCGAACGGCAGGCGCGGTACCAGCAACTGTTCAACAACATTAATGATGCGGTGTTCGTATTCGGTCTGAACGAGCAGGGGGCTCCCACCAACTTTATCGAAGCCAACGATGTCGGTTGCCGCATGCTGGAGTACACCGAGCAGGAACTGTTGCAGCGGACCCCGCTGGACATCGAGCCACCCGAGTGCGCTGCTGCCACGCGGAAGACATTCGAGAATTTCGGGCTCGACGATCGATATGTTGTCGAGCGAACGTTGGTCTCGTCGACAGGGCGGCATCTGGCTGTGGAAATCAGCGCTCAAGTGTTCCTGTTAGGTCAGCAGCGGGCCGTTCTAGCGACGATGCGAGACATCACCGAACGCAAGCGATGTTTGGATGAACTGCAACGTGCTAAAGAAGCCGCCGAAGCGGGTAGCCAAGCCAAGAGTGAGTTTCTGGCCAACATGAGCCACGAAATCCGGACTCCCATCAATGGCATACTGGGAATGACGGAACTCGCCTTAGACACGGAGCTGACCTTTGAGCAACGTGAGTATCTGGTCGCCGTCAAGCAGTCGGTCGATTCACTGCTCAACGTCATCAATGACATTCTCGACTTTTCCAAAATCGAAGCCGGGAAGCTCGATCTGGATGTCGTCGATTTTGACCTGAGATCGGATATCGCCTACACCCTCAAGCCGCTGGCGATGAGAGCTGACGAGAAACAACTCGAACTGACCTGCCGTATCGCAGATGATGTCCCGCAGATGCTGCTGGGCGATCCCACTCGGTTGCGGCAGATCCTGATCAATCTCGTCGGCAACGCCCTGAAGTTCACGGAATTTGGTGAGATCGGTGTCGACGTCAGTGTCGAATCGCAAGTGAACTCAGAAGCCACACTATTGTTCAAGGTGTCCGACACGGGGATCGGTATCCCCGTTGAAAAGCAGCGGACGATCTTCGACGCCTTTTCCCAAGCCGATACGTCGACGACCCGTCGTTATGGCGGCACTGGCCTCGGCCTAACAATCTCGATGAAACTCGTCGAGATGCTCGGTGGCCACATCTGGCTGGACAGTCAGCCAGGACGAGGGAGCGTGTTCTACTTCACGCTGCAGTTTGGGATGCCACCTGAGGCAAAGGGGCGCGGTCGCTCCGCACTCGGTTCCACACTGGCAGGAGTGGACGTGCTGGTGGTCGATGACAACGCCACCAACCGGCGGATCCTGAACGATACGCTCGTGCGGTGGGGCATGAAGCCGGTCGTTGTCGAAGGAGGATATCAAGCGTTGTCGGCATTGCGAGAGGCGACACAGGCCAATCGTCACTTCCGTCTGATTCTGCTCGACGGAATGATGCCGGACATGGACGGCTTCGAACTGGCTGCTCGCATCAATCAGGATTCGGAATTCTCAAAATCGACCGTGATGATGCTGACCTCGTTGAATCAGCGAGGCGATGCCGCCCGTTGCCGCGATTTGGGAATTGCCAGCTACATTATCAAGCCGATCGTTCAAGAAGAATTGCTGCAAGCGATCCTGAGTGTGCTGGGACTTTCGATCGACGAACGGCCCGCACCGCAGGCTTCGCCAGTACCAGCCTCAACGAGTGAGTCCCAGAAATTACGCATCCTGCTCGCCGAGGACAATCGAATCAATCAGCGACTTGCCGTCCGATTGCTGGAGAAGCGCGGGCACCATGTCGTCGTCGTCGCCAACGGCAAAGAAGCCGTCGAGGCCGTCGAACAGCAGACGTTCGAAGTCGTCCTGATGGATGTCCAGATGCCGGAAATGGGCGGTTTCGAAGCGACGGCGAAGATTCGAGAGGCCGAGCGCAAGACTGGCAAACACCTACAGATCATTGCGATGACCGCCCACGCCATGAAAGGCGACCGTGAACGTTGTATGGCTGCCGGCATGGACGACTACGTTGCCAAGCCGATTCGCCCCATAGATCTGTGGACCGCCTTGGAAAAAGTTGCGGCGAGTTCGACGACTGCCCGTTCGAACAAGCCTCCGCAGCAACCGCCCCTCGATCGAGCCCTATTACTGGAACGCGTCGACGGCGATCTGTCGTTCCTGCAGGAGTTAGTTGACACTTTCATGGAAGATCTGCCAGCGCGTCTGGACGATCTCCAGCACGCGATCTTTCGCCAGGACGCCGACGCCCTGAACAGAGCCGCTCACGCCTTCAAAGGCTCACTCGGCAATTTCGGAGAAAGCCAGGCCCTGGACGCTGTAACCACTCTGGAGCATCTCTCGAATGGGAACTTCGCAGAAGCAGAGTCCACGTTCGCCACTCTGCGAACCTCAGTCATCGAACTCCACATCTCGTTGAATGACCTTCTCTCCGGAGAAACGGCTTCCCCAAATCTGTGGAGTCCAGACCGCGGAAATCCGCTAAATCTCGATCGAGACGGTCAGGACGCTGAACTGGCCGCAAGTGCGAACGAATAATGCTTCGGCACATGATCAGTTGAGTAGATGAGGTGAACTGAGCTCGCCGGCGCTGCTGATGCTTGGTCGTCCTGGTCACCGTGCAGCAGCGTCGCCACTAATTCGAGTCAATTTCAGGTACTGACCAGCTTTTGTGTTGATGGAATCAGATCATTTCTCTTTGTTCGTGGCGAAGTATAGCCACCAGAGGCAAGCGAGCGGGACAAGAAACACTAGAGCTCCGAAGACAAATGCAGGCGCTAAGCTTGGAAGTGTTGGATATTTGTTTGGGGGCGGTTCATGCAGCAAATCATAGACAATGCCACAGGTCCCAGCGACTAAATAAAATGCTGACGGTGGCATAACAACCGTTGTTATGGCTATCAATCCGAACAAGCACACTTTGCGCATCATGCCATTTCCCTGTAAAACGAAACAAGCCCAGCTTCGGCAATCTCGGCAATGCGGCGCGCGTCCATCATGTGCCACTGCCCAAGTGTGGCCAGCCCTGTCCAAAAACAACGGAAGGCCATCAGGGCATGATGGCCTTATCGGGAGCTAATCTATCCGTCGCAATTGGCAGTATGCCACTGATGGGTGCAGGGGGAAGCTGAAACGACTTCTGGTTCGGGCCATGCGGTTTGGTATCATGCCGCGATGCACACTTTCTTCCACGGCTGGCGACGAAAGGCGGGGGTTATCACGTTGGCGATGGCGTGCGTGGTCACCTGTGGCTGGTTGCGAGGTCGTACTCACATCGATGTGGTCGACTACAGCATGCGCTTTACCACAGTCAGCATCACGTCATCTCGACGTGGAGTCATGTGGGAGTCAGACACGCGCCCATCGGAATATCCAAACGAGGCGAGTGGATTTCAATATAACGTATATGAAGAACACGGATGGTACGAGCCGCATTTTTTGCAGATCGAAGGGCATGTTTTCGGATTCGCTGGCTTCCTCTTCTACTGGCGGGAAACGACGGCAGACGTTGTTGGGGGAACACTCGTCAATGCGCCCTACTGGTCGATTGCCGTCCCTCTGACCCTTCTCTCCGCCTACCTGATTATCTGGAAGCCACGGAAGCGGGTGTGAGGTGCTGAGCCATGCAAAATAAATCGGGGATAGCGATAGTCTTGTTGTCCGCCACGGCGCTGACGGCGTTCGTTGACGTGTGGATTGCGACGAAGTTGCCGAGGCTAATGCTGGCCTTTCGCAACATGGATAACCCAGAACCAGGCCCACTACCTGTCGCGTGCGCTCTTGTTCTTGTCAGCTCACCGATTGTCGTAGGTTGGATTGCTTTCGCAAAAGCCTGCCGTTCGAAGTGAAGCCACGGATGCCCCCATCCTAAATTAGTTGGTCAGTCCATCAACACAAAGGCTGGTCAGTACCCAATCTCATCAGCGATACACTTGCTGGTCAGTCCGTTGACTTAATCGCAGCGGCCCAGCCGTCACGACGAGATTTGATGAGTTACATCTTGAAAATCGATGTAAGTCGTTAGTCTTCGTCGGCCTGCCTCTGTAATCTGCTAGTTCAACAGTCCGTGGCGTGACGCGGCACATTTCGGGCGCTTGTCTCGGACGCAAAGCGCAGTCGAGCGATGACAGTTCTTGCAGGCCTTCCGGACGTTTCAGGCTCTTCAATCATCGCGCCCGCGCCCGCTTCTCAGCTTTTACGCTGGTTGGTGCGGCATTTTTCGCAGATTTGATGTGGCGGCGCCGCATTTGGTGGAAACTGCTGTTCGTGAACGATACAACAGCTTCGATGTTTTTTGTCACATCTCGACGTTATATTCGGTGTTGATCGTCCGACGTTGCTAGACCCGTGTCATCCTTTTGACATTTTGCGGAGCGAGGATTTCTTCATGCCACCTGTTAGGAAGTCTTCTAGTTCCCGCAAGTCTAAGTCCTCTGAAACAGCTCCAAATATGGGGCTTATTGGCGGCATTGGAGCAGGAGTCATCGTCGTTGTTGTCTTCGCGATGCAGTCGGGACGTTCGCAATTGCCGACGCCACCTATCGCGAGCACCGAGCCTGCTGCGCCGATCGTGCCTGTTGCCACGCAGGCTACTCCATCAGCACCAATTGCAGCTGCCACCCCCGCGGTGCCCGTTTTTGAACAGGGGCCTCCGCCCCTGCCGGACAAGTTTGTATTTGAACCTTTGTTTGTCTCAGATCAGAAGCCGATCGCCCCGGCAACAGCTTTCGCGGTCCGCCACGCTGATTTTCCAACGCCAATCATTTTGAGTTGCCTGAATATTTTCCCCGCTGACACACGTCCCCAGGATCTTCCGAAGCTGATCAAAAAGGTGACGTTGGCCGACAAGTTTACAGGATCAAAGCTAGGCGAATTTGAAGGGAGCATCATTCCGATCCCTGACTCGGCACCGATCGGGAAAGATTCGTATGCGGGCGACATCGTTGCCTTGTGGAGTTCGCCAAGCACGGGGGTCACTGCGGCAAACATGTCCACGAAAGGGACGCGACAGGGGGAACCAATCTGGATGGCGACTCGCATCAACGGTGACGGCGTAAACAAGCTGCACAAGGCTGTTGTCACTCGCGTCGAGCCAAATGCACTGCAGTATAAGTTCGACAACGCGACCCTCAACTTCTCTGCCACCGCCGGCAGTCCGATGCTGAACGCAAAAGGTGAAGTCGTTGCGATTCATCTGGGCGAGAATAAGTCCATACCGGGCACTGGTATCGCTAATCCTGTTGGCACCTTTCTTCCACACCTGGTCGCCGGTTGCCGGACGACCCCAGCTTCAAGCCAAGCCCTGGCGCTTCGCGAATTGAGCGGTACCGATCTGGTCGAGTTCGTCGAGCCGTCCGTTGTCGTGATTCGAGTCGTTGGTCAGTACGGCGACTCTCTGGGTAGCGGGTTCGTCGTTGATAAGTCCGGGCTGATCGTCACGAATTATCACGTCATTGAAGGGGCCAAATCGGCGACCGCTGTCTTTCGGACAAAGGAAGAATTCGAGATCAAGGGATATTGGGCCCTGGACCCGCTCAGCGATCTGGCGGTGCTGCAAATTGATTGCCCGGCAGACAAATTGCATCCCGTGACTCTTGCCAAAGAACTGCCCAAAAAGGGTGAGACGGTCGCGGCATTCGGCGCTCCGCACGGCCTGGACTTCTCGTACACCAAGGGGGATGTCAGTGCCTTGCGTGAAGGGACCGAATTCAAGAAGAAAGGACAATACATCCAGACCTCTGCAGCAATTTCTCAAGGCAACAGTGGCGGCCCTTTGACGAACATGAAGGGTGAAGTTGTTGGCGTAAACTCGTTCAAGAGAGCCAGCGGCGAAAACTTGAACTTTGCGATCTCTGCTATGGATGTCACCTCGATCCTTGCTAAAAAAGCGGGCTATCTGGGGAAGATCTCGCCGACGGACATTCCTGATCGCTCAGGCGGCCGCATTAAGGCCGAGGATTTAACTGGTACAGAACGAGGCAACGTGTTATTGGGCCGGATTCATGAAGCCGTCGTGATTATTGAAGGGGTGACCTACGACCCCACCGGACGGCTAGAGACGTTCGTCTTAAGGAACTGCGAAAGTGCAATTGATAAACAATTGAAGTGGAAGCGGTTGACACGACGTGACCAACCTTCGGCGTCGACAGCATTCATGGTGATTGTCGTCTATTTCGATTTCGATGAATCGAAGCGAGACCTCGTGACAGAGATTCATATCTTGACACAGATAATTGCTCGCGATGTCGACGAAAACCGACGACCGATCGTGGCCTTGGTTTACAAAGAGGATGTGACTGTCGGTACAGTGTCGATCAAGGCATTGGTCAATGGCATCATTCCGCGAACTCTGGAGACTTCAGTGCCGAAATCATTTAACAAGCTGGCGACTGCGTACAAAAAGGCGGCACGTGATATCGAAAGCGGCGCGAAGTAGCTCGCGTCAGGACTGGAGATCAGGAGCACAGGTTAACTGTTGACACATGGACAGAGTGGATCACCGCTTTGAATCCACCATCCACTCGCGATGCAGACCCCGCAATTCGTTATTCAGCTCACTACGACTGTACCTGTTCGCTTCTCAGCCCCCATCATTTGCAACGCAGGAAATCAGCGCTCCTGGTTTAACGCCCAGCAACAGGGAGCGGGATGTCCAAGTCGAGTTGCAGGCTCTTTATCGTCCAGTTCACATGGAGCGGCGAAGTTTTGGCCGAGTAATACTCGTGGGCGAACCAGAGCGGTACTGCACCCACGGATTCCAGGGTGACTCGATACTCTCCTGGAGAGAGGTGCAACGCGCTCCTCGCTCCTGGTTGTACGAGATCAAACCGGCCGTCGGCACGCGTGATGCCCGCTCCAACGACATCGAAGATGGCTCCGTCGACACGATGGACAGTGACCTGAATATCCCCCAGCAGCACGCTGCCAGCATGCAGTGTGCCTCGCGTGCCCCCGGCCACGTGTCCTCCACCACACCCTGTCAGTTCAGCCAACAGCAGCAGCACCACCACACAGCGGGATATCCAACGACAACTCATAGTCGCACCTCAGTAGCTCCGACGAAACGGAATTGTTGGAGTTACCTTCAATGGCCGCTGGCACGTCCGCCAGTTGCGATCAACTTCGAAGGAACCCCGCTGACGTGGAATTGAGTGATAATCTTGCGAGCGTCGAGATCCAGCAGGCTGATCGTTCCATCGCCAGGATTGCTGAACACTGCCAGACGACGATCGGCATCGAATGCCAAACTATGATGTCCAGCATGGCCATCGACCCGAGCACGACCGACATCGATTTCAGTCGCGATCTTGGCGTCGTTCCAATTGCCGTCGCCGTCTGGGTCAGACTCAAGCAAGGACAAGCGATACGGTGCTTCAACATCCGCAGTGTGATCGTGAAACACAAATACGAGCGGCATACCGTTTCGTGGCCGCACGATTTCCAATCCAGATGGGCGATTCCCTTCGGCCATCGGCACCGTGATCCGGTTCATCTGAATCACTTTTTCGCTGGCGTCAACGAAGGCAACTTCTGCCTTCGGGCCTGAACCCGCTACAAATGCCACATGCTTCCCGTAAGTTGCGAAAGCCCCAGTGCGCCGCGGACGGTCGCCATCCTTGCCGAGCGAGAGATGTTGAATGGCGATGTTCTTTGGGTCGGCTTGCAGCACCAAATCGGCTTTCACCCAGCAAATGCCATCACTGGGAGCGAAGAAGATTTTCCCCTGGTTCGCCGCCGCGCCATGAATCCCTCCGTATGGGAGATGGAAAGAATAGCTGGGTTTGCCCGCACCCGCAGGAGAGATCGCCGTGACATCTACCCGGCCCTGATTGACCCCTTCGCGATCGATCCACGAACTGTAGGCGACGCTGTTTCCAACCGCTGCCAGCGTGATGTGACCACCGCCGCCGGAATGGAAGGCGGCCCTCTTCTGTATCGTCGCGGTGTCATCTTTCGCGCTGATGCCGCTGGGATCCAGGCGCGTGAAGCCGTTCTTCTTGTCATTTGCCAGGTAGAACATTCCATCATAGACATAAAGGTGAGCAGGATTGCCTTGTTGTTTGTCGAGGACCTGCGCGCGAACCGTGGGAGTTCGTGGATAGCTCCAATGGCTATGGTCGCCGTGTTCATCGGCATCGACTCCAGTATCGATCAGAATCCAGCCGCTTTGGAGTTGTCCATCCTCGTCATCGCGAACACCGACAAGAACCAGGCCGGATGCCGCCTCCATCTGCACAAGACTCTGGTGTTTCGTGTCCAGGCGCGGGAAGCCATGCACTTGTGCGATCGGTCCCAACTGAGGCGGATCGCCGACAAGCAGATCGGCCCACTTCAATGTCTTGGCATCATCGTCCTGAAAGATCAGCCGTGTCAGTATGCGAGGTGACGGGTCCGCCGCGGACGATCGGCTTGACTCCGCCTCGATGATAATGAAAGAGATGATGCAAAGGAGAAAGCATGTGTGTTTCATAGTAGAAAACGGTCCATTGGAAGTTCGCAGGAAATGGCCGATCGCGACGGAACGGCTCGATAATCAATGACCAGCGTGGTTCAAACTGAGTGAGAGGCCTGCTGTCAGAAGTCGCCGACAGCTTCGCCGCCGTTGCGGCTGTGTAAGGCGCGATGCAAGGTCAGGTCCATATTGGAGCCGAGAAAGCGCACTGTCCCATCTCCGAAGAGAGCATTCGCTCCGCCGGAATGAAGGCTGCGCGGGCCGAAGTAACCCGAGCCATGCATCGTGACGTCGGGTATCTGGCTGTTGGGCGTGTTGTAGCCGTTCGTGGTGACGTTCGCAGTCAGCGAACGGACCCACGACAATCCGCGTCCCGAACCATTTCCTCCACCGCGCCAATCGCTGTGCGCCGAGACGACAGGCGCGAGATCGGGGTTGGTCACTGTTCCACTGGGCCACCCCATGCTAGTGCCATTGTACCCACCGGTCGCCGGACCTGTGGGAGAGATGCCCGTAGATCCATTCTGCATCTTGCGATAAGGGTACTGGGGCGTCGTCCCGGCGGGCAGTGTCAGATCTTGGCCATCACCGCGCACGGTCTCGCTCATAAAAACGGTGTTCGACGTGCCGTCAGTAAAGTCGCGCATTCTGACGCTGGAGTTGAGATGAACCAGTCCATTCGCGGGGAAGCGGTCGTCATAATAGGTACCGCTCCCGCTTCCATTGCTCATCATGTAGTTGATCGCGCCGAACGTGTAGACCTGAGCACTGATGGTCGCCTGGTATTGCGTGGGGGCGGGGTCACTTGGACAAAGAAACGTCGGCACGACTGCCGGGAACACACTGGCCAAAGTCGGGTTGGGAAATGTGTTTGGTCCACTCCCCAAGTATGGTTTCAGGCTGAAGTCAATCTGGTTTTGCAGGTTGGCTTGATCCAGGTAAGGCAGAACGCGCGCTTGAGCGGAAAAGCTCGTGGAATCGCCTCCTGGGGGAAATACACCAAAACTGCTCTCATAGTTGTGGAGTGCCAATCCCAACTGTTTAAGGTTATTCCGGCACTGCGTTCGCCGGGCTGCTTCCCGTGCCTGCTGCACTGCGGGTAACAGCAGAGCAATCAAAATCGCAATGATCGCGATCACAACCAATAACTCGATCAGCGTAAATCCTCGGCGGCGTAACATCACCACACCCCATTTATCTGTTTAGTGTGCAAATGCAATTCGTATGCAAGTGTGTCTATTATGCATAACGATTGCAAGAGGACGTTACTGCAAAATTGTGAAATCGCACGAAGGACGCAGGAACCTCAGATGTCAGGCTCTGGTTCGCCTTCGCAATTGAAGACCGCGAATGCACGTCCCTCCGATAGTCCGGGGTAGGACGGCGATCGCGGATTCTCGCGCAACTGGTATTGTCGCGACTTCTGTGTTCGATTAGAAATTTGGTTAACCAAATTTGGGTATGCAAATCAGGGAGGGTTGCAGATGAGTCGACCGGCAGCCAAGGAATTGACGGAACGCGAATTGGAGGTCATGCACGTCTTTTGGGACGTCGATGAAATGACCGCCACGGACGCTCGCGAGCGCCTTGCGGCAAGCGGAATCGATCGTGCCTATGTGACGATCGCCAACCTGGTGCGCATCCTGGTGGAAAAGGGATTTTTGAGGGCGACGAACGACGAGCGTCCGTTCACATATGCACCCATCCGGTCGCGCGATGAGGTCTCTCGCAACTTCGTCGGTGACATGATCCAGCGCCTGTTTGGTGGCTCCCGCGAAAAAATGTTGCTCCACCTTCTAGGCGGAAACAAGCGGCTCACTGCTGCCGAGCGCAAGCTGCTTCAGCAGATCCTGGAGGAGCAAAAGTGATGGATAGTATTCATTCCGCAATTGGCTGGTGTGCTCTGCAAGTCAGCCTGGTATCCCTAGTCGCGGTGGTCATCGCGACATTGATCGGTCGGCGTAGTCCGTTTGCCGCGTGTTCAGTCGTGTGCGTGGCAACCGTGGTCTGTACCGCGTTAACGTTCGTGGCTCCGCTTCCCGTTCATCGCTGCTTTACGTTGCCAGGTCCGCGATCTTCTGCCGTGACAGCAACGACACCGGACGCTGTTGTGACAGCGGATGAATCGGCGACAACTCGGAACGATCTGCACCAAGATTCCTCGACCTTGCCGACGATTGATCTTCGTGCTGTCGCTTTGTCATTGCGATCTCTGGTCCTGCGGATCGAGCGTATCGAACAGCGAGGCAACTTCGTCAGACAGTGGGTCACCTGGTTGCTGTTGGCAACAATCGCGTTTGGGATTTTGCGTCTTGTGGCTGGCATAGCCTTTGTCAGGCGTGCGCGGCGCAAAGGAGTTCCGATCACTGATCCAAAGCTACTCAGCTCGCTTCGCGAGCTTTCGTCAAGTCTCGGTTGTCGGGTGATTCCCGATCTGCGTGCGAATGGTGACTTCACGGATGCGGCTGTCGCCGGGTGGATACGACCGACATTGATTCTGCCTGGCCATTGGCAGGATTGGACCGACGACGAACAGCGAGCGGTCCTGGCCCACGAACTGGCGCACCTTGTTCGCCGGGATACAGTCTGGCGAGCGACGGCGGCGAGTCTACTGGCTGTTCATTTTTACAACCCGGCTATTCATTGGTTGATGCGTCGCGTGATGCTCTACCAGGAACTTTCGGCCGATGCCTTGGCCGCCATGGTCATTGGTCGGCGGTCGTACTTGCGTTCGCTGTCGAGTCTGGCAATCCGGCATGACGATCAATTGTGGAGAAAGGCTTCTCCAGACATCCTGCCGGTCTTCTCGGGACATTTGATCAGGAGAATCAAGGTGTTGCATTCCACGGATGGAAGATCGGAAATGGGAACCTGGAGCCGACGAAACATCGCGTCGACGATGATTTCGACAGCACTCGTCCTGATGGCCGTGGCGGCTGTCGCGACGCGAGGGATCGCCCAGCCACCAGGCGGCGAGCCGAAAGCGGCGGCGGGACCAATCAAACGCGTCTCGACCACGAAAGTGATTCCCGAATACGGACGGGAACTCGATCCGACGCAAGCCATGTTCCGCCGCGCTCCGTTGGATCCCGCCGTCATCGGTTCCAAAAATCCGTACGGACTGATGGTCGTCAGACTGCAAGAGATCCTGCGACGTCCACAACTGCAAGTCGGCACGCCAGCCATCAATGGCCTGCTGTCGATGTGGCTGGCAGAGGAATTGAAATCGCCAACTCCGCCCCCCGTGGCCTTCGAGACCATCGAGTGGTTCGCGACCATCCCCGTCATCAAGTTCTGGGCGGAAACCGAGGGCAAGAAGTCACAGTTCGCGCTGGGGACTCAAGAGTTCGCATTCAGACTGAGTCAGCCGATTGATTTAAATCAATGGGTTCAGCAGTACGCACCGAACGCCAAATGCCATGTCGTCGAAAACAGGAACGTGTATGAGTTCGCGGTTCCGTCGGCGGGGACGGGTTTCTGCCTGGTCTGGGCGGCCAACGAATCGACGATTCGAGGCACGATAAGTGGTAAGGAGATCACGCCCGAAACGAGGCTTGCCGAGCTGGATTTCGTGCCGAAGCCAAAGCCTGCCGATCCTTCTGAAGTAAGTCCGACAGAGTCTGCAGACGAAGGTCTGGCATCGACCTGGCCTGCAACGTGGAACCGGATCGACAGAGGCCTCGGCAGCATCACTATGGCCCGAGCTGATCTCAAGGGACTCATCACAGACTTGGACCACAAGCCGGACCTCCAAACCGACTCGATGAAGGCGATCGGTCGCGCGGTGCGGTCGGTGATGTCGCGATGCGCGACATCGTCAATTGCCTTTGATATGACAGACGCCACTTCAGAAATCGGCATTCGAGCCAGCTTTGCGCATCCATCCAAAGAATCCGCAACGGAATCCGCCCAGGACATTCGGGAAATCCTCACGCTGTCCAAGGCCGAACTCGCGAAGCAGGTCGCCACATTGAAAGCGGACAACACCGAGGACGCCATCGAATTGGCTTTGGTCAAACTGTATGACACCGCCATTCAGATCGGGACGGTTTCAGTGGATGAATACGAAGACAAGTCCGCCGCTGTCGTCTTCGCATTCGCGATACCGCTCGACAGACTCGTCGAGTTCGTCGTCCAGTCGATGAAAGACTCGCCCGCTCCGTAATGGACGTCGCGGATCGCATGGGGAACCTGGCGGCAGCTTTCGGCCGCCAGTGTTCTTCGTTTCGTCAGCACACTGGCGAGCGAAATCTCGCGAGTGGCAGCAGAATTCAAGCAATTCTGAGCGAATTGACTGACATCCGTGACAACGCGTTTGGCCGTTATTGGTCGATTTGCCGGAGATCTAGGGCTCCGTCATCACCGGTGTAGATCTCATTGCTTTTGCCAGTCTCAAGATAAATGGTGTTGTCGCCATTGACGACGCAAGGCACGATCGTGTCGTTTGTAATCTTATGGACTAAGTAACTGCCACTGGTGCCGGCGGCTGTGGCTGTCACTGTACGGACGGTATCGACATCGATCATGACCGTGTAAACCTGAGAGCTTGCGGCATTGTTGACGACCGAGAATTTCCACGTGCCGACCTCATCAACTCGCGTGACGGGACGGTAAATGCGAATCCAGCCTGCGGTCAGCCGCCTCGCGTGGATCGATGCCGTCTGAACTGTGCGAACACCACCGAGATTCTGTTGGAAGACCAGCCCCGGTCGCTTATACGAATTGACAGTCTTGACGATCGCTGTGAAGTTCGCAGGATAGGTCGTCCCACTAATGATGGCATTTCCTCCGAATTGGATGACATCGCCGGGTTGGCAAGGATTGCCAGAGTTGGAGTCTGACCAGGTCCCATCGGTGACTTGAATGAGTGTCACCAATGTCCCCCAAACTTTGTCGCCATTGCCCGGGGAGTCCTCACCCAGATCACCGGAATAGAACTCGGCACCGCCCACTCGCAGAGCCTCGCTCGCAAGATGAGAGGCCTCACCCCCTCCAACGCGAGCCCCGACCTTCCCATTCAAATAGGTGACCATCGCATCTCCGATGCTTTGGGCTTGGGCGGGCAGAGTAGAACTCACGCTGAGAACGAGAGTGACGATCGCAGGCCCCAAACCTCGAATGCGCCGATTCATGATGGATTGCCCTTTCTGAAGAGAGTCCGATCTGTGTGATGGCAGAGATGAATGCTGGTGTCGCGTAGATAACAATTGGTCACGATGCCGACCGACTGCACGAAAATCAGGTCTCAAAATGCAATTGCCGGACAACTTGCCACGGATATGACGTTCTGGTGTCTTTGAGAAACGTGTCGTGATATGGACGCATTCGTGTCGAAGCTAAGCCACGCCGACGAGCGTTGCGCGCCGACATCGAATTCTTTAAAAAATTCGACCGCGACAATTTGACTCGCCTTTGGCCATGACCTAGCGTTGCCCGTCAGCGTTGTGTCGAGTGCTCCATCAGACTCAGACCTTCGCTGGCATGATGATGGACTCGAAAAACACATCTCGACATGAAGACTTCCATGCCAGCAATCCCATTGCGGTCCTCGCGACGCAATGGCGCCAGCACTGTGGAAATGGCTCTCATTTCTCCCGTTCTGTTCGCCATCGTGTTCGGCCTGTTCGAAATCGCGTATGGCTACATGGTGCATCACCTGATCCAGGATGCCGCTCGCCAGGGATGTCGCGTCGCTGTCTGCTATGGAGAGAGCAATACAGACGTCAACTCAAAAATCAATAGCTTGCTTCAAGCCGAACAGATCTCCGGTTCCACGACAAAAATCATGGTCAACAGTTCCGTCGCCGATGTCGCGTCGGCAAAGTCTGGAGACCAGATTACGGTTCAGATCACCATCCCGGCGTCAAAAGTGTCGTTCTTTCCGGCAACTGGCTATCTCCGGGGACAACTCACTGCCTTATGCACGATGCGACATCAATGACAAGGGCCATGAGGTTAGCGATGCGACGATTTCGATCTATAGACGCGCCTGATGCCAGCAGCAACCGCGGCCGATGGGGCCTCATTTGGGCTGATACAGCGCGAAGCGGTGCGGTGGCGGTCGAAATGGCGATGCTGGCACCATTCCTGGCGACGCTGATCCTGGGGATTACAGAGATCGGGCAGGTTCAACGAGCGCAATGCTACATCTCAGAGGCGGCAGGTGCAGGCGGAGCGACGGGGACACTGCCGGGAAGTACGAATGCCGAAATCATCAAAGATGCACAGTCGTTTTTGACCAGTTGCAGGATGACGGCGGCTTCGGCTGTCATCACAATCAAGGTCAATGACGTTGTTGCGGACGTCAGCACCGCCGCAAGAAACGACAAAATCACAGTGACAGTGGCGATTCCCGTTTCGGCAATCTCGTGGACCGGGTCGCATTTTTTCATTTTGAATACATCGATTGTTTCAAAAACTGTGGTGATGCTCAAACAGGGATAAGGAAGGGCGTATCATGAAAACGTTGATTGCCAAATCACGAAGGATCTGGACGAATCGGCGTGGCGCGGTGGCCGTCATGGCCACACTATTGCTGATTCCACTGTTGGCGTTTGTCGCCCTCTGTGTCGACATCGGCTGGATGGCCACGACGAAAAGCACCCTGCAAAATGCCGCCGACTCGGCCGCCGCGGCTGGTGCCCGACAGTTGACCGACAATTTCGCGGCCTATTATTCTCCGTCGCAGACACAGGGCCACAGCCTGATCGACAGCGCGGAGTCGTCTGCTCTGTCGTACTCGCAGAAGTTTTGCGGCTACAACGGGGCGGGTGGAGTCACTTCGTTGAAACTTCTGTCATCTGATGCCGTGTTCGGGTTTACCAATGCACAGAATTCATTTGCCCCTGTGACGGCCTACTCCAACTATCCCAATACGGTGAAAGTCACCGTTCGCCGTGACGCGAGTGCCAACGGACGATTGCCATTCTTCTTCGCTCCGGCCATCGGCGAGAAGGATGCCGCTCTCACGGCCACATCTTCGACGACGGTTTATACCGGCTTGGTCACAGCCTTCGGTCCTGTATCGCAGGTCTCGGGTGGTTCCGGCGGAGTCGGCACTGGCGTTGCATCCGGCTCCGGCGGAGGAACTGGGGGCGGCACCTGGGGTGATTCGTATTGGAGCGACGGTTCAAGCTTGAAGGGCACCTTGTTGCCAGTCGCGTTCGACGTGAATACGTGGAATAGCTTCTTCGCGACGGGAGTTTCGCCGGATGGATCCATTACGAAAGACGCGACCGGAACGCCGATGATCCATATCTATCCCAGCCCTAAACAATCGCCGGGTAACTTCGGATTGTTGTGCATCGGCCCGTGGACGAATGCCGACCCGACTTACAAAAACTGGATTCTGAACGGCCCCAGCGCCAGCGACCTGCAATATCTCGCGAGTTCGGGAGCTTATCCAGTCAGCCTCAGTGCACCCAAGCCTTGGAAGGGAACACCCGGCCTCAGATCGACGCTGGGAAGTGCCTTCTCTGCGATCATCGGTCAGCCAAGGCTGCTACCTCTATTCCAACCGAAAACCATGTCTCCCTACCAGGCGGCCAGTGGCAACGGCAGCAACACAACTTACAGCATCGTCGGATTCGCAGGAGTGACCGTCACGAGCGTTTCTGGCAATGGCACCAATATGGATATCTGTGTGAAGCCTTGCAGCGTGCTTGATCCGACTGCGGTGTTTGATGCCACCACGATTTATCCAGCCGGAGCTCAACCAAGCGGCCAGATGAAAGCATTCACATTTGTGACTTCCAAACTCTCACATTAACGTCGGTTGGGCGAACAACGACGCATTCGCGGGGTCTGCTAGTGTGGCACCCTTGCTCACGATTTCGGTGAGCAAAACCGCACCCGGTGCTACGCGTTGTTCCCGTCTGCAACTCGAAGCTTCCTGGCAGCGGAGACCATGTTGGTGAGTGCCGGTATTACCTCTTCCCACTGACGTGTCTTCAAGCCGCAATCAGGATTGACCCACAGCCGTTCCGGCGGAATCCGCTTGGCTGCTTTCTTCATCAGCGCAATGATCTGCTCTTCGCTGGGAATGTTGGGCGAATGGATGTCGTAAACCCCGGGGCCGATCTGGTTGGGGTAGTTGAAGGTCTCGAACACCTCCAACAATTCCATATCGGAACGCGATGTTTCGATGGTGATCGCATCCGCGTCCATCTGAGCAATCGCTTCGATGATGTCATTGAATTCCGAATAGCACATGTGGGTGTGAATCTGCGTCTCATCCGCCACTCCGTTCGCGCAAATGCGATAGGAGTCCACCGCCCAGGTAAGGTATTCCTGCCACTGCGAGCGTCGTAGCGGCAGACCCTCACGGAGAGCGGCTTCGTCAATCTGAATGATCTGCACTCCGGCCTGTTCCAGATCGAGGACTTCCTCGCGAATGGCTAACGCCAGTTGTTGGCAGGACACCGATCGCGGTTGATCGTCGCGGACGAAGGACCAGTTCAAGATTGTGACCGGCCCAGTCAGCATCCCTTTCATCGGCTTCTTCGTCAGCGATTGAGCGTACTTGATCCACTTGACGGTCATCGCTTTCGGACGGCTGATGTCGCCAAACAGAATCGGCGGCTTGACGCAGCGAGAGCCATATGACTGAACCCAGCCGAGTGTACTGAACGCATACCCATCCAGCTGTTCACCAAAGTACTCGACCATGTCGTTCCGTTCGGCTTCGCCATGGACAAACACGTCGAGTCCCAGTGCTTCCTGTTCACGCACGCAGCGGGCAATCTCGTTCTGCATCGCTACGCGATACGTGGCTTCGTCGATCGTTCCCGCTTTGAATTGACTTCGAGCCCGGCGGATTTCGGAGGTTTGAGGAAACGATCCGATCGTCGTGGTCGGATACCTCGGCAGCTTGAGGATTTCCGCTTGTTTGGCGGCTCGCTGGGTAAACGAACTCTTTCGCTGACCCAGTTGCCCAGTGATCCCGGCGACGGCGGCTTTCACGGTGGGATTATTGACTCGAGGCGATTGACGACGCGACTGAATCGCGGTCCGATTGGCATCCAGTTGCGCTCGCACGGCATCGCGCCCGTCGTTCAACGCCGACTTCAAGGTGCGAAGTTCCTCCAGCTTCTGCTTCGCAAACGCCAGCCATGACTTGATCTCGCCGTCCAGCTTCTGTTCGCTATCGAGGTCCACCGGGACGTGCAGCAGCGAGCATGACGGAGCGATCCAGAGTCGGTCCCCCAATTGCTTTGCTACAGGTTCCAACCAGTCGAGTATCGCGTGAAGATCGGCCTTCCAAATGTTGCGACCGTTGATGACCCCTAACGAAAGCACGCGATCGGCCGGTAGCTGTTCGATCAATACCTGGACCTCATCACGAGCATTCACCGCGTCCAGATGAACGCCGGCCACCGGCAGGCCTGCCACCAAGGGAAGGTTTTCCAGCAGCGGTCCAAAGTATGTCGTCAACAAGAGTTTAGTCCTGCTGGAGCTCAATGACTGGTACGCCGTCTCGAAAGCCTGCTTCCACGCCGGTTCCAGTTCGGTGACCAGGATCGATTCGTCGATCTGAACCCATTCGACCCCTTCGCATCCAATCGCCTCCAGCAACTGCTGATACACCGGCAGCAATTTCGGCAGCAGCGACAATCTGTCCGAATCATCCTTCTCCTTGCCGAGCGCGAGGTATGTGACTGGCCCGATGATGACGGGCTTGACGTTGACACCCAAAGCCTTGGCTTCGCGAATCTGCTCGATCAGACGGGAAGCGTCCAAAGCAAACGTGGTGTCGCCCCGGAATTCAGGAACGATGTAGTGGTAGTTCGTATCGAACCATTTGGTCATCTCTCCTGCTGCAACACCGTCGGGGTTGTCGCTGCCAGTGGCCGCAGGTGCCGATCGACCACGGGCGACGCGGAAATAGTTATCCAAGACATCGCCGTGATAGCCACGAACGCGTTCGGGAAGGTTTCCGAGCGTAAAGCTCATGTCGAGCATCTGGTCGTAAAACGAAAAGTCGCCGACTGGAATGAAATCGATACCATGCTGGGCATTCCAATTCAGACGACGCAGATCAGCACCGACAGCCTTCAACTGGTCCCGCGACGATTGCCCCTTCCAATAAGCTTCTTGAGCAAACTTGAGCTCCCGGTCTGCTCCGATTCGTGGAAATCCAAGGTTGTGCGTTCTGACCATGGCGAGACCTTCTTTTTCTGACGTTTGGCGTGAGGCAGATGATCGATGGGGCCAAGTCTAGTACTTTCGATCCATTACGAAAAATGATACTTTTTCACATATCCATAACTTCCGCTCATGCATCGCAAGGCTCGAAGATGTCGACCATTGAACGCATTCACTTGGAAATCATCAGGGCCATCGATCGGTTGGGATCGGTGACAGCGGCAGCAGAATCGCTGCATGTGACTCAACCCGCTTTAAGTCATTCCATTCGCAAACTGGAAGAATCGCTAGGCCTGGAAATCTGGACGCGGGAAGGCCGATCGCTGCGATTGACGCAAGGGGGCGAGCATCTGTTATCCGTCGCCAATCGCTTGTTGCCTCAATTCGAAAGAGCGGAACGACAACTCGAACAGTTCGCTCAAGGGGAACGCGGCACGCTGCGAATCGGTATGGAATGTCACCCTTGCTATCAATGGCTGCTGAAGATCGCGGCCCCATTTCTGAAAGCCTGGCCCGGAGTCGACCTCGACGTCATTCAGAAATTCCAGTTCGGCGGCATCGATGCCTTGTATGCCAATGACATCGACGTGCTGGTCACGCCCGACCCGCTGAAGAAGCCGGGGCTTCTGTTTGAACCTGTGTTTGACTACGAACAGGTTCTAGTCGTTGGCAGGGACCATCCACTACGAAAAGCAAAGTATGTCGAGCCAGAGCAACTGATTGACGAGACCCTCATCACCTATCCCGTCTCCGTGGATCGCCTGGATATCTTCAGTCTGTTCCTGACTCCAGGTGGGGTCATCCCCAAGAGACACAAGCTTATTGAAACGACAGACATCATCCTGCAGATGGTCGCCTGCGGCCGCGGCGTGGCTGCCCTGCCAAGATGGCTCGTGAAAGAACAGCAAGCACGATTTGATCTGTTCCCGATCCGACTGGGCAAGCAGGGAATCGCCAAGCAGATTTTTCTCGGCCTGCGAATCAAAGATCTGGAGATCGACTACATCAAGGCCTTCATCGAAATCGCTCGTTCCAGCAAGTCGTTGGCCAAGTGACGCGAATGGCCTGAACCACCAATTGGCCTTCGGTGGAGTCTCCTGATTGCGACAAATCAATTGCTGTCCAAAGCGCCGGGAATGGAAAAGGGGGCAGGTCCATTTACAAAGTGCGATGCAGTCCTCACCCAGTCGGTCGTCGTTCACGAAATCGCTAAGTCATGTCATTGATCATCAGATCTTAAGCCTGTCAGCCGTGACTTGATTGCATCCCCGTCAGGTTCGCCGTGGCCAGTTTCCCAAGCCTTCCGCTCTTCGACCTCATTCCAGTTCACATACGGTTCCGCGGCCTTCTTGCGGAGCAGCGAATAATCTGACTGATCCCAATTTGGGTGAACGGAGTCGACTTCCAACCAGTGGCGTATGGCCAACTGAATTGTGTTTCGAAGCGTGGGTAGATCCCGAATCAATAGATAGCCACCGTTTCGGAGTTGATTCCAAACGTCCATCAATTCAAAAAGCGTCCATTCATTCGATTCGTCGATAATAATCAAGTCGCACAGACGGTCGGGAGACGCGTTTTCGACCTGTGTGTTTTCCGAATGCTTGCTGATCGTGAAAACCGGCGTTCCAATCTGCTCACGGATTCTCGTTGCGAAACCGTTCGGTCCCCACACTGCAACGATTGGGGCAACGTCCGCGGTGTGCGTCGAAGCCAAGAGCTTTTCGAGGTCTGGGAAAATGCGACCGCTTCCGATTGGTCGAAGTCGCCTCTTAACGATGCTGATATTCGATTGATTGCAGTTCATTGTGAGGGATTCCACGTCGCCCGCACACATTGAAGCCAAATGGGTTACGTACAGGAAGTCTCTGTGCCGACGAGTGTCATGGAACATTAAATGGCCGCCTGGAACCAGGGCACTCCAACTGGAGATCGCGAACGGAAGTCGGAGTTCATCCACACCGTCTACAAATACAAAGTCGTAGTGGCTATCGCAGGGAATGCTGCTGAGTGTGCGAAAGTCGACTGTTGATGTAATTCCGAGAAGTGCCAGGTTGGATTTCGTGCGTTCAATCCATTCCAGGCTGGTGTCAACTGAAATCATCTTTCCAGTGGAATAAGCTCGAAGTACCTGCGTGCTGGCACCAACGCCAAACTCTAGGATTTGCGCCGAGGTGGCAGCAAATTGAGAAAGGACGATTGCATCCTCACGAGAAATGTCACCGATGTATGGAATCAACTTTGTTTCACTCGTTCTTCGACGCTTCAGGTATCCTCTTAGTTTCTTCTCTAGATCCGCAATCTCCTTCTGTTGCTTTTCGAGTCGATTAACAAGATCCGGACTGGTTCGGTCCAGAAATAGTTCCTGGCACCTTTTCTTGACCGGTCTCGAAAACATCGTCCGCATCTTCGCAAGGTGTCCCCATCCACCTAAGATAACGAACGGTGCCTCACGCGCAAAAAAAAACGTGCCGAACAGTGTTAGGCCTGTCCCTTTGTTTGCCCGGCTATCGCGCTAGTTGTGCTAACCTCTCCTCAAGTTCATTTGCCTTTCGAGCATTCTTTCGAACACCAATTCCGGTCGCAAAACACTTCGCCAAGTTGTGCATAGCCACAAGGTCGTTGGATGCAGTAGCTCGCTTCAAGTACTCTGCGCCTTCCCGAGGGCTCAGAACAGATAGAGATCCAAAACAAAGAAGATGTCCAAGATTTGCCATGGAAGGAATGTCTCCACGGCCTGCAGCTTCACGATACCATTTTATTGCCTCCTCTTCATTTCGGGCAGTTCCAATACCTTCGTCGTAAATCAGGGCAAGGTTAAACTGAGATTCTACAATTCCCTGAATAGCTGCGCGTAAAAACCATTGGCGCGCGATAGATGTACTGCGCTTCGCTCCGTTTCCTGTCAAATATAGATACCCAAGATTGTGTTGAGAATCGGCAAATCCCGCAGTTGCGGCACGACGGTACCATTTTGCAGCCATGGCAGCATCCCGGCTCACTCCCGTCCCGTGTTCGTAAAATACACCAATGTTGTGCATCGCGTCTAAACAGCCATGCTGTGCCGCCTTAGTGTACCACTCAGCAGCTTTCTTCAAGCTTCGTCGAACTCCATCACCCAACTCATAGCACAAGGCCACGTCATATTCGGCCTCGTAATTACCAGCTCGTGCCAACGACATCAGAATCCCAAAAGCTTCGCGATGCTTTGGTCGAGATAATGGATCCGAGATCACCTTCCTGGAACGTCGCAACAGAATTGCGGAGTCATGAGGAGTGTGTTGTTTCATCGCATCACCTTAGAAGTATGAATCGTCATTCAGTACCAGGCAATCCAACAGGAACTAAACATGCTAGACCGCACGCGGTATACACTACGCCACATTCCGCGAGAGAAAGATATAACACCCTATTGGCGAGAGTGATATCCTCGGAGTTGCGCGCTCCTCCTAATTGGAACTCGTGTGTTTCTTCGGCCGAATCAACACAATCATCAAAATCCACAGCGCAGGCAGCCTCGCAACTAACAAGGAAGAATATCTTCAAGAAACCGCGATCGCATCCACCTTTTCGTTTTCGAGGTTGTTTCTTTATCCAGTTCGGCTTTTGACGTTGCTTCGTGGTGGGTCGCCCTGACCTCGGCTTTGTGTGCTTGTCGCTTGTGCTAGGACGTGCTCCTTTCGTGTGTTCCTCAAGTCCAAATGGGTCATAAGAGTCAAGTGGACTACTTGAGACATACTCATAGAGATTACTTGAATCAGCCCAGTAGCCAATTGGATCACGTCGAAGCCAGAATCCTGTTGTGGGGTGGAGTATGCGATTACGCGCGTCAAATAGACAAATATCCGATGATATGGTGCGGTGGCCAGAATACAGGAAATCCCAAACCAATCCGGAACGAGCTAGAGGAGCAAAAGAAGCTGTCAAGAACACAGGTGTTCCATAGGCTGAATACGAGTAGCGTTCAGAGACGCTGCCTATTGTGTCGATGACTGCGACGGTATTCCAGTTTGAATCCTGAAGCCCGTGGAGTCGTTCGTCCAATGTGCCACCACCGGTGGTATCTCGATCGCGTAGCACGATGTCGTCGACATATCTCTGTCCCCAGACCTGCTGCTGCTCCGGGGTCGCAGAATCGGGACTTGTCCCAATGCGTTCTTCGACCGACTGCCAATCGGAAGTGAAGTAGCAGTGTCGCGTTTCTGAGAGCGTTCCCCCTGCGAAGCTTTGCCGATTTACCAGAAACATGCGAGCGTCAAAGATGTTCTGCTGAACGGTATTCGTCGATGCCGTGTCGACGAGCTTGACCAGTCGATTCCAGGCATCGAATGCGGAAAAGGGGACAGGTCCATTTAGGAGTTGTTTCATTGGGGATTGCGAGGTCTGCCTCGTGGGCGAAGGGTGGATTGGAGGCCGAGTTGGTGGGTGGTCTGTTCGATCCAGGTGGAAGAGCCATAGGGCTGGCCGCGTAAGACACAGCGGCGGAGCGACTGCAACTCGGCGTCGGATTGCGGTTCGTTGACCAGTTCCGCCCAGCGGCGAGGCCGTGGCATGGGCCAAGCACCCAGCAGGCGGCGCTGGTTGACGGTTCCTTGCTCGCGTCGCCAGAGGCTGGACCATTGCCAGTCTTCCGCTCGCTGCACCAGATTGGCTCGCAGCGCATTGCGTTCGACGTACCGCGCCACCTGGTAGAAGTAATCGTCCGTCTCGACGGGGAACGACTTGAAGCGTCCCTGATACACGTGTCCTTCACCGACCCGCCGCTTGTGCTTCTGCCAGCGAGTCACGTGAGTGACCGACAGCCGCTGCATGAACGCCGCCAGGTCTCCGTCGCTCTCGGGCCATAAGAGGAGATGCCAGTGGTTGGGCATCACGCAATATGAGCAGATTCGCATCGGTTGTTTGACCAGGGTCTCCTCGATCACGTCTTCAAACGCGGCGTAATCGGCCGGCTTGTCAAACAACCGCTGCCGCCCCACGCCTCGATTGAGCACATGAAACACCATCCCACCCGGAGTGATTCGACTGGTTCTTGGCATGATGCCACAAGACGCTACCAGCCCTCGAACTCCCTGTCAATAATGGACCTGTCCCCTTTTCCGCCCCGTATTGGCTATCGTAGGAAATGCTGCTGAGTGTGCGAAAGTCGACTGTTGATGTAATTCCAAGAAGCGCCAGGTTGGATTTTGTGCGTTCAATCCATTCAAGGCTGGTGTCAACTGAAATCATCTTTCCAGTTGAATAAGCTCGAAGTACCTGCGTACTGGCACCGACGCCAAACTCTAGGATTTGCGCCGAGGTGGCAGCAAATTGAGAAAGGACGATTGCATCCTCACGAGAAATGTCACCGATGTATGGAATCAACTTTGTTTCACTCGCTCTTCGACGCTTGCGGGCTAGTGCTTATCGATTCTCCACAGGACAAACGGCGATTTCGTTGCTGTTGGACTTAAAGCAAATGAGCTTCTGCTGCTTGAACAACTCAACACGGTCATTCTCTGCGGTCAGGTCAACTTGTCCTCTTTCCGCAATGAATCACTTGGACATTTGTCTGGTAGTTCGATCGTAATGCATGTTTCGACTTCGGCCTCACCCTTTCGTGACCTGTATATGACATAGTAAAGGGGACGAGTGACCTGTCCCCCCTTTTCCGAGCCCCGTAGGTTAGTTCTGTGTGTCCACGTATTTCGGTTTCGTGATTTTCTCAACGGTTGCCGAATAATAGGTTCCTTGGCCCACAGCGTTCACATTTAACAGAAGATGTATTTTCTCTGGGCTACCGTCCCCAATACTGAGAATCTGCTCAGTGTTGGTGAGGTCTCGGTCGTTTGAGGGATTCGCCCCTGAGTTCCTGTCGAGCATGATTTCCTCTATTGTTAGATCTACGATTCCATCATCGTTTGTTGTTCCGTACTCCCAAGGGGACTCCTCCCAATTGCGGCGGTGGTGGTTATCCTGTTCGGTAGATGTAGTAGCACGGTCGTAGTCGGACTTCATGCCCACGCGGACGTTTGCCGCTGGAGTGCCCGAAGCCGTCTTTACAATCCTTAAACGCACCGCTTGTGAGGTTGTTCTCATCGGATCACAACCTAAACACAGAAGGCAGACGACAAGTATACTCCCTGTTGATAACCAGCCGAGGGCGCTGCTTCCGATACTACCAACTCGGCCTCGACGGCACTGAATTCTTGGTGCAGTCGTCCCAGAGAATGGTGCATGCATACTTAAGCGATCCGGAGTCTTCTTTGGTACAAGCATGGCATGCCTCGTGATCTAGCATTGTTATCCGTGGCCTTCGACTCGCCAATCCAAATTTTATTTCCTTACATGTGACATTGCAGATAATCCTGTTTGGAGTAACGAGCGTAACACATCCTTCCCCTCCTTTTTTGCCTATATCAAGGACATCTTTTGCTTTATCTGAATTTCCATATACCGGCCATACTTTCACGCCGCTACTACATTGCATTGTAAGCTGACCACAGAGTGTGCCGTCCTGTTTCGTATCTGGATTGGGTACATTCGGAATCGGACCACCTGGCCATAGAGGATTTCTTGGGTTTCTCGAATCGACGCCAGCCAAACCAGTCGGATCAGTGTTCGATAGTGGTATGCTCCAAACATATGCATACAGATTGAGATCAAGTGAATTGTATCCATTCGGATCACGCTCCAGCCACGATCCAACTTGTGAATCGTAGTCACGATTGCGGACGCATGCTAGCATTGTCATTGAGTCAAAGTAATAAGCAGCGAAAAGTATATCCGACTTAATAGCACTAAATGACCGGGCTGTGAACGTGGAGTCAAAATAACTAGCTTTTCCATATGGTTGGTAGTTGTAGCGTTCGTTGACATCGGCGGATAGGCCGATCATCGCGATCACATTCCAGTTGGCATCCTGAACTACGTTAAGCCGTTCGTCGAAGGTGCCATCACCATTGGTGTCCCTGTCTCGGAGAACGAGATCATCGATATATCTTTCGCCCCACACCTGCTGCCGTTCTGCATCCGCCGAATTTGGACTCGTACCGAGACGTTCCTCGACTGATTGCCATCCAGATATGTAGTAGAAGTGACGGGTTTCTGAGAGCGTGCCAGCGGTATAGGTCTGCCGCTTCGTTCGGAAAGTGCGAGCATCGTAGGTGTTCTGTTGCACGATGTTGGCGGATATGGTGTCAACAAGGGCGACCAACCGGTTCCATGCATCGTAGGTTGCCGTGTAACTCTTCGCGGGATCGGCTGGCTGAGGAATGGTCGTTGTGTTGCCGGCCGCACCGTAGGCCGGAGTGATCCAGGCTGATCCCACGGAGTTGGTGATGCCACTGATTTCATTGACCTGATTGGCGATGCGAGTCTGAACGAGCGTCGACGATCCACCCGTGGCTGCCTCCCGGAACCGGTACCAGTTACTGGTGGGATCCAAGCTCCAGCATTGCGCGAAATTCTCGCTCGTAATTCCCGTATTTGAACCATTGAGCAGCCCGCGCTGCATGTCCTTTAGTCGATGCAGCCTGTCGTATGAATAAAGTTCGTCGAAGTTCTTGCTGAGGGACTGGGCGATGAGATCGGCTCGCCACAGCCGGTTACCGGCCCGGTCATAACCATACTTCAGCCGTGCCGTGTCGGTGGAGTGGCCGTAGTCGTACCAGCGGCAATCCTTCACCCGGCCGAACCGGTCCCAGCCGCTGTAGATATCGCCTGTGTCGGGGTCGTTAGTCCCGGCAAGATCTACGAGTGTGTACCTGACATCCGGTTGCGTGTAGTCGACCACGACAAAAGCTTCCATCCCGGCGAACGAGTAGTCCGCCAGATGCGTGACTCCGTCGTTGTCGATCAGACTGCTGACACGGCTGATCGCATCGTCGATCCCGTTCGTGGTCCCATAACCGTAAGTGAGGACACGGCCATCGGGGTATGTCAGCGTCGTCGGACGGATTGTATTGGTGCTGCCGCTGGCATAGCCGTACTGCACCTTCGGGCTGGTGCTGGTGTTCACCGTGCCGCCATGTTCCTGATAGTCGGTGATCAACTGCCTGAACGTGTTGTAGACGAACTGGCACTCGTTCACGACACTGCCTGAGGAGACGCTGGCATTGTTCCAACTGGTCAACTTGGTGGTCATGCCCCTAACCTCGTAGCTGGTCGACAATCGCAACACGGCTGTATCGACTGCCGAACCCGGTGTCGTTATGCGGTCGTGGGTTTGACGGCCGAGATTGTCGAACTCATAAACATGGATGCAGCCACGTTGATCGGTCAGTTGGCGACGTTGCCCCTGACGATTATACGAGTACGACACGACATCGCTACCCCCTATCGAGTCGGGATAGGTCACCGACCTCAGCAGTTGATTCGAGGCGATATCGGAATTGCTAAGCGTCGTGCAGTAGGTCCAGGTTGTCGTCTGATCCCCGGTGCGCGCATTCACGGCCACCAATGTCGCCTGCTGGCCATCCGCCGTGAAGGTGAATTGGGTCGTTCGATTCGTATCATCGGAGAGGACACAACCGCCGCCCGATGAACTGCTTGACGACGACGATGAAGATGAACTACTCGGCTGGTAGTTGTCGATTTGGGTGATCTTGCGACCCGCGTCGTCGTATTCGTAGCGCGTCACCATGCCTGCGGGATCGGTCGAATCGAACAGATTGCCACTGTCATCGAACGTGGCTCGGGTCAACAGGACAGTATCTGAAGCTGTCGGCACGGTCGCAGGACGCGACAGCACTGTTCCGCCATTAGTGCCATAGTCAGCATTGGCAAGGGTTCTGCCGATCCCATCCTGCCAGGTCGCGTTATAAGTCACGCGCGCCTTGGGTGTCGTACTCGGGTTCTGGAGCGCTCCCTTCTGGGTATCGGAAGCGTTATGGTAGCGCTGCCGGGACGTCATTTGAATCAGATCACCTTCAGCGTCGTATATGGTTTCAATCTGTTCCAGAATCACATCGTCGGTCACTGTGAACGCATCAGCGTAGGACGTCTCGCTGAGATCATATCCGCTGTAACTGATCGTCGTTCGTCCCAAGCTGTCTATCGTGTTCTTCGTAAACAGGCTCGATTCTGCAGGTAAAGACTTGATCAAGTTCCCGGCGGCGTCGTACCACTTGTTATCCGTCAGTCCGTAACCGACCAAGCCGCTAGAAGGGTCGACTGCGTAGAGAATCGACTGGTAAACAAGACTCCGATCATCAAACTTCGTCTCGCGCCGTGCAATAAGATTACCTGCCGAAGTTGTGTCATATTGCTCTGTTTTAACGACGCGATTCAGGTTGTCGTAATACACTTTCTGGAAGTAATCGATCTCGCCGTCTGTCGTAATCAGGCGGTTGCGGAAGTCGTGGGTCATTGACGTGACACGCGTCGTCGACGAATCCACATGCTGCGTCACCTCGGTCAAGTTGCCATCGCCACCGTCAAGACCATCGTCGTACTCGTTGCCTGTGACGATCACCATGTTGTTCGCGGGGTCGGTGCCGCCACCGGTCGGGTCGCTTTCGGTGGCACCATTGTCATTCGTTCCCACGTACGTGCCGATCACCAGTCCGCGTGGTTCATAGACAACATCAGTAATCGTCCCGCCAGGGCTGACTGTCCGGTTTCGTCGTTTCATCACATCATAGCCGTAGTCGGTCTCGTCGTAGTTTGTTCCCGAGGAACCGGCTCCTGAGGCGGGAATCGTATGATAGACCCGTTGCGAGACCGCCAGACAGCAGTCTGTGTATTGGTTGGTTGTCCAGCGGGTGTAGGTGGCCTGCGGGAACGCGGCCTCGCCGCCGCCCGCGTCGTTGATGATCTCTGCCAGCGTCCCCGCCGTGCTCGGAGCGACCGCCTGGATCCGTTCGTTGACTCGGCCACCAGCCTCCATCTTTATGATCGATACCGGATTGACGAGCGTCGCCACCGGGGAACCGCCCGTCGTGACGTAACCTTGTCCGGTGTACGTGATGTGGTTGACGTCATCATAGACCGTCCAATTAGCAGTGCGGATCGTGGTCGATGTCCCTGATAGGTCAACATCGTGGACAGGACCGAGCGATTCCAAGGTTCGGCCCTGATCGTCCGCCACGATGTCCGTCACGAGATTCAGGCCGCCGTCGGGAGGGGTTGTCCAACCGGACGGAGCGTCCGGGTATAACGATGTATCTACGTCCTGGATCTGCTGGACGACGACTCCCGTCCCAAGGTCGTAGATCGTATGAGTGATAAATCCGCGTTCATCCATCTGCCAGATCGGTTGATTCCAAGTGTTGAAGTAGATCTTGCGGGTCGCGGCAACGCCCGAGCCGTTCTGGTCCGTGGGAACGACCGGCAGCGTGGTCGTCTGCTGCTGGATCTGGGCCGTGCCCGAGTAGAACGTGTAGTCGTAGCTCGTCTGGATTGCTCCGGTCAGATCGTCGTTGCGATAGACCGTCTCGCTGGCGACGAAATAGAACGTCGATCCACCGGCGGTTTGCGACGAGTATTCGTAGGTCGCGAGCGTGATCGGGGTGCCGCTGCTTCCTTGCCGAATCTTGCTGGCCGAGACGTAGCCTGCCGCCGCGCCGCTGCCCGAGGTCGTGTAGTACTCCGTCAGCGAGATCAGGCCGTCATGGGTGCGGAGCGAGATGGCCAGATCGGGATGCGTGTCGTCGTAACCGAGGACCGCCGACGGGCTGGCCTGCCACAGCAGTTTCCCCTCGTCGTTGTAGTGGTAGGCATTGATCCAGTGGTCGGTCCCCGCTTTCAAATCGCGAATCAGCGGGTTCCCCATCAGATTGCTGTAGACGATGTTCTGGTTTCCATCGGGCAGCGTCTCAACGGTCTTCATCGCCCAGACGTTCGTGTCCGTGGAAGTCGACCCCGGGGTGTACTCCAGCGAGAATGTCTGCGAGGCTCCATCGACCTGTTCCAGCACGGCTCGCTGCTGCGTGTCGTACTCGAAGTAATTGTCGGCGAACATCGCCACGGTGGCATTGGAAGCGGTCAACGGATCGACCGACGCCGCGACCATCTTGTCATACGTCGCCGGTTCGACGACATAGCGCAGTCCATGCGGGAACCCGTTCAGATCGCCGGACTGATAGTAGCGGTAGTACTTGTATTCCGTCGTGGCCCAACCGGTGGAGACGGGAACCTGCCGCTGCATCCGCTTCAGGTCGCCCTCATTGCCGAAGCTTTCGCCGGTTGCATAGTACTCATATATCGCCTGCAGGATGTCGACCCAGGCGGACATTCCCAATTGCCGCCGCAACGTGACCGATGTGACGCGCTGATTCGTGTCATAGTCGTAGATGAAGGCTTCCGTCAGGGGTTGACCGCCGACCGAGCCGGTCTGGTGGATTTCGGCGATTTGCCCAGTCGGCGTATAGTCCGTCACTTCCGTGACGTTGCCGGTGGGTGAGACCTGCTTGACGAAGGCCCCACGGACCTCAGTGGCTACGGTGAAGTCCTGAAACTCGTTCACGCTGCCGTCGGGGAACGTTAGGACGTAGACCTGCCTCAACGAGTCGTGGCTTAGCGTTGATTTCGTCCCGTACCGGCCGACGTAGTCGGAGCCAACCTGATCGAACCAGAGCGACGCCTGAGTCCCACGGACGATGGTAATTGAACTCCCTTGCCGCATTACGAACGGCCAGTTCAGCACCAGCCAGTTATAGCCCTGGCCGTGGTCGCCATTGGCGGCGATCTGGTTGGAGTAGACGCGTGTCTGGCTCCAACTTGTGCCAAATCCCTGCGACGAGATGTCCACGGAGGAAATGACCACTTCGCCGTTCAGATACTGAATAGGGCGATCGCTCGCGCGGCTTGGCGAACGCAAACCACCGCCGCTGCTACCAAAACCACCCCCGCCGCCAATCCCACCACCACCTCCTCCTATGCCGCCGCCTCCTATGCCACCACCCCCTCCACCCGGTGTGAGTTGGCAAGGACAATCTGGCGAGGGAGCGGGCGTCTGATCGCAGGGAGGGGTGGGGTCGATTTGGATATCGGGTCCTGAACTGGATGAAGGACTGGAACTGCTCGATATCGATGACCCAGAACTGGATGACTTGGATGAAGAGGAATCAGATGACGAAGATTGAGACGACACCGAAGACGAACTGAGCGAGGAACTCGAATCACTGGACGACGACAGGGAACTCGACGAGGACTCGCTGGAAGAACTGGACGACGACGAGCTGTCGACCGACGACGAACTGCTGCTGGAGGACGACTTGGAAGATGACGAAGGGCTTGCAGACGATGAACTCTCACTCGACGCGGACGATTGCGACGAGGAAGGGCTATTGGACGAAGGGCTGTCGCTCGAGGACGGGGTCAGGCTGGAGGATAGGCTCGGGCTGGCACTGCTCGGCGAATCGCTGGAACTCGTCGCAGGGGACGAGCTCGAACCGGAGGGCGCGGAAGGAGATGACTGCGAGCTCTCTGACCATGAGGAACCGGAACTGGCTGGACTGCCGCTGGGGCTCGCACTACTGCTGCTATCGTTTGGCATCGATCCGTCCTTAGAATTGGTGAAGTCTTTGTTCTGGATGCCGCAGCGAACTCGTTTCGCAAAAGATCTCGATCAGGCGGCATAAGTCGACAGCGGCAGCAGGGCACCGCCGTCGTAGTAGCGTTCAATCGCACGAATCACATCGTGCGGGGTGATCATGTTCATGCATTGGGCGATCTGCAGATCGGGATTGATCCGCACCGGATTCAGGCACAGGTTTTGGTCTTTCGGGTCATTGTCGCCGACCGGCTGACAGCGGCTTTTCCAGCATCCACCCTGATCACAGCAGCGGAGGGCACCGTTGGTATGCAGGTACTGATGGTGCGGATACGCTTCCCAATGCGAGGGTTCTCGTCCGCCCGCAATCACGACCGCCGCTCTGTTCTTGGGGCGACCCGGCTTGGTCTCGACGGCCGCGGCCAGATGCATGGCAAATGTCACGGGGCAGACCACGCCGTCGGCATGGTACATCAGCCGCACAAATTGCCGGACATTCGTCTTCCCGATCAGGTTGATGACGCCGGTCAACGGCGGGTGCCAATGCTGAGCTTCGCCGCATTGCACAAACTGAATCCGCCCGCGGAAGTGGTCGACCACTTCCTGATAGAAGCCCGGATTCCACCATTTGGCGGTGAAGTCAAACTTGCCTCCCGCCATCATGATCCAGAACGGTCCGCGAAATCCGGTCTCTTCCACTTGGCTCATCCAGGACTTTTCGACGGGAGCCAGAGGAATGTCACCCCGGAATGTCGTCAGTGGAATCCGTACATTCAATTGCTGTTCCAAATATTGCGCGAACCCGTGAATGAAGTGGTACGGGGCGGAATTGCTCTGGTTGATCAGCGGGTAGTGCATTTCGATGGTGCGCACGGGCCCGTCCGCAGGATCGAATGTCGAGATGAGGGGGTTGTGCTCCCACAGTTCACGAGCGGTCGTCTCGACCGCCGTCAGAAACTTGCCGGGATAGGCGCGATGCAGATCGCGAACCGCCGCCGTCAGCATCACGATGTCACCGGGACTGAGGTGACATTTCAGCAACAGCCGCTCTGTATCTTCCAGCATCCCGCGCAACCCTCCCTGGTGACGGCCCAGATCAATCACTAGATTTGCAAATTGACCGCCGCCTGCAGTTTCCGCTCCGATGCATGCTGTTTCGGGACTGCTCAATCTGCGTTGGATAGTTGTTATACAATACGCATTCCGATTATTCCAAAACATGGTAGTGACGCATTTTGGTAACGTCAATATTATTTCGTATCATTATGAACATACTTGAGTGTTAATGATTCGTTAATGAACTATGCTCGTGCATTTTCAATTGTTTCGGATAACCGATTTTTCACCGGCCTGCTGGCTAATCTTGGCAGTATTTTTGCCTATCACGAACGAGATGTCCGAGTCTTCGTGATCGGGCACGACCTGACCTCCGAACAACGATCGCTGCTGGGGCGACATCCCTTGGGCTCGGCCTTGACAGTCTTGGATACGCGGGATTTTGCCTATAGTCCACATGGCTGCTGGGAAGCCAAGCAGCAATGCGCCAGCGAACTGGTTGCGGAGGTCGAAACTCTTTGTCTGCTTGATGCGGATCTGATCCTGCTGTCGCGAATGGACGATGTGTTCGACTTGGCAGAGCAGGGGAAGATCGTCTCTTCTCAGGACGGGGGCGGCATCACCTACGACGAGCCGTACGCGGTCTATCACCGATCACTCGTCGGGCAGCGGCGTCCCTATGTCAACTCGGGATTCTTGGCGCTGAACATCCGCCAACATTGGGATCTTGTTGCTCTGTGGGCTTTTACAAGCCGATTTGCCGGCTATTCACCGGGAAAGGGCATGCCCTTCGGGTTTCCAGGACATGGTGATCAGGGGTTGTTGAACGCCATCATTACACAACTGGGGCGTAATGATGCCGTCCACGTCCTTCCGGAAAGTACCTGGTGCAATTCCGCAGGCTGGCGCGAGGGCCGGGCGGTCCATATCGAGAGCCGCAACGGAGCCAAATTAGTCGTCCGGCATCTGCCGGGAAATGAGATTCAACGATTGCTGCACAGCACCGGTCCCAAGTGGTGGACTGATGAAGGCCGCCAAGCCTTCGCGAATGCGGGTGATGTGTTGCCCTGCTTTGAATCGATGGCTCAAATCTCGGCGGTCGACATCCCAGGAGCCGCCACGGAAGTCCCCGGCACGCTTCGCCAACTGTGGAAGCCAGGGACCGCCTCCTTAAAGCACCCGTGCCAGGAACGCTCAACGGGGAATCAGCTCGGCCTCGTGATTGGGACCTATGCCGCCGTCCCCTATGTTCATTTACAACTGGAAGCGCGCCGACGCTACTATCCCGAGGTTCCGGTGCTAGTCCACGACGATGCCAGTTTGGGATCAAACGTATTGGCCGAACTATGCGCTGAGTATGGAGCCGATTTTGAAACCAATGCTGTTCGTCAACCTCGTTATGCAGGCGACCTCAGTGTTTTTGTCGGCGGTCTGCTGTGGGCTCGCGAACGGAAGTTGGATTTGCTGCTGAAGGTTTCGCGCCGCTGGATCTTTCGAACGGATTGGCGGCCCAGTCTGCTGAGACTGGCTGAAGAATCGGACTATCCGACGATCGGCCAGCAAGCTTGCGACGATGGATTTCGCCTGCGGACCGAATGCCTCGCCTTGCGCGTCGCCGATTGGTCTCAACCCTTGGCGATGCAGGAGTTGATGCGACCGCTGCGGCACCAACATACGGTCTTCGTGGAAGATTACCTCTATCGACTCGCTCGCCGCCTGGAAGGAACCCTCTCGGATCAGGCTACCCGCTGGCGGCGTCAGCATGGCGTTCGGGAAGCCTGGCTGGGAGCGGCACATTGGGATCTGCTGGCAACTCGACGGAACGAGCGGTCCGAGGACTATCTGTGGTACGATGCGGCATCGCCGGAAGTCTACTCCACATTGGCCCGTTCGTGGGGCCTGTGTTACGACGCCAGCCACTTTAAGAATCTGGAAGAGATCTCGCGAGGATCGCAGATCCCGATGCCAGCCCGAAGTTGATTTGCTGCCAGATGGTGCATCCCCGGGTCTTCGAAGGACGTGGTCTGCGATCAGATGTGCCTCAGCGGCATCGTGATCGCGACGGCTACCTATCTTCGTTGATCAAAGTCAACAAGTCGCCGATTCTGAGATGCGATCCGATCGTATGTCGCAGTGGTTGATCGACTCGGATTCGGTAGTGGTTTTGCCGGCCGACCTTCTCGCGCTCGATGTACCCGCCAGCTTCCAGATCGGCAATGATCCGTTGTACGGCACGCTCCGTAATTTTGACTTGCAGTGCCACATTGCGAAGGACAACGGAGGGGTTTCTCGACAACAGAATCAGCACGTGCAAATGATTCGTCAGAAATGTCCAGTGAGAACCGGGCGTTTCTGACGGCGTTACGGCGGCCTCAATCCGATCTGATTTAGCCGAGTCCTCAGCCAATGCAGCACGAGAACGCTTCCGGGCAGTCACCAGCGGCTTGACACGGTTAACTTTCATGGGATCGACTCAATCGCTGAGAAACGAGAGACGCCAGCCGAAGCTTGTTGGCCATCTGAGATCAGATGACAGCGAATCGCAAGGTGTGAACCACCTATTCTCTTGTCACCGCAGATTACCGACAAACAATTGGCGACACACATGTCGTGAATATACTATCGTCACGTTTTAGTCGCAACAGGGGTTACGTCTATTACGAGATCGTTATGCCTTGGTTTCTCGACAGGTTGGGCATCCCCGCGGCTCATCAACGATTCTATGCAACTGTCTAGTTTCCGGGCGATGCGTGCGGCGTTCACTGAAAGCAAAAAAGCCCTTCCCATGATCGATGGGAAGGGCTTCTTGGTTTGTGCTGGCGGCACGACGAATTAAGGCAAATCGTCAGTTTTGTTGGTCTTATCAGACGTCTCGGCTTTGTCAGGTGACGGTGTCACGACCGCAGGGGCATCTGACATGGGAGTCGGCGAAGGCAGGCTTGGCAGAGGTGACACGATGACACCTCCATCAACGAATTGAGTCGAGCGTACCAAGCCACCACCGAGTGCCTGGTACGTATTGACGACAGCGGAGAGTTGTTCTTTCTTGGTATCGATATAGACCGTTCTGGCATCTCGCAGGTCGCGTTGGGCGAACAGCACATCCATGTATTCGACACGAGCCCCTTGGAACAGCTGGGTTGCAGACACGACCGATGCTTCGAGTGCGTCGAGCTGTTCCTTCTTGATCGCCAGGCTCTCGCTATAGTTCTTCACCTTGGACATCCGGTTGATCACTTCAGTGAACGCGTTCAGGACGGTCCGCTGGTAATCGTACAGGGCCTGCAGTTGCTTGGCGTTGGCATTCATGTACTCCGCCTGAATCGCTCTCTTGTTGATCAGCGGCGCGACCAGGTCACCGGCGACGTTGTAAATCAACGACTGCGGAGTCATGAAGAGATACTTGGCGTTGAACGCCTCATATCCAACCCCGGCGTAGATGTTGAGTTTTGGATAGAAGTCAGCACGGGCAACCAAAACGTCAAGACCCGCCGCTTCCAACTCACGCTCAGCCATCCGGATGTCAGGGCGATTCAGAAGCAGATCGCAGGGGACACCCACGCTCAGCGGATGCAAGTTCAGGTCGAAGAACTCTGTGGATCGTTGAACGGGTTCAGGGTAGCGACCGACCAGATAGTTGATCTGGTTTTCCGTTTCGATGATGTCCTGTCTGATAATCAGTTTTTCGCTCTGGTTCCTGCGAACTTCGGCCCGGAAACGTTGAACAGCTAGTTCGGTGCCACGAGCACCTTCTTTTCTGGCAATCGCAAATTCAAGGCTCTTTTCCTGCAATGCGATCGTTCGGTCCAAGTTTTCCATCGTCTTATCGAGGGCCATCAGATGGTAGTAATTCTCGGCGATGTCGGCGACAAGACGGGTGACGACGTAGTTCCGTCCATCCGTCGTTCCAAGGAATCGCAGTGCTTGAGCATCTCTCGAATTCCGCAACTGTCTCCAGATATCCACCTGCCATGAAACGTTGGCGGCAACTAGGAAATTCGGCAAGGGCGTGGGAAACGTATGGCCGGGGAAATATTGAAGCTGATCATCAACTTGTCCCAGTGGCGTGAACAAACTGGGCTTCTCGACGCCCGCGCGTCCTCCCAGTGTGACGAACGGCAGATAGGCCCCGCGTCTCCGGAGAACTTCGTTGTTGGCGATCTCAATGTTTTCGTTCAGGATCTTCAGTTGCAGGCTGCCGTTCAGTCCCTGATCCAGCAAGCTCAGGAGAAGCGGGTCACCAAAGAACTCTTCCACTGAGACTTGCGACGAGTTTTCCGAGCTGACTTCACCATTGAAGGTGTCCGGCAGCTCTCGCGCTGCCAGCGGGTTACGCAGCTTTGGAATTCCACAGCCCGGCAGAGCGGCCAAAACGCAAATGATCGCCGTCGCAATAGCGTACTTCTTATGCTTCGTTATTGAAGCTCTCATTAAGAGGTTCATATATCTCATCCTTGATGAATTGGTGCTTGTCGGAAATCGTACCGAACAAGTGATAAAGGCCCGGAATGACTAAGCATCCGTAGTTGACGTCGCCCCAGTCAGACCTCCATCCGCGTAGAATCCGTTTTCGTATCTTTGAACGAGCAGGCCGCGATTGAATGCCGGCTACTCGAGGTGGCGCAGGTGTTTCGGACCAAGACTGGCGCGGGTCGCCATCGAATCCTGGCCCGCGATATCTCGACTTCAGCAAACCAAACGCTCGTAAGAACCGCTCAGGTCTCGCGCGTCTGTCAACGCTGCTGTACCGGAGGGGCTCGTTTCGAGTTCCATCAGTGATAGAAACGCGGCTGCTTCTGGCATCCAAGCCGGTCGGATTCCATCCATGTGAATTCCATGCTTATTCGTAGGTTCAAATGTTCGCCTTGACCGCTGCTTGATGAGTCAGGCGAATCCAATTTGTGCGAAACTCACGACCAGATTCTCAATCTGCGCTTTCGCGGTTTGCACCATTATTTGATCGACTGCGCAATTTAGAAGAAAAAGCCAAAGTGAGGGGAGATAGTCAAAATGAATAATTTGACGAATCTGCTGACTACAGGCTGTTCTGAGGCGCACATCTTGACTCGTCGTATCGGCAGAGACTGCCGCACCAGTTGAGGTGCGGGCGTTAAAGTCAGCCGAATGCGTAGTCTGCTAGCGAAAAGAGAGGCCCCTTCCAGAGGTGGTCATTTCATGGCTGTAAGGAAGCCATCATCAGGGTGACGCCGGTTCGTTCGGCACCTGATCTATGACCGAGGCTTGATCATCGCTGGTCGGAACCTTCGTCAATCCGGTGTGAGTACACTGACCGGAGGAAGTGTTCTGCGACTTTCTGCCACCACCCGGTTTGCGAATTCGGGCGTTCGCAACCGAAAGCGAGTCCACCTGGCCAGTCGTGATTTCTTGAATGCCCCGCCTAATGGTATTCGGAGAAATTCGCAGTGCCTTACTGACGATGGAGATTCCTCCCCAGCCCAGTTTCATCGCTTCCGTGGCGGCCCAGAGACGGCGTTGAAATTCGTTCAAAGATCGACCGGACAGTCGATATCTCTCTTCGATTTCACGAATCACGTCTTCCCGGTTCATGACTTCCGTTTGTTCGACCTAGTTGAGTGCTATCGCAATCGCGTTATTGCTAGTGGTGATGTGGGACGGGGTGCTCGATGGTCTCACTAAGAGGCTGATCATCTTCGTCCTGAATGAACTTGCCGCTATTGTCGGTGATTTGACCGAACAGGTAATACAGACCCGGAATGACCAAGACCCCGATCACAGTTCCCAGAAGCATCCCACCGACGGCCGTAGTTCCAATCGTCCGGTTTCCGATTGCTCCGGGGCCCGTGGCACGGACCAGCGGAATCAGACCGGCGATGAACGCGAAGGAGGTCATCAGAATCGGGCGGAATCGCAACTGTCCGCCTTCGATCGCGGCGTCCTTGAGGCTGAGGCCTTCGTGGTGCCGTTGCACGGCGAATTCCACGATCAGAATCGCGTTCTTGCCCAGCAGGCCGACCAGCATGACCAGACCGATCTGGCAGTAGACGTCGTTGGCCAAGCCCATCTGTTGCAAGAACAGGAAGGAGCCGAAGATCCCCACTGGCAAGGACAAGATAACTGCCAGCGGCAGGATGAAGCTCTCGTATTGTCCGACCAGCACCAGATAGACGAAGATCACCACGACCAGGAAGATGTAGATTGCCAGGTTCCCTTTGCCTGCTTCGTCGTACGACAGGCCTTCCCAGCCCAGACCGTAACCACGTGGCAGCACCTCGGCACCGACTTCCTGAATCGCTGCGATGGCTTCACCGCTGCTGTATCCGGGGGCAGGTGCCCCTTGAATAGCCGCGGAGGGGTACAGGTTGTAACGATTGATTTCGTTCAAGCCCTGTTTTTTCTTGATCTGCATGAACGCGGAGTAAGGGACCGGTTCCCCATCCTCGTTGTTGACGAACATGTTTTCCAAATCTTCGGGGTAGCGCCGGAATTCGGGTTTGGCCTGAACGAACACCTTATAGAACTGGCCGAAGCGGATGAATCCCTGCTCCCACGTGCTGCCGACGACGGTCGAGAGGTTATCCATCGCTTTGAAGATGGACACACCCTTCTGCATGGCCACATCGTTGTTGATCTCAATTTCATACTGCGGATAGTTGCTGGCGAAGAAGGTGAACAGGCCTTTCACTTCCTTGCGTTTCCCCAGAGCTTCCATGAACTTGTCGGTGACTCGGCCAAGCTCCTCGTAGTTCATCGAATTTGTCTTGTCCAAAACACGGACCGAGAAACCGCCCGCCGCACCGAAGCCTGGCACAGCAGGTGGTTCGAAGAACTCCAGTTTCACATTGGACATGGCCCGGCCATAATGCTCGAGCTCCTGAATGATCTCCTTCGAGGTCATCTTACGTTTGGACCATGGTTTCAGGTTGATCAGACAGGTTCCTGCATTCGAACCGCGGCCTTCCGTCAACACTTCGTAGCCGGCCAATGACGACACCGAGCTGATGCCGTCGATCTTCATGGCAATGTCCTGAAGTTCATGCGACTTGGCGTTGGTGTACTCGATCGTCGACCCGGGCGGCGTCTGGATGATTCCATAGATCATCCCCTGGTCTTCCAAGGGGATGAAGCCGGCGGGAAGCTTCGTATTCACAAGGTAGATGCCGCCGCAGAAACCGGCGATCACCAGCAACGTAAAGAGACGTTGCGTGACGATGGGTCCCAGTAGAATGCCATAACCATTCGTGACCTTGATGACGCCACGGTCAAACAGTCGCAGGAAGATTCCAAACGAATAGATGATCTTTCCGACGAATCCGCGTTTCTGCTCGCCGACAGCGTGAGGCTTCAGAATCATTGCGCAAAGGACCGGCGTCAGCGTCAACGCGACGACCCCCGACAGGATGATGGACGTCGCCATCGTGATCCCGAACTGGCGGTAGAAGGTTCCCACCGGCCCCGTCATGAATGTCACGGGTACGAACACGGCCGTCATCACCAGCGTAATGGCGATGATCGCCCCGCTGATCTCGTTGACGACCTCTTTGGTCGCTAAATAGGGGGACAGATGTTTCTCGTGCATCTTGGCGTGGACCGCTTCCACGACCACGATTGCGTCGTCCACCACAACCCCGATCGCCAGCACCAGCGCAAAGAGGGTGATCAGGTTAATCGACATGCCGAACAACTGCAGGAAGAAGAAAGTCCCGATCAGAGAGACCGGAACTGCGATTGTCGGGATCAGCGTGGAACGGACATCGCCGAGGAACAGGTAGACCACCAGCGAGACCAGAATGAAGGCTTCGAGCAGGGTATGCAGCACCTGCTCGATGGACGCCTCCAGGAAAGCAGACACGTCATAGCTGACCTCATACGTCATCCCGGGCGGGAAATTCGTTACCGAGACCTCGTGCAGCAATTCTTTGACTTGCTCGATCACGGTGGCAGCGTTGGTGCCAGGAAGCTGCTTGAGCACGATCGCCGCGGAAGGGTGGCCGTCGATATCCGAGTAAATGTTGTAGTACGAAGGGCCTAACTCGACATCGGCAATGTCTTGCAGATGAATGATCTCGCCATCGGTATTGGCCTTGATGACGATGTTTTTATACTGATCGGGCTTGCTGTATCGTCCCACCCAGGTGAGCACGTACTCCATGGTTTGAGATTTCTTGCCCGTCGCCTGGCCGAGTCGTCCGGGCGAGCCGATCATACTTGTGTTGGCGATGGCCTTCATGACATCTTCGGCCGACACGCTGTAGGCTCGCATTCGGTCCAGATCGAGCCAGACGCGCATGGCGTACTGGCGGCTACCCAGAATCGTCGCGCTACCGATCCCGCGGACTCGCTTGATTTCCGGCAGCAGGTTGACGAAGGAGTAGTTGTACAGGAAGTTCTGATCGTGAGCTTCGTCCGTGCTGTAGATGTTCACGTACATCAGCATACTCGTCATGGCCTGCATGACGATGATCCCCTCACGTTCCACGAGGGGAGGGAGTCGGTTCTTCACCGTTTGAATACGGTTTTGAACGTTGAGCACCGCCACGTTCGGGTCGGTGCCAGGTTCGAAGACGATCTGGATCGTGGCTTCACCGGCGCTGGTGGCTGCGGACGCCATGTACCGCATGTCCGGCACGCCGTTGATGGCCTGTTCCAGAATCACCAGCACCGAATCGACCAGCACGTTGGCACTGGCACCGGGATAAGCCACCGTCACCACCACACTCGGTGGAGCCACCGAGGGGAACTGGGAGATCGGCAGCGTCTTGATCGACAGTCCCCCCAGGAACAAGATGATGATCGAGATGACGATCGCCAGTGCCGGTCGATGGAGGAATTTTGAGAACATGGTTCAGAGAGAGTCCGTTTGGTTTCTGTACGTCAGCAGTGGGTTAAATAGCAGTGCGCGATGATGGAGGATTCAGATTTGAGTCGGGGAGGGCGAGGCGGCTGCTGAGCCGCGGATGCTATCGTGGGAGCATCAACAAGCGCGGCTCCACAGGAGCCGCGCTTGTTAACACGAAGATACCGCGATGTCGTGGTCAGCAAAACCATCTTTTCTTCGGCGAGAGAATCGCGCACGTTTATTTAGCAGTTACTATTCGGCGTGATACTTGTAGGCCAGCTTATCGGCTTCACGATCTTCGTATTCGACCTTGTCGCCGTCTCGAACCTGGCGGCCCCCCTCCAGAATGATCTTCTCGTCCACGCCAAGGCCGTCCTTCAGGACATAGATATCTTCCAGTTCGTCCTGAACGGTGATCTCGCGCTGATGAGCGACATCATCCTTGTCGACGACGTACACGTACTGCTTAGCGAGCACTTCGAAGACTGCTCGTTGAGGGATGACGATGGCATCCTTCTGCACGTGACTAATCAGAATGGTGCCGGTTTGACCGTGACGTAGCAGGCGCTCGGGGTTCGGGAAGTCGGCGCGGAACTTGATGTTCCCCGTCTGGTTGTTGAAGTCCGCTTCGATCGCTCCGATTTTGCCAATCTGGGTGAACTTGTTGTGGTCTGCCAGTACGAGTTCGATTTGCAGGTCGTCTTTATGTTCCTTCAGTTCGGCCATGTACTCGAGGTAGCGGGCTTCGCGGACGTTGAAATAAACCCACATCACGCTGTTGTCTGACAGGGTGGTGAGGACTTCACCTTCCTGGACGAGGCTGCCATGTTGCAACTGCAGCCGGTCGATGATCCCGTCAAAAGGGGCCTTGATCGTGGCGAAATCGAGTTCCGCCGCCGCCAAGCTCACCTTGGCTTCGGCCTTCGCCAACTTGGCATTGAGCAATGCCACTTCATTCTCAGAGACCACCTTATCTTGCTGCAGTTTCTTCGTGTAGTTGTACTCCAGCCGCGCCAGTTCCGCTTCGGCCTTTTCGGCGTCCAGCTTGGACTGATAGAGGATTGGCCTGACATTAAACATCAGATCCCCTTCTTTCACGTGCTGGCCTTCTTTGACCTTAATGGCTTCGAGGTACCCCATCTCCAAGGCTCGAACCTTGATGTGGCGTTGGGAGTGGATCTGGCAGACATACTCCTGAGTCAGCGTCACAGCTTTGGACTGAGGGTGGGTGGCCAGGATCTTGTGGGCCTCGTGATGATGCTCCACCCGCTCTTGGTTGCAGGCGGGCAGCGAGAGGCAAACCAATGCCAGAACGATGGTCGGAATTCGTGAGACTTGCATAGTGCCTTTGCTCATTTTCTATCCAAAATATCTTTGCTTCGCTTAATTTAACGTCAGAAACGCGACGCAGGATACACGAAACGAACTTCATGAAACATTAGTCCGCTATCCAAGGTGCGTCAATTGAGGATGCGGTCCTTTGCAAGGTTTTAAGTTTCCACGCGCAATGCTTTTTTGATAGATGCCATTCGAGTCCTGTTCGTGCTTAAAGTTCGTTAACGATTTGAATTTTCACACAAGTCAACACAGCCTTCGGACGTTGCCGCCACCTCCACTTGCCGCTGTGAGTCACAGATCAATTTTGCCCTCTCCCCGCCGAGCTTCGGCTGGCCCCTCTTCTTACTCATTTGTAAGGTGACTTCTTTGTAAAGTGACTTCATCTCAGGCATCTGGTGCTCATATCTCATGCTAATTTTTGACCTCACCTGAAGAGGCAACTCCAATCAATCCAAGGGGATGGCGGCAATGCTTAGAGTTGCAGTCGCTGATCATTTCGGCTTGACGTGATATAGCAACCACTATGCCACCCGTTGAGCAGGGCTTGAGCGTTGAGGTGCTCTTGGTCCCCAGGGCGATCCTGTGAGTTTCGTTCGAAACTGATTGATTCTTCTGCACAGGATTACAGTTGAGTTGGGTCGTCCTTTCAGGGCCTGGTTCGATGTGGCTCCAATTCCTAGAGTGAGGTCGGCGATGCCCTAGGGATGACTTTATCTCAGGAATCTGATGCTCGGGCCGCATCCTTTGATGTCATCAAAGAGAAGCCAGCTAAAGCCCGGCAGGGAAGACTTGTGCTGATTATTAGTCTGGCATGTCCGACACAACCTCTCGACAAGACTTAGAAGGATGTGGTTTGTCGCCGTTGGACCACGCCCTTTTCAAAGCGTT
>JAQGHU010000100.1 GCA_028291515.1 Schlesneria sp.
CCGCCGAACGTCGCGACCTGCAGCAGCTCTACGAATGGATCCGCCGTCACCCCAGTGGTTCTGTCACCATCCGAGACGTCTGCCGCTCCAACAGCCGCAAGTACCCCACCGCACAGTGCGCCATGGCTGCGATGACCAAGCTCAAAGACAGCGGCCTCTGCCAATGGAGCCACACCACCCCCGGCCCCCAGGGAGGCCGCCCGACCCACAGGATGGAGGTGATCCAGAAGAGAAAAGTGACAGTCCCGAGAGGCCAGCAGCAGCCACCAGCGAACAAGCAGCCGAGCCAACTACCAACCCGACCATCGGTCGACCGCCATCAGAGGTTTCGTCGGACATCGAAGAAAGAACCGCAGCCACAGGAAGGCCTCATTCCGCGTGATCCAATGGGAGGGCGAGGCGCCTCGCCCTCCCAGGGAAAAGCTGCTCTGAGACCACCGATCGTCTTCAACTCAATCCGAGTTGCGCACGGATGTCGGTCTGAATCTCGTCTGCCGACTTCCGGCCGTCGGTTTGAATGACTAACTCCTTGCGACCGAACAGTTCCAGGATTGGTTCGGTCTTGGTGCGGTAATCCTGCAGGCGCTGCCGCAGACCCTCTTCGTTGTCGTCGATCCTCAGGACCAGTTTGCCACCGCAGACATCGCAGGTGTCTTCCTGGGCGGGGCGATGGTAGATCAAGTTGTAGTCGAGGCCGCACTGACTGCAGAGTCGCCGAGCCAGCACGCGTTCGAACACGACTTCGTCGGGAACGTCGATATGGATCACGGCGTCGATGTCGTAGCTTTCCAGAAAGAACTCGGCCTGAGTCTTCGTGCGCGGGAACCCGTCCAGAATAAAGCCGAAGTTCCAATCGTGTTGAGCCAGACGTTCGCGAATGATTTCCTCGACCGCCTCGTCATTGACCATTTGCCCCGCCGCGATCAGTCGCTTAATTCGAGCTCCCAGCTTCGTATGCGACTGGATGTGCCAGCGGAAAATGTCACCAACACAGATGTGGACGATGTCCAAATCTTGCTTCAGGCGCTTTGCTTGAGTCCCTTTCCCACAGCCTTGAGCCCCCATAATCACAAACTTGCGCATCACGCTCTTCCGATCTACCGTTCTGAAAACTGAGAATTAAGGCGATTCCGTCGCCGAACCGAGCAATCGACACGCCGCCCCCTGCGATTCGCGAAGTAGTGTAGCAGCGGATCGCCATCTCGGGCGAGTCGCAGGCCTCGATTGGCGCGCTAGTCTGGCACACCTGCAACGCGAATAGGCACACCTGCCTCAACAATCCGGTGGCGTCAGATCTTTTTCGCAGAAATTCCCTACAAAACAAGGGGTTTGATCCGCTTCGCGCCGACGGAAGCAGGTCAAGGCACGCGACTTGCGTTTCGGAAAACCCGTATCGCAACAGCGGTAATCGGACTTGGTGGACTGTGTGCGCCCGCAATCAGCGTTCGGACGGATGTTCCGTAACGTAGCTGGAGCGCTTTCCTCAACAACGTGGGTCAGGGAAGGTCTGGCAATTCAGCGGGGATTTTCAATTGAAAGGAACATTCGACATGTGGCGAAAGTGGGCGCTCGCATCACTACTGGGGATGATGGTACTTGGCAGCGTGACCGTGAATCCGGTCTTCGCGCAGGACAAGGTGGAGGCGGCAGAAACGCCGACCGCGGCGGTTCCGGAAAAGAAGCCCGAAGAAGCAACGGCAATGGATAAGGGAACTGAAGCTCCCTCAGCTCCAACCGCGACAGGTCCGTCGAATGCCGACCTGAAAATTGCGATGGATACGCTGTGGGTGCTGGTTACCGCCATGCTGGTGTTCTTCATGAACCTCGGCTTCGCGGCTGTCGAATCGGGGATGTGCCGAGCCAAGAACTGCGTCAACATTCTGTCGAAGAACTTCATCGTCTTCGCCGTCTCGTCGATCGCGTTCTGGATTGTCGGCTGGGGGATCATGTTTGGTGATGGAACTCCGTACTACGGAACACAGGGGCTGTGGTTCGTCAGCGGTGCTGACAGCAGTCCCGCAACCGGAGCTGATTACAAGGGAGTCTACTCGGCAATCAACTGGACTGGCGTTCCGTTGTCTGCCAAGTTCTTCTTCCAACTGGTATTCACCGGCACCGCCGCAACGATCGTGTCGGGTGCAGTTGCCGAGCGAATCAAGTATCACACGTTCATCGTGTTCAGCTTCATCATGGGAACGCTGATCTATCCAGTGGTCGGGCACTGGATCTGGGGTGGTGGCTGGTTGGCTGCGAGAGGCTTTTTCGACTTTGCTGGTTCAACTCAAGTCCATTCGATCGGTGGCTGGGCTGCATTGACGGGTGTGTTGGTTCTGGGACCGCGTATCGGTAAATACTCTGCGGAAGGCAAAGTACAGGCGATTCCAGGGCACAACATGTCCCTGGCCACAATCGGCTGCTTCGTGCTGTGGTTCGGCTGGTTCGGTTTCAACCCAGGCAGCACGATGGCTGTCGATCCAGGCCTGATCAGTCACGTTGCGGTCACCACGAACACGGCTGCTGCGTTCGCCACGATCACTGCCACGATCACCGCTTGGTTGCTGCTCGGTAAGCCTGACCTCGGTATGACCTTGAACGGCTGTCTGGCCGGTCTGGTTGCGATTACCGCTCCTTGTGCCTTCGTCACAGTCTGGAGTTCGGTCATCATTGGTAGTATTGCTGGTGTCGTTGTTGTTCTGGCAGTGATGGCATTCGATCGAATTAGGGTCGACGATCCGGTCGGTGCGACCTCCGTGCATCTCGTCAACGGTGTGTTCGGAACGATCTGTATCGGCTTGTTCGCCGACGCTTCTCTGTGTCCAAAGGGACCAGATGGAGTGGCCTTGCTCAAGACGGGTCTGTTTACCGGAGGTAACGCTGATCAGTTGATAATTCAATTGACTGGGGTAATAGCAACCGCCGCCTACGTCGTGCCGGTCTCCTTGATCGTGTGGCTCGTATTGAAGTACACACTCGGTCTGCGAGTGACCAAAGAAGAAGAAATCGAAGGCCTGGATCACGGCGAGCACGGCAACGAAGCCTACCCAGGTTTCGTCATGCAAGCTCCGGGACACTGATTCCGACGGTGTCGTTACTCAACAAGGTCAGCCCGGTTCGCTAAACCGGGCTGACTTCGTTCTTGGGGCGATGGCAAAGCAAATCGCTCTACTTGGACTCGCCGGTTGCCAGATGGCGATCAGGACCACGCTAATTCGTGAAGTTGAGCTACAAAGATGAATCCATCATCGATCGAGATACTGGCCACAGTCCTGCTTGTACTTGCCGTACTGCATAGTTTCACCGTCGGCCGCTTCGCTCGGTGGGCTCACCAATTCCCGAGTGGGTCCATCGCCGAGAACGTGTTGCACTTTTTGGCAGAGACGGAAATCGTCTTTGGCCTTTGGGCGGCCCTGCTATTTGTCGGAATCGCTTGCATCCATCAATCGATTGCTGAAGCCGTCCATTACATCGAAAAGCTGAACTTTACCGAGCCGAAATTTGTTCTGGTGATCATGGTGGTGGCCGCAACGCGACCAGTCGTCAGACTTGCTGAGGCAACTCTCACGAAATTAGCTGGGTTGCTGCCGCTTCCACAGGGTTTAGCATTCTACGTGTCCGCTTTGGCTCTGGGACCGTTGATTGGTTCATTGATCACCGAACCAGCCGCAATGACCCTGCTGGCAATCATGCTGAAACGCCGCTATTTCGATCGAGGGATCAGTGTACGACTGGCCTACGCCACGCTGGGGCTCCTGTTCGTCAACGTCTCGATCGGTGGGACATTAACTCACTTCGCGGCTCCGCCAGTGCTGATGGTTGCCGAAACGTGGGATTGGACTACCAGCTTTATGTTCACTCACTTCGGCTGGAGAGCGGTCATCAGTTGTCTTGTTGCTACGGCGCTGACAGCCATTGTATTTCGAGAAGAGCTTTCATCCGTCGAACCCGTTGAGAACACCGTTGACACGCCGCCTGCCTGGCTCACAATCGTGCATCTCCTGTTTCTGGCGGCGATCGTTTACTTCTCGCACTATCCTGACGTCTTTTTCGGGGTATTCATGCTCTTTCTTGGTGTCGCCACGGCGACGCGCGAGTATCAAGATCAACTGAAGTTACGAGAAGGCCTTCTGGTCGGCTTTTTTCTGGCTGGCTTGGTCACCCTCGGTGGCTTACAGGAATATTGGCTGGGCCCTCTCATCAGTAATCTGAGTGGATCAATGTTGTACTTCGGAGCGACCGCGTTGACGGCAGTGACAGACAACGCCGCGCTCACTTACTTGGGCTCTCTAGTGAAAGGGATCAGCGACGACCTCAAATACGCTCTTGTCGCCGGTGCTGTCACCGGAGGCGGGCTCACGGTGATTGCCAATGCACCAAATCCGGCCGGAGCCGGGATTCTGCAGAGTGCAAAAGTATTCAACGACAACGGAATCAGTCCGCTTGGTCTGTTTCTCGGCGCGCTGTCACCAACACTGATTGCAATCATCGCATTCTGGTTCATCTAACGTGGCGCTCGACTGGCGCTGCCACGAAAACCATCCCGGACTTCGCGCCGAGCCGAATATCCACTAGAACGCCCACGTTCCCCCGTTGCGGAGCGTCGTGCATGCCGGATTCGTCGATTCCCTATAGTATTCGTGTCAGCCCGCGTGCGCGCTATTTGCGGTTTCGCGTCACCGTCGACAAGGGACTCGAAGTCGTTGTTCCTCGCGGCTACGACCAGCGGCGCATCCCCGCACTGCTCAGCACGAACGAGATGTGGGTGCAGACTGCGCTGCAACGAGTCGAACAGGTTCGCCGTCTGCAGTCGGCCCAGGCGACGGAAACGATTCCGACCACGATCAAACTTCCCTGCATTGATCGTGAATGGTACGTCGAAGCAATTGCCTCAAGATCGCGCACTGTCACGATCGACGAATCAGTCGCTGGTCGAATTGTCTTGCGCGGTCGGATTGACGACGCCGAAAAATGTGAAGCTGCCCTGCAACGCTGGGTGATGCGACAAGCTCATGACATCCTGATCCCCTGGTTGGGAACCGTCAGTCGCGAGATCGGCATTCCCTTTACCAAGACCGCCATTCGCAAGCAGAAGAGCCGCTGGGGAAGCTGCTCGCGGATTGGAACCATCAGTCTGAACGCCAAGCTGCTGTTTATCGACCCCGATCTGGTCCGCTATATTCTGATCCACGAACTCTGCCACATCCGCGAGCTGAATCATTCGCCGCGATTCTGGAAACTGGTGTCGGCCTATTACAAGCCCTACAAGCAGGCTCATGCTCGCTTAACGGTTGCGTGGCGCACGATGCCTCGTTGGGTCGGCTGATCCTCACAACGCGCCTTGACGATTGTTTCTCGCAAGATCTGGCGATCGAGGCACCGCAGCGTACCTATCCGCACCACATCGATCTAGAATCGGTGTTTTCTGCACTCGGTACCAAGACCTATGCCACATCGCTTTTTCCTCGCCAATCTCGCAGACTCGGGCACTGCCGTGCTGGATGGCATTGAAGCTCACCATTTGTTGCACGTGTTGCGAGCCAGCCCCGGCGATATTGTCGAACTGTTCAATGGTGCGGGCCTCGTTGCCAAGGCGGAGGTCGTCAAGGCGGGACGCCGCGACATCGACCTGCGCGTGCTGGAATCACATCGCGAGGCCCCTTCGCCGCGACAAGTCATCATCGGCACCGCCGTCCCCAAGGGAGATCGTTTCGATTGGCTGATTGAGAAAGCCACCGAACTGGGAGTGACTCGGATCGTTCCTTTGACGACCGAGCGTAGCGTCGTCGATCCACGTGACAGTAAGCTCGACAAGCTTCGTCAGACCGTGATCGCAGCCTGCAAACAATCGGGACGCAATCATCTGCTCGAGCTCTCACCTGTGACCACTTGGGCCAGCTTCGTCAAAGAGACGCTCAGCAAGTCACACAGCTTTATCGCTCATCCCGGACCCGATGCTGGTGTGATGACGAGCACGTTGCTGGGGGATCACTCGCAAGTCGCGTTTGCAGTCGGTCCCGAGGGAGGTTTCACCGACGGTGAAGTCGCATTGGCGGCCGAACACAAAGTGACATCGATCAGCCTGGGGCCACTCATCTTGAGGATCGAAACCGCAGCAGTCGCGCTGGCTGCATGCGCCGCGCTGCGGTCATCGTAGCCAAGGTCGCCAAGACCTTGGGCGAGTCGTTTAACCGCGTGGGCATCGCCCCGCGCGTAATGAAGAGTGAGGCGAAGTTATCGGAAAGGCTTGAGATGACTACTCTCGTTTTGCCTACCCTCACGCGCGGGGCGATGCCCACGGTTAAACGAGGAGGGCGATCTCAGTGGTCAAGCACTGGTAGATCGCGCCCTCGAGTCCACATACCGACGATGAAGAATGTGGCCGCCATCAGTAGGTAGCCGATTGCGACATCCCATGATCGGTAGATCAACGCACCAGGAACTGTCGGGTTGCTGAAGATAAATAGATAGTCGACGACGTTTCCTGCGAACAACTGGTAGGCATGCGTCAGTCCCAGCCCCGCGCACAATGCTCCGACCAACGACCAGGTTCCCGCGGCAAAGAACCGGCGATCGATCAGAAAGGCCGAAATCGCCGCCAGGATCATGCAGGTGAAAATGTAACCCTGTTGCAGCGAAATCATGCCGTGCAGTACGAAGTCGTTCACATTGGCCCGCGGATCAGTCACCATCAGGTCGTGCAGAGTCTTGCCGCCTGATTTGAAGAACGCTCCCTGAGTCACAGTAAATCCCCACGCGGCGATCGCGGGAAAGAGTCCCACCGCCACAGCCGGTGCGTGCTCTTTCGGGACGGCCGAAAAGGCTTGAGCCGTGATAATGATTCCGATCCACAAGACGATTGCGATTCCCGATTCCATCGGGATGATGCTGTTGATCAGACTGATCGCTCCCGTGAAACAGATCAGGGTGACGACGAGGCCGTTCAGCGTGGAGTATCCCGCACGAGCCCCCAGTGCTTTCCAACCGGGATGTCCGATATAGATCGTCGTCGGGAAACAACTGCCGAACAGCGCAGCCGAGATCGTGCCGATGCCATTTGCGGCCAGCGAGGATCGAGTCCCGTAGCTGTCGCCCCCCGCTTCGGCCGATTCAATGTTCTGCAAGCTGCCGATCAGGTTGAACAATCCCATGGGAACGATGACCGACAGCATTCCCAACCACTGATTGGGATCGGAAAGACGCAGCCACAAGCGATCTCCGACAAAAATCGGCAAGTAAAACCCGAGTTGCTCGCGAGCCGTCTGGATCAGCGTCAAATCCATCGCCGAGTTTTTGAGTTGTGCCGGAGCATCGGGCCAGTTCAACGTGATCGCGGTCACGATCCAGGCGATTCCGGTTCCCAACACAACCGAGATCAACCCCCCAGGAAGGTGAAACGGAAACGGGACTCGAGCGAAGTAGGTGATCAGCACGATTGCCAGCGGCAACAACGAGATGAGTGGCTTTTGAAAGATCTGCAGAGCGAACGTCATCGAGATGAATCCGATCGCGATCCCTGCCAGTGTGGAGAGCAGTGCCGCTCGGGGCGTCCGTTTGCGAACAGACTCGGCGATAAACGCGCCGAACAGTTCGATCAGCCCGCTTCCGATACAGGCGACCAGTCCCAGTTCCCAGGCCACCTTTGCTGCGTCTTCGGGTGACAGGCCCTTGGACTTCCCTTGATCGAAGGCAGGGGCCATCACAAAAAAGACGTAGACCAACAGGGACGGTGTGTTGATTCCATAGGGGAGCGCAGTGACATCGCTGCGCCCCGTGGCCTTGGCCAGGCGATGGGCCTGCCACGCATAGAACAGGTTGCCGATCAGGATGCTGACGGCTGCGCCAGGCAGAATATGGCGATACAGCAGGTAAGCCGCGTCACCGGTCATCCCGCACAAGAATTTGCACAGCGTCAGAATCAGCAACAACTGAATCAGGTTGTCGACGAACAACCCAAAAAAGCCGTCGAGATCGCGGCGGACAAACAACGGGTACGAATTCGACGAGGCGGTTTTATCGTTCATGCGCAGCAGACTACCGGCGGCTGAAAACCATGTCCAGCAGTCCGCAACGTAGACGGCACTCTCCGAGTGCCGAGTTCCGCATCCAAATCATGCGGCCTACCGACCGCATCTCTGCGTCATCGGTCTCATCCGTCCTATTCTCATAGAACCCGTTAACCGCAACTCAACCAGCCAGCAACTGCTGCTCGATCGTCGACAGGATCTCGCCGATCGTCCAAGACTGCGATGCGACTTGAATCGTCGAATTCTCATCCAGCCATTGCTGCACTTTACGCTCGGCGGACATCACGGTGCTGTGATTGCGACCACCGAAGTGCTGACCGATTTCAGTGTAGGCCGACTGCGTGTGCTTGCGAGCCAGAAACATCGCCAACATTCGCGGTTGGCTGACAGTCCGGACGCGGCTTTCCGAGGCCAGGTCTTTTGCCTTCACGCCGAACAGATTGCAGATCACTCGTTCGATGTCAGCCAGCCGCACGATTCGCAGGCAATCGCGTTCGAGATCTGCCAGGATCTGACGGGCCTGAGTCAACGTCACCCGTTTGTGCGTCATCGAGTGATACGTCTGCAGGCAGTTCAGGGCCCCTTCCAGTTCGCGCACGTTCCCCTGGAATCGTTGGGCAATGTACTGCAATGCTTCCGGAGCAAATTCACCCGTCATACGAGCCGCTTTGGTATCGACGATCTTCTGTCGAGTCGCGACATCGGGGACTTCCAGACGGCAAACCAGCCCGGACAAGAATCGCGTCGCCAGTTCGTCGCCAAGCTTGGTCAGCAAGCGCGGATGACGCGAACCCGTCAATACAACTTGTCGGCCATGATCGACGAGGTCAGCGAACGTGTGCAGGAACTCTTCCTGAAACACCCGCTTCGACTCAAAGAACTCGATGTCATCAACCAGCAGCACGTCGACGCCGCGGAACCGTTGACGGAAGCTCGGCAGCGAACGGTCACGCAAGGCCTGCGTGAAATAGTTGGCGAACGCTTCGGATGTCAGCAGCATCACATTGGCCGTGGGCTGGCTCCGTTTCAGTTGTCGACAGATCCCTTCCAGCAAGTGCGTCTTGCCAGAGCCGACCGGTCCGTGAATATAGAGTGGGTTGAACAACGTCGCCTGACCCGCCGCGACTTGTCGCACCGCTGTCAGTGCCAGTTCGGTTTGCGGTCCCGCGATAAAATCGTTCAGTTCCGCCAACCGACGGCCACGGCTTTGACCAGTCAGGGGCAAGCCCGAACCAGCAGACCGCTGGGCCGAGCCAGGGAGTGCACCCACAGTTCCCAACGGGATGGTGTTCGCAGCACCCAGAATCGCGTTCTGCAGTTCGGCGGGCGATCGCGCCGCCATCGGCCGTGACGTTGCCGCTGCTGGCTCTGGCAGACGAGGCGACGTTCCCAATGGCTCGGCCGCCACGACGCCACTTCGGCCGATGGCCAGCGAGGCATCGACGGCGAACACCACGTGAGCCGAATGGCCGAGCACGCTGCGAGCGGCCGCGGTCATCGAATCCTTGAACTGCTTTTGCATCCAGCTCAACAGGAACGGGCTGCCCACGGTGATTGTCAACGTGTCGTCACAGATCGACAGGCCGATCTTGCCTTCGATCCACAGTGTGTACCGCTTCTCTCCCAGCAACGCCTGAAGTTCGGCGAAGATGGCAGAGACCAATTCCGGATTGGATTGCTCCCCCAGATCAACCGGGGGAACTGATGTCGATTCGGACGTGGAAGTCGTGCCCACGTACAATGTCGGCGTCATGCCGGGTTGCATCTTGCTACCCCCAAACGTAGCCTTCGTCGGCTTAACTCGGCCTCTGCGCGCACCGCTTTCGCAGACGATGATCTCATCGCTTTACGAAAGGCGGTAACTCGAAGTTCAGAGGTTCGAGAGAAGACGGTCGGGCTTGACCTGATGGATTGTTTCCAGCAACTGCGATTAACAGTTCGCAGGTCGCGAACCAGTCGCGTTGTGGGCACGATCCTACTTCGTTGCACGCCCATGTCAAACCTTGAACCTTCATCAACTCTTTAAATTTTTTTGACGATCCGAACGTAACCGCGAAAGTCCCTGTGATTGGACGAGTTCGAGAAGAAATCATCCTTTTGCTGACCTCGACAGCCCCTCGCAGCCAATGTGCAAAAGCTGTGGATTACTACCGTGCCAAACCGAAGGGATGTCGCAGCATAACTTGTCGGCGTGCGAGCTCGGCAAACTGGAACTCGCCGTAAAGTGCATTCGCAAAGCGGTTTTCGCAATCGACGGCTAGAAACATCACCGCGCGACCTCGACCCACGGCGTCCCGAATGCCGTCCTGCAGCATCCGCCGCCCCAGACCTTGTCCACGCGCGTGTGGAGCGACGCCGATGTAAACCAGTTCGACCGCGTCCTGATCGGGATGATCGTTCAACATCGCGACTCCGGCGTCCTGGCCTTCCACGGTATACAGCGACCAGCAGTCCGGATGAAACTCGCCCGACAGCTTGTGGCTGACGATCGCTTCGTCCCCGGTGCGGATCCCGTTCAAGTACGCGCAGTCCAGGCTCCCTTGATAAGTCTGCTCGATCAGTTGCACGAATCGGGCCGTCGTCTCCGGCGTGAATTTCTCACATCGGATCTTCTCATTCGACCGATCGATATCGGTCAAATCTTCGGGAGCGATCCCGCGGGCCATGAAAAACATGTCGGTGGCTCGCTCAAATCCATGCCGACCCAGCGTCGCCGCCTCAATGTCGTCATCAGGAGCCAGAAGGCACTGCCCCAACCGGGCCGACGCCGCGTCGATCCGGGAGCAGATTTCGCTCATCAACAGATCTTCCACGACGACCGGATTTGTGGCCCCGCAACTGACCACCGGAGGCCACACGAGCGCCACCCCGTCCGACTGTAGCATCGCCAGGGCGCTGCCGACCGGCAGCCCATCGGATTCGGCCAGCAGCAGGTGATCAAAATGCAGCGTCCCCCGTTCGTTCGCCGCCAGCGCATCGCGAACGCGACCTTCCTGCTCTTCAGCGGGGAACCGAGCAAACAACAGACGCAGGGCCGGGATTCGTCGATCGCCGGAAGCGGTAATAATGTTCATGCCGCAATTGTAACCGCGGTCGGTTCGCATTTCGTCCGAGCGAGTAGTCGAGAGCAACCACATCGCAACGACAGGCAACCTAAATGACCGTGCGCGATATTGCTCGCGAGAAACATCATTTCGGGTGCCACTGGCGACGGCTTTGCGTTGCCAGTGTCTTGCCGATGTGTCGACGAGCAAACCATGCGTGGTGGCGCTGAATGTTCCACAGGCTCGTCACCCGATCAAAGCGATCGCAGCGACGTGAAGACACTGGTGGCCCAGAGCAGCCACCAGTGGCACCCAACGCAGGTAACGATCCTGAGTTATCGTTCTGAAAAGGCCTGAAAGGCCACCACAGACCAGCCCAGGGCAGAGCGGAGAGGCGAAGCCTCGTAGCGCCGCCCTGGGTTGAGTGATTGAGAAGCCCAAAGGCCTGAAGGGCCGCCACAATCGTCAAGAATCGGTCGCACGTCGTGTTCTTCGTGGATCACAGGTCACCGCGACGAGGCTTGT
>JAQGHU010000109.1 GCA_028291515.1 Schlesneria sp.
AAGCTGGCTCAATATGGCCGAAATGGAACTGAGCGTTCTCTCTCGCCAATGCCTCGGCTCCCGGCGGTTTGCCACCGCGCAATCACTCGACACAGCCATCACCCAGTGGCAGTCACAACGCAACTCCCGTGGCCAACAAACGCGCGGGCGTTTCACAACTGCAGACGCAAGAATCTAGCTGACATCTCTCTACCCCGTTCCCCTCCGTCTACGTGACATTGGACGATAGATCGACCACTAGTCAGACGAAGCTCCAAGTCCGTGGCACACCAACCTCGCCATTTCACGCGCACATCCCCTTGGCGATGTCAGGAAGCGCGCGTGGAAGCCTTCGCATTGGTGCGACGCGTCTTGCCTGTTTTGCGTCCGATCGCGCTGCGTTCGGCTGCAGTCTGATGCGCCATTCGAGTTTGAGCACCTTTGCGTGCGGAAGCACTTCGTTGCGCGGGTGTCCGCTTCTTCGCTTGCTGACTGACCTGCTTGGAAATGGCCTCGTGAGAAGCGGCCTCGGTTCCCTCTCGGCGCAGGGCTTTTGTCGTCGCTTTCGAGCGTTTCGGATTAACGGGTCGATTCGGTTCGGTTTGACCAACCTCGTAGGCTCGCTTCGCATTCCTGCGAGTCGTCTCGGAGGTCTTCCCTTTCGTAGGTGGCGGCAAATCGACGCCCGCTCGTCGCGCTTTGGACAAGCCGATGGCAATGGCCTGTTTAGTGGAACGAGCTCCGATTCGACCGGAGCGGATATCGTCCATCGTCTCTTTGATGAATTCGCCAGCCTGCGTTGACGCCGATTTACCCTCTCGCTTCTCTTGTTTGGCACGGGCGATCGTGGCCTTGTTGGGCATGATGGGTGTCCTCTCGAAATTGCGGGATGATGCCTTGATTCGACATCAGCAACTCAGATGCCACACCGAGATTTGCAGGCCCAGCCGCGATTCGACGCCATCAATCGGTCACAAACAGACCGAACGCCGTAAGAACTTCTGCCGAATCGAGAAGAGTTTGATCTACCAATCATACCGCCAGAAGACGAACGCTGATCGCCAGCCAGCGACAAGGTTGGTGGGGCGTCCTCACACTAGAAAGTGGTCCACGCAGAAGCTACTCATCACCGTAGGCAAAGGCATAGATCTGTGTGGGAGCGGGCAGAAAATCATTGTCGCTGGTGATCAGCAGAACTCGTGATCCATCATTCAACTTCGGACCGAAAGCAATCCCTTCGATTTTTTCGGGGAATGTTTCGCCAGCGAACTTCCAACGCGGATCGAGCAGATCCAGAAACGGCCGCTTGGAAATGGGTGTGACGCCCGCCGGAAGTGCTGTCGCAGGAAGTGAGCCGATCTTGCTGATATCAGTCGCGGCCCGAATATCGATCTCAACGATCTTTTTCGCTTCCGCTTCGGATCCTGCTTTACTGTCGCGTTCAATCACCAGGAATCGTCCGGGCGCCAGATACTCGATCTCGTTGCAACCATTGGTCGCGGAGTCGAGCGGATAGAGGAATTCGCGAGTGGCGCCCGTGGTGCGATTGATCTCAAGCAATCGGCTGTTCGTTCCGACCCGCTTGTTCATTTCATCTAACCCGCCATCCTGAATGAGCGGGCTCTGCAAGAGTGCAAAGACATAGTCGCCTTTGGGCGAAATGGCCAGACATTCCAGTCCACGGTTCGGCTGTCGGCCACGCACGTTGATCGGCGGCAACTCGGCAGTGGGGTCCGCCGAAGAATGCAGCGGCATGAATCGCGATGGCACTGGCAACTGCCCCACTTGGCGACCTTCCGCCGTGAATTCCAGGATCGACGGTCCATACTCATCAGAGATCAGCAGATGCCCATTCGGTAGGACTCGGATGGCCTCGGGGTCAAACCTAAGAGTACGGGATTCTTGCGATTCGGATAATGCAGTCAACGATCCAACCAGGGGAGCACCGGCCGCGTTGAACAAAAGGTGCGTTTGCACCAAATCGACTTTGATGGACGGTGAAGACTTCTCGTTAACGACGATGTCGACGATGTGATAGCGGCATCGATACGCAGCCTTCCCATCAGCCGGACCACGATCAGAAACCATCGCATAACGATTTCCCCGGCCGAGCCACGCAATTCCAGAGCCGAAGGCCCCCCATTGATTCGCGGGAATGCCACCTTCAAACGTCCCCACTTCGTGGGAACGATCGAGCAGCGTGGCCGAGATTTCGATGCGGCCCACCAAACGGGGTTCGAAGGCCTCGACAGACATCGAACCGAAAGCGCTCAGTGCAAGCGCGTAGCACAACGGTAGGAATCGCATGGGAAATCCGAGCGGACGAAGGGTAAGCATGAACTCAGGTACCCTCGGCAGGACGTGAGCCTGTCGAGGGTCGAGTCATTCGATCCAGTGATCTGATCAGTCAGGCGAAGTTCTAGAATTCGCCCGCGATGTCACCAGCGTTGCGAGTCGCGATGGCGGCCAAGGTGGAAGCCGCGATGTTGGCACTGATAAATCGAACCGAGCCGTCGCACATCAGCACGTGCCCGCCACCGACATGGAAAGCATACATTTCACTGTCGTTTGTCATATTGATCGGATAAGGCGCGGCTGCCGTCGTCAATGTGCAGGGGCCCGAAGGGATTGTGCAATCTGCCTTTCCAACGATGCTGGCATCGGCGGTCGCACCATCTAAACTATAACCAGACTGAATATCCGCCCAGCCCCAGCCATCTGCGGTTGTTCCTGATGTCGCCTTGGCAAGCATGTAAATCTGTGGTCGTCCACCATCCTCAACGCACATCATCGTGTTCGACATTCCATCGGTAATCGCCGCGATCGGGGTCGCTGCGAACTTCTTCAGTCCGCCATCCCACTCATACTTTCCCTTCTTGGCAGGGCTGGCCGTATTCGTCGCAATGCTGACTGGAGGTACTGGCAAACCATTGCTCAAGAAATAGGCTGGACGAACGGAATTCATCGAGCCGTAGTCGCAAAAACCGTAGGGCTTTCCCGTCGGATAGGGATTACCGACCGCATCTACGGTACCCGCTGGCGGAATGTTTCGTTGTGCAGGAGCGGACGGACAGAGAAATGCGGGAATCACGGCCGTTGTCACTCCAAGATTCGCCGGATCGCTCCACGTCAGATTGAAATTGTAGGCTTGGTACAGGGGAGCCTGATCGATGTAGGGCAGAATCATCTGGGTCCAACTGGACTGATAGTAAGCCGGAGTGGGCCCCAGATCGATACGGGCGGGCGGGAACACCTTGTGAGTGCTCTCGTAATTCATCAGTGCCAATCCCTGTTGCTTCAAGTTGTTCTTGCACTGAGTTCGGCGGGCCGCTTCTCGGGCCTGCTGAACAGCGGGCAATAGCAGTGCGATCAGCACAGCGATAATCGCGATGACAACCAACAACTCGATCAGCGTAAATCCCTGCTTCGACCGTTTTTTGGCTTGAGCAATCACAGGCCCGACTCCTTGAACAATTTCATGAAAAGAACAAAAAATGGGCCAGCATCCAGTGGCCCGATTCACGCGGCAAATCTTGCAGAAAATTTATGTACGGATTGTGAGCCAATTGTGAAGATTGGATAAATCTTCGACAGCCATAATGTCGTGGTCCGCAGTGATCCAAAGCAGCGTGACTGCGGAATTGCTAAACTGCCCAGCCAAATGACCGCTCCCAATCCCCATAATCGTCGCGAGTTTCTGACTGGCCAGTCGGCGCGTTCCGAGATCGAACGCATCGGGCAAAACCTGACGGAATGCACGGCTCGGCAGGTTCCCAGTCGCGGTCCCACGCTCTTGTTGCGTACAGTCGCGATGGCCTGTGACTTTGACATCATGCTGAATCCCGACGGTGCGGGAGCCCAACTGGAAGCCGCCTCCGATGCACTCGAACTAGTTCATCAACTTGAACAACTGATGAGCGTCTATCGTGACGATGCGACACTCTCTCAGTTGAACCACGCCGCTTCGATCAGTGCAGTCCCGATCGAAGACGATCTCTGGAAGTTGTTACAACGAGCCAAACAGATCAGCGAGCAGACCGCCGGCGGATTCGACCCCACCGCGGGAGCCCTGCTCTCATTGTGGCGACGTGCTCGTCAAGCCGACACAATCCCGTCTACTAGCGAGATCGCGACCACGATCCAAAGCGTCGGCGCGTACCATTTGTTGCTCGATGAAGCCGCTTCCACAGTAGCTTTCGACCGCCAGGGGGTCGAGTTGAATCTGGGAGCCATTGGAAAAGGATATGCCGTCGATCGGGCGGGCGAGTTACTGCTGGAACGCGGTGTCCAGAACTGGCTGGTCCATGGGGGCCGCAGCAGTATTCGTGCTCACGGATGCCATGCCGGTCACGACGGCTGGCCTGTGGGACTCCAAAATCCATTGCTCCCAGACAAGCCGTTCGCAACGTTGCTGCTGCGAGATCAAGCGCTTGGAACGAGTGGCACCGCCGTCCAATGGTTCCGGCACGAAGGGAAGCGATATGGGCATATTCTCGATCCGCGAACGGGCTGGCCGGTCGAATCGATGATGTCGGTCAGCGTGATTGCGCCCGACGCAGCACTGGCCGACGCACTGTCGACGGCTTTTTTTGTGCTCGGGGTCGAAAAAGCCCTGGCTTGCTGTGATAATTTCCCGATGGTCGGTGCCATCTTTTTCCCGCCCCCCAAACAGGGCCGAAACTTGGAACCCCTGTTCCACAACGTTTCGCCAGAGCGGGTCTTTTTTAACGGAAATTGACGGCGTCGCCTGCGTTTCGGTTTGCGCTAACCGGCAACGCGATCAGGTCAATTGCCGAATTGCTCTTGGTGGGAAAGGCTGACGAGTGCCAGGTGATCTTCGCAAAGTTTCGCTGCTCGCCGTGATCTTTTTGATGTTGCTGCGAATTTCCATCGGCTGGCATTTGATGTACGAAGGCCTGTGGAAACTGGGGACGCAACGCACCTCGACCCCTTGGACCGCCGAAGGGTATCTCAAGAATTCCACCGGGCCGCTGCGGCCCACCTTCCGGGCGATGACCGGTGATCCCGATGATCTGAAGTGGCTCGACTACGACTTGATGTCGCAGAAATGGCAGGCTTGGCGGCAGCGCTTTGTCGACCAGTACCAACTGAATGACGAGCAAAAAGAGACCTTCCGAGTCATGACCGAAGGTCCCGAGTCCTTCGAAGTCGACCTCAAGCAGCTTCCCCCGGGACTGGACCTGACCAAGGTCAGTGGAGTCAACAAAGAGGCGATCCGCTTTGATGCAGAGTCCTCGCAACTCATCGTCGACGGCAAAAAACACCTGCTTCCCGCCGAACAGGATCGACTCGCCACCGCCGTCAAGAACATTGCCGAAGCGAAGCCGGAAGCCAAAAAGGTCTGTGATCAGTTCCTCGCGGCACTGGCTCGCGTCTACAAACAGTCATCGCGGTTGTCGTACAACGAGAAGCTGGAAGCATTGCTGAAGCAAGATCCAGACCGCATGGGCGTGATCATCCAGGTCAAGGGGGCCACCCTGCCCACCGAAGCCGCCGCCAAAAACGAAACGGCAGAAGAAGATCGCGAAGAAGGTCAAATCGCCCTCGTCGTGCAAGTGGGTGAAGTCGAAATCTATAAGAACCTGGTCGAACGATTCAAAGCCAACTACGGCAAGGCCCGCACGAAATTCGAATGGGATCACGTCGAACGTCAATGGAAAGAACTGCAGGATAAGCGACGCGACGTGGTGGGGCCGGTGCAGGCTCTCGAAAAGGAGATGCAAACTCGTGCTGAAGAATTGCTGACTGCCAAACAACTGGCAATCGGCCCACTTCCGCCAGAACCTTCCCCCATGGAGCAGATCAATTGGCGTACAATGTGGGGACTGACAATCATCGGCCTGCTGTTGATTCTGGGTTTGTTCACCAGATTGTCGGCAGTGGGCGGGGCGGTCTTGTTATTCATGTTTTACATGGCCATGCCACCCTGGCCCGGTGTTCAGGAAATTCCCAGCATCGAACACAATGTCGTCGTCAACAAGGTCTTCGTCGAAATGGTGGCGCTGTTGGCCATCGCGGCTTTGCCCACCGGCAAATGGTTTGGTGCCGACTCCATCATCTCAGGACTATTTGGCAGACTGTTCAAGCGATCACGTGACTAGATTTCACAAGACGATTCACCAGCGAATTTGATCAACATTCAAACTTTCATCTTCACTCTCCGAAGGAGCGTGCCATGCAACTGACTCCAGAACAAGAACAACTCGGCAAAGAGAACTTCAACGAAGCGGTCGCGTTTTCTCGCCGCGCGTTCCTCGTCAGCGCGGCAGCAGCCGTTCCCACGCTGGGTGCCGCCTACTTCGGCTATGCCGCCCTGCAAGGCTCTCCGGTGAAGGTCGGCTTCATCGGCAGCGGCGATGAAGGATCTGTCCTGCTCACCCAGCATCCGCCGGACTACATGAATATTGTCGCGGTCGCCGATCTGCGAGCCAAGAACCGAGTCCGCGCACTCAACGGCGACGGCGACGACGTCCGCTGGGGCCTGATCCGCAAGTTGGGCCGCGAAACAGCCATGAAGATCAAGCTGTACGCCGACCACAAAGAACTACTCGCGGCCCATCCCGAGATCGAAGCCGTCGTCATCGCCGTCCCGCTCGTCCAGCATGCACAAGTCGCGATCGACTGCCTGAAGGCCGGCAAGCATGTGCTGACCGAAAAGCTGATGGCCCACTCGGTCATGCAATGCAAAGAGATGATCCGCGTCGCACGGCAAGAGAAAAAGCTATTGGCCGTCGGACACCAACGTCACTACAACGTGCTGTACGACAACGCCAACGCTCTGATTCGCGCCGGTCTGCTGGGCGACTTGAAATTCATTCGAGCCCAATGGCACCGCAACAATAGCTTCCCCGGCTCCGACAGTTGGCGACCGGGGGGATATACCGAACAATCGTTCGATCGCAAGTTCAAGGATGATATCCAGGAGCTGAAAGATCGAGCGACAGCCGCCAATCTTTCACTGGACGAATTCCTGGCAAAGGACTTCGGCTATCCATCCATGCAGCGCCTGGTGAACTGGCGGCTGTACAACAACACGGGCGGCGGCCTGATGGCCGAACTCGGCAGCCATCAACTCGATGCGGCGAGCATCTTCCTGAACAAAGTGAAGCCGATCGCCTGCATGGGATACGGCGGCAGGAACTTCTACCACGTGAAGGGAATCGGTTCGCCAGACCAGCAATCGGATGATCGAGACATCGATGATCACGTCTACATGACCTTCGAATTCCCCGGCCAGCACTACGAAGAAGACAAGAACGATGTCTGCATCGTGACCTATTCCTCGATCAGCACCAACCGCAGCGAACCGTACGGCGAAACCGTCTTCGGCAGCCGCGGGACACTGATCATGAAGATGGAACAAGACGCGATTCTGTTCAAAGAAGCCAGCGGCTCGTCCAAGGGGGGCATCGACCAGCGTCTGTACGTGATCAACGGCAGTGATGGCCAACCGGTCCTCAGCGCCAGTGCCAGCCTCGGCCCCACCAAGGCCGCATCGGTAGCCGATATCGGCAAGGTCAGCCGCGGTTACACCGAAGAAATGGAACACTTCGCCTACTGCATCCGCACCAACAATTTCGGCGCGATCAAGGATGGCGGACTGCGGTGCCCCGGCGAGCAGGGAATGAAAGACGCCATCATGGCTCTGACCTCGAACCTGGCCATGAAGCACCAGAAACGAATCGTCTTCAAGGAAGAATGGTTCGACCCCGAAAACGATGCTGTCCCCGAAACCGATCCAGAAATCGCCGGCTAGGGCATTTCAAACAGGGTTTGAAAGAGGCTCAATTGTAATTGATGCCTTCCTCCCCGGTCACCGCGACTCGACGCAGCGCTCGCGACGAGTCGCGGTGATCTTTTTCAAAGGCAACATCAATGGCTCGGTGGCCGGACGAACGCAAAGCGAACGTGATCGCCATCGCCCTCGTGTTCGCACTCTTCCCGCTCTTGTGTTGGCTTTCCTGGCGCTGGTTGACCGAACAATAACGTGACGGTCCGTCACTCCAGATACAGCGCTGCATTGCCAATCAGCAGCGCCTGACTCAGGTCATCCCAGGCCTGCTGCCCTTCCCCTGCTTGCTCTCGATACTCTGCTGTTTGATCATGCAGGAACCGGGTCGCAGACGAAATCTGTGGTTCTGTCGCCGCCTGACCGGTGGTGATCAAGAACAATCTCTGAATTCGATCCGATTCGCTCGCCGCCTCACGCTGAAGTCGATTGGCCAGACTCCGGGATCTCTTCAGCACGAACTCGGAATTCAAGAGACTCAGCGACTGCAACGGCATAGTCGATCGAGGTCGACGCGTACTGTTGAACACGATGCTTGGCGCGTCGAACACCTGCAGCAGCGTGTGAACCTGCGTGCGCTTCTGCTGCAGGTAGAGGGATCGCCGCCCGGCACTGGGGTTGTCCTCCGGAACGACCGTCTCACCCGAGCCTGTTCGCTGCGTCGGGACGTACGAACCGAACATACCATCGTCGAGATTTCCGGCCGCAACCAGCAACGAATCACGAATCGCTTCCGCGTCCAGGCGTCGGACAGGAAATCGCGATAACCGCGACGAATCCGGATCCAACTTCAATCGCAGTTCGTCAGCACGACTCTGCTGACGATAGGCTGCCGATTGGACGATCTGGCGATGCACTCGTTTTGCACTCCAATTCGACCGCACGAATTCGAGGGCGAGCCAGTTCAAGAGTTCCGGATGAGTCGGGGGTGACCCACTCAATCCGAAATTGTCCGTTGTCTGAACCAGACCTCGTCCGAAATGATGCTGCCACAGTCGATTCACCTGCACCCGAGCCAACAGCGCTGCAGCAGGTGATTCAGGCTCAGTAATCCCGTTCGCAAACCGCAACCTGCGGCCGCTCCCCCGCACGATGAGAGTCGAAGATTCAACCGACGACTTGCCCAAAATCTCAAAACCGCTGGGCCCAACGAGTTCCCCCGGTGATTTGTAGTCGCCGCGTTGCAGAACATGGACTTCGGGAGCATCAACAACGTCCGTCGTCCAGGCGATTCGACCAGGCCGTTCCGATCCGATGGCCTTGCGGCGTTTTTGAACTTCGTCTAACGATGCCCGCTGTGTCTTGAGTTCTTTCGCAAAATCGCCCAACACGTCCCCTTGCTCAGTGGGAGTGAAAGATTCCAAACAAACATTGTCGACAACAAAACTGCGGCCGCAGCAGAACTCGAATCCGAATCCGCCGTCCGGAAGATCCGCTTCACTCAGCTTGATCGGCTTGTCTTCCACCTGCCAATCCACGAGATGCTGCAGCAGATATTTGCCGCCCCCTTTGTTCGTGACACGAACGCCGTAGTTGCGACCGGGGACATATCCGGTCGTTCCCACAGTGCCAGCTTGCCGTGAATCGGTCCCCGGATAGTCGATGTACACGGCGCTCCCCGCCGACGGATGGCCGTCGATCAGGATGTTGCCTCCCTGCCTAGTGCTGTTGTCGTTGAAGTCGTGCAACGCGATTAAATAGCCGATTCGCTCGGCCGGTGCCGAATCGCCGATGTGATGATCGACCAGATCAAACGTGACTTGAATCGAAGCTCCCGTCACGTCGGGCGTCCAATCGAAGGCCTGCTGCATCGACAGCCACTTATCGCCACCAGTGCCCCCTTCGAACAAATTCAGTGAGCCATCGAGAACGACCGCTCCGGGTGCTTCACGACTGTTTAGCTTGACGGCCTCCGTCCCGCCCGGCGCGTCATCGCCCGGTGCTGTACTACTCCACTTCGCCGCCAACGCCTCACCTGCTTCGTTGAAATCGTCCTTAAATAAGGTCGCTCCGCGCGGACGATGTTCGGCGACCCATTTCGTCACCTCAGCGGACAGACGTTCGATCTCGCGATCCGCCTGCGCGACGTCCGCCTGCCAAGTTTCCTGTTCACCGGCCATCGCCGCGTAGACGAAACGATCGTTCGGTTTTGTCCACGTCGCCGGTGGGAAGGCTGGGATCAGCACGGCCTGAAAGCTGTAGTAATCACGCTGAGTCAAAGGCTCGAACTTATGATCGTGGCACTTCGCGCACTGAATCGTCAGACCGAATAGCCCGGTGGAAATGTTCTGCATCGCCGTTTCCAGCACCGTATACCGGTCGACTCGAACCTCATCCTCGTTCCCGTCACTCTCGCCGGTTCCGTCCTGTCCACATCGCAAATAATGCGTCGCTTCGAGCAACCCGATTCGACGCTGCGCCTCCGCCGGCAGCAACATCGACAGATCAGCGGTCTCGGCATTTTTCGCAATGACCTCTGCGATGTCGTCACCAGCAATCTGTTCGCGAATAAACTCGTCGAAAGGCAAGTCCGCGTTCAAGGCTCGAATCACATAATCGCGATAGCGATAGGCCAGCGGACGGTCGCTATCGGCGTTGAAGTAGCCGTTCGAATCCGCGTACCCGGCCGCGTCCAGCCACAGTTTTCCCACCCGTTCTCCAAAATGCGGCGATGCCAGATACCGATCGACCATTCGCTCGTATGCATCGGGACTGACATCGGATTGGAATTCGGCAATCGCGTCGGGCTCTGGTGGCAGCCCGGTTAGATCAAAGCTGACTCGACGAATCAGCTTGGCTCGATCAGCTTCGGCCGAGATCGTCAAACCATCCGTCCCCAGATTCTGCTGGATGAATTCGTCGAGCGGTGACGAAGGAGTTTTCCGACTGACTGGTGGACGAATCGTCTCCGGCAACCGCTGAAAGGCCCAGTGCCCCGCCACATCGTCGTTACCATGTTTCAGGCCCGGCGTTCCCGCCAGGATCCAGCGGCGAATCAGCGACTTCTCGTCTGCCGACAGCGGAAGCTCGGGAGGCATCTCATCGCTGTCAACACGCTTCCACAACAAGCTGGCGGCAACATCGTGAGGTACCACGGCTGCCCCTTCCGCGCCTCCCTTGATGATCGCCCCGGGCGCGGCCAGGTTCAGCTTCCCTTCTCGCTTGGTCGGCCCATGGCACTTCACACAATGGCGTTTCAGTAACGTGGCAATGTCGCGATCGTATTGAGGAGCATCCTCTGCTTGCGAGACAGCTCCCGCTTGCTGCAGGAGCAACAGGAAACAAGCGACATTGGCCATCAGCTCCCACTTCCTCTCCGCGAATGTGGACCAAGTGATGAATAGACTATTCTCGTAGAGTTTCTTCACCACCATTCCATGATTACGATCTGCGCTGTCTGATGCGAGGAATGTCGGCCAGAATATCTGCAAAGGGTTACCATGAGTTCGAACAAGACGTGGATCGTCGGGTTGCTCGTTCTGGCGTCAAACGCATTCGCGCAGGGGGCCGACCCCGTCGACCTGGGTGGCGTGACCGAGACCCACGAAATGATTCCAATGCGCGATGGCGTCAAGCTGTCGGCGTTCATTTACACACCACCGGGCAGCGGACCCTGGCCCGTGTTGTTGGAGCAGCGGTATGCCAACGGCAATGATCCCGGCACCCAAAAGTCGTTCGCCAAGTTGGCGCGGGGTGGCTATGTGACGATCCTGGCCAATTTCCGCGGATCGCAGCAGTCCGAAGGAATCTGGCGGGGCTACCGGCATCTGGCCTGGGGTGAGCAGCAGGATGGATACGATCTGGTCGAATGGCTCGCTAAGCAACCTTGGTCAACGGGCAAAGTCGGCACGTTCGGCAGCTCTCAGGCCGGCTTCGCTCAGAACTTTCTGGCCGTGACCCAACCGCCGCACCTGGTGGCTCAATACATGATCGACACGGGACTCAGCCTGTATCACGAAGGCTATCGCATCGGTGGCATTACGCGTCCCGAACGATTCAAATCCATGGACAAAGTTGCACGCGTTCCCGAACACAACCGCGAACTCCTAGCCGAGTGGTTTCAGCATCCGACTGCTGACAGCTATTGGGCGGCCGAAGACTGCACGCGTTACTTCGATAAGATGAACGTTCCGTGCTTCACGGTCGGTAGCTGGTACGACTTCATGTGCGTCGGGTCCGTCGATAGCTATGTCGGTCGCCAGCATCGTGGCGGCCCCAATTCGATCGGGACCCAACAACTGATGATCGGTCCCTGGCTACATGGTCGATTCAAGGAGACCAACAAATCGAACGAGATGGAGTATCCCGAGAACGCCAAGTTCGCGATGGACGCCCACATGCTGCGGTGGTTCGACCACTACCTGAAGGGCGTCGACAACGGTGTCACCAACGAGCCGACTGTGCGCTACTATGTCATGGGAGCAATCGGCGAAACCGACGCGCCGGGCAATGTCTGGCGAACCGCCACGGACTGGCCGATTGCCGCCAAGCCGACTCCCTACTACCTACACGCCGATAAATCCCTGCGATCAAAGCCGTCCGAGTCCCCAGATGACACCGTCACCTGGCTGGCAGACCCGCAACGCCCCGCCCCCATCCCAACAATCGCCTTCCCCGGCGCCAAAGATGCGCGAGACTATGAGTCGCATCCCGAAGTGCGGACGTTTACGACCGATGTTCTTACCGAACCTATCGAGTGGACCGGCAAGGTGCAGGCCGAACTATACGTCTCGTCCGATGCTCGAGACACCGACTTCATCGTCCGTGTCAGCGATGTCTATCCGGATGGACGCTCGATCTTGATCATGGACTACATTCGCCGGGCGCGATACCGAGAAGGATTCGAACGCGAAGTTTTCATGAAGCCAAACGAAGTCTGCAAAGTCGCGTTCGATGTCGGCTGGCTGAGTCAGAATTTCAATCGTGGACATCGAATCCGCGTCACCATCGCCAGCACCGGCGCCCCCTTCTACGAACCCAACCCGAATACGGGCGAGCCGCTGACAATCGATTTTCCGGAAAGCACAGTGGTCGCCCGGAATACAATCTATCTCAACCAGCAGAACGCATCGCGAGTTCTGGTCCCCGTGGTCACGACAACCACGGATGTCGCCAAATAGGTCGCGATCGATCACAACTCGCAACTTCTCAGGATCCGCTATGCCCACATTGATTGCCGCACCGACTCAGATCACCGCCGCCGGAAATAAGCCCAAGCTGATTCGAGAATACATCGGTCGCGTGAATTCCAAGACGGATGCCCTCAGCGTCGCTCACATGTCGAGCCCCTCCGGCTGGGTCGAACCCGGACAGTCGCCCGAGTTCGATGAATACACGCTGGTCTTGAAGGGACTGTTGCGCGTCGAGCACAAAGATGGGGTGATCGACGTTCAGGCCGGACAAGCCATCATCACGCACGCCGGCGAATGGGTCCGCTACAGCACTCCTGGTTCCGAAGGAGCCGACTACGTCGCCATCTGCCTCCCTGCATTTTCAATGGAAACCGTCCATCGGGATTCTTGATGCAGATGTCGTTGGGAGGGTGAGGCAGCCACTTCCACTTTTTGAGCGGGGCGGCGTAAGCCTGGCCTTTTTTTCGGGGCGTGAGCCTCTGATTGCAGCGATCCTCCTGACCTGATTTCCGTCTATTCCGTAGTTTTATTCTCCTTCTTGCACGCTTTTCTCTGTGCCTCTGTATGACTGACGTCCCAAATCTTGTCAGTCTGCGCAAATTTCAGGCGGCAATTTGGGCGAGTTTTTTAGTATCTGCTTGTCGGGCATTGAGTAGTGCGATGACGGCGGTTTGACC
>JAQGHU010000115.1 GCA_028291515.1 Schlesneria sp.
GATCGAGCCTATTTGCGAAGTACGCGATCGACAGCTTGGGGCGGATGACGATCCGCTACAGTGGGTATGATCTCGCGGAGACGTCATACACAGACGCACTAACTGTGACGAATGACGTGATTCTGGAGCAATCCGAGACTGTCTACGACAATGACAGCAACGTCCTGCAAGCAATATCGCGGCAGCGGTATCACAATGCTCCCGATACGCAGAAAGGGGCATTGCAAAACCCAAGCACGACGCCGAAAGCGCGAGTCACTTATCTAGCGAGCTGGCAAGATGGCATTGGAAGAACGGTTGCCAGTGCGAACTACGGGACGAATGGGGGGGGCACGCTTTCTCGTCCGAGTACAGTACCGGCGGCATCGGACTCCGTCCTAGTGGCTCTTGTGAGGTTTGATAGCGCCGGAAATACGCTCGGCACGACTGATCCCGCTGGAATGGTGACAAGGTTTGGGTACGACGCCGTCGGCAGGAAAATTCTGCAGATCGACAACTACAAGTCGACCAGTTCTTCATCGTCATCAAGCAGTTCTTCGGGTGGGAGTTGCTCCCCTTCCGACGACGTTAATCGCACCACGGAATTCACCTTCACGCCAGATGGCCTACAGGCGACGTTGACGGCCGTGAATGCCCGGACCGGTGACCAGACGACGACCTTGACTTATGGGACGACGCTCAGCAATTCAGACGTAGCTTCCAGTCAACTGCTGCGGTCGATCACTTATCCTAACTCAATAGGGGGTAGCGATGTCGTGTCGTACTCGTATAATCGCCAGGGCCAGAAACGCGGGATGACCGACCAGCGCGGTTGCGTCCATGTCTATGAATTCGACAAGCTCGGTCGTCAAACCCATGACCGCGTGACGACACCGGGTTTGGGTGTGGACACCGCAGTGTTGCGACTGTCGACCGGATACGAGGTGCGGGGGATGGCCACTAAGCTCACCAGTTGGGATAACGCCAGTGTCTCTTCGGGCACCGCCGTCAACGAGTGCCAGTTCGTTTACAACACGTTCGGGCAATTGATCACCGACTACCAGGAACATGGTGGGGCGGTGAACACGAGCACCAGTCCGAAAGTTCAGCACGGCTATGCCAATGGCAGCGCCAACACCGTCCGGCCGACGACGCTGACGTATCCCAATGGTCGCGTTCTGACCTACGGCTACGGGACGACGAATGGGGTCGATGATGCTCTCAGTCGGGTCAGCAGCCTGATCGACGACGACGTCTCTTCGACTCATCTGGCGAACTACTCGTTCGTGGGCTTGGGGGCATATGTCGTCGTCGACTATACCCAGCCTGACGTCAAGTACACCCTGGTCGATCTTTCGGGAAGCAATGATCCCGACCCGGGTGACATCTACAGTGGCTGGGATCGGTTCGGTCGCGTGAAGGACTGCCGGTGGTACGACTATGGTCACTCGACCGAGGTTGCGCGGCTGAAGTACGGATATGGCAGAACCAGCGACCGGCTTTGGAGAGCCGATCTTGTCGCCCAGTCTCTCGGCAAGAATTTCGACGAACTGTACTCGTACGACGGGCTGCACCGCTTGAAGGATATGCAGCGTGGCCTACTGAACGGTTCCAACATGGCGGTAACCAGTCCGAACTTCGCCCAGTGCTGGACCCTAGATTCCACGAGCAACTGGTACGGGTTCCGTGAGGCGGCGACGGGTGGCTCAGCAACACTGGGGCAGTCTCGCACTGCCAACCAAGTCAATGAAATTAGCGGCATCACCAACTCGGTGGGCTCCGTTTGGATCACGCCAGCCTACGATGCCGCCGGAAACACGACCACGCTGCCGCAACCGGCCGATCCGACGACGAGCTATACGGCGACTTACGACGCATGGAATCGGCTCGTTAGGCTCGTCGACGCCACTTCGTCGAATACCGTTCAGCAGAACGTCTATGATGCTCGCATGTTCCGTACAAAGCGTCTGGACTATACCAGCGGGACTCTATTGGAGACGCGACACTTCTTTTACACGCCGGAATGGCAATCGCTCGAAGAACGCCTCGGGACTAACCCCAACACGGCGAGCCCAGAACGACAGCAGGTGTGGGGCCAGAGGTATGTTGACGATTTCGTCCTGCGCGATCGAGACGTTAACGGTGACGGCACTCTCGGGGAACGATTCTATAGTGCTCAGGATGCCAGTTGGAACACGGTTGTGCTCGTCGATGCAGCTGCTTCTGCCGAAGAACGATATTCCTACACATCGTTCGGATTCCCCTCATTCATGAGTGGAACAATGGCTGCACGCAGTTCCTCAAGCTTTTCGAGCGAAATCTTATTCACTGGACAACGATTCGATGAAAAGTCGTACCTATTCCTCTTCCGCGCACGGTGGCTGCAGCCAACTACAGGAGTATTCGCCACTCGTGATCCGTTCGGTTACGTGTCGGGTGCCAGTTTGTACGCGGCGTATTTCGCACCGTCGAAAACTGACCCCGCTGGACTGTTGGAGATGGTATGGCCAAGCTGGAATCTGCCATTGCCCAACATCACCGATATTACGATACCAACGCCTCACTTCCCTATCGATATCGGAATATCGATAGGCATCGGACTGCCACCAGGCGGGCCAATTCGATTTGTTCCAACATACGATATTCCTGATCTTCCTGCGTTGCCAGAAGAGATCGCAGGACCACTGTGCGATCCTAAGACCGGCAATTGCCCGGTGGGTCAGTGGAAGCCACTTGACAATGCAGTGCGCGCGAACTGCAAGGGTCCAAAATTTAATTGCAATGACTTCCGTGATGTTACAGACACTTCCAAATGTGATGAGATGAACACTCGCTTGAAGCAGGCAGTAGAATGTCTGAAAGCTCGCCAAAACATAATGCGAACATGCTTTCATGGCGGTAATACAGACCATCGCGGGGCTTTCAGCGAGGTCACCCGTGCTGCGGAGAAATGTATCAACAAAATGACCGAAGTTGGTTGCTGGGATATAGGTGTCCGCGCTAAGCCACCAATAATATATACAAGAGATGGAGGGACCTAAATTGGATATCGACAGCTGCTGTGCTTTGATCGAGGATGCCTTTCGGGATACTCCGAATCCGGGCCCAACATCGACCGACATTTCGCGGACAGCGGCTGACGAGGGCGTTGGTGACTGTTTTGCGGGCACGAGCTGGCGCGATCACAGCGTTGCTCAACTTCGTTACCACGAGGTCGCCTTAGTCTATTTCAAAGATGAAGCATTTCGCTATTGGCTGCCCGCGTTCATGCTGGCCGAACTAAAGGATCCTGCGAATACGAATATGGCGTGGGATTTGATAGTTGCCAGGCTATGCAATAACGAGTCTGCTGCACTGCTTTCTACCTTCTCAAAGATGGAACGCTTGGCCATCATCTCATTTCTTGAAATCTGTAATGAGCGATATAAATCTGATTCCAGAAGTGAAGACGCAATCTCCAACGTGCGAACATCTCTTGTGCTTTCCGACTTCGTCGCATTTGGGTGCCCCAGTGTTCACCCTGACAACTGATCTTCGGAGGGATCGCCAAAGCCACAACTTTGCCATTTTGCGATCGAACACCAGAGGACTGTCAATCCTCTGTTGTTCTTTCGCCCCCGTCAATCCGCGCCAAACGTCACAAAGTGCCGCAGGTGATTTCTCAAGAAATCAGACAAATGTCACCAGCCGCAGGTCATTGGGGTCTCGCGAAATCACTATGGTCTGAAGTGACTAAAACCAGAATCGCGCCAGATTCGAGTGATCCGGCACCAGATCATTCCGTTCGGATTCTTGATCTGATTGTTTCCATGGACTCAACTGGGGATTAAACCATGACAGTTTCCAGCCCGTCCCCGACCTCTCAGTCTGCGAGACTCGCCGAATTTACTGCATTGCGTGCCGAAATCTTGCTGCGAATCCAACTACGAAGTCAGTTGTTGGCAATTGCGATGTCGGCATTTGCGGGGTTATTTGCCCTCTCTGGTAATTCGGCTTTCCCGCGAGAAATCCTACTCATCTACCCTTTTCTCGCGCTGTTCATTTCTCATGAATGGACGTATCACGATTTGAGGATTCGGACCATCGGTGGATATATCAAAAGCAATATCGAGCCGCTGATCGACGGCCTCGGCTGGCAACATTCCCTAGACGATACAAGGGCGGGACGGAGTTACCGGCTCACCAGCGCGGGGGCGGGTGGCGTACTGGTGTGTGGCAGTGTTCTGACCTTGGCAGCTGCGCTAGCTGACTACGCGACACTGCTTGGCCGTTACGGGTCGATCATTTGGTTGATGGTGTTGTCTGATCTAGTAGCGATCGGGATTACCTTAGTCCTGCTGAACAACCGTAGTGAGGACACCCTAAGCTACAAGAACAGGGTCTGCTCGCAACCCGAAAAATAAGCCTGCAAAGCGGGCTTATTCCGGGATTGGTGAGGAAGCGACGAGTTGCTCCATCCAAAGCTGGGACCATTCCGGTTCAACGAACAACGTTCCTCATCTCCCGGCAATCTGCGATCCGGGAAGCCACCGGGTAGGGGGTGTACTCCCGACCGTCTCAGGCCGCCGAACCGCGTAGCCCGCGCGCGCGCAGCTTGGCAGGTTTTCACATGGGGGTACAAATGGGTACAGTTGGACCATACAATTCAACGTTTGTCGATTTTCCAAGCACGGAACAGGAAAAGAAGGAGCTGAAATGCCAAAAGAGCACGGTTTCCGCAGAGTGTGGTAAACTGAAGTCATGCCTGACCGATGTGTTCAATAGTTTTAAGAAATGCTGCATCCCATATGATGCGACACCAGAATGGGGTCAGGTTGATGGGAATTGCAACTCTGCTCTCGCGTGGGCTATCTCTATCTGCTTGGAGGGATCCACTCCTACAACTTACCTGCCAACAGACTGGCGCGTTAATCCTGGTCTAATACAAAAAGTTCCAAAATGTGTGAGAGAGCAGCTAAAGAAGCCGAAGAACGAACCCCTGAAGCCTGGGCACAGCATTGAATGACAATTGAGATAGGATGAACGGATGCACAATCGTTATGTTGCGTACTGCGTAACACTGTATTTATTGTCTACCACGCTCCAGTCTGGATGCAGCACCACAACGCGGCATAAGCAGGTTATCCCACCAAATGTGATCGCCGCAGAGATCGCTTTGGGAATATCCAAGGAGGAAGCCATGGCATTTATGGCAGACAACGGATTCGAATGCTCCATCGTTCGGAATGGCACGTTTTCCGATCATGTGCGCCTTCCTGAAGGAGGCTACAAAGAGATAGTGCACGATGATGTCGACTTTGTACTATGTGTACACATAGTAGATGGTTCATTTTCTCGTCCTGTGAAGACAAAATGGATGATTGCGATTGTTCTCAATGAAGATGACAACGTGGAAAAGGTGATTTCTCGGAAGGACTTGATTGGCCCATGAAGACACAGCAAGGTGACTATAACTCAATGATTAAAATGAGGTTGGACGACGTTAGTGGAACTCAAGTAGCTATTGGAGTTTGGCGATGCCGTGAATGGATCGGAGTACGATCTGCGCTGTTGCCGAAACCTTCGTGTATTCAGCGCTAATCCGTCCCATTGACGCCGCCGGCGGGGAAGTTTCGAAACCCCATAGGATTGCCAATCCTCTGGCGTTCTTTTGGTCTGTCGGCACGCCCCGATCCACACAGTTTGCCGTCGCTGACTTCTGAAGAAATCAGCCGCCTGTCTAACCCGAAAAGTTCGCCCATCACGGTTGTTGTTTGCCGTAGGGTCACGTAGCTTTCGATCCGAGCCGTGTTGGCTCTTCCCGCTGAAGCCCGCGGGTGTTGGATCTATCGCGGGTTTCAGCGGGTTCTGATTTCTCCAGAAATCACCTCCGCCTCAAAACAGCAACACGACGGCCCGGACGTTCTCGAGATCCTGCCGCGAGTCCTGGAACAGTAGCAGTCGGGACTCGCCGATCTCGGCTCGGAGTCGATCGAGCCAACCAGGCGGCGGCCGCCGGTTCGCGTTGGCGATCGGCGCAGGTGTCCCGTTCCAGCTCCGCGCCTTCATGGCAGCGATCGTCTCCTGCGGATTCAGATGATTGATGTAACGGCTCGTCACAGCGAGGTTACTGTGACCGAGCTGCTGCTGGATGACATGCATCGGTACGCCCTCGGCGGCGAGCTCACTCGCCATCGTATGACGGAGTCCATGGAAGTGAACCCGTTTGCGGATGCCGGCCGCTTTGCGGAGCCGCGTCATCAGTGAGCAAACATACCGATCGTCGAGCGGCCCTCCTTCCAGCGTACAGAGCAACGGAGCCGTGTCAGCGATCCCAAGACCTCCCCGAACGACGAGCCAGCGGTTGAGGATCTCCCAGGCTTGGACGTCGAGGCCCACGGTCCGCGCCCTGTCCCCTTTGCCATGCCGAACCCGAATCGTCTGGCGCTGGGCGTCGAGATCCTGCGGCAACAGTCCCAGCGCCTCAAAGCAGCGAAGACCATTCCGCCAGCCGATTACGATCAGTGCCCGATTGCGTTCGCCGGTGGCCCCGCGGCTGCAGGCCTCGAGCAGTAATTCCATCTCGGCCCCGGTCAGCACTTCGGCGGGTGTCTTCGCTCCGCGATTCTGACCACCACGAGAACCGATCGGCGTCCGGACGGCCTGGTCGATCGACTGCCCGCGGTTGAGTCGACCGATTAAGGTCTGGACCGGACAGCCGAGCGACTGGGCCCACTCGGCCAGCGTCTTGGTTTCGCCTTGGGAGGTGAGCAGTGTGGAGTTGGTGAGCTTGGCGGCCATCCGTGGCCTCCGGTTCGGATTGGGGAGCGGAATACCGCTAATGTCTATTAGCGGTATTCCCTTGGTGGAATGCGGTACTACTCAACCGCGTGATGGGTGCGCCATCCGATTCCTGTTCCGAATTCTTATTTTGTGCTAGCAGACCTTTTGGTGGCCTTGTCTGCGGCAGTTATAAGCGAAGAATTGATGCAGCGTTCGTAGCTTCTCCGCTTGTGGAGAATTGCCATGCAGCACAAGGAATCGGCTCGAGAGTTTGCACAGCGCCGCGGAGTCGAACTGCTCCGTGAAGGTGAGCCGCAAAAAGTCATCGCTCGCTATCTCGGCGTGACCGCGCAGACCGTCCGGAAGTGGAAACGCACAAGCGAAACAGGAGGACCTCCACGGCCACAGCGAGTTCGGGGACGACCGGTGAGTCTGTCCGCTGAGGAATTAGCGATTCTCCGAACCGAGTTGCTGCGTGGATCTGTTGCCCACGGCTGGATCAATGACATGTGGACGACGCACCGTGTCCGTGATGTCATTTACCGCTGTTTCAGCAAATGGCTTTCGCAAACCACCACTTGGCGAATACTACGACGCTCCTTGCGGTGGACACCCCAACTGCCAACGACCAAATTGATTGACCGGGATGAAGCTCAGATTGATCGCTGGAGGATGCAAGAGTTTCCCCGGATCATCACGCAGGCCGACTATCGGCATGCGCACATCGTCTTTGTCGACGAGGCGGGCTTCATGCTTGCGCCGACGATTCGAAAGACTTTCGCTCCCTGTGGAGAGAGGCCGATCCTTCGACTGGCGGATCCACATGGTCGCATCTCAACGGCGTGTGCCCTCACATTCAGCCCGGTTCGCCGACACGCTAATCTGATTTATCGCCTTCTTCCGGACAACGCGAATTACACGGGACAAACGATCAGTGAGTTCCTGGCCCAAATTGCCAAGAGGCTGAATGGCCCATTCACGATCATCTGGGATTCGATTCCGATCCACAGTGCGTTGGCAGTTCGGGCATTCCTTCGCAGCCATCGCGGCTCGGTCCGCAGTTCCCTCCGCACTTTGATCCGCATCTTTGCGGCCGACGACTTCCGGAGTTCCGATTCAGACCAGTTCCGACCCGACCGACCAGGCACCAGGCCAGCCGGTCGACCCACCGGGGGGAGGGTAAATCTCTACAGCCTCCGGCCCCGAACCGCGTAGCCCGCGCGCGCACGATGTCAGGTTTTGAATTCGCGTCACAAGGGGTTTTTGAGGGGTCGACCCCCGATTTCCTGAGGGTTCTTGATTCTGAAGACAACCTGAAGTGCGCAAATGAGCGCGCATTTGGCAGGTTATTGACGACAACTCGATGCTTGGGAAGGACCGCCGATCGGACGTGTTTGGGGGTCAATGTGGGGGTCAACGTGGTGATCGCCCCGAGGAACGGCCGTCCAGGGATGACGATCGAACCTCGCCCTGGTCGCCGATCGCGGACGGGTCGAACTCCCGGCCGGAGATCCGCGGCTCGGTCCGCAGTTCCCTCCGCACTTGCACCCGCATTCTTGCGGCCGATGACTTCCAACTTCTCGATTCGCCCCATCTCCGACCCGACTGACCCGACCGACCGGGGCACCAGGCCAGCCGGCAGACACCCGGGGGGAGGGTAAATCTCTACAGCCTCCGGCGGCGAACCGCGTAGCCCGCGCGCGCATCACTTGGCAAATTTCGCGAGTGGATGACTAGCGACGCTGCAGCACTAAGAATCCGTTGGCAGGCAAACGCATCTGAATTCGCCCCCCTTCGACCGGAATCGCAGCTCCAAAATTGCCTAGGTTATTCCCGCCATAAACGGCCGCGTCGCTGTTGAATGTTTCCTGCCATGTTCCCGGAGGGAGCCTCGAAGAATCAACTTGAATGATATATCCGTCGGAATACGGCTGATCACTAAAGTTGGCCACAATCAAAACATCGGTAGTCCCTCGGCGTCGAGTGAAAGCAATGACACGGGTCGGATCGTATGCATGCAGGATATCTATGAAACGCGATCGAACGGCTGCATTGGTGCGCCGAAGGCGAATTAGATCTTGGTAGAAACGAAACATGTTCTTGCCGTGCCCATTGCGCTCCCCCAGGAGATCTTCTTTGCTTGTCGCGACGTTGTTGTACTTGTAAAGCTTTTGAGCAACTATTTCCTCCCCCATGAAGAACATCGGCGTCCCGGCAGACAGGACAGATAAGCCGAATGCGAGGCGCGAACGCGCCTCCGCGTAGTCGCGCGTCGACCCAAAAAGTACGGCATCGTTGACTGCGACCTTGCTTGTCCGCATCGTGCCGCCAGCATTTCCAGCTTCATCATGAGACTCGTGATAGACGACTTTGCTGAATTGCGACTGCCAGAGCTGGCCTGCGAACGCTGCCATCCCGAGTGGGGAGTTGTCTCCCAATCCAGCTTGCCGCAAGAGACGTGCTGCACCGCCCGCCATATCAGAATCGCCAATCAAACTGTGATAGAATGCGGCGAACCAGGTCGAATCAAATCCGAGGCCACCAACATTGGGCATCTTGGTCACGGCATCCCAATCTGTATGGTCCTCAGCGATCAGCATGACGGTCGGGCGAAGCATTCGCAGTGTGCGGCTCCATTCTCGGAGAAATTTCTGGCCAAAAAGGTTGGCGCTGCTGATCCCCCAACCGTTCGCATTTAGCGTGTTATCGCGGTGAATCGCTTGGGTGAGATCCACGCGAAGTCCATCCACATGAAATTCCTCAATGAACTGGACCGCGCTGCTAATGAATAATTGTCGCACCTGTTCGTCGGAGAACCGCGGTGTGTAGCCGGTGGATCCATTGTTCAAATAGCCGCCATCTGGTTTCGGGTAATTGCTGCTTTTGCCCTCGTACCAGTAGTAGATATTGTCCTCGGGAGCATCGGAGTCGAATTGCCACTCCGCCCGTAACGCGTCCCCATCGAAATGGTTGTAGACGACATCCTGAATGACCGCGATTCCGCGGCGATGGCATTCGCGCACGAAGTGCTTGTATTTGTCACGCCCTCCGGCGCTGGACTCTACGACGAAATGGTGGGTGTCACCATACCCCCAGCCTAAGTCACCTGTGAACTCAGAAACGGGTAGTAGCTCAACCGCCGACACTCCCAAGTCCGAGAGATGATCAAGAAGTGCCGTAGCGTCAGCCAACGTCCCAGGTGTGCCACGGCCAAAGCCTAACGAACCGAGATGCAATTCATAAATAATGAGATCATCGATACTCGACGGCACGGTAACGTTCGGAGTCAATTCTGTCGTCCAGAAAGTCCCGTTACCGATGACGGCAGGGGGCTCGGTTGTAGGTTCGAATTCCGATCGCACGACGTCTTGGTCGATAACGACACTACAACTTACAGTCCCGTCGAGAGTGTCTGGATCTCCATCCCAAGTTGCAGTTGCTGGATTCCTGTTGCCACGTCCCAATTGCCAACGAGAATGTATGTCTGTTCGATAGACATACTTGCCTTGTGCATTCTCGATTTTGAACATGTAGGGAACGCCAGTGTACGCGGCAAAGTTTTCCTGAGGTGCAGATTCCCACGTCCCATCAACAGTCTTACTCAGCGCGATGGCCTGCTTCGACGTATCGATACCAGTATCATTGTCTGCGATGTACCCACTCGCTTTTCCAAAAACGACAGACACACTCTTCGCATTGGGGGCCCAGACCGCAAATCGAATCTTTGGACTCGATGAGGGGCTCTCGTAACATTTTTGAGCTCCCAACCGTCGGTTATACACGAAGTAGTAAACGGCTTCGGCACTGCCACCGGCAACCGGCAATTGGAATGTTCGGAATCGATCCTGGGAATTCGACTGATTGACTTCAAGATTTATTGCCCACACGTTTGGAGCATTCGCCATGTCGGCACGAACGCCCCAATCTATGAAATTTCCGGCTTGAGAATCATTAAACGAAATGGTCAGGGTGAAAGCTTGGCAACCGTCTTCTGCAACGATTTCCTGCATGGACGCCTCGGCCCAGCCGTTCCAGCTTCCTGCGAGCCGAGCATTTCGAAAGAGTGGTCTTGCCAAGCCTGTGAAGTAAGTGAAACGGACAGTAATCATGGTTGCCCCAGTACACGGTTATCTACGTGACGACTCTCCGAATATGTAGAGCAAATTGATGCAACTCATGCGCCATATTTGCTCCGGTCACCCACGCCACGCTAACATACGAACGATGGAGAGTGCTTCTAATTTCCGCAAAAGTAGGTAAGTCACAACTACTGATTCGTGAGCCTCACCAGTAGTTTCTATGCAGACTATCGAGTCCACGGTGGTCGTTTTATTGTCGGGAGTGCCTGATAACCAAGCTCACCTGGCATTGGAGCGAAGAACGGCAAATAAGCAGCCTACGCAGATCTCCCCGCTCTGGCGACTTGCGTCGCTCTCGTTTCATACCTGACTGGCATGCACTCAGTTGCATGAAGCGAAGAAGGCCCGATCAAGGACGATCGGTTGTGAGCGGCGGACGAAGGATGCGTCCGCCGTTTGCTTTTTCCGCAGTCGGTTTTGACTGTCCCAGGATCAGCTTGACCCGTTGAGCGAGGGTCAGCTTTCGCCACGTCACATCGAAGGCGGTCGACCAGCCTTCGTACCAGGACAGCATGTCCTCGGTAAACGAGGGATCGTCGAAGCGATAGGGATTGTCCCTGAACCTCATCCCGCGATTGAACGCGGCCACTCCCTGGAAATACGGTCGAGCATTCACGATGCCTCCTGTCGTCAGGAGAGACGCCATGCTCGTCGGGTTCGGAATGCTGGACGCTCAAGTCGACGGTCGATCGCTGTCGCTCTTGTTTGAAGTCGATCGACGTCGTCGTGCTGGCTTGCTCGGCGCTGGAGTGTCTGCCGATTCAGATTGCCTGAGGCTAATCAGAACGTCAGCCCACGCGCCGAAAGCAGCCATCCTTGGCTCTTCCGGTTGCTGCGGCATGTAGTCCCTTCCGTGTGACTACTTCCATCGCTGAACGGTGCGCCCAAAGAATACAGTTGCCCGCGTGAATCACGCGGGCAACTGTCGAATTAACCTTGAAGTTTGCAAGAAACGTCGTTAAGAATTATGCACCAAGACGCAGCTACGTCTTCGGGAATTGCAGGCTCATCTCTCCGGACTCGCTCAACAATCCGGCCCATAGCCGCATAAAGCTTTGGCCCAGCACGATTTCTTAGGGTCGAGATTTTCTCCGTCTGAGACATATTCCAAGATCGCCGTCAACGAGCAATCCTGCCGCCTTCGATAGTCGGGCCATTCTGACGCGCCACTTTTGGCAAACCTAATGCGCGAAAAGCAACTTTTGCGGAAGCTATGTGATTACCCCAAGAGAGCGGGGCCGCAAGAACCAAGTGTATTGATGAGCCAACTGATTAACCGAATCAGTTGTCGCTCCATCACAATATCACAAACACTAGCCGAGTCCTGGGAAGATGTTTTAACGAATGTTGCATACCAAATGCAATGATTCGACTCCAGCCCGCGTAATACACGCGGGCTGATTTGTTCTTTGTGCGCACCAATCCGCGCTGGAAGTAGTCACATGGAAGGGACTACATGCCGGACAAAACGGAAGAGCCAAGGATGTCGGCTTTCAGTGCTTGGGCCGATATTCTGATTGAACTCAGACAATCTCAGGCCGCACCGCAATCTCCTGAACGGAAGAGACAAAGAGCCAGCAAGAGCGAGGCTCCTGTTCGCACCGCCGTCTCGAAAGCTGAGCAGTAGCTCCTGACTGCGATCACGGCCACCGTAGAATCAGCGCTAAGGAAACCGATGCCTTTCAAAACCTCAGAATGCGCGACGGCGATAGACACACTCAGCGGCCCGACATTGCGGCCGATGGATCGAGCGTTGTTGGAGATGGTTGACCGGCTGGCATACACGATACCCGAGGCGGCGACATTGCTGGAGATGACTCACAGAACAGCACGCCGACGGTACTGGCGAGCTAGGCGAATGCTTCAGCCGAAGAAACCTCTAAGAGAGATCCTGAGTGAGATGTCCCCCAAGTTGCTGGAGAGAGATCACTGTGCCTTGGAACTAGTCGAGGTACTCGAATATTCGATCGGCAGAGCAGCCAAGGTTTTGAACATCAACAAGGGGCACTTGTGCCGCCGACTCGCGATCGCACGAGCTCTGATCCACGCGGCCGGTGATCCGCGAGTTGAGTGACTCAACTCGCGTTCACCTCTACTGGCACGATGTGAAGCTGTCCAGCGACTGATTTCTTCAGAAATCACCTGTGGCAGTCCGTGACGTCTGGAGTGGATCGCCCGCATCAAAAGAACACCGGAGGACTGACAATCCTCCGGTGCTAACCGACAATTGCCTTTTTCGCTTGTTCACTTCATGCGCTTCAATCACCACGGTACGCCATTGCCGAATGACCAGTCCTCGCGATCAACGAAGACGAGGCTGACGAAGACATCCTCACGGCGCACGTTGAGCCGACGGTGGAGTTCGTCGGCCATCTGCCAGTCGCGGCAACCAGAGCGTCAACTACCTTGGCCGGTGCCGCCCCCTCATGGGAGACAGATCCTCCCAACTGGGCGCGGAGGTCGCCCGGCATAATCGTGGCGTTGACAGGCCGGCGGTCGAGGCCGTCGAGATATTCGGTCGCGCGGTGTAATCCTTGGAAGCGAATGGTAGTCATAGGGGGCGTCCTCTGTTTGTATTCGTATAGCCGTCTACGAGGAAGACAGAATTGGACGGCGGGGTGATCTATCCGTTTCTTGCTCTAAAATTGAGAACAACCCGCCTGTGGATGCAATCGGGGGTCATGACTTATCGGAGCAGGCGAAACATGGGCTCGGTAGTCGAAGGGCGTCGGCCCGGCATGAAGGCGCTTCGGCGGCTTCGACATCTCGAGAAACTGAATTTGAAAGCAAGAACCGGAGAGCCAGATCAGTTTGGTCCTACTAAATTGCTCCGCGTCAACAAGATCGCAGGTACGTCCTTCCCGTTGGAAAGACTCAGGACCTGCGGTCCACAACAAGGAGAAGTGAGATGGGACAAGAGCAAACAAACAAAGCCATCGTCGGTCAATGGTTTACAAAGTTTTGGGGTAAGGAATGCGATCTGAGCGTCGTGGATGAGCTGGCGTCTCCAGACATGCTGCTGAAATATTCATTGCACGCTCCGCGTCGCGGTCACGATGACATCAAGGCGTTCATGACCGACTTCCGCAAGGCCTTCCCAAATCTCAATTTCTGGGGCGCGGCCGATCTGATCGCCGAAGGTGACTATGTCGTGGGTCGCTGGGAAGGTGGTGGAACCCACTCCGGCCCGGCGTTTTCCGATTTCCTCGTCGGTTCCCTCCCTGCGGCCACCGGTCGCAAGATGCATTTCACCGGGACGACAGTCTTGAAGCTCAAGGACGGCAAGATCATCGAAGAAATTGGACTCGATGATGGTGTCACCGCGTTGCAACAGTTGGGGCTCATCAAAGCGGCCGGTTGATTCTCGCGAATCATCGGGCAGGTCGAGGTTATCCAATCTTCATTCTCGGAGGCACCAGGGTATGTCTGAACTCATGAGTCGCAGAGTTGCGATGGCCGGTATGGCCGCTGTCGGTGGGATCGTCAGTCTCCCGCCAGTGGCCAGAGCGGCGGAGGCAGGTCGATCATCGAAGGAAGGACAGAACAAGGCGATCGTCGGGCGATGGTTTACGAGATTCTGGGGGAAAACAGTCGACCTCAAAGTGGTCGACGAATTGGCTGCTCCCGACATGCTTCTCCAGTATTCGCTGCATGCACCACGTCGCGGTCGTGACGACATCAAGGCGTTCATGACCGACTTTCGCAAAGCCTTTCCGAACCTCAATTTCTGGGGTGCGGCCGATCTGATCGCGGAAGGCGATTACGTGGTGGGTCGCTGGGAGGGCGGTGGAACGCACACCGGCCCGGCATTTAGCGATTTCCTCGCGGGTTTCTTGCCTGCCGCGACAGGTCGCTTCATGCATTTCACGGGCACCACTGTGCTCAAGCTGAAAGACGGCCAGATCGTGGAAGAGATTGGGCTCGATGACGGGCTGACGGCCCTTGAGCAACTCGGGCTCATTCGGGCCGTGTGAACCGATCCGATTCCACGCGTATTCCACACGCCGGGTCTTAATGACCCGGCGTCCGTTGCTCCCCGGAGCGAGGTCAATCCGAACTTATCCTGCAGGCAGAGTTGCGAGTATTATGCATACGTCTATCGCTCCCGCCATTCTCTACTTGGGTACGCCAGTCGTCCTCAACAGTACTGTCAATGAGAATGGGACCTACAATCTGGCTCCGATTTCGTCCTGTATCTGGCTGGGCTGGCGCTGCCTGCTCGGCTTTGAGGCGGTTTCCAAGACGCCGCAGAACATCCTGCGCACGAAAGAGTGCGTGATCAACCTACCGTCGGCCGACCAGGTCGATGCCGTCAATCGGCTCTCGCTGATTACGGGTTCCAATCCCGTTCCTGCAGGCAAGACCCTGCGCGGTTATCAACACGAGCAGAACAAATTCGAGCGGGCGGGCCTAACGCCCATTCGTTCGGAAACGGTGACACCACCGCGCGTGCTGGAATGTCCCATCCATCTGGAGGCCAAACTGGCGAACGTGCATCGCGTCATGGCGGACGAATATGATTACTCTAAACATGAACACAGTAAGGAATGCACCCTGGAAGGCATCCTCTGCCTGGAGATGCGCATTACGAAAGTGCATGCCCATCCGTCCGTACTGATGGACGGTCATGCCAACCGGATTGACCCCAACCGATGGCGTCCGCTGATCATGAGCTTCCAGCGGTATTACGGGCTGGGGGACGAGTTGACGACCTCACGCTTGGCCACGATTCCGGAGGCCCAGTATAGGAGCCCCGACATCGACCGCGCCGAATCAGAGCCATATCGGGGTCAAGAGACCATCTGCATGGGCATCGACTGACCAGGCTACGGAAATCGAATCAGGTGCTGGATCTCGCGGCCTGATGTGAGACGCGCCTGCGCGTCTCACGTTCACCGCGCGCGTCGGAAGGTCAGATTAATCCGGCAATTTCCCGTGAAGCGATGTGTGCCGTCTTCCAGCGATTCAATGCCATGGAACGCCAGCCGTGAGACGCCACCCCACACGACGACATCGCCACTTAGCAATTCGGTCCGTCGCAGAGGATCATTCCGATCCAGTCCCCCTAACAGGAACACAGCGGACAGCCCTAGGGAGACCGAGACGATCGGCCAGTCGAAGCTGGCCTCATCCCGGTCCTGGTGCAGCGAGAGTTTCGCGCCCGGTGAGTAGCGATTGATCAGACAGCAGTCGGGAGCAAACGACGAAAATCCCGCATGCTCCGCTGCATCCTCAGCCAACGTCCGAAAACTTTCCGGCATGGCAGGCCAGGAATTTCCCGTCAGGGGATCGAGTTCCGCATACTTGTAGCCTGTGCGGTCCGAGACCCATCCGACCGAGCCGCAATTCGACATCGCTACTGACATCTGGAAACCACGGCGAGTCACCATGTGGCGAAATGGCGAGACTTCCGTCACGGTCGCGATCGCTGCCATGAGTTCTGATGCTGCGGCAGACGCGAAGTCGCGAAGCAGCACCGCCTCGGGGCCGATGACCTCTTTGCAAGGGGAGGAGTACGAGAACTTGTCGAAGAGCTCGGAGCTGGTTCTATCCTCACGTCGCGTCATGGAAAATGATTCCCGTGGTAAATCTCTTGCCGGACCGGAGGCGGCTGACACCGTGACGCATGTTGACTCGGTAGATCCCGCGCGTCCCCGTCACGGGTCGGTGGTGAACGGGAAAGACAACGGCTTGTCCCTGGTCCAAGGGAACAATCTCGGCGCGCGATTGCAGGCGAGGGCGCTGCTCGGTCAGGACGAATTCCCCACCGGTGAAATCTTCACCAGGCTTCGACAAGAGAATCGCGACCTGCAGCGGAAAGACATGCTCTCCGTAGAGATCCTGGTGCAGGCAATTGTAGTCACCCGGACCGTACTTCAGCAGCAACGGGGTCGGCCGAATCTGTCCCGCCTCGTGACAACGAGCCAAGAACTCCTGATGGCTCGCCGGGAATCGGACGGCGATTTTCATCGCGGCATTCCACCGATTGGCAATCGTCGCCAATGGCGGATAGAGCATCGTCCTCAACGTCGCAATCGCCGAAGGAAGAGGATGAGCAAAATACTGGTACTCTCCTCTCCCGAATCCGTGTCGGCCCATCACGATCCTACTGCGGAATGCGGTTGGTTCTTCATAGAGCGTGGCCAGTGATTCGCACTCGTATGGAGTCATCAGCGGGCCGATGACCGCGCAGCCATACGAATCGAGTTCCTCAAGCACTTTGTTCCAGTCGACGCCGCCAATGCGGGAGGCGACTCCCGCAGGTGTCAAGAGAGCGCTATTGATGACTGTTTTCAAGCGTCGGCCCCCGGTTGTTGATTCTGATGTATTAAGGTGGCGTGATTCCAAATGTGCATGGCAGCATGTCCTCGAAAAGGCTTCCAACGGTCGGCATCAGCCCGCTCCCTGTTCGCGTTTCAGCAACTGCCCCTTGCGTTCGACACCCCAGCGATAACCAGAGAGAGAACCATCGGTCCGCACGACGCGGTGGCAAGGAATTGCGACGGCCAACGTGTTGGCTGCACAGGCTTGTGCCACTGCGCGAGTGGAGGTTGGTTGTCCGATCTGTTCTGCAATGTCGCGATAACTCACCTTCGACCCGGCCGGAATATTCCGCAGGGCCTCCCAGACGCGCATTTGGAACGCTGTCCCGCGAATGTCGAGTGGGAGATCCAATCCGGTCGAGGGATTCGACACAAAACCAACGACGGTGGCGACCAGTTTTTCGAACGCTTCATCGCTGCCGACGAGTTCGGCATTTCGGAACCGATCCTGCAGTTCGTGAATTAATTCCTCCGGGCTGTCCCCGAGTGAAATAGCGCAGATTCCTTTCTCAGACGCGGCCACGAGAATCGCGCCGAAACAACATTCGCCCAGTGCGAAACGAATCGTCGCTCCTTGGCCGCCAGCACGAAACATCGTGGGAGTCATGCCGAGTGTCGCGTTAGACGATTCGTAGAATCGGCTGTTGGAATTAAAACCGGCACCGTAAATTGCATCAGTGACAGTCGCCGCGTTGGGAAGCTCTTGCTTGAGTCGGTTCGTCCGATGAGCGACCGCGTAGGCCTTGGGTGTCACTCCGGTTTGGGCCTTGAACAAACGATGGAAATGATGAACGCTCACTTCCACTGTCGCAGCCAGATCAGACAGGCTGAGAGGTTCCTCAGCCTGCTCGATCAACCGGCAGGCTTTGGCAATGACGGCGGACTTCTGCTCTCTGCCCGAAACGTCGTTCGGACGACAGCGTTTGCAGGCACGAAAACCGGCCTTTTCGGCAGCTTCGCAACTGTCATAAAACGCGACATTCTTGCGCAGAGCCAGCCTGGAAGGGCAGACCGTCCTGCAGTAGACGCCCGTAGTCTTGACGGAATAAAAAAAGGCTCCGTCTGCGGCAGAATTCCGTTCGGCAACCGCCTGCCAGCGCTCCTCTTCGGTCGCGAATAGCATCGCTTGGTCGTTTAATCTCTGAGCTGTCATGGGCATTCCTTCGTTTTGCGAATTCTCGGATGCGGCGATCTTACGATGCATCAAAATCGCAAGAACTCCGGTTCTTGCTTTCAAATTCAAATCGCGAAACCGTTGACGACAGGTGTTGCTCAATCTAGAGAGAAACCTAAATAATCGCACTGCGTTGAATTCTCCCGACCTGTTGAACTGTAACGGATAGGGCGTGCGGAGCGGTTCGTGAGCAACATAGAAGAATCACCAAATTTGCCAAGTGATGCGCGTGTCGGCTACGCGGTTCGGGGCCGGAGGCTGTAGAGATTTACCCACCCCCGGGTGCCTGCCGGCTGGCTTGGTGCCGTGGTCGGTGGGTCGGAGTTGGTCCGAATCGGGAAGTTGGAAGTCGTCGGCCGCAAGAATGCGGAGGCAAGTGCGGGTCGACCTGCAGACCTCCGGCCGTGAGCTCGACCCATCAGCGATCGGCGACCAGGGCGAGGTTCGATCGTGATCCCTGGACGTGAGGCAGTCGAGTCTCAGGCCGCGGCGACCAAGCTCGACCACTGGTCCAATCCAGCGGCGCGAATCGCCGACAGCCACGCCGCCAGCCCGCAAAGTTTAACACGGCCGTTCCTCGGGGCGACCTTCCTATAGTTTTATGGTACGGGGACCTTCGTCAAAATTCCGCTTGCCATGCTCGTGCCAGATTCGACACCATCTTTGTTCGCCACCAATTCTAAACTCGCGAACGGAGGCGACCATCAAATGCTCGACGCGACCGCCATACTGAGGGATTTCTTGAGCTGCCGGTACAAGGCGTTCTTGAAATTGACGAAAGTGAAGGGTGAAGTTTCGGTCTACGAGGAGCTTCAAGCGATTCTGAATGCTGAACACCGTGAACGTGCCAAGGCGTTTCTTTTGCAGAGATTTCCAAAGTTATCGGGCAGGCGTCGTCCGCAGTCTATCCAGGCGGCCGTTTGCGAAGGTGGACTATTCTTCGATGTCGACGCGAATGACTCGACACAAAGCTGGACCTTCGATGCGATCGAGTCTTCGCCTGGACCGGACAGAGATGGTGAAAGGCTAGTGAGGCCGTTTCGATTTGTGCATGCGGTCAAACTCACGGCGAATGACAAGGTCCTTGCCGCATCTGATGGAATTCGCCTGGCTACGGCTCTGGGGCGGTCCGTCGAACAAGTGAACTTGGTGCATGGAACAGAACCGTTGATCACCCGGTTGAAGTTAACGACGAAGAAGGGGGCGACGACCGTGGCCAAAGTGGCCCAAAAGACGCTCACGATGTTCGAGACGATGATTCGTGATACTTCGATCGAACCCAAATTGATTTTGAATTCACATTGCGAGGTCTGCGAATTCCGGCAGCGTTGTCGTGCGGAGGCTGTGCGGCGTGACGATTTAAGTCTGCTCCGAGGCCTTCAACAGGCCGATATCGAATCGCTTAACGTACGAGGCATTTTTACCGTCACGCAACTGGCCTATACCTGTCGCCCCAAGTCGATGGGACGAAGCAAGTCCGCTCCGAAAAAGCACTCGATTCCACTTCAAGCGATGGCTGTGCGCGACAAGACCGTGTATGTGCGCATGCGTCCCGAACTTCCTCAGACACCGGTGAGCATCTACATGGATGTGGAGAGTGTTCCTGAACGGGAGTTCCATTACTTGATCGGGTTGGTGATTGATCGGCCTGAAGATTCGATAACACGTCAGTTTTGGGCTGACAGTGAAGCTGACGAACGAGCGATCTGGGAAGAGCTACAACAGGAGTTGGCGAATGCTGGTCACTATACTCTTTTTCACTTTGGGCGTTACGAGTCCAGATTCTTGGAAGCGATGCATCTCAAATACGGTCCCCAGGACGCAGTCATTCCTCAATCGCGGCTTTGCGACGTCCTTGCCATGATTCGAACGAATGTGTTTTTTCCCGCCTACTCCAATGGATTGAAAGTCATCGCCGGTGAGTTGGGAGCGACATGGTCTGGACCGATCACTTCGGGGCTTGACAGTATTGCGTGGAGGCATCGCTGGGAGCGCGAGAGGCAGGCGTCATTGAAGGATGATCTCCTCAGGTACAATCTAGAAGATTGCAATGCGCTAAAGACGTTGACCGCATTTCTGGCGAATCTTGATCAGGAAGGGAACGGCGATCTTGAGGTGAAGACGACTGACCGCATTCCGAACTCTTCGGCTTGCAACTTCGGGCAGTCTCGCTTTGCACTTCCCGAGTTGGCGAGATTTACGAAATGTGCCTACTTCAACTATCAAAGGGACAAAGTTCATATCCGTGGTGAGAAGCGAATCCGAACAAGTTCGAGCCGAAAGCAGCGAAGACGGAAGAGCAGATCAATCGTTGATAAACGCATCGAGTGCGCAATGCCCGCAATTTGTCCGAAGTGCGGAGCAGAGAAGATCACCACGTGTGCCAGTATTCGCCGCAAGAGAGTGATCCAAGAATTGAGATTTACAACCCGAGGTGTGAAACGGCGAGAGGTGGAATACACCACCGCTCGGTATCAATGCCTGGAATGCCGAAATACTTTCTATTCGAACGAGTATCCAACAAAGGCACCCAAGTTCGATCATACGGTTGCGGCATGGTCCGTGTACCAACAGATCGCTCTTCGGCAAACAGGGTATGCGATCGCAGAGAGCTTTCATGATCTCTTTGGGCTCTGGGTTACTCCATCGATCGTCTTAAGGCTGAGAAGATGGCTTGCCGCATTTCATGAGCAGACAGAGGTGATACTTCTGGAACGTCTCCGACGCGGTAATCTGATCTGTGCCGACGAAGCAAAAATCGAAATCAAAAGGACAAAGGGATATGTGTGGGTCTTTTCCAATACCGAGGAAGTCCTCTACCGCTTTAGTCCGAGCAGAGAAGCCCGTGTCGTCGAAGATGTTCTCAGCGGATTCGACGGCGTTCTCGTCTCAGACTTCTACGCAGCCTACGATCTGCCTGCATTCAAACAGCAAAAATGCCTCGTCCACCTGATTCGAAACATCAACGACGACCTGCTGAAAACCCCTTTCAATGCTGAATTGAAAGAATTGGCAGAGCGGTTCACCGAGCTCTTGAAACAGATCATTGACGCTGTTGACAGATATGGACTAAAAAAACGGCATCTGCAGAAGTTCTTGATCAAATCAAACCGGTTCCTCGAATGGACCGATAGGAGTGAATTTCAAACAGAAGTGGCGCGAGGGTACCAGAAGCGGTTTCAGAAGCACGGAACTCGAATGTTCACGTTCTTGTCCCACGACGGGATCCCTTGGAACAATAACCTGGCCGAGAATGCGGTCAAGCTCATTGCCTCCAGGCGTACCACCCTCGGAGTTTCATTTTCGGAGGAGGGAATTCGGGACTACCTGAGGTTCCTGAGCATCTACCAAACACTCCGACGCAAAGGTAGCAACTTTCTTCGATTTCTCCTGTCGAAGAAGACGGACCTATTTGCATTCGTTGGAGAATGAGCCGCCACTACTCTCAGCGTACCCCCGTCTGGGTAGAAACAAGCATCTTACCCAGAGGCGATTTCTCAAGAAATCACCCCTGTCAATCTGTGAGATTTCTGGCGGGTAGGTGGTGCCCATGATCTCAAAGACGCACTTAAGGCCACGGGACGGCAGTTTACCTTCGAAGTCGTAGAAGCACCCACTTATCGCAGGCTGGCGTACTGAGATGACCGTTTGAGATACCGTCATCGTCGATCAACTCAACAACCACTAGCCGCGGACCGGATGCTACCTACGAATTGATTTGTGCCTCGGATCGTCCGATTTCTGCAGAAATCACCCCTGCCAAACTATGAAAATTGGAGCAGATCGACGACCCTGAATTAACAGCAGAGGACTCACAGTCCTCTGTTGTTTAGAGGCAAGGCGGGAACCCGCCGTCAAATTGTGGCCGAGTTCGGCGTCTCGCCCGAAAGTCCGCGGCCGCGAGAATGCGGATCCAGGTGCGGAGGAATCTGCGGACCGAGCTGCGGGACTCCGGCCGGGAGATCTACCCGTCAGCGATCTGCGACCAAGGCGAAGCTACCAACTAACTGGGATGCAAAAATCGCTTTGGCCCCCAATGTGAAAACCTGCAAAGCTGCACGGGCTACGCGTTCGCCGCTTCGAGCGCCAGGGATCTTACTCGCCCTCGGGTCGTTGCCAATCGCAAGGATTCGCTCCAGATGGCGAAAATCCTCCTGTCGCAGCCCGCTTCGCGAGGGGACTTCTGCGTGGTATTCATCGACTGGAGGCAAACTTCCCGGTGTCAGCGTCCACACCTGTCGCTCTGGAATGTTCAGGCTAGTGACGAACAATTTGCGCGGTAGAAGAGCAAATTCCGCCTGAGAAGTGCGGTTTGTTCGTTGTTCCAGCACACAGGAATATTCAGTTACGGACGAGTGGATTTGGAAGAATGCGATCTAGCAGTCGTGCGTATCTAGTCACGTGATCATTCCGAACCGGCTCGCTTTCGAATGGAGTATTCGATGTTGCAATTCATTCTGGTGTGTGCAGCGACAGGTATCATCATAAGCGTTGCTGACCCAAAGGTCACAGAGTTCCTAACACAGGCCTCGATGCTGACCGGCCTCTTTGCTGCGGTGAAGTATTTGATGGAAAAGCAAAATCACGCTGAGACCCAAGCCGACCATAAGCGAGACGAAAAGACTCCCCCTACGAACGGCTCGTAAAAAGTGCAGAAAAACAAACCAGCTTCACGGTTGCAAGAGGGTGCTTGACGCCTGCAGAGCGTTTCAGCAACATCTCCGCTGTGGAGGCGCGGTCATGCGTAGTGACATCGAACAGCTGAGGTCTCATCAACCATCCGGGTTAGTGTTGTGCGCGGAGGATGTAGGCCAACTGCAGAAGGCGAGTTCCTCTTGGTACAATGACGAGATAACTCGGCAAGGGAAGATTGCGCTGAATCGCCAATTGGGACTTGTGGGCGTACGAGGCGAGAAGTCCTCGATGTCATTCTTAGAAATGACTCGCGCACAAGTGCAGACACTCGTCGGGAATAAAGGCAAACCGACGCGCGAAAACTTGGACTTGGCCCTTCGCCGTACCGGCACCGCGCTGAGCAAAGAAATCAATGAGACCCGAAAACGCGAGGTCATGATTAAGAAGGCAGGTGAGCAGTTTCGTCTCGGCCGGATTCGGCAAAACGAGCCGCATCCAGCGAAGCAATTCAGTCCCAGTGAGTGCGACAAGATTGTTCAGTTGGAACCGCTCCCTCGAATCAACTCATTCTTCAGGTCGGATGAGTGGCTGCAATTGGTTGATGGCCTTCAAACGCGCCATCATTTGAGCCTCTTCGATGCCATCACAGTCGCCGACTGGTTGTTTGCAAGAATGTTACTGGATGGTTTCCGCATGCACGTAATGACCGCAATCCACGATTTTGGTGATGTTGAGAATGTAAACTTGCGCGATCCTATCGACTCGCCTGCTGCAAAAGTGGCGGTAATCCTCAAACTGTATGCGGGATTTAAGCACGCTCCTAACCACATTGAAGTTGCTCGTCGTGTCGGAGTACCGAAATCTAAATGTAACACACTTCTTCCCGAATTAATTGACTTTTGTGGATTGGAGATGGCCGACTTTGAATCTACGGCTACTTCGCTACCCTTACTCCTATTGAAGAGCGAAGGAACGGCAACATACGTCACGGATTGTTTAGTAAAGATGGCATCGCGTCGTGGAGGATTTCAAGATGTCGCGACGTGAAACTTCACCGCTGTCTGATGGTGCAATTGAGTTTATTCGTACTTGCGTGGGTGATATTAAGGCTTCTCTACGTGCTGCGGGGACTCTGGATGCAGGCGAAGGTGCGGGCAGTCGAGTAGCTGCACCTAGGGGAGTTAATTACCGTGCCGCCAGGAGATACGCTTTTGGCCACGTGCGTCATCCAAGGTCGGTAGTATTCCACCGACCACTGAAGTCACTGACGGACATGATCAAGGGTAAGCAGGGCCGGTTCCGCGAAAACCTGCTCAGTAAGCGCGTCGATTACTCGGCACGAAGCGTGATCGTCGTCGGTCCGAATCTGCTACTGCATCAGTGCGGTCTGCCGAAGAAGATCGCTCTGGAACTGTACCAGCCGTTCATCATTCGTCGTCTAAAAGAACTCGGACACGCCGATACCATCAAGAGCGCCAAGCGAATGCTGGAACGCCGCGATGAAGAGGTGTGGGATATTCTGGAGGAAGTGATCACGAATCACCCGGTCCTCCTGAACCGAGCACCGACGCTGCACCGAATGGGTATCCAGGCCTTCGAACCGACACTGGTCGAAGGGAACGCGATCCGGATCCATCCGCTGGTCTGTAAGGGCTTCAACGCCGACTTCGACGGCGACCAGATGGCCGTCCACCTGCCTTTGTCGATCGAAGCCCAGGTCGAAGCCACGACGCTGATGATGTCGACCAACA
>JAQGHU010000070.1 GCA_028291515.1 Schlesneria sp.
GGAGGTTGTGTCACGCGACCCGGAGCGGAGGTTGTGTCACGCGACCCGGAGCGGAGGTTGTGTCATGCGACCCGGAGCGGAGGTTGTGTCATGCGACCCGGAGCGGAGGTTGTGTCATGCGACCCGGAGCGGAGGTTGTGTCATGCGACCCGGAGCGGAGGTTGTGTCATGCGACACTCTGTTTCACGTAGCTAATCTCGCCAAAAGATTAGGCCGAAGTCGATGTGCGAACAACTTCAATTTGACGTTCGCCAAAGATCTTGGCAACCTTGGCTACAGCAAACCTAAGGTTGTGTCATGCGCTGCCCGCGAAAATCAGATCAGCAGGTTGTGTCAGTTGTGTCATGCATCTGCAGAAGCGTCTTCTCCCGTCTTCCAATTGAAAATTTGCATTTTTCAATTCGCAATTTGAAATGTCCCTCCTACCGGTCCTCAGCCGTCCATTCTCCCACGTTCAGTCGACACCCTTCCCCTATTGCCGTAAAGTGAATGGCAGCAAATTCGTTCGACTGGTGCGGTTGGGGCTGCGAAGGATTCGGCTGCTGTGCAAATAGCTCGTGAGACATCGCCCGCGGATTCTGGCGAGAACTGGATCGACCAGACTCTGTCCCAAGATGCCGACTCGATGGAGCGGGCGCGGGCTCAGAGTTCCTTGGCGGGAGCTCCCCCCGCCGCCGTTCCTGGCTATCGCATTCTGAAGCCGATCGGCGAAGGAAAGTACGGATCGGTCTGGCTGGCTCGTGAGCAGAATACCGGCAAGCACGTCGCAATCAAGTTCTATACGCACCGTCGCGGCGTCGACTGGTCGCTGCTCGGCCGCGAAGTCGAAAAGCTGGCGGTGCTGTATACCTCGCGCAGTATCGTCGGATTGCTCGCCGTCGGCTGGGATCATGATCCTCCGTACTACGTGATGGAGTATCTCGAGAATGGATCGCTGGCTTCCAGTCTGGCCAGTGGACCGCTGCCGACCGTTGATGCGGTTCGGATCGCGACTCGGATTTGTCAGGCGCTGGTACATGCTCATGGCAGCGGCATCCTGCACTGTGATCTGAAGCCAGCCAACATCCTGCTCGACCAGGACTTCGAACCGCGGCTATGCGACTTTGGTCAATCGCGACTGGCCGACGAGCATAGCCACGCGTTGGGGACGCTCTACTACATGGCACCCGAGCAGGCCGACTTGCGAGCCGTCCCCGATGCGCGGTGGGACGTTTATGCCTTGGGCGCGCTGATCTATCATATGCTGACAGGTGCCCCGCCCTTCCGGACCGAGGAAAACGACAAGCGGCTCAACGCGGCCCGGACGTTGAATGATCGACTGAACCTCTATCGACAAATCGTTCGGCAAGGTCCCAAGCCGGTGGCGCACCGCAAGGTGGCGGGCGTTGATCCCCAATTGGCAGAATTGGTCGATCGGTGCCTGGCTCCGGATGCCTCACGTCGACTGACAAATGCTCAGGCCGTGCTCGACCGGCTGGTGGCCCGAGAACGGTTCCGAGCAAGACGACCGTTGATCTTGCTGGGCTTGATTCTGCCTCTGCTGCTGCTGTGTGGGATCGCTCCGCTGGCATTGGAGGCGATGAACGATGCGGTTAACACGGCGCAGTCGAATCTGACCCGACGTGCGATGGAAAGCGATGTGTTGTCCGCCAATCTGCTGGCCGAGAGCATCAAACGAGAACTCGATGATCGCCTGACGGAACTGGAGGGGATTGCTGCCATTGAAGAACTGCAACAGGCCGTCATTGACTATGCGGACAAACCGAAAGCCGATCGCCGGCCATTGCTGACCCTGCTGGATAAATTGAAGGGAAAGAGCGACCAACACCGGCGCTGGGTCGGCCGATCAGACGATGCGAGTTGGTTTTTGTTGGACGCTAGTGGCTATCAACGATGGCGCGATCCGATGTCGCCCACAGTCGATCGCAACTGGTCTCATCGAGATTACTTTCATGGAGGCGGCTTCGACTTTCCGAAGGACGACGTGCCGGTGGATGTGCATGCGATTCGCGAACGCAATGTTTCGATTGCCTATCGAGGAACTTCGACCGGACGCTATGTGGTGGCTCTTTCTGTCCCCGTGTTTGCCCCGAATGACGAGATGCGAGTGATTGGCGTGTTGGCTCGTACGCTGTCGCTGAGCAGTCTGTTGCAGGACTATGAGAAAAGTTTGCGTTCACAGCGTTCGGACGGGGTGGGACGAAAGTTTGCGATCGTCGACAGCCGCGCCCTGGATGGTCGGCGAAAGTGGAACTTGTTGGCCCACGACTGGATGTCAGATGAGCACCTCGCCGCGATCAAAGGTGATGATATCGCCAAGCTGCAATTGATCGGGGTTGCACCTCCCGCTGTCGTCGAGGACTTGGAGCACTTCGTGCAAAGCTCGCGCTCGGGTGATCCGACTTACGAGTACGATCGAACACGACATTACATTGATCCTGTGGGGCAGATGGATCACGCGACCTATGGCGGAGTCTGGCTGGCCGCGTTCAGCACAGTTGGCAATACGGGATGGGTGGCGGTCGTGCAGGAACGCAAAGACGGGGCATTACGAGCGGTTGAGGAACTGCAGTCGCGCATGTTGTCATCGGCGATCGGTGCCGTGGTGCTCGTGCTGGCCCTGGTGGCCGGATCATGGTGGTTGATCGTGATCGTGCTGAGTGATCGCGGCTTCCGCTGGTTGCGATTCGGTCGCCGTCGCCACGGTGCTTCGGTCACCCCACAACTGACATCGCTCACCAGCAGAGGGGGCGATAGTGCTTGAACTGATCATTCAGGGAACAAAGCCAGCACAGACTCAGCGCCATCCCCTTCCCTCTGGGACGCGACTGGTGATCGGACGCGAAGCGTCGAACGTCTCGATCCCCTGGGATCCACTGATCTCCCGCAACCATGTTCAATTGGATGTACGCCCTGGCCATGTCCAACTGAGCCGACTCCCCAACGCACGTAATCCATTGTTCTTCGGCGGTGAAGCGGTCGATTCCTGCCGCGTAGAGATCGGCCAGCATTTCGTGATCGGGTCGACTTCGTTCCAACTGGCTGCGGCGGAGCCGAACGGAACCTCGCTGGCGCAGCCAGTTGAAGAGTTCGCCTTCAAGCCGCAAGAGCTTCGCAAGATCCGCTACCAGGATCCGGACAATCGGATCGAAGTGCTCACGCACCTTCCCGAGGTGATTGCCGGAGCACGTAGCGACCACGAGCTCTTTCATCGACTGGTGAACCTGATGTTGAAGGGTGTCGTGCATGCCGAAGCTGTGGCGATCGTCGCGATCGGCAAGACCGACGATATCCAGATGCTCCACTGGGAGCGGCGACGTGAGACCGCTGGGACATTCCATCCCAGCCGCCGGCTTGTCGAGGAATCGTTAGAACGTCAGCGAGCCAGCGTGTTGCATATCTGGGAACAAGGGTCGCCGCAGCAAAGCGAGCAGACTCTGACGCAGGAATTTGACTGGGCCTATTGCACGCCCGTTCCCGGATTGGCGACGGAACCGACCGGACTTTACATCGCGGGGCGGATGGGAAAGACCTTCGTTCCGGGAACGACTCTTTCCGATACGCTTCAATTAGAAGCCGATGTCAAATTCACCGAGCTCGTGGCCGAGATCATCAGCTCGGTGGTTCGAGCGCGGCGATTGGAACGGCAGAAGGCGGGCCTGCGTCAATTCTTCGCACCACCAGTGCTGGCTGCTCTAGGAGATGAACTCGATACGACGCTGCTGGAGCCAAGCGAGTGCGACATCACAGTCATGTTCTGCGACTTGCGAGGCTTCAGCCAACGTGCCGAAAGCGAAGCGGGAGATTTGATTGGACTGTTGGAACGAGTCAGCCGGGCCTTGGGAGTGATGACTCATCACATCCTCGAACATGGGGGTGTGACCGGGGACTTTCAGGGCGATGCCACGCTGGGGTTCTGGGGCTGGCCATTCCCGTCACCCGATGCAGCCGTGCACGCCTGCCGCGCGGCGCTCGGGATTCGAGCCGCCTTTGCGAAAGCAGCAGCGACAAAGAATCATCCGCTAGCGGACTTCGCAATGGGGATTGGCATCGCGCATGGTCGCGCTGTCGCTGGCAAGATTGGGACCGCTGAGCAAGTGAAGGTCACGGTGTTTGGCCCGGTCGTCAACCTCGCCAGTCGATTGGAAGGGATGACCAAACAGCTTCGCGTCCCGATCGTTCTCGATGAAGCCACTGCGAAGATTGTGCGGTCGCGGCTGCCAGCGACTGAAGGCCGCATCCGCAAGCTGGCCCGGCTATTGCCCTATGGAATCGAGACGCCAGTCGTCGTCAGCGAACTGCTTCCAGCAGCTGTGGATGAACCCGAACTCTCGGACGCTTTGGTGGCCGAGTACGAGCAAGGGGTTGATCACTTCATCGCTGGGCGTTGGGATCAGGCCTATCGCTGCCTGCACGGAATGCCTGCCAGCGACCGAGCTCAAGACTTCCTGATGCAACAGATCGTCCTGCACAACCGAACCGCTCCACCCAACTGGGACGGGACGATTCGATTGCCAAGCAAGTGAGATCAGTGGCTATGCGTGTTCCCTTTTGGACGAGATGGTCAAGGCGTAGTAGCCAAGGGCCAGCAGCCAGACGAATGCATACCACAATGTTACTGAGGTCCATGGCGACTGAAAGTCCAAATTGACCACGAGCATCGTCGCCAGCACTATCGAAGAGAGAACCTGTGCAATGAACGGAAACGCGGGATAACAAGGTGTTCGAAATGGGCGGGGCAGATCCGGCTCCAAGCGCCGCAGATTGAACAACGTCTGCATCGAGAGTGGGTAGAGCGTGACCGCCCCCATGGCTGCGAGCGTGATCAGGCGTCCGGTGTCAGCGAGGAAGATCGCGGCCACTCCAAGGCAGAAGTTGGCAACGAGTGCCGCGACCGGCGTCTGTGTTCGAGATGACGTCGTTCCCAAAATACGAGGGAGGAAGCCGGTGCGTCCCATCTCGAAGATGGCTCGTCCGGCAATCAGGATAATGCCGTTCAACGAGGCAATCAGGCCCAACCCGCCGATCCCGATCAATAGGTGCGACATCGGATGATCCTTAGTCAGCACCTGTGTTAGTGCCAAGGGGAGAGGGCTATCTGACGTTGGCGCATTCGGACTGATCGTGACTTGGCCCTGAGTCCCCGGGACGAGGTGATGTGGTGAATAGACGATGCGTTCCCACCCACCAACACTGACCGCACAGATCATCACTGTGCTGGAAAGGACCACCAGTGTGAACAGTGCTGAGCCGAACCCGATCGCGATGTCGCGTTGCGGATTGCGAGTTTCCTCGGCAACATTCGCGACTCCTTCGATCGCCAGATAGAACCAGACGGCGAAGGGCAATGCGGCCAGGCAGCCTTGCCAACCGTGCGGCCAGGCATTGGCCGTGAAGTTTGACCACTGAGCGTGCGGTCCCACCAGTCCCGCAAACAGGAGGATCTCACCGACGGCCAGGATGGCGACGATCAATTCGAATGTGGCCGCCTGCTGCACACCCCAGATGTTCAGCAGCGTAAAGATCAGATAGCAGACGAGGGCGATCCAGCGAGGGTCGATCTCCGGAAACCAGACCTGCGCATTGGCTCCGACGGCCATGGCGATGGCGGGAGGGGCGAAGACAAATTCCATCACTTGAGCGACGCCAGTTAGATATCCGCCGAATCGTCCCAAGCCTCGGACGCCATAGGCAAACCCGCCACCCGCGCGCGGAATCGCGCAGGCCAGTTCGGCGTAGCTGAACACGAACGTCACATACATCACCGTGACGAACAGGAAGGCGATCAGGAGCCCCAGCGATCCTCCTTGCGGAAGCCCGAGATTCCACCCAAAGTACTCGCCTGAGATGACGTAGCCGACACCGAGCCCCCATAGGGTCCACGGTCCCAACGACTTCTTGAGCGTCGTGGCATCCGAAATCGGCGGCAAGTGCTCAGTCAAGGAATACTTTCCCCATCATTCGACTTGAATTTGAACGTCCTGAACGCAGCATACGTCATAGATCAAATCCATTCGAAACCAGTGACCAAGTTCATACTGCAATTGAGGCAATATTTGCGAGTAACTTGCCGCATTCCAAGTTGCATTCGCATCAGCGTGTGCGCAATATTCTGCGACGATGTCTGAGGTGAAGAGATGCCGCAGCTACAAATGGAACCGTTGTGCAGGATAGCTTAGAAAGTTGTCGATCAAGAATGGAACAGCGACGATTAATTTTTCGATGTCGTCAAAGCCCGGGTGACGTTGTCATGTTGACTGCCGCCGTCCGCGATCTGCATCTGGCGCATCCTGGCCGGTTTCTCACCGACATACGCACGACTGCGGACGCGCTCTGGCACAATAACCCTTATCTCACGCCGCTCCGCGAAGATGATCCGACTGTGGAGTTGATGGATGTCGAATATCCATTGATTCACGAAAGCAACCAGCGTCCTTACCACTTCATTCATGGGTTCGTGCAATATCTGGAGTCGCAGTTGAAGCTGTCGATCCCGGTCACGGCATTCAAAGGGGATATCCATCTTAGCGGCGAAGAGAAGAGTTGGATTTCGCAGGTTGCCGAACAGGACTATCACGGACCATTCTGGTTGATTGTCGCAGGCGGAAAATATGACTTCACGGCCAAGTGGTGGAATCCGACTTCGTATCAACGCGTCGTCGATCACTTTTGGGGGCGGCTTCCGTTCATTCAGGTCGGTGAACGCGGTCACTGGCATCGCCCGTTATCGCGCGTTCTGGATCTACGAGAAAAGACCGACACCCGGCAGTTTGTGCGACTAGTCCATCATGCCGACGGCGTGCTTTGCCCTGTGACATTTGCGATGCATCTCGCGGCCGCAGTCGAGACCAAAAGCGGTCGACCGAGAAATCGGGCCTGCGTTGTGGTCGCGGGGGGGAGAGAGCCGATGCAGTGGGAGGCTTATCCGCACCATCAGTTCATTAGCACGAATGGGGCATTGTGGTGCTGCGACAACGGGGGCTGTTGGAAGTCCCGTTGCCAACCTGTGGGAGACAATAGTGCTCAAGACAATGACCGTTGCGTACAGCCGATCGTCATCGCACCCGATCTGCAGATCGCGCGTTGCATGGAGATGATCCGTCCCGAAGATGTCATTCGACGGATCGAGATGTACTATGAAGGGGGAGCACTACAGAGTGCGACCGAGACTGAATGGGCGGCCTTCGAGAAGTTGGTCCCTGCCACGACCACCTTGGAATCCAGTGCTCCGCCACAGTCGTTGAGCTAGAACCCAACGTTTTTCTTGGTCGAGACATTTGGCGCCGGCTTCACGGCAGGAGCATCGGCACCTCTTTTGGTGATGCTGGTTTCTTCCACGCTGCTGGTGTTGGCACCGATGGGACGGCCACCTTCGGCCCAGGCGGCCCCTTGGGAATTCTTGTGCAATTCAAAAGAGCCGGGTTTCAGATCGCGCCATTTGACGGGTAACTCGCCATTCAAATAGATCCCCTTATCTCCCGTCAACAAGCGGATTGAACTTCCTTTTTCCCAGACCTTGCGCCAGGCGGACAGGCCTGTCTTCTCATCAGAGGGGATGTCAGAATCACCATCGCGCCGAATCAGATGAACCACTCGTTTCGAAATGCCATTTGATCCGCCCCACCATTCCAATTGATGTTGCTCGACGACCGGTCCCACGCACCGCAACATCGTGGCACCTACTGCTTCGTTGGCTTTGAATGCGAGCGGCGGGGCAAAGACGCACTTCTCGATAAACAACCGAACCGGTGAGGAGGCCGCATCGTTTCCGGGAGCGGCCTGAAATCGAATCGCGGCGCCGGATGCCGAGATTGTGACGTGCTCTGCATCCAGACTGGAAATCAGGGCTGTCCCGGCACGTGCGGGGCGCAGATCGATCGTGTCACCGCGAACGGCCAACACGGAATTGCGTAAGATCATCGGCCCCTGACCACATTCGGCGCGAATCCCGCAACCCGAACCGGCCAGGTACGAGTCTCTCACCACGAGGGCCGGGGCTTCCCCCACTGGTTGAGCCGGTGCCGTGGTTAACCAACGCAGCAGCCCTACTTGCTTTGTTCCTTCCGCTTCGGGGCCCAGCAATCGGCATCCATTCAGAATCACCGTCGCGTCGGTCGCCTGGATCAACCATTCCGGAGTGCCCGCTTTGGTGTTCGAGGAACCTTCGAGGACCGCGTTCGTCAATTCCAAGGTGCCGCGATTGATTTGAATCAGCGCCGGGGGAACTCCCTTCGCCGCATCTGCTCCCTTGGACTGCAGCGGCATCATTTTCAGGCTCGCGCCATCCGACTGCTTGAACACGATTCGCAGTGATTTACCTTCGACCTTGGCAGGAGTCATATAGACCAACCCACCGCCCGTGGCTTCAAACAATGTTCCACTTGGCCAGTCACCCCTGTTGAGGATCAGACCGAGATCGTCTTTCTTCAGATCGATCTTGCGGACTTGGACAGGATCAATCGTCTTGAGGGCAGCGTTCGGCAGTGCCGGACGCGAAGTGAAGGCGACCGCTCGCTGTTGCGAGACCGCATCAGGGATCGGCAGTTTGCTAATGGAGCAACCGGGCATCCCTCCATCGCTGGATTTCACTTCGCGAAAACTGAGGCCGCTGGAATCGAATTCCTGAGGCAACGCGGTCATCAAATCATCGCCGGCGGATTCAGGAAAGGTGAGCTTCTGAAACTGCTTCGCATCTGTTCGAGAGTTCCAGACGCGCTGCCATGTCGTGGCATCCGCAACCTTGTACGACCCCCCCAGGTCGAGGAGTTGCTCGAAGCCCAGATAGAGTGTGTTGGTTGAGCCCCAGGTCAGCTTCGTGAGCCAACCTTCTGCCGACCTGACTTGAGGCCAGCGTCCCGTGAACACGATGGTTGAGTTTGGCACGATCCCCTGGGCAGCGCAGAGTGCATCACGTAGAGCGATGACGGTCTGTGGGGGCTTGCCTGATTCGTCAACAGACAAATCGAAGATCTTATACATCGCGCACATTGTGCATCGCTGAATTCGCAGGATTCGCCGCGGCTTGTTGATGGCAACGTCAGCGACTCCCGCGGCGATGTGACCCGCCACTTCGATCGCGGCCGCGGATCCAGTTACCATTAAACTGTCGCGGACGACGGCATCGACGTTAGCCCGACGGATACTTAAGGCGGTCAGTCCATCACCGCGCACCCAAACGCGATCCACCAGCAGGTATGATTCCATTCGCGGAACGGCGATCGAATCGTTGGTGCTGCTCATCAACAGTGCGACTGCCGGTTCAGTCGACGTATTTGTCGACGTGAACGAACATTCCTGGACAAACAATTGGCCATCGATGACTTCGACTGCCTTAGTGGAACCAGTGACGACCTGACGATCCATTGAGAAATGAATGCCGCGCAGGTCGACCACAGTATCGCTGATCTTCAAGCCGGCTGTCGTTTGTCCCTCGGCAGGTTTGAGGGCAATGACAGGGCGATCCTGCGGGGAGGCACTGGTGATGACGATTCGTTTGCGCTGCCCTAATTCGACAAGCGGCAAGGGGAACGGACCGGCTCCTTGCAACTTGATGACAGCTCCCGTTGACGTGACCGCTTGCAGAGCTTCTTCGAGCGTCGCAAAATTTGTCGCAGTTTTCGTTCCGGCGCTGACCGTCAACGATGGCAGGCCGCTCATGTCGGCTGCTTTCACGGCCCAATCGGGGATCCTCTCCACATCATACGCTGGAGTCGGTATATCGGTGCGAGTGGTCCCCGGTGCGTTGTTCGCCACTGTTACTGTGGGAGTCTCGGTCGAAGCGGGTTCACTCTGATTCGCCGTGACAGCGGGGGCCGTGTTGGGTACGGGCTGATTGCCGCTATCTGGTGGTGGTCCGAATGGCGTCTTTTCAACATCGACACTCGAGCCATAGCGAGAAATTACCCAGCCCACACCAATAATCAGCAGTGCCAATGCGGCGATGGCAGTGAGATTTCGAAGCAGTTCCTTATTGAGTAACGGCTTCGACTCGACCGCATCTTCGACAGGCTGACGCTTGGGAGGGAGTGGTTTGTGGCTTGGATCGTTCGGTTTCGCTGGCTTGCTCTCAGCGGGTTTCGCAGACGCCGGCTTGGTTTTGGCACCTGTCGTCGATTCGTTAGTTTCAGGTTTGTCGGATCTTGGCTTCGGTTTGCGAGTAACTGGATCCGCGTCTTCCTCTTCTTGTGCGGCGACCCGACTTGTACGACGAGGGTTCTCAACGGGTTCGGGCTCTCTCGGGTTATCCTTCGTGGGCCGTGCCTTGGCCTTATACTGGACGGCCTGCGAATCTGACGGAGCTTCAGTCGCCGGGCGTGGCTTGGACCGATGCGATTGCGTTTCGGGCTGCGTTGACTTGTCTTCGGTGGCGGTTGAGGGCGGTCGAGGCTTGGATTTGTAGTAGACCGGTTGCGTTTCTTCAGGGGTGTTCGTTGTCGGAGAGGGCTGCTTTTTGCGAGTGGGCCCCTCGTACTGGGGAGGAATCGGCACCTCAATCGGCGTTTCCGAAACTTCACGGACGTCGTTGAGTTCAAAGTACCCGTCGTCGCTGTAGGCTTCGTCTTCAAATTTGGCGATGTTCGTGCTGATTTCGCTGTCGGAGTCCGCAAAGATTTCTCGGGAAATCGCCGCCTCAGTCAGCGTGGAGTGGGCGAGATCGTCCAGTAGTTCGGCCGGGGTCTGATAGCGATCTTCCGGCTTCTTCGCCATTAGTCGCCGTAAGACCGCGGTGAGTCCTTCCGGTATTTGCGGGTTCTTATCTCGTGGATCCGGAATGGGCTTAATCGCATGCGCCTGCAGCTTATTTGTCACACTTCCATCGGGATAGGGTGGCGAACCGGTCAGCATCTGGTACCAGGTACATCCCAGCGAATACAGATCGCTGCGAATGTCGGCCAGCTTGCTGTTTCGCGCCTGCTCGGGGGCCATATAGTCGACGGTTCCCACGGTGGTCCCGGCGCGGGTGATATTTGTCTCCAGGGTGTCGTCGATCGATCGTGCCAGCCCCAAGTCGGTCAGTTTGACGACGCCGTCAGGACGAATCAGCAGATTAGACGGCTTGATATCGCGATGGACGATGTTTTGCTCGAACGCATGCTGCAGCGCCGCCGCCACCTGCTTGATGACTTCGATCGAACGACGCACGGGGACAACCCCGCGTCGCGTGACCATCTCAAACAGGTCGCGACCTTCGACATATTCCATGGCGATGTAGAGATAGCCGTCGGCTTCGCCACTGTCGTAGACAGCGACAATATTCGGATGTCGCAACTGTGCCGCGGCTTGAGCCTCGGCCCGGAACCGTCGCACCAGGATGGGGTTTTCGGCCTTGTCGCGCGCCAACACCTTCAGCGCAACAACCCTTTTGAGTTCGGTGTCACGTGCGAGGAAGACAGTCCCCATTCCGCCCGCACCGATTTTCTTATCGATGCTGTACTTACCCAGTCGCTTCAATTCAGACAGCGAGGGCGCAGCACCCGTTCCAGCAGGAGTTCTGACCGCAGCTTTATCATCCGCAGTCATCGCGGACCTCAAAACGAACTCGGAAATAGATCGTCGGTGGTCGAAACCACAAGGTGGAGTCAACCTGACACGTGATGGGCGTAAACCAAGCCGACAAATACAGTAACATAACAATCGGCTGGGTGGAATTCAGACTGCGCCGAAGTCTGGATTATTCAGGCCGTATGCGTTGCCGGAGCGAAGTTGAGATCGTCAAGCAACATTACCCAACCGTTATTGTCGCTCTGGCGGGCGTGTTTTCAGGCCCAAGGGGCCGGACCATTACCTAGCCAGGGCCCTTCGGCCCTGGAATTACGCCCTCAAGTAAACTTTAATCAGGCCTGAAGGGCCGGCCATTTCAAGTCGTCGTCAATGCCATATTCCTGCTGGTCCGCACCAGTGATTGCGCGAGTATTCCCAAGAGCGAATACGCTTGGGATTAATGGGCCGGCCCTTCAGGCCTCAAGAGATGTTGGAGTGGTCGTGTTCCGGGGCCAACGGGCCCCGGCTGGGCAAAGTGCCGGCCCCTTGGGCCTGAGGACGGAGGCCCATGTATCGCGCCGACGATGTCGCCGGTCGCAAACTGAATGTCACGTTGATCGGACAAATGCGGCGGCGGCCCCGTTTCGGTTGCGCGAGTGGTCGGTCCGAGCCAGTTGATGCACCGGTTCGGGATCGAGGGTCTGCCGCAACGCGTCAGCTTGCAATGGCTTCAGCAGGAGATTGCTGACCCCCAATTCCGTGCAGCGGAGCACGCGATCGGGCGTCATGTCGCTCGTCACCGCGATCAACGATTTGCTTTTCCCCATTCGGTCAGGAGGTAGGAGTTGCAGAGCTTCCAGCGTGTCGAAGCCTTCGTCCTCGGGAAGATCGATGTCGACGACGACGACCGAATAGTCATTCAACATCACCGAGTAGTAGGTTCGTGGTCCATTGGGGACCACATCGACGCGATATCCTTCATGCTCCAATGCGGTGACGGCTTTCGCTTGTTGAAGTGGGTTTCGCATGAGCAGCATGGCGCGTTTTTCAACGACGGCCACGTCTTCCGGAGGCTTCTGCTCGCCGAGTGGATTGGGTTGATTGGCTCGTCCTTGAGTTTCTGGTGCTAGCGACGGCAAATCAATCAAGTGCATGAGATGTTGCGCTTGCTGGCGAAGCCCTTGCCAATGCGATTGCCACCCCTTCGACAAAGATGAATCTGCGGGACGACTGGCGAATTTCAGGATGGCAGTGCCGTGCGTCGCAACATCGCGCCGCAGCGACAGCAATTCTCGAGACAGTTGCTGCTGTGCGGTTTCGGCGACTTTTCGTCGGTCCGTCAATGTGGCGACCTCTCGTTGCAAGGTCATGGTCGCTTCAATCAACTCGACCGTCGCCTCGTCGTACTTTGTCTGCAGCATCGCCTCTAATGACTCGACTGCCTCGTCCTTGTCGCACTTCGAAGCGAGCGCCTGGCGATCAAGGACCACGAAGGCCAGCAAAAACGCAGTTTCGCCAATCATCCAGGCCATCCAGATCAAGTACGTGGACAGTTGCGACGGGTCCTCGACGGGCAAGGGCGGAACCATGCCGCTGCTGACCATGAATAAGTGAGCCGACAAGGAAGCCAGGACCGTCGTCAAGAGGACCGGCACATCACGATACAGTGATAGGACAACCAGCCAGGCAAAGAGGTGGAAATGACTTTCGGGGCGCCCTCCGGACACATACCACAACAGCGACGAGATCACGGCTTCCGATGCCACGATCGTCCAACGTGTCTGGGTGCGACCCGGCCAGCGCAGAATCATGCCGAGTTGCGCGAGGCTGAGCGCGCCAATCGCAAGGACGGCGATGGATAGCAGATCAAGACGAGGGTAATCTGCTTGGTTTGCCACTGCGATGCTGGCGAATAAAGTGACCGTCCATTGAGCCAACAGAACCCAGAAGATACGGGCATCGGCCTGTTCGCGCAAGGCCAGCATGCCGCTTCGGAATCGGTTCGACGCCGGTGCTGTCGGTGACTGCATGGTTTCGCTCTCAGATGGGAAGTCCCACTGGGACAGTCCAGTGGGCGGTGCAAATCGAAGTGATTACTCTCGATCGTCCGTCTGGAACATAGCACTCAGTTATCGACAACGCCGGAACAAGAATGTCGCGAAATCACCACATCGGGAGCGGTAAGTTCGGTCGCAACGATTATGCAATCTCAGGTTGGTAAACAGTTGATCTGCGCTCACTGTAAGGGGATTGGCCATTGCATCCCGCAGGTGATTCCCCCATCCACATAAATCACCTGTCCGGTCATGTAGCTCGAGGCCTCGCTTGCTAAAAAAATGGCCGCGCCAATCATGTCTTCGGGTTTGCCTAACCTCCGCAAGGGAGTATTTGTGGTTCCCCAGGCTTGCATGGTGGGGTCAGACCACAGTTTGTTCGTCAGGTCGGTCAGGATAAAACCGGGGGCAATGGCGTTGACGCGGATTCCGTGATCACCCCACTCCGACCCCATACCGCGCGTCATCATCCCCAAGCCGGCCTTGCTCATCGCATAAGGCAACACGCCTTTCAGTGGCGCGAAAGTGTTCAGCGAGTCAATGTTGACGATCGTGCCGCCGGTTCCCTGAGAAATCATCTGCCGGCCGACCGCCTGAGCGACCAGGAACGCCCCTTTCACGTTGATGTTCGTAATGTAGTCGTATTCCTCGACTGTGTACTCTTCGACTCGCTTGCGAATGTTGACGCCCGCGACGTTGAGCAACGAATCGATTCGTCCGGCCTTGGCCACGACGGCTTCGATCATCGGGGGGATCGTTTCCGGTTTGGAGACGTCGCATTCGACGAAATCGACAGGATACTGGCCTGACGAAATCTCGGTGGCGGTCGCTTCCAGGGAGGCGGCATCGCGACCCGTGATCACGACGCGCGCTCCGCGTTTGACGAAGCCTTCGGCCAGGGCTCGCCCAATCCCGCGGCTGCCGCCTGAAACCAATACGACCTTGTCGCTCACTGAAAACAGCTGGTCGGACACCACATCCCTTTCAGGTTTGAGATTGTTCATTGCAAGCGTATGACGCGTGCAGTCTTCGGAATGGACCACGGACGTTACTCGAGGTGAATTGCCAGATCGTGGTGTGTTCCGAAGACGGCACACACCCTACTGCCTGCAAGTGAATCGTAAAAGTCTCGACTTCCTCGACTTGATCGCTACATCCGATAAGATCCTGACACAATCACGTATTGCGTGTTTTCAGGAATTGATCCGTTCATGTCATTGCAGATCCTGATCATCGGACAGACGAATCGCGCCGAGGCGCAGTCGTTGATGGAGTGGATTCCGGCAACGCTCGAAGGTGCACGACTGACGCAGCATGTCGGTATGGAACTGGCGGTTGTCGAACTTGTCCGGACGCAGCAGATCCCTGACCTGATCGTCGTGATTCAAAGTCATCTCGACGAGTACTGCCAGCGAGATCTGGATGAACTTGGTCGTCTCGCCCCGTTGGCCCGGTGGGTTGTCTGTAGCGGCGCGTGGTGCGAATCTGAAGGGCGAACTCGTCACCTCTGGCCTTTGGCTGTGCGGGTACCGCTACGATCTGCCCCACTACGCCTGTTAGATGAATGGCGATTGCTGTGTGGTGAGAATGTGAAACCGCTCCCGTTGTCGGGATCTCGCGAAGAAGCGTTTGACGCTGATCACAGCCCGCTGGTTAAAGAAACGGTCTCGATTTCGGTGCTGGTCGATTCTCCTGACGCGGAGTACGCCCGGTATCTCTGCGAACTGCTGGTGGAGAGCGGTCACGCGGTGCTTGCTAGTGATGCGAGCGGCAATCCGTCGCCACAGGTCATTTTATGTGATCTCGATCCTTGGGGACCGGCGCGCCGACAACGTGCGGAATATCTGCAAGCACGAGATCCGCACGCGCAGCTTGTGGGCTTGATGAGCAGGCCCGAGGTCGAAGTTGTCGATGAATATCCGGTCATCCCCAAGCTAGGGAGTCAGCAGCAAATCCTGGATGCGGTTCTCCAGGCGATTGCTGACTGACTTCCGTAGGTGGAGACTTGATCAAGGAGTTGGAGTCGTTGGTGCGACGACTTCTGGATTGCGCAGCACGCTGTGCTGATGCCCGTAGCAGAAGTAAATCACCAGTCCCAGCGCCATCCAAAGTATGAGTCGTACCCAGTTCGCTGCAGGAAGCGAGAACATCAGCATCGAACAGCAAAGGATTCCCAGGATGGGAACCAATGGCACGAGCGGGCAGCGAAAGGGGCGTGGCGCATCCGGGTTCGTTCTGCGCATGATCAGGACCGCCGCGCACACGATGACGAATGCGAACAGCGTTCCGATGTTCGTTAAGTGCAACAGGGCGTCAATCGGCAGGAAGCCTGCCAGCAGTGCCACGAACAAACCGATGGCCATTGTGCTTTTCCACGGTGTCCGATACTTCGGATGAATGTCCGCAAAAAATGACTTCGGAACCAAGCCATCCCGGGCCATCGCCAGAAAGACGCGCGGGGCACTCAGCATCATGACCAGCAGGACGGATGTCATTCCGGCCACCCCGGCGGACGCGATAATCGCCTCGGCCCACGGGAGGTGGACGTGATGAAAGGCCATCGAGACACCTGCGTTGACATCGATCTCGTCGTACTTCACCATCCCGGTCAGCACGGCGACGACCATGACGTACAGGATCGTGCAGAGGACCAGCGACGCGATGATTCCAATCGGCACGTCGCGTTGCGGGTTCTTCGCCTCTTCGGCATGAGTTGAGACAGAGTCAAAGCCGATATATGCGAAAAAGATAATCGCGGACCCAGCCAGCATCCCCAGCGGCTCATGGCTTTTCGGGTCCATTTGGCCAGCGACGTGGAATCCCATCACATTCAGGCCAGTCCAGCCATAGGGGGCAAAAGGGACCCAGTTGGACGGTTGAATGTAGAACGCGCCCACCAGGATTACGAAGACCACTGCGGCGACTTTGATGAAGACCATCGCGGCGTTGAAGCCGGCACTTTCTGAGATCCCTTTGACCAGGATGGCGGTCATGATGGCGACGATGATCACTGCTGGCAAATTGAAGAGCGATCCCGTCGCGATGTATTCGCCGTTCTGATAGACGACGGTGGCTCGATTGCATATATCCGGGATGTGCCAGCCGACCTTTTTCAGCACCTCCTGAAAGTAACTGGACCAGCCGTTCGCGACTGTGGCCGCCCCGACTGCGTATTCCAGGATCAAGTCCCAACCGATGATCCAGGCGAAGAGTTCGCCCATCGTGACGTAAGCGTACGTGTAAGCGCTGCCTGCGACCGGCGCCATCGAGGCAAATTCGGCATAGCACAAGGCGGCGAAGATACAGGTAATGCCCGCGACGACGTATGAGATCATGAGCGCCGGACCAGCCACATCGTGAGCAGCTTTCCCCGTCGCCACGAAGATCCCCGATCCGATGACGGCTCCGACGCCTAATGCCGTCAGGTTCACCGGCCCCAGCGTACGGCGCAGCCGCTGATCACCTTCCATCTCTTTCAACAGCACGTCCAGCCGTTTACTCGCGAATAACTGGCGAAAATTCATCAATAGCCCTTCATCATGCAGGGATCTGGGAAAATCTCGGATCGAGACGCTTAAGATAAACAAAGCCTCTGAAAATCACAGCTATAGCCGCTGAAATAGGGCTTCGCTTTACCGCAGGGGCGAGAAATTGACGCGGGTTGCGAACATCGAGAACCATGAGTTCCAGAGGGAATCCTGACACGATCAAACGTAATGGCGACCGTTCCGCGAAGTCGCTGGATTCCCGCCTGCGCGGGAATGACGAAGCGGAACGGCACTAGGCCCGCGCTCGTCTAGTGAAGTCCTGATTGCCGACAGACGGCGATACTCGCCTCGATTCGAGCGGCTAGCTGTTGCCAGCGTTCGAGGGACCACACGAGCGTGACGCGGCGAACGGTCGGCCGAAAGGTTATCAACGACAATTCACGGGGCGGCTTGCCGAACCACTGCGTCACCGCATGCGCGTAAATGCCGAGTTGCAGTTCGTAGGGAGCCAGCAACTGTTCGTCTGTGGCGTGAGACGGAAAGTCGTTCGTTTTGTAGTCCAATACGTGCCAGCCGCCGTCGCGATCTTCGTAGAGGACATCGATCACTCCCCGAATCAGCGTGGGGCGTCCGGCTGCGGTCGAGGCTGGCCAGCTCATCGCGAATTCGACTTCACGATGAATGTTCGTCGATTCGGCCAGGTCATTCGGTACGGATGAGGCCATCAATTGCGATAGCATCAATTTGGCCGCTGTGGCGGTGTCGTCGTTGATCGTCTCGCGAGAGCGATTGACTTCGTGTTCAAGCGATTCCGTCCAGGCGATCGGCGGTGCGAACGAAATGCGTTCCAGCACGGCGTGGACGAGAGACCCGAGCGCCGTAGCTTGATCGGGGTCGAGGGGAGCGTCGACCAGGTCTCTCGCGCGATCGTGTCGAACATGCGCAATTTCGCGCAGATCGGCGTCGATGGTTTCCAATCGAGAAACGCTGAGTGCCGGCAATTCGTCCGTGTCGCGTTCGATTCGAACCGCCAAATCGGGGATTGAAGATGGTTCGGAGTTGCGCAGGAATTCGGCCAGTTGATTGATCGGGACCAGTCGTTCGGAAGGTGGAGCCGTTCTGGCAACGCGAGGCGGCTGATGGTGCGGCAGGATGTCCGGAATTGTCTCGCGTCCGGCGGTGGAAGCACTGGATGAGCCCAGCAGCGGGTCGGTCTGTGGCAACCCCGTGCTGGTGTCGAAACGCCGTTCGACTAGTTCATACCATGGCGAATGCTTTTTGATTGTCGGATCGATCCCGGCGGACAGGATCAAGTAATCTGCGGCGCGAGTGCAGGCGACATAAAACAGCCGAATCGTCTCTTGAGCGTCCGCGTCGCGTTCCAGCAGATTGAACATCCGCAAGCCGAGGTTTTCGTGAGACTGTCCGAATGTGTCCGGCAATTTCACGAGGGCCCCGAAATCGGGATGCAGCACGGCCGATCGCCCTCGAGGTGGCCCTTTGCGATCGATATCAGCCACGACGACGATCGGGAATTCCAATCCCTTCGATTGGTGAATCGACATCAGCCGAATGACTTCGCCCGTTTCAGGCAGCGTCGTCGCGAATTCTTCGTCGGTCTCTTCGAGAACCGATGTTTGCAGGCGTTCGACGAAATCCTTCAACGTGAAGAGTTCGGCGCGATCGAACTCTTGCGCCATATCCATCAGTTTTCGCAGGTTGGCGACCTTCCGCGAACCAAGATGCTCTGTGAGCAAAGAGGCATCGTATCCGGTAATGGCCACGGCTTGCGCGAGCAGCTTCGAAAGCGGCAGGTGGTCTTTCTGGGCTCTCAATTCCATCAAGACACGATTTGCAAACGCGATCCGTCGTCGCTGCTCTTCCGGCAGCGAAGTTGGCGGCTCGAGTTGCAGATTGTCATGCAGAGTGCGACGTTCAAAGGGACTCGGACGGACTTCATCGGCCACCGAGGTGAGTGCCAGCGACTGGATTGAGTCATCACTGAGATTGAAGAATGGCGATCGCAGGACACCGACCAGTCCAATCAAATCATCGGGGTCATCCAGGTAGCGGCAGAGGTTGAGGATGTCGAAGACTTCCTGCTGAGCGAAGAACGCCTTGCCCCCTACGAGGTAGTAGTCCAATCCGTATCGACGTAAGGCGTTTTCGTATTCGTGGACGTTGGATAACGCGCGGAACAAGATCACGATGTCGCCCAGCTTGGGTCGACGGAGGATCGGCTTGCCCGCGGAGTCTTTGTCACGGATTCGCGGGGTGGCGTCGGCCAAGAGTTCGGCACACCGGCGGGCGATCCAATCGGCCTCACGGATGCGGAGGTCTGACGCACTCGGCTGCTTGGGGCCGGATTCGTCAGCAGAGGGGATTTCTTCTGCGTCGAAGGTGGCGAACAGGAACTCGATGGCCGGAGTTGGCGATCGCTGCACTTCGTCAAATGGGGTTAACGCTTCATACTGGTCGCCCATTCCTGCGGAAAACAGGTGATTGACGAAATGCAGCACGGCTGGCTGGCTGCGGAAATTGACGCTCAGCGGCAGTCGACCCGCTGCGGGAATCTCGTTGCGGACGCGATCGAAGACGCCGGGATCGGCTCGACGAAAACGATAGATCGACTGCTTGGCGTCACCGACCAGGAACAGCCGACCTTGCGTCAACGCTTCCGCACAAAGCATGCGCACGACATCGGCCTGAATCGGATCGGTGTCCTGAAATTCGTCGACCATCAATAACCGAATCCCCGAGGCCACGCGTTCGCGAACATCGGCGCGATCGCGTAAGAGGTTTCGCGCTCGCAGCAGCAGGTCGTCGAAGTCGAGCAGTCCCTGAGCCTGCTTGGCGGATTCGTAGGCGTCGGATGTGATCTTCGCCAACCGGATCGCTCGCACTGACAATTCGGCCGCGAGCATCAGATCGTTGTCGTTGATCTCTGTTTCTTGGATCACATCGCGAGATTTTTCGCGAACGGATGTCAGCAGGTTTTTGGCGGCTTCGTAGATCTCTGTGGTGGGCCAGGAGTCACTGCGTCCGCCTCCTTGCACTCGCGCATTTTCCGCGATGGTCTGGAGGGCTTCCAATGGGTTGGGCCATTCCCGAGACGGCTGCAACCACCCTAAGAGTGCTGCCCGGCGTTCCAGCATGGTGGGGTGGGCAGGCAGGTTTTCACTTAACAATGTTAAGAGATTTTGTGTCGCGGGAGCTTGCCGAAAATCGGCAATTAGTTTCGGGATAAATTCGTTTTGCCAGCGCGTGCGCCAGTCAGCCGCGAGTGTCTCGGGAGTTTGATTGACGAAGTCTTCGAACGTAATTTGAAATCGCTGTTCGACGAGGGCACGCATGAGTTCCCGGGTTCGCTCCAGGCCGAATTGCAGCACGAACTCGATGGCGTCTTCGTCGTTCTGTTCGAGCAATCCGTGAACTGTTTCTTTCGCGGTGTTCCGAAGTAATGTGTCGGCAAGCGAAGGCTGGAGCACGGTAAATCGTGGATCGAGCCCCGCGTCGACGGCTTGTGACCTCAACAGGCCCGTGCAGAACGAGTGGATGGTACTGATGCGTGCCGAATCAAGACCTCGCAGGACGCCCAACCAATGTTCCACGACATCGGTTTCGCACTGCTGCAGTCGTTGCTGACAGGCCGAGCGGATGCGGTCCCGCATTTCTCTGGAGGCGCGATCCGTAAACGTGATGGCCACCATGGATCTGAGGTTGGTGGTGACGGTCCCTGGTTCCAGCCCGTTGAGAAATCGCTGCGTCAACACGAACGTCTTGCCGCAGCCGGCCCCAGCGGAAAGCGCGATCGACACGCCGCGGGTCTGGATGGCCGCAGCTTGCTGATCGGTATATTTGGGCCGGTCCAGTGGGGTCATCTTGAGTGCGAAACCTGAGACATCTGCGGGCTGGTGGAAGTGCGGAACTGATTGACTGACTATGAGTTGCGTCAAAATCGGAGGTCGATCAGTCAGCATCGGCCAGCACCGGGGCCTGAGCGACAACGAACAGTACGGAGAGTATCAGGTTGGAAACGCCGTCGACAGCGAGCCCCTCTTGTCGATATCGGCAATTTCTGCGACAAGAGGGGCCGGGACAAAGAGCAACCGTAACCCACGGCTGCTACTCGGGAAAGGACTCCTGGCCAGTGCTCGATTTTGCTCAGTCGCACAGTGATGCTCCGGACGACCTCGTCCGCCGCGTGATCGGACTTCGGCTTTGCCGTCTGGCCGACTTTCGGCGAGCGAAGATCTTGGTGCGCCGACTGTCTCGAGATTTGCCGCCGTTCGATTCGGTCTGGATCGACGCGTTGGTGCAACTTCGCAAGTTGACGCCATTTCAGGCTCGCATGCTGGAGTACGGGGCGGAGGACCAACTTCTGGTCGACGACTACGTGGTGGTGGATCGCTGGGGACAGGGACCGCACGGGACCACGCTGATTGCGAAGTCGCCGCAGCATCGCGAAACAGTTGCGTTGAAGCGAATTTCGGTCGCCGCCGAGGTGCTGCCCGACTGCCGTCTGAGATTGAAGCAACTGGTCGAACGTTCGCGAACGTGGTCGCATCCGAATCTCGTCGTTCCAAGTCAACTGTTAGTTCAACCGGATGGCGAACTGGTGACGGTCAGTCGCCAGGTTTCAGGTCTGACGCTGGCCGAACTGCTGATTCGTCGCGGCCGATTTCCCGCACCCGTGGTGGTGGAGATTGCCCGACAACTGGCGAGTGGATTGGCATCGTTGCATGCTCAAGGACTGACACACGGCGATCTGATGTTGTCGAATGTTCGGTTGACGACTTCCGGGATGGCGATTCTGGTTGATGGAGGGATTCGACCGGCGTTGTATCCCGAACTGACGATTCACGAAGAACTCGCTCTAGATGCTTACGACGGTGTCGCCCCCGAATTGATCGGGACGGGCCTGCATCCGAATGCCAGTTCCGAGATTTACGCCTTGGGGTGCCTGCTGTGGCAATTGCTGACCGGGCGACCTCCCTACCCCACCGCCGATGCATTGATGAAATTGGCAGCCCATCAGACGCAGCGGATCGCGGACGTTCGGTCACTGGCACCGGATACGCCTGCCGCACTGGCGGAAACTATTGCCGCGATGACATCGCCCGAGATCAACGAGCGGCCCAAATCGGTAGACGAATTGCTGCATCGCTGGGGCCGAGCGGGAATATCGTCGCGGTCGAGATTGAAGCGTTATCGCAAGCATTTTGACGGTGCGGTGCCGCATTTTGTGCATCACAGCGCACCGGTGGTGGATAGTCGCTGGCCGTGGATGGCGGCGTCGCTGTTTGTCGCTGTGGGGATGGCTTTGACTTTTGCCGACAAAGGATTGAGAAGCGAATTTCTGGCAATCGCGCAACGTGTCTCGGAGACAATTCAGGCATCACTCGCGACCAATCCACAGCGAGCAGACGCCCCCGCGCAGTCTGGACAAGAGCCGCTCCGCACAAATGGGCTATTGCCGTTACCTGCTCCGGTTAGTGGCGAAATCGTTCTCGATCAGCCCGGCCCCTACGAGGCGGCTCGGATTGTAGTGGATGGGAATCTGACAATCCGCGGCGCGGCTGGGATCACGCCGGTGATCCAAGTCAAAACGGAATCGCTGTGGCTCGCTGGGACGATTGTTAAGCTCCAGAACGTTGCAATTGCTTGCGACTACTCGGCGCGTTCTGGGCTCAAGGCGGCGGTGCTCGTTAAGTCGAAAGAGTTAGAGATCAAAGGGTGTCTCTTCAGGCAGGTCTCGAACGATGTGGCGGGATCTCCGGTCGAGGTGAACCGACAATCGACTGCAATCGGCTGGGGACCGCTCGATGCCGCAGAAACGGATCAGTGGCGAGTTGCTCTAAGCGACTGTGTGTTTCAAACGAACGGAGCTGCCTTGTGGTCGGCAGAGATGCCGCATCAATTCATAATGCATAACTGTTTGAAGGCGGGGGCCGGTGCCTGCGTGGCGGTTTCACCGAGGGCCTCGCTGCATCAGAGTCAGTGGGAGCTGAACAACGTCACGCTGCGAGAATCCGGCCCATTGCTGCGACTGGCGGGCAACTACTCCGAGAATTCCCTGGCGCCGACTATCGAGATGACTGCCAACGACTGCGTCTTTGCCGGTGGTCCGTCGACGAGTCTGATCGAACTGCAAGCTGCTGCCGTCAGGGAGAACGCTGCCAAGGTGGTCTCCTTCCGCGGCACGGGCTGCGTCATCGCTCCCGGAGTCAACTTGCTGGCAGCGTCTGCTTCACCGACATCGCAGGCAAAGTCCATTGCCGATGCAGATGAGCAATTCGAAGGGATCGTGGTCAGTGAGCTGATTTTCGCAGGAGCGATCAAAGGTCCGATTGGGCAATCACGGCTTGAGAATCTGACGGCCCCTCGATCATCGGCACAGAAGCGGCCCGGGGTCGATGTTAGTCAATTGCCGACCGAGACCCCGCGGTGACGTGCGCGGGGTAACTACTCCTCCGCGTGCTCTTCAGAGTCGGACCCTTTCAGAAGTTCGTGCTCTTCAGAGTCGGACCCTTTCAGAAGTTCTTCCTGGATGCGAGTCGGGTCGAGCGGTTCGACGATCGCGTAGCGGCCATCATTCCAGCGGAAGAAATCAATGGTCCGGCATCGTTCGCTGCAGAACGGAAGCGTTTTCGAGGCTTGAACGGGCTTATGACAAATCGGACAAGTGACTGGACGAACCATCACGTTCTCCTCGCATCGCAAAGTGAAAATCGAACCAGAGGATTATAGGAGTCCGAACGGCGCGCGTCTCTGATCAATCTCGTTTCCACGAAATTGAGGGTTAAGACAACAGCCACGAGGTCACTTGGCGGCGAGATCGATTCCCATTTCCTGAAAGAGAAACTTCATATCATCCCAGACATCTTTCTTTGCCGCGGGGTTCCGCAGCAGGTAGGACGGGTGATAGGTGCAGACGACTTTCGCTCGGCCGTATTCGAAGAATTTGCCGCGCATCTTGCCGATCGGCAGTTCTGACGCGAGCAGATTTTTGGCCGCCGTCGATCCCCAGCAAACGATATATTCGGGGTTCACGATCGCGATTTGACCGTTCAGGTATTCGCGACAGTTATGCGCTTCTTCAGGCGACGGCAGACGATTGCCCGGCGGGCGGCAGCGCAGCACATTGCAGATGTAGATGTCTTCTCGTTTCATGCGACACGCTTTGATGATGTCGTTCAGCAATTGACCGGCTCGACCCACGAACGGTTCGCCCTGCTTATCCTCGTCGGCACCGGGAGCTTCGCCGATGAACATGATCTTCGCTTCGGGATTGCCTACTCCGAACACGGTCTGTGTTCGTGTTTCGGCTAACTCCTGGCAGCGGGTACATCCCTTCACCTGGTCACAAAGAACCTTGAGTCGCGAGACGCGTTCCGCAAGCGGCAAATTCAGAGGCTGGAACGGAGTGGAGACAGTGGCAACAGCAGCCGCAGGTGCTGCTTTTTTGGCGGGCATGGAAGAAACCTGGGGTTGAGGATTCACGGGGGCAGCCGGAGTCGCGTCGAACAGACGAGCTGGCTTGCTGAGTGGGGCGACCGAAACGGGTGACGTGGCGACTTGCGGGGCAGGCTCGGACGCGATCGGAACGATCCGTTTCCAATGAGTCAGGCCCGCGCGCTGGAAGTCCTCCAGTCGCTGTACGACGGCACGCTGGATGGCGGCCAATTCGGTGTCGTCCATGAGTCGTTCGGGGTCCGATCAACAGAAAGGAATGCATTGTTTGCTGAAAGAGATACGGAGCCTCCGCATCGCCGCCGGTAGTCTGCCATCCCCCTCGCTGATCCGCCAGTCTGCGACGACCGCCTCAGTCGGGCGGGAAGGCACCGTCACCGTAGAGGCGAGAGCTGCCCAGACCTTTAATTGTCGCTCCGGCAAAAACTTGGCTGGTGGGCTGGATCTCGCGAAACACCTCCACAGCTTGCCGCCACATTTGCTCATCGAGGGCCAGTTGCGGTTGCTTGTTTCCAATTTGAACGAAACCGGTGCCAGTATTCGCGATCGATCGTTTTGATTCCCAGATCGATTTTCCGTTCAATTCGTACGCCATGCGGATGGTCAACGACTTGGGTTGCACGGTCACCTTGTTCGGCTGGTTGCCTGGACCGCCGAAGAGCTGCATTTCGATCATTCCCTGATCGTTCGCAACGGTGGCTGTCACCGTCAATTTCAGCGGCTGACTGTCCTGGATCGACAGCCCATTCGTACGTGCGGCGCTGTCGATGACATCTCGTATTTGCTGGGCCACGCCGGGAGCTTCGACAGGGTCAGTCAGACTAGACTGGAGTGAGACCGACATCCCCGGCTTGACCACCAATTTCGCGTCGAGCGACTTGTCGTCCAATCGATTCGCGATGGAGGTTTCCGGGACAGTCAGAGCCGTCAGCTTCATGCTGCCCCCCTTTTTCGCGGCCCCAGCGACCCACAAATGATTGTCCGTCGTTTTGCGTCCGAAAGTGACGGCGTCACCAGTACCGTAATCGTACGACCACAGCACAGCCTGTCGTTTCAGATCGACCAGCATCAGGTGTCGATCGAGTGTGCTTGGCTTCGATTTGCGGTGAATCAACGGCGAGGGCTTTTCGGCCCCCACCAGCAGTTGTTGCCCACCGCCCCAAATCACAGGCCCCAATGCTGCTGGAATTGGAAAGTTGGTTAGTGACCCATCTTTGAGTTCGATCACATTTAACTGAGAGACATTCCCCGCGGAAGTCACGACAGCCAATCGATCACCTTTTGGAGCGAACGACATCGCGACGGCTTGCCCGTCAATCGGGACAGAGCCCCGTCCTTCGCCCGTTAACGAGTCCCTGATCTCGATTCTCATTTCGGCGCAGGTCGCCAGCAACTTGCCGCCGGGCGAAACGGCAAGGATTCCGGCATCCTGTACGGCATAGACCGGTGTGCAGCCCGGGAGCTTGTAGACCACCAGTTGATCGTTGCGACTGCAGGCCGCGATCGTATTTTCGTCCAGAAATGCGGCCGCTTCGATGTCGCGGTGCTCGGGCTTTTCTTCGTTGACGAAAGGCCGGCATCCGGCAACATGAGTCCCCTCGGGCACCGTAAATACGTCGAGCCGCCCTTGCCCGTCCATCGGTGTGACAAGCGCCCGCGAGCCACTCGGGCTGAGCGCGACGAGTTCGCACGGAAACCCAATCTCGACTCGTCCGACAGACTTTCCTTCCTTGAGGTCAAACAGTTCGAGCCAGTTCTGTCGGCACATGACCGGTTCGATGTCATAGCGACGACGATTTCGCTTGTCGCCCGTGATTTGCACCAGACGCGGATAGATCCCGCTGGTCAAGGCTTTCGCGTCATCTTCGCCTGTCGCGACGCGCAAGGCCGCTCGGGCGGAGTCTGGGCGCGAGAACTGGAGTTCCCGCGGCCTGCCCGTCGAATCTGACAACGCGATCGAAGTTGCCAAAGTCGGAGCCTCTGAACCGGGGTCGGGCTGGACTTTCCAGCCTCCGCTGATCGCGCTTTTATCGGTCGCTCGCTTGCGATCGATCGCCGTCAGTTTGGGCAGCTTGGCGTCAATGATTAAGCCACCGCTGGCCGCGACTTCACGAGCTCGGGCGACATCGGACTCTTTCAACTCCAACGCCGTCAGCGCCTCGGCACCTTTCGATCCGTCCCAGGAAGCAATCGTGGTATTCGATAGCACGCGCCGGATGTCTTTGGTATCGAATCGGAGCAGTGGCGAAGGGAGCGAATAGACAACCTTCTTCGCATCTCGATCGATGATGTGTCGGCCATTTTGCAGTAAACGCTTGCGATCGGGAAACCATTGCAGAGAGGGCGCCCCCACTGCGGAATCGACCGGACGTTGATCAGGGTCAGGAAGCGAGAAGTCCGCCACATTGGTGCCATTGGCAAAATTCCAGATCAAGACGCGATCTGATGTCGCACTGTGGTTTTGGCCGAAGACGGCCGCGAGTTCAGCGCCATCGGGCGAAAATGCGAGTCCAATCAGATCCTTATTCGACATGCGTTCGGAAAACTCGATCGTGCCGGCGAGTTCACCTGTTTCGAGGTCCTGAATCTGCAATGATTGGGCCAGAAAATCAGCCGTGAAGGCGGCATAGTGTCCGCCAGGGCTGAAGGCCATCTGATCGCCCGGTTGAGCATTCTCGCCGAGTTGGATCGTTCGCTCGGGTTCACCGGAGGGGAGTTTCCACGTCATCAATTTGCGATGGACCGTCGATGCAATCAGCAGTCGTTGCGGCGAGGGGATGGCGACGGTGGTGATGTTCACTTGCTGCGCAGGCAGCGGAATCGTGACGGCAATTCTTCCGGCTTCTGTATCGAAGACATGGAGCCCGCCGTTGTCTTCGAAGCGATACCAAGCGAGCAATTTGCCATCGGCACTCAGCCCAGCCTTGTGCATATTCGCCAATGGGCCGACATCGCGAACCTTCGTGCCCGATGCTAAGTTCCAAAGTTCGCGAGGTTTCTTATTAGACGGACCCGGATCGCCATACAGAACAAATGGGCTGGCGGTCTCAGGATAGAGGATATGCTCCTGACGCGCGTACGTTATTTTGGACTCGATCTTGAACGACGCAATCGGGTCGGTCGGCGCGGGAATTGTCGGAGGATCAACTTTTGCTTTCCACCCCTTACTGACAACGGTTGGTTTCTTTTCAGCAGGAGCCGCGACAGCCGTATTCGGCGATGAAGTCGAGGCTGCAGTTGAGGCGCCGGGAGTTCCGGCGACGGGCACGGCATTGTTCCCGCCAGGGCGTCTTAAGATCACGAAGGCCAGTACGGCGACCACCACAAGTCCGCCGATTCCACCAGCGAGAATGAGTCCGACGGGAGCCCCCGATGACTTGGAGACGCGACCCTTTTTGCGAGACCGTGGTCGAGATGGCGATCCTTCATCGTCTCGGGATTTTGTTTTGCGGCGTCCTTCACCAGGCAGATCGATGTCGCCACCGCAGTCTTTGCACTCCACGGTGCTGCCGGCGCGTTCATCGGGAAATCGATACTTCTTACCACACTCGGGACAAGCGATCTGAATGGGCATGTCGAGTCCATTTCGCGTAGAAGATCAATGTTGAAGCAGGTGCACATTGCGAATCGAGGGCACCGAAGAAATGTAGATCGGAGACTACTGATTCGACTCAGCTTCGTGCAACCGAAGGCGGAAATTTCCCGAGAAAGGCGGATTTCACGCGAAGCCGCGGAGGCGCGAAGAAGAGATTGAGGAAGAAAGAGAAAGCGCAACGCTTGGACCGCGGACGCATGGGCGAGCGGGCGGTTTCAACGCATAGACGTGAAGGCGCAAAGAAGACATGGAAGAGAAGTCGTGTGATATTGAGGCGGATATAGAGGGGCTCTCATGTTCACCCCTCGCTGGTAACCGCTCGCTCGCGGCGGACTTCTTCCAAATATTTCTCTCCTCTCCCTCTTCTTCGCGCCTCCGCGGCTTCGCGTGAGAACTGCTTTTCTTCCTCAGCAACGGGAGCAAGAAGCTATCCGCGTGCTGACGCAGCGCGGCTCACCTGGCGACTAGGCGGTATCAGGTGTCGTAACCGACGCGCATGAGATATAGGCCCTGTGCCGGTGCCGTCTCGCCCGCGTGCGTGCGATCCCCAGCGTCAAGAATTCGCTGCATATCCAGCGGAGACCACCGACCGCGTCCCACATGAATCAGGGTTCCGGCGATGGCTCGAACCATGTTGTACAGGAAGCCGTCGGCTTCGATGTCAAAGCAGAGGAAGTCGGCGTCCATCCCCTGCGAGATCGGGAATTGATGCAGACTTGGTGCGGAATCTGTATTGGCGGAAGCATGCCAGGCAGGCCAGCCCGTCGTTCGAGTGACACTCGCGTGAAAGATCGTGCGAATACTGGACGAGCGATTGGGCCATTGCGTCTCAAAGCATCGAAAGTCGTGCGTTCCAATGAGGTGTTGAACCGCCGCGTGCATTGCTTGATCGTCGAGGCGCGTTCGTTGCCACAAGGCATAGTGGCGCAGGAACGGAACGCGGATTGGATTGTTGTGGATGATGTAGCGATACCACTTCCGTTTCGCATCGTAGCGAGCGTTGAATCCGGGCTGCACTTCTTCGACGGCGCAGACCACAACGTCGTCGGGAAGATGAATCGGTAAGCCATGCAAAAAGCCGCGGCAGGGTGCGGTAGATCGCGTGGTCAGGCTGATCACCTGCCCCACGGCATGGACCCCCGCGTCTGTTCGCCCGGATGCCACTACGCGCGTCCGCTCGCCCGTAAAGTTCAGCAGTCCCTGTTCGACGACTGCCTGTAGCGTCACGCCATTGGGCTGGACTTGCCACCCGAAATAGTTCGTGCCGTCGTACGCCAGCGTCAGCTTGAGGGTCCGTTCGCCGCTGGCCGCGACTGGTTCTGAATCGGTCACAGGGGCTTCGTCACTCACTTTGCCTGTAGCCGATCGCGCCACGCGGTGACTTGTTCGGCAACGGCGTTACGTCCACCACTGCCAAAGCTGCTGAGTCGCTCGACGACGTTTTTGACACCCAGCGAATTGGTTACGTCGGCGCCGATCTTGTCGCACGCTTGTTGCAGCTCGGCTAACGACAGATCGGCCAGTTTGATGCGACGCGATTCACAGTCTCGCACCAGTTTACCGACGACTTCGTGGCCTGATCGCATGGGGACGCCCTTGCTGATCAGGTATTCCATCAGTGTCGTGGCGTCGAGGAAGCCTTCTTCCAGGCGGGCATTGATTGTGTCGACCTGCAATTTCGCATGACGCACGATACTTGGTGCCAAGTCCACGCAGGCGCGGACGGTGTCGAATGCATCGAAGAAGGCGAGCTTATCTTCCTGCAGATCGCGATTGTAAGCGAGTGGCAGTCCCTTGATGAGCGTCAGGATCTGCTGCACGTCCGCGATCACGCGAGCGGACTTGCCGCGCATCAGTTCCAGCACGTCTGGATTCCGCTTCTGCGGCATGATCGACGAACCAGTGGTATAGGCGTCGGGTAGCTTCAGGAATCCGAATTCCGTCGTACACCACAAGATCCATTCTTCGGCCCAGCCGCTCAGATGAACGGAGATCAGTGAGAGGACAAAAATAGATTCGGCCAGAAAGTCGCGATCACTGGAAACGTCGAGGCTGTTGGCGGCGACATCGGCAAATCCGAGCAGCCGCGCGGATTCGTGACGGTCGATCGGCAGTGACGATCCGGCGAGGGCCGCGGCTCCCAGCGGGAGGATGTTGACGCGCTTCAAGCAGTCTGCCAGTCGCTCGCGATCGCGCTGCAGTTTCTCGCAATAGGCTAGCCAGTAGTGGGCGGCCATCACGGGTTGAGCACGCTGAAGATGTGTGTAGCCGGGCAGAACGACATCGGCGTCGGCTTCACAGCGATCAACAAATGCCCGCTGCAACTCGATCAGCAGCGCATCCAGTTCAGTCAGGCAATCGCGGACATACAGTTTTAGATCGGTCGCGACCTGATCGTTTCGACTGCGGCCCGTATGCAGCTTACGTCCCACATCGCCGATGCGCGCGATCAGAGCGGACTCGATATGCATGTGAATGTCTTCGAGTTCCGTCTTCCAGACCATCTCGCCGCGCGCGATTTCCTGGCCGATGACATCCAACGTTTCGACGATCTGGCGGCATTCGTCCGCGGTGAGCAGCTCGACCTTGGCCAGCATGCGAGCGTGGGCTTGCGAACCGCGGATATCGACGGCCGCCAGACGGCTGTCAAAGCTAATCGATTCGGTGAAGAATTCGACGCGCGGATCGGTCTTCTGATCAAACGCTCCGCCCCAGGCTTTCGCAGACACTCGACTTCTCCCGAACTTGTAGATCCCTGATTTGTGGCCAATTCCTCGGCATCGGCGGACGCACTTTTACCAGATTTCGGCCTGATTCGGTACGAACCCGCCTGGCGGCCCTTCTTTCCGACCGCGCCAGCAGGCCGAAGGTTCGCCGCCAGCCCCTACAATCGTTAACTCCGGCTGAATTTGGGTCGATCAATCCGATTCGCCATTTGACAACGGTCTATTCGTCAATTTAGCGTGGGAATTAAAGGACGACCCGAACCGCGACGGAGCGGCGGACCTGATCGAAGTCGAGATTGAAGGAACTGCGTCATGTACGGACGGATGAAAACCTGGGGAATGGCGGCGGGGTTGATGTGTGCGACGGCAGCGAGCAGTTTCGCCGCGGAGCCGTTCGTGCAGGATTTTGACGGATGGAAAATCACGATCCGTCCGGGAGCTTCCAGTCAGCCGGACGTTCCATCAGCAGTTCGCACGGCAGTCCCCACTGCAAAAAGCCAAACGGGAAAGATTCAGCTCGTTTCCCTTCGACAGGACGTGCCTGAACTATCGCCAGATCCAAGCGGTCCGGTTCCTGAGTCCTTGGTGAAACAGCCGGTGATGGACGACTTGCCGATCATTACTCCAGGCGAATCCAGCTACTGCTGCGAGCCCAAGACGATCGTCAATCCCCCCGAAGGAAGCGTCGACCCGCGATACCTGTCGCAGATGTACTCGGAGATCTACAAATCAATCCCGTTCATCCGAGCGGAATATGATGCGAATCCCAGTTACATCAATGACAATGCCGTCGAATTCCTGTTCGGAAAGATGCGTCAGACGATTATTCAACGAACGACTAACGTCAATCAGGGTTACGGAGGTGGATACGGCGGTTACGGAGTGCCGTGGGCCTATGGCGGGCCTGGTTTCGGCTTCGGCGGCGGTTATTCCTATCCGCTGCAACTGGTCGTGCCTGGGACAGGTTTGCGAGTTCATCGCTTGAACTAAGGCGATGCCCAGACAGTTCACAGCCGTCATTCCCGCAGATAGACATTTGCTCCAGCATTGATGCCCCACTCGCTCCACTGGATTCCCGCCTTCGCGGGAATGACGGAAGGGGCGATGATGTGACGCGATAAATGATTCGAATCAGCGTGCTGTGACAGAGCCCTTCATGGCATCCAGCTTTCGCGTGGCTTGAACTTTTACCAGGCCTTCGCCTTTGGTGGCCGCGAGTTGGTAGTAGATCTTCGCGACGCCTGCTCGGCCGTCTTTTTCGGCGGCGACGGCTTTTTCCAGATATTGAGCGGCGGACAGTTGCCGGCTCGAATTCGTCGCAACTTCGGCGGGGCGCGGTGCCGGCGGGATTTCGTTGCGAGCGACATTGGCCTCCCGTAATGGCGCTTGGATCGCTTGCTCACCCTTGGGAAGGACAATCCGTCCCTGCTCTGTCTTCAACTGGCCCGTTGCGACTCGCGACGCCAATGGCCCCATCGCTGGAACATTGGCGAAGCCCCCGCCTCCGCCGACGACAGGGACAACTCCTGTCACGAACGGTCGTTCACTGCCAATGAACAGGTAGCCAGGAAAGCCGTTGGTGGTGGTGAGCATCGGGGTCACGGTGGTGCTGTTCAACGAGGCACCTTGGCCGAATCCAAAATCGAAAGCAGCGTTATTGACGCCGAAGCCGCCGGACAAACCTGCGTTGGGCTGATAGCCGCCAAACGGCGGAGTTCCACCGCCACCATTAAAGTTCATGAAGTAGTGGGGATTGTGGACGCTCCAGCCAACATGCGAATGTTCGTAAAACGACGACGAATTGCTCTGAAGCGGCGATTGCGTCGTCACCATTTGGGCGGACAGCAACGCCGGCAGGCCCAGCAGACTTGCGACGAATGACAGGCAAGATTTGACGCGAGGCATCTTGAACAACCGCCAATTCACGATTCGTGGCACATGAACCGAATCACTGTAGCGATCCCGAAACGGGATTTCGAGAAGAAAATGCGGCCGTCCCGATTTGCTATTTCGCTGGCTTTTTGAAGACCGGGACCAGTTCAATCGTCACCTTGGTTCCAACCGGCGGGATTCGCTCGGTATAGGCCTCAAACATCAAGCCATCGTTCGTCGCACTGCTCTCGATCGAGAGATCGATCGTGGCTGTGGCAAAGTTCGCGATACAGATCAGATCGCCCCCCTCGGCCAGATAGTATTTCTCGCCGGTGGCGGTGTCTGTATTGAAACCGCTGCCCGCGAAGACCCATTGAGCGTCCATCTGGCGGACTTGAGATTCATCGAACATCGATTTGATCCCCGCGCGGAATGCGGTGTCGGTCGACAATTTCTGCAAGCTGTCGCGTTGAGTCTCAGTCATAGGGCCGTACCACAGTAGTTCTTTGTTGCGGTCGTCCCACTTCAAATCGCTGTCGGCGGGCAACTTCAGATTCTTGGGAAAGGCCTCGAGTTTCGCGATGAAATAGCGACGAGTCGCATGCCGGATCCATGTTTGAGCGGGATCGCGATGCAACTTGCCATTCGCATCGGTCCAGGTCAGGAAAATGTTGAGCAGTTGTCCGGTGGCCCCCTTGTATTCCGGGACGAACTTCGCGGGACTGCCCGGCTCGGCTCCGATGGAGATCAGGCCGGCATGGATCAATTGAGCTTTCGATTCGACCGACAGGATCGATTCGTGCTCCTTCGTCTGCTTGATACAGGCGAGCATCTCCAGCAACCCCTCACGCAGCACCACTTCAGACTTCAGCAGCAGTCGCTTCCCCTTCAGGTCGACCAGTACTGTCCCCGCTTTATTGAGCGGAGTCAGATCGCCCGCCTCTTTGACGGCGGGAAGCTTCTCGTCGGCCGCACGCGCGGAGGATGTCACAAAAGTGACGGTCAGTGTCGCGCAAATCGCCACGAGGATGGCTGGGAACCGCATTGGAAACCCCGTTCATTGAAGACTTCGGCGATGTCAGCCGAGGGATCGCTCATGATTAGAAAACCTTGGAACAGCTTAGCAAACACTGTTCCAAGGCTCAATTTGCGTCGACCGAACGAGATTACTTTGCTTTGCCCGCGCTTGGCTGCAGCAGTTTGAGTTCGCCCAGCCACGCTAATGATTGTTCCTGCCAAGCATCCCACATTGGGCCTCTATATCCATTCAGTCCGTGGCCACCTGAGGGGAGTTCCAGATACTTACCGGGGACTTTATGCGCCTGAAGTGCGGCATAGAACATCTCGGAGTTCGCCGGCACGACCACCGTATCGTCCTTCGCATGCGCCAGGAACGTGGGTGGGGTCTTGTCCGTGACTTGCTTCTCATTGGAGAACAGTTCGACGAGCTCTTTGGAGGGATTCGCACCGAGCAGATTGCTCTTGGAGCCCTGATGCGTCTTGTCGCCCATGGAAATGACCGGATAGATGAGGATCGCAAAGTCGGGTCGACTGCTGACTCGCGCGATCGGATCGGTGGTTTTCGGATCGCCTTCGTCGAAGTGGGTGTCTGCCGTCGAGGCCAGATGTCCGCCCGCGGAAAAGCCCATGATGCCGATTCGGGTAGGATCGACTCCCCATTCGGTGGCTCGGGCTCGAACTGTCCGAATGGCTCGTTGAGCATCGAGCAGCGGGACGTAGGTTCGACCGGCAGGCAGTCGGTATTCCAGCACGACACCCGTGATGCCGTGCTTGTTCAGCCAGGCGGCAATTCCATGCCCTTCACCACCTGTGACTAATCCGCCGTAGCCGCCACCGGGACAGATGACGATCGCTGCGCCGTTTGGCTTCGCGGGGCGATGGACGGTGATGAAGACTTCCGTGTCCTGGAACTGGCCGTCTCCGATCGGAGCTTTCCCATTCCACAAGCCGACTCGTTCCGGTTTAACTTCCGGTGCGTCTTGAGCGATGGCATTCCATCCCGATGTCAGAACCATTGCGACAAGCATCAATCGGACCGAACGAATCATTGTTGTTACTCCAGAAGTATCGAGTTCATCGTTGTCGACAAGAGGCAAACGCAAAGCGATTGTGACGCGTGGTTGATCTCGGATCAGGTCGGAGCAGCACCCAGCATGAGTTGTAAGTAAATCACATCCAATCTCTGACCGAATTTGAGGCCAACTTCAACCAGATGGGCCACTCGCCGAAATCCCATGGATTCCTGCAGTGCGATACTGGCGACTTGGTCGGCGCTGGCACCGCCAATCAAGGAATGGAAACCGGCGCGGCGAGCTCGCTCGATCAAGTCGGTCAACAGCAGACGGCCCAGTCCGCGTCGGTGAAAATCGTGATGAATGTAGATGGACGCTTCCACGGTAGGGGCGTAAGCGGCACGGAGTCGGAATTTCGAGAGTGAACCCCAACCGATGATGTCGCCGTCCAATTCGGCCACAATGACCGGATATCGATCCGGCTGATGCTCGCGAAACCACGCTTCGCGATCCGCCATCGATTCGGGTTCGAGCTGATAGGTACAGGTTGATCGGGGGACGTAGTAGTTGTAGATGTCGTTGATGGCCGGAAGGTCGTCTTCTTCAGCGAGTCGAAGTTGTGGTGATGTCATCTGTGAGCGCCGTCTGTTCGATAGAGGGGCAAAAGAGGGCTATGTCGGCATCGTCGGCTTCCATTCGTCCTGACGCAGGTCATTGTTGCGATAGAGCTCGATCAGACGTTCCAGCATTTCGATGTCACAACGGAATTGCTCACCACGTTCGGTGTCGGCCATGCGTCGTGGCCGATCCCATTGGCGGATCTTTTCGACGCTGGGGACGATGTCGATTCCTTCGCGAACGGCGGCATCGACCGATTCGAAATGATGATGCCGGGCCAGCAAAGTTCGATCGGCTTCGAGGACAAGCGTGTAGCCATGATCGCCGTACGCTTCGGAGAACGCCCCGTCGATCGTGATTGCTTTGCCACTGCGCTTGAGCGGTGATTCTCCGTCTTCGATCTTCACCGGGACGTGCCCATTGACGATCAGACCGTCCTTGGGGTCGACACCGAATTCCGCCAGGACTTTCTCGCAGAACCAGGGTTCATGAATCAGCGCGAAATACGGATCTTTGGTTTCATGGTGCGGCGTCTTGTCGGCGATGAAGTCGCGTTCCAGTGTGGTGATCCGATCCTTGCCGAACAGCGGGGAACGGGGGCCGCTCCACAGATACCACAGGAAATCCAGATGTTTTTGCTCGCGCTGCTGCATCGACCAGGCGACGACTCGTTCGATGGCGTCGAACATTGGTTTGCCGCTGAGCCATTCCCCGTCGATCGGCATCGGCAGGAAGTTGCCCTGGCTGTCGCACGGGACGCAACCATGGAAAATGAGGTGGTCATCTCGTCGGAGATACATCGCTCCGTTGCCGACAATGTACTTCAAGTGCTCGTGCAGTTTTTGGCTGCTGAGGAACGAATGCCGCAGACGAGACAGACAGAGATCCTCTTGCGGAGTCAGCTCGTAAGGATTCGCGGGATCGATCGTAGGCAGGTAGGTGTCGCGCAGCGGATAGGTAACGCCGTCGACGTTGATCGTGCCTCGTTCGTGATCGATGTGATGCAGCAAGCGACGGTGGTCGATCCCCCAGTCGGGGTTGCGGGCAATCATTTGCCCTTCCAGCTTGAACTGGATGATCGCCGCCGCTTTTTGCATGCGACCCACGATCACGTCGGACCGCATCCCACTTGATTTCGGCAGGAAGTACGCGGCGGGATCGTCGACATAAACTGTTCGAGCCAGATGTTCCAGCGGCGTCAACGGGATGCTGTAACCTTCGTCGAGTTGGCCCAGTCGGCGATAACGCAAGGAAACTCGCAGAACGTGGAAAATCAGCGCGTCATGGCCCAAGCCGGCCCCAAGCCAAGCGACATCGTGGTTACCCCAGATGAATGAGACGTGAGGCTGATCGAGCAGGTAATCGACCACGCGGTCCCCGCGCGGGCCGCGGTCCCAGCAATCGCCGCCAATGATCAGTTCGTAAATAGCCAGGTTTCGGATCAGGCGGCCGGTGATGTGGATCAAGTGCAAGGCTCGACCGCGTCGCAGCAGTTCATCGACGATGGACTCGACAAACTCGCGCCCCCGCTCATGTGAGGGCTCGTGCAGCATTTCGGCGAAGAGATCGGTGTATTCACGCGGGAAAACCTGCATGGCTCGTTTCAAGCTGTATCGCGACGCTAGGACTCGGACCAATTCAAACTGATGTTTCAATGTCCGACGCGCGAACGTACGCAATTCGTCAACATCGGTCATTGTGTTCTGCAGGCGATCGGTGACTTCCGCCGGGTAGAAAATCAGCGTCAGAAACTCGGAAAACTCGGCGGGGTCCATCTTGTCTTTGAACAGCCGTTCCACCAGGGGACGCAGTGTCCCGGACGCATTGTTGATGACGTGTCGCAGCTTTTTGTCTTCGCCGTGAATGTCACTGATGACGTGGACCGTCCCTTTGGGGAGTGTCAAAACGGCGGACAAACGAGCGATTTCGGCGAGTGCGGAATCGATGTTCGGAAACTGCCTGGCCAACGCCCGCAGCAGAGTCAATTCATAGCGGGTGGGCTTGTCGTCACGGCTGAAACGGAAATCGCTGAACTCGCGATTTGAGTGCGGCATGCTGGTCGTCTTCCGGAAGTCGAGTCGTTGTCGGTCATCGTGGTGGTCTGGAGGCACAACCTGCGAAAGTTGGACGCCATTGTCAATGATCGATGCTCGCGATGATGCGGTTTCCGTGGGCTTCAGGATTCCGTCGAAAACTGAAATGAACTCAAACTGGCCGTGACGTCAAGACAGAGTTTTCCTAGAATCCCACAACTAAAATCACCGCCAAGGATTGTGATGACGGCGGTTCAAATTCGGGTACTGCCCGCGGGTCAAACGGAGTGACAGGGATGAGGTTTCATATTCGTGACGCATGGAGACTGTTTTGCGGATTGACGGCAGGTGGCTTGCTGTCTCCTGCCTTTGCCGCCTACACGGTGAAGGACATGATGGCCTTCGCGCCCAAGCAACAGGATGTCGAATACGAAACGCCCAAACCCGAAGAGTATGCCAAGTGTAAAGTCGAAGTTGAGCGCAAGGGCAAAGGCTCGGGCTGGGTCGTGTTGGGGCCTGCGGGCCAAGTCTTGCGGAAGTTCCTCGACACCGATGGCGATAAGAAGATGGATCAGTGGCGATACTACAACCAGGGGGTTGAGGTCTATCGCGACATTGATACCAATGACAACGACAAAGTCGATCAATCACGGTGGCTGAACCTGGGTGGTTCGCGGTGGGGGATCGATCAGAACGAAGACGGTCGCATCGATTCGTGGAAGGTTCTCTCCGCCGCAGAAGCTGCCAAAGAGGCGATCCGAGCGATGGTGGCCGGTGACGATGTGGCCCTGCAACTCGTCATGGTGAATGCCGCCGACGTGAAGGCGATCGGCCTGAATCCGCAAATCGGCGCCAAATTGATCGAATCGACAGCGGATGCCGGTAAGAAGTCCAAAGTCATTCTCTCAAAGAGTCGTGTCCTTAACGCCCAGGCGAAGTGGATTCGGTTCGATGCTCCGATGCCAAGCACGATTCCCGAGGACGAAGAGAAAGCAACTGGCGACGTCCAGGTTTATGAAAATTCGATGGCAACCATCGAATTAAAGGGAAAGTACTTTGGCGTCCACATGGGTGAGCTGATCCGCATTGGTGAAGTCTGGAAACTGTGCCAGATTCCACAGCCGATTGAAGACAATGGCACGATTGAGACTGCCGGGGGCATCCTGATGCAACCGCTATTGGCTGCTGCGAGCAGCGCGCCGAATGTCGGCACGTCACCAGAAGTCGAAAAACTGCTGGTCGAACTGCAGGCGATCGAAGTTAAACTCGGTGATCCCAAGACTGATGCCGCGGCAATCAAGACATTGATGGCCCGCCGCGCTGACTTGCTCCGCAAGGCGATCGAACTGGCCGAGTCTGATGACGAAAAGATGCTGCTGACCAAGCAGATGATCGATGGCTATGCCCTGGCCGCTCAGATGGGGACGTTCCCCGAAGGGGCGTCGGACTTGCGAGCGATGGAACTCGACCTTCGTCGCCGTGGGCCGAAATCAGTTTTGGTTCCTTATGTCACGTATCGCCGTATCCAGGCCCAGTACTATGTCGACCTGCAGCAAGCCGAAAAGGACAAGGCGGCGGACGTGCAAAAGGAGTGGATCAAGGGAATGCAGGATTTCCTGACGGAGTTTCCCGCGGCCGAAGATGGTGCTGATGCGATGTTGCTGCTGGCTCATCACGAAGAATTGAGCGGCAAGCAGAAAGAAGCTACTGATTGGTATCAGCGCCTGGTCAAAGATCACGGCAAGGCAGAAACCGGAATCCGAGCCGCGGGGGCGTTGCGTCGGCTCGAACTTAAAGGCAAGCCGCTGGTTCTGAGTGGCCCCGGCGTTGACAGTGGCGCGGTTGACTTGCGGAGCTATCGCGGCAAGACGGTGCTGGTGGTCTTCTGGGCCAGTGAGTACAAAGTCTGTGAAGAAGACCTGCCGCAACTGCGCGCGATGTATCAGGAGTATAAACCGCGTGGATTCGAGATCCTTGGAGTTTGCCTGGACTCACAAAAAGAAACGATCAAGCCATTCATGACCCAACATCGAATGACCTGGGGCCAGATCTATCAACCGGGCGGATTGAATGCGCCAGCGGCAATGAACTTTGGCATCGTTTCACTACCGACGATGTTTCTCGTGAATGCGGATGGAATCGTCGTGAGCCGCAATGCGTCGGTACAGGACGTGAAGACGGCATTGCCGGCGTTGCTCGCCAAATAGCGGACGCACTTCTCCGAAAGATGATCAAAGAGCACAGTCCGTCGCAAAACGACGGACTGTGCTCTTTGGCTTCCATGAGATGGATCTCGCTCATTTGGAGAGCAAGATTCTTCGTTTAGCAGCGACTTTCTCACGTGTACTCAGAATTTGATGATCAGGCGGCAACAATCATCATGGGTGCGGTGTCGAGCAGCCGTTCGGAAAGTCACAACCGCTCACGTTAAAGAATTGAAGGTGAGGGGTTTCGTTCTGTGATCCGGTTTGATATGAAATCAGACCGAATGTCTCGATCGATGTGAATCACGCAGTGGTCATGTTTGATGCTTGGCATTCTCACTTCGCGATCTATTTTGGTTGATCAACGGGAATTTTCGATGGCTCCGTCTACTAATCCGTCGGTCGCAACGAATCTGAGCGATAACGATGTGCAGGCGATCGACCAGCTGCGCGAGCTGTACGCTCGACTTCGCAAAGAGCTGGGACGAGTCATCATCGGGCAAAACGATGTCATCGAGCGACTCGCGATTTGCATGTTCGCCCGCGGACATGCCCTACTGATGGGCGTTCCGGGTCTGGCGAAGACACTGCTGGTCAGCAAGCTCGCCGAGACCATGTCGCTGCACTTCAGTCGCATTCAGTTCACCCCAGACCTGATGCCCATGGACATCACTGGCACCGACATTCTACAGGATGGGGCCGACGGCAGACGCGAGTTTCAGTTCATCAAAGGTCCTGTGTTTGCCAACATCGTACTGGCCGATGAGATCAACCGCGCCCCCCCGAAGACGCAGGCCGCGATGCTCGAAGCGATGCAGGAGCAGAAGGTGACCGTTGTCGGCAAGATGTTCCGACTCGAATCGCCGTTCTTTGTACTCGCCACTCAGAATCCGGTGGAACAGGAAGGAACCTATCCGCTTCCCGAAGCTCAACTTGATCGGTTCATGTTTCTGATCGAGTTGGACTATCCGTCGGAAGCGGAAGAGATCCTGATCGCAAGGACGACGACCGGAGATGCACTGCCGGAGTTGAGTCATCTATTGAGCGGTAATGAGATTGTCGAGCATCAGCATCTGGTGCGACGAATTCCGGTTCCCGATCACATCTATGAGTATGCGGCGAAGCTGGTGCGAAAGACTCGGCCACAGGGAGCGACGGCTCCGGCCTGGCTGAAGCCGTTGGTTTCATGGGGAGCGGGGCCGCGTGCGGTTCAGTTCCTGATCCTGGGTGCCAAAGCACGCGCGGCACTGCACGGGAGCTACATGGTGCGACTCGAAGACGTCCACGAAGTGGCGCTGCCTGTGCTGTCGCATCGCGTGATTACGACATTCGCAGCTCAGGCGGAAGGATTGGATGCCAAGCAGATCGTCAAACGGTTGATCTCGGAAACGATGGAGGAACGCCAGTAGTAGGCACACTCCGTGTGCCGTGTTCTGGACTCGCTATTCGCCGCCGCTGAAAGCCCTGTCATGTTTCCGGATCGACAATCTCGCAGTTTTATCGACACGCGAGTATTGTCGCGTCTGGCGGGATTGCCGCTATTTGCACGCCGACCGATGCAGGGAGCGGTTTCGGGTCGGCATGCCAGTCCGCATCGTGGTTCCAGTGTCGAATTCGCTGAGTATCGCAAGTACGTTCCGGGCGATGATCTGCGGCGGTTGGACTGGCGAGCGTACGGTCGGTCCGATCGATTCTATGTGAAGGAATTTGAGGCCGACACGAATCTTCGCTGCTGCCTGGTGGTCGATACCAGTGGGTCGATGGGATTTGGCTCAACTGGCATCACCAAGATCGATTACGCTCGACGAATTGCCGGAACGCTGGGATATCTGGCCAGTCAGCAAGGGGATGCCGTCGGCGTCGCCTGTGTGGCGAAGGGTGTGGTGCAAAACATACCGCCGAAGCGCAATGCCACTCACTTGCGACAAATCCTGGATGTTCTGGAGCAAACGCAACCCAAAGGTGAAACTCAACTGGCCGCCGTCCTGCACGAGTTAGCTGAGACGATCCGGCAACGAGCATTAATCATCATCCTGTCGGACCTGTTCATCGAGCCGGAAGTGTTGCGCAGCAGTTTTCAGCACTTGCGATTCCGGCGGCACGATGTGACGGTGTTTCATCTGCTGGATCCGCTGGAACTGTCGTTCAGTTTTCGGCGGCCGATGCGGTTTCTGGACATGGAGGGTGGCCCAGCGATCTTCGCGGAACCCAATGATATTGCCGATCGCTATGACAAAGCGCTACAGGCCTATCTGACGGACCTCAAGAAAGTCGTCCTCGAGTCGGCGATCGATTATCAGCGCATCACCATCGACGAAAACTATGAGCAGGCACTTGTGCGGTTTCTTGTCAGTCGCGCCCAGTCGAAAGGGCTGCGATGAGTTTCCTGCAACCGTGGTTATTGTACGGCCTGCCGCTCATCGCGCTGCCGATCATTATCCATCTGATCAATCAGCGCCGGTTCCAGACGATTCAATGGGCGGCGATGATGTTCCTGCTGGCCGCGCATCGCATGGCGCGTGGCTATTCACGGTTGCGTCAGTGGTTGATTCTGCTATTCCGAACGCTGGCTGTTGCTGGCTTGCTGTTCGCCATTAGTCGTCCTTTGGCCAGCGGCTGGCTGGGAATCGCGGGTGGTTCTCGAGCGGACACGACGATCATCTTGCTCGATCGTTCTCCCAGCATGCAGCAACGCGGCGGCGGCACGGGAGACTCGAAGCTGGAATCCGGGAAACGGCAGCTTGTCCAGGCATTGGAAACCCTGGGATCAGGACGTTGGGTGCTGATTGAAAGCACAACGCGCGAACCACACGAACTCGAATCCCCCCGCGCACTTTTGAGTCTACCAAGTGCCGGTCCCGCGAGTTCCTCTGCGGATCTGCCGATGATGATGCAGGCCGCTTACGACTACATCCACCACAATCGAGCAGGCCAGACCGAGGTCTGGATTTGCTCGGATTTGCGAGAAAGTGATTGGACTGCCGAAAGCGGACGCTGGTCGACACTGCGCGATGCTTTTCTGGAACTGCCGCAGCAGGTCCGCTTCCATCTTCTCGCCTATCCGCAGCCAACTCCGGAAAACGTGTCGGTTCGAGTCACCGAGGTCCGACGACAAGCGACGAGCGACGGAGCGGAGTTGGTGGTTTCGCTGCGACTATCGCGTCCCGGAGTCGATGAAAAGACCGCCGCCAAGGTCAATGTTCCGATCCAGTTCGAGATCGAAGGGGCACGATCCGTGGCGACCATCGAACTCACTGGGACCTATGTCGATTTCAAAGAGCATCGGATCCCCATCGAACGAACTCGACAACGTGGTTGGGGCCGTGTTTCGATTCCGGCGGATGCGAATCCCGCCGATGACGATTTCTACTTCGCTTTCGATAATCCACCGCCACGTCGCACGATTGTTGTAGCCGAAGACCCGCAGGCCCAGCGACCCCTACAACTCGCTGCGTCAGTATCACCCGATCCGGCCGTTCAATGTTCTGCGGAAGTTGTGGACATGGACCAGTTGACAACAATCGAATGGGATGAGGTCTCGCTGGTGCTCTGGCAAGCCCCCCTGCCAACGGGTGCTGCCGCGAACTTGATGAAGTCGTTTGTCGATCGTGGTGGCCAGGTCGTCTTTTTGCCGCCGCGGAATCCCACCAGCGACGAATTGTTTGGCATGCGTTGGCAAACCTGGGTCGCCGAAAACGATCCGGTTGCTGTCACTTCGTGGCGTAGCGACGAGGATGTGCTCGCAAGGACTTTGAGCGGTGCTGCGTTGCCTGTCGGCCAGCTAGAGGTTCGCCAGTACTGCAAGGTTTCGGGCGATGCGACCCCGCTGGCGACGCTGGCAGGCGGATCACCGTTGCTATCGCGGGTCCCTACCGAACGAGGAGCCGTCTACTTCTGGGCAACGACCCCGTCACCGCGCGATTCGTCGCTGGCCAGCAGCGGCGTCGTGCTGTACGCATTCGTGCAGCGGGCTCTGGCCACGGGGGCCGCGCAGCTCAGCAAGGCTCGTCAAATCGATGCGGGAGTCGCCGACAATGAATCGGCTAGTATGTGGGTCAGGCTTTCGGAAGAAGAACAGGGATTGTCGACGGAATCGCGGTTTCAACGCGGTGTTTACAGTGCGGGTGATCGGCTGCTGGCGGTGAATCGACCGGCGAGCGAAGACAATATTATTGAGGTGGCGGACGGGCGCGTGAATGGCTTGTTTCGAGGATTGGATTTCGCTCGTGTCGATGATCAGGCTGGTAGCTTGAACGCTCTGATTCAGGAAATCTGGCGAGTATTCCTGGTCATGATGTTGATCGCACTGGTACTGGAAGCGGCACTGTGCCTGCCGAAAGTGCCTCGAACTGCAGGAGCCACCGCATGACTCCAGTTCGATCGCTGACATTCTTGTGGGTGCCCTGGTCGATCGTGCTCTCGATCGTGATTGTCGCGGTCACCGCGGGACTGTGCTTTGTGGCCTGGCGGCGGAGCAGCTATCGGTGGGACTTCGGCCTGCTGGAACTATTGCGTCTGGCCCTGGTGATCTTTGGGGTGCTGCTGTTCAATCAGCCGGAATGGGTTGAGGAATACCGCCCCGAAGAGAAGCCGACGATCGCTGTCCTGTGGGATGACTCCGCCAGCATGGGGACTCGTGATGTGGCTGGCGGTGGTTCGGCAACGACGACGGTGTCGACTCGACGAGAATCCATAGCCCCACTGATCGACAGTGCCTTTTGGAAGTCGCTGCAGGAGCGAATGTCGATCGTCATTCAGCCGTTCTCCTCGCTGGAGATGGCCGCCGAAGGTGAGAAGGATTTGACAAAAGCACAGGGGAGTAACTTATACGAACCCCTGGCAACCGCCCCGCAACGATTCAAGAATCTGCGAGCAGTCGTCTTGGCGTCGGACGGCGATTGGAACGAAGGGGGAGCGCCGGTCGTGGCAGCATCGGCACTACGACTGAAAGATATTCCCGTGTTCACCGTGCCTGTCGGCAGTTCTTCGCGACTACCTGATGTGGAACTGCTTAGTCTCGACGCCCCGACCTTTGGGATCTCTGGTAAGTCCGTGCGGATTCCGTTCACGATCGAAAGCACGTTGCCGCGGGAATATCTGACCACCGTCACGCTCAAAACCTCCGACGGGGAAGAGCTCACCAAGGAAGTGCGTGTCGCTCCCATGGGGCGGACGAGCGAATGGCTGCTCTGGAAGCCGAAGGCCGTTGGTGACTACACGTTGACGCTCGACGTTCCACGTCAAAGCGAAGAATTGCTGGCCGACAACAACAAGCTGTCAGCACCGATTGCGATCCGCGAGGAAAAACTGCGGGTGCTGGTCGTCGAATCGGTGCCTAGGTGGGAGTACCGCTATCTGCGGAATGCCCTCTCCCGCGATCCCGGCGTCGAAGTTTCCTGCTTGTTGTTCCATCCGGGGCTGGGAAAATCCGGGGGTGGAAATAAGGATTACATCAAGCAATTTCCGCAGGGACGCGAGGAACTTTCCAAGTACGACGTCGTCTTTCTCGGAGATGTCGGTTTGGAAGATGGCCAACTCACTGTGGAAGATTGTCGATTGCTGAAGGGATTAGTCGAGCATCAAGCCAGCGGCTTAGTCTTCATGCCCGGATGGCAAGGTCGACAATTGTCGCTGGTCGATACCGAGTTGGGAGATCTTTGTCCCGTCGTGATGGATGCGGCGCAACCGGGGGGATGGGGATCGCGCACCGCCAGTCACTTTGAATTGACGGAATTGGGCCGTCGCAGCTTATTGACGAAATTGGCTGATACACAGGAAGACAATATCGAAGTCTGGGAAGGCTTACCCGGTTTTCAGTGGTACGCACCAGCCGTTCGCGCCAAAGCAGGCTGCGAAGTGCTGTGCGTGCATAAGGATGTCTCGAACGAATTTGGTCGCCTGCCCCTGCTGGCGACTCGTACTTTTGGAGCAGGAAAAGTCTTGTTTATGGGGACGGACGGTGCCTGGCGTTGGCGAAAAGGGGTCGAGGATAAATACCACTATCGCTTTTGGGGACAGGTGGTACGATGGATGGCCTACCAGCGCAACATGGCTAAAGGCGAGACGATGCGCATGTATTATTCGCCAGAGCAACCGCAGGTGCGGCAGACGATTGCGCTGAATGCCAATGTGATGGAACGCAGTGGTGAGCCCTTGCCGAAAGGAGATGTCACGGCACGAATCGTCGCTCCCTCGGGCAAGTCCGAAACAGTGCGGTTTAACTCCTCCGGAGATGAGTGGGGCGAATTCTCGTCGCACTTTACTCCGCACGAACCCGGTCGGCACGAAGTGACGCTGGCGTGCAAACAGACGGGGGCCACGTTGCAGGCGTCATTCTTCGTTCAAGGCGTTCCGATGGAACGAATTGGTCGGGCGGCGCGTCCCGAGGTGATGGACGAAATCGCTCGCGTGACAAAGGGCCAGGTCATCGCGGTCGATCGCCTGGAGCATGTTCTGCAATCGCTGTCGGCCCTGCCCGAGCCCCCTGCTTCGGTAAGGCGCGTTCAGTTGTGGTGCCACCCCGTTGTGGCGGCAATTCTGGTAGTGATGCTTGGTGTATTTTGGATCGGCAGAAAAGTAGTTGGATTGATTTGATGTCTTGTTCGTTATGATGTCGGCGACGAATTGCCGCCCGATGGCCACGGTCATCTCGTTCGAGGAGTAACGCGAAATGAGCGTCGTAGAGCCGAAGACCAAATTGGTGTTGCCCGAAGCCCTGCAGACTCAGTTACATGAGTTTCGGCATCGTGTCTGGACCATCAAGTCGATCGAAGCCGCTTGTGGAGCGGTCTTCGGAGTCTTCATTTCGTATCTGGCTGTGTTCTCCCTCGATCGTATGGTCGATACCCCCGGCCCAGTGCGAATGGGCATTTTTCTGCTAGCCGTGGGGGGCTGTGCGTTCGTTCCGGTGTATCTGCATCGCTGGATCTGGTGCCATCGCCGATTCGAGCAACTCGCTCGACTTGTCAGTCGGAAGCTCCCTCTGATCGGTGATCAGTTACTGGGGATTATCGAACTCGTTCGAAGCGAATCCGAACAGCAACGTTCGCGAGCCCTGGTCGAGGCCGCTGTGGCTCAGGTCGCCGTCGAAACGGGCAAGCGTGATCTGCAGGCCGCGATTCCGAACCCACGACATCGATTCTGGGCTTGGATGGCAGTCGTCCCCGCCGCCGTGGCGATTCTGATGCTCTGCTTGTTCCCGGCTGCCGCGACAAATGCCTGGGCACGCTTCGCCGCACCTTGGCAATCGGTCCCGCGCTACACGTTTACTGCAGTCGAACAATTGCCGCAGCGATTGGTGGTTGCTCACGGAGAACCGGTCACTGTTTCGGTCAAGTTGCTCGAGAAGACACAGTCCAAGCCGCCTCGGGGAACCGCCTGGTTGGGCAGTCAGTTGCCAATCACAGCGGAATTGCGCGACGGTCGCTATGAGTTCTCGCTCCCCGCTCAAATTGATTCAGGTTGGTTCTCTTTGAAGATCGGTGACGCTCAACAGCGTGTTCGCATTGAACCGATGATGCGTCCCGAGATTTCTTCGGTCGTGGCCGAAGTGCAATTGCCCGACTATCTGCTGCGTCCGCAAGTGATTCATAAAGACGTTCGTGGCGGCACAGTTTCTATCGTCAACGGAAGCTCGGCGACCTTTAAGGTCACCGCGAACCGCGAACTGTCGAGCGCCTTGATCGACAATCAATCCGCGAGTATTGCCGGAGCCACCATCTCTAGTGAGACGAGTAAGATTCAAGCGTCACGAAAGATGATCTTCCAATGGCAGGATGAATTTGGCCTGGGTGGCCTGGAGCCATTCACCGTCAACATCACCGGTCGTGACGACGAAGCTCCTTCGCTCTCCTGCGAAGACCTGCCTCGACAGAAGATTGTGATCGACTCGGAAACGCTCAGCTTCAAGATTCGGGCACAGGATGATTTCGGAGTCAAAGTGGTGGGGATCGAATGGCAGGGGATGGATAAATCTGCCGTTTCAAAGCCCGCTAAGGGAGAACGAATCCTCGGCGCGGGAGCCAGCGACAAAGAACTGCTTGAACTGGCCGGAACCTTTTGTGCCAAGACTTTGGATATTGAGCCGCAACCGCTGAGCGTGCGGTTGTTCGTCGAAGACTATCTTCCCGGACGGTCCCGCACTTATTCGCCGGCCTACACGCTGTACGTTCTCAGTGCCGATCAACATGCGATCTGGCTGACAGAACAGCTCAGCAAGTGGCATCGGCAGTCGTTGGAAGTCCGCGATCGCGAAATGCAGCTCCACCACACCAATCAGCAACTGCGAATGCTGACGCCTGAAGAGTTGGATCAACCTGAAAACCGACGGAGAATTGATACCCAGTCGACTGCCGAGCGAGCCAATGGCCGACGATTGACGGGATTGGTCACCGGTGGCGAAGAACTGGTTCGTCAAGCGATGCGCAATCCCGAGTTTGGTGTCGGCCACCTTGAAAAGTGGGCCGAGATGTTGCAGATCTTGAAGGACATCTCTGGCAACCGCATGCCGAATGTGGCCGACTTGTTGAAGCAGTCGTCTCAGGCACCTGTTGTGGCGTCGAACTCTCCGTCCAAGCCCAGCCCCTCGGCCGGTCAGATTCAAACTTCGCCACCAGGGGGTTCAAAGCCGTCTGAGTCGAAGCCCAAGCCACCGGTGCCAACAGTCGTCGACGCCGAGTCGTCACAGCAGCCTGCAAAGAAGAACAAGGACGAGCCGGAAGAGCCGTCCAAAAGTAACTCGAAATCTCGCCTGACCCTGCCGGTGACGACGGTGACTGGGGGAAGTGGGAGAAAATCACCACCGGCGCCCGCCAACGAAAAACTCGATGAGGCGGTCGCGGCTCAACAGGATCTGCTGGCTGAGTTCGACAAAATCGCCGACGAGTTGAACAAGGTATTGGCGAATCTCGAAGGAAGCACGTTGGTCAAGCGGCTGAAAGCGGCCTCTCGGCACCAGTACGTCATTGCGGGGAAGATCAACGATCAGATCGGTGGGACGTTCGGTCTGCGAGGCAAAGCAGGTGGCGCGGCCAAGCCGATCCTTGAGGAGCTTTCCAAGCAGGAATCGAAGTGTAGTTTGGATCTGTCCAACATCATGGATGACATGCAGGCCTATTTTGAACGGCGTCGATTCCAGCGATTCAAGACGGTGCTGGATGAAATGCGCGAGCAAGATGCCGTTGGAAGTCTGCGACAACTCGGTGACGACGTGCGCGGTCAAACTGGTCTGTCGATGGCGCAGGCAGAATTCTGGTCCGACACCTTTGATCGTTGGGCCGATGATCTTGTCGATCCGGCATCCTGCGGCAAGTGCCCGGGTTGCAAATCCAAAAGCAGCCTGCCTCCTTCGATCGTGCTGGAAGCAATGCACATTCTGGAGGCAGAAGTCCATTTGCGAGAAGAGACGCGCGTTGCAGAACAGGCTCGCGAAGCGTTGTCCAAAAACGATTACCAACAACGAGCCAAGAAGCTCAGCGAGACTCAGGACGGCCTGTCAGAACGCGTTTCAAAGCTGACGGACCGTATCATCGAATTGCCGGACGGCGAATCAGAATTCGGCAAGGAGATCGCTCTATTGAAACAGGTCGAACGAGTGATGCTGGAAGCGGCGGAGATCCTGGATCGTCCGGATACGGGTAAGCTGGCGATCGCTGCCGAAACGGAAGCCATCGAACTGCTGCTGCAATCCAAGCGAATTAATCCTCGCGGTGGAGGTGGCGGTGGATCCTCGCCAGGTGGCGGCGGTGGCGGGACGACCAATGATTCCGCGCTGGCCCTGATTGGTTCGGGCGTTAACGAAAAAGAAGTCCGCGAAGATCGTGGCGTGTCGCAATCAACGGGCGAGTCTGGAGCGGCGTTCCCCGAAGAGTTCCGGGCGGGTCTGGATGAATATTTCAATCGACTGGAACGTGACGGCACGAAATAGCAGTTTCGCGAGTGTCCGTAGACGCGACGTGGTTTTCAGATCGGGTAGGCAGCGATGGCAGTAGTTCGTATCCGTTTGGCAATAGCCGCAATCTTGGTGATACCGTTCGCATCGTTGGCGACGGCCGATGAACCGAAAGCGGCGATCGCCGTCGCAGTCGATGTCATCGTTGCTCAACCCGCTCAAGTTGCGGTGGAGAAAGCGGCTGACGAACCTGAAGTCGTTGTCAAAAAGAAGAAAGTTCGGGCGGCTATTGCGTTCGAGGATCTAGTGGCTCCGCTGGTCCAGGCCTTGGATGGCAACATCGATCTGAAGGCCGCTGACGCTCAGGTTCAACAGTGGATTCCACAGTTCACCGAGCAGTTCAAGCCCATGTTGTGGACGGAGCTCAATTTCATCCGGCAGACCTGCGATCTGACCCCGGAGCAGCGTCCAAAAGTGAAAGCGGCTGGCGATGCCGCGCTGGCCGAAGCCGTTCGAAAGATGGCCGAACTACAGGGTGGCCGCAACGCTGGTCGAGCCGGTCAGCAACCTGAGCCTCGCAAGATGATCCGTGCTGCTTTGAAGCAGGCGTTGCAGGAAACTCTGTCACCGGAAGCGATGGAGAAATTTGCAGACGAACTAAATCTTCGCGCCGAACGACGTAAGCAGGCGGCAATCCTGAGTGCGCTATCCCGACTTGATTCCGCGATGTGCCTGACGGCCGAGCAAAGAGAGGTAATCGAAGCCTCAATCACAGGTGGTTGGAAGGAACAGTGGGAGCAGTGGTTGGTGCTGGCAATTTACGGAGACCAGTACTTTCCTATCATCCCGGATGCCCTTGTCGTTGCCCATCTCAATGCGGATCAGAAAGCTGTCTGGGATGGGTTACAGAAAGTGGACTTTGGATACTGGGGTGGTGGTGCCCAGGTTGAAGAGGATGGGTGGTGGGGCGGGAAGCCTGACGTGCGTGCAGCCAAGCCGGCCAAGTTGCTTCGTGAGGTGAGAGCTGAATAGTGTGCGGCCTGTCGGGAGTTGATATGAAGCTTAAGTCCAAATCGTATTCCGCCTGGGGCATCTTCTCGTGGCTGTCGCCGTTGATCGTCTCGACGGTTGTGATGGCCACTGAAGACGACATTGAGCCCCCCGCGATCCCAGTTGCCAATCCCGCCTTCATGATCGATGAATCGAACTTCGATCAATGGATCTTTCAGGGAAGTGGTACGGCGACGGCAGGTCGCGCCAGAATCAATTCTCACTTGAAGTTGAAACTGGATGAGTTGAAGAAGACTTGTGATCTCACCGAGTTGCAGCGCAAGAAGCTGGCATTGGCAGCTCAAGGTGATATGAAACGTTTTTTCGATCAGGTGGAGGTGCTGCGGAAAAAGTTTCTGGCGGTGCGGAATGACCAGAACGCCTTTAACGAATTATGGCAGGAAATTCATCCGCTGCAGCAGAAGCAACAAGCTGGTCTGTTCAATGAGAATTCGATGTTCCAGAAGGCCCTGCGATCGACGTTGAATGAGGAACAGCAGCAGCGCTATCAAAAAGTCACGGACGAGCGCCGCCGCTTCCGGTATCGAGCCAGTATCCAAACATCGTTGGTGTTGATTTCCGACACGGTGGCACTGAAAGACGATCAGCACAAAGCAATTGCCAAACTGCTTCTGGAAGAAACAGCACTGCCGTTGCGATTTGGTCAGCAGGATCAGCAGGTGGTTTTGTATGGTCTCTCGAAACTTCCGTCGGCAAAGCTGAAGGCCATTCTGACCGATCGACAATGGAAGCTGATGCAGCCGCAGTTGACTCAGGGGCAAGCCATGGAACAGTTCCTGGCACAAAACGGCTTTATCGATGCTCCAAAGGGGGGCGGGGCGAAGGGAATACGGAACCAAATCAACATGGCTATCGGGGCGCTGAGATTCGAAGCTGCCGCAGCGGTGGAAGCCGTTGATGTCCAGATGATCGAAGTTCAAGCACAGGCTTTGCCCGCAGTCGAAGCAGATGTCCCGGCCGATGCTTTGAAGCCGGAACGCGGCACTACGGAGCGAAACTGATGCGTGTCGTGACGGGTCTGAATGGACTGATTGTCGCTGTAGCGGTCGGCGTGATGTCTACGCCGGTGATGGCGCAACCCCCCACGGTGCGGGTCGGTGAAGTGGTGCCGCGCGACGTGCGTGAGATCTACGACCGTGGATTGCAATATCTGGCGAACTCGCAGACCGAAGCGGGCGATTGGAAGGGTGGCGGCGGTGAGCAAGGCCCAGGGGTGACCGGGCTGGCGCTGATGGTTCTGCTGGCATCGGGAGAAGACCCAAACTTCGGCCTGTATAGCACCCACGTCCGCAAGGCTCTTCGCAATATCATCAGCCAGCAAAACGCAGGGACCGGTTATTTTGGCCAGAGCATGTATCACCATGGCTTCGCCATGCTGGCGTTGTCTGAGGCATACGGAACGGTTGACGATCGCAATCTATGGACGGGCTCGGAGCCGAATCGGCGCTCCATCGGCGTTGCGCTCGAACTCGCTGTCCGTGCCGCAATCACATCGCAGAAGAAGAACTCGTTGGGTGGTTGGCGCTATTCACCTGATTCGAGCGACGCCGACACTTCGGTCAGCGGAGCGGTCCTGGTCGGGCTGCTTGCGGCTCGCAATGCTGGTATCGAGGTACCGGACGAAGTGATCGATAAGGCGATTGGCTACTTCAGCTCGATGACATCAGACGGCGGGCAAGTGGGATACTCGGGCGGGTTCGGTGGCTTTGATGAATCCTTCGCTCGCATCTCGATTGCCACGTTGTCGTATGCGGTTGCCCGGCGCAAGGATTTGAAGCAGTTCAAAGCGACTCTGGCCTACCTGACGAAGCGGCTCGAAAACGCACCGCAGCAGCACTATGCCGAATACACCAGATACTATCAGGCCCAGGCGCTGTTTCAGGGCGATGTCGAAGCTTGGGAGAAATGGAATAAGCTGCTGGTTCGTCAACTGAAAACCAGTCAGTTGCCCGATGGCAGCTTTCAGGGCCAGTTCGGCGCGACTGTGGGGACTTCAATGTCACTGCTGGCATTGGCTCTGAATTACCGCTTCTTACCAATCTACGAACGCTGACTTCATCGTCGAACTTTGTGGGAACGCCATGTTGACAATGAACGTGCGAATCCGAGCCCTGGGCGCGATCCTAGTGGCGGTCTGGATACTATCGCTGGCTGCGGCTGACTCGGCTGAAGGCCCGGTTGATGCCAATCGCGCGGTGATTTACCTGGCTAATATCGATCATGTGACCGGACGACTGCTCGATTCCTCAGGTGATGGCCGGTTGATATGGCAGTCTCCTGCATTCGCCACGCCATTTGAATTTCCTGTCTCCTACCTGAACGCGGTCCACTTTCCTGTTCCAGGAAAACTGGATCAGGCGGCAGGCGACTATTGTTTTGAGTTGGCGGGCGGCGACATTGCTTTTGGATCGCTTGTGGGACTGCAGCCCGACGAAGCGGTGCTTGATATTACGGGTATCGGGCCATTGCATGTCGATCGAACGATCCTGCGCCGGATGTATCGTTGGAAAGGTGGCACCGAAGTGCTGTACTTCGGGCCCAGCGGGTTAACGGGCTGGCATGCTTCGGGTGGAACGAAGGGCTGGCAAGAAGAAGCTGGACAGCTAGTAAGTTCGCAGGACGGAGCGGTCATCCGCCGTGATTTTGGTATTCCTCCCCAGGCACGATTCGAATTCGAATTGTCCTGGAAGAGCAAGGCCGATTTTGAGTTGGCAATTGGAGTCGGCGATGCCAAGTCGGCCCTGCGAGCATTTCGGTTCGAAGTGTGGGATGACGGAATCGTGGCGACGCGCGAAACGGAATCTGTCATGGATGTCGCTGAGTTGCAGAAGACCAAGGCAGGAGTTGGTCGAATACATCTGCAGGCGTTCCTCGATCAGCAGAAGGGACGGCTGCTGGTCTTTTCGTCCAGCGGACGACCGCTGGCGGATTTGACGGTCGCCGCGTCCAAGCCACAGGCATTCGGAGGAATTCAGCTAACCAATAAGAGCGGTGACATCCGTCTCGAACGACTCAGTATCAGTCGTTGGAACGGTGAACCCCCTCGGGCGGTCGAATCCGACAAGGCGAGAATTCATGTGGCCGATGGTTCGATTATCTATGGGCCGTTGAAGAGTTATGACTCAGTCGAAGGCAAGTTTGTGATTGAGGTGAATGGGGCCGAACAGCGACTTGCTCCAGATCAATTGCAGGATGTTTTCTTCTCTGAGAGTGTCGCCAATTCCGAGCGAACTCTTTGTGCTGTGTTCCTGAATGATCAGCGTCTTAGCGGCGATCTGCTTAAAGTGGAAAACAATGCGATCTGGTTGAAGTGTCCGGGAATTCGAGAGCCAATCCGCGCCCCCATTGAATCGTTGCGTACGCTGCTCGGATTGAATCCTCAAAAGACCGAAGACTTGCCGAAGGAGTCTGACCCCATCCTGCGTCAAGGGAGACTCGAACTCTTGGGGGCAGTTCTCCAAGGGCATCTGGTTGACTCCGCCGCCGCCCCATCGAAGACGCTGACTTGGAAGCCAGCCCTCAGCAGTTCGCCAGGTTCGCTGGAGGTCGGGGTGTCGGGCCGAATCGTCTATCGCGATCCACCGGTAAAGCCGCAGCCGACCGCTGCCGAAGTCCGAGCGATGCCTGTTCAGAAGCAGGCACGCATACGCGGGACCACAGAATCGGTTGGGAATACGGGGGTTGCTGCGAAGGGAAAGCAGAAGAAGCCGATCCTGCATCTCCGATCCGGCGACATGATTCCCTGCGATCAAGCGACGATCGACGAAAGCGGCGTCACATTTTCGTCGTCGATTACGGATTCGACCTTTATTCGCAATGACCAACTCAAAGTCCTGGAACTTATTCCGGACACGACCCCGGTTGAAATCACGAAGCAGAAGAAAGAACGACTGCTGATGTTGCCTCGTATGCAGCGAGACAATCCGCCGACTCAATTGATCCGATCGGTTGACGGCGACTATCTGAAGGGGCGATTAATCTCCATGGATGAACAGCAGATCCATGTGGAGATTCGTCTGGAAACAAAAACCCTGCACCGGGATCGTGTTGCTCGAATCATCTGGCTGCATGCGGATGAAATCGATGCAACTGCGAAACCCCGGACATCCGATGACGAGATTGCGGGAACAAGGGTTCAGGCCCTCACTGACAATCCTCAACAAGTGACGCTCAGCAAGAGCACAACCGGCGACCAGCCGGGGCAGAACTCGGTGATTAATACGAATCGGCTGACGTTCGTCGCGCAACAGCTGGATGGACCGATTCTTTCTGGCCGGAGCGAATTATTGGGCGCTTGTCGAGTCGATTTGCGGCAGATCGATCGCTTGTTGATTGGGATCGCCATCGAGCAGGATGCGGCGAGTTTGGCCTTTCATCAATGGAAATTGAGAGCCGCCTCTGACCCCGTTGCGGCTCGCGAAGGAAGCAGCGATGGGGGTGAAGGACAGGAATCGGCCCTGGTCGGCAAGGCGGCTCCTGAGATTGAATTGGATATGCTCGACGGATCGAAGTTCCGGCTCTCCGCTCGCCTTGACAAGGTCGTGATTCTCGACTTCTGGGCCTCGTGGTGTGGTCCCTGTCTGCAAGTGATGCCGCAGATCGACAAGGTTGTCCATGAGTTTGCCGATCAAGGTGTCGAATTAGTGGCGATTAACTTGGAAGAAAAAGATGATCGCATCAAAGCCGCCTTGGAACGATTGAAGCTCGAAATGCCTGTGGCGCTCGATCGTGATGGCCGCGTTGCCGAAAAATATGGTGCGACCGCGATTCCACAAACGGTCATCATTGACCGCACAGGCAAAGTGGCCCGATTGTTCGTTGGCGGCGGGGCACGCTTCGGAGATCAATTAAGGACAGCGATCGAAGCTGTCCTGTCCGGAAAGCCTGAAACGCCGGATGAGCCAAGTAAGTAGGGCGACCATCAACGAGCCGATGCCGCATTGGAGATTGGCTTCTGCCAAGGGACAGATCCTCCACGTTGAATATGGCCTCTTAATGACGCCGAAAGGTCGTTGACGACCTTCTTGTTCGTGGTGGCCAGATTGATTTTTTCGTAGGGATCGTCTTTCAAGTTGTAAAGCTCGTACGGACTGAAGGGACTATTCTGCATCAGCTTCCAGTCGCCGCGGATCAAGGCTTCGTAGCTCTTGCCACCGTACTCCGGACCGCCTTCACGCCGTACAAAATACAAATCGCGCGATGCCGGCATGGTCTCTCCACGAAAGAGCGGAGCTAAGCTGATCGCGTCCAAATCGGTTGAACGTGGCCGACCAGCCAACTCCAACAGTGTCGGGAAGAGATCGAATGTTAATCCGGCATAGTCCGAGCGTGTCCCGCTCTTGATTCTCTCTGGCCAACTCGCGACGAAGGGAACTCGCAAGCCGCCATCGTAGTGGCTTTGCTTTCCGTCACGCCAAGGATCATTGTTTTGACCGTGTGGCAGCGAACCGCCGTTGTCGGAGGTAAACACGACTAGCGTTTGTCGAGCAAGCTGCGTCTCGCGCAGGACGGACAGAACTCGGCCGATGTTGTGATCCAGATGCTCGACAAAGGCGACGTTCTTCATTCGTTTGTCGTCGAGATTCGGCAGGCGCTGTTTCACTTTCTCCAACCATTCCGCAGGGGGTTCGATGGGAAAGTGCGGAGCGTTGTAGGCGAGGTAAAGGAAGAAGGGCTGATCCTTCGAGTCGGCTCGTACTCGAAGGTAATCGCACGCCCAATTCGTGAATAACTCGGTGGCATGACCCGCAGGAGTGATCACCTCGTCATTGTGCCTCATGTAGTTGTGGCCGTGACGCAGATGGCTGCTGTAACTGTCCATCATGTCGCCGAGGAATCCGCGGAACAAATCAAAGCCACGTTCATTGGGCGTGTTCGGTGACTCCAATCCCAAATGCCATTTGCCGATGATCGCCGTGTGATAGCTGGCTTTTTGCAATTCATCCGCCAGTGTGGGGACTGTAGGGTCGAGGTATCCCCATGAATTGTCTTTTTCTGTCCGAATCACGCCTGGCACGCCAACTCGATCCGGAAAGCGACCTGTCAACAGCGCTGCACGAGCGGGGGAGCAGACCGTGCAGGTGGACCGCATATTCGTGAACAGCATTCCATCAGCCGCAAGTCGGTCAATCTGTGGGGTCCGAACGTCTGATGCGCGGTAGGTTGAGACATCGCCGTATCCGTGATCGTCGGTAAGTATGAGTACAATGTTTGGTACACGAGATTGCTCAGCGGAATGAGCTTGTTTTACCGAGATGCTTGACAATATTGGTGAAAAGAAGATAAGAATGAGTGTAGCAATACAGTGTAGTAATACGACCGGGAATTCGGCGCGTGAAACTGGGGCGCTGATACTTGATGAAGGCATGTGCCCTCCGAGTAATTGGGTTCAGAACGGGGGATACCTTCAGTATCGACAGCTGGAAACTGAGGGTCAACGCCATGGCTGACAAAGCCATGGCCCAGGAGATGGAAGCCAATGGGAAGAAAAACCAAACAGCGTCGACAATCGCATGGTTCCGCGTGGCACTGGATACAGACCGACTGTTGGTACTTCACCCAGCCGGGATCGAAAAAGAGAGTCGCGCTATTCGATGAGCATGGAGAACGGATACGCGGTAAGGGAAACAAAGTTGCTGCGGAAGTCGCGTTGGCGCGAGAGAAGCTGTCCTGGACCGAGGATTCTGGAGAGCTCATCACCAGCGCATCGTCGAACGGAACGACCACGCGATGACGAGATTCGATGTAGTACAACTCACCCTGTTCGCAGGTGTAGCCATTTTCGCGCAGGATCAACCCCTGGGCGCAGAGTTGTACTCGTTCAGGCTCCCAGGCCTGCTCGGCGTTCTGAGGGATGGCCCCCTTTTTGTATTCGACCGGCGTCGCCACCGGCCCGTCCAGTTCCAAGACATCCAGCTTGGCGACCAATCCCTCGCGCGGGGCTGACAGCGTCAATGATCGAGCCGTCATATCATCGCTGGTATTGGCCGCGCCCGACACAACCCCGCCGCGCCTGACACAACCCAATCGTGTTCGGCACGCTTTTTGCGCCAGGCATATGATGAACCAAAATGTCCCTTTCCAGGAGGGACAGAGATGGACGAGTCGGAACTGGTGGTGGAGACGCTGGAAGGTGGTCGATTTCTGAA
>JAQGHU010000051.1 GCA_028291515.1 Schlesneria sp.
GGCTGTGTGACAGAACCTCCCGGCTGTGTGACAGAACCTCCCGGCTGTGTGACAGAACCTCCCGGCTGTGTGACAGAACCTCCCGGCTGTGTGACAGAACCTCCCGGCTGTGTGACAGAACCTCTAAATTGTACTGAAAACAGTGTTCGCAGATTTGCGCTCCGTTGTCAAAGTACAATCGAGCTCGGCCAGTCGCGGCGCGGGGAGTCTGGGCGATGGGAACCAATGCGGCATCGAGCCACCGCACTCCCAGGTCGCTGTTGATCGGCGGTCAATTATGAAAGAGCAATCCCGCCGCGCGGGCACGGAACCCGGTTATTCCGCGTCGGCCACGCCTCAAACGATGAGGGCTGACTGGCACCCAGATTGTGACCCTGTTGTGCCAAAACCTTGTGCGCGGAGCAATCCCAATTTCAGAAAGTTCTGCGTTTTGTGGAAAGTATTTTGACGCACGGTGAAGTCACTATTCACTGGTTTTGGCTGCGTCGAAGTTCACCCTACGTATCGGATCGTGATAGCGGGCGGCTGCCGGATTTCTTAGGATCGAATTTTGTGGCGTTTTGCCACATGTTGGCTGTTCACGAGATTGAAGGGGAGACCAGTATGGGGGAGTGGCATCGAACAACCGTTCTGTTCACCGGCCTCCAGAACATCGAAAGGGCGGTTGATTACATTGCGGACCGAAATGGCTTTGTCAAAGTCGATTTTGATCCGCGTATTGTCAGCCCGACGACATACAATCGGCTGCGGTATTCGGAGCCGCAAACGGCCACGACCTGGTTGCTTGCGCTGCAGCCCAAAAGCGATGGCGTGACCATTGTGAAAAGCTTTCCATTCAGCCTCATGTCGTCGAGTTTCTCGCCTGCTCCAACCAGGCCACTCCTAGGCACCGTCTGCGCCTTGCTCGGCTGTTACGGAATCTACTCCAGCCTGGAAGGCGGCACCGCGAGTTTCTTTATCGCTGCAGACGACTGCGGTAACTGCCAGACCACAGGCATTACGCTCGCTGAGGAAGATCCCATTTGGGTTCCGGCCTTACAGTGGGCCGCAGAATCGCCTCGTCAAAACGAGACTGAAGCGATCAAAACCGCACTTGGAAGATTCGGGATTAGCCTGTCCCAGGTTCCCAATGCCGGAGGGAAGTTGCTGGTCGAATATGCGAGGCTGTCCAACTCAGAGATCTCAGATCAGCTCATCTTTGATGTCGTTGTCGGGAAAGCTCCTGCGGATTGTGTGGTCTTGGCTTATCAAGACCGAAACTCTGCTGACTAGTGCGGCTCCGTATCGCAGTCGGCCGCAAAAGGTCTGCACAACCGCTCGCACCAAGGCGGATAGTACTCCGCAGTGCGTCAGCCGTGCGACTTCTGGCGGCACCCGTTGGTCGACCCAGCCACCCCGGCGCTAATCACGTTACATCATCAGTCTGATCATTCGACGCTGCTTTCTTCTTATCTCGGTGCAACACACTAGCAAGATAGGCATTGGCAAAATCGGTCTTCAATTCGAGCCATAGTGGAAAATGATCCGAGATCTGAAACGTTCGCCAATTCTTATAGAATGCCTGTTTGTTCTTCGCTCTCTTGTACTGATCAGGCGAGCTCCGCTCCATTGCCTGTGTGTAGGCCTCCGCTTCATCGTCGCCGAAGATCGTATCGGTGAAGTTGAAAATGCCAGCTCGACTTGAGCGGAGTCGCTTCTGTGGATCATGGAATGCGATCTGGTCGAAATATTTGTCGCGTCCGAGATTACTTCCGGAGAGCTTCTTCATCGGACGCGGGATAATGAAATTATTCTCTGACAGAGCGTCACTGGTTTTGTCTCCGGTCTGATTGAAAATATTAAAATCCCCGATCAAGACAACATTTTCAGGCTCACCATCTGCGGTCTTTTGTCGTTTATCGTTTCGCTGCGAAAGCAGCTTCGCGATTGCAGATATCTCTTTTACGCGCGTCGGATCGTTCGGACTGCTAGCTCCATAGTAAATATGCACGCTGCAAAGAGTGATACGGCGCCAACCGGTCCGAAAAGCGCACACAAAGGGACTCCGAGCCGGTTGGCGAGTCGGAATGGTTGTCGGCGGAAGCACTAACTCGCCAGCGAGATGATCAAAGCGGACCTTTCGTCCATCGTAGATGAACGCCATCCGCTCTTGATTTCCCGAACGTCCTGGGGTTACGTCCGTGACGATGTATTCCCACCAATCGCCTAGTATTTTCATGAGGCGTTTCAAGTCTGCCAGGTTTTCGTTCACCTCTTGAATCGCAACTAAGTCAAAGTGGCTGATGATTTCTGCGAGGAATAAAAGTGATTCCGGTAGGCGGATTCCAGCTTTTTGATTCCGTCCGAATTCGCGCAGATTCCAAGTAGCGAGCAAAAGGGTGTCGGTTACGTTTCGTTGCGGTATCCCGTTCTTCAGCGACGTGCGGAGACGGAGCAGTCGATCAGCAACCTCTTTGGCCCCTGCTGAGTAGCCCGCTTCGAGGAGTTCATCAATCACACCTTTGTAGTACGGCACGTGTTATGTCCTAGACGCGGTGATGTAACAATCTGCCACCCATCAGAGTTGCGAAGTGCGTCATTTGTCAACAGAATAGCCAGACTGACGACGCGATCTTCACAAAAAGGTGTTAGTGCATCAATGACAGATCACGACGTTCTGCATGAGGTCGAACAACAGAGTGTCCTGCAGTGCTCTGAAATGCAGTCTGAACCGCCCCAGCCGCGCAATATAATCGTATGTTGCGATGGCACCAGCAACGACGTGACAGCAAACTCGACAAATGTGCTAAGACTATTTCGCTCTCTCGAACGGAACGAGTCCCAACTGGCCTTCTATGATTCCGGCGTCGGGACCTTAGCCGACCCCACTAAGATAACTCGGCTGGGGAAGTACTGCAGTCGGATGATCGACCAAGGAGTTGGGCATAGCGTTCGCGAGAATGTATGCGCCGGATATCGCTTTCTGGCTCGCAATTATCGACCGGGCGATCGGATTTACATGTTCGGATTCAGCCGCGGTGCGTACACCGTTCGCGCGCTGGCCGGCATGATTCACTTCTTGGGACTTGTCCGTCCGGAACTCGAACATCTCGATAGGCTCGCGTGGGCGGTCCATTCCGACGACTATGATTCCTTGGGAAAAGATCGCTTTCACTACGGCAATCGGTTTCGTCGTGCATTCGCAGTCGATTCACATGTTGACATCCATTTTGTCGGCGTCTGGGACACGGTCAGCTCATTCGGAGCGCCTTGGAGTCCTCGTACAGTGCCCAATACGGCAAATAATCCCTCGATACGACACGTGCGACATGCAGTCTCCATAGACGAACACCGCGGATGCTTTCAACCGAATTTGTTCTATCCCAAGGATCCGAAGCAGCACACCACATTCAAGCAAATCTGGTTTGCGGGCAGTCACGCTGATGTCGGTGGTGGTTTTCCGGAAGCTGAGGCAGGGCTCGCGAAAATCTCACTTGAATGGATGTATTCAGAGGCTGAAAAGGCTGGTTGCCTAATCAATCCTTCCAAGAAGACCATGTTTCTACAACCAACAGCGACTCACGGTGAAACATCAAAACCGGATCCGATGGCGATTGCGCATGTTTCTTCAAAAGACTGGCTGCTGATATACAAGGCGCTGGAGTGGCTTCCACAACGGCGATGGAATCAGACTGCTGACAAAATGCAGTGGTTTTTGCCGAACGTATTCCGTCGACGGCAAGTTCCCGAGGGAGCCCAATTGCACTTATCCGTGGGTGAAAAGATAAAAAAAGATGCACAATATCATCCGACCAATCTACCCACTACATACTCATTCAGTGACTAGCATCAAGAATTGCCCAGTGACCTAAAAGGCGAATCAATGAGCAAGAAGAGCCATGTCGCGGCGTGTCGAATGCTGAGACAGCAAGATGAAGAGTTCTGGGCTGGAGTTCAAGTGTTCCCCTCGGTCATTCGAAGAGGGGCGGGCGTTAAGGACTATAACGCTCAAACGTTGACACAACTTCGAAAGTGCGGAGCAAACAATCTTCGATTGTTAGCAGCTCGAACGGCTGTGCTTTACCCGAAAGGCACGTCGTCTGACCAAATCGCTTCGCGACTCTGCTCCAGTGATACACATTCGACGCTGACATATCTTGCCGAATTCGTGCGAAACAAGGGGTTGGCAATCAATGAGGAGTACGATTCACATTTTTCGGCATCGGACCGGCGAAAACATTCAGCTGAATTGGATGAAGTCACGAAGGGTCGCGGTGGTGGCCTAAAGCAATTCGTGAAATTGCTACTTTTGTATGAAAGTCAAGAGGAGACAGTCCGCCGCATTTTCGTGCGAAGGCTTTGGCGAAGTAAAAGAACCGCTTGTCAATTCAGCGCGCCGGCGATAATTAAGCCCCGTTCGGTAGAAAAAATCGGCGATGAAATAGGCACGCTTACATCCGAACTTAGCAATGCGCTCTCTGGCTTTGAGTTACGATACTTCACAACGGTGGTCCTGGGGCCATGGACTGTCCTCTTGCTTCAACGGGAATATGCTCCTGTCGTTCGCCCCGATTATCGAGATACGCAAAAGACATTGCACGGATTTGGTTGGATTATGCTTGGTGTGGAGCAGGGAGGAAGACGCATCCAAGTCAAAGGCGGTGGCAAAAAAACTTTTCCGATCATCGAGTCGTGGTTCAGGAAGGCAATTGGTATCGATGTAGTTGACACAGAATCTGATGTTTTCGCGAATTATGATCCATCCAACGTCGAGAACTCATTGCTAGGCGGCTACCACGACTCTTGCCCAGTGCACCTGACAGCGATGAGTTTTAAACGCACCCTCACTCCGCAGCATTCGCCGATGATCGTCGAAGCGCCGTTTCCTGGGCAAGACATACGTCGCGATCTACTTTTTGGTAAGGAGCACAAAATCTTCAGAATCCGGTCCCTGACAGATCTGAATTGGTTCCGGCTCCGGCGTGGTGACAAAGAAGTTCGCGTAGACATTGTTCCTGATCCGGGAGGCGCGGTCACGTTGCGTCTGGACAATACGGACGTTTCTGAGGACGAAATCGACAAATTACGAGAAGAATTTGCAACCCACTTCGCAGTTCCCCTAGATAGGCGAATTGACCCGCAGCATCTTGCGCTAGGCGTGGTTGACGTCTATAATTTTTTGCTGGAGATTGATCGGACTGATGGGCTCGCGCAATATCAAAGGAAGGCGCTTCAAGGCCTAATCGACAAGAAGATAGTATCTGTTGAGGTCAGCGAAGTACTGGTATGTCCCCGCTTGTCGCACTTCTGCAAGTATGGAGGTCAAGACGTAACTGATCCTGACCTCGCGGAGTGTCCTGGCTGCCAAACAGAGCTTCAGAAAAAGAAGATTGAACTAATCAAACATGGAGAAAATGAGATCCGCAAGGTTGTAGCAAAGTTACTTGAATCTGCGACTAACTGGACGTTCAGCAGTAGCGCTGTGCAGTTTGAAGGCCAAAAGTTCTATGCTCTGTCAGATCCAAATCGGCCAGATCGGATCATTCGTGTCTATTTTGCAAAACGGGTAGGCGAACGAATTCTTCAGTGCTTGGATCGGTCGTTGCAACCAGTCTTCGTGGTTCACACGGGCGGCGACGTCGAGCACGCTCATCTCGACGCCGCCGGTGTTGCCCACATTAGCTTTGCGAGAGCGCTCGCCGCTTCTGTCGATGCCGATGTGGCAAGCCGATTTGACGAAGATGTAAAGTACGCGCGAGAAGATCTGATGCGCAGACAGGAAGGTAAAGTGCATTCTCGTGCTGCGGACTCACGGAAAAGAATCGAAAATCCCCCCGATGGGTATTCTGGAGAAGCTTACCAACTCGATGTTTTTAACATCTTAAGGAGCGTTTGCCCCTACACAGAATATTGGACAGGAGCCAATCGGCCGGATGGATTTTGCAGTTTAGTCTCCTTCAAAGACGCAAATCTGCGCAATCCGATTAAGCATAATTGGAGCTATGACGCCAAGTTTACTCGCGAGCCTTCTTATGATTTGGGAGTGAGCGAGGAGAGGAAAGCATGGGACTATATCGCAGCGCTCGCTGAACAACCAGAACTATCGGCTCAAGGCGATGAACTCAACGGTCACGCAATCATTTCTAATCGATTAAGTGCGGATCAAATGAAAGGCTTTGCCAAATTCATGAGGCGAGAACATCGCCTGGGACGTGATCAATCAAACATCAAAGTCATATTCATGATTGATGGATTTCTTTTGCGACTTTACGATCGAGTTCGTGAAGATGAAATGAAATTCCGCAAGCGTGGCAATTGGCTATCGCTGCAACTGACAACCATGATGAACAAAGAAAACTCTGAAGGTTATGTATTGTTAGATAGTGCGAGTGCGCATGAACTGTGCAGCTGGGTCGTCAGGCAAAAAGAAATCGAAACTCCTCCGAATACGCTTAACTTGCGTGATGGGCTCAGTGATACGATGACGAAATCGTGAGTGGGTTCGTCAGTTATCGTGTCTGCAGTTGCTGGTCGGCGGGTTGGGTATATCAAGCGGCCTTGGACCAGCAGCCCGCTGACCGGGCTGAAACCCAGGCGAGCGCTGCTCTGATTCCGTGAATCGTTTCACGTCATTTTTGAAGCGAACTGACCGATTCATTCGAGGTTACCGCTTATCTTGCCGCGAATTTTGTTGAGGTTGTCCCGCAGCACATTCATGTCTTCGGCAATCCGCCCCTTCTCATCCTTGGCCAGAGAAATGTGTTTAGACAACATTTCTAACGAGCCGCGAATTCCTGCGGCAAGCGCTAAGCAGTCTTCGTCATCTAACTCGTGTATTCCAAAACTTAGCGCATCGTGCAAAAGACCAAGTGGGTTGTTTCCTCCCGGACGCAACACTGATGGTAGCATGTCTTTAACGAGGGCAATTTTCTCTTGCGCAACTATCGTTTTCTCAACTTTGGTTAGCGCTGTGTCGTAGCGCTGAAGTTCTGAATCGTCGAGGATCAAGCGAATGTCGCGAATCAATTTATGAATAATGAGTTCGACGATGCGCCTGTAATAGCCGAAGGCGCCTACTCCAAAACCTTGGCTCTCACAGATCAACCCTTTCTTAAAAACTGGCAAGTAGCTTGTCCCGAGTGAGTCTCGCAGTGTTGGTGGCACCTCGATGTTGAACGGAGGAAATTGTCCGACTTTTGAGATCGATGCGTTGTGCAGTTTGCCCTGTTCATATTTCAACTCGAAGCGAAGGATGAATTGAACGGTCTCGGAGGTGCAGGAGGAGCACACAAATGTGAAATTCACTAGGGAATTTCTCAGATCTTGCTCACTCGGAATCTTGCAACGAAACTCGTTGTTGACCGTACGACGGATGTTAACTTCCCGCCAAGTTCGATCACCTACGCATTGGTCGCAGTAACGTTGAATTGGCGGAACTTGGATTTGATCAATCGTCCACGCACTTATCTCAGCGGGGAACTTTTTGTAGAGACCGTATTCTTCGAAGAACGATCGGTCGATTGTCAGCATGGCCAGAAGTATCCGAGAGGTGCGGGAAACCAGCAGGACGTTTCAATTTGGCGTAATTTTTGTAGTAGCTTGCTTCGTCTATTTGTTAAGACTGGTGTTTAGCGTACCGCTTTTGGTGGACACGTGTCCACGGAAGAGGAGGCGCAACCTTACGTTCCACGCCCGGCAGATTAGTTGGAGGAAGTAGCTTCTGAATCCTCCGTTGGCCTAATGACTGAGGCGACAGCTTGTATTCTCATTCGTGGCCGGGCGAGTTCCGCGCCTTCGGCGAGAAAGTTGACACGAGAGAGTAGAGAGTAGAAGAAGCCAGGGGGCTTACGCCGCGCCGCTCAGGAAGACACGGAGGCGGGATTGGTTCGTCGTGTGAGTGGTGAGTCACCGGAGACTAATGAACGGCCGGCCCTACAGGCCTCAGGAGGATTTTTTGGGTGGCCGGTTCCAGGGCCTTCGACCCTGGCTAAGGGAACTGCCGGCCCCTTGGGCCTTCGGAGATGGGCGTGGGATCGCGGCGGCAGATCAGCCGAGACGTGTGCGAGCGAACAAGGCGGCTCGACGGGAGGTCGGGGTACGCAGTGCTCAGTACAGAGTACTCAGTGCGGGGGCGGTGATGTTCACTTCGGGGCTCGATGAGCTGGATGGCACTGGTTGTCCGAAGCGGCCAACCAGTGGCACACCCGTCTTGATCCAAGGGTGGAAGGCGGGAAGACACGGCCTTGTCGAGGACTCCAAAACCGTGGCACCCGGCGTCTGCGGCGACAGGGTTGATTTGAGAGAGTGGTGAGTTGAGAAGAGGGAATGGGCGGGGGTTGAGTTTCGGCTCCTTGCGTCTGATGATGAAGGCGACGCCTGATGTGACCGCGTTCCTCAATTGCTGGATTCCCACCTGCGTCGGAATGACGGCACGTCGCATCGAATTTGGATCAGCCGCAGTCTATTAAATGTTGCAGGGAAACTAATGTGGTCGGCAGGTGGCATCCCAACTACATCGTCCGCCCCATTGATTCGCGTCAGTCGAGTACGAACGTGGTCATCGTCGAGACGGACATCGGTCCAGGATACATCAAAGCCATTGGAAACCCGGCGGGAACGCACTGTCTCGCCAGCGAACTTGTTGGAACTCAACTTGCGGAACTGATTGGACTGCAGACGCTGAATTATGGATTGATCCATGTCGACGACTCGATCGACGATATTCGATTCTACTGTGGAACCAAAGCCAAGTCCGGCCCTGCTTTCATTGCCGAATCGGAACCAGGCGATGTGTGGGATGGTTCGCAAAAGCAACTGCGACAATTGATGAATCCCGAAGACATTTCGCGGCTGGTTGTATTTGACACATGGACGCTCAATCGCGACCGGAAGTCACAAAAGATGGCGATGACGGATAATGTCTTCATGAGCACGACCAACACAGAAAAGGGAAAGCTGAGATTGGTTGCAATTGACCATACTCACTGTTTCGTCGATCAAGATGGGATCCAATTGGATCTTACTCAGATCAAAACTCCCGTTGACTTTGCGGTTTACGGGTTATTTCCCGAGTTCCGGGACTTTTTGGACCGGCCGACTGTTCGCATAGTGGCGGATCGACTTGGTAGACTGGATAACGTCACGGTTGAGGGCATCGTCGCGTCGATACCCAGCGAATGGGGCGTGCGTGCTTCGACGCGAAAGTTAATGGTCAAGTTCCTCCTTCAGCGCGCTGCTCAAACAGCAAATGAAATCGAAGACCGCTTGTTTGGTCCGAAACATCAACAGAATCACTTAGAGTTTGGCGATTCGGGAAACGAACCATGAAGTTTCACAAAGGGTTCTACAGCCTCATCCAATATTGCCCTGACCCCGCACGATTAGAAGCTGCCAATGTCGGGGTGTTGCTCTTTTGCCCAGAATTGAAGTTCCTTTCGGCTCAGATGTCGAGCGACAATCGGCGTGTGCAACAATTCTTTGGCCGGACGGATCACGACTGGAAACAAATCCGACTCTTCAAAGACGGAATGGAAGAACGGATCGCGCGCGAAGCCACAAAGATCAGAACCCGCGAAGAACTTCAGTTGTTCATCGACAGTCGCGCCAATCTGATTCGGATCACGCCCCCCGTACCCATGCGCATTTCGTCTCCAAACGACGATCTTCGGGAGCTTTTTGAATTACTAGTTGGCAGACGCACGACGGCTGCGCCTCATGCTCCTAAGAAGCGATTTCAAACAGTGGTTGCGGAGCGGCTTCGAAACGCGCGACTCGGCAATAAGTTGACAGAGGATGTCCCCGTTGATGTTCCTTATCTGAAGAAACCCGTGGCGTTCCCCTTCGGCTTCCAGAATGGTCGCTTCAACTTAATTCAACCCGTTAGCTTCGTGGCAGAAGATCCAGACGACTCCGTTCGAAAGGCATTACCATACGCTTTTGAAGGGGAGTCGATCTACGGACATCCGCACGAGAAGTTCGGGCAGTTGAAGCTAATCGTCGTTGGGGAATTCCAGACGAAACAAGACGACGCCCGTGCCACGGTGAGCAAGATCTTGGAGAAACATCACGTCCGCCTAGTGCCAAACGATCAACTCGATACCTTAGTCCAGGAAATTTCGGCGAAGGGTAAAGTCATCGTGGCATAAGTCGTTTTCCTTAGGCGTGGCTTGAATTCCGTCCCCTTGGCCTGATGATTGAGGCGACAGCTTGCATTCTCATTCGGGGCCGGACGAGTTCTGTCGTCCCTCCGGGACTCGCAAGCGGTTGACCGTCACCCACCACTGGAAGTGGTGGGCTATTATCGGCCGTCCCTACCGGGACTAAGAAGGAAGTGGTTGCTGCGTTCTGGATCGGGACACGGCCATGTCGAGGACTCCGTCACGGTGGCAGCCCGGCGTGGGATGGAACGGCTGCGCCTCCGGCGAGAGAGTTGATTTGAGAGAGTAGAGAAGACGAGAACGGGAAGGGGTTGAGGGTTGATTGGCCAGGGGGCTTACGCCGCCCTGCTCAGGAAGAGAAGCGGGAGGATCGGTTCGTCGTGTGAGTGGTGAGCAGACGGACAGATGAACGGCCGGCCCTACAGGCCTCAGGAGGCATTTTTTGGGTGGCCGGTTCCAGGGCCTTCGACCCTGGCTAAGGGAACTGCCGGCCCCCTTGGGCCTCTGGAGACGGGCGAGGGATCGCGGCGGCGGATCAGCCGAGATGTGTGCGAGCGAACGAGGCGGTTCGGGGGGAGGACGGGGTACGCAGTGCTCTGTACAGAGCACTCAGTGCGGGGGCGGTGATGCTCACTTCGGGGCTTGATGAGCTGGATGGCACTGGTTGTCCGAAGCGGCCAACCAGTGGCACACCCGTGTTGACCCAAGGGTGGAAGGCGAAGACACGGCCTTGTCGAGGACTCCAAAACCGTGGCACCCCGGCGAGAGAGTTGATTTGGGAGAGTGAAGAATCGGCACACTGTGTGCCGTCTACTTTCCAGAGCGAGTTCCTTGAAACTCGGCTGGAAAGTGGGGCTGATACCCCAAGGCAAGTGGCCAGGGGGTTGACGCCGCCCCGCTCAGGAAGAGGGTGTGGGGAGGGGGCCTTCGGTGGTCATCGGGAGCTTGTGGGTGGGGCAGATGCTGGCGGAGGGGTTTTGTTGGAGGATGCTGAGTGGGGGGGAGGCTTTCCACTTTTTGCATTGGGGGCAGTAGAGGCCGGGCATGAGGGTGGGCTGGCCGGTGCGCGGGTTGGTTTCCTGCTCTTTTTTGGCTCGCATGATGAACGCCTCGCCCGAGTCTTTGCAGACGAAGACGAAGTTCTGGTGGTCTTCTTCGCGGACCTTGTACGAGGGGTCTCCGGCCAGGACGGGGTACATTAATCGGCCTGCCAGCAGCAGACCGCCGATGGCCAACCAGACACGATAATCTCGCATGAGGGGTTCCTTGAGGTCAGTGTTCCCCAGGCGTTGTCTGGGGAACGTCGTTATGCCGTTCGGGGTTCTATGAGCTGGATGGCACTGGTTGTCCGAAACGGCCAACCAGTGGCACATCCCGTGTTTATCTCAGGGTGGAAGGAGCGGGTGATGTGCCGCCCTTACAGGGCTTGTTGGTTTGATTGATTGTGTTACCCCAGGCGTTGCCTGGGGCTGATTTGTTGGTGCCCCTTTCGGGGCGGAAATCGAAGACGCGGTGATTGTTACTTCGGGGTTCGGTGAGCTGGATGGCACTGGTTGTCCGAAGCGGCCAACCAGTGGCACATCCCGTGTTTATCGAAGGGTGGGAGGGGAAGACACGGCGACGTCGAGGACTCCGACACCGTGGCACCCGGCGCCTGCGGCGAGAGAGTGGATTTGAGAGCGTAGTGAGTAGAGAAGACGGATTGTGGCCGTCGATTAGTCGCTGTTACTGGCGATCGTAGAGTTCGTCTTGCTTGGTGGGGTCGCCCAGGTTGCCGTCGCTGAAGTAGCCGAGGCGTTTTTCTTCCATGCGGCCGGCTTGCGAGGAGCTGAGGTAGTTGGAGCCGGGGATCGCGATCTTGAAGTTGCGGGAGCGGGTTTCGACGTGACCGTCGAGGAACGCGACGTTGGCGGTATCGCTATGACGGAAGTGGACCGTCGGATAGTTCTGGCTGGGGGGTTCGATCAGCCAGGTTTCCTGGAAGGCCAGCGTGAAGTCGACCTGGGCCGAGTCGCCGAAGACGACGGTTTGCGTCAGTTGCTGAACGTCGGCCAAGCGGCGGAAGTCGGCGGTGGTCGTGAAGCTGGGATAGTTCGACCAGTCGTAGTTGGTGCCGTAGCCCAGGTAGCGGCCGTTGAAGCCGTAGCCGCAGGCCATTTTGCCGAAGCGCAGGGTTTCGACCTGGCTGGCTCCGAAGTCGGGGCACTGGTAGGCGGCGTAGTTGGTTTCCATGTACGGGGCGAGTTGTCCCTTGGAGAAATCCAACTGCTGAGCGGCGGGGAGGTCGTAGTTGACGTTGCCGAACCAGAACCGGGCCTGCCCCACGGAGGGATAGGCCGAGGCGTTCGCGATGAACTTGGCATCGTCAATCCGGTAACACGGGAGGACGCTGGCGTACGTTTCGGAGTAGTTGTGCAGAGCCAACACGAGTTGCTTGAGGTTGTTCTTGCACTGGGTTCGCCGAGCGGCTTCTCGAGCCTGTTGCACAGCGGGGAGCAGCAGCGAAATGAGGACGGCAATGATCGCGATGACGACCAGCAGTTCGATCAACGTAAACGCGCGGCGTCGTGAGGTTCCGGGTGGACGTACGGACGCAGACAGACCTTCAACCATGACAAATCTCCGTTGTCAAAAACCGACCCGCGGAGAAGCATCGAAGTTCGTAGCAGCGAGCGCATGCATCGACAGCACGACATGGGTCCTGTGACAGACCTTCGTCCCGTGTGATGAATAACGTCCGTCAGACCGCCACGACTCGTCCGAAGCGAGCACCGCAGATCATGGAAACGACATCTGGGCAGGTCTTCTGGCTCCCGGATTACTCTACTAACCGCGCCTTCCCAAGCCTCGTGCTCAGTGGCGTTTGCGGCGTTCGTCCCCGGTTACAGCGGCGGGACCGCGACGGGTTTACACCGTCTTCCCTATTCTCTGGCATCGGCCACAAGCCGGTGCAAGCACCCAAGTCTGACAGGAATGTTACCGCGCGGTGTGGCGAATTCAACTGAGGCCAGAGGGTGGACAGGATAGAAGAAGGGTTAGCCACGGATGGAACACGGATTAAACACGGATTTGGAGAAGCGGATGGGACAAAGATGACGACCGGATTTGGGCCGCAACTCGATTGCTTCATCCTTCTGATCCGTGTTTCATCAGTGTTTCATCCGTGGCTAATGATCTGACTCGAATTTGTAAGGAATGACGATGCCGATGGTTCAGGGACTGCTGGAGACTGCTTTGTATGTGAGTGATCTTTCTCGAGCGGCCGGGTTTTATCGGCGGCTGTTTGGGTTTGAGGTGCTGCTGGAATCGGAGCGATTGATCGCGATGGATGTTGTTGGTCGGAACGTGCTGCTGCTGTTTAGAGCGGGATCGACCGCGGAGGCGTTTGAAACTCCCGGTGGTGTGATCCCTGGCCATTCGGGATCCGGGACGACTCATCTGGCGTTTTCGATTGGCGCTGACGAGGTGGTTCCCTGGCGGCAACGACTGGAGTCGGAAGGGGTCGTCATTGAGAGCACCGTGACGTGGCCCGGCGGAGCGAAGAGCTTGTACTTTCGCGACCCCGACGACCACCTGGTCGAACTGATCACGCCGGGATTCTGGTCGACGTACTGAGTTCGGCGGACTCGATCACAGAACCACGGGTCTCACGTGGAGCCACGGATGGAGAAGAAAGAAGAAGAAGAGGGTTAACCACGGGTTGACACGGATGAAACACGGATTCGGAAAAGAGATAGGAATGGCGGCAACGGCGAAGGTCTCCGCGTGCTGATGCCAGCGCGGCTTCTCAGCGGTAAGGCGATCGCGCTAGTCCGGCATTCCGATTGCAACTTGGATTGATGGTCGTTGCTCAGCACAACAGGCTTGCAACAGTTCGTGCCACTTCATCATTCAGGAGACTCAGCGATGGCAACTCAGATTAAGAACGACAAGGGAATCGATCCTCCCAAGCACGGCGAAACGTTTCGTTGCGCTGGTTGTGGGATGGAGCTGAAGATCACGAAGGACTGCGGCTGCAAGGATAAGGAGCATGTGCATTTCCATTGCTGTGGGCAGGAAATGACGAAGGCCTAGTGCGAGCAGGCCGCGGGAGATTGAGTGGCATCAATGTCCCAGGCGACGGCTGACATTGTTGAGGTGGCTAGATGTCATTCATGTGAAAGCTTCGCGTCTCAGCAATGACGTGTGGTGAACACATTCGAATGGGACACCAATTCGATGACGGTGGCAAATAGCTATTGGCACATCGCAGAACAGGGTGCGCGTTGGGATGTCATCACACGCAGTGAATCGACGTTGTAGAAGTTACAGGCGACTCAGTTTGCCGAAATAAAAGGACGTGCCAAATCTTCACATGTGCGACAACAGGAACTGGCTTCCGCGAGAACATGTCGAACTGGGGCGTTGCTAACCACGCCAGAGGGGCGATTGTTCGTGGTAATGCTTACTTCAGCGAGATGGTTCGTTGAATGCCGCCGTCACGGCATGTTGATTGCAAGGTCGGTGTTTGCGTCCACAAGTTTGTGTGTCCTCACTCGACACGTCTGACACGCCTGCTGTGAGTAAGGGTGTGTTACGAATCTGCCTCACAACTTAGGAGTCTATCGAATGCGTCATTTGAGAATCGTTGCAGGGACGTTCATCTGTTTGTCGGTCATGAGTGCTTCGGCGCCGTTGTTTGCGAAGGACTCGGACGACGCCGCCAAGAAGTCTGATCTGCCAAGTTGCCTCAGTAAACTGAAGCTGACCGACGATCAGAAATCGAAGGCCAAGGAAGTCGTTCAGAAGTATGACGACAAGATCGATAAGGTGATGAAGCACTTCAGCGATAAGTACCTGGAGACGGTCGAGACGGAAGCTGCGTTGCTGACTTCGGTCGAAGATGTCCTGTCCGAACAACAGCGAGAAAACATCCGCAACGAACGCCACAAAGCCGCTCATTCAGACAAGGACACGGATAAGAGCGACGACAAGAGCAAGGCCGTGTCGAGCAGTGACACCAAGTCGGGCAAAGCCACGGCGGTGATCGAAGAGATTGACGAGATCACCTTCAGCAATGGTGTGACGCTGACCGTTGAACAAGAAGCGATTGCCGATCGGATTACGAACAAGCATATGGCTCATCTGCGAGCTCTGCATCGACGGGTTCACTCGATTCACAATCGGTTGATCGCGTTGGAAACAGACAAGATCGTCGAACTGGAAAAGCTGCTGACGAAAGAACAACTCAGCCAGCTTCGCCAGGATCGTCAAGCCGCTGCTGGTGATGCTCATGCCACAGCAGCACCCTCGAAATAGTCCTGCGAACGGCTGAGCTCGGTGCATCGACTCAAGTTGCTCACGACGCAACGGGACTTAGTCGGACAATCGCAGACGAAAGGAACAAATCATGACTCGCATCCTTCGAACATCGGCACTGTTGATCGCGATAGCGAGTGCCGCCGTCTTCTGCCCCGCGACTCAACAGAGTGCGGATGCAGGAGTGTACTATTCTCACGGGTACGGGTACGGTCGACCAGCGTACTATGGGGGATATCGTCCCTATGGTGCTGGCCCGTACGTTTACCGAGCTCCGGTTCCTTACTATGCACCCGCACCCGTGGTGCCTTACGGGTATCAACCGTATGGGTACGGCCCTGCTTATGTTGCCCCTTCCACGAGCGTATACACGCCACTGGGTGGAGTTACGACGTACGGCGGACCTTATGGTGGCGTTGGGGTGAACCTGTACTAAGCTGAGTTCACTGGTCGAATACTGAAAAGCGATCGGTCCGAGGAGAAATCCTCGGACCGATTTTTGTTATCAATAGCACGGAATGTTGCACATGCTCTTCTCCCGATCAAAGCGACTGCAGCGACGCGAAGACACTGGTGGCCCAGAGCTGCCACCAGTGGCACGCAACCTGAAATCCAAAACGCGCAGAATTGCGCACGGTCATTTAGAAGTCTGCGTCGAGCACGATGCGATAGCGAGCTTTTCCGGACTCAAGACGTTCGAAGGCTTCGTTGATGTGGCTCATCGGGTAGTGCTCGGTTTGGGGCGAGACTTCGTGTCGCGCGGCGAAGTCGAGCATCGTCGCGATGTCGACGGGGGAACCGGTCGGTGATCCAGAGATACTGCGTTCCCCCATGATCAGCGGGACCACACTGGCAGCGATCGGCTCCAGGACCAGACCGACAAAATGCAGGCGACCGTGCGGAGCCAGGGCTCCCAACATGGCGTTCCAATCGAGTGTCACGTTGGCGGTGACAATCAGCAGATCGAGTTGACCGGCCAGCTTGGCGATGGCCGAGGAATCTCGGCTGGAGACGACTTTGTCAGCTCCGAAGCCACGGGCTTCGTCGAACTTGCTTTCGCTGGATGTGAACGCAGTGACTTCACAGCCGTAGGCCGAAGCGAACTTCACGCCCATGTGACCGAGGCCACCAATGCCGACGATACCGACATGACTTGTCGGCTTGGCATACATCGCGATTGGATTGAAGACCGTGATGCCTCCGCAAAGTAGCGGGCCTGCGTCAGCAACGTTGATCTTTTCGGGAAGGGGTATCGCCCAGGCCCAATGCGAGCGGACTCGAGTGGCGAATCCACCATGGTGGCCGGCGATCGTGGGCTGAGCTTGCGCGCACAGATGTTGATCGCCAGAGAGACATGTTCGGCAGTGCATGCAACTGGATGAGGTCCATCCCACACCGACTCGCTGACCGATTTTCAGACCTTTCGCCGCGGATCCGACGGCGACAACTCGGCCGATCGCTTCATGCCCCAGAACGGCTGGATACTGTGCGAAGCCCCATTCATTGTTCAGCATCGAGACATCTGAGTGGCATAAGCCACAATTTTCCACTTCGACTTCGACATCTTCGGCACCTAATGGACCGAGGTCGACCTGCTGTCGCACCAGTTTCTGTTTCGCTCCACCGGCAACCCAGGCATCGATAACGCTCATCTGTTCTGCTCCGAATAGGAATTGAACGGTCTTCCGCTGTCACGCGCTTGTAGCAAAGCAATATTAATTTCTAGATCCGACTGCCGCTTCCAATTGGCCAGATCGAGCTTTCGTCGGAGTGAGGACCACTGAATCCTGGTAGAAGGGATAGTCATTGTAGCCGCGACGATCACCTCCGTAGAACGTCTCACGATCATAAGCGTTCAGCGGCAGTCCATGCTTGATTCGTTTTGGCAAATCGGGATTAGCGATGAAGTGACGTCCGAATGCGACCAGGTCGGCGACTCCGCGTTCGACAATCGCTTCCGCGTCAGCAGGTTCAAAACCACCCGCCGCGATGATCTTACCGTGGAAGATTTTTCGCAACTGCGCCGAGGCGACTGGTTGCAAGCCCTCTTCGGAGACCTCTGAACCAACGATGCGCGGTTCAATAATGTGCAGATAGGCGAGACCGAACTGATTGAGCTGATCGGCGACGTATCCGAAGGTCGCTTCGGGATTGCTGTCGCCCATCTGTGCCCATTGCCCGCTGGGAGCGAGTCGCACGCCGACGCGATCACCACCCCAGACGGAGACGATGGCTGCGGTGGCTTCCAGCAGGAAGCGAGCTCGATTTTCGACGGGGCCGCCATAAGCATCTGTTCGTTTGTTGCTGCCATCCTGCAGGAACTGGTCGAGCAGATAGCCGTTCGCACCATGCAGTTCGACGCCATCGAAGCCGGCCTGCTTCGCTCGGACAGCGGCCTGGCGATAGTCTTCGATGATGCCGGGGATCTCTTCGATTTTCAGTTCGCGAGCGGGTGACACCGGCACCCAGCCGTTGGCAGTGTAGGCGACACCTTCATAGGGAACGGCTGATGGTGCGATGGGGGCGACTCCGCCGGTCATATCCACATGCGACTGCCGGCCGACATGCCACAACTGCAGGAAGATGCGGCCACCTTTGGCGTGGACGGCGTTGGTGACTTTCTTCCAACCGGCGACTTGCTGATCGGAGTAGATCCCGGGGGCTCCCAGATAGCCGCGTCCGGTGACCGAGATGGTGGTCGCCTCGGAGATGATCAGTCCTCCTTGGGAAGCCCGCTGTCCGTAATGTTCGGCCATCAAGTCACCGGGAATATCACCCGGCTGTTCCGATCGCAGGCGGGTCAGCGGGGCCATCACAACGCGGTGGGACAACGAAAAAGGCCCGACTTGAACAGACGAGAACAACGCGGGGGCGGCAAGTGTCGACATCTCGAATTCCTGAGCTATTGAGGGTTTACGATGATCGCGAGGCGAGCGATGGATTTGATTTGCGTGTCCCAGTTGACTGGACAGCAGGAATTACCGAGCCGGTCGGAAAACCTTACACCAACCAATCTAGACTTCGGGAAAGCAACGGATTTTGAAACACGGAGGCACAGAGGACACGGAGAAAAACTCACGAGAAGGAGCAGTGAACCACGCAAGACGCTGAATCACGAAGTGAAAAAGGCTATTCTCCGTGAACTCTGTGCATCTGTGTTTCAAGTTTTCTTCTGGCTCTTGGAGTCATAGATGCCGTCGAAAATCGTCGCTATCATGGTTGGATGCCATTTCCTATCGACCTCTGGCTGATTCATCCCGAACGCGCGATGTGCGATGCTTTTCGCGATCGCTTTGCTGGACTCCCCGGAGTCACCGTCATCGAGAGCAGGTTCGAAGACCTGCCGCCGCACGATTGCTTCGTTACGGCCGCGAATTCATTTGGCATCATGAACGCCGGGATCGACGCCGCGGTCATTCACTTCCATGGAAGTGATCTGATGAAGCGGATTCAATTCCGGATTTTCGACGAGTACCTCGGCGAGCAACCGATCGGGACCGCGATGATCGAACCGACGGGCAACGTCGACTATCCGTTTGTCGCTCACACGCCAACGATGCGTGTGCCTGGTTCGATTGAAGGAACGGATAAAGTCTACGTCGCGACCTGGGCCGCGCTGCTGGCGGTCTATTGCCACAATGTGCAGAGCGAACAAAAGATCGATTCGGTGGTCTTCCCTGCAATGGGGGCGGGTTTCGGAGGCGTTCCCTTCTCCGAAGTGGCTCGGCAAATGGCAGCAGCCTATCGCCACTACCTCGATCCTCCGCATCGACTCGATTGGGATACCGTCATCAGCCGTCATAAAGCGATCAGTTATGACGGCAACCGACAGGTTGTTCGCTAACCCGGAGCTCTATTTGCAGAAACCCTTCATCGCCTCGCGAGGCAAGACTCGTCCATCTCGGCAAAAGACATCGCAGAAGTCTTTGGCAAACTCGACAAATACTTCAGACCAGTCGCTTGTGAATTCGCCTACGAGCATCCGCCCTTCGCGTTTGATCGATCTCGCTTTGCTAGGACCGAACGTTTCAAATGGAAGATTTAACCATCGGCCATGAAGGTTATCTGCTTCAATTACCCAATGAAGTGTCTCATGAGGCGAAAATTCTGAGCACAATTTGCAGACGAACTTGAATACGTCACAAACTTCATGCAGAGACAAGAAAGATACGCACTGCTCAGGTTGCAGGTCTAGTGATGGCGGCGGTTCTGGGCTAACTCTCGCATCTCGATCTGAAAGTCTTATTGCAGCGAATGGTGAGACTTGGATCTCCGTCCAGTATTGCCCAGCGTAAGTGAGCGACCAAGGTGTCCCATACGTATCATTGTACAATCCCCAGTCCATCGGAGCAGTACCTTTGGGCTGCGGCGGATAGAGATCGGACTGGCGTGTCCGCGTACTCAATTCGCGAACCTTATTTTCGATGATCTCAGCATCAGCCCATCTCTTTGTCCGAAATCGCTCAGGACGAAAGGCCAGTGAAACACAAGGCAGATGACGGCGATTCTCTGATATCGACTGCCAGTAGTGTTCAATCTCCGAGAGTTGTCGTTGATGCAGGATTTCGTCGTCGCCGCCATTCCCCTTCGACAAACCGTGCTTGATTACGGTCTTGAGCGCTTCTTCGAGTTCCTTAGATAGGTCATCAACGGTTTTTGCACGACTGCAACTCTCTTTCGGGCTCCTGTATCCAATCGGACGGCGGTGGTGCGCCAAGTCGAAAATCTGTTTAGAGCCGGCTCCATATTCCTCGTTCATTACGCATATCAATCGTTCTGGCCCGATCGCTTTGAACGCATACCCGAGTTCAAATAGCACATTCGGATTGGAACAATGCTTCGGATCATTGTCGCGATCTGTTGTCGCAACAAATGTCAAATCCGAAACAATTGCGTCGGCCTCCCTCAGACGCCGCAGGATCGTTTCTGGGATGTTGCACAATCCAGGTTCGTTATCCGCTCCGGCCAGAATGACAACTTGAAATGGGATTGTCGGATCAGTGCTGATTCTGTCAGCAGCCGCGTCCAAAGCTTCACGAATTAGATGGCGCGTATGGTTCTGGTTGGTATCGCTCTGCCAGCAATAGAATACGGTAAAAACTTCGCTCATGGCGTTACTCCAGAAACGCACGTCCGCTCAAGCTACGACTCTAGAATACTGTCAAATGACGCAATATTAAAAGTAGCCCTAAACTCAACGGAGGAAAGTTGATTTGCCGTTTGCCCGGCGCAGCCTTAGACTTCGTTAAAACTCCACTGCCCCATAGCTTCACCACTAGAGCTCCAATCGTGGCTCTCGATTTGAGGAAACCGTTCATGCTGAAATCCTTGGCCGACAACTGGTGGATGGTCCTGATTCGTGGTTTGTTTGCTGTGATCATGGGGATTCTGGCGATCATGATGCCGGGGATTACCCTAATGTCGCTGCTGATGGTCTATGGTGCATTTACTGTCGCCGACGGGATCACGGCCATCTGGATTGGCGTGGCGGCCAAGCATGGTCAGCGGATCTGGTGGGAGATGGTGGCGACCGGCGTGCTGGCGATTCTGGCGGGGCTGGTTGTTTCGCTGTGGCCGGGTCTGACGGCGATGGTGTTTGTCGTGATGATTGGGGTGTTTGCGATCATTCGCGGCGTCTTCGAAATCGTCGCGGCGATTCAGCTACGCAAAGTGATCGATGATGAATGGATGCTGATCCTGTCCGGCGTGATCTCGTTGTTGTTCGGCGGGATGCTGGTGGCGCGCCCAGGTGAAGGTGCCATCGCGATGGTGCTGCTGATCGGGGCGTTTATGATCGCGATTGGTGCGATGACGATTGGCCTGGCGATGCGACTGCGGCATTTGTCGAAGCGGATGCATGAGCATGGGCATGCGACGCCAGCAGCGTGATTGGTTGACCCGGATTGCTCGTTCGTTTAACCGCGCGGGCATCGCCCAATCGTGTTCGGCACGCTTTTTGCGCCAGGCATATGATGAACCAAAATGTCCCTTTCCAGGAGGGACAGAGATGGACGAGTCGGAACTGGTGGTGGAGACGCTGGAAGGTGGTCGA
>JAQGHU010000063.1 GCA_028291515.1 Schlesneria sp.
CAGCGATTTGGGAAGAACCCTTCCTCTCTGATTTCGGATGACAGAACCGGCCGGCACGTAGGCTGGCTGAGTGTCACGTCACTGGATTCCCGCCTGCGCGGGAATGACGGCCAGGGTATTCTCCGACGTTGTTGGCACATCGACTTCCGCCCAATCTCTTGCGGTGATGAAATTGTTCGAAGGAACTCTTCTGGGCGGGCGAGGCTCCTGCCGAGCCGCGCATGTGATTGTGAGTCCATCGACAACCGCGGCTCGGCAGGAGCCTCGCCCGCCCATTGGGACACCTCAAACCGCATCTGTGGTGCGTTCCGAAGACTTCACGACACCCTACGCAGAGTGAGGCCTTCCTGTGGTTGCGGTTCGTTCTTCTGTGTTCGACACAACCTCGGCTGGGGGACGACTGATGGTCGGGTTGGGACTTGGCTCGGCTGTTTGTTGGCTGGGGGCTGCTGCGTTCCTCTCGTGACTCGTCACTTTTCTCTGCTTGATCACCTCCATTCTGTGGGTGGGGCGGCCTCCTTGGGGGCCGGGGGTGGTGTGGCTCCATTGGCAGAGGCCGCTGTCTTTGAGCTTGGTCATCGCGGCGAGGGCGCACTGCGCGGTCGGGTACTTGCGGCTGTTGGAGCGGCAGACGTCGCGGATGGTGACAGAACCACTGGGATGTCGGCGGATCCATTCGTAAAGCTGCTGCAGGTCGCGACGTTCGGCGGTGAGGGAGACCTTTTTCAGAACTCGTTGGGCTTCATAGGCAAACCACCGGGCGAGGGCGATGCCGCGCTGCATGCTGGTGGCGTCACACTGGAGTGGATCGAGGTCTTCTCCGGCGGCCCAGCGGGAGAGGTGGATCACGAGGGCCAGTCGGGCGGCCTGGGCTGCCAGACGGGAGGACCAGTGGAACAGGGCTTCGTCAATCTGGGACTGTCGGGTGCCGAGGTCGGTCATGAACATGTCGATGTGATTGCGCGCTTCCGGGGAGAGTGTGACACAACCAGCGCGCGGTACGCCCGACACAACCTCGGGGAGGGAGAACAGCTTGTTGATCACGGCGGCGAAACCGTCTTCGGTCGCCTGGTCCACTTCGTCATCGGTCCAGCATTGCGGCCGGGCTTCGGGCGAGGCGATGAGTAACCGGCTGGTGAGTTCACAGGCTCCGCCCTGCTTCGCGAACTTCTGGGTGAAGAGGTCGGGGGACAATGTTCCGGTCAGACTGACCGCCGCGGGAGTCAGGGTCGCCGTGGTGCGGCCTTCGATCGTGACCGAGTGACCGGCGTAGAGATCCAGCCAGGCTTGCCGCTGGATGGACGCTCGTTCACCGGCGCCGGAGGTTTTCTTCAGCCAGCCATCCAGTTCCTGGGGACAGACGAGGAGGCCTTTGGACTGCCGGGAGAGCAACCGGGTGAGTGAGGCCAGTGACCAGTCGACGGTTAGTGAACGCTCGGCAATCGGTTCAGCCGGTGGCAGGTTGACCTGCGGCTGAGAACGCTGGTAGGAGCGGTAGGTAGCCAGTTTGCGACGATAGGGAGTAAACAGTTCCTGTCGCTGCTGTTCGGCGACTGCTTGACGATCCTGGAGGGGCACGATGGCGGCCTCGATGATGGCCTCGTGCGAGGACGGTCCTTCATTGACGAGGGCTGTCCACAGGATCGCCGGTTCGGACCAGCCTCGTTTCAGTTCAATCCGTCGAGTCCCTCCGATGGCCGACGCGAGAACCGACAGCACCGGCAACGCGACCGCGGCGGCATCACAATTGAGGGAATTCGCCTGGGCGACCACAAACTGCTGAACCGGTTGCGGCAGGGACTCGACCGGGAAGGGTTGGTAGTCGGGGACCTGGCCCGGAACCAGGTACTGCAGGTTGACCCAGGGGAGGCCATCGTCGACGTCGGCGGGCATAAATGCCGGCAGAGAACTCGACTCGAGAGCCCCATCGTGTTTCGGATCAGGCCCATCCGGAGGCCAGCAGGCGGCGGCGGCGGGGACCTCGCCCGAGGCTCGGTCCAACTCGGCCCGATGTCGTTCGCGGTACCGTTCTTCGGCGACCACCTCTTTCAGCGAGTGGAGTTGCTCATTGTCGTGCCCCAATAAGTCGGTGACTTCTTGGAGCCGAGAGTCGGGGAACATCTCGGACAGTTTTACCGGTCGACGCAACTTTCGAGCAGACATGGATTCTCCAGTTCAGGATAGGGTTGATGTCTCAATGTGAATGAAAGAGCTTCATGACAAGGGACGTCATGGGAGTGTATGGAAAGTTGTGCCGCCCTTTCAGGGCTTGTGGGTTTAGGCGAACGGCTTACCCCGGGCGATGCCCGGGGCTGATTTGTGATGCCCCATTCGGGGCGGAAGACGGTTACTGTGATCGTTCGCTCGAACGTTGTGGCTCGTGTCATTGCCTTCATTCGCAGTCTCGACGCCGATTCCCAGTCCTACGCCCCGCAGGGGCAGAGACAAATCAGCCTCGGGCAACGCCCGAGGATCAATGCGTAATAACTCGTTTAGCCCTGAAAGGGCGAAACAACATGTCAGCCGAATACGCAGCCCCGCCCTGCGTCCGATCTCAAATCAGGCACAAAAAAACCGGCCACACCGATGACCGCCTGAACACAGGCAGTCGATGGGTGTGGCCGGTTGTAACGGGTCCACGGTGGGGCATTCATTCAATTAACGAGATGATTGTGCCAAGAGGAAACTGATAGTCAAGATGAGTATTCAGTTTGTCAGCAACTTCATCTCAAAAGGGCATCACTGCTGGTGCGCCCCTCAAAAACGAAGCTTGAAGTGCTCGCGAGTTCCACTTGAAAAGTGTCGGAAGGAGATTGCACAAAATGCGAAGCAGAGAGGACTTCAAATCGCCAGCGTGGTGGTCAACAGTAATCAGTTGGGATAGACACGAAGCAGAGCTCAGAAGACTTGCGTTCCCAAGCTGGAGCTTGGGAACGAGAGTGAAAAGCGCATCAGTGCCGGATCGGAGCTCACAAATCACACTTGAATTGAGAAAAGACACTGGCGGTACAAGGCCACCGCCAGTGGAACCCGGCCCAATCGACGTTCACCAAAGGGAAGGCTTGGACAAAGCAGGTCTCGCGAAGACGCCCAAACCTAGCCACACTGCTGCATGTCCTGTTCTGTGACTAGGCCGACACATACAGCGATGGGGATGTTCCCAGGGGAGGTGCCAAGTCAACATCATAAATCTCATTTAGAAGTTGTTCCCGCAGCATCTGCTCATTCGCCCCAACGTGCCAATGAATTGAGAATTTGGTCCTCAGATACGTTGGAACTCCACCTTTAAAGTCATCCTCTCGCACAACTAGTAAGTATTTTCGACTATCTTGAGGCAGCTGCATCATATCACCTTGGATCAACATCGTCTCCCAGCCCACGCCGCCGTTTCGACCATCTGCTCTATCGCGATATCGACTGTCGGAAATGATCACAACTCTTTGCGCTTGCACCAACTCGTTAGTCATCCATTGCGGAAGATCCATTCCATTCCGCAGGTGCCACTGATCAAGGCGAGCGTCTATTCCATTTTGCCGCAAGAATTTCCCCAGTTCCGCTACCCATTCTTTGTGACTGTCACTTGTGCCCGAATAACTGATGAACACTCTTTTGGGAGATATGGGAGCCGTAGTCGTAACCTTCGCCGATACCCCTCCCACCTTCAACTGGTCCAGCACGCGTTGTTCTAGGATATGAATAACTAGTCGTGCCTCTTTTTCAGCGGTCCGTCGGAATCCACGGGACATTGCCTCAACCACAATTTCACTCCTCAGTCCGCCTGCACCCGCCCCAAGGAGAGGTGCCGAAATGTTGCGGATCGATGAAATTTCCTGCGTAATCTTTCCAAGGGATACGCCGATCGATTCGATGGCCTCCGCGGTGGAGTGGTTTTGATTTACGGATGCAGCAAAAGCTACAAAGGAGGCGATATTTTCAGCGCCCGTAAATGGCACAATATCTGTTTCGCCGAGAGACATGCCAAATTTGGGCTTGGGTATCGAGTATTGTGCAAGTCTTGCCGCCACGAACGGTGTAATGGTTCCAGTGCTTGAACACGGAAGTACTATTAGGTCCGAAGGGCCGTCAAAAAGATCTCCGAAGCGAAGTTCGACTACGGATTCCAGCTCATTCACATTCCCTACAACAGGCCGAGCAACAGTCGCTTTTTTGGGCATCGGATATGCTACCTAATACTACGAGAAAAGTGTTCGCTTAGAATCTTCTTCGCGGGATTATGGTGCGACTTTATGCTCACTTCAAGTTGGTTGAGAGCTATGTCAACGGACGGAATCAATGAAGTTATCGCTGCGCGATGATCGCGATCACTTCCAATGTTTCGAATTATCGTCGAAAATAATTCGTCGGCGCCGTGGCATCGCGTGACTCTCAAAGTCAACGGGATGCGCCACCGCCTGTCCGGCAGGGTGGCCGGGTCTGGAGCGTCTTCGCGAAAGCCCGGTCGAGGTTCAAGGGGCGTTGTCGGTGAATGATCGCAAGCTGCTAGGCTCCATTCACGGCATGGATTACGAAGATGTGGCCGAGAATCGAGCTGCTTCAATTTCCATGAAACACGGGTGCGTGTTGGCAGACCGGGTCTTCGCGAAGACGCTCCAGACCGCTCCAGACCCGGCCACCCCGCCGAAGGCGGCCAACCAGTGGCACGGTTAATTGACTTCGAGGGGTTGAGGAACTTTGTCAACTCCGCCAATTGGTGTCGACACACCATGGACAACAGTGACGTCAACTCTTGTCTTCCCATCGCTCGCGTTTCATTCGAAACGAAGGTTCAACATCGCGGACGAGTTGTTCCAACTGATGGGCTATTTGCAAAACGGACTCCGGTGGAAGGACTTGCCGGTTCTGGACGAAGAACTTCTTCGGTTTGTGAGGATTGATGACGTAAACGAGTCCTCGGCCGATTCGTTCTTTCACGAACCAGCCGGGCAAGGCGAGAATCGGTTCGACCTCGATCTGTCGGCCGACGGCACTCGATAGATACTGGGTGAGCCATCGTTTCTCGGACTCAAATTGGGCCAACGGAATGGGGTACTCTCGATCAGGAAATCGAACGATCCCTTGCTGCTGATCAACGACGATTTCTGCTTTGCCTTCACCACTCTTGGGTTTTCCGAGCATTTTCGAGTTCACCGAGTATACGCCGCTGGTACTGACCACGACGTGATCGATGTTCCCATAGGGGAAGGGGATGTCGTGGAAGACTCGACAGCCATCGAGCATCAACTGATTCAGTTCTTCACCGGTGGCCAGTTCACCTTCCAGGCCCAGCGACAAATGCTTTAGTTTTGTCAGGGTGGCCATTAACCTCCAGCCGAAGAAAACTATCACTCCAAGTCCCGCGACCGCGGAGATGACTACTCGAAGAACCGACTCGGGTTGACCTGCGAAATGCGACTGACTGATATGAACTGCGAACGCCATAACCGGGGCGATCACCATGATCAAAACTGATAGCAGGAGTTCTTCGGCTTGATCGGCGATCTTAAAGCGTAAAGAGTGTCCGGGAGCTCGGAGAAGATTGCGAGTCAGTGGCGACTCCCTGAGTTCTCGTCGTTCCTTCCGTTTCCAAAAATAGAGAAAGCCGAGCGTAGGTACAAAGCCAATTAAAGCCATTATGCCAGGGAGGAGGCCAACGAGCAGAGTCACAATGTTTCCAGTTGTAAATCGTTAGAGCGGAGCAGATACAATAGAATGTTATGTATTTCGCACAAGACTAGTAAGGACCGATTAGAGTAGTTCAGCCGATTTAGAATACCTGGCAGCAGGACCCTATCGGCCTCAGGCAGGATCGAGGGGACCAGTTCCTGGGCCTTCGACCCAGGCTGGGGGAACTGCCGACCCGTCGCCTGCGGCGAGAGAGTAGATCGGAGAGAGTGGAGACTGAGCAGACGTGCTTGGGCGTCAGTTTGGAATTCGCACTGGTTTTCCGTGGCGGCCAACGTGGTGGCGCGGCTGATTGACTATAACGGATTGTGAGACCGTGCCACGATCCGTCACAGACACCCACAAAGGTTTAAATTCATGAGTGCACAGCCAGGCGATGGCCATCAACCTCATCCTTCCAAAACGAACCGAGGTTCCCCGTGCTGGTATTATTCGGACGCATATACATGGAAGGCTGGTTTTTTCACGGAATTCATTGCCGGAGACGAACCACGAGTTCCCGTCGTGGACTCCAGCACAGGGGTCATTGTGATCTTATCCTTTAGGAGCTTATCGTTCGCTCCAACAGTGCCCAAGGAAGCGCCGGCTAAGCCGCGTGTCGGTGGTGGCGGTTCGTGAATCTTCACGGCAGGATGGCTGGGGTCGACCAACGGAAGCCCGGGGGACCCTGACGCGGCGTGCACAGAAAATGGAGGCGGAAATTCAAAGGAAAAGCCCCGCGACTTGTTGTTGGTCGAGGGGCTTGGGAGAAGCGAATCGAGACAGTGGGCCGCTCGTGAATTCTGTTGGCCGCGGTCGGGGATCGGAGATTGGGCTGGTTGCAACAGAATGGCACTGTGTGGCGCAGCGGCCTGGTGTCAGGCCGATCGCTGGATAGTTCTGTCGCTGACGTGACGAACGACTATTCCTTCACGCGTTTCCACGTGTGCATCCAATGCCCGCTGTCGGGGGTGGTGGAGAATTTCGACGGGCGAGGTTTTCCGGTTGGGGCAAACGCGACGCGCAGTTCATCTCCTTTGACTTCGTAGATGCCGAGGCAGGTTTTGTCCTTGTTGGGGCCACTGGAATCCTTGATGTCAATCGTCTTGGTGGCCGGCTTTGGATCAAGTTTCTGCTCGCCCATTGCGGGCTCTTTGCCTTCCAGGGTGACGGTGTAGTGATCGCCCTTGATGACGAGTTTGCCGTCGTGGAGCTGCTTCTCCGAAAGTGGCTTGCCATCGGCTTCTCCGGCAGTGAGCTTCCAAGTCCCTTGCAACGTGTCCTCACCTTTGACCGTCTGAGTGCCAAACAGCAGGCCGATCGCCAAGCCCATCGCAATACTTGTTCTCATGAAAGACCTTCTCAAGAAGAGACCGAGTGGCAGACACCAAAATCCGCTCCATGAGATGAAAGCTACACCGCATTCCGGGTGCTGGCCAATTTCCTGGCTCTCGTCAGAAGACTTATCCAAGTTTGGTCGGCGTCGCATTTGGATTAGGTGGTCTGCCTAAACTGAAGCGGTGAGACCGGCGCGGCTCGCCTGCGGCGCGCGAATTGATTCGAGAGAGTGGAGAGTAGAGCTTAGGAGAGGGGATGTCAGGTAGGCGATCGTGTATGTCGATCGCACGGCCTTGTCGAGGACTCCAAGTCCGTGGCGCCCGGCGAAGAAGAGATATGCTAAAGCATAACCTACGAGTTGTGCCGCAAAGTGGCGCTAATACGCAAAGTAAGGGGAGCGGCGGGTGGCTCTTTTCCAACCATTTGTCATGAAAGGCTGGCGATTCGTGGGGATTTCGGCGTTCTGGCTGTGGATGGCCACATTTGAAGGCAACTTCTGACCCTCGAAGCGTGTCCGAAAGTCTCTGCTGATTGACACTTCGTGCGAGGCGACCCTAAAATTGGGGTTTTTCCCGCGCGACCAATTGGTTGGAATGTCTGATGCCGCAGAATCTGGACGAGGCTGTTCATAAGGCCAATGTTTTGGTCGAAGCGTTGGGCTGGATTCGCCAGTTCCGAGATCGCCACGTCGTGATCAAACTTGGCGGCAGCGCGATGGAAGAAACGGTTGCTGTCCGTAACTTCCTGACGGACGTGATCTTTATGTCGAGCGTCGGGATGCGGCCGATTCTGGTCCACGGCGGCGGCAAGGCGATTAATGCGGCGATGTCGAAGGCGGGGATTCAGCCGCGCTTCGTTCAAGGTCGCCGCTATACCGATGATGAAACGCTGGAGATCGTCGCGAAGACGTTGTGCGGTGAAATCTGTCAGGGGTTGGTGGATGAGATCACTCGGCAAGGGGCGGATGCTCGCGGGCTGCACTATCAGACCGTGAACTGCCTGGTCGGTCAGAAACTGATGCTACCGGGCGACGATGGCGAACCGATCGATCTGGGCCGTGTCGGAGAAGTGACAGATATTGATCGCGATTTGCTGTTGATGACGTGCCGCGAAGGAGAGATTCCGGTCTTGCCTTCGGTCGCACTGGATGACGCTGGAGCTAAATTGAATGTGAACGCGGATACGGCGGCTGCCGCGGTCGCTCGATTGATTCAAGCGGAGAAGCTGGTGTTTCTGAGTGACGTGCCGGGGATCTACCTCGATCGAAAAGATCCGTCGACGTTGCAGTCGCATCTGACGGCGGCTCGATGTCGCGAGTTGATCAAAGAGGGTGTGATCGATGCGGGGATGGTTCCCAAGGTGGAAGCGGCGCTGGAGGCCCTGCAGGCGGGAGTGAAGAAGGTGCATATCATTGATGCTCGCATCCCGCACTCGGTGCTGTTGGAGATCTATTCGAACCAAGGTATCGGAACGGAAATTGTCCTGTAAATCGTGAGAAGTTCACGACGACTGTGTTGAATCCTGCTTTTCGTTTTAACTGGTTAACGAACCATGCATCCCGCCGCCACTCGATCCAGCCAAGCCACTATTGAGCAGTTCGGAAAATATGTGATTCCGAACTACAAGCGCTATCCCGTCTGTATCGTCCATGGCGAAGGGACGGCTGTCTGGGACGCGGAAGGGAAGCGGTACCTGGACCTGTTTCCGGGCTGGGGCTGCAACATCCTGGGTCATTGCCCGCCGAAAGTGGTGAAGGCAGTTCAGAAGCAGATTGAGCATCTGATCCATGTGCCGAATACGTGGTACACCGAGGCTCAGGGTGATTTTGCCGAGGCGATTTGTACTCGCAGCTTCGGCAAGGCGTTCTTTGCGAACAGTGGTGCGGAAGCGAACGAAGGGGCGATCAAGCTGGCTCGGTTGCACTGCGGCCCGCAGAAGTTCCGCGCGATTACGTTCACCAATGGATTTCACGGACGGACGTTCGCGGCGGTGACGGCGACGGCGCAGCCGAAGTATCACGAAGGCCTGGGGCCGCTGGTGCCTGGTTTTCGATACGCTCCGTACAACGATTTGGAAGCGGTTCGACAACTGGTCGATGACGAGACGTGCGCGATCCTGCTCGAACCGGTCCAAGGGGAAGGGGGCGTCAATATCGCCGATGAGTCGTTCCTGAAGGGGTTGCGTCAACTGTGTGATGAACGCGGCATGCTGCTGATTTTTGATGAAGTGCAAACCGGGATTGGTCGTACGGGCCAGTGGTTTGGATACCAGCATTCGGGAGTGCAGCCGGACATTATCACGTTGGCGAAGGGCTTGGCTGCCGGGGTCGCTTGTGGTGCGTTTGTTTGTCGGGATCACATTGCACCGAGCTTGCGACCGGGGATGCATGCGAGCACTTTCGGTGGCAATCCGCTGGCGATGGCGGCGGGGATCGCGACCATTCAGACGATCGAAGAGGACGGATTGCTGGATAACTGCCGTCGGATGGCGGACCGGTTCCGTCAGCACTTCACCAAGTTGCGGGAAGAGTTGCCAATCATCAAGGACCTGCGAATTCGCGGCATGATGATTGGTGTTGATCTGGCGATCCCGGCCACTCCGGCCGTGGCGAAGTGTATGGAGCGAGGGGTCTTGATCAACGCGACGCACGATACGGTCGTCCGATTGCTGCCCCCGCTCAATATCACTGCAGAACAGGTTGACGAGGGTTGCAGTGTGATTGCGACCGTGCTGCGGGAAATGGCTAACGAAGCCGGATGACAAAGCGACTGAGTGCCAATCGAATTTGAAGCTGGAAAGTTGACGAAATGAATCGCCGCGACCTGAGACCGCCGTCTAGCAGGGCCTTCGCGACTCACCCCGGTGAGCGTTGTGAAGGCCATTGCCATGCGGGTCGTCGCCGCTATCTGGATTGATAGTGCGAAATTGATTTATTTCTAAAAGCGGATTGGACTGAGTTGTCATGCGTCATTTGAATTCGTTGCTGGACATGAGCCCAGCCGACGTCGAATCCATTTTCGAATCCTCTCACGAGTTGAAAGCTCGTTCGCTCAAAGGTGATCGCCCGCAAATCCTGAAGGGCCTGATCCTGACGCAGTTGTTTGAGAAGCCGTCACTACGAACTCGGCTGAGCTTCGACTCGGCCATGATGCAGTTGGGCGGAAACAGCCTGTTCCTGACGGCTCTAGAGGCGGGCATCGGCGGCCGGGAATCTGTGAAAGATGTGGCGCGGGTTGTCGGCGGGTATAGCGACGTGATCACTCTGCGAACGTTTTCGCAGAAGCTGATCGACAACTTCATCGAGTTTTCGGGCAAGCCGATCATCAATGGGTTGTCCGACGAACGTCATCCCTGTCAGGCGCTGACTGATGTCTTCACGATGCGTGAGACGTTTGGCGATGTGAAGGGGCAGAAGATTGCGTTCATTGGCGACGGTAACAACGTCGCCAATTCGTTGGCTATTGCAGCGGCCCTCAGTGGAGTCGCGATGTCGGTCTGCGCTCCAGAAGGTTACCGTTTGGAAGAGGACTTCTTGAAGAAGCTGAAGAAGAAGTTTCCGTCGTCGAATGTGACTCAGACGGATGACTTCAAGACTGCTTTGAAGGATGCGTCGGTTGTCTATACCGATGTCTGGACCAGCATGGGCCAGGAAGCGGAAGAGTCGCAGCGTCGAAATGTGTTTGGCCCGTTTCAGGTCAACGCCAAGTTGATGAAGATGGCTCCGAAGAATGCTCGGTTCATGCACTGTCTGCCTGCCAAACGGGGCTTGGAAGTGACCGATGACATTATCGACGGGCCTCAAAGCATCGCGTTTGAACAAGCTGAGAACCGCATGCATCTGGCCAAGGGGCTGATCTTGTGGGTTCTGGAAAAGACCGTGAAGTGATGTCGATTCTCCGCAACATGAGTTCGCGGAAACCGCCAACGATCGATGCTGCGTCATCGAGAAAGTGATTTTTGTGCGCCACGACCAACGTCAGTCTGATGAATTGCGACCGATCCGAGTTCAACGGCATTTCACGGGTGCCGCCCCCGGAAGCGTCTTGATTCAAGCCGGTCGCACGACTGTTCTCTGCACCGCGAGCATCGACACGACCATTCCGTCTTGGAAAGCGTCCGCCAATCCAGCCGAAGCGGTTGGCTGGCTGACGGCCGAGTATTCGATGCTGCCGGGCAGCACATCGCCACGAAAGAAACGCGAACGCGAAAAAGTCGACGGGCGATCCACCGAAATTCAACGCTTGATCGGTCGCAGCCTGCGGTCTGCCGTCGATTTCGCAGCCTTAGGCCCACGGACCATCACGATCGATTGCGATGTTCTGCAGGCGGATGGCGGAACGCGGACCCTGAGCATCACTGGTGGGTTTATCGCCTTGTGCGATGCGATCGCTTCGATTCGCGGAGACCTTTCTCCGGAACGCCCAGTGATCACTCGCAGCATTGCGGCGGTCAGCGTCGGCGTCGTCGATGGCGTACCGGTTCTGGATCTCGACTATGTCGAGGACAGTCAGGCCGAAGTCGACTTGAATGTGGTCATGTCTGGCGAAGGGGAGTTCATCGAAGTGCAGGGGACCGCCGAAGGGAAGCCGTTCTCGCGCGAGTTCTTGAATCAACAGCTCGACCTGGCGACGAAGGGGATTGCTCAGTTGGCTCGATTTCAACGAGAAGCCTTGGGACCCGAGTGGCCGTTCAAGTGATGCCGTGTTCGGTGGCGACTACTCAAGCGTTCGCAGGCCATGCTGACGGCGCCAGTCGTTGACCAGCAGGAATGCTCTTGGTTCTTGTTTTAAGAATTTGACCAATTGCGACGCTGTGATCCCCAACTGCAATGCTGAGCCAGGTGTTTGACCCTGGTGGTCGAAGACGACATCCAAGGCTTCGGCCAGCAGCGGTGCGAAGTGTTCGTGGTCCACATTGCACGCGAACTTCTCTTCGTGACGGCGCGAATGCCATAGTTCGGTTGGGGCAGCATTCGCGAGTTCTGGACTGCGAACTTCGAGTGCCAGGTTGATACGCAAGCGTTTCACTGCCATGCGATGATTGTCGTGTTGACTGCGACGCTCGGCGGCTTGAGCACTGACTCCCGTCGGGAGATGTTTGATCACGACGGCCGATTCGGTTTTGTTGCGATGCTGGCCACCGGGTCCGCGTCGCCGCTCGTGCCGGACTTCGCAGTCTCGCAGCAAGAGTTCAGCGGGGGTTTGCACGGGATGGAGATAAATAGCCGACATCGGGGATCCGGAGACTTTGCAGGTCACACATTTCGACAGCAGTTCGTAACAACTCCGTTTGCAAATTACCTCACACTGGCGGAGAATCCGCGTAGTTCCGCAGGATTTGTGATTCCTCGAAGGAGATCGCTTGATGCGTCGATTCACGTGCTCGCTGGCCACCCTGGCTGCCGTTGCTGTTGCCAGTGTTTCTTTTGCCGATGACATTGCTCATCTGGTTGCCCCCGGTGCTGAAGTCAAGAAGGTGACCGGTGACTGCAAGTTTACCGAAGGCCCTGCTTTCTCACCCAAGGGTTTCCTGCTTTTCAGCGACATCCCGAACTCACGAATTGTACGCGTTGACGCCGATGGAACGGTTAGCGACTTTCTGAAACCGTCCGGAGCCGCCAACGGCTTGGTGTTTGATGCTGCTGGCAACCTGTACGCGTGCCAGGGTGGTGCCCGTCGTGTCGTGAAGATCGGGACTCAGGATGGAAAGATCGAACCCCTGTGCGAAACGTTCGATGGAAAGCCGTTGAACAGCCCGAACGATCTGGCTCTGGATGGCCATGGTGGACTGTATTTCACAGATCCGCGTTACGGTCAGGACATGAAGATCGATCAGACCTGCATGGGCGTCTACTACATCGATGCCGCAGGTAAGACGACTCGCGTGATCGACAACCGCGAACGTCCCAACGGTGTTCTTGTCTCAAACGATCACAAGTCGTTGCTGGTTGCTGAGCCGAATAAGCGAGAACTCTGGAGCTACCCGATTTCGGCCGCGGGCCAAGTGGGATCAGGGAAATTGATCTATACGGGTGACACCGACCTGGACGGTGGTGGACCGGACGGGATGGGACTGGATGCCAACGGCAACATCTACGCGACCTACAAGAGCGTTGTTGTCCTGAAAGCGGATGGGACACTGATTGGACGTATCCCCGTTCCCGAGCAACCAGCCAACTGCAAGTTTGGTGGTGCCGACGGAAAGACTCTGTACATCACTGCCCGGACGAGTTTGTATTCGCTCTCGATGACGGTGGCTGGCGCTCCGCTCGCTGCCTCGGGCCCTCGGCCTGCACCACAAGTCTCACGGCGCGATAGTTCCTTCCGCGGAGTGGCTCGCTTGAGCCAAGGGGATAAGGAGGCGGCGGCACCGAAAGAAGTGAAGATCGACGACGACATGACGTTGAAGGTTCCCGCCACGTGGAAGCAGCAACCTCCCGCCAACAAATTGCGACTGGCACAGTTCCTGATTCCGCCAGCGGAAGGGGACGAACATCCGACCGAGTTGGTGATCTCTTCATTCCCTGGCGGCGGCGGTGGAGTCGATGCCAACTTGAAGCGTTGGACCGACCAATTTGCTGGTGAGGAGCGCAAAGTCAAAATCACTGCGGGCAAGTCTCCGCAAGGGGACTATGTGGTACATGACGTGACCGGAACATACATGTTCTCGGCTGGTGGTCCATTCGCCGGTGCCAAGAAGGAAGCTCGCGCGAAACATCGCTCGCTGAGTGTGATCCTGACGGTGAAGGACAAGGCCGTCTACTTCCTGCGGCTGACCGGTCCTGACAAGGCGGTGGATGCCGCTGCCGAGGCGTTCCGCACTTCGTTCGGTGCTGATGCCAAGTCGGAGAAGCCGTACGAGATTTGATGACCGCGGCTGGGTAAAGTTTCGGCCCCTTGGGCCTCATGACAGTGGCCAAAGCATCCCAAAACGAATGCAGCCGAGATGTGTAAATACCTGTGCTTTAATTCCGTGGCACCCGCCGCGAGTGACCATCCCTCCGAAAGGCCTGAGAGGCCGCAACATTAATGTTTTTTGTAGACCCCAGATCACAGTGATGAGGTTTGTATCGCCCCTTCAGGGCTTGAGACACTGAAAACTCCTTTCCCAGGGCTACAGGGCCTTGCCCTTCCGCTCTGCCCTGGGCTGGTATGTTTCGGCCTTTCAGGCCTTTCGGACATCACGACCGATTTATTTCAGAGTCGATAACTCTCTGGATGCCACCACGTACGATGTGCCACGCCGTATTCGCTTCTCGAGAAATCATCATCCGCGTTGCGTGGCATCCAAATTCATGGGTTCCGCGGGCACATTCTCTTGCCGGGCTGATGTGCTTCTTGGGGTTCTTGTTCGTGGTTTCGGTGACTGCGGTGTTTGGCCAGGATGAGGATGACGAGCAACCGCCGGGCTTGCGAGCTCGCTATCGGGTCAATGACGCTGTCGTGGAACGCGTTGACGCTGATCTCGCGTTTCAATGGGGGCCATCGCCGCCCGACCCTCGGTTGCCGGCCGGTAAGTTCACCGCGAACTGGTCGGGCACATTGCTGCTTCGCAGTGCCGAAACGTACCAGTTTCATGCGTTCGCGCAAGGACGCGTTACCTTGAAGGTCAACGGCCAAGCCCTGTTGGAAGGGGAGGCTAAGACCGCACGATGGATTAGTGGCCCAGCCACGGCGCTTTCATTTGGCGATCAGCCGTTCGAAGTGACTTATGAACGAACGGGCGATGCGGGCCAACTGCAACTGTTCTGGTCGTCGAACGAATTTCCGCTGGAACCAGTGCCGTACCATTCCCTGTTTCAAATCAAGCCTTCGCCGGAACTGTCACTGATTGAACAGGGACGAATTCAGTTTGACGCCTATCGTTGCGGCAACTGTCATGGGCGCAGGCCCGATCCCAATCGACTGCAGGCCCCCTCGCTGAAGCATGTTGGTGGTGGGACTTCGCGTGAATGGCTGATTGGCAAGCTGATGCGAAGCGGTGCCCCGAAGGTCGTCGAGGGCGAGAAGATGCCTCACTTCGGATTTAATCGAAATGAGGCAGAATCTATTGTTGTAGCCTTGTTGTCTGAAGCGACAGCGCCGGAGTTCGTCGCGGCAGCAAAACTGAAGGAATCAGATCGAGCCAAAGATCTTCAAGCAGGACGAACGCTCGTCAATTCTTTAGGCTGCCTCGGATGCCACACCTGGCGTTCACTCGGTGAGGCGACGCCGTTTGGTGGTACCAAGCTGGATGACGTTGGCGAGAAGAGATCCGCTGAATGGCTGTCGATTTGGTTGCAATCGCCTGGACGGATCAATCCAGCTCATCGGATGCCAGTCTTTTTGCTCACCGAGAAAGAGCGATCACAGATTGTTCTCGCTCTCGTCGAGTCGTCCGAATCGTTTGACCACGGGAAGTCAGTGACTCCACCAACTGGCACACTGGTTGAACAAGGCAAGAAACTGATCGCAGCGGCCAGATGTGCTCTTTGTCACGACTTACCTGGAGCAAAGAACAATGTTGCGATGGTCGCCCCACTGTCGGATCCCGATCGGGATTGGCAGCGTAGTTGTACCGCGCCACTCGATCGCACGCAGAATCGCCCTGAATACCCGAACCTCGATCCCGCCGCAATCAAGGCCTATCTTGCGTCATGGAAGCGTGATGCTTCGCAAGTGGAAGATGCGGTTGACGATTCTCAGTTCGGACGAAGGTTACTCGAGCGGAAGAACTGCACCAACTGCCACGACCGGGACGGGACTCGCGGCATCTCCAAGCATGCCGCGGCGATCGCCAAAGCCGACGAAACTCTTTCCGGCCTGCACATGACCTTGATTCCCCCGCGTTTGAATGCCGTGGGGGACCGCATGCGTGATACGGCGCTGGCCGAGGCGATTCGGGGTGAACAAAAGAGTCCTCGACTGAATTGGCTGCGAGTCCGGATGCCGAAGTTTGCTCATTCGGATGTGGAACAATCGGCGTTGCTGAAATACCTGATTGACCACGATCGCATTCCAGCCGGAGGTCCCGCATCGGACAAGGCTGCAGAACACATCCCCGAGAAGCCGGATGCGCAACAAATCCTGGCTGGTCGCGAACTCCTGGGAGGAAAGGGATTCAGTTGCGTGGCCTGCCACGCTGTAAAGGAGTACACGCCCAAAGTCACCGCTCTTGGTACGCGAGGGTCAAATCTGCATTTGATTGGCGAACGCATGCGCAGCGAATACTTCTTCCGGTGGACGCGTGCCCCACTTCGCGTGATGCCCGGGGTCGAGATGCCCAACTATCAGCGGCCGCATGAATACATCCTGCCAGGGCAACTGAATCAGCAACTCGTTGCGATCTGGCAAGCATTGAATGACCCCAACCTGACCGCCCCAACGAATCCGGCAGTGGTTGAGCAGTTGCTGTCCGTGAGTAGCACTGATCACCCCAAGGTTGTCCGCGATGTCTTTACTGTCCCTGGTTTCCCCGATGAAACCGTGCCGCGTTCTTACGCCGCTGGTCTACCGGGTGGCCACTCGATCCTATTTGATCTGGAAACAGGCAGTCTGCGCGGTTGGACGTTGGGTGATTTCGCCCGCCAACGGTGTGAGGGAAAGCGTTGGTATTGGGATCTGGCTGGAACGACGTTGGCTGTAGGGTTTGATAAGCGGCCGGACATCTTCCTGGTTGATGCCAAGACACGGCAATTGCTGGGGCCGGAAACGGGCTGGACGGTCGAATACGGCCTGCACGCAGACCAACGAGAAGATCGCGCCGTCGAACTTCGCTATGACATCAAAGTGTCAAAAGATGACGTCACGCATCTGCTGAACAATGTGGTGGAACGATGGGAGGCAACTCCCGAGGGATGGGGTCGACGTATCACGGCCACCGCACCGGCGGGGACGGAAGTCTGGTTTCGAAATTCGACGCCGAAGATTCTTTTTGACCATTCGCAAATCAAGGTGGAACGATCGCCCCAAGCTCGCGACTCGCAGCTGCCCGCAGATGCCATCGCATTCTGGAACGACCCGGAATCGGACCGAAAGGTGATGAAGATCAGCTATCAAACCTCGCTCCGGTGGGAAGTTGGCAGGCAAGATGCGGCAGCGCCGAAACTGAGTCCCGCAGACAAGATTACGTCTGTCCCTGGATTCGACGGACGACGATTGGCATTTCCTCGATCCATTATGCCGACATCGCTGGCATGGGATCACCGCCAACGACTGATGTTTACGTCCTTAAAAGGGCATCTGTATCGCCAAGAGTCCGAGGATGACCAGCAACCACTCTCAGTTGTCGAAGGGGGCTTGGCGGCTCCTTTTGGGCTGATCGAGATCCCAATCAAAGGGACTGCGAATCCTGCGGAAAGACAATTCTCAATCGTCGTGGCTCACAAGCCGGAACTTTTGAGTTTGAAGCTGGACGATCTGGGACAGGTCCAAGATCGCAGCGTGGTGGCGTCTGGCTGGGGGATCACCGACGACTACCACGACTGGACCTGTGGGATCGTCAGAGACTCGCTCGGAAACCTGTTTGTTGGATTGGGCAGTGACTACACGTTTAAGAACAGACCGAAAGCAAACTCGCGTTGGCGCGGCGACATCTTACGAATCGAACCGGATGGCAAGATCGAATCTATCGCTCACGGATTGCGATATCCCACCGGTCTGGCGATCGATGATCAGGACCGCTTGTTCTGCTCGGATCAGCAAGGGGTTCAGAATACGTTCAACGAGTTGAACCTTATTCAGGCGGGGCATCACTATGGCGTTCCCAGTCGACATGAAACCAACCCCGATGCGCCCGCCGATCCGCCGGCGGTCCAGATCCCACACCCTTGGACTCGCAGCGTGAACGGAATCGCCTGGGTTCCAAAATCCGACTCGAAAGCGCTAGCTCCATTCGCGGGACAATTCCTGGCTTGTGAATTCAACAATCACACGTTGATTCGGATGAGCGTTCAGACCGTAGGCGATGTCGTTCAGGGCGCCGCGTACCCGTTCAGCAAGCCCGCTAAAGAGGGCGACTCAGCGAATTTCGTCGGCCCGCTGTGCATCGGCCTGAGTCCCCTCGGCGAGATCTATGTGGGTGGTTTGCAGGATGGTGGCTGGGCTGGAGGGCTGAACGTAGGCGATATCGTCAAACTGACATCGAACGGGGAGTTGCCCAACGGCATTCGCGAAATCCGGGCCACACCAAGCGGATTCGAGATTGAGTTCTTTGACCTGATCGACCCCGTGCGTGCTGCGGACACCAGTCAATTTAAGATCTCGGGTTACACCCGAATCTGGAAGGGTGACTATGCGACTCCTGATAGTGGCAATCACTCGTGCGACATTCAATCGGCGACATTGAAGAGTGACGGGCGAACCGTCACGTTAGTCGTCTCGGGGCGCAAACCCCGACACGTCTACGATATTTCGGTCGGAGAGATCGGCACCGCAGCGCGGCGTTTGCTATGGCCATCGATCGGACACTATACGCTTCATCGAGTACCTGATTGAGCATGGCGTTCACCGGTGTTGATTGCACTCGCGTCCGCTTGCTAGGCTTCCAGAGAAATAGGTAGGCGGTAACAACCATCAGCGGCAGGGCAAGAAAAACGAATTGTTAAGGAGCAAGCGACATCATGCCATTCAGTGATTCTCAGAAGAAGGCGTTTAAAGTCGCGCTTCAATCGAAGGGTTGGGTGTTGCGCGATAGCTTAATTCTGTCACCAAGTGGTGCCCTGTGGTTTGATGATTCGCATTTTGGAGATTGGAGTCCAATGCAGATGTACGAGATTTTCACTCAACGGGCTGAACGCATTGCAAAGGCGCAGCTGGGCGATTGGCAGGCATCGACTCGCGATAATCAGGACGCATCTCTGGCGGCAGCAGAAGTTGCTGGGAATTCAAATTAGGATACCATCCCGATTCGATGCAGCGCGGTGACCAGTACCCAATTGATGGACTTCCCAAATGCCGACTACTACTCAGGTGATCCTTGTCACCGGTGTCACTCGTGGATGTGGTCGCGCGATGGTGGAGCGATTTATCGAGGCAGGCCACACAGTGGTCGGCTGCGGTCGGTCCGAGGCGATTGTTGCGGAAATGCGAACGGAATTCGGTGGCCCTCATCGCTTTGACGTGGTTGATGTTGCCGTTGACGATCAGGTGCAGACGTGGGCTCGGTCAGTCCTGGCAGCGCGCATTGTTCCTGATCTACTCGTCAACAACGCCGCGGTCATGAATAACCCCGCACCCCTCTGGGAAATCACCGCGGCGGAGTTTCAGTCGTTGGTCAGCGTGAACATCATTGGCACGGCCAATGTGATCCGTCATTTTGTGCCGGCGATGGTCGAGCGGAAACGCGGGGTCATCGTGAACTTCAGTTCCGGCTGGGGTCGCTGCACGGCTCCGGAGGTGGCTCCCTACTGCGCGACGAAGTATGCGATTGAGGGGCTGACTCTCGCGTTAGCCCAGGAGTTGCCTCGCGGGATGGCGGCTGTGCCGCTGAATCCGGGGATCATCAATACGGAGATGCTGCAGCAATGCTGGGCCAACGGAGCGGATGCTTATCCCACGCCAGAGCAGTGGAGCCAAGTTGCCGCGCCGTTTCTGCTTTCGCTTGGTGCGAAGGACAACGGCAAATCGTTAAGCGTGCCGTCTTGATAGATCGTGCGCGGCCATATCAAAATGGTAGAGGTTCTTAACGCAAAGGCGCGAAGACGCAATGGAAGAGAAAGAGTGAGGCTTTTCTGAATTCCACCTTTGTGTCTCTGCGCCTTTGCGTTGAATCCCTCGCTGTGCGAAATCGCTAACAAGTACACAGATGGTCGATTCGGCCGAGTCAGGTGGAATTGTCGCCAATTGTGGCGGCCTTTCAGGCCTTTGGGCTATTAAACAACTCAACCCAGGGCGGCGCTACGCGGCTGCGCCTCTCCACTCTGCCTTGGGCTGGTTTATCGCGGCCTTTCAGGCCTTTTCAGAAAGGGAACTCAGGCTGATCACCGCATTGGCTGGACTGATAACTCGACAGCACCATTTTCTGGGGGCTCCCGTTGGTCGCCCCCAGGCACCCGGCATGTTTGTAGCTCCCTGGATTCCTGCCTGCGCGGGAATGACGGAGAACTTCGAGACTTTGAAGACCCAATCTCTTGGCGAGATTGGCTACATGAAGAAGGGCTGATCGTCCTAGTCTTCGGTCTCGGTATCCGTCGCTTTCGTTCGCTTTTCGCGTGGGATCAGCCGGTCGAGGACCCCGTTGACGAAGGATGACGAATTCGCGCTGCCGAAACTCTTCGCCAGTTCCAGCGCTTCGTCGATCGCGACGCGCGGAGGCGTATCCGTGTAGAGCAACTCGAACGCTCCGAGTCGGAGTGCGTTTCGATCGGTGGGAGCCATTCGGCCGACAGTCCAATTCGCGGCGACTTCTTCGATCTTTTCGTCTATCGCAACACGACTTTCCGTGACGCCAGCGAACAGACTCCAGGCAAATCGGCTCAGTTGTTCGTCCTTAAGGGCTTCCTGAATCTGTTCACGGATGATATCGGGCGCGACATCCGGGTTCAGATCCTTTTGGAAAAGCATCTGCAGGGCGACTTCGCGAGCTTTGTGACGACGAGACGACATTCCAACACGACTTTCAGCTTTTGATCCGATCGACCGATTTCGGGCGAGGACAAGCAAAATTGATCAAGGGCGGCCGATACGCAAGATATCGGCCAGCTAGTACTCTAATGTTTCGCGAAGGGCGGAGGAAAGAAAAGATCCGTTTTCCTCAAATGCCTTCGGCTTTCATCGATCGCAGCAAATTTGCCATCTCGATGGCCGCCAGCGTCGCTTCGTGACCCTTGTTGCCCGCTTTTCCGCCGGCCCGGTCCAAGGCCTGATCCATGGTCTGACAGGTCAGCACGCCAAAAGTGACCGGAATTCCGCTGGAAATTGATGCTTGTAGAACACCCGCTGCCACCTGGTGATTGATGTACTCGTGATGAGTCGTCTCACCTTGTATGACCGCTCCCAGGCAAACGACCATCGTGAACTTACCGCTATGAGCCAGGCGATGCGCGGCCAGCGGCAGTTCGAAAGATCCGGGGACATGCACCACGGTGACGCGATCGGCTGCCAAGCCGTGCCGACGCAATGTTTCCAACGCGCCTGTCAGCAGGCGTTCGGTCACCAAGTCATTAAAACGAGAAACCACGATCGCCACGCGATCGTCTCCGGCCATCAACGAACCTTCCAGTACCTTCGCCATATTTAATTTCAATCTCGAGTTGAGCCTGAGTTTTCGCTGGGCCTAGTGCCTGCGTCCCGACAGTCGAAGTTCGTAAGATTCCGGGGGTTCGGGCAATGCCCTCAACCCCGGCCACCCGACGTTTTATCAAACTGGGGGCTCGAAGACTCGACCCCAGCCACCCCATTTCACAACGAGAAACTCCCGTAGTTCCAACCACTGCACTATCCCAAGTTCATGCTCAGCAGGAATTCTTCATTTGTTTTCGTACGTCGCATCCGATTGACCAGCAGTTCCATCGCTTCGACCGGATTCATGTCATTGATGACTCGTCGCAAGATCCAGACTCGACGCAGTTCTTCTTCGGTCATCAGCAACTCTTCGCGGCGAGTTCCCGACTTGTTCACGTCGATAGCTGGCCAGATTCGCTTTTCGACCATGCGACGATCGAGGTGCAGTTCGGTGTTACCCGTTCCCTTAAACTCTTCGAAGATGACGTCGTCCATCTTGCTGCCGGTGTCGACCAGCGCCGTCGCAACGATCGTCAGGCTGCCACCCTCTTCGACGTTACGGGCCGCGCCGAAGAATCGCTTGGGATGCTGCAGCGCACTGGCGTCGACGCCCCCTGTCAGAATCTTGCCCGAGTGTGGACATTCGGTGTTATAGGCGCGAGCGAGTCGTGTGATCGAATCGAGGAAGATCACGACGTGCTGGCCGTATTCGACCATCCGCTTGGCCTTCTCGATCACCATTTCGGCAACCTGAATGTGGCGACTGGGGGGCTCATCGAACGTGCTGCTGATGACTTCGCACTGCTGACCTTTCACCTGACGTTCCATGTCGGTGACTTCTTCCGGACGCTCATCGATCAGTAGCACAATGACATAGACATCAGGATCGCCAGCCAGGACCGCCTTGGCCATTTTCTGCAACAGGATCGTCTTACCAGCTCGCGGCGGCGAGACGATTAGTCCGCGCTGCCCCATCCCGATCGGAGCCACAATATCGACGACGCGAGTGCTGAGTTCACCGGGATCACCACAGAGCTTCAGGCGGCGCGTGGGGTGCAGCGGAGTCAGATCGTCGAAGAAGACCTTTTCGGTCAACAGGTTAGGATCTTCGTTGTTGATCGCTTCAACGCGGAGCAGTGCGAAGTAACGTTCATTCTCTTTAGGCGGACGGATCTGTCCGGCGACTGTCGCTCCGGTTCGCAAGCCGAAGCGGCGAATCTGGCTGGGCGACACGTAGATGTCGTCCGGGCAGGGAAGATAGTGGTAGTCTGGACTGCGGAGGAAGCCGAATCCGTCCGGCAGGATTTCCAACGTCCCTTCGCCAAACATCAGACCATTCATCTTCGTCCTCTCTTTGAGGATCTTGAAGATCAGGTCTTGCTTCTTCAGGCCGGTATATTCAGTGATGTTTTCCTGCTTCGCCAGGACGATCAAATCTTTCATCGTCAGGCGTTGGAGTTCAGCGATGTGAATATCGGTGTCGCCGCGCTTGATCTCTTCGTACCGTCCATCGGCGACGAAGGCGGTATCGTCGTCTTCATCGTCGTTCGGCGGCGGAGCCGTCGCAGCAGCAGGCGGAGCGACCTCACGTGCAAACGATGCCAGTGGCGGCGTTTCTTCAGGGACATCCCAACCTGCAGGCGTGGCGGGATTGTTACGCTGAATCGTGGGACGTGGTTTCATAGCTGGAACTCGGAATCAGGTAGCAGACGCTTGGTTCGGTGGTGACAAACTTCGCGATGGACAGCGACCGACGGTCGAATGCCCAATGGAGACGATAGGAAGAATCAGCGGATATCGACGATCATTCAATGAGATTGAAATGGCAGACCCGCATCCATGCGGCATACGGAAGGCTTGTAGGATCAGGACGTGTCTTGCCCGAGGACAGAAACAAAGATCGGGAAAACCAGCATCAGGGTGGGAGGAACTCAGATGAATTCTAGAACTGTTTTGACGAATTTGGCAACGGTTTGCAACAGATGCCCCAGCTTCTACACAAAAAATCAAGCAACTCTTGTCCGCCATGCGAATCGTCTGATTCGTTCGATATGACCACATTACTAAGTCGCTTTTTCTCGACCAGTGGTAGCTGGCTAGATTCGCGTCGCCTTAATTCTTCCTGAGACCAGCCGCTACGAGCCGCAACGCGACGCTGACGAACATTATCTGAAGCATCAACAAAGACAACTGCGTCACATTGTCGCTGCCAACCAGCCTCCAACAGCACGGCTGCATCGAGTAAGACGGCTTCACGTCCATCAAGTTCCGCCTGATTGACCAATTCCACCACCCGAGTTTCAATCGCCGGATGAGAGATCCGCTCCAATTCTTGCCTGGCAATCAAGTGTTCAGGCGTGCTGCCGAAGACAACGCGAGCTAGGGCTCCGCGATTGACATCACCGCTTTGATCAAAAACTCCGTCACCGAATTGTCGACGTAGTGCTGATTTTACCGGATCCAATTGCAGCGCGTCGTGCCCCAATTTGTCGGCGTCGATCACCAGGACGTTCGCTCTGGCAGCAACCCACTTGGTGACAGCGCTTTTCCCAGAGCCGATGCCGCCAACAATCCCGATGACAGGAATTCGATGCTGCAACGAATCAAAGGCCATAAGTTCGATCTTAGAAGAGAATCGATAGGGGACACTTGGTTCAGTCATCGTGATTGGCTTGCGGCCCCCTGTCAACAAGCTCTCCGGTCGTTAACATGGCACGGACAAGTCGATCGACAAGTCTCGCTCATGCAAAGGTCTTCGAATGGTTTACCTGAACCGCATCTATACCAAGACTGGCGACGGCGGTGCGACTTCGCTGGGGGACGGCAATCGAGTCCTGAAGACGGACTTGAGAATCACCGCCTATGGCGGGGTCGACGAACTGAATTCGATCCTGGGAGTCACGCTGGCCGCGGGACTGCCGGAGAGTATGTCGGCCATCCTCTTCCGGATCCAAAACGACCTGTTCGATCTGGGTGCCGACCTGTGCGTGCCAGAGTCCGACACCCCACCCGAATTCCCTCCTTTACGAATCACAGCAGCGCAAGTCGAGCAGCTTGAACACTGGATTGACGCGGCCAACGAATGTTTGCAACCGCTGACGAGCTTTATCCTGCCGGGTGGAAAACTGGCAGCAGCGCATCTGCATCTGGCCAGGACAGTCTGCCGGCGTGTTGAAATTGGAGTCTTGGCACTCGCCGCACGCGATCAAATTAATCCAATGACTGTCATCTACCTGAACCGTCTTTCAGATTTGCTGTTCGTGCTGGCACGCGTCGCCAATGACGAGGGCCGCGGGGATATCCTGTGGGTTCCGGGTGCCAATCGCGGCTGATTGGGGGTATTCGTAGGTTATGCTTCAGCATAACGGTTCGCAGAATGAGTTATGCTGAAGCATAACCTACCCAATCCAGCTCTGACGGAGCTTCTACTCATCTCCAGCCAACTGGCTCCATTCGACATCGCGCAGTCGGGCAGTTGTTGCGGCGGCCTTCAGTTTCTGGATAACAAAGCTCTTGTGGTTCGCCACAGATTGCTCGCTGATCGAGAGTTTCTCGGCGACATCTTTGTTGGACCATCCGAGCACGAACAGGAGTTCGACGCATTTCAATCGCTCGAACTCGCCGCGGCTGTACCAGGATTGGACTAGGCCGCGCATGCATTCTCCGAGCACTCGTTCGATGACCGTATTGCGTTCGGCGCTGCGAGCCAGACTGGAAGCCTTGCGATCCCGGCCAGCAGGCTCCGGGGTTTCTCCTGATTCGGTCGGCAGAAAAAGCGACAGGGCCGGGCGACGGCCGGTGCGCCGCAGCGCATCGGTCAATTTATGAGCGGCGATTGCGAACAGGAATGATTCGAGCGGAGTCTGCTCATCATAATTGGGGAGCGAAGTCAGAAACCCGAGAAACGTCTCTTGAACAATATCCTGAGCGGTGTTGTGATCTGATAGTCGGACTTCGACGAAAGCCTGTAACCGACCTTCGTAGCGGCGAATCAACGATTCCCACGCGGCGGCCTCACCGTGGCGGACACCAACCAGAAGTTGGCTATCACTGACATTCATCACAACCATCGCTCAAAGGCGAATCGAATTGCCAAGCCACAGGCCGCGACGGCAGCTAAGCTGCCCACAGCGAGGCCAAGTCGTCGAGTTCCATGCGTCAGGACATCCAATCGACGATAGATCGCGATCAGACTGGCGGCCAGAACCAGCGATGATGCCACAATGCCGACTCGACGGATGCGGTGGACAGTGATTCCTTGGCGCCACTCTGGAAGGAACTCGGTTCTCACTTCGGGAGAGAGTTCTGTCTGCCACCACACGCGATACATCGGATGGACGAAGTTACCAAAGTCGTGATCGGCCGCTTCAACATAACGCTGCTTGACCATGAAGCGCTTGATCGCGTCTTCCGTCGGAGCCCAATTCCTAGGACGCTCTGTTCCCGGGCGTAGTTTCTGCAGATCTTTCATCAATAATTCCGAGGCCTCGGCAAACAACTGCTGTTCAGCCTCAGCTTGAGTCGTGTACTGCTGACTCGCCAGCACGATACGTTCAGAGGTCCCGTCGCCAACGTTTTGCTGGTCAACCCATTTCGGACGCTGCGTCAACGTCTTGGCGCTGGCAAGCTTTGTTCGACTATCGTCAGAGCGGGGTACGACTGCTTTGGTAACCACAGGAATTTGGTAGCTGAGAGGAGCCGTGACCGTTCGCGATCGATTCTCTTCACGACTGATTGCCGTATGTTGGAAGGCCGACATTCCCGCGAAGGTGGCAATGACCACTGCCGGTGCGGACAGCCACCCGAGTTCGTTGATGAATCGCGGCACAGAGCCGACGGGATTGTTGACTCCGAATCGGCGGCGATAAGCAACACCAACGATTGCCCCCAAGGTCAATGTGATCAGCAGAAGGGACATCATGGCCCAGTTGGGAGCGATGGAGACGGTGTTCATCTAGCACCTCTTTCCAGCAACGCGGCGATCAGACGACGCGATCGGAGTGGCAAGCTGAACTGCCGCCGAGATCGTCAGGGCCCACAGGATGGCAGGCGTTTGCGGGAACGCGAAGATGATGGTCAGGAACCAGGCGGCGACCGCGGATGTCGCCAATCGGCCGATGCTCAACTGATGTTTTCGCTTGGGAGACATGTCTTGCCACCAGCGATGCCAGAACATCATGCCGCCGAAGAAGACGGCAAACCCCAGCCAGGTGGGATGCATTTCCGAATTGATCAAGGGATGCACGCCCAGCGACCGGACGGCTGGCGAGTATCGGGCCGAATTGAAATAGTCGACCAACAGGTACTGATCCAGGTAGTAGGCTACCGTGGCCAGAAGAAGGCCGATTGCGAAGAACGACTTCCGAGGATTTCGCTGCCACCACGTCCAGCGTTCCCTGGCTTGGTTAGCCAGCAACAGCAACCACGTCGCGGCGAGCGATGTCGTGGTAAACATTGCGACGAACTCGGCAGTCGGTGCCTTCGGTATCCGCTGAAAGAATTCGGGGGCGAAGATGGCACCGGCAGAAATCAGACACGCGCTGACACTTCCGACAGCCAACGATGCCGCGGCGTCTCCAACAGCTTGGGGCGATTCAACAGGTTCCTGGCAGACTTGAACATCGACCGTCGGATCGATCGAAACAACGCTGCTATCCAGTCTTCGCCCGTTGCGGCCACGCAGCCCCCAAGTGACAATACAGGCCGCACCGATCAGTGCGGCGCCAGACCATGATCGCCGGGTCCCCGGAGCGAATAGCAGCAATCCGACCCCGACGACAGCGAGCAACTTCCAGTTCACTGGCGACTGCGATCGAGCGGCTGGTCGATTCGCAGATGTCTTGTTTAATTTGAACTTTCGCTTCGTTGCGGATCGTGGCTCGGGAGGTGCGCTGACAGACACAGGCACGGCCTTTGATTCAGGGGGAAACTGCGAATACGCCGAAGCCGCCTGGGCAGGCGACACGGTCGACGTTCGAACTGTGTCTGCGTTGATTCCACTTGAATGGGGCGTCTCAATCAGCGTCGCATTCTTGTGGCCGTTGTGTTTTCCGTTGGGCGGGATGCCTGATCCCTTCCCATCCAGTGATCTCAGGGCCACTTCAAATTCGTGTTCGATCTCCGCGACGGAGGCTTGCCGCTGAGCCGGATCCTTGGCCAGTGATTTGGCGAGGACGCCATGAAAGGTCGCCGGAACTCGCTCTAGATTGGGCATGGCGGTGAGATGCTTCATCAGGACTTCACCGGTGGTTTCGCCCATGAAAGGGAGTTGCCCCGTCAGCATTTCGTACAGCATGATCCCCATGCTGTAGACATCGACGCCGGGTCCGTACTGGCCGTTCGCAACCTCGGGAGCCATGTAGTACACGGTCCCGACGCTTTGCGTATGTGCGGCTCGCCGGTCAGATCCCAGTCGCTTGGAGAGTCCGACATCGCCGACTTTGACGGTGCCGTTTTCGCGATAGATATTGGCTGGCTTCAAGTCGCGGTGAACGATTCCACGTTCATGCAGGTATGTCACTCCCGCCGCGATTCCTTTGAGCCATTCTTGAACTTCGCTCAGCGGCAATCCGTTTGGAAACGACGCCAGCACGTCTTCGAGACTGGTGCCGTTTACGTATTCCATCACAACCCATTGCTCGCCGGCATCATCAGAACGCACGTCGAAGAGGTTGATCAAATTCGGATGCTTGAGGTTGAGGCACTGGCGAACGCCGCGCAGCTCGACTTCCTGTTCATGCTGCAGCAGCTTGAGGGCGACCTCTTTGCCGCCATCGCTATGGGCGTAGTATACCTCACCGAATCCACCGCGATGAATTCCGCGCTGGATCGTAAAGCCCGCCAGCGGCTGAGCTCCAGGCTGGTGAGTGAATCGCATGAGAGGATGTCCCGTTTGACGGGAAGGGGAGGTCGTCGCTGTCATTCGCTTGGCTTCAATCCATCGAGGCTTACATCAGACCCGATGCGGCGACTCGACCACCGCATTGTACGCTGCCCCAAGACTATCGAAAGGCCCTGCGAAAAATCACCTGGGCACGATCAAAAGATCGCGCCAGGTGAACTCAAGTTCTTAGCGTTCAGCGACATTCGTCGCATCGGCTGGCTGGGCGAAATAGGCTTCGATCTGATGATCCAGGTCCATTGGCACAGCGGGAGTTGCCTTTTCCACAGGGATTAGTCCCGTAAACTTCACTTCTGCATCCAAAACTCGTTGCTTCACATCGAGTTGCTTGTTGAGATCTTCGATCAACTTGCGAGCGTGGCTCAGGTTGGAATCGTCGATTGCCAACTGGCTGACCGCTTCCGCCGCTTTGACGGTGTGCAGTCGAGCTTGGAGTTGTTCGAGCTTCACTTCCAATTCCTTCTTCGCCGACATCAGTCCGTCGAGCTTTTCGCGATTGGCAGTCAAAGTCTGCTCACGAGCCGCCAGGATTTTTTGATCGGCCGTCAACAATTCTTCGGCAGCCTTGTAACGCTCAAAACGGGTCGCCAGATCACGCTTCACATCGCCGGTGGAATATTTATGGCTGGCGTAGGTGAAGGTGCTCTTGCCGCTGCCCAGATCGGTTTTCAGGGCGAAGATGGCGTCCTTCTGCTTGGCGAGATCGCCTTCCTTGCGGTTCAGACCCGCAGACATGTGTTCGATGTCAACTTGTTGTTCGGCAATGACATGCATGCATTGACGAATGTCGGGAACGAGCTGATCGACCAGTGTTCGAGCTCGTTCGATTTCGAATTCGACGGGAACTTCGGCCCGGACGGCGCTTTGGACGTTGCGGCAACCTGCCCGGACGTAGCTAACCGCTTCGCGTCCGAAGACAAAGGTCATCAATCCGACGCCGATAGCACTTCCAATTACGATTTTCTTGAGCATTGCAGCGACCTCCCTAACCGAAGAACTGTTCGCGGCTCGGCTCAACTCGTCCGGTCGCGTCGTCCTGGTTATTCGCTGCTCGTCGCAGAATCTTGGCGGAATTATTCTTTTTTCTGCAACTGCTCACGCATCCAGCCTGGCCGATCCGTTGTCAGGCCTTCGACACCCGCGTTGATCATCTGGCGAGCGAGAGCCGGATCATTGACTGTCCAGACGGCCAGTTTCAGGCCCGCATCGTGAATTTTCGATGCGTAGGCGCGATCGATCGACTCGTGGGCAGACAGGTCGAGGCCGTCCACTTTTGCTTCCTTGGCGCCACGAATCAGCTCTTCGACGGGCGGAGATTGCTTGCCTGTTTTGGTATTCGGCTTGATGTCGACAATCCAGTAGACCTGCAATTCGGGAAACATCTGCTTGGCATCGGCCATCGTCGGCGCGGAAAATCCAATCAGGGCGGTCTGTGCGATCGGACGTTTGGCGGCAGCCAGTTCGCGTTTCAACTCGGGCAGGATCGCGGAGTCACTCTTGATTTCGATGAACAGGCGTTTCCCCTCGGGGATCGAAGCCAGCACGTCACTGAAGAGCGGAATGCGTGTCCCTTCCCAGTTGGTTGCTTTCCAACGCCCCACATCCAGCTTGCGAAGTTCTTCAAACGACTGCTCCGCGACGGGTCGATCAACGCCTGCCAACCGCTTCGTGTCTTTATCGTGAATCACCACGATCTTGCCATCTTTGGACAGCATGATGTCCAACTCGACGGCATCGGCATTCTGCTTCCAGCCGAGTTGAAACGATTCGAGTGTGTTTTCAGGGGCGTCGTGTGAAGCGCCGCGGTGCGCGATAATTTCCACGTCGATCATTTCAGCGGCACTCACTGGAGTCAGCCTTAGGAAAACATTCAGCAGACAGAAGACTGCGGCAAGACGGGTATACGTTCGGGCCGGTTGCTGATTCATCAGAGGGACACCTTCAGGTTCGAATAAGCCATCAAATCGCTTTGTCATCAAACCTGAATGGTGCCAAATCGATCGTCGTTATTTCCATGCCCTGCGGAAAAATTCCACAAAATTTCGCCACATAATTCGTTCGACATCGTCCGTCGAATAACCACGTGCGGCGAGCAGTTCCGCCATCTTCCCGAGATCCGCGATCGTGTCCAAGTCGGAAGGAGATTGCTCTTTGCCGAAGCCCCCATCCAGGTCGGTCCCCATCCCGCAGTGATTGGCATTGCCGGCCAATTGACAGATGTGATCGATGTGGTCGACGATGTGTGTCATCTGCACGGTCGACGGATCCGAGACTCCGATCTTCCAACCGGGTCGAATCATCCAGTTATCAAAGGCGGCACCGATGACCGAACCGCGGCGAATCAGTTCTTTGATTTGCTCATCGGTCAGTTGGCGATCCGCTGGCACCAGTGAACGGCAGTTGTGATGGCTAGCGATGCAAGGGCCCTGATAGATCTTCATCGCATCCCAGAATGATTCGTCAGCGAGATGTGTGACATCCAGCAGCATGCCCACGCGATCCATCTCGCGCAGCATTCGCTTGCCGTCTTCGTTAAATCCCCCTTCGCTTCCCGTGCCGAAGCAGTAGGGGCCGGGGCCGTAGTGAGCTGGCCCCAACAATCGCAGTCCGGCTTGATACCAGTCGGCGATCTGTTCTGGATACAGGATCGGCGTGCTTCCTTCCATGCTCAAGATGAACCCGATCGGCGGTTGGCCCATCGGCAAGTCACCCGCTGGCAAAGCCAACCACTCGTCGACGTGTTGATTCAGCGCCGTCTTGTCCGGTATTTCTCGCAACACGCCGCGAGCGGTCATGGCGTGGTAATACGCCAGTTGACCGTGGGCCATCGCATAGCACGCTTCGAGCGACTGCGGAAAGGTAAGCGGCTTATCTTTGCGATGATGTCGTGGCAACAAGGTCGCGATAATCAAACCAACTCGGCCGCGGTGCAGTTCGGGCCAGGAAACCGTGCAGGGGCCGGGAATGATCTTGTCATAGTGCTGCTCAAATTCGCGAATCTTCGAGGCAGGGAGCATCAGATCGCGCACCCACTCGGTTGCGTTCCAGGCCATATCCAGATGGGCGTCGAAAATGAACATGCAAGAATTCCTGATTGATCCAAAGAAAGAAACACGCGAGAGAGATTTCTTAGACTGATTCAGTCCCGACCGCGGACTCGATTGCTAACAGCAACCAACCGACGAGAAACGCGACGCCGCCGAGGGGAGTCACCATCCCCCACTTGGTGACGCCGGTCAGTGTCAGCGCATAGAGACTGCCCGAGAACAATACGATCCCCAGCGTGAACGAGACGCCGGCCGCCGATAGTCGCCACGCGCGGCGACGCTGAGCGATCAACCCCACCGCCAACAACGCCAGGCTGTGATACATCTGGTATTCCGCGCCGGTCTTGAAGTCGTTGAGGAACTTCTTGGAAAGCGGCACTGTCTCGCCGGCCACGACGCGAGTCTGGCCCGAGTATTTTTCGACGAAGTGCTTGTCCAAGAAATGAGCAGCAAATGCTCCCAGGCCGACGGCCAAGCCACCCAGGATTGAACCGACGACTAACCAGCGGGATGGGGACATAAGAACTCGCAATCGGACTATCAGGCGGGGAGATTCGGCAGGCAAATCAGGCAGGTCAAGGGCGTGACCATCATCGGGTTAACCGAGTGCTTTGGCAAACAACCGCAGAATGGATTGATGGGCTGGCCAGGCGGGAGCCGTAATCAAGTTGCCGTCAGCATAGGCCTGATCGACAGGAACCGCGACATACTGGCCCCCGGCAAGTGTGATCTCTGGACTGCACGCCGGGTAAGACGTGCAGCGCCGGTTTTTCACGACGCCCGCAGCCGTCAGAATTTGAATTCCGTGACAGATCGCAGCGATCGGAAGATTCTTAGTCGCGAAGTGTCGAACCACGTCCAGGACCGCTTCGTTCAAGCGAAGGTACTCGGGTGCTCGTCCACCGGGGACGTATAGCCCACAGTAGTTTTCGAGTTGGATCTCCGCAAACGACGCATTCAGCGTGAAATTGTGCCCTGGCTTCTCGGAGTAGGTTTGATCCCCTTCGAAGTCATGGATTGCTGTCCGAATTTGATTTCCGGACTGCTTTCCCGGACAAACCGCATCCACAGAATACCCGAGCAGTGGCAAGGCCTGAAACGGCACCATGACTTCGTAGTCTTCGACAAAATCTCCAGCCAGCAGCAATACTCGCTTGGTGGTCATACTCGGTCCCGCGTGGCGATGACGATTTCGATGCTGTGTGAAGCGAATTGCGTACACACGAGCAAATTATGCTACCGGTCAGGATCTGGCGCGGCTACCGTCGGTAGAGCATTGCCACCGATAGCGAATGGGTCAGTCTGAATTAATATTCGGGTTCGCGAGTTGCGCGGATGTTTTCTGCTTACTACGTGGCTTCCAGAGAATCAGGTAGGCGGAGAGAAGGGTCAGCGGGATAACGATTGTCCAATAAGGCATGGTTAGTATCCGCGTTTCTCCTAAATCACCTGTCGCAATTCCGAATCGAAAATCGTTCCAATCCAGCCAATAAGATGCCTCCAGCATTGGCGGCCTCTCTGTTGAACCAAAATCCCAGTCGATTTTTAGTTTTGGATCGATCAAGTATTCAGCCGTCGCCTGCATTCGACCTTGTGAGTCTTTCACGAATTGCCTCTTCGGGCTCTTATCGCTCTCGGAGAGCGATATCCACTGTAGGGAGCGTTCGTCGAGAGCGATTGCAATTGCCTGATGGCTTGCGACTCGACATATGATCGAGTCGGAGTAAAGCCGTCCTCTCAGCCACATACCTAAAACTGCACACGCCATCACCAGCGTGACTGCCCCCGCCTTTCGTCGCCAGCCGTGGAAGAATGACCACATTATTCGTCTCCCTGTAAAACGAAGAAGCCCCGGTTTATCGCCAGGGCTTGTCGGATGCAATCTCAATCGAAGCCGTCAGGCCAGATTGTAAATCCGAACCAACCAAACCATTTCTTCGATTGTCCAGACGTGATCGCTGACGCCATCTTTCATTGCTGGAGTTGATCGCAGAGTTTGATGGATGCGGCAGAAATTGTAGTGCATGAAGTGCAGCGCAGTCGCGTGCGCATGGTTTTAAGCTTGCGGAAATCACTAACTGCAAACGAAAACACTCCGGTTGAGGCCGGAGTGTTTTCATCATCTCGCACGAAATGCAATATCAGCGTGCCGCGAGCGGCGTGACGCGATCGAGAAGATAGAGCGGCTTCCCACGTCCGTCCGTTTGACTGCCGTCGATGGCTCCTTCGACCAGCACGATGTCACCAGTGCGGCAGAGCGACAGGTCGGCGTGATTCGCCAAGGTCAGACTGCCGCCATTGCGGTCGCGTGGATCGGGATTACCCGAGTACGTGATCTGCCAGGTCTTGGATTTGCGATCAAAATCGAGAACGCCGCGGAGCCATTCCGGATTGGCATGCTTGGTGTCGCGACCGTACGGGTTCAACCCTTCCGGAGGAGCGACGTAGTTGACGTTCTGCAGCATGGCCGGCTGCGAATTACTCGAGGGGCGTTCCGGCATCTCAAACGGATCGTCCGGCTCTTCTGTGATTCGAGCCGGCTGGACCTGTCGTGCGGGGGCATTGTTCAGATTCGATTCCTGTTCGAACGGCGACTCGAGGCCATTGTCTCGCTGCGACGAAGAAGTCGGCTGCAATCCAGTAGGGTTGGCAGCCGCTGGTCCGCTGCCAGTTCCCAGATCATCCTGCGGAGCCGGAACGACTCGGTTTCCTCCCGAGCTTCCCGCCGGAGGGTTCGGATCGAACGTTGGCGCATTGCCACCGCTGGAGCCGCCACCAGAATCGTAAGTCGACGGAGGCGTGATCGGCGTGGGACTGCCGGTGCCAGGCACCGTTCCACCGGGAACATACGGCTGTCCTGGGGGGGCGGTGTAGACCGGATTTCCTGGGTACGCGGGCTGGTATGGCTGACCGTAAGGCTGATAGCCGTAAGGGTTTTGGTTGCCATATGGCGAATAACAGCCAGCGGGAGCCAGAAGTCCGACTAACACCAACTTTTTAAGGGAGGCGGATGGCATGCCCCAATCCTCGCAAGGCGAATTCCAACAAAAAACAACGCGTCGTCGCACGGCCCCCCGGCGTCGGACGGTCGGGGTGTACTGGATGCATGAAATCATGTCCAGACGACTTCGGCAGAATCAGCCGAAAAAGTCGACGCAGTCTTCCTATTCACCCTGATTCGCTGGTGAAACTGCGACTTTGAGTGAATAGTGACGAGTGACGAACTGCGGTCCACGTAGAACACGACGTGCGACCGATTCTTGACAATTGTTGTGGCCCTTCAGGCCTTCTAGCATCTAACAGCTCAGCCTAGGGCGGCGCTACGAGGCAATCAGCTTCAGCACTCTTCGCTGGGCAGTAATTACTTGACTCAGCACGCTAGTCACGATTGTCGTTCCGCTTCCGTGGCTTCCACAGAATCAGGTAGGTGGAGAGCAGGCCGAGCGGGATGGTCAACGACCAATAGGAAAGGATCACGCGATGTTCACCCGGCGTTAGAGAATCGAACGAGCCGGTTCGCTTACTTTTTGGCGGGTGACGACTCTGCAGTTTGAATATTGGTTCATGAAACGCATCAATTCTGTCCTGGTTCCATGAGATCTTTCCGTCAAGTGACTGAACATCGTGTTGTCGACCGGCGATAACGAACATGATCCTATCGAGCAGGAAATCGCTCCGCATCCACATTGCCATCAATCCGCACGCCAGCATCAGCGTGACACAGCCCACTTTTCGTCGCCAGCCGTGAAAGAAGGTGCACATCATCGCGCTCGGTGGTGAAAACAGGGCGGCAGTGAGGCTACTTTTCCGCGCCGTCGCGGGTACTCATCTTTTCCAGCAACTTCGGATCGGTCTTGTTGGGGAAGAGTTTGACTGTGCCGTCCGCCAGCAGGAACATCGCGCCCTGTTTCGAATGACTGCCGAATCCGTTCCCGTCCTTGTTCAGACCGCGACCGATTTCACGCCAGTTTTCGGGATCGCCCCAAGGCGGATAGGTTCCTGCGAGTTCACCGATGATCAGTGTATTCGAAAGACCGTCGGTCACTTCATTGCGCTTCACTGCGGCATCCCGCTCGAAGATCCCGAGATGCGCTAATCGATTGGCTTCGTTGATTTCGCCACCCACCCCGGCATAGTGAGCAATGGCGAATCCATCTCCATTGCGCGACCGATCTCCCCCAGCCGCGAAGTAAATACTGACGTTGGTCCCCATGGCGTTTCGGTTCACGGGATCATCGAACGGCTTCGCCTGGTCGATGCGCTGATAGAGTTCGGCTTCTCCGACAAACGGCAGCAGGAATGTCATCCAGCCGTGCTGCCCATGGATCACACCCGCCGCGTTGCGCGAGAAGGTTCCTCCGATGGGATAGGCGTCGTGCTGCTTGTAATGGAGTTCCAGACCGTCGCTGATCTCTTTCAGGTGAGTTCGCGTCAGTTGTTCTCCCTTCGGTTCACGCAGACCTCGTCCGAGACCCGTGATCAACAGCGGCCCCAGAAAGATGCCGACCGTGCCGCACAGCATCCCGACAATCGACAGAGCGCGTAAGCGCGACGAGAGGTGGCGGCGTCCTGGCCCGGTGAATACCAGGAATCCTGCGATGATCGCTGCGAAACCCAAGGCAGGTGCAGGCAGACCAGCGAAGACGCTGGGAAGCAGCGATAAGAATGAAGCGGCCAGCGCTGCAATGCCGCCTGCAGCACTGATCTGAACTTGCTTGTAGGCCTGACTCTCTATCAAACGGTGACGCGGAGACTCAAGCTCATCCAGATTGATGATTTCCATCGGTTCCGGGCGAGTCAGCACCACATCAGGAATCGGCTCAACCTCTTCAACTTCCTCCGGTTCCTCATCGGGAGGGCTGACCAACTCCATTTCTATTTCTGCTTGGTCTTGTTCCTCGGTAGTGGAGTCGTCGTTGAACATGCCTGAGATCGAGACTCGATTGACCCGCGCGCCGGACTCGCCGCTGGTCTGATCCGCGGCGCGCGGCATCACCTCGAACAGTCTTCGTCGTGCCGGAGGACCATTCGACCAGGACTCGATTTCCGGGGCCTTCGGTTCGGTATCAAGCTGGGGATCTGGCTTCGACGGAGCGGCTTCGTCCGCCAAGGCCTTTCCCATGATCCCCCAGAGGCCGCGTTGCCTTGGCGAATCTGCCTCCGGGATGTCGGAGACCTCCGCCGGAGGAGGTTCCTGAGCCGAAGTCTCTTCATCGATTTCAGCGGGTACAGGTGGCTCGGTGGGTTCCGCCACCGGTTCTGCGGAGGCTCCCATCAGCGACCACAACCCGCGGGGTTTGGAGGGAGTCGAGTCCGAGTCCGGTGGCGAGTCAGTCATACGCTACTGAACCTTGGTGATGGCGGTGACTCGCAGCCTGACAGTATCCAGCCTATCCCTTCGGCACGACGGTTCGTCCCAAGGCCGTGTCAAACTCGCTGATCGCAGGGACCAGCATCGCGATGACCGTGAATCCATAAGCCGCGACGACGAACAAACAAACTCCCAAGGTCTGTCCCAGCAGGAAGCTGGTGATGGCGTAAAACGTACAGAACGGCAAGATTCCCGCTGCCAAGGTCAATGCTGGCGAAGGATTGCGATGAGTTAGCGACGCCCACAGCCCCAGACTGCCTCCCAGAATAAAGACCAGGAAGCTGGGCAATTGCAGTCCAAACGAAGCCCTCGCCTGCAGGATCAGGATCATGCAGATGAAGATGCCGACAAACAGGAAGAAGACGGTTCCCAGGCTGTTGGCAATTGCCGTGCGGGAATTGCCGTAGCTCAAGCCGGAATGAAGTCCGAGCATTGCGCCGAACAGCACCAGTGTCAGTAGTCCCAGGCTGATGTAGACGAAGTTCTCTAGCGAAATCACTCCCCGAGTCGAATACCAACCCATAAACAGCAAAGGAGTGATGATCAGCTCTTTGCTGTTGAACAGCACGCCCCCTAGTTTTCCAAGAATGAACTCTTTGGCGGTGACATCCGTCACCAGCAGCAATTCCAAAGTACCCGCGTCACGCTCGGTTGTCAGCGAAGTGACAGCCTGAGCGTTCACGAGCAGCATCGTCAGCAAGCTCAGTCCCACAAATGCCGCACCGGCGGGAGAAATCATGCCGAGAACCAGACCGCCCGTTTGGGGTGAGATGGCAATCGAATAGATGGCGAACGCCGCCACGACGAGATAAGCCAACTTGATCAGGATCACCTTGCGGCCGTACGCCTTAGTCATCATTTCCCGCCAGATGACGGGGCTATTCCACACCACGCGCGGTGGGCGAATGACTCCTTGAACTTTTTCGTCCTTCGTGGCCGCCTCGCCCAGCGTTCGCGAGGGGTTCCAGATTCGAAGTCGCATGATCGCAACAACGGACAGCAAGCTCCCCACGGCCGCCAGTTCAGCGGTCGAGGTCATGGCTGCAGTGACAAAAGTCGTGCCACCGATCGCATTCAACGGATCGAGTACACGGATCATTGACCGAAACGGGTTCAAGCCAGCCAGGATCAACCCCAGCGGACTTGACGATCCACAGATCAACAGGGCCCCTTCGATAACTCCCAGCGACAAGACGATGCCAATCAAGCTGATGGCGAGTGTCTGAAAGGTTTTTTCACGCCAGAACGCGACCAGAGAACCCCAGCAACCCGCAAGAAAGCCTGTCGCTGCCGAGATCGCGATGGCGCAGCAGATCTGGGTTAGCGAGACTCCCCCCAGCAAATGCACGAACACGAACACAGGGATCGACGAAGCGAGCAGGACTGCAGGCAAGAGAAGGCTCGCAGCGAGCTTTCCGAGAACGAATTCACTATCGCTTAGGTCAGTCATCAGCAGCAGCAACATTGTCCGCCGATCTTTCTCCTGTGCCACATTCCCTGCGGCGAACAGCACCGAGAAAAAGATCATGAGGGTCAGTTGGATCAATGCGAAGACTTGAAACAGCAACTGGCCGAATCGAGCGATCTCACCTAGATTACGAACCTGCTGCCACCCGAACGTCGTCTGGGCCGCGGTATACATCAACACGAACAAGGCCCCGACGTATCCTGATCGCACCATGAAGTGCTTCAGTTGGCGCGGGACGGTGAGTGTTTCGCGAGAAAACAGCGGGCCAGCTAACAAAATACACTCCGAATGATCGCCGGGCGACTCTTCAAAAACGGGGCCGGAAAGGCGACTGACTATTTCTCGACGACCCAGATGTTTCGGAATCGAACCGGGTTACCGTGGTCCTGCAGATAGAGTGGACCTGGCTCTTTACCTTCACCCAGCGGTGCCGCGGTCGTCGACTTGGGGACAGCGACATCCGCATGAATCACGACGCCATTGTGTTTCACGCTCATCTTGGCGTCGGCAGTTTTCTTACCCGAATCATCGAACTTTGCCGCCGTGAAATCGATGTCATAGGTTTGCCAGGACAATGGTGGGAAGCACATGTTTACATCGGGCTTCTTGACCGTATAGATCCCGCCACATTCGTTGTTTTCCCCCGCCAGACCGAACGAATCCAGGATCTGGACCTCGTAACGCCCTTGAGCGTAGCAACCACTGTTGCCGCGTCCCTGGCCTCGAGCCGCTGGCATGTAGCTCAGCATGAACTCCAGATGCAGCTTATAGCTCTGAAATTTCTGTTTGCTTGTCGCCCCTTGAACCAGCAGATTGCCGTCCAGCTTGCCACCGTCGAATTTTTCGGCCGATGTCCCGTCAAACAGGATCGCTGCACCTGCTGGCGGCTTCTCGCCTTCGGTGGGACTCTTTCGCGTGGTCTTCTTAAGTTCGCCGATGCTGTTGCCTGAGGCATCCCGGATCGTCATGACACCGTCGCGGACCTCGGCACCGGCTTCACCGGCCACCTTAAAGAGGGCTGCCCCACCAGAAAGTTCACCATCGACTTCGCGTCGATCCGAACCATCCCATCCATCGCCGGGAAGCCCGCCCATGAAACCGACCGCGTGGAATTTGCCGCCCCCCAGGGCGATCACTTGGACACCAAGTTTGATCTCATCGCCATCGATGGTGATCGCTCCTGCGAATTCCCCCTGGAAAGGGAAATCCGCATCCGCTTGCTTGCTGTCCAACGCGGGCTGTTGCGCCGAACTATTTGAAACAAACGCCGCCAGCAGAAGCAGGGTCATCGCCAAGTTTGAACGGCAAGCCATCGTGGTGGTTCCTTAGGTGTCGCGCAGAGAAGTCGCATCAGATCGACGTGGTTGACTCGCAAGCGACAACATTGTGAGAGTGCGCCGCCAGATAAGCAACAATCTGGGGCATGAACCGCCTTGAGAAGGCCCGGGTGCCTCTGTGGATCGGACTTATTCGGGCTGCTGACCGCGAACAACTTCCCAGTGTCGCCGGATGATCTCGGCTGCTTGTTCCTTGATGGTTTTCGGAGGTTGACGGACCGTTGGCATCACGCGTGCTTCGACCGGCACTGGTGTTGCGGGTTGCGGTGGAAGCAATGTGTCGGCGGACACGGTTTCCACGGGGGTCGCGGATTGGCGTCCCTTGATCACCGTGGTGTCGGGTGCTGCCGCTGTTTGAGTTTGCTCGTCTTCAGTCAACCAGCTGGAAATATCATCATCAGACAGCCGATCGTCGATGGCTTTCAACTGCGAGGGCCGCAGTCGGGGAACCTGAAACAGGGCCGCCCCGATTCTCAATACATCTCCTGGCTTCATCAAGTAGGGCTGGCTGATCGCCACATCATTCACATAGGTTCCATTCTGGCTTTCCAGGTCGCGCACCCAGACTCCATTTAAGGCCCCTTTTAGAGAACAATGGCGGCGACTAATCAGGCTCGACGCAATTCGCATATGGCAGGATTCGTCCCGGCCGACGATGACTTCTCGATCAGGCAGGATCAGTCGCTGCCCCTTCATTTTTCCGGAGAAGATGATCAGATCCGCCATGAATGCACCTCGTCGTCACTCGACTTCGAAGGTCGAGGTTTGGCCCGAATCACTAGAACGAAAATGCCGACAATTCCAAATCACTGAGTTATGTGCGAGGGACGGCAACCGGCTCGCCACACTGAGGGCAAGTCAGACTCCTGCCACGATGCGTCGAACTGACTTTAAATTTCTTTCCACAGGAGCACACGAATCGAATCCGCAGGGGATCGACTTCATGATCCAAGTGCGTCCTTTCCCATAACTTGTTCGCAATTTCACGCATTCGCGAGATGAGCTCAGGCGGTTGATAGGGCTTCGTCAAGTAGCCATCGGCCCCGACTTTCCGAGCCAACTCGCGCGACTCGGGCAGATCGATGGCGGTGACAATCAGAATGGGCACCGCATCATCGGTATGCTTCAGCCGTTCGCAGATTTCGAACCCACTTTCACCAGGCAGAATCAAATCCAGGATCACGAAATCCGGCTTCTGCATGACGAACGTGGCTTGAGCCTGTCCGCCATCTTTTGCGATACGAACCTTGAAGCCCTCACGTTCCAGGATCGTCTTCAAGACATCCGCAGAATCCGCATCGTCTTCGACAACCATCACCAGATTGATGGGGAGTTCGGCACTATCCAGACTTGCCCAGCGTTCTTGATCCATCACGTAAGATCCCGCTAGCTGGTGAGGGTGTGCATCGTGAATTGGTTGGCCCGATGCAAATCATCCATGACATTCGATTTCAATCTGTGTTGGATAACCAATTTCTGCCTTTAACGCAATCATTTTCAGAGCGGGCGATGCTAAGTTTTCACAAGCCGGCAGCAATGGATTCCCAGCGAGAACACGCCCCGTTTTTGATTCTCTTCGTGGTCATTTTCTGACGTCAATGTGTACTCGACCACACGCGATCTATCACGTGCAAGATCAGAATGTCATGGTAAGCTGCAGCCCCTGTTTCGATAATTCCCCGAGAAAACAGGCAAAAAACATTGATTCGATCATTGACATTCATGCCGGTCGCCACTTTACTGACGCCCCACTGGGGATGGGTATTCCTCCGGGAAACAAGGAAGTTTGTTTCGAAATGGAATTCGGCCGAACAGGCTGATTGCACCAAAGGAGTCGTAAAGATGACGGAAGCCAAGAAGACAAAGTCCAAGACCGAAGTCCTCAATGCCCTCGCTGAATCAACCGGTCTCAGCAGGAAGGACGTTGCCAATGTTTTCACTCAGCTCAGTGAATTGATCGGCAAGGAAATCGGCAAGAAGGGCCCCGGCGCATTCAGCCTGCCAGGCCTGCTGAAGATCCAAGTTGTGCGAAAGCCCGCCACCAAGGCATCGACTCGCGAAAACCCCTTCAAGAAGGGCGAGATGATGGTTGTGAAGGCCAAGCCTGCTCGCAACGTGGTCAAGATTCGCGCTTTGAAGTCACTGAAGGACTTGGCATAGTCCCTTCGCGACGAAGCATCCCGTGGTGACGAATTTTCCGTCACGCCGGGCTTTGAATCAGCTGAATTTGATGTGAAAGTCGAATCGAGGAGAGGATATCGTTCGAGGAAATCTCGGGCCACTTGACCGTAATCCTTGTAATCTCTACAATCTCTGTGGCGAACCGTGAAACGGTGCGGCGTGCGAACGTCCTTAGGGAAGTCCACGAGCACCAACTGTAGATCGCTCGCGGCTACCAGTTCGCTGACAGGGATGTAGAAGCTGCAAAGAGGTAGTGGGCACCGGGAGTCTCCAGAAATGTTGGTACTGTCGCGAAAAAAGAACGAGAGCATCGTTGTCAACGATTCAATCGTTATTACGGTGGTTGAGATTCGCGGCGACAAAGTTCGCTTGGGGATCGAAGCTCCGCGCGAAGTACCCATTCATCGGAGCGAGGTGCATGCCGCTATCGTCGCGCAAGAGGCTGCGGTGGCTCCTGCCCCAGTCGAACAGCCTTGTACCTCTCCCGAGGTCTAAATTCATCAGTTTTTTGATGAATTTTGGGATGCGCAGGCCGGTTGATTGTGCCTGCGTTTTTTGTTAATTTGGTTGATCTTGGGGTTGAGTTTTTCCGCTGAGCAGTCGATCTCTCCGTACAGAAACTTTCAGACGCGGCCCCATCGTCTAGAGGCCTAGGACATCGGATTTTCAGTCCGAGTACTGGGGTTCGAATCCCCATGGGGTCAGTCGCAAAACAGCCCATGCTCTGAAAAGAGCATGGGCTGTTTTTTTGTTAGAGATCGTCATTCCCGCCGAGGCGGGAATCCATCTGTTTTTGCTGCAGATCTTCTGCCGAACATTGTTCCGGGTCAAATCCATAGTTGCTGCGTCGAAACAACTCGCTGGATTTCCGCCTGCGCGGGAATGACGGCGGAATTCAGCTGCTTCTCTACGCCTGAGCTCGCGTGACCGGAGCCCTCGAATTGTCGCCGATAGCGCGATTCAGAGCTTTTAAATAAGCCAGGGCACTCGCCTCGATAACATCGGTGCTCACCGCTTTACCGTGATAGCGACGGCCGAGATAGGCGATTTCAACACTCGCTTCTCCCTGAGCATCTTCACCACCCGATACGGCGCGAACCTGATAATCCTTCAGTTCGGCCGAAACGCCAATGATGCGTTCCATCGCTTTGCAGACGGCATCGACAGGGCCGTCGCCGATTGCGGCATCGCGAAACGCTTGCGGGGCCTCAGCGTTCACATCGTCGCGCAACTCAACGGTGGCAGTCGGAATCGTGCCGGTTCCAGCGCCGATGTGGAATTGGACCAGTTGCCATCGATCGGCAGTCTGCGTCGTCTGCTTGTCGATCAGTGCCACAATATCCGCGTCGTAAACGTGCTTTTTCTTGTCGGCGAGGGCGATGAAGTCATCGAACACCTTCTGCAACTGTGCATCGTCCAGTGTGTAGCCCAATTCAGTGACACGGGCGCGGAAGGCATGGCGACCGCTATGCTTACCAAGCACCATGTTTTCGCCTACGAAACCGACATCTTCGGCACGCATGATTTCGTAGGTGGCACGATTCTGCAGCATGCCGTGCTGATGAATTCCAGCTTCGTGAGCAAACGCGTTCTGCCCAACAATGGCCTTGTTACGTTGCACAAGCATGCCGGTGATGGATGACACCAATCGGCTGGTGCCGCAGAGTTTCGGCGTGTTGATTCGAGTGTCCAAGCCGTAATAATCTTTGCGAGTCTTGATCGCCATCACGATTTCTTCAAGAGCCGCATTCCCCGCTCGCTCGCCCAAACCATTGATCGTGCATTCGACCTGCCGGGCACCTGCTTCCACGGCGGCAAGACTATTGGCAACGGCCAGCCCCAAATCGTTGTGGCAGTGAGTACTAATGACGGCCTGTCCAATGTTGGAAACGTGCTGCCTCAAATGCGTGATGACTTTGAAGTAATGGTTCGGCGTGGCGTACCCGACCGTGTCGGGGATGTTGACTGTCGTCGCACCAGCGGCGATGGCTTTTTCGACGACTTCGCAGAGGAAATCGAGTTCCGTACGGGCGGCGTCTTCGGGCGAGAATTCCACGTCGTCGCAGAATGTCTTCGCGAGTTGCACGTGCTCGACGGCGGCTTTCACGATTTCCTGCTCGGCCATTTTCAGCTTGAACTGTCGATGGATGGGGCTGGTGGCAAGAAAGACGTGAATCCGCGATTTGGCAATCCCTTTCAGAGCTTCCGCAGCGCGTTCAATGTCTTCGCGACGACAGCGTGCCAAAGCACAGATTGTTGTTCGTTCCCCGAATTTCTGGGCCACTGCCCGAACGGATTCAAAATCACCGGGCGAGGCGATTGGGAATCCCGCTTCGATGACATCGACGCCGAGCTCTACCAGCGCCTCGGCAATCTTCAGCTTCTCTGGCATGGTCATGCTGCAACCGGGTGATTGCTCGCCATCGCGGAGCGTAGTGTCGAAGATCGTCACAGTGTCGGACATTTAAGTTTCCTATCGGGAGGCCGATGCCTCCGACCATTGATTGGGCAGGTGATGGAACGCCAAGAACCTCATTCCATGCACCAGAAAAGCAAAAACCCTGAGGCCGAGACCTCAGGGTGAACTTGTGCATTGAATTGCGGTTGGACGTTCCCCGGACCTCGCCTTTCAGAAGGTAAGTAGTAGCGATAGCAGTTGGGGAAGCGAACGGATCATGAAATCACTTATCGGCAGGGGACAATCACGAACAACAGGATGATATCGGTGAAAACAACGACGGTCAAGAACCTTCAAGCACGACACGGACACGGGAGGCGTAAGTGTGGTTCAGTGCATTATTGGCAATGTTCTGATGGCTCTCAGCAGTCTTCGCTGTCTTGACACACTCTTGGTGTGGGCTAGAATTCGCCCGGTCGAGTTGACGGAGTCCTTAGCGCCGCCAATACTTCCAGCGTCTCAGTCGCCTCAGACAGTGTGAATACGAGCCGGAAATCGTTCACCGGTTGGCAGTCGTCATGAAAAAGTGCGGTCGCTGTTCAAAACCTGCAGTCTTGCATATTACCGAACTTCAGCACGGTGAAGTTCAGGCACTGCATTTGTGCGAAACCTGCGCGAAGGAATACCTCAGCCAGGCACCATCAGCCCCTCCCGAAGAAATACCAGCAGGTATCGAGGCCGAGTCCGAAGAAGATCTGGACGAACTGGATCAGCGGATCTGTCCCAATTGCGGAATCACGTTCAAGGAATTCCGAGCTCAAGGGCGGTTGGGCTGTCCGCACGACTACATTGCTTTTGAAGATGAATTGCTGCCACTTCTCGAAAATATCCACGGCGAAACCGAGCACTGTGGAAAGATTCCCAAGCGTGCCCCCGATTCCAGTCAGCGACAGTTCCAGTTGATTAAGCTGAGAAGCGAATTGCGAACGGCCGTTGAAGAAGAACGTTACGAGGACGCCGCCCGGATTCGTGATGCGATTCGACAGGTGGAAACGATGCCGGCTCATGAAGGACCGACCGTAGAGTAAACAGTTCTTTCTCGGGTATCACCCAAAGATTGAACTTGTGGACCGTGATGACAGCAGGATGCCTGAATTCGGGCCACAAAAGGGAATAGCAGCGTGGACATTGAGTCCCTGGCACATAAGAGCGGAGAATGGTTGCGAGCGACGGGCCCCGAGTCGGACATCGTGATGTCCAGTCGGATCCGATTGGCTCGCAATCTGGCTCAGTTTCCGTTTCCTAACCGCGCTGACGACACGGCGCGGGCGGAAATCGAAGAGATCCTGCATTCGCAGATTGAGCGAATCTCGACGGGGCGACGCCTCAGCTACATCCCGGTGAGCAATCTCGAGCAACTCGACCGACAGATGCTGGTCGAACGCCAGTTGATCAGTCGCGAGCACTCGGAAAATCGTGGCCGACGTGGTGTCGGAATCAGCGAGGAAGAAAACGTCAGCCTGATGGTCAATGAAGAAGACCATCTGCGCATGCAAGTGCTGCATAGCGGTTTTGCGCTGGACGAGTGCTGGGCTGAGATCGATCGCATTGACGACGCCATCGAGGCCGAGTTGACCTACGCCTTCAGTGAGCGATTGGGCTATCTCACGGCGTGTCCAACCAACTGCGGCACCGGAATTCGCGTCAGCGTCTTGTTGCACCTGCCGGCACTCGTGATCACGAAAGAAATCCAGAAGGTCTTTCAGGCACTTCAAAAGATCGGGCTGGCCGTTCGCGGTCTGTACGGAGAAGGAAGCCAGGCGATGGGCGACTTCTACCAGATCTCAAACCAGGTGACGCTGGGGAAAAGCGAAGTCCAGCTCATCAAGACCATTCAGGATGTGATTCCCAACATTCTGTCGTACGAACGACGAGTGCGCACGGCGTTGGTCAAAGAGAACCGCCGCGGCCTGCACGACCAGGTGTCGCGGGCCTACGGAATCCTACGGAATGCTCAGACCATCAGCTCAGAAGAAACGATGCACCTGCTGTCCAGCGTGCGGATGGGGATCAATCTCGGGTTGATCGATGATCTGGAGATCCCCACTGTGAATGAGTTGTTTATTCACACGCAGCCAGCACATCTGCAAAAGATCCGGCATGAGAAGCTGGAATCGGCAGAACGCAATGTTGCGCGTGCGGCATACATCCGTCAGCGGCTTGCAGGACGGACTCCTGAGCAGAACTGAGAATGATCCGCTCATCACTATCGATCGAGCGGCGCAAGTTCCTGTCGACGTGCGCTTGGAGTCTGTGGTTCGTTTCACCACTGCCGATCGCGATTAATCTTCTGTTCCTCGCGAAATATTGCGGACTACTACCGCGGACGCGGTGAGCATTTGGGTTTGCTATGTCGGATTGGTCTGGCCTATTTTCGCCATCGCGCCCCTCGTAGTTGAAATGATTCTCTTACCGACAAAATCCTCCAAGGAAGGCGAGTCTGTGGAAGGTTAGGTCTGCCAACCACACTTACCTGTTTGTGTTCGGTGCCATCCACCTCCCGCTCTCTTCCCGTCCATTTCGTCAGGCGATATTCTCTCGGTATCGAACGCAATTGTGCGGTCGAAGCGGCAATCACCTTGCGACGAGCCTCTTCATGCGCGCCATCCAACTGCTTGAACCACAGCAATTTCGTCAAATCGATATTCCCGAGCCGACCGAACCCGGCCCCGATGAGGCCCTTGTCCGAGTCCATCGCGTCGGCATCTGTGGGACCGACATTAGCGGCTATCTGGGAAAGATGCCGTTTTATTCGTATCCGCGCATCCCAGGTCATGAATTGGGTGTCGAAGTGGTTGCCGTTGGGTCAGGTGTAACCAATGTCAAAGTGGGCGACAAATGTTCGGTCGAGCCGTATATCAACAATCCGGCTAGTTTTGCGAGTCGCCGGGGACGTACCAACTGCTGTGAGGAATTGCAGGTTTTAGGTGTGCATACCGATGGCGGCATGCGCCCTCTATTCAAGCTGCCGGCTCGCAAGCTGCATGTTTCGAAGAAGCTGGCCATGGAACAATTGGCCTTGGTCGAAACACTGGCGATTGGTTGTCATGCGGTTGCTCGCTGCGCGCCACAACCAAACGAGAATGTTCTAGTGATCGGAGCAGGGCCGATCGGTCTCAGCGTGATTGAGTTCGTCAAACTGACCGGTGCCAACTTGATTGTGATGGACATGGTCGCCAGTCGTTTGGACTTCTGTCGCGAGAAGATGGGCGTCAAACAGACGCTGAAGGCAGGGGACGGTCAGGAAGAAAAGACGTTGCGCGATATGACCGATGGGCACTTGCCCACAATTGTGATTGATGCCACCGGCAATGCGAAGTCGATGTCGAATGCTCTGAATTATGTGGGGCACACGGGCAAGCTGGTTTATGTCGGGATCACTACCGACAACGTCAGCTTCCCGCATCCACTGATGCATCGGCGCGAGATGACTTTACTCGCCAGTCGCAACGCTATGCCGGAAGACTTCGGTCGCATCATTCAGTTGATTGAATCCGGCACGATTGACACCAAGCCCTGGATCACTCACCGAACTGGGTTCGATGATCTGATCGCCCAATTCCCCAGCTACACGAAGCCGGAGACCGGCGTGATCAAGGCCATCGTGGAAGTCCCTCAATAGGCTTCTGTGTTGCTCGGCCGCCGGGGAATCAAGTGCATCTGAGCGTGAGTGTTACCAGAGGAAGCCGTCGATGAAATCCGCTGTGACTGTCAGTCTGGTCGCTGAAGCGAAGGGTGGCCCCTTCATTTTCTGGGACGACTTGCCGGGTGCCTGCCGCCAAGCTGCGGAAATGGGATACGATGCGATCGAATTATTTGCACCAGGACCGGACGCTGTTTCGCGTGAACAACTGTCAGGTCTCCTGCAGGGCCATCGGTTAGCACTGGCCGCCGTTGGTACGGGGGCAGGGTGGGTCAAACACAAGCTGACGCTGACCAGTCCCGATCCCAGCGTTCGGGAACGGGCCATCGACTTTGTCAAATCGATGATCGATTTCGGTGGTGCCCATCGCGCTCCGGCCATCATCGGATCGATGCAGGGCCGCTGGGGTGACGGTGTTTCCAGGACACAAGCCTTCGACTGGCTGAAAGCCGCACTGACGATCCTGAGTGAGCACGCCCGTCCATACAATGTCCCGCTGATCTATGAACCGCTCAACCGGTACGAAACGAACCTCATCAACACGGAAGCAGCAGGCGTCGAGCTTCTGGAATCGCTGGAAACAGACAACATCCGGTTGTTGGCAGATCTGTTCCACATGAACATCGAAGAGGAAGACATTGCGACTGGCTTGATTGATGGCGGGCACTGGATCGGCCATGTTCATTTTGTCGATTCGAATCGCCGACCTGCCGGCTGCGGCCACATGGACTATGCCCCGATCATCAAAGCGCTACGCACGATCGGATACCGCGACTACCTATCGGCCGAGGCGCTGTCTTGGCCGGATGCGACTGCGGCGGCCATGCAGACCATTTCGAAGTATCGCGAACTCCTCAACTAAGTATTTGCCGTGTTTATCCGCTTGGCAATCTTTCACCTTGGATTTGGCTCATGCTGAAACATCAACTTCTTCATCCTGAAATCTCGGCGATTTTGGGCCGGGCGGGACATCATGCCAAGGTTTTGATCGCGGACGGGAATTATCCCGCATCAACGACGCTCGGCCCCAACGCGACATTGATCAGCTTGAACCTGGCACCGGGTCTTGTCACGGTTTCTCAAGTACTTCAGACGCTGCTCACGGCGATCCCTGTCGATGAAGTGAATACGATGGGGATCCCCGCCGACGATCCCTATGCCCAGCAGGGTGATCCGCCGGTTTGGTCCGACTATCGCAAGATTCTCTCCGCTGCTGGAATGAAACTGGAAATGAAACCGATCAGCAAGTGGGACTTTTACGAAGCCGTCGCCTCTCGCGATCACGTGTTGACGATTCAAACGGCCGATCAAGCATTGTGGGCTAACGTCTTGCTGACGATCGGTTGCCGCGTCTGAGACTCGCCGAGTTACGAAGTCGCCTCGGCCAATTCAAATCGAGTTTGATCGCGGCCGAGCCGTTTTGCGGTATACATGGCTTCGTCGGCTTGGCGAACGCAGTCTTCCCAATCGACCGCTGCGCCGGGAAAAGTGACGATTCCCAAGCTGCAAGTGAGTGTTGGGTAGTCGCGTTCGATTTCGTGACGCAAAGCAGCCCGCAAGCGTTCGGCAAACAGCTTCGCATCATCTTGATCGATCTCTGGCAACACGATCAAGAACTCATCCCCGCCCCAGCGTCCAGCGCAATCGAAGCGGCGAGTCTGTCGCTGCAAAACCTGTCCAAATCGGCGCAGCACTTCGTCACCCGTCAGGTGGCCGCGTAAATCGTTGATCTGCTTGAAACCATCGCAATCCAACAGGGCGATGGAGAACGAACGCGCAAATCGCTTGGCGCGGCTCAACTCCGCTTCGATCGCCTCGATCAACGCTTGCCGGTTTGGAAGTCCGGTCAAGTTGTCAACTCGAGCAAGTTGTTGCGCGGACGCTAATTTGGCGCGCAAGCGGATTACCCAGCCGACTAATCCCATGGCCACCGCAAACCGCACCAGATGTCCGGGCAACCATTGCGTCCAATCCGGAGTCGCTATTTCAATCCACGACCAGGCTATGATCACAATCAAGCTGACAGCGATCGCGACGCGAGAGGGGCAAACCCACGCAGCCAGGACGAGAACCCCGATCGACAGCCACCGTACCGACATCTGAAACTGGCCAGACGGATCGGAGCTTCGAAACAGGGTGAGCAAGGCTAGCAACAACACCAATACGGCCGGTCCCGACCAAGTCGACCAGCGCGAAGGCCTGATCAGCCGTTGCAGAGCGACCGAAGTTGAGAACGTGGGTCTTGACGGCAAAGTTGGACGTGACGACATCCATGCTTCCAAGCGAGTTGAATCCTGATGAGCCCATGAGACTATCGCGCCAAGGCGCCGTTGTCACGGACCGATGCATTCCTGCTAGAGGAATTTGCTTCAGAATCCGGTGGCCAAATATGACACATCGCCAGATGACAGGAGTGGGAATGTTCCTGATGCGGTGGTCCTTTGAGAATGGGTTTTCAGGCATCCCAGACAGTGCTCATCTGAAGATCAGGCGATTGTAACTACGCTCCTGGAACAGCAATGGCTAAGCTGGGGCAGCTGAGACTTAGTATCGAAGGTGACGCCAGGAATTCGTTCAGTCATGTCAGGAATCAAACAGATGACGAATGCCGCGCCCTTCCACGTGAAGTCGATCGATCACGTCACCATTGTCGTGAAGGATCTGGCGGCGACGCGACAGTTTTATGTCGACGCCTTGGGCATGGATAAGGTCGCCCGTCCTGCCTTTTCATTCGCAGGACAGTGGTTTCAGGCGGGGCCTACCATGATCCATACAATCCTGGAATTTGAGGGGTCGGGGCCTGCGGGTCTGGGTGGAGGTGCGAACGCCCGCGGGCATCACTTCGCGTTTCTGGTCGACGATGTTGCCGTCGCGACCCGGCGGCTGGAAGGGATGGGAATCCGACCAGTCTCCCCGCCAAAGCTGCGTCCAGACGGTGCGGCCCAGGTTTTCTTCTGCGATCCAGACGGACATTTGGTCGAACTGAGCTCGATCCCTGCCTGACCGAAAATGACGGTTCTGCGTCCTCCCCCCGCGACTGAAGCTTTGTCTGGGGTGTGGACGTGATGGTCCGCAGGGAAAAATCGGGCTTCCTGCCTGAAATCCTGCTGAAACCGACGCCGCCGGCGGACCTCCGCTAGCGGTCGGTGCAGGAGTCGGCTTATACTCTGGCTGAACAGGATTCCTGTTCGATCTCAAATCTCGAGCTCTATTTCCCGTTTGGCAAGCTTCACAGGAACCGTGCGGATGGCATCCAATCTTCCAAAGAACATGGTCTTTGGTTCGTTCGGCGCTGCGGGACTGGTCGCGGTACTCGCGATCCTCGACATCGTCACGGGCTACCCGTTCGCCAAGTCGATGACGATGGATATCCTCTTCATTCTGAGTGCCGGGATCGTCGGCTATCTCGCCTGGGATGCCTACAAAGATATGGCCTGAGTCGAATCGGCTAAATGAACGTGTGCGATTGTGCTCACTGGAATCTTGCGCGTGCTGCCGCGGGTGCTACGGTTTTGGAGTCTTCGACAAAGCCGTGCAGGCCGGCATTCAACTTCAAAGGTGATGGTCTTTCTTTCGAGAGTATTTGGCAAGACATCAGGTCAAAGGGGCAGAGAAGACACGGCCTTGTCGAAGACTCCAAAACCGTGGCACCCAATCTGAATCCAACATCATCGCGCATGGACATTTAGACATCCAGATCGTCGACGAGGTTGGCCTCGCTCATGATGATCTTGTAACGTTCGGCGGGATCCTTGCCGAGCAATTGCGAAAACGTCAAATCGGCTTCGACCAGGCTATCCATACTGATCGAGAGCAGCGTCCGTGACTTCGGGTCCAGCGTCGTCTCTTTGAGCTGCTGGGCATTCATTTCGCCCAGCCCTTTGAAGCGTTGGATTTCCGCCTTTCGGTTGGCGGGAAGAGCGGCCAAGATTTCTTCCTTGTGAACGTCGTCCTGAGCGTACGTTGTCTTGGAACCAACTTGGATGCGATAGAGCGGCGGCTGAGCCAGATACAATTTCTGGCTGGTGATCAGCTCTCGCATGTGTCTGAAGAAGAACGTCAGCAGCAGTGTGCTGATGTGATAGCCATCGCTATCGGCATCCATCATCAGGATCACACGGTCGTAGCGCAGCCGATGGACATCGAAACCATTGCCAATCCCTGTCCCCAAGGTTTCGATCAGGTCTTTGATTTCCTGATTCTCGATCACCTTCGCTGTGGTAAGGCACTCCGTATTGAGCACTTTACCACGTAGTGGCAACACAGCCTGGAAACGGCTGTCGCGTCCCATTCCGGCGGTGCCACCTGCGGACTGACCTTCAACGATAAACAGTTCCGACTCTTTGGGATCAGTGGAACGACAGTCCAGCAGCTTGCCTGGCAAGCTCGTTCGGCGAGTTGTGGCCGTTTTACGACGGACTTCGCCCGCGGCATCACGGCTTGCTTGTCGTGCTCGCGCCGCCAGGACGATACGGCCGACGACCGCGTCGGCAACCGACGGGTTGCCGCTGAGCCACGTTTCCAAGGCGGGACGGATGACACCTTCGACGGTCGCCGTCATCTCGGGATTGTTCAGTTTTTCTTTGGTCTGACCCTGGAACATTGGCTCCGAGAGAAAGACAGACAGAATCCCGAGGATCCCCTCGCGGATGTCGCTGTTTTCAATGGTGATACCTTTGATCTTGATGTCATGCACTTCCATGTAGTTGCGAACGGCCTTACCAATCGCCGACCTCAACCCGGATTCGTGCGTTCCCCCGGCATGGGTACGAATCCCGTTGACGTAGCTGCGAATCTGCTCGTCGGTCGCTTCGGTCCACCGCAGAACGAATTCGATTTTGTACTTGTCGTCATCACGAACGATGACGAAGTTCTGATCGTGAATCGCCTTCTTCTGCCCTTCGGCGAGGATCTTGTCGAGGTACGACACGATGCCGTCGGGATGTAGGTACTCGAACTTTTCTTTCCGAGCTTCATCGATGAAAATGATCTTCAAGCCACCGTGGACATAGGATATGTCTTCAAGGTGTTGCTTGATCGTGTCGGGATTGAAAGCAGTCTTTGAGAAGATCTCTTCGTCAGGACGGAAGAAAATCGTCGTGCCATGACCTCGGAATGGCCGTACTTTTTTGACGGGTGTCGTCGGCTTGCCGCGTTTGTATCGCTGCGACCATTCATGCCCATCTCGATGGATCGTTGCTTCCATCTCAATCGAAAGCGCATTCACCACTGACGAGCCGACGCCGTGCAAACCGCCGCTACGCGCATAGGCCTGACTCGAAAATTTGCCGCCCGAGTGTAGCGTCGTCAGAATCGTCTCAAGGGCAGACTTCTTAGTCTTCGAATGCGTATCGACGGGAATGCCGCGGCCATCATCCTGCACAGAGCACGACGCACCATCTTTATGTAGCGTGACGGTGATCTCGGTACATTGCCCGGCCAGATGTTCATCGACGCAGTTGTCGACGATTTCCCAGAGCAGGTGGTGCAGGCCGCGGGCGTCGACACCACCAATGTACATCGAAGGCCGCCGGCGCACGGCTTCCAGTCCTTCAATGACTTCGATGTCTTCAGCGGTGTATCGCGTATTGCCAGTTGACATGCAGTAGGCTTTCAAATCGATCTTAGGTATTCAGCAACTCGTCGGTAGCGTGGAAGTTGGAACAGAACCGGTCGCTATTTCTCGGCCTGTTCCATCGCAGCCCAATCGACAAGCTGAATTTCGGGTCGCAGGATTTCCGTAAAAGTGCTGCGCTGAGCCGCACGAATTCCTTTGCCGCCTCGAGCCGAGATTTCGTACTTCATCTGACCGAAGACGAGCGTCTTCTCGTGGCTGGTCATGACCCGCAGGCAATCGCTTGGCCGAGCCATCTGGGCGGCACCCAGCACTTCGTCCTTGGGTTCGCTCAGTTTGATCCCGCGAACGCCTTTGCCTGCTCCCGACAGCACCGCTACATCGTCAATGGCGAAGTGAGTGACTCGAGCTTGCCGGGTCGCCACAAACATCGATGTGGCATCGCGAACCAATTCCAACCAGATAACTCGATCGCCCTCAGCCAGCCGACAGTACTTTCGGCCTGATTTAGTCGAGGGAAGTCGGAATGGGGACAATGGCAGGCGCATGACCTGACCTAGCAGGGTCAGTGCCAGGAAGTAGGGGTAGGGCGGCAACTCGGCACCCGCATCTTCATCCGCAGGGGTGAAGCGAACGTCCGTCGTGAGCGCCGCAATGATTCCAACCCCATCTTTGATTTTGACGTGCTTCGAAATTGGCTCGCCATAGCCGGATGAGGCGGGGATGTCGGTAATGCTCAGCGTGTACGCGATCCCATCGCTGGCGAAGAAGACCACGGTGTCCATGGTGCTTCCCGGGATGACATCCAGAACCGCATCACCCTCGCGGACTCGGGTTGTTTCCACGCTTTGCAATCGGCCGACGCGTTTGATCCAGCCGTCTCGCGTCAGCACGACGTTCGTGTTTTCTCGAACGATGTAGGCCGCGGCGTCGAATTCGACAATTTCTTCACTGCTGCCGATCGCTGTGCGGCGTTTGTCGGCGAATTGTGTCGAGAGTTCTTCCAGTTCAGTCTGGATCAACTTCCACAGCCTTGTTTCTGAAGCCAGCAGTTTGCGAATCTTTTCGGCTTCGGTCTGCTTTTCTCCCAGCTCTTCGAGGATCGTGTTGATTTCCAACTGTGAAATGCGATAGAGCTGCAACTCAAGAATCGCCATCGTCTGCTCTTCGTCGAGCGTGAACACCTTCATCAACTTGTCGGCGGCGTCTCGCTTGCCGGTGCTGTTGCGGATGATCTTGAGAGCACGATCAAGGTCGTTGAAGACGAGGGCGAAACCTTCGAGCACGTGAATCCGGTGCTCAAGCTGTCGCAGTTGAAACTCGAGTCGCCGTCTGACGGTCTGCATTCGGAACGTCAGGAAATGCTGCAGGAATGCTTTCAATTCCAGGCGCGCTGGAACCAATGTTCCTTTCTCGTCCGGGATCAAAGCAGTTGCGTTGTAAGCGAAGTTTTGTTCGAGCGACGTATGCTTGAACAGATACGTCATGACTGAGTTCGGGTCAGACCCCGGCTTCAGGTCCAGGACAATCCGCAAGCCGTTCTTGTTGTCTGTCTCGTCATTCGAGTCGATCAGTTGCGGCAGCTTTTTGCTGTTGACGATCGCGCCGATTTCCGATGCCAGGGGACCTGAGTCGACACCGTAAGGCATCGAATAGATCACCAGCTTGTTCTCGATCGGTCCCTTGCGATCCTTGTCGACTCGCCATTCGCCGCGAACTTTAATGCTGCCCCGGCCATCTTCGTAGATCGTCTTCAATTCCTTACGATCTGTGACAATCCGGCCACCAAGAGGAAAATCGGGGCCTTTGATGATCTTGGCAATGTCCTTAGTTTCGGCCTCGGGATTCAGGATCAGATGCACACAAGCCGCGATCACTTCGCCCAAATTGTGCGGAGGGATGTTGGTCGCCATGCCGACCGCAATGCCTGACGATCCATTGACCAACAAATTCGGGAACCGGGCCGGGAAGACAACGGGCTCTTCCAGACGACCGTCATAGTTCGGCCGCATATTGACGGTCTGATACCGTAGCTCGTTCATGAGCTGTTCGGCGATGCTCGTCAGCCTGGCTTCTGTATAACGCTCGGCAGCAGGGGGGAGGCCCATGATCGAGCCAAAGTTTCCCTGTCCGTCGATCAGTGGATAACGCAAGGTGAAGTCTTGGGCCATGCGGACCAACGCTTCATAGACTGCGGAGCCACCGTGCGGGTGGTAGTCTCCCGTCGTATCGCCCTGGATCTTGGCGCACTTGTACGGCTTGCTGTCGGCAGTCAGCCGCAGACCATGATACATGACGTACAAGATGCGTCGCTGGACTGGCTTCAAACCATCGCGGACATCGGGAAGCGCACGTGAGCTGATCACGGACATCGCATAGTTCAGGTAGCGACGTCGCGTCTCCTGGCTGAGCGGTACATATTGAATTCGATCGCCAGCTTCTTCGCTGCCGTTAACAGTCTCCGAACCACGTTTCGCCAACGTCCCACTCCTGATGCAGACTCAATTCATGACTTGCTGCCGGTAGTATCTTCGACCGGAAACGCGGATCTCTGCAGCGGTCTAAATGAGGCAGTTTGCGCTGACATTTCCAGCGGCGAAAACATTGCCGAACGCACCGTCTGCAACGGTTATATCGATTTTTCAATGCTACGTAACGTCTTTACGCACAAATAGTTGGCAAAAGCAGACGTGTTCGCCCGTTAAACACGGAATGATTCATTCAAGCCGCATCCTGTTGCCGAAATGGATAGGGCATGGTGGACCGGAGATTGGGGCAGACACGGATTCTTGCCCACGGTCGGCAGCCATTCGATCCAGGAGGGGACGAGATGTTTCGCAACATGTTTGCCACCGGCACGATCGCCGTGGTTCTTTCCGCAGTGATGCTGCCTTCCAGCCGTGCCGACGAACTGGCCGATCCTTTCGCGCCGGAACTGCAGGTTCCACCCATTTCGGTGCCGGCTCCGCTGGATACGCCTGACATGCTGGCGCGTCCGGTCTCCAGCCGCGGTCCAGTGGTTCCTCAGACGGCCATGTATCGCCAGGAAGCTGCCGCGGTGGCACCAGGGCCGATGGCGATCAATCCAGAAGCTTATGCCACCCCAATGGCCCCACCGGCTCAGCAGCCTGGTTATGTTCGATTGGGGGCTCCGCTGTATCCATCGCCACGGCCAAATATTCCAATCTGGAGTGGCGCGACGATGATCACCACGCCAGCTTTGGCTCCGCATGAAATGCTGTATCCACATACCTACCGAGCGATGTATCCACCCTTCTATCACCGTGTCAAAGGTGGCTGGATCTGGACACCGTTCGGAATTCGATCTCACGAACGTTGGGAACTGCAAGGTACCCAGGTTGAAGTGAAATACCGATCGCAACCGCCACTGTGGGTCAAAGCCAACTGGCATGCACCAGTCCAGCAAACACATGGCGGCTACCGTTACTAGGCTGCGTCGCAGCGAGCAACGCGACTTCAAACAGGGTGCCGGCAACGGCACTGTCTACCCCGATGGTCCGAATCATATTCGGTCATCGCACCTGAATGTTTATACAAGCTCGCGAAGCTCGGATGCTTCGCGAGTGCCATCTCGCGATACGTCCGGTCACCGCCGTCGAAACGGCTCGAATGTAAGGAACCGATGACATGAAGTCACTGTTGCAAAGGCTCGTTCGAGCGTCGGTGGTGGCGGGCCTGTGCCTGATCGCCACGATGAGCGCCGTCGCTCAGGAAGCACCTGGAATCGTACGAATTACGAAACCAAGCACTGCTGCGATGAGTTCGCCACAAGTGCAGCAAGCCAGCTTTGGACATTTCCAAGGTGGCTATGCCAGTGGGACGAACTGCGATTGTCCTAATGGTGCCGCCGGGGGCTGTCCTCACTGCTGGGCCGGCTGCCCTCAAGGCCGCTGCCAGTGTACGCAAGACATGGTGAACTACTTCCGCTGCAAGTTCGGTTACTTCATTCCGACCGGTGCCGGCGGCGTGGGTGTCCCCTACTGCGGAAAGTACGCACGCGTGTATCCGCAAGATCCGTATTACTTCGACCAACGTGACGGACAGGCCTGGGGTGCTCAGGGATATGGCATGCCAATCGCCGTCCCATTGGCTCCGACTGTCGGCCACACCTACAACTACGGATGGGGAACCCCATCCAGCCGTCTGACCCCTGTCTCACGACCAGCCTATTAGTTGGTTCAAGACATCTGCCGTTCAGCAAACCCATTGATCATCGTACAAATCTCTGCAAGCAGTTGTCTTGCGGTCTGAAGGAACAGGCGAATGACGCTCAGGAAATCAAACTGGATGGCTGCGGCCTGCCTCGCTGCCCTCTCGTATACGGGCGCGGTCCAGGCACAAGATGACGGCTCCACGGGGATTGTCCGGATCTCGGATCGTCGTCCGGGAACTCCCGTCAAAGCCGCCTCGTTTCACGGCCATCAAGGCGGCTATGTCAACAACAATGGCAATTGTCCGACCGGTGACTGCCAGTATGGAAATGGAAATGCGTGCCAGCACGGCCCCTGCTTCCATGGGTTCTTCCAGGAACGATACTGCAAGAATTCGCCAGATCACGGCTATTCGCCACCAGCCAAGTATCCGCTGCACCGTCGCGGAGTCCAGTACAACCAGTACTTCCCCAATCAGTGGTACGGAACACCCGGAGCCAGCTACGAGGGTGCTCCCGTGGTTTACCAACCAACGGATACGACCCAGCTGGGCTTCCACTACCAGCACGTCCCCTACTGGCAGCCCAATCCAAGCGTGATGCCACAGCGACCTGTACCTGCCCAATGGCACATTACCGCTCCAGTCGCGTACGCCTCCGGCTTTCATCAAGGATACGGCGGTTATGGATACGGTGGAGTCGTCGGAGGTGCTGGTTCGCAGAATTGCGACTTCCAGACGACCACGCCAACACCTGCGGCCCCGGCTGCCCCAGCACCTGTCAACAACGCTGTCCCCGCTGAAATCAACGCAGCGCCAGAAGCCTCATTGCCACCTTCACCAAGACAATATGAGAATGCTGCCGCCAGTGGACATATTCGCCGAGCCATCTACTAAAGTGGCTCTGCGGAAGTGAATCAAAGAGAGAGCCCGCTTTTATGCGGGCTCTCTTCATTCTTTGATGTAGCAATCTCTTCACTTCGCCGGAGCCATTCCCAGCCGTCGTTCCTCCGCTTCGTATCTCACCTTTAACTCTCCACCACCCAGTTCGGGATACAGCACTTTGGCGAGCGCCAGTAGTTTCCTGGCTTCAGCCAGTTCATTCAGTTTAATGCAGGTGGTGATGACGCCCAGTCGAGCCGTCAACCATTCGGGTGAGCCTTGTTTGCTCAGCGATTCGACTCGGCGCCAGCACTGCTTCGCAAGAACAGCTGCTTCTCGTGGTTCAAACTCGGACAGCAATACTGCGATCTCTCGCTGTCGATTGGCGTCCTTCGCTGCGGCAGTGGCTTGCCGTTCGTAAATCTCGATCGCCTTCGTGATCTGTCCGCTGGCCAAGTAGGTGCGGCCGAGCGACTGATCCAGTCGATCTTGCTCATCGCGAGCCAGTGAGCTTCGATGCTTTGACAACAGTTCAACGGCTCGAAGCTGCAACTCGCCATATTGCAGTTGACGTTGGCGGTTGGGAGACGCCACGAATGGAGCCAGTCGTTCAACGATGACCAGCAAATCTCGTGGCGCGGCCGCGGCGAGAGAATCCAGAAGTCGCTCCGCTTCCAATGGTTTTCCATTTCCCGCCAGCGCCACAACCAGCAACGATTCCGCTCGCTGACGAAGGCGAGTCCAGCGCTCGTATTGTTCGTCCTCCTTGTTGATGTCTTTGGCAATCCGCACAAGTTGGTTGAGCAATGATTCGGCGCGATCGAACTGCGGTGGCTCGACGAGGAGTTGAATGGCAGCGAGGTGCAGCACCACTTCGCCTTGCGGTGCCGTCCAAGTCTGGCTCGACTTCTGAATTGAAGTTACGAACTGTTCGAGGGTGCTTAATGCTGTCCGCTCGAACTCGGCTGAAGGAAGCTTGCGTTCACGCATCCTGGTCAGGACGGTCTCGTAGCAGCGAGCGGCACCGGCGTGCGCCTCGTCGGCGCGTGGATGCGTCGACGCCACCTTCAAATATATTGGCAAAGCCACGGAGGCTTGCAAGCGCTGTTCCTCGAGCTGCGCTCGAAAAAAACGAGCATCATCGGCCGTCGGGTCGCTCGGGAAAATCTCGATCTGATGATCGAGCGCCTGCGTGTATCGTTCGCGGCGCTCTTGAGTTTTCTCCTGGTCATACAGTCGCCCCAGACAATAGGCCGCATTGAGACTCGATGAAGCCGCACGAGCACTCTGGGCGTAATCGCTTGCCAGGCGCAGGAACTCGGTACAGGCCGCTTCGTATTGCTTGTCATTGAGCAGGATGGACGCTCGAGTATAGCCGAGATCGGCGGCCAGGTCGGTCTGTGTGGCCGCTCGCGCCGAAGCTTCCGCACGAGCATACCCTTTGAGTGCCAGATCGATCCGTCCGCCTAAGAAATCGGCGCGAGCCTGCTGCATTACGGCGTCGAGTTCTGGTCCATACTTCTCTGCGGTCCGCGTGGCATCCCAAAGTTGGTGACATCGGCGACTCCAGTAACCACCGACCTGATCATCACATCGCTGCAGCGTCACTTCGGCCTGATCACGAAGCGACTTTGCCAGGTCGGCATTCTTGCGTGCGACAGCCATGTCGCGCATAGACAATAAACATCGAATCTGCAGGAACCAGAGTTCCCCCGACAGACGCTGATTTTGAGAACGCAACTGAACAATCAGCTCCAAAGCGTTGTGGGCTTGATGACGATCCAGCAGGACGCGCGCATGTTCTGCAGTCACTATTTCCAGGAATTCGCGGTCCGAATCCGTGATGCTCTTTTCGAGAGCATTGAGCATTTCCTCCGCGCGACTGAGATCGCCCTTCAGTCGCGCGCAGTCAACCAGCAGGACTTTCGCATAAAATGGAATCTGCTCGTCAGACACGTTGACGAGCTTGCGAGCGGTCGTTTCCGCAAAGACGAGATCATCGGTTCGCTGTCGAGAATCCGCTGGAGTTAACTCGGCTCGATTTCTCAAGCATCGAGCCAGTGCGAGCCGCACGCGATAAAGTGCAACGCGCAACACATGCGAAGACGGACTGTCGGCCACGTTCTTTTTGTCTCGCTGCGGCCCCAGCAACTCGCTCTCAAGCGTACTCAACAACTGGATGGCGTCGGCACATTGCTGTCGAGTTCGCTTGGAAAACGCATCGTCGAAGGGACGCAACTCGCACTCGACTCGCAACCATTCTGTCTCGCTAGCCAGGACGAGTCCCGCTTGAGCCGCCAGCATCAAAGCATAGGGACCGGTTGGTTCTCGGTTTCGCTCGTCATCAACAATCGAGCGAGCACGCTTCCAGAGTTCCTCTTGTTGCTCCTCGGAAACAAACTCCGCGTGTCGTGCGATCGTTCGCGAGAGTTCGATCGTCAGCTCAACTCGCCGCGACTGAGACAGATTTACTTGCGAAAGGCGGGCGATTGCGTAGCTCTCACCAATCGAAAACAGCCCGCGCTGCCGCAACTGATCGAAGTACAACGACAACGAATCATCAACGGCAAAGCATGTCGATGATGCACCGCAGGCGATGAGCAGGAACAGACCAACGAAGATGGATCGACAATGACTATGCATCGACACGGCTCATTCTGGACATGCGAGGTCGCTCGCGACCAAGATGATTTCCCGATGAGTCTAGCCAACGAGGGACGTGCTGTCTGCTGCAGTTCACACGGGGTACTGACTGGCATCGAATGTCGAATCTTTTTTGACATCAATTAGACGCCAGCAATACCACGCCGCTACGCTGCGATAGGGCGACCACAACTGGGCGATTTCGTGGCTGGTCCGCTTGTCAGGTAATTCCTCTAACCCATAAAGCTCGCGAATGGACGAGCGAACGATCAAGTCGTCGTGTGGAAAGATGTCCAGGCGACCCAGCGAAAAGATCAAAAACATCTGGGCCGTCCAACGACCGATTCCATGCACCTGGATCAAATGCTCAATCGCCGCTTCGTCGTTCATCCGGCCGATGCGATCTAGACGCAAGCGATTGTCCAGCACCCTGGCCGACAGATCCCTCAAGTAAGAAACCTTCTGTCCTGACAATCCAACCGCTCGCAGTTGCTCGTCGGTGACATTGGCAATCGCTTCGGGTGACAGTTTTTCGGGCAGCAACAATTGGTCCAGCCGCAGCCGGATGGCTCGTGCCGCGTTGGTGGAAATCTGCTGCGATAAGATGGAGCGAACCAGCATGCCGAACCGATTGCGATCCAGCTTTAATGTGAATGGTCCGGCTTTCTCGATCAAGTCGCTCATGATCGAATCGACTTGGCGCAAATGAACCAGCGCCGCATCAATGTGCTCTGACTTCAGTGGCATTGTGAGCTAACTAAAAAACGAACTTCGCGACGTTCAGGTCATCGGGATGAATCTCGCCAGCAGCATGGCTGGAATGATGAGTGCCGCCGTCGCCATCGCATGCGGGGTTCGATAGGCGGGGTCGGCGATCTTCCAGAAGATCAGCGTGGCATCCAGCATCACGTACGATAGCAATAGCAACTTGATTGTTACCTGCACATTGAGCGGCGATGGATTCATCAGCGCGTTCAAGGCACGGCGATTCAACGTGAAGGCGATGATGGCCAGCATCCCCAGCGACAGATGGCTGTCACCCTGAGGTGGCCATGTCCAAACCGGCCAGGCGACTATCAGAACCGCGAGCAGCACAATTCCCGCATTGAAGAGGACTTGTGCCAGCACGAGTTGCCAGCGGCTGCTCGTCTTGGCTTCGGTTCGCGCGAAGACAGTCACCCCCACGATATAGACGCCGAGTCCAATCGCGGCCAGCAGTTGAGGTTGACCAAGCAGTCCGGTGCCCCAATTCTGCTGAACGCTCGCTCCCAGTAGCACGTTCAGCAGTCGACAACTCCCCATCGCCAATGGGCCAAGAGGAGTTCGTTTCAGTAAACCGTCGTAGGTCAGAATCGCAACCACGATCAATCCTGCAACCTGCAGGCTGATCATCGTGACGGTCGCTGCTGCGACTAGCCCAATGGCCATCAACACGACCCCGAATACAATCGCCGCGGTGACGGAAATACGACCGGACGGAATGGGGCGACCAGGCCGCTCCTCCGCATCCTGCTTCCGGTCAAAGACATCATTAAAGACCATTCCTGACATGTACAAGCAGCAGGAGGCGAGCAGCAAGCCAAAGAACTTCTGTGGGTCTTCCCAGCCCTTCGGCCCCACAATATACGCGTGAGTTAACACATAACCGAGGATGATGTCGGCCATCGCCGTGAACACGGTGGGGAGACGAATCAACTGCAAGTAAGCAAGCATTCACAAATTCCTTCCAGGTAGAGCGAATGATTATGTCCGCATCAACCCGGATCGTCGAGGACGGTACCAATTTCGATTCGGCCCGCGTAAAACAGAACCAAAGTAGACAGCACACTCCGTGTGCTGAGGGTTTTCTCTGCCACATACATCAACTGTGAACGACCGGCGCACTCGGCACACGGAGTGTGCCTTCTACATTGCGAAGGCCAAACCGATGCGACTCCTATTGTCGTTCACCGCAATACTCACCATCGCCTTCAGCGACGTGCAGCCCATTCAGGCCGGTTGGAAAGCGGGGATCGCAAAGTCGGTCATCACCCCTAAGCAGCCGATGTGGATGGCGGGGTATGGCAGCCGCACTGGTCCGGCAGAGGGAACTCAGCACGATCTTTATGTCCGAGTCCTCGCCTTAGAGGACGAGACTGGCCACCGAGGAATTGTGGTCGCCAGCGACACGCTGGGCATTCCACAGGGAATGTACGACGAACTTGCCAAACAATTGAAGCAGAAATATGGCCTGGACCGCTCGCAGTTTGTCCTACACGGTTCGCATACTCATTGCGGTCCCGTCCTGCAGAATGCCCTCTACGATGCTTACCCGTTGGATGCTGCTCAGATTGAGCTGATCGACAGGTACTCGGATTGGCTGACCGCCGAAATCGTCACGACGATCGGTCGCGCCATTCAGGACTTGAAACCCGCCACCCTTTCTCGCGGACAAGGCACAGCGGATTTCGCGGTGAATCGGCGTACCAATCGCGAACCCGATGTTCCAATGCTGCGCGAACAAAATCTGTTGTTCGGTCCAGTGGATCACACGGTTCCTGTCCTGGCGGTTCATGGAACCGATGGAGCTTTGCGAGCCGTAGTCTTCGCCTATGCCTGCCACAACACCACGCTGAGCTATATGAAGTGGTGTGGCGACTACGCTGGATTTGCGCAACTTAATCTGGAGTCGAATCACCCGGGAGCCGTTGCCCTGTTTTGTATGGGATGCGGCGCCGATCAGAACCCGCTGCCGCGACGCACCGTGGAACTCGCCGAAGCCTATGGCAAGCGACTTTCCTCTTCGGTGGAAACCGTCCTCTCGGAAAAGATGGAGCCGATCAAAGCCTCGCTGAAAACGACGCACGAATTTGTCTCGCTACGAATGCAAGAGCTGCCGGACACGGCTGAATTGCAAACGATCGCGAACGGCCCCACCGACTATCGCCAGCGCTGGGCCGTACGAATGTTGAAGAGAACCACGAAACCGACCGGACTAGAGGAATACCCCTACCCGGTGACCGCCTGGAAGCTGGGAACGGACCAAATCTGGATCACACTGGGCGGTGAGGTCGTTGTTGACTATTCTCTGCGTCTGAAAAGCGAATTCGGCGAGCGAGCCTGGATCACCGCTTACTCGAATGATGTGATGGCGTACATACCGTCGTTGCGAGTCATTCGGGAAGGTGGCTACGAGGGGCAAAGTTCGATGATGATTTATGGCCTTCCCACCGAACGTTGGTCAGAAGAGATCGAAGAACGAATTGTGGCGACCGTGGGAAAATGTGTCAGGCGAATACAGGCCGACCAGTGATTCATGGGACGAACGAATAGAGGCAAGGACGAGAATTCATGCGGCCGGTAAAATCATGCGGGGTCATCGTCTTCAGGCGGCAACCCGAAATCTCGTTCCTGTTGATGAAGCACTCTCACCGCTTCGATTTGCCAAAAGGACATATCGAAGCGGGTGAAACAGAGATCGAATGCGCCCTGCGTGAAATGTGGGAAGAGACCGGCATTCCCACGAACCAAGTCGCCCTCGACTCAGAATTCCGCTACGAGGAAGTCTACTATCCGATCGAGCCGCGGTTCGGATCCGAACGTGTCGAAAAGACGCTGGTCATCTTCCTGGGATGGGTCGACAAGGTCGACGAGATTGTGGTCACCGAGCATGGAGGGCACGAATGGCGTGCCTGGAACCCGCCGCACCACATTCAAAAGTTCACCATCAATCCGCTGCTCGCAGCCGTGCAAACGCACTTCGCCAGCCATCCACCGGTCTGATCCCAAGACTCTCTGTTAATGGATTTTCGAGCCTTGGGTGCCACGGTTTTGGAGTCTTCGACAAGGCCGTGTCTTCGTGTTTGGGAGGGCGAACTTCTCGTCGTCTAGCCCGCCATGACCGAATCACCTACTGTCCACTTGGCTCCATCGCGGATGACTCGCCGATACAGCGTGTCTCGTTCGACAGGGACTCGTCCAGCCTCGCGAATCAGACGGTTAATGTGATCGACGGTGAGGCCTTCAGGCGTCTTGGCGCCGGCGTCGTGATAGATGATTTCATGAACCACCGTGCCGTCGAGATCGTCAGCCCCAAAACCAAGCGCGACTTGGGCGATCTGTTCGCCCAGCATAATCCAGTACGCTTTGATGTGGTCGAAGTTGTCGAGCATGATTCGGGACAGGGCCACGATTCGCAGATCCATTGCTCCGGTCGGCTTCTTGATGTAGTCGAGCCCGGTGTTGTCCGGATGGAACGCGAGAGGAATAAACGTCTGGAATCCCCCCGTCTCGTCTTGCAGTGACCGCAGTTTGCAAAGGTGGTCCATCCGGTGCTCGGCTCGTTCGACGTGACCGTACAGCATGGTCGCATTCGATCGTAGCCCCAATTGATGCGCGGTGCGATGGCAGGTGATCCAGTTTTCGGAGTCCGCTTTGTGTTCGCAAATTTGATCGCGAACTTCTGGATGGAAGATTTCGGCGCCGCCGCCAGGCAATGAACCCAAGCCAGCGTCGACCATCTGCTGCAGGACCCACTCTGTCGATTGCTTGGTAATGAAGCTGAACCAGTTAATCTCGACCGCCGTCCAAGCCTTGATATGGATCTCGGGACAGGTCTCGTGAAGCACGCGCACGATATTCACGTACCAGTCGAACTTCTTCTGATGATGCAATCCGCCGACGACATGGATCTCGGTCGCCCCTTGCGAGCGTGCCTCAAGAATCCGCTCGCGCAGCATCTCGTCTGAAAACACGTATGCCTTCTCGGCCTTCAAGTCGGCACGGAACGCGCAGAACCGGCAGCGGTAAACGCAGACGTTGGTCGGGTTCAGATGGATGTTGGTGTTGTAGTAAGCAAAGTTGCCATTCTTCCGCTCGCGCACCGTGTTTGCCAACCGACCGAGTGTCAGCAGGTCGGCCTCTTTATCCAGGAAGATCCCCTCTTCCATGGAGACTCGCTGGCCTGCGATGACCTTCTCTTCGATTTGCTTCAGTGTGTCGGCAGCGTTCATAGTCAACTTTTGATTCGGAAAGTGGCGGTATTTCGTTGCAATTGGCAATTGCAGGATTGTAGTCGACCACGTGGTCGACAGCCACTTTCGAGACGCCGTTGGTGACTTGGAAATCAGATTTCCGAGCCAATTCGAAAGTCGGACAACCAGGCCCGATCTGCTGGAGTCGTAGTGGTGAGCGCCACGAACAGGCCAGACGGAACGCTATCGCCAGCAGAGATCGACGACCCCGATCAGCAGCAGGCCGACGCTGATGACAGCGTTCACATTGAAGAATGCCAAGTTGACGCGCGACAGATCGGTCGGTCGAACCAGCCAGTGTTCGTAGAGTAACAGTAGAGCCACGGCGCTGATTCCGATCAGGAACACGGTTCCCAGTCCGGCGAAATGCCAGAGCGCGAAGAGCGCGACGATCGTCAATAAGTGACTGACCAGCGCAATTCGCAATGCAATCGGAATGCCCCAACGCGACGGGATACTATGCAGGTGCTGCGCGCGATCAAACTCCGCATCCTGGCAAGCATACAGAATATCGAAGCCACCAACCCAGAAGAAGATCACCGCCGAGAGTAGCGCGGGAACCAAAGCGACTTCGCCCCGGATGGCGATCCAGGTCGCGATCGGCGAGAGCATCAAGGCCGCAGAGAGCCAATAGTGACACCAGACTGTGAATCGCTTCGCGAACGAATATCCCAGCAGGAACAGCAAAACCGGGACGGACAATATCAGCGGCCAGCGATTTGGCAGAAACAACAGAGTCGAAGCCACGAATGCCACCGAGCAACCAATCGTGAAAGCAATCACGCTCGGCAGGCTCAGCAGGCCGGCGGGAATATGGCGCCGTGCCGTTCGAGGATTTGCCCCATCAATCTTGCGATCGACAACTCGGTTGAAGGCCATGGCTGCGGACCGCGCGAAGACCATGCACAACAAAATCCCCAACAACTGCGTCCACTGAAATGGACTGTCAGGCTGGTGCCAGGCCAGGATCGCGGACAGCAACGCAAATGGGAGCGCAAAGACAGTGTGGCTGAATCGGATCAGCTCCAGCAGGTGACGCAGTTTTTGAATCATCATGAATCTTCGAAGTCTACTCGGACAACAATCGCTGCATTCTAGTCGAATGAAGGCAACCTGCCATCTCGCAGCCGAAGTTCAACGACGGTGTATTCCGTGGTTCTCTATTTCGCCTCTTTTTCGGTGGGCTTCACCAAAGCGCCCGCGGAGGCGATGTGAGCCTCGATCTTGCGGACTGCACTTTCGCGACGAGCGAAGACATCAGTCGCTCGGAACTCCCATTTGCGACCTGACAGGTGCGTGATCCAATAGTAGGCCAGTTCGCGGATCTCGACGTGATTGCTCCGCAGCCAGCTCACTAACTCCAACGAGACGGCTCGGTTCGTTGCGTCTTCCTGTCGGAAGCCCCACAGCATCGAATACACTGCCCCCGCTTCGGCAGTCGGGTAATGCTGTTCCAGAATATCCTTCAGAACCGGTCCACGATCGGCTTCACGTGCCAACCAGGTTCGCAGACCATCTCGAGCTGCAAATCGACCTTCTTCAAAACTGCATTCTGCCAGCGCCTGGACCATGGCCTGGTAGGCATCGGTGAGAGCCAAACCATGAACCGTCAGTTCCACGATCTTCGCATTCGAGTCCTTGATCAGCGCCAGCAGCGTCATCTCGATCGGCTGATCGAGTTCAAACTGCTTTTCAAACAGCGCCGAAAATCGACGTAATGGAGACTGTTTCCGCTTCTGGGCGTCAGTCCAATCCGGAGTGAAACTCGACGAGACCGGCAGCGGTCGGACACCTTCTGCCACTTGCGGCACGATTTCCAGTGCGGATTCGGCCGCGACTTGCTGAGATTGTCCGTCCCCTCCGGTCCATTTCACGTTGCCCGAAAGGACTCGCAAAACACCGACATACCAATTGGGGCCGAGAGCTTTTTCATAGTTGACGGGATCGCGAGGAGCGATCTCGACCGTGCAAACCGTGTCCGCCGACAGCAACTCCAGCCGCCAGGTATCGTTTCCAACCACGATCGAAATGACCGGGCTTTGGCTCGCATCCTTTCGGCTCGACTTCAATATCAGCCGACCTCGGCGAATATCCATCCCGGCCGAAGTGGCTCGATCCGGTGGCAGCACACGGATCGCAGTGTCACCCAGGACAGTCGCGATGATCCCCCCGCGATCAATGTCCAGCACCGCTTCAAACGGTTCGAGAACAATCAACGCCTCATTGGGAGCGATTGCCGATCGCCGTGGCAGCAAGAACCAGTGCTGCTGAGAGTCATCGAAACGCAGCACGACACCGTCATTGGAAATGTACTGAACCGGGACCGCGTTCAGAATGGGTGCCGGTTCTTTTCCAGCAGCCGCGTTGGCGGGCACATCGACCACTCCGACCGGCTTCGCGCGAGCCGCTGCGGCGACCGCGTCCGCCGGTGCATCGACAGGTGGCATTGGCTTGGGTGGGGCGTCCGCAGGGGGCGCGGGATCGAGACCAGGATCCACCACTGGTTTGTCAACTGCCGGTATCGATGGGGAAGGGGGGAGGTCCGCCGATGGCGTCGCCGCGATCATTTGATCCGGCTTGATCGTCTTGTCGTCGACCTTCGCGTCTTCATTCGATTGCTTGTCAGCAACCGATTGTTTCTGACCGGAGTCGCGATCGGTTTTCGTTAGCTCGCGCTTGGCTGCGCTGATACCGGTCAAAAAACCTGTATCGGAGACCAACAATCCGAGACAGATCAAGATCAGTAGCGCCACGATGGATGCGGGAACGACTCGCTGTGACCACGAACTCTGACGCAAATAATCGGGGATCTCTGCCGCCGGTTTTGGCTGGGAAGCGACCGAATCGCGCCCATTGACGGAGGCGGCGACCGCTTCGCTGCCATTAGGTGAACGAGGGACATCGACATGCAACCGGTCCGTCTGATCGACCGGCCCCAACGCATACAGTCGATCCCGGCTCGCCTCGGAAATTTCCATCGGCCTCCCCATCACGAGGGCCAGCACCTGATGGCACGAGGCGACTTCGGCCAGCAGTTCGTCGGAAGTCAGCAGCACCTTTTCCACATCAACGACCTGCTCGGGAGGCAGGGTGCTGTCGAGGTACTGCGAGACGATGTTCGGATCGATCCCGACGTTGGGACCGCTGACACTGGGGGCCTTCAAGCGGCGTTGGCGGACGACCAGCTTGATCAGGCTGACCAGCTTACCCGCAACGGCACTCTCCTGGATTTTCTCGCCAATCAGCTTGGTCTCGGCCGGTTCCAGAACGTCATCCAGATAGGCCAGCAAGGTTCGCAATGTCAGACGCATCGTTGTTTCCTTTCGGACGAATTCCGCCCGTTCCGTCTTCCGCAACCCGTCCCTGCAGACTCGCTACCTTCGACTTTGGGTGGTTCAGGATCGCCACTTTCCACTATCAGTGGGAATCCGCCTTGGAATCCGTACAAGAATTTCTGAGAATTCCGGAAACGGTTCGTTGCTGTGGGCGTTGAATTCTGGAACTTCCCAATGAGACTGTGTTTCCGACTCGCTGTGCTTTTCGCGATTCTGCCCGCCACGATGCCGGCATGGGCAGACGACACCCCGGTTCGACACAGGGTGTTGCTGTTGGGCCAAAAGCCTGATTCCCACCCTGCGACCACCCATGAGTACATGGCGGGGGTTCGGTTGCTGGGACTGCTGCTGGAGCGATCATCTGGAATTCAGACCGTTGTGGCTCAGGCAGATTCCCCGTGGGAGGCCGGCCCGGAAATGCTCGACGGGGCGGATGCGGCCATTGTGTTTCTGTCGGAGGGTGCCAAGTGGGTCACCGAAGATGCCAACCGGCTGGCGGCGTTCCAGCGACTGGCAAAACGCGGCGGTGGACTGACCTGTCTGCACTGGGGAATGGGAACTCGAGAGTCCAAACCGATCGCCGAATTTACCTCCCTGTTCGGTGCCTGCCACGGAGGGCCGGACAGGAAATACAAGTTCGCCACGCTCGCCGTGAAACCAATGGAAACTCATCCCGTGACGGCCGGGATCACCCCCTTTGAAGTACGCGACGAGTTCTATTACGCCCTGAAGCAACCAGCCCCCACCCCCCATTGCTCCAAGCTACGATCGACGGGACTGACCAGGCGGTCGCGTGGGCCTGCGAACGGCCAGATAGCGGCCGCTCGTTTGGCTTCAGCGGACTTCACTACCACGAAAACTGGAAGCTGCCGGAGTATCGCCGGTTGGTCCTGCAGGGAGTCCTCTGGACATTGAAACGCGACATCCCTGAGGGAGGCATTTCGGTCGACATTCGTCCCGAAGACTTGGCACTGCCGAGCCGATAGCGCGGACCCGATCCCAAGGCAGACTCTCCTACTGTCCTCACCCAAACCGGACAGCTCTCGATCAACCTTCAATCGGGGGCGCGACGGGGTTCCTCGCGGGAGTCAGCCGCTCCAGGATCGGCGTCGTGGCGATCGTGGTCACCAGGGCCATCAGGACCATCATCGCGAACAGCGGCGGCGAGATCACTCCCATATCGAGCCCGATGTTGAGCACGATCAACTCCATCAGCCCGCGCGTGTTCATCAGGATTCCGAGTGCCGCGGAGGTCCGCCAGTTCAGTCCCGTGAACCGAGCCGCTACCAAGGTGCCGCCGAACTTGCCCAGCGTGGCGACGAAAATAATCACGCCGCAGAACAGCCAGTCGATCGGTTGCGACAGCAGTCCAATCTGCGTCCGAGCCCCCGTGAAGGCGAAGAACATCGGCAGCAGCAGGATCGATACGATGTCTTCCAGCTTGTGCCGAAATGATGTCGCCAGCTCGCTGTCATGAGGGATGATCGCCCCGAGTAGAAATGCGCCGAAGATCGCATGGATCCCGATCGCTTCTGTGATCAGGGCCGAAACCAGGACGGCGATCAAGACCCACGCCGCCATCGTATTGGACAGGCGTTTTCCTTTTGTCGATTCCAACCAAGCGTGCAACCTCGGCCGAACCACCACGAACATTACCCCAATGTAGGCGGTAGCCAACACGATGGTGACGACCGCTCCCTGCAGGTCAGATTGCGTGACTCCGACAACGAACGCCAACAGACACCAGGCCGTGACATCATCCGCCGCGGCACAGCTGAGAGCGACCACCCCCAACTCGGTCCGCTCCATTTTCATGTCGGTCAGGATTCGCGCCAGGACAGGGAAGGCCGTGATCGCCATCGCGATTCCCAAGAACAACGCGAAGCTGGTAAATGTGACCCCCTCCGGTGCGTATCGCGAGTACGCGGCCAAAGCCAAAGCCGCCCCCAGCAGGAAGGGAACCATGATGCTGGCATGCGAGATCGCCACGGTCGTGTGGGCTCGCTGACGCAACAATTCGGAGTTCAGTTCCAGACCGACCAGGAACATGTACAGGATCACCCCGATCTGCGCCAGCACCCCCAGCGTCGGCATGACCGTCGATGGCAGCAGAAACGTGGTGACTTCGGGGGAGATTCGCCCGAGCAGGGACGGCCCCAGCACGATTCCGGCAATCACCTCGCCAATGACCCGCGGCTGCCCCAGCTTCTGAAATACGGTCCCGATCACCCGAGCCGTCACCATGATGGTGACGATCGCCAACAAGACCTGCGGGAGCGTCGAATGCAGATTAGCCTTCTTCGCGACCGGTACCGAGGCTCCCGCGATCGGCTCGGCAATGGTTCGCGCGAACCCCTCGCCAAACGATCGAATCAAGAAAAACACGCCGACGGCAACCGCCAGCAGGAGCAGGTAGACAATCGTCAGGTGGACAGGGTGGGGTGACTTCGAATCATCAACGGCAGACAGCGGACTCAATGGGCACCCTTCTGCAGCGGCAGTCTTGGCGAGCGACTTCGAAGCCGTCGCTGGAATCGTTTAGAAACGTTTAAAAGATTCTAGCCGCGACGCGGCCGATTTCCATCGGCGGGTGGCCAAGCTTCAGCCTGGTGAGGACGCCGGTTGGGCTCTTCGAATTACGTCTCACGATTATCTAGGCCTTTGATCAGGCCAGAAAGCATCCGGCTAATTTCTTCCAAGTGGCCCTTGAGGTCGACGTGAGTCGCATCGTCAATCAGATTTCGACGGCGCGCAATTCCAAAGAAGTGTCTTCGGTCTGGCTTTGTAAAGCGGCCATTCCCTTCAGCGATATTGGCAGAGATGGAGACCGCGGCTCGATTGAGCTGATCGACAAGAAAGCCGTAGCCGCGGGTGAATAGTTCAGTCCGCTGGCAAATGACATCTGCGAAGTCGACTGACTTCTGATAGACAACGAGCTTCTCAAAGGCGAACGCCATTTGGTGCTCATAAAAAAAGAGAAGGAGAGTGGAAAGTAGAGAGTAGACCGAGGAGAGCGGGTTAGGCCTTCATCTTGTCTACTTTCTCCGCTCTCCTCTCTATTTTTTCGCCTGAGGCGAAAAAATCGGGATGACAGGATTCGAACCTGCGACTTCCTGGTCCCAAACCAGGCGCTCTAGCCAAGCTGAGCTACATCCCGCTCGTGTGGGCGACAGTCTAGGAGGAGTGTCGCACTTCGTCAACAGCTTCGGCAAAAGTCTTCTTGCCCGAGAAGAGACGCGTTCCACGTGGAACGCGTCGTTTGGGTAAGATTGAGCCGAGACAATCAATACTCCATTTACTCCACAAACACTGGGTCAGGCCGCTCGGTGCAACTGCCCGACGATCCGTTCGAAGTCATCCGTCGACTGGAAGTCGATGATGATCTTTCCCTTGTCCTTGGCGGACAGCTTGATTTCCACGGCCGCTCCCAGCCAGTCTCGCAATTGATCTCGCAGGCTGAGGACATGGGGGGTGAGTTCGACGACGGCAGTTTCCGACTTTGGCTTCTTCCCCTTCATGGGCAGGACATCGCCGGATTCGGTCAGCAGTTGACGGACCGCTTCTTCGGTCTTGCGAACCGAGAGGTGTTCCTTCTGGATTCGCTGGCACATCGCGACCTGCTGGTCGTGATCCTTCAGCGACAACAACGACTTGGCGTGACCGCCCGAGATCTTGTCGGAGAGCAGATCGCTCTTCACCGCTTCGGGCAGTTCCAGCAGCCGCAGCATGTTGCTGACCGTCGACCGATCAAGGCTCAGCCGGCGTGACAGGTCTTCGATCGAACACTGGAACCGGTTGACGTAGTCCTGGAAGGCAGTCGCCTTTTCGAGGACGTTCAGGTCCTGACGTTTCAGGTTTTCTTCGAGGGCGACTTCGCTGACCTGCTGGTCCGTCAGTTCGAGAACGCGGCAGGGAATCTCCTGCAGACCGGCCTTCTTGGCGGCGATCAGGCGGCGTTCACCAGCGATCAACTGGTATCCGCCCCCGGCTGTCCGGACGAGAATCGGCTGCAACACGCCATGCTGGCGAATGCTGTCGACCAGTTCATTCAGGGCGGTCTGGTCGAATTCTTGCCGAGGCTGGAACGGATTGCGATCAATCAGGTCGACGTGAATCACAGACTGGTCGCCAGCGGAGACCCCGTCCGTATCGTTCATCGCCCCTGTGCCCATCAACGCGTTCAGTCCGCGGCCCAGTCGTCGCCGTGACGGTTCCTGGATACCAGAGTCATCCATGATCTCTTCCTTGCATATAAAAACACTCCCGCACCCAAGAGCGTCCTGGGCTTGGAGCATATCGAATTGGCGAGGGGGGAATTGAGGCCGGGAATGTACTCGCGACCCCCCAGATTCGACAAGACGAAATTCGTGGATCAGTTGCGGAAGGGTGTGAGTTCTAGAATGCGTCTGCTATCCCCCGTGCCATCGAGCGCAACCAAACTGCTTGTCCTAATTTGAACTCGCTTAATTGTGCTAGGGCCGGAGAAACTGTTGAAGAGTCCACTGATCGGCAGACTACGAACCAAGAACGTTGGTCGCGGCTGCGGTGATCTGCCGGCATCGGCATCGTTAGTGGGGACCGCCAATGGGATCCCGTTCGCCCTGAGGTTAAATACGATTTCAGGAGCTGCATAGACGTAGGCAATTGCTTCGTCTCCTGGAAAGCCTGCGCTCATCGTGATCTGGCGCATCTCGTTTGCGAATTCGGTCGACTGCCGTGCAACTGTCGTGTGATCCTCCCAAGCGCAGCTGGTCCCCAGCTGGCATCGCGTCATAATCGCAACGACGAGCCAGATGGCAATTGAGGCCTCCACCCATTGGGGCGTCCATTGCTGATCGTTCCGGACGGATTTCAAGGCGAAGATTAGGCGGCTGTTGATTGCACACTGGACAATGAATCCAGCACCCAGCCAAGCCGCCAGCATCCAAGGCATGACCAGCCGCGGGTACGGGTGATAACACGGTGTCGCCACGGTTAAGCCGCAGATCCAAGCCAGTAGAGCCCAGTTGACACCGCTCGTTGCCAGTTTCAGTTGTAGGCAATAGCAGGCCAGGCAGGTCGCGAACGTCCCCAATAGAAGCACGATGACCGGTAGCCATCCCATCCAACTCGGAGACAGATAGCTTGTGAATTGATTTGCGGTAGCTACTGTCCACCCTTCAACGATAGGCCTGAACGGCCCATCATAGAAGGCAATGTGATCCAGCTGCCGCGCGGTATTGGTAGACCACTTGGCGAACCCTTCAATGTACTGTTTGTGGTTCGAAGCGACGGCACCGTACCCACCATGCTTCTGTAAGCCGATCAGGACGGGCGACCACAGCAGGAATGACAGGCCCCCCACCATGAGCCAGCGTTTGGCGACCTGCAGAAGCTGACGTTCCCCTCGAAGCAGAGTCGCCTGCCAGGCCACCCCACCCGACAGTCCGACGGCAAGTGGTAACCAGCCGTTGTACTTGGTCCACCAAGCGAGCGCGGTAAACAAGGCGGCAAGGATGATCGATCGACGCGTCCCCGTCTGCAGCGCCTGCCAGGTGAAATAGACTCCCCACAGGATGAACAGGCAGACCGGAACGTCCGTCAGAGCCGCTCGGCTGTAAGACGAATGAAAGTCGCTCGCTGCCACGAACCACGCCGAGACGATCCCGGCGCTTGGTCCGAACCACCGTCGGCCCACCCACCACATCGACGGGATCATGGCCAGCCCGGCGATCAGTGACGGGATCATGGGAATGAATCCGGTCGGACGGATACCGCACAATGAGGCGATGATCATCGTCCATTCAATCGCCGCGGGAAGCAGCGGCGGAGCGTACAGGTGGCGGGCGGGATACTCGTAGCCCTCCTCGGCACCGAACCAGAAGTTCGAGGCGTAGACTCCCTCGTCAAAGTGCTCGATCGCCATTCGACTTGGATAGCCCAGACGCAGGATCGCACCGAACAGGATGGCACCGGCCAGGCAGAGAAGTTCGGCTCGCGCGGGGCGGGATTGCTCGGAGAGGGGAAGCGATGGCGGCATGGCCACGATCATACTGGTCCAAGCCGAGATGACCAATCGAGCCTTGCTTCATCCCAGCTTCCTGAGTGGGAACGATTGGATCGCGAGCCGCTCCCGTCTATGATACTGGAGTTGAACGAATCGATCTGAATCCATGCTCCCGCCGAAAGCTGAATGCGATGCCGACGCACGACGAACTGTACGACGAAGCGATCCGACTGAAAGACCAGGGGAACCTCGACGAAGCCGCGACGAAGTTGTTGGCGATTGTGGCCGAGGTTCCGACCCACTCCCTGTCGCATTCCGCCCTGGCCGTGGTGATGCAGAAGCTCGGCAAGTTCGACGAAGCGATCGCTCACGCGAAGAAGGTCGTGGAACTGGAACCAAACGACCCGTTCTCTTTCGCCCAGCTCTCCGTGATCTGCCAACGCTGCGGCCGCATCACCGAAGCCGAAGACGCACTCGCCCGCAACCAGACGATGAGTGCCCAGCGCCGCCATTGATTCTCTTCCGGAGTGGGGGGACGTAAGTCCCTGGTCCTTCTTCAGGCGTGAGCCCTACTGATGGCGCGGATCTCCTTGGAAGCCCGAGTTGATTCAACGCGGCTGGCCTTTCGTCGATTCAGCGCGTCAAAATGATCACCCACCCAAGATACGCGGTTTCCACCAAGAGCGTGAATGCGGCGGCGACCAGTGGGGTCGACATGTTGGAATCACGGAACCAGAAGTGGGCGGCGAAGCTGCCTGCGTATGGGGCACCGTAATAGACGAATCCCGCGCTGATGGTCCCGAATACCAAGATGTCGGCGGCAGTGGTCATGGACGATGTACACAGGGCGTAGGTCAGCCACGCCACGCTTGGGATTAAACCCAAGCGTCCCACTTTTTCAGACAGCGCTAAGGAGTCAAACAAAGCGGCTTGATATTTGTGGTCGCGTCGGAGCACTTGCCGCTCCTCACGCAGTCGTTCTTCCTCGCGATCCAGCCGGTCGCGCAATGCCTGCATGTCTACTTCGGTCATGACAGTCGCCCCAAAGTGGGAGCACCTGGAAGTCGCCGTGACCGATCAGTATTGAGTTTCGCAGGCTCGCTGACAAGCAGATTGTCGCGAAGGTTGGCCCAGCGAAGCAGGTCCGCCTATCGCCGCTGCGGGAAATCGTCTTTCATCCAATTCGTGGATTCGACTCGGCCGCCTGCCGCGGGAGCATCCCAGCCTTCATCGAAATCGCTCAGCTTCGCGGATCCCGCGGAGCTCGTCGCTGGAGGAGGTGGGTCGTTGATGTCGTCGAGTGGTAGCGGTTCGCCCTCGGCCAGAGGAACGCGACCTCGTGTTTCGATGGTCCCTGGTGCGACCCGCACCAAGTGGGTGGCGTCGAAAATTCGCTCATCCGCGGTTGTCAGTTTCGCGTTCAAGACCAGCTGCTCATGCTGAGACGGATGATCGAGTTTGACTGTGAACTGGTAACCGGCACCGGTCAGACCGCGAGTCCATTTGCTGCGGCACTCTTCCGCGGTGAAACTCCATTGTCCGACTTGCCGTGCTTGCTCGGGCAGACTGGGATCGATCAGCGTGAGCTGGACCGTGCCCGGCAGTTTGATGATTTCGCTGTCGTCATCGACCAGTGCAATGTACGCAACTAGGGCATCATCACCCGGTCGTTCGTCGCGGTTCAAGCCGCCAGATAAAAGAGAATTGATCTGCAGCTTGCTGGCACGGACCAGTGATTCGGTGTATTCGGCAGCAACGACCCGCTTGCCGGATCGAGCGAGTTCTGCTCGCAGTTGCTCGGCTTCTCGGCGAGACCGCGCGAGCTCGGTTTGAGTGGCGTCAGCGCGCCGTTCGACTTCGACCAAATGCTCCTGCTGCTCACGAAGGCGGGCCTGCAACAGGTCCGGTTTGGCCCGTCCCAGGCATCCACAGAGCATCAGAGCCGACATCCATGTCAGCGCGCGTCGCATTCGATCCATCTCCATTACGCACAACCGCCGCCCAGGCGGAGAGACCGGGCGGCGGGAGCATAGTCATTTTTGTCCGTTTTGGACAACAGCAGATCGCTCCCGATCAGGTTGCGGCGTTGCCTGGCAGTGCTGGCAGCTTTTCCAGAACCGAGTCAATCAGGCCGTAACCCTTGGCTTCTTCGGCAGACATAAAATTGTCTCGATCCGTGTCCGCTTCGATCTTATCCAAGGTTTGACCGGTGTGCTTCAGCATCAATTCGTTCATCCGGCGCTTGGTCCGCAGAACTTCCTTGGCGTGAATTTCCAGTTCAACGGCCGTTCCCTGCATCCCCGCCAATGGCTGGTGAATCATGATTCGGCTGTTGGGCAGAGCGAACCGCTTCCCCTTCGTGCCGGCGGTCAGCAGCATCGCACCCATGCTGGCACACTGCCCGAGGCAATAAGTGGCGACGCTGCAGGACAGGAATTGCATCGTGTCATAGATCGCCATCCCCGAGGTGATCGAACCACCAGGGCTGTTGATGTACATGTGGATGTCTGACTTGCCGTCTTCGAACTGCAGGTACAGCAACTGGGCGACGATGCTGTTCGCAACGTCGTCGTTAATGGCGCTGCCGAGCAGAATGATGCGGTCGCGCAACAGGCGACTATAGATATCCATGGCCCGCTCTTCGCGGCCACTCTTTTCAATCACAAAAGGAACAAGTGAGGTCATCGCAGACTCGCTGTCATAGTATTAGAAATTTGTTGAAATGACGCTGATGTGTCGGCGAACCTCAGGGAGTTTTCACCTTCGCCGGATTCGTCAGGATCTCATCGACCAGCCCGTATTCTTTGGACTGCATCGCATTCAAATAGCGATCGCGTCCCGTGTCTTTCGCAATGACTTCGACTGGCTGGCCAGTGTGGCCTGCGAGGATGTGATTCAGCACATCACGCGTTTCCAGGATTTCTTTGGCTTGAATCTCGATATCCGAGACCTGGCCGCCGACTTCACCGAACGGCTGATGGATCATCATTTTCGCATGCGGAAGAATGAACCGTTTTCCCTTGCCCCCACCGGCAATCAGGATCGCTCCACCGCTGGCCGCGATACCGACGCAATAGGTGGCGACGTTGCACTGCACGAACTGCATTGTGTCATAAATCGCCATCGTCGCGGTCACTGAACCACCGGGCGAATTGATGTAGAAATGAATGTCTTGGTGTTTGTTCTCAGATTGCAAATACAGCAACTTCATCACGATGACGTTCGCACTCGCATCGTGAATAGGACCATCCAGAAAGATGATTCGATTTTCCAGGAGCAGATCGCCAATACCCATCTGACGCTGGCGCGAATAGTCCCGCGCGGCATTGGCCATGGGCTGGAACGAACGAGACAGCGAATCCAGCATTCAGAACCTCTCAACACTAGGGCCAAAAGAACCTGCTTGGGCGGCACGGACCGAAGAAAACCCAGAATTAGCAGGTCCGCCGGAAGAGTACGCGCCAGGACGCTTCCAGACAAGGCTGACCAGCGGTTCCACAAACGAATACGGCCGACTGCAGGCAGTCGGCCGTAGACAAGGGCAATTTATGCGAGCAAACTAAGAGGCCTACTCGTCGGCGTCGCCTTCTTCAGTCGGTTCAACGACCACAGATGACATCCCGCAGACGGACAGCGACAACGCTTGCACGTCGTCCGATGGAGCCGACTTCGGAGCTGGCACGTCCTCGAACTGAGCCGATTTCAGGATGAAGTCGACTGCTTTGCGTTCGCGAATCTGTGCTTCGAGGTTCTCGATCACACCGGTCTTGGTCAGACGGGCTCGCACGCGACGAGGGCTTTCGCCCCGCTGCACGGCCATCATGTTGATTTCGGATTCGATATCGATCGGGCTGACTTCGATCTTTTCCTGAGTCGCGATTCGGTCCAGAACAAAGTGTTCCTTCAGGGCCTGGCGAGTGGAACTGATCGATTGTTGACGCAGTTCGTTCTCACGAGCCAGGATCTGCTGAGTCGTAAATCCGGCCTGCTGCATTTCGAGAATTTCGCGACGCAGCGCGTTCTCGGTCTGCTTGTTTACCAGCGATTCGGGCAAATCCCAACTGGCGGACTCGGTGATCTTTTCCAGAACCTGGCGACGGCAAGCCTGACGCTGATCGTAGGTTACTTGTCGTTGCAGCATCCCTTGGATTTCGTCCCGCAATTCTTGTCCGTCTCCATAGCCGACGCGTTCGAAGAATGCGGCGTTGAGTTCGGGCAGTTGTTGCTGCTGAACGGCAGTCACGTCGAGTGTCACGCTGATCTTCTCGCCGCGCATTTCAACTTGCTCGGCTTCGTTCGAAATCGTGATCTCGGCGGTCTTCTTCGTTCCGGGGGTGCTGCCAGTCATCAGCTTGTCGAATTCGGTGATCTCTGCATCGCGGAAGCGGATCGTTGGCTTCAACTGCAGACTGACTGCGGGCAGCTTACGGAATGATTCGCCGTTGCGAGAAAATTCCAGATCGACCATGACGAAATCGCCGGCTTCGGCAGGGACTTCTCGATCAACGAAAGTGCCATATTGAGCGATAAATCGGTTCAAATAGGCCGAAATATCATCTTCAGAGACTTCGCGAATCGGTCGCTCGATCTTCAAGCCGCCATAATTCGGCACTTCAAATTCAGGACGAACTTCGACATCGAATTCGTATTCGAAATCGCCTTCGTCGGGGATGCGCAAGCTCTCCACGTCGAAGTCAGGTTCGTTAATCGGGTCGAGCGAATTTTCGTCGGCCAATTGTTCCAGGCTGGTCATCAGCACGCGCTGGCGAACTGAATCGGCGATCTCTTCCTTGAACCGGCGCTTGGCCAGCGCGGGAGGAACGCGACCGGGACGGAACCCGGGAACCGAAGCGGTCTGAACGATTTCACCAATCGCTTCGGTCGAGAAGTGTTCGATGTCGGATCGAGGCACCTTCACGCGGACATGCTTCTTGCACGGACCGACATTCTGGATGTCGACTTCGATCGCCAGACGGTAACGCGATTCGGCAGCTTCGTTTTCGTTCTGATCTTCTGCCACGGCGGTATCGGCCTCTGTCACAATCAATTCCTCGCTAGTGATCGCTAAATGCCGCTGTGTATGCCAGCGGAGAGCTTCATCGACTTTGACCGTTTGACCCGATCAAGAACTTCAGTTCCACCATGACGACGCACCAACACCGGCAACGCGTCGGAGCAACTCTTTTTCAGACTTGGGGAACCGGCACGTCGAGGGGAATGAAAGCGGGTGATGGGACTCGAACCCACGACAACCACGTTGGCAACGTGGTACTCTACCAACTGAGTTACACCCGCATGGTGCCACCCCGGCGGATGGGAATTATGCCAGTTCGTGCGGGCGCGTCAAGCGACCCAGCCCTAGTTGCTGCCGTGTTCATTATTTCTGACGCCGTGATCACGTCTATCCGGCCCTATTCGCCTTTGCCCGGAGGCATGTTGCCTTGCCGCAACATCGGCAACGAGGCAACAACGCGCAGCATTACTCACTGTTGCCATTAGGTTTGCTCCGAATTCCGTCGAGACTGAGACTGGCCGACGTGGATCTCTGGCATCATCGACGACGGATGGCCAGAAGAAATATTCCGCCATTTCCATAATTCGAAAAACGTCACAAATCGTGTCTGTGTAATTGTTAGTGGATCGAAAATATTCGTTGCGACAAGATTTTGAAACGCGAAAAACACGTTTGGCATTCAATCTGCTTTACAACTCGTTCATCCTGCGAAACAAAAAACAACATCGAGACAATTCAGCAGGGTTGTCTCACTGAAAAATGATTCACCACTCAGAAAGGCCTTACCCAATGAAGACTCTCATCGCCCTGATCAATGACGAAGCCGGTTTCATCGTTTCTGCAGAACTCGTGTTGGTCTCGACCATCGCAGTTCTGGCCATGATCGTCGGTTTGTCGGAAGTCGCCATCAACGTAAACAACGAACTGGAAGACGTCGGTGCGGCGTTCGGATCGATTAACCAGACGTACTGTGTGAAAGGTATCCTGGGCTGCCAAGGCTACGTCAGCGGGACCGAATTCCGCGACAACATCGATATGTGCGATGCCACCGGAGACATCCAGAGTATCAGCACTCAAGGCGAAGGTTCCGGCTCAGGTCACGGTTCAGGCCAGTACTAAATCTTGCTAGCTACTCGCTTCGCTCTACCGCACAAAACAATTCGACCGCAGGCCTCTCGCACCAACGAGACCTGCGGTCGAATTGTTCTTTGGTTTGTGCGAATCGCTTCTATAAGTTGCCTTCTCGCTCCGTCGAGAAGTAAGCCAACTGCAAATCCACGCAGCCAGATGTACCCGGAACGGGATGGCGATCACGACGTCGCGCTCATCGGCTTTCTTCTCGCGGGAGCGAGAAGGCTACTTAAAGACTGCCGTTTACGTCGTGCCCCCGTTACTTCTTCAGGATCGACGAGAATCTCTCGTACGCTTCGTTCCACGCGGTGACGTTTTGCGGCTCGTATCGCTTCATTGTTGACGACGCTCGGACCACCGAACGGATCTCGCTGAGTGAACCGACGGCACCTGCCGTTCTCGCTTGGACTAGGATATTTCCGAGTGCTGTCGCCTCGATGGGGCCCGTGATGACAGGGCGTCCCGTCGCATTCGCAGTGAACTGATTCAGCAATTCGTTCTGAGTTCCACCACCCACGATATGAATCACCTCGACCCGCTCGCCGGAAAGTTCCTCGAGCCAACCGAGGACCATTCGGTACTTCAGGGCCAGGCTTTCGAGGGCACAGCGGACGATTCCCCCTTCGGTATCTGGAACTTCCTGGTTCGTCTTTCGGCACCATTCACGAATTGCTTCCGGCATTTCCTGCGGGGCCATGAAGGCTCGATCGTCCGGATCGACAAAAGCTCGGAATGGTTTCGCATCACGCGCCACTTGTGCGAGCAATCCATAGTCATAGGGGGTGCCGTTCCGCTCGAACGAGCGTCGGCACTCTTGAACCAACCACAGCCCCATGATGTTTTTCAGCAGGCGATACGTGCCGTCGATACCTCCTTCATTCGTCACATTCAGTTCGAGAGCTCGCTGCGACAACACGGCGTGGGGCAACTCCAGTCCCATCAGTGACCACGTTCCCGAACTGATGTAGGCCCAATTTGCCTTTCCGGTGTTTTCGGTGGGGACCGCCGCGACGGCCGCCGCGGTGTCGTGAGTTGCCGGAGCAACAACGTCCAGGCGGGGTAGACCAGTGCGACGAGAGACTTCGTCGCGAAGCGTTCCCAATTTTGTTCCCGGCTCGACCACGTCGCCGAACATCTGGGTCGGCAGATTCAGCTTGCGGAGCAGGTCGAACGACCAGTTTCTGTCCACGGGATGAAACATTTGCGATGTGGTGGCATTGGTGAATTCCACGACTCGACTGCCCGACAACAGCCAGTGAAAGAAATCGGGAATCATTAGGAACCGGTCGGCAAGCTGCATCAAGGGGCCGTTGGTCTGGTTCATGGCGACCATTTGATACAGCGAATTGATCTCCATGAATTGCAGCCCGGTCTGCGAGAAAATTTCGCTGCGGGGGACTCGCAGGAACGTCTGCTCCATCGTTCCGCGAGTTCTCTGGTCGCGGTAGTGGTACGCCTGCCCCAGCATTTCGCCGGTTTTTGACAGCAACACGAAATCGACACCCCACGTATCGACCCCGACGGAAACGATCTGCGATCCGAACCGCGCCGCGGCTTTCGCAAGTCCGGCTTGAATCTCGGACCACAATCGAACCAGATCCCAGCGCATCGTCTCGGCGAGATGCACGGGGCCGTTGGGAAACCGGTGCAGTTCTTCCAGCTTCACTCGCTGTCCATCGAACAGCCCGGCCATCACCCGTCCACTTTCAGCCCCAAGGTCAATTGCCAGATAGATTTGCTCGGCCATCGGTCGCTACTCCCGGTTATGCATGTCCTCAGTATTGAGGTGCGTATGATATCGTCGCTCGAATGAAGGCGGGAGCGTCTCCAATCGTCCGGACCGAAGGCGCCTCTTCTGCGAATTTGATGTCCGTGTTTTAAGCCTTCCAGGGGCCTCTGAACGGCAGGTCGTGCCGATTCCTTTTTTTGGTGTTGGTGGTGGCCCCCGTTTTTTTGATGAAATCGGTCCAAAACAGGCACTTACAGCAAAAGACGCCCTTGATTCGCATTGCTCCGGTTTTTTGCGGAAGCTACAACCCGCCGTCCGTTTCTCCCAATTCACATCATGTTTTGATCGCCCCCATCCGGTTTCGGTCGCGGTATGTCCGCGCCCTTACGCACCGCAGAGGTGACTCGATGTACGTGTCGACACAGCGGCTCGTTGTTCCAACGACCACAGTCTTGAAGTGCATGTTCTGGCTTAGCCTGGGCACGGCACTGGCGCTCTCTGCGCAGACTGTTCTGGGACAAGACAGTTTAGAGCTATTGCCGCGTCCTGAAGTGTTTCGAGCTCAGTATGGTGAAGCACCTCGTGCCCCCGACACGATAGATGCGGCACCAACTCCGACACCGAATCTGTCGAAGTCCGATTTTGGCGATGTCGTCGAGGACGGCATCATGTTCGGCGACCAGTTGTCTGGTCGAACGGGCGAGGCCTATGGAGCTCTGTTCCGAGCTGGCGTTTGGACAGGTCCCGCCGTCGGTCGCACCGACACCATCGTTCCCCTGGAAGTCATGCCTTATGGTTTCATCAACAACGCCATGGTGTTCGGAAGCTTCCGTGGCTTTCGTGCGGCAACGGATGGTTGGGGAATGAACCTGGGGGGTGGTCTTCGCTACTACTCAGATCGCTGGGACCGAATCTTTGGTGTGAACGCCTACTACGACTACGACAATTCCAGCGGCGGACTATTCCGCGAAACCGGTTTTGGTCTGGAATCGCTGGGCCAACTGTGGGACATGCGAGCGAACGCTTACATCCCGCATGCGACGACAGCTCAACTGTTGAAGTCGACACTGGTCGATGGCAGCCAGCGATTTTCTGGCCACCAACTGCTGTACGACAACCTGCTCACGTTCGGAAACGCGCTGCGTGGGGTGGACTGGGAAACTGGCGTTCCCATCCCTGGCCGTATCCCAACTCGACACAATCTGAAGGTGTTTGGTGGGGCCTACTATTACGACGGCAGCACGACGAACGGATTCTATGGTTGGAAGGCGCGCGCTCAAGCTGACGTTGTTCAGAACCTGAACGTATCGCTGGAAGTCTTAAACGATAAGGTCTTCGCCACCAGCGTCGTGTTCGGTGCCACCTGGACCTACGGTGGATACAAGCAGCCTGAAGGGCAACGTCGCACGCAAATCGACCGCATGACGGAAATGGTCCGACGCAACTACAACGTCGTCGTGGCTCAGTTGCCGGTGCTCGACGCTGGCAAAGTCGCGATCAATCCTGTGACGAACAACCCCTACTTCTTCGAACACGTCGCCAGCTATGCCAGCACCGTGGGAATGGACGGAACAGTTAACCATCCCTGGCAGAACTTGACGCAGGCCCAGACCGCACTCAATGCTGCGATCCCCGTCCCGGCACAGCAGGCCGGCAATATCATCTTTGTCCATGCGAATAGTATTTACAACACGGCTCCAAACAACACTGTGACGTTGATTCCGACGGTCCGAATCCTTGGTGAAGGTGACGGAGTCATCCATCGCGTCAATGTTCCAGGCGTGGGCCTGATCAACTTGCCGCGAGCCACAACCTTTGCGAACCGTCCGATCTTCTCGAATCAGGCCGGCAACGCGGTCACGCTCGTCAGCGGCACTGCCGCCGCACCTAGTGAGTTCAGCGGATTCCAGATCGGCGATCCCACGGCACCCACCAGCGGGCCGGCCGGGATCGGCATCATCGGGGATGGCGTTGCCAATGTCGTCGTCAATCAGACGGACGTCAACTTTGCTCAGGGCGATGGCGTCTTCATGAACAACCTCACGGGCCCTGTCGTGATGCTGGGAGACACGATCAACAACATAGGAAACACGGTGACAGCCATCGATGGGCTGCATGTCGTTGGTGGCACAGGAAAGCTCTTCTTCGGAGTTGAACCGGTGACGCTGAAGAAAAGCACGATCAATAACACTGGCGGCTATGCCCTGGAGATCGATGGACTCGCCCGCGGCGGCACGGTTGACATGACGGGTTCGATCATCAACGACGGTCGGTTGGCAACGACAACGGTCCCCGCCCTTACGGGTGGCGGTATCCTGCTGAACAACATTGACGGGGTGGTCATCGTAGACCAGGCAACGATCGTCAACACCGTGGCAAGTGCCAACACCACTGGTCGAGGCATTGATATTCAGGGAACTGCCGCCACGGGAATCACCCCGGCACATGGCCTGGGCCAGATCAGCTTCGTCGGCGGACTCGCCATCGATAATCCGCAGGCGGACGGCATTCGCATCGAGAATATGCAGGTCGACACCAGTGTCAGTCCGAACCTCGTCTCCGCCGTTCGGTTTGTGCTTCCCAATCCTGTGAATGGGACGCTGGCTCCTGGGATTCGTATCACGAATCGCAATGCGGGTGGTCTCACCATGCTGAACAATGCCGGCAACATCTCGTTCCTGGAACCGATCTCAATTTCGACTTCGGGGACTCCAATTCAGGCCGCCATTGATTTTGAAGGGAACTCCGGAAGTGCTTCGTTCCTCTCCATTCTGCCAAGCTCCAGTCCGAACCAGATCGCGATTTCGGGCGGTGGCGGGAACGGAATTCAGATCGGAACCACTGCTTCCAATACGGGTGCCTTCCGTGTGACTGGTAGTACAAGCATCCAGGACATCGTCGGAACCAGCATCCTGGTCGGTAATCCTCTGTTCGCACCTCTTAGCGCACCATCCAACCAGGGAACAGTCACGTTCGGCGATGTCACCATCGATCGTCGCGCGGGAAAAGGGATCGAGATTGCACATGTTGATCACACGGTCCAGTTCACCGGAATCACTCAAGTTGCAAACACACTGAACAGCTTGTTCACGGCCGTGGATATTCACGACAACGTGATCACACCGGCGACAGCGACAACGTCTCGTACTTCGGGTGATGTCACGTTCCGAATTCTCAGCATCCTGGCGGCTCAAGGCCCGCTAGCCAATCCGCCTTCAGTGCCTCCAGCGCCTCCAATACCTCCGCTGCCTCTTCTCAGAGGTGCTGGCTTGAACATCAACGACAACCCAAGCAGCGTTTCCATCCAGACGTTGAACATCAACCAGAACAGCCTGGTCGGTAGCGGATTGGCCTTATATGTGAACAATGCAGGTACTCAACCGGCGGTTATCACCACCACCAGCGCGGCGCCAACTCTGGGTCTCAGCATCGCGGCGGGTAATATTTTCGCGAATGGTGGCGGAGCCGTATTGATCCAAAATTCGGTCATCGGTGTGAATCTGACTTCGGTCAGTTCAACCAATTCTGTTCAAGACGGAATCTTTCTATCTGACAACATTGGCGTTGCCAGCAGTGTCAACACCAATGGTGTCACGAATCACCCGACAATCTTCACCGTCAATGGCACGACAGGGGTCCCCGGCAGCGGCGGGTTGATTCAAGGATCGACATTGGAAGGTGCATATATCCTCAACTCTGAAGGTGTCGTCTTTCGCAACATGGACTTCAGCGGAAACCACCTGAGCGGTATCTATGCAACCACGCCTTCGTTGACTGTGGCCGGAAATCGAATCACCGGCAACGACGGATTTGGCATCAACGTTTATGCGGCGGCCGTTCAACCAACTTCGAGCAATCGAACATTGCAAACAATCGCTCCAGTCTTCAATCTGACTGGATCCACAGTGACGGGGAACGGCCAGGTCTTGGGGGCAACACAGGAAGTTCTGTTCACCGCCACGACCTTGGGAACGTATACCGTCAATCTGGGGGCCACCGGCACGGCCGGTCAGAATGTCATTACTCATGACTTCGTAACCCCTCGCGCCCAGATACCGGTTGGCACCGGGGTGTTTGAACCTCGCGGACCTTCCGTAGCTGGCGTTGCACCAACGACAAACGAAGGGATCCTGGTCCGAACCCAGTCTGGCGGGATCGGTTCGACACTCAATCTCACCGCGGTTAACAACCTGATCTCCGTCACACGCACTGTTGCCGCGGCGGGACCACTTTCTGACATGCAGGTGAATTGGAACGGCATTGTCGCCAAGGGCGTCGTGGAAGGGAACACGTTCAACTTCGGAGCTGATTCCGCAGAAGGCCTGGTCATCAATCTTCCGTCAACAACCGCATCATCAACCTTCCGCATCGGGGGGAACATCTTCAACTCGCCCTCGGGAGTCGGCACGACAGGGCTTGATGTGACCACGAATGGCGGCAATGCGAATATCCAGATTGGTGCCTTGGATGGATTCGGAGGCAACCTGTTTACGTTCATTCAACCGGCTAACGGGGTGATCATTATTGGAAATCGCGTCGATGACGAAGCGATGCGATTTGCAGTCGGAGCCAACTCCGTCATAAACGTCTTCAGCAACGAGATCGATATGACCGGAACAGATCTGGAAGCCATGCAATTCACCACTGTTGCGGGGCCATCCACGGTTCAGATCAATAACAACCTCGTCAATCTGACGGGTGGATTGACGAACCTGTTCGGCATCCGGTTCTTGACGGTCACCTCGGGAACTTTGAATCTCCAGGGCCCGCTCCTGAACGACATCTCGATCAACGGCCAGACTGGTTCGACCTTCCCATGGTTCTTCACGCCAGGCACGGGAACTACCGGCCAGATCAACATCAACGGTGTGCTCGTCCCGTAAACGGATCAAGGACTCTGGAATTGGCATCGGAAGGTGGGGGACGCAATTGGCGTCCCCCACTGCTTTTTCCCGGTGTTGATATCGCAAACCTCGGCAGGATCTTCCACGACAACCGCCGGGCCGGGCTATTCGCAATCGTGTTCGGCACGATGTCTGCGATTCAGATTGTTAGGGTGATTTCGGGTGCAATTGCTTGGTCTTGGTCTGTATTTGGCCGGCGTCGGTATGATCGCGTTGAGTATTGAAGTGTGCTGCCGAGTCGAATTTCATTCCGAATGTCAGCCGGACTCAGCAGGGACGTGCGGGGGCGTGGACCTGAGCGGTTTTACGTGTGTCGATGTCGTGTCAGGGCTCGTGGAACGCGCTAACGGTGGCGGGCTTCACGCGCTTTGCGGAGTTCTTCCGAGGCCCGGTGTTTGGCGAGTGCTGCGAGGAGTTCTGCTTCGGTGGACCACCCTTGCAGGTGCAGGCAGATCAAGTCGAGGCAGACTTTGCCGACGTTCCCTCCAGTGGCTTGAGCCAACAGTAAACAGGCAATCAGGGCGCAATAAATCTGAATCGCAATCCCTTCGGAACGATTGCTCAACAACCGCTGGCAACCGAGGACATGCTTCAAAAACCGAAAGAACAGTTCAATTGACCAGCGGAGTTCGTAGATCGCCGCGATGACTTCGGCCGGTACGTCCAGCAGATTGGTCAGGAGAATTACCTGATCAGACGACGTTCGATCCGAGCGTTGTCGTCCTCGATCGCGTTTGAGGAGCACGATCCGCCGTACGGAATGCTGCACACCGCGGGTGTGTTGGGACGCTGCCAGCCGTCCGACTTCGTCGGAGATCACACGGGCCGCTTGTGCTTCGAGTGAAAGAGAACGAATCTCAAGGATCTCCAGTGGACGTTCCTGCACGCGCATCACGTAATCCGACTGGGCGGCCACGATGTCGTTCAGCAGCGCGTATCGTTCATATCCTCGGTCGCAAATGTACACGCACCCCGATTCCAGAGTTTGGGCCAACACCTGGCGTTCATCTCCCTCACTTCGCACCTGATCTCGAGTCACCGTCGCCTTCGCCGGAATTCCGGCCAGCGGCCGGAACTGTAAATGGATTTTCCACTTTCCTTGACCGCGTCCCTTCCCCGCCATCGAGACGATCTGAGGCAAAGCCCGCAGCGAACTCCCATCGACGGCGACCAGTCGCTGTGCCAACTCTAGAGGAATACTGTCGGGAATCGTTCGGCCTGGGCCGGGGCCAGGGTGGGTCTGGGGGAGTTCCGCGATCAGTTCCTGAATCATCGGTTCCAATAAGGCGGGATCAAACACACGCACCGATTCAGAGAGTGAGCCCAAGGCCACTCGTTCTCCGTCCCCCAGCAACTTCTGGACACGCTTGTACTCCGAAGCCCCCTGCAACCTGCGCAGCGACTGCAGGGCTGGATTAAAGAAGCTCAACAACACCAGTCCGGCATAGTGCGAATACAGGAATGTCCGATTCGAAGCGGTATCGCACTCGGTCCCCACTTCACGCAGTCGCTCAAACATCACCTGAGCACGCTTCAGAAATCGACCACCTTCCAGCGTCTCCACCACCAGTTCCGACTCGTCCATCTCTGTCCCTCCTGGAAAGGGACATTTTGGTTCATCATATGCCTGGCGCAAAAAGCGTGCCGAACACGATTGTGTGTCACCCAGCCGGAGGTTGTGTCATGCAGCCAGACAGGCGCGCGGCGACATATGGCTCAATTTGCGAGGGTTACACCACGAAGGACACGAACGGGTCAGAGAACGGAACGCGGAATTCCATCTTCGTGCTCTTCGTGTCCTTCGTGGTAACTCTCTATCCTCTTCCCCGCCGAGGGAGGTTGTGTCATGCGGCCCAATGCGATTCTATCACACAGGATCGCCTTGAAGACTGCGTACTGTGTACTCCGCACTGAGTACTCTGCACTGAAGTACTACCCCTCACTCCAGTCCTACACCCTCAGCCGCCTAGTTGTGTCATGCATCGGCGGAAACCTCGTCTCTCGTCCTCCAATTTAAAATTTGCATTTCGCAATTTGCAATGTCCGTTCATACCAGGCGTCACCATCCTCGACCGTGTCAGTTGCGAGCCGGTTGCATCAGTTGATACAAGCCGCCACACTTGGCAGATTCGTTGAGATCGATAATCCACACCTGAATGACATCGAAACCACGGAGCGATCCGCATGTCCGAGCAACTGGCGTCCCAGCTTTGTGATGAATTGACCAAGCTGGTCTTGATCGATCCTCACACTCATATCAATCCCCATTCGCCAGCCTCGAAAACGCTGGCAGATATCATGGGATACCACTACTACACGGAACTGGCTCATTCGGCCGGCATGCCGAAATCGTACATCGAAGAACCGGGACTGGATCCGCGTACGAAAGTGGGGCGGTTGGTGGAGTCACTCTCCAACTTGGACAACACGATCCAGGTCAGCTGGCTGGTCGAGTTGTGCCGCAAATTCTTCGGCTTCAACGACGACCGGATTACCCCCTCAAACTGGGAAACGCTGTACGACACAGCGGCGGCGAAGATGGCCGAGCCCGATTGGGAAGACCAGTGCTTGCGACAGTCAGGGATCGAACGAGTGTTCCTCACGAATGACTTTGACGACCCTCTGGAGGGATTCGACACTCAGAAATACATTCCCTGCCTGCGAACCGATGATTTGGTGTTTCATCTCGGCAAGCCCGAGGTGCGTGCTCGTTTGGCGAAAGCGACGGGAATCGACTTTGTCGGTGGAACAACCCTACGACGCGCGATCGGCAAGTTGTTCGAGCATTTTTCGGCGAAAGGTGTCCGAGCCTGCGCGATCTCGCTGCCTCCGTCATTCGCTCCTGTCGCGGTGACCGCCAACGAGGCCGATGCCGCACTCAAACTGTTACTGAAGGGCGAATCCCTCAGCTCTGACGACGCGACAACGGTCAGTCGTTTTGTGTTCTGGACGTTGACCGAGTACTGCGTCGAGTACAAATTGCCGTTTGACCTGATGATCGGAGTCAACCGCCGCGTCTATCCTGATGGGGTCTTCCAAGGTCAGGATTTGTTCGATCAGCGAGTCTCTCTGATTCAGTACCAGGCACTCTTTAATGCATTCCCGCAGGTGAAATTCCCGATTTCGGTGCTCGCCCAAATCAGCAACCAGGAATTGGTCAGCTACAGTTGGATCTTCCCGAATGTCTATACCAACGCTCACTGGTGGTATTCGAACATCCCTGCCTACATCGAAATCGACACCAAGGCACGATTGCAGGCCGTTCCACGCAACAAGCAGGTAGGCTACTACAGCGATATGTACAAGCTGGAGTTCGCCTGGCCCAAATTCAGCATGTATCGGCAATGCCTGGCGCGTGTTTTGGCCCAGGATTTTGTAGTCGCGCGGCGGTGGAGCGAGGAGCAGGCCCTCTCCTTCGGCCGCCAGGTGCTGCGAGGGAACGTGGAGACGATCTTTGGAGTGTAACCAGCCCTCCTCATTGGCCAATTAATGGCATGGAATCGGTTAACCGCAGTTTGCCACCTTGCAGATCGATGGTAAGTTCAATTTCGATTCGTATTTAAGTGGTGGGCCGCGTCCTTTCATCATCGAGCGCAGATTCATAGAATCTAAGCTCGATCCGGCAGCGTAACTTGGGGATTTCGGGACATCGACAATGGCAAAGATCGTCTTGTTGCAAGAAGGTCAGGCGATTCCGTTTGATTTGGCAGGGGTCGAAACCGTCATCGGGCGACATCCCGAATGCACGTTCCAGATCAACTCCAACATGGTGTCACGCAAGCACGCCAAAGTGACGAAAAGCGGCGAAACTTTCGTCGTTGAAGATCTGGGAAGCGGCAATGGAACCTTCGTCAATGGAAAGAAAATCGAAGGGCCCACGACCCTGATTCATGACGACCGAATCAAGCTTGGTCCGATCCTGCTTCGCTTTGAATGGCCGGAAACAGCATTAGCGGTGCCGCCGACAGCTCGGCCACAACCAGCGCCGGAGACCACCGCTGAACCAGCCAAGACGGCATTCAACGTCGATCTGAGCGAAGGTGACGAAGATACCTCGACGATCATGGGGACGTTGGATCGGTCGACCGGTTTCGGAAAGCTGGAAGTCAATCCGGAAGCCAAACTCAAGGGCGTTCTCGAAATCAGCCGAGCCCTGGTGGGGACTGCCGATCTGAACGCACTGCTGCCGAAGATTCTCGACACCCTGTTCAACATCTTCCCGCACGCCGATCGCGGGTGCATTCTGTTTAACGACCCAGTAACCGGCAAAATGGTGCCGAAGGCGATGAAACATCGCCGGGCTGGTGACGACGAAACCGTCAAACTCAGCCGCACGATTCTGAAGACGGTGCTTGAGGAGAAAACAGGGATCTTGTCGGCCGATGCGGCCAACGATTCCCGCTTCCAAGCCAGCGAATCCATTTCGAATCTGACCATCCGGTCGATGATGTGCGTCCCGCTGCTGAGCCTGTCGGGCGAGCCCATGGGCGTGATCAACATCGACACGCAAAATGCGTTCAATCAATTCCGCACCGAAGATCTGGACTTGTTGATGGCTGTCGCCGGTCAGGCAGCGATGTCCTACGAGCAGGCCAATCTGCTGATCACAGCCATGGAGAAGCAGAAGCAGGACAAGGAAATGAACATCGCGATGGGTGTTCAGCGGTCGCTGCTTCCAGAGGAACTTCCCAAGCCGGACGGGTGGGAAATCTACGCGTCCTACGACACCGCGCAGGCCGTGGGGGGTGACTACTACGACGCATTCATGCTCGAAGACGGCAAGCACGTCTGTCTCGCCTTCGGCGACGTCGCAGGGAAGGGCGTTCCCGCGTCATTGGTGATGTCGCGAATTGCGACCGTCGTCACGAATGTGATGACCTTCGTCACCGATGTCCAGGAAGCGATTCTCCGCATCAATCATCAGATGTGTACTCGCGCCGTCGAAGGTCGATTCGTGACCTTCGTTCTGCTGGTGATCAATCTCGAAACGGGCGAAATGAAGATCGCCAACGCCGGTCACATGCCTGTGATGATTCGCAAGACGGATGGAACCATTCAGGAATATGGCGAGGAAGCCGTCGGCGTGCCGATCGGCGTCATCGATGAATACCCTTACGATGTCCTGATGCGGCCCATTGAGAAGGGCGAAACCTGCGTGATCTATACAGACGGTGTCAGTGAGGCCATGAATCACGCCAGCGATCTGTACGGTGTGGATCGCTTGCGCGAACTCATGCGGGCCAGTACAGGTGGTCATGCCGAAGACCTTGGCAAAACCATCCTGGCTGACGTGCGCAAGTTCGCCAATGGCCGTCCACAGAACGACGACATCACCATCATGGTCTTCGGACGGAAATAACGTCGGATCGTTCGGACTGCAGGTCGCAAACTTATCTTGCCTGAGTCGTATGGATTGGCAACGAAACCACTCTTGATTGCGGCACCGTGATCATCTGACCGCGAGAAAAGACCGCACCGCTCCACCGAGTCGTCGCCATACCGAGATGATTCAAGATGGCTCGAGCCAGCAATCCCACCGAGATCAACTGCCCCAGTGGGGCTGTCAGGGACCAGAGGAATCGGCCGCCGACGGCGCGAAAGATCAACGCCATATAGATCTGCTGCAGGACGATCGCGGTCGCCGCGGCAGTCAGAGTTCCGTTCCATGCACTGACGACAGTGCCATTCCAACTGGCGACTGCAAGCCATGCGAACAACGCCCACGTCGGAATGATCGAGCAGAGAATCAATCTGGTCACGGACAGAACCAGCGCTTTTCGGGGCAGGGCACCATAGAAAATACGGGACCAGCCGTGCCACGAGTCGCGAACGCTGTCGTACATGCAGGTCCGGTAGATGCCGTCATTTTGCAGGACGATAAGCTTCAGGCCGCTCGACTTCGCGGCTCGCGCCATGGCAATATCTTCGCTGATCTGGGCTCGGAAACGGCACCAGCCGCCCAACGAGTCATAGCCGTGACGCGAGATCATCAAGAACGCGCCATTGGCGTAGCTCGTCCGCAGCTTCGGGTTGTTGACCCTCGCCGGTTGAAACCAGACCATCATCACCGACGAGCAAACTGGGACAGTCATTTGCTCCCATACGGTGTTGAGCACGAAATGCGGTGTCAGCGACAACAGATCAGCGCCGCGCCGTTGTGCCTCCTGCACTGCCAGCGAAACCCCTGCCTCGGACTGGATCTCACAATCGGCATCCACATAGAGCAGCCAGTCACCACTCGCCGATTGGCTGCCAACATGCATGGCGTGGGTCTTGCCGAACCAGCCTGATGGCAGATCCTCAATATGGATCACCTGCAACTGGTCTGAGAACTCCAGTTCCAATTGATCGAGGATTTCGCCAGTCGCGTCCGTACTGCGATCATTGATCGCGATGATTTCGAGGTTGGGATAGTCCTGCCTCAACAATGATCGCAAACAAAGCTCGAAGCAGTCCTCTTCATTGCGACCAGCCACCAATACAGAGACGCGAGGCAGGCCACGTGGCAGAACCACCTTGTCCGTGCCAGAGACAACCTGTCGTTGCCTCAATCCATTGATCGTCATGACCAAATAGACGGTCCAAAGTGCCACGACGCACCAGGATCCAATTTCCCAAAATGAGGCACTCAACATCAACATCGGCGTAGCCCTCTGGGATTGGCCCATCGACAGGGGTTCACGGCGCGCATCGGTTGCGCAGAAATAAAGTCGTGGCAAGGCGACCGTTCCGTGATCGCCAAACGAGAGATTGCGACAGACCTCCGCCCGAGATTGGTGAGGCGGAAGTCTTCAAGATCGCAAATAGAGAGTTTTTAAGGAACTTGAGAGTTAGATGATGTCGATCGGTTGCTCGACAGGCAGGGCGTGTTCTGGCTTGGCGTATCCCAGGCCACGGACAACTTCCAGGACTTCGCTCCAGGTTGGGAACATCCGTCCGCTCGTTCGCTTGTATTCGTCCATGGCTTTCATGAATTCAATTTCATCGCCTGAATAATCGCGTTCGCACGTGGTGGGATCGATTAAACGACGGCGTTCTACTTGTCGACGGGGTGCTTTTCGGCGTTCTTCTGCGACAAACGGCACGTCTTTTTTCGGACGACGATCGCCACCAATTCGTCGATTTTGAGCTCGTCTTTCTGCGACAGCGATCTTTTCCATGTCTTCCATTGCAGCAAACCTCCATACGCGGACATCGAGGGGGGGCATTCCATCGCGGGTGTGGGAGCCATCCATAGCACGATTATGACCGCTACTCTGAGGGTTGCGCGGAAAACGAAGACTGCGAGGACGTGATAAGAAAGAGAAACACTAACGTCATCAAATCATACCGGTTGTATGGCTTGTGAGGGCCGCATCGACGCCAGCAGATTGATTGATGAGCCCGGGGCCTACTCAAGCCGATCCAGGGCGGCACCGAATACGACGCGCACACCTTGTTCATCAAACTTGGCAGCCAGGAAGGCGGCGTCAAAGAGTTTCGCGATCTCTTCGATTCGAGACAGATGTTTTTGAATCCGTTGCCGATCATTCGTCGAGTCAGCCGCCAAATGGCTGGCGATCCAGTCGCCACGCTTGGTGATGACATCACGCAACTGAACAAGGTCGATCCAGATCAGTTGCGAAGCGCTGTGAAAGTATTGCTTTTCGTGAGCCGCCAGGCGAGATGTCTTGATAGCATCCTCCCCCTTCGAAGCACCGCGGGTCGCAATGGCTTGGTGTGATGAAGCCAGCACCAGTCGCTCTGACATCACCAGTGACGCAGGGGACCAATTCTTGATTCCGCTGATCCATCGCTCCATGCCGATTTTCGTCAATTGAGTTTCCACTAGAACCGGCCCAGCAGAAGCATTGCGCTGATGCGATAAGGCCGCACTCAACAATGTCATTCCAAACTGGATTGCTTGATCCAGATTCCTGGAGAGCGAAGGATCTGCACTAATTGAGAAATCGCCAACCAAGTCCACGGGAGAGAGGTCCGTCGAGACTTCGGAAGCTGGAATCAGTGAAACCGTCCAGTCACGAAGAACTTGGGGCAAAATCTCTGTGAAGGGATCACGCCCTTGAAAAACGCTCCTCAAAACATTTCGTCCTCGATCAAAATCCTCAGATTTGGCATCGGCGGCGGAAGCCAGCCAGAGTTGTACCCACGGAGTGAGATCCATTCGGGATGAGATCGCGATGACCGAATTGGCGTTGATTCGCTTTGTCCAATCGTCTCCATCATTGGTCGAATTGACGAACTGGCGCCAGGCGGTTGGCAGATCGACTCCAGACGTGTCCGCCGCCAAATCCACCACGACCGCATCATCAAGTCGTATCGCGGCAGACAAGGCGGTCACTCGGTTCACGATCTGCAAAATCCAGGCGGCATCTTTTGACTGCCGCAACCCTTCGTCAATCACTCGGTCCCACTTGCGGATGTTCAGAAACAGAAACGCGACCGCATCCTGAGGTAGTTGAGATCGATTCGCCTTGTAGAGCGGCAATTCGCTGAGTAATCGCGTGACTTGTGCGGCCCCCGTTTGCTGTTGGCCTGCAGCACGAAATTCAATCACCTGCTGAATTCGATGCTCGTGATCGGAGAGTGCGATTGTGCGATCAAAGATCACGTAATAGACGATCTCGACCGAGTTCGCTGACTTGGCACGCCGAACATACGTCTGCCCTTGGAATTCCTTGGACATAGAGACCTGGCTCGGTTCGAGAGTCGCCCACGTCTGCAGGGCCTCTGCCAACGCGGCGGCATTGGCTGCCTGAGCAATCACGACCCCTTCCGGGGGCTTTCCCTCAGGCAAGTAGATCGCCAGGACCAATGATTCCGAACACGCCGCCAGTAGTTGCTCGGAGAGCGACTTCCCCGTGGTCCGACGAACATACTCTTCCAATAACGCCCACTTCTGGAAGCCGCCCCCGTCGAGAAATCGCCTTACAGGAGGAAACGCTTTGAGACGGGACGCCAAGCGTGAACTTTGAAACTTCGAAAAGGCCGCGTCAGGGTGCTGGACTTCAACACAGACCGCTGCTGCGTCACTGACAAGGTCAATCGGTGCCACCCCATTTGCGAGCACCTCAGCAACCCACATCAGTGGTAACAACACAGGCAATAGATATCGAATGAAATTCATAAAGACTCCGCCACCAATTTCGACTCGAATCGTGAAGCCCTGGATCAACCTCGTGGGACTTCTGGAGGGACGGTCGTCCACAAGAAGTCCATTGCTTGTGTGATCTGCGTGCCAATGGATCGCCCAATGGCCGTCACACCTCCAGATGTTTGCTGCTCATCGGGAACGGCAAGGTTCGAAGCGATGTTGGACATCCTCATATCTCCCCATGGAATCGCTGGCGAGGTGGGAATGACCACAGCCAACTCTCGAGCCGTCGCCGTCGTGTCTGCCGCCAATCCCTGATATTCCGTCCGCAGGTCATCGAACACCGCTGCCATCGATGAAGCGACTTCAGCGGGTGCATCAAGAGCGTGTTCAATGATTGGAGCGGGCCGATCGTGCTCTTTCCGAGCCAACGATCGATCGATCGATCCTGATCGAAGTGAAACGCCGATCCCCAGCACCGCCAACATGCAGGCGGCCACCGCGACGGGCACCCAACCTCTCCCCGAACGCACTTGCGAGGTCTGAAGTGTCGATGGCGACAATTGCTCATTCAGAAGTTGGCTCAAGACCGAGGCCGCCAATGAGGGTGGGGTCTCGACGGGACGCCATCTCACGACCGCCACGTTCAACAATTGGTGATCACGATAGAGCGCGTGGCAAGCGTCACACGTGCCGACGTGAGCCGCGACCGATTCCGGCAGCGACTCACCGCGTGTCTCGACTAAGTGCTCGAGCTCTTTTTCAAATGCGGAACAGTTCATGTCCCTCCTCCGTAACAACGCCTCTTGCTCGCAACAAATTCGCCAGTTCGCGTCTGGCCCGGTGCAACCACGTCTTGATGGTCCCATCGGGGCAATTCATGATTTTGGCAACCTCTTGCAGGCTTAACTCTTGCTGATGAAATAGCAGGAAACAAGTTCGATATTCGTCTCGCAGTTGTTGTAGCGCCAATTGCAGTTCTTCGGCCAGATCAAATCCCCCCAGTCGCTCATGGCGAGCAGGTGGGTCCACATCGACAGCCACAGTTTTCGCACGTGTCATACGGCGAGAAAGATGAGTTCGGCAGCGGTTGACAGCGATCGTCAAAATCCAAGGCTTGAGCGGACGGACTTGATCCCACTGACTCAAATGGCGTACGGCCCGAGCCAAGGATTCCTGGGCGACATCCTCCGCATCTTGCCGATGGCCTAATTGCCGGAAGCAGAGCGCAAACACCCACCCCTGGAACTGCTCGATAAACGTGCGCAGCCCATCATGATCCCCAGCCAAGCAGCGTTCGACGAGTTCCCGGTCGTCCACCGCGCGGTTTACCTTTCTCTGGAAAGAGATACCCGCATTGAGACTAAGCGGTTTCAGACGGACCAAGTCGATCGAGTACAGCAAAAAACCAGATTACGCCGAACTCCCGCAGGAGTTGGCGAAATCTGGTTTGAATGGCCACTCGAAATCGACTCTATCGAGAGATCTGTTCTCGCGCGAACTGCCGGGCCAGCTTGTAGGCATGCCGCAGTGCAAAGAGCCGAGTTTCCATCTGCTCTTCCGTGTAATACTTTCCATCGCTGGACGGAAGTCCTGCGAGAGAAATCGTTAACGGCATCAGGTCGAGGAATTCACGATATCGTCGCTGCTGTTCTGCAACATTCGGGTCCGCTGACATAGGTAAGTCTCCCGTCGGTCAGTCATGGAATGTCAGATTGTTCCGCGAATCTCCGGCGTATCGCTCGTTACCGGGTACGCTTCTGCATGTAGTTCTTGATGATATCCGCGGCCGTGTTTGATGGCTTTTCCTCTGTCTTTGGCGGACCACCAGCAGGATCAGGTGCTGCTGGCGGAGGCGGTGCCTTGACCCCGGTCGATTCAGGTGAGGGGAGCTTGACCGCAATCGCCGAGTCACTGGCAGGAGCAGCCGTCGCCTGCTGCGGCATCTGACCCTGTGGATACTGCTGCATTGGATAGCCTGGCATCGCACCGGGATAGGAGGGTTGGCCATATCCTGCGGGATACTGAGGATACCCCATCTGCTGCTGAGGATATCCCATCTGCTGTTGCGGGTAACCCATTTGTTGTTGAGGATAACCCATTTGCTGTGGAGCGTAGCCGGGATAGGCAGGGGCCATGCCGGGATAACCCGCAGGCGGCATGGGTGCATATCCAGGATATCCCGCTGGAGGCGCTGCTCCTGGAATGATCGTCGTGTCCGCCGTCAGACTAGTCGACGTGTCGGTTGTCGGCATTGCGAAACTGGTCGGCAGTTCGAAGGATGTATCGTTGGAAGCGGGAAGATTGTCCATCGACGGCAATTCGATGGTCGCTGAAGCCGGCGTCACATCCAATTCCGAGGAGCTGAGCCCCATCAGTGGAGCAGGGGCCTCGGGCTCGGCAACAGGGACTTCAGCAACGGCGCGCTGGCGGATGACAAGCTCTAACTCGAGCTTACCGATTCCAATCTGGTCTCCCGAATTCAGCGTCAGTTCGCCGTGGAGTGGCTTGCCATTGACCCGAGTGCCGTTCGTGCTGCCCAAGTCACGCAGACGTACGGCATAGTCATCGACAGTAAACACACAATGGTGTCGACTGACCAAGTCACTGTTAGGTCGCAATTGGCAGTCTTGTTCGCGACCAACCAGAAATTTTTTTGTTGAGAGGGGAATCGTTTTCCCCTGGTGTTTTCCACCAAGAATCTTCAATTCAGCCTGCAGCATGAATCAGGCACTCCAGAAAGGCCAAACTAACACCCATCGCCGGCGCGATCGCCAAAGCGTTTCAGCACTGTCCTAAATACCAGGAAGGAAATGCAACAGGCGTTCTTTCATTGTCTGTCCTTCAGGAAAATGCGACTGAAAAAGAGTAGTCGCGGGATAATAAAACCCGAGGAAACAACATCTGAACCGACGTTACGCTACCGCTCCTTCGAGACACTGTCAACAAGGCCAGAATCGTTAAGAATTGACTAATGAATATGACGTAACCACTTCACTCTAACACAGATCACCCCACAAAACTACAACGATCTTTGACACATTGCGAAGCCTCTACTGTACACGAATTTGAGCCGGCGATTTCAACCTGCGGACAACGAGATTCTTCGGGCCGCTTGTTCTTCAGCAACTGTCAGCATTCCTGATTCCGAATCGACCGCAACTTTCCGAAGCAGCGATTGTCCAAGCTGTTCTGCCAGTCCGGACAGATCGACAGAGGGTTGCAAATCGGCAATCCCCAGTAATTCGGGCGTCACTGCTGATGCTTTCAGCAGTAACCCGCCGTGCTGGAGAATCGCGCCACGCCGCCGACGCTGGGCACTCCCGAGCACTTTATGCCCGTCCAGCACCAAGTCATGCTCATCTTCCCGAGCAAAGCACAGCACAGGCTCATTCGCGTGCTTCGTCGTCGTTCCACGCAACGTCAGAACGACGCCTCGCTCATGGAAAACATCAATAAATGCCTGATGGACGATTCGATACAAATCCATCGGTCGTTCGATGAGCCGCTGCGACACAGGCAGCGCCAGACTGTAGGTCAGTTCGACGTCGTGAACGAGCGTCCCTCCGCCAGACAACCGACGGACTTGGGGAAGTTGCGATAACCTGGCATCGCCAAGGAGGTCTGCTTTTTTCTGGAAATACCCGAGCGAGACCGTAGGCTCGCGCCAACGATACCACCGCAGAGTGGCAACATCATGGTCAATTGCCGACTGCAGCAAGATCTCATCGACCGCCATATTCCAGGCACCGGAATTCGCCTGAGCGTCGATCATCTGCCGCACATGAGGCAACTGCACCATGAGCCCTAGTCCTTGGTGCAGGCGGTCCAGGTCAACACGGGTTTCCGAGTCGCGTTCACTTCTTCAGGGCGACTGACTGACAACGTCAGCGGCGCACTTCGTAAGGTCTCGGCCTCTTCCTGCACAATCTGATGAACGGCATCCGAGAACGCATCCAGCGTTGCTTTGGACTCTGTTTCAGTTGGCTCGAACATCATGGCGTGCGGCACGACGAGCGGGAAATAAACCGTTGGGGGATGGAACCCATAATCCAGCAGACGCTTGGCAATATCCATGGCGTTGATACCGCGCTCTTTCGCCAGTCGTTCAGCAGAAGCAACGAACTCGTGCAGGCAGTGCTCTCCATGTGCTGACGGCAGCACGTCGGACAATAACTCTTTCAAATAGTTCGCATTCAGGATTGCGTGTTCGGCAGCGGCCCGAACCCCGGCGGCACCCAGTGTTCTCAGGTAACAGTAGCCACGAACCAAGATCCCGACATTGCCGAAGAAGGATCGCACTCGACCAATCGAGTGCGCTGGAGTCACCAGTTCAAAGCGTCGGTCGTCACCGGGTCGGACACGGATCACAGGCCCCGGAAGGTACTCCGCGAGAAAATCGCGAACGCAGATCGGGCCGGAACCCGGACCACCCGCACCGTGTGGTCCGGTGAAGGTCTTATGCACGTTGTAGTGCATCATGTCCCCGCCGAAATCGCCGGGGCGGGTAATCCCCATGATGGCATTCATGTTTGCACCATCGATGTACACCAGGCCACCGGCCGCATGCACGATCCGAGCGATCTCAGGAATATCTCGCTCGAACAGGCCCAGCGTATTGGGATTGGTGATCATGAAGACCGCAGTCTGGTCATCGACATGCTGCTTCAATTGTTCGAGATCGACGAACCCGTCTGCCGTTTCTTTCAACTCAACGCATTCGAACCCAGCCATTGCTGCACTGGCGGGATTTGTTCCGTGAGCACTCGCCGGGAAAATGACCTTCGTTCGATGCTCGCCCTTCGCACGGAAGTAGGCCGCAGCAACGTAGAGGGCGGTGAGTTCCCCATGAGCCCCCGCCGCTGGTTGCAGAGAAACGCCAGGCAATCCCGATATCTCGGCCAGCATCTGCTGCATCTCATACAGCAACTCCAGCAACCCCTGGATGTTGGTCGCCGTCTGATGCGGATGCACATCGACGATTCCGGGCAATCGCGACAGCCGCTCGTGTCGCTTGGGGTTGTACTTCATCGTACAACTGCCCAGCGGATAAAAGTGGGTATCAACGGACATATTCAACGTCGACAGATTGACGAAATGTCGAACGACATCCGGTTCGGCCAGTTCGGGCAGAGCAGGGGGAGCAGCAGCCAGCGCCTCGGATGGAAGCAGATCTTCAATCGGCCACTCGGGAACATCAGACGGTGGAAACACCGCCGCTCGACGCCCCCCATGAGACAACTCGGAAAGCAACTGAGTGGCTTGTCGGTTACGCATATTCAAATCCAGAAGCACAAACAAAAAAAGCGATCAAAGAGACTAAACCGAGAAACCGGCCGACGGCTAACTGAGGGCAGTGACCAGCCGATCGATTTCGGCCTTCGTTCTCGACTCGGTCACGGCCACCAACAGGCACTGGTCTCGATCGGCTTCCGAGACCCCTTCCATCGCTGGCAGCCGGCTGAGAGCGGGACCGATGTCGATTCCGGCTGCTGCGGCCTTACGAATGGCAACATCAGCTCCCAGCGAATACTTCAGCACGAACTCTTTGAAGAATGGTCCGGCAAACATGCGTTCGCAGCCTTCCACCTGACACAATCGGTCTGCGGCATAGTGCGCTTTGCGGCAACTCAATTCCGCCACTTCTTTCAGCCCCAACGGGCCCAGCAGTGACAGGTACACCGTGGCACGCAGGGCCATCAGCCCCTGATTCGTGCAGATATTGCTGGTCGCTCCTTCACGGCGGATATGCTGTTCTCGTGCCTGCAGATTCAGGAAGAAGCAGCGCCTTCCCTGACGATCGACCGTTTGACCGATCAACCGCCCTGGCATCTTCCGCACAAACTGTTGTCGGCACGTCAGGATCCCCAGGTAGGGACCGCCAAACTGCAACGGCGTTCCCAGCGATTGACCTTCGGCAACGGCAATATCAGCGCCGAGTTCGCCGGGGCGTTTCAACAAGCCGACGCTCAAGGGATCGAAGGATTGAACCAGCAACGCACCGTGCTGATGAGCCAACTTCCCGATTGAAGCCACGTCCTCCAGACATCCGAAGAAATTCGGGTGCTGCACCAGGATGCAGGCCGTTTGATCGTTGATCACGGCTTCAAGGTCGGCCAGATTCACCGTGCCGTCGGGCGTCGGCACCACGACCAGTTCGGTTGATTTATTGACCAGATACGTTTGCAGCGTGTGGACGTACTCGGGGTTCGTCGAACCCACCACGACAACTCGCCCCAGACGCCCGGTACAGCGAATCGCCATCAAGACGGCTTCGGCGGCACCGCTGCCGCCGTCGTACAGACTGGCATTGGCAACATCCAGCCCGCTCAGTTCGGCAATCATCGACTGGAACTCGAAGAACGCCTGCAGCGTCCCCTGGCTCGCTTCGGCCTGATACGGAGTGTAAGCCGTATAGAATTCGCCGCGCGACGTGATTTCGTCGACGACACTCGGAATGAAATGGTCGTAGGCGCCCCCGCCCATGAAGCAGGCTCGCGACGATGCGCTGGCATTGCGAGTCGACAGTTCCCGCAGATGCTGCTCCAGCTCTAGCTCGGTAAGAGCTCGTGGCAGATCCAAGGGTTGCTTCAACTGCAGCTCGGCCGGAATCTGATCCAGCAACGTCTGCAATGAATCGACGCCAATTCGCTGCAGCATCTGCTGTTGCTCGTCGGCCGTGGTGAACAAATAAGACACGCGATCAATCTCCAAGGGATATGCAGCGGGCCGTTACGACAGTCCATCACATCGCCACGGGATGATAGTGACGTGCATGGCAACGACCAGTGACCAATCGACGACTAATGTTTTTCCGCGTCGCAGTGAGCTTTATAGGACGTCTGATTCAACAAGGATGACAGTTCACCGGCATTGCTCAGACGCACCTTGATCATCCAGCCAGCTTCGAACGGGCTGCTCGTCAGCAGGTCCAGGTGATCGGGCAGTTTCTCGTTACGAGCGATGACTTCACCGCTGACAGGTGAATAGACATCGCTGACCGCTTTCACGCTTTCCACTTCGCCGAACGGCTGGCCTTGAGTGACCTTTTTGCCGATGGGAGGCAGATCTGCGTAAACCAGGTCGCTTAGCAGATGGACTGCAAAATCACTGATTCCGATCGTGGCGACATCACCTTCGACAGCAGCCCATTCGTGAGTCTTGGTGTATTTCAGAGTGGTGGGGTCCATGCAGGCGAAGTCCTTTCGCGTGAGAGAAATTCAAGAGTGTTTCCAATCGAATCTCGCGATCAATTCGCGAGGCTCGATCAACATGTTTTTATGGGCATGGCGGCGAAGGCGCGTCTGCCTGCTCGTATTCCGCAATCTTGGCGATACGACGAGCATGCCGTCCCCCTTCGAATGGGGTCGACAACCAAAGTTCGATCATCCGCGACGCCAGACGCTCGCCCAGCAAATCTGCCGACAGGCACATCACATTGGCATCGTTGTGTCGGCGACTCATCTCAGCCGAGAGATCGTCGTGACAGAGGGCCGCGCGAACACCTTTGAATTTGTTCGCCACGATACACATACCAATCCCGGAGCCACAGATCAGGATCGCCCGATCGGCCTTTCCCTCCGAGACGGCCCGTGCTGCCTTGGCCCCAAAATCCGGATAGTCGCAGATCTCGGAATTTGTCGGCCCCAAGTCTTGGGCTTCGTGATGCAATTCGATCACCTGGGACAGAATCCTGTCCTTGATGTTGAAGCCACGATGGTCACTGGCAACCGCGATTTTCATGAGTCCCGTTCAATTACTTAGCGTTGGTGGTCCATAGACCACATCTCGATAGCTTGTCTCTGCTGGTCGTTAACTTGCCCCGATATCATCCAGCAGTTTGAGGATATGTCGTTCAATTTCGGCTTTGCAACTTTCGTATTCCCGACGCGAACCGCCGTAAGGATCGCTCACATCCTGACGCTCTGCCGACAGCATCCGCACGCGGCATGCCAACTCGGGAAACTCATTCAGGATGACCTGCTGATGTCCGCGCGTCATCGTGACCACATGGTCCGCTTGAATCAACAAACGCTCGGTCACCGGCTGACTTTCGTGCGTCCGCAGATCGATTCCTTCCCCCTCCAGGACCGAGACCGCTTCGGCAGCGGCTTGCGCACCGACCCCCGCCGACAAACCTGCAGAGAGAACGGCATAGCCGCGATCCATCAGTTCGTCATCGGGACATTTTAGCTTCTCCGCCAAGCGCCGACGAAATAACGCTTCTGCCATCGGGCTGCGGCAAGTATTTCCCGTACAGACAAAGAGATAGATCTCACTGACTAGGCGATCAATGTTGCGAGCCGAAATCATTCCCTGATGCACCAGATCCCATTGCTCCCCCTGAAAACGAACCGTCGTCGTCGGCTCGCCATATCGGCATGGCCCATCGTCAATCACCAATGCGACCTGCTCGCCAAACATTTCGGCGGCATCGGTCGCGTTCCGGGCCAACTTCAAATTTTTCCCACGGTCCGAAGTGACGACCAACGGAGCAGGGCTTAATTGTTGGACATGTAAGATCGCTTCGTGGGCAGGGACGCGCAAGGCCACGGCCGATCGATCACCTGACAACAACTGACGAGTGGCCGGTGGAAGCGACTCGAACAGCCCGTTGAGTGCCGAGGTCTCAAACTCGATCGTCAGCGGACCGGGCCATGCTCGACGAGCCAGCTTGTCGGCCGCAGTCGGCATGTTCGGAACATAATCATGGGCTTCTTGTGGCGACTTCAGCGCTAAGACAGTTTCACCCGAGGAGACGGAACGAAGTCGTTCGACCCCTTCCTCGCTGAGTGCCCCAGCCGCCGCGATATAACCCGTTTCAGTCGGAAACGCGACCAATTGCCCCTCAGCCAACAGTTGACACGCGCGATGGATCACATCGCGCGGGTCATCAGCGCTGCGGATCTCAATTATCTGCGTCATTAGGGCATCCGAGGAAGATCGAGGTGCAACAGGATCGAGCCGACCGGCACCACCACGATTGTTCCGCCCTGCATCAACAGGCCGGAATTTGTATCCCGGAAGTGTACCCCTGCCAGCACGGGTGTTCAAGGAGCGGCCCTCCACACTCAAACGCCAACTTATGCAGCCAACGCAAGTTACAACAACACGGAAAGAGGGCGCGGCGACCAATTGGCCACGCGAAATTCTGTGATTCCGCAGGCCATGGCCAAGCACACGCAAGTCGCCGCGCTCGATTGAAAACGGAGCGTTTTCGCCGTAGCTTCCCCGTAATATCCTTATTCCTGGTCAGAACTTCCGGTGATCCACCGCAAAACAAATCGAAGTTGATCGATCGATCAGAAACTCTTCGCAAATGCAGTATGCAGTCAAGGGAGTGGTCGATGTCCGAAATCGAGGAAGTCGTTGGGACGCTGGATCGGCTGAATTCCGAACTCCAAGATCTCCTCGTCCGGGGACTGCGAATCTGCGGATCTGAACATCTGCGCCCACTGCGAGGCATCCACAACGAACTCGATCGCATCGGCGCGACTCACCTCGCCGGGCGACTCACCAAACTGATCTCTGCCATCGAATCGGATAGCCGCGAAGCGGCGGTCGATTTGCTACGGACACAGGCGTCGTTGCGAGTTTTCGAACGAGTCCTCACGTTGAAAGTCGCCGCGCTAAAACTCGATTCAATGATGGCCATAGCATCTCACGGTGGTGACGAACTGGCTGACGAGGGTGCCGAATGAATCTCGCCGCGGCCGATCGCACATTGCTAAAACGTCAACTGACCGATTTGTCGCGGGCTGTTGAAGAGATGTTGCTGACCGGGCTGACGGCCGCCAGCGAATCGACGCGACAAACGCTCGATGTCACTTTTCGAGAAGCCTCGCGATTGCGCCTGTTGCGGCTGGCGTCAACCTTGCGTGGCGCGAACGAAGAAATTGGTCGCTACGTCACCCAGCAAAACGAGTTCTCTGCCAAGCGATTGTCTTTCTTTTTGAACCGAGCCTGGATGCTGGGGCAAGGGTTGCTGCAGGCGATCCAGAACCATGACGAAGCCGCTCTCTCGCGATTACTGTGGACACAACCAACTCGTCCCGTGGAACGACTGGAAGTCGTGACGCTTGGTGTCGGAAAGAAAGTCGCCAAGGGGTCGTTCTGTGCCTTTGAGTTTCGGCTGCGGGAAATCTCCGGAGCGAATCCATCACGGCTGGTCTGGTCCTGCATCTTCCCACTCAAGGCCGACAACGAAATTCCGTCAGAAGGCTTTCTGCAGTTGCCTCAAAAGCAGAAGTTCAAGACATCCCTATTTCTGGAACCGAAAATCCTGACGATCACGAATGCGATGATCGCAGACGACGGTCACGGCTGCGGACGAATCACACTGACGGACACCAGTACGGTGACCGCGGGAGCGGCCTTCGCTGACTGGTCACGATTCGCCACTTGGTCCCCGGAGCCACTCGTGGAACGACTGCAGTCGTACGAGCCCGGCCCGCTGGATCTGGAAATCGAACTTCAGGATGAAGTGGTTCTATCGGATTGGACGATCCAGGCACCGCTGGAAAGGGAACGCGATGGCCAGATGGTCTATCCCATCTTCAGTTCTCACCTGCAATTCGACGCCGTGGCACCATCGGGCAGCGACGGTGCCGCGTTGCGAAAGCAACTCGACGATCTCGTGAAAGCGAAAACTCGCCCACCTTTGTATGGCTTGTTGCACTTTGATCGCGCCCGGTTCATCCTGCAGCCTCTGGCACTTCTGACAGAAGCAGGACCAACGTTGATCACCATCTCGTCCGAATCAATCAATAGCAAAGCTCTGCTGAAGACGCTGAAGTTCTGACATAAGTTTCACATCGCAGAAAGCAGCCCATGCCGAAGAAAGCCGCTAAGGAAGAAGTTGACGAATCAGTCGCATCGGTTGCTCTTTCGGATCAACTGCGAGCTCCTGCAGAAATACGATACGCCGATCAACTGGAGGCCCTACGCCAGAACGATCAAGATGCGAAGCCCCGAGCCTGGCGACTGTCGCCGCGATCTGTCCTCACCTACATCGTCGGTGGCAGCACCCTGAAGGCTGAGATCAACGGCAAGAAAGTCGACGTCCCGATTACTCGCAAATTCTTCGGCGAAGATGGCATCGTCGAACGATCGATCGTCACTCTCGCTTCTGAACGCGCCCTCTTGCTGATTGGCGAACCGGGGACTGGCAAGAGTTGGCTGTCCGAACATCTGGCCGCCGCCATCAGTGGCACATCCACCCTGACGATTCAAGGAACTGCCGGGACGACCGAGGAGCAGATCAAGTATTCCTGGAACATCGCTCGGATTATCGCGGAAGGGCCCAAGCCTGAGAACATGATTCCGTCGCCAACGATGATCGCGATGCGGAGTGGGTCCCTATTGCGATTCGAAGAGATCACTCGTTGCGTTCCCGACGTGCAGGATTCATTGGTGTCGATCCTGTCCGACAAGGCGATCGCCATCCCAGAGCTGCCCGACGCGAACATGCTATGGGCGAAGCCGGGATTCAACGTCATCGCCACCGCCAACTCGCGCGACCAAGGTGTCAACGAACTGTCGGCAGCACTGAAACGACGCTTTAACTATATCTATATCCCCGTCATCGCCGACCAAAAGACGGAAGTGGAAATTGTCCGGCAGCGATCGGCAGAATTGATCGCCCAATACCAACTTCCCGTGAAGATCAATCCCCCCATCCTGCAGATGCTGGCGACGGTGTTTCGCGAGATTCGCCAAGGCAAAACCAGCGACGGCGTCAGCATCAAGCAACCAAGTACGACACTCTCAACGGCCGAAGCCATTGGGGTCGCACTGGATTCCGCACTGCATGCGAAGTTCTTCGGTAGCGGGGCAGTTACCCCTAGCGATGTCGCTCGCAATCTGATTGGCTCGATCGTCAAGGAGGACCAGGCGGACCTCGCCGTTCTGAAAGAATACAACACCCTGGTCGCCCGCAAGCGAGGAACTTCTGACCCCAGTTGGAAAGAGTTCCACGACACCCTGGCCGGGCAATTGGGATAGCACTTACTCAACACCGATCTGCAACCGACGGACACGCTGCGGGAGTTTCCATTGCCTGCTGTCACCGATAACCTGCTCGATGCCGATGTGATCGCCGCGCGAGTCGAGGCGGTGTTGAATAATGAGCTGTACTGGTTTCCAGTACGACATCACTCGGCGGCGGTGGCTCGTCATTTGGAAGCCGTGATTACCGAGCGGCGTCCCAAGGTCGTCTTCATCGAAGGCCCCGCGGAAGCTCAGGAATTAATTCCGTTCATCGTCGACGGGGCCACGCGACCTCCGATCGCGATCTATTCGTCCTATCGCGACGACGACAACACACTCGGCCTGGCAGGAATCGCCAGTGCCGCAGAGAACATTCCGCCGCGATTCGCCTGCTGGTACCCGATGTTGGCCTACTCGCCCGAATTCGTGGCGATGCACGCCGCGGCGAAGATCAAAGCCGATGTCGTCTTCATTGATTTGCCTCACTTCGCCCAGATCAAACCGCATCCGGGCTCGGCTCCTGCAATCGATCAAGACGAAGACAAAGAGCAGCCGGCGCCGTACGGACCTGCGGATTCAGAACATCTGTTCGTCGAAAGCAGCTTCTATCAGTCGCTTGCCCAGGCGGCGGGCTATAAGTCGTGGAATGAAACTTGGGACACGCTGTTCGAAAACAACGATCTCGCTTCTGACACCGAGCACTTTCGTCGCGAACTGGCGTCGTTCTGTGCCGCCGTCCGAGCCACCCTGCCACCGGGTTCGCTCGAAGAAGATGGAACCATCGAACGCGAGCGCCACTTCATGCAGACGATTCGCGCGACCATAGCGGATCGAAAGTTGAAGCCGAAAGATGTTATGGTCGTTTGCGGCGGTCTCCATTTGTTCCTCGATCACAACGATCTGGAAGCACCACCTCAACCGCCACAAGGGACGATCTATACGACCATCGTTCCCTATTCGTTCTTCCGTGTTTCCGAACTCTCCGGATACGGTGCCGGCAATCGAGCCCCCCAGTTCTATCAGACGGGATGGGATCTGACGCGTGCGGGCCGCGGTGAGGATCTGCTGTCCGAATACGTTGTTTCCGTCTTGAAGCAGGCCAGGCACGAGGGCTATGCCGCATCTTCGGCAGACGCGATTTCGATTACACAGCACGCTCGCATGCTGGCCGGACTGCGAGGGCGGGCCAATCCCGTTCTCGACGATATTCAAGATGCCATCATCACGTGTTGCTGCAAAGGAAACCCCGCGGAAGAAGGACTGCCGCTGCGCCGGGCCATCGACGCGATCAACATCGGCACCAAGATTGGCAAAGTCACCGACAAGATTGGTCGCCTGCCAATCGTCAGCGACTTTTATGCACAGCTCAGCGATCTCGAATTGGGAGACCTCTTCGATCACGAAAAGCGAATCAACCTGGATCTCGACAAGCGCCAACCTTTGCAGGAGCGGCGCAGTGTCTTTCTGCACCGGCTACGATTCCTGGAAGTACCACTCGCGGAAATGCGCGAACAGGCACAACCCGATGTCGTCTCGGGGCTGCTCTTTCGCGAGCGTTGGGCGCTGCGCTGGTCGCCTAAGGTCGAACCCGTACTGGTCGAACAAAACCTGTATGGCGACACTCTGGAAACAGCGGTCCTCTCCAAACTGCAGGAACAACTTGCGCTCGCCGGATTGCATGCGGGCGCTGTCTGCAAACACCTGCGTCAAACAATCGACATGGACCTGCCGAACCTGGTGACGGAAGTCCAATCTGTTTGCGGAACCGCCGTGGACGAAGACCCGCAGTTCATGTCGCTCAGCGAAGGCCTGCGGCATCTGGCGATCATCGAGCGATATGCGGTTTATCGAAACCTGCGACGCGTCGAGCTGGCAGATTTGATCGTGCGCTGCTTCGATCGAGCCTGTTTCGCAATGCCTGACAGCGCCTGTGTCCCCATCGATCAGCAAGTCGGCGTGGTGCAGAGCTTGCAATCTCTCGCCGAAATCTTGCTGCGTTACGAGCAGGGCGAAGCAGGGCTGGCACTCGATCGCGATGTCTTCGTCGAACATGTCCGCACCTCGGCCGAACATTCGACTGTGCCGTTTCTGCAGGGAGCTTTTCTGGGGATGCTGGCAGAACTACGAGAGCTCTCTCCGCAGGAATTGGCTGACCGAGTTTCTGCTTACTCGAAGACCAGCCCCGATCAGATGGTGTTCGCCGGCGATTTTCTGGATGGGGTGCTGGCGGTCTCTCGCACATCGGTGATGCTGGGGGCCGAACCATTGGTGGCAGCGATCGATCAGTTGCTGCGGGCCGCCGAGTGGGACGTTTTCCTGACGATGCTCCCTCGTCTGCGTGCCGCCTTTGAACGACTTCACGACCGTCAGGTCCATTCTCTCGCCAGCGTTGTCGCACGGCGCTATGGATTATCTCGTGACGAAGGGGATGAGCTGACTGAGCTGAAGACATCCGTCGAAGCCGCCACATTGATTGCGGACATCGACCGACAAGTTGCCGAAGTCATGACGAAGTGGAGCCTGTAATCATGTCCACCGACGAACATCTGCTGGCACGCTGGCGTCTGGTCCTCGGCCAGGACGCCGAAAGCCATCAGATTACCTGTGGTCGCGATGCGGAATGCACTCGCGTCGAAGAACTGGTTGGTTTCTTGTTTGAAGAGGGCGCTGCCGGGGAAAACGGCGGTGGTGGTGGCGGATCCAGTCGGGGCCAGAGTAAGGATCGGACAGGCGGGATTGGGCCGGGTCATGCCATGAATGTGCCTGAATGGGTCGACGCCGTCTCTGAGTTGTTTCCTCGACAAGCTCGCGAGGTCATGGAGCGAGAACTCGTTCAGCGACGCGGCATTGCCGAATTGCTGGACGAACCCAAGCTGCTGGAGCGAATCGAGCCCAATGTCGAACTGGTCAAGACACTGCTGACACACAAAGACTTGCTGAACGAAAAGACGCGTATCTTAGCTCGCAAGATCATTCAACAAGTGGTCGAAGAACTCAAGAAGAAGATGCAGGTCCAGGTTGAGCAGGCGATCACCGGGGCTATCCGTCGCGACAAGCATTCGCCGCGTCGAGTCTTTCGCAATTTGGATCTCAAGACCACGTTGCGGCGCAACCTGCAGCACTATGACAGCGACTCAGGAAAGTTGCTGGTGGATCGAATGTTCTTCTACGCGGCCGAACGCAACAAGCGTCCGTGGCATGTCATCATCGCGGTCGACCAATCCGGCTCAATGCTCGATTCCGCCATCTTCTCTGCGGTCATGGCTTCCATCTTCGCTGAACTTCCGGCGGTCAAGACTTCGCTATTCCTGTTCGATACCGAGATCGCCGATCTGACCGATCAAGTCGGCCAGCCAGTCGATGTGTTGCTGTCGATCCAGTTGGGTGGCGGCACGGATATCACGAAGGCACTGGAATACGGAGCTCAACTTGTCCGCGAACCGGTGCGAACGATCGTCGTGCTGATCACCGATTTCTTCGAAGGCCGCGACGAAAAGGATCTGATCCAGCAGGTGCGTATCATGGCCGATTCGGGAGTTCGCATGATCGGCCTGGGAGCTCTCGGCTACGACGCTCGTCCGGCGTTCAACAAAACGACCGCGGCCAAATGCCGCAAGGCAGGGATGGATATCCTTTCATGCACCCCCGAGAAACTAGCGGAATGCATGGGCCAGATCATTCGTGGATGACGTTGACGCTGAATCATGCTCTTGATATTCAAAGGTGGGCACCCTTCAAGACAGGAAGACAGGGCGCATTGCAACACTTCATGGAGGAACGTGCGGATGGGAACCTGCTTCAAGGGCTGGCGGCGAAAGTTAGGAGTGATCACCTTGCTGGTCGCTTTAGCGTCTATGGCTGGGTGGCTTCGAAGTGGCCTCGTCCGTGACGACTTCGATATACCATTTACCGCAGACCCGGAGGGTGAGACTTGGTGGGGGTTCTCGTCCGAGAATCAGTCAATGACGCTATATCGTTTCGATACCCGCGACGCTGTCTACTCAAACTCCGCGGCAGGATCGATCCAGCAGGTTGGCTTCACTCTCGACAGCAATCAAGCTGATGGAGCTCCTCAAGAGCTCGTTGCGGCGACGCCACCTATGGGCATCGATTTCACGTTTGAGGTTGAGCCGATTCCAATCGTGACGCTTCCAATTTGGTCGATCGCGATCCCGCTCACGCTGGTCGCCGCATATCTCCTGCTTGCCAAGCCACGCGCGCACTGTCGCAAAACGGATGGCTGATGGCACAATAAGACTTTCGGCCGAAAAGTCATGTTCAATACTTCACTCACGTGACCATCCCCTTCAGCCTGTAGCGGTTGGTCACCTATTTCGGAACTGGAATCACATTAATCGCGGCAGAGTGCGTCGGCACCAGATGCGGATAGATCTCTTCATCACCGTTGAAGAACTGCAGCCCCCGGATGACTAAGATCCGACTGGCTCCAGCGGTCAACGTCAACGACCATTTCGTGGCTTCGGTCGGAGCAAAAGTGACGACTTCGTCGATGGATTTCACAGGCTTCTCAACCACCAGCGCAGGGGCTTGATCGTTTGTCTCCAGTCGCATCGCGGTCGCTTCATGATGGATGCCGCTATGCTGCGAATGGATCGCGATCCCAGTCAAAGTCACCGGCAACGGGAAGGCGATTTCCAGGGTTGCCTTGCCATTGGGAAGCGGCTTCGAATGCCACATGGTGCCCGGGTCGTAGGTAATTCCGGGGCCTGAACTGGGCTTGATCTCTTCTCTGATGATATTCACGACCTTGCTGAAAACGTCCTCGCCACCGGTCGTGGTGATTTGCGGATAGAAATCCGGTTGCCCAGGCAACGTCATGGGACCGAGCGGGACAATTCGTTTGGAGAGCGAATAGCCAACCGGCACGTCGCGGATCGGATTGAATGTCGTCTTCGCAAAGACGCGGTCATTCAGCGCCAGGCCTCGGCGATCTTCAGGAATCAAGGCACCCGGCGTACTGCTTGGCTGAAGTCCCTGGCAATGATGGGCCGGGTTGTAAGACATGATCGAGGCATTCGCCTTCATGTCGTAGCCGTAGACATCCACGTGTGGCAGTCCAAACGCATGCCCGAGTTCATGCTGAAGGGTCGTCTGGAAATGAGTATTGTGTGTCAATTCCCAGGACGCGATGTACATCATTCCGCCGCCGGTATTGATGCCCCCATTAATGCTGCGACCGCCACCCTCTGGAAAACTGTCCTTTGAGTTCATCAACAAGATGCAGAAGACGTACGGACAGTTGAATCGCGTCAGCCGCAAATGGGTGAGCAACTCTGAGACGATGTCCGGCGCCCCTCGTTCGGGAGGCTTTCGATAGAAATCGAGCGGCCTCTGACCAGAAACGATTTGAACCGTCGGCTCTGCCAACTCAAAGGTATCCCCATCGAGCAATACTCGATAGCGGTCTCGAGCCAATTGAAGATGCTTCAAAAACAGCTTCTGTTCGTTGGCAGTCGGACTCTTTTCTCCTTGCGGAACAAACGCAACAGGCAGGACTTCGATTCGATCGGGAAGCGAATAGTCTGACCCGGTTGCGAATCGGGTCAGGACCACGAACACCAGCAGCGCGGAGCGACGAAGCACGGTTGTCCCCTTGGTTCATGCGATCTGTTCATTGGCGCGGACAATCCGCGGAACATATCCATCCCAAGGGCTTAACGCCAATCTCGCTATGCTGCTGACCGCAGGGTTGCTGGCGGAGGTGGGACCAGCGAGACCATCTGAATCAACTTGCCGCCCCCTTCAGTCCGCTGGAAGACGTCAACAGGCACGACCTTGAGCTTCACACTTTTGGAGCAATCGAGTCGTGTCAATGCACTAATGAACTGGTCCGTAATCGAAGCGGCCACGGCCTCGCAAGTCTCTCCCTTTTTAGGGATGAATTTCAATTCCAACTCGTTCTGCACAGCATGAATCAACTGGAATTGAGCAACACCTCGTGAACGCAACATGGTGTCCACGACGACTGGAGGACTGAGTAGCTGCCAGTCACTGCGATCGTTCCGCAAGTAAATCCGGCTGCCTTTTCGGCTGCTGACTTCAACTCTTGGCAACACACTGCCACAGGGGCAAGGTTCGTCGATCACTCGGACACTGTCCTCGACGCGATAACGAATGATCGGTTGGACCTTGTTGATCAAGTTGGTCACCAGGACGTGATCGGAGAGTTCACCCGGTCGCGTTGGCTGACCAGAGGCATCCATTGGTTCCAGGATGCTGTAGTCATTGTTGAGATGCTTATGCCCATGTTGGCACTGAGTCGAAAGGGGCAGGCATTCCGTCATGCCGTAGTGATCGACCAGGATTGTCTTGGGAAAGGCTTTCAGGATCGTCTCGCGAGCCATCTGTGTCAGGGCTTCGCTACCGACGGACATCAACCCTGGCTCAAAATCGATTTGCCCTCCCTCCAAGCGATAGCGAGCGAGCATTTCTGCCGCAGTTGGATAAGCGTGCAGATACTCGGGACGATATTTATTCAGGCCGACAGCGATTCGCTCGACGGAATCAACGACCGAAAAGAACTTCATTTTCGTGAACGGACCCGCCCAGAGCTCGCCTGACTTGGACGCCTGCCAGGTCATGGAATGCGAATGCTCGGCAGCCAGCGCGGCAGTGCGAACAGGATTGAAAAGCGTTGTCGCAGCTCGTTGGAGCGTCAACCAATCCCGCATCATTCGTCCCACCGTCGATCCCCGCAGGATCGCCCAGTCGCGAATCCCGGTGATCATCCACGAAGGATTGCCCATCGTGCCGCTCGACTTGTGAACGATGTACTTGCCGTGCAGAATCGGCAGTTCCAGCCGATGGGGGCCGGCGTCGGTGGCCACCACCTGATCGAGCGTAACTGCACCTTTGCTGATCGTTTCGTTAAACCGCTCCATCATCGCCAATTTGGTGGTTGGCGGAATATCCTCAAGTCGAATGTTGTCCAAATCGATCTGCGTCAGCCGTTCACGCTGAAAAGGATTGTGACGACGAGCATGACGGAGCAGCGACTTGAGACTACTCTGTCGATAAGCATCGATGAAAGATCGCGAGTTCAGTCGATCTCGCATGAACGCACGGGCCGCGTACGCATAAAAAGTGATGGTGTGATAGGGCACGAGTGACATCCTTGTCGAGTTAAGCGATCCAGTTCCCGCTGATTGGCAATCGGCTCAATACGGTGCCTTGACCAATTTTCATCCGCGGCGCGTTAAAGCCAGCGCGATCATTCCCTCAGCACCACCAACTAGCCCCTTGGCTGACGGCTTTGTTAACATTCGACAAACTGTCTCTTCCAACGGACCACACGAAAGTTGCGCGAACATGCGACTGGCCACAGTTCTGACGCCGATGTCGTCCGCCAATCTAGCTCTGGCCGCTCAATGCGGGGTGACCGATGTGGTGGGTCGGTATCCGGGCACAAGTCTGGATGATTTGTTTCGAATGCGCGATCAGATCGAATCGTACGGCATGCGGTTAGCCACTGTTGAAGGATACTTGCCGATCGAAAACCTGAAACTCGGTCGTGACGACGGGACCGAACTGGCGGCGATGAAGTCGTTGCTGCGAAACATGCAGCGTGTCGGCGTGAAGATCCTCTGCTACAACTTTATGGCCGGAACAGACTGGGTACGAACCCGACTGGATTCTCCGGAACGTGGCGGTGCCAAAGTGACGGCATTCAGCCTCGCGGAGGTCGAGCGAGCCCGGTCGTTGAATCAATCGTCTGGAACTCTAGCAGCAAGCGAGGGCATTACCGCGGACCAGTTGTGGAACAATCTGGAGCGGTTTCTTCGCGAGTTGATTCCCGTCGCTGAAGAGATGGGAGTCACGATGTGTATGCATCCCGACGACCCGCCGCTGCTGGAGTTGCTCGGCAAAGCTCGCATTATGAACTCGGTCGAGAACTTTGAGCGGCTGGTGGAACTCGTGCCGAGTTCCTCCAACGCCATCTGCTTCTGCCAGGGGACTTTTGCCGCTATGGGGTGCGACATCCCGTCGTTGATCCGGCGACTGGGCAAGCACATTCAATATGTCCACTTTCGCGATGTGCGCGGAACTCGCGAGGAGTTCGTGGAAACGTTTCATGACAACGGCCCCACAGACATGGCAGCCGCCATGCGAGCTTACCGCGACATCGGCTTCTCGGGTCCGATGCGACCCGATCATGTCCCGCAGCTTTACGGCGAAGACGATGGCGAACCGGGATACACGATGCTGGGCCGGCTGTTTGCGTATGGATACATGCGCGGGTTGATGCACGCCGTATTAGGGGAGAACGAGATTGCAAATTGACAATTTGCAATCGCTGCCTTCATCGCTTGATCTTGCCGATGCATCAACCTGCGAGAACTGAACGTTAAGGCTTGGGAACCACCTTCAAATTGACGGGCATCTCCGCGACCAACAGATTACCCGCCGAAGTGATCCGAAGTTTGATGTTGGCAACGGGAGTCTCCGCCGCAACCTTCGGAGCCTTCACCATGATCTCGAACTTGTCCTGATCACCAGCGATCGTAGCCCCTTGAATGACGTAGTCGCCTGGAAGCCCCACCAGTGTCGCTTCAACCGGTCCTGCGAAGCCAGCTGTCCGCTGCAACAGGCCCGTCACCTTGTGATCGGATTCGGCCACGACAGCCAGCGTCGGATCGTCCGCTTTAGGTGTTACCGCATTCTTGATCTCGGCACGGAAAGGTTGTGAATAGGCCGTCGCCAGCACCCGTTCCGAATAAGCATGCGGGGTTGCTTCCGCCTTCACGACGAAGTCGATCATCGGTTCGGCGACTTCCAGCGGCACGATCAGTTTCACGGATGACTGTTCAGGCTCGCCGGGCTGAATCATCCTCGCCGCCACGGAGACAACCGGGAAGTTACCGGCAGCAGGGTTGTTGTTATCTCGTTTACGAACGGGTTCCGTTGATTCCAATGTCAGCTTCACCGGCAAGGCGGCAGAACCGTGACCCGCCTGGCGTTTGAGGATCAGTGGGATCTCTGGTGAGGCTCCACGGAACAGCACGAGAGGAAGTTGCTGCAACTCAATTGAGAGGCCCGTCGATGCCGTCGTGCCAACGGCCATGGTGTCGACGAAGGTCGGGGCGACAACACCCGCCTGAAGCCGAGCGGTACTTTTGATCGCCGGATCGACGCCGCTGGATTCGCCAACGATTCGCAACAGCGGAGAAGTACCGTCCGCAGGCTGGCCGGACCTGATCAGCCGCAACAAGACTTTCCCCTGCATATTCGCCGCAATTTCGGCGGGCGACACGATGACCGAGTTGTCACCGACGACGCCGAGCTTGATCGGTCCTGCGTAACCCGCACGAGCGACCTGCATCTCAATCATCGCCGAGCCATCATCGGGAAGATTGATCGTCGGGGTGTTCAGCATCAATGAATACGAAGGCTGGCCGGCTGGTTCAATCACCAGTCGATAGAAACTGCGCGGGCTACCTCGACCAAACAGATCCCGTACCTGAATCTGGATCTGCGAAACACCAGCGGGCACAGCATAGTCCAGTGTCAAATCACCGACCACTGGCTGATCACCCGTCATCGCCACCGGATTGCCCTGCGGATGGGCCAGAACCTTCAGCTCTCCCTCCAACTCAGATGCGATCGTATCCGATAGTAAGGTACACCTCAGCGACTGACCGGCAGTCACGTTCAGCACATAGCGATCCTGTTCGCCCTTCGCTGAAATAATTCCACTGATCGCAACCGGCTTGATCGGTGCCTGCTTGAACGTCGCGTCGACGACTTGCAATGTTCCGTCGGCCGCCTTGGCCGCCTCGACGACTTCAGTGCCGCGGCTGACGGGTAATGCTGGCAGTGTAGTGACAACATTGGCTTCGGGAGGGAGGGCGAGCAGCCCCATCCGGCTCTCGGCGGGAACCACAAAAGTACCGCTCAACTTGGTTCCAGGGGCGAAGCCGGTGCCAACAGGTTGCACGTCGACCGGACCGGCCGACATCGCGGCTGGCAGTACACAGTCGATCAGCTTGAGATCTCCGACCTTCAACCGGAACGGATTCTGTCCTGGGGCGTTAAAAGTTAAATCGTGCAATTCGACAGAATAGATTCCATCCCTTGGCAGAATACGTTCGACTCGGGCATCTCCCTTCAGTGAGCTGTGCCCCCAGCCAATTTCGAGCGGGGTTCCCTCGGGGGATCTGATCTCGACGACAGGATTGGCGACTCCACCGAGCCGCTTCAGTTCGACATCGGCGACAACTCGCTGACCCTTCGTTCCGGCAAAGTAAACTCGCTGCTGCTGGCCACCCGACAGGGAGCCAAAAAAGGCGGCGGGCAAAGTGGCCGGCTTATCTGGTGTGACCCCACTGATGGCAACCTCAGGCAGTCGGTCCACAGACAAGGCGACAGACTTGCTGATCCCGATCTGAGATCGAATCCACAAGGGATAGATTCCCGTCGGCGTGTCTGAGGGGATATTGACGTTCAGCACGAGGCTGGTCGGAGTCGACCCTTCCGCGACTGCGAAGGCGACTCCGGGAAGGGGAAACACAGCCAGGGGATTGGGGCCTAGATTGCTTCCTGTCACGACTAATTGATTGGGCTGCCCGATCTGCACACCCGGTTGAGACAGTCCCGTAATCACGGGAGAGACGGTCGGGACCGCCTTATCCTGAGCGATCAGGTCCATCACGTTGGTCCCGGCCACCTCCAGAAACAGCTTCTTCGCTTGCGCGGCGTCTAACGCTGATTGAAACAGCGAGAACTCATCGACCACGCAAGACAAATACTCGCCAGCCGCCTCGCTGCGACCAATCGTCACTGGCAGGTTGCTGACCAGGCCGGCGACATTGATATCCTTGATCCAGCCTTGCTTGCCGTCGACATAGCCGTTGGCAGAGGACTTGGGCGTCAATGGTTCTCCGTTGACGAAGAACATGATCTTCAGGTCATCGACGTCGGTGTCATCATCCTGCTTGGGTGCGTCGGCAACTTCAAACGTGGCAGTGACATAGACCAGCTTGCGATAGGGGAGGGCTTCTTTCGCGCTGTAATTCACGACCTTGTAGTTTGTCCCGTCGTGGATGTAGACCTGGAAGTTATCTCCCTGCATCTGAAAATTGATGCCGTAGTTCGTCGACGCTTTGCCGTTATCGACACCCCGTTTGGCAACCAGGCCGTGATAACTGGCGTCAGTTGGTTCGGCCAAGTTCACGACGAACAGACCAAAGGAAGCCGCCGTGGGACAACTGACATCCGCGCTATTGGCAATCTCCACAAATTGCTGCCGCGCGGCATCGAGTTGAATCGCCTTTTTGCCCCCCTGATTCCAGAAGGGACTGGCGACTCGCGAAAGATCGTTGACGAGCTTTCCTTCGTCAGGCACTTGCCCCACCGTGGCGGTATCTTTCGCGGGACCGGCATCCTCATCGAACGTGTAATTGACGACCGCCTTGGCTCGAACTGCTTCGTCTTGAGCGAATGCCGAAATCGCCAAAAGCGAAAGTGCACAACCTGCAACAGAAAAACGGAAGACATTCAACATTGGATGATGATCCTCAGGGCAGGACGAACTCTCGGTGGGTCACCTGATTTTAAGATCGCATCAGACCCTTTTGAAGTGTAAGAGTCTCGTTATGCGATCAGAACTTGGAAACAGTTCACTTCTGGAAGCCGAACGCCCGGTAATTTAATGTCAGTGAATGCTGGGTATACTTCTTGGACTTTCGATAGCTGCTGCGTCCTTGATTCCCCTTGAGGTTGACCGAATGTCTGCATCGCTTCGTATTCTGGCCATTCACGCGCATCCCGATGACATTGAGCTGCAGTGCGCAGGAACATTGCTTCGCCTGAAAGAATTGGGCTGTCAGATTTCGATGGCGACGATGACCCCCGGTGACTGCGGCAGCGCTGAATTGGCTGCTGACGAGATCGCCGATGTTCGCCGCGCAGAAGCGCAACGCGCGGCGGAGATCATGGGGGCCGACTACACCTGCCTGGAATTTCGCGACCTGAGCATCATCGTCGACAACGACAGCCGTCGCCGTGTGACCGAGGTCATCCGCCGGACGCGTCCGGATATCGTGATTACCGCTCCGCCTGTCGATTACATGAGCGATCATGAGATGACCAGTCGACTGGTTCGCGACGCCTGCTTCGGTGCCAGTTGTCCGAACTACAAAACTCAGCAGTGGAATCCGGCCCCTGCCACAGAAAAAATCCCCTACCTCTATTATGTCGATCCGATTGAGGGGACCGACTACTACGGGAATTCTCAGCGAACAGACTTCGTCGTCGATATCTCAAAGACCATTGAAACGAAGCTGGAAATGCTCGCCTGTCACGCCAGTCAACGGGAATGGCTTCGGCGTCAACATGGCCTCGACGAATACCTGGATGGCTGCCGCCGCTGGTCTGCCGCACGCGGTAAGGAAATCGGTGCGGCTTACGGCGAAGCCTTCACTCAACATCGCGGGCATCCCTACCCACACGACAACAAGTTAGTTGACTTGTTGAAGTAGCTTCAAGCAAAGTCAGACCCGGTCGTCCAGAAACTTCGCTTCTGAACGAGCCGGGATCATCAAACAAATCATTCCCAGGCAAGTGGCTTCAACCACGCCGCCTTCAACTCTGCACAATCGGCATCGAGAACCTGCTTCCCGTCGACTCCGGCCTGCACTCGCTTTGCTGAAGTCGTCTTACCGATCTTCGTGATCGGCAGCCCTTGGAACAGTGCTTCCAATTTGGCCGCCGATTCAGGCGTTACTTCAACCAAGAATCGCGTCGTGCTCTCGGAGTAGAGCAGGACCGCGGGATCGGTGATCGTGGAAGAACTCGCCAATGCGGAGAGATCGAGTTCGACACCGAACCCACCAGCGAATGCCATTTCCGCAGCGGCGACGGCCAAGCCCCCTTCGCTGAGATCGTGACAACTCTTGAGCAGACCATTCTCAATCGCCTTGTGCACCGCGACGAAGATTTTTGGAGCCTGTTGCAGATTCACGTGAGGGACCGTGCCACCCTTCAGTCCGTTCACGAGGGCGAAATGGCTGCCTCCCAGTTCATTCTTCGTGATGCCGATCTGATACAGAACGTTGCCGACAGCCTTCAAATCCATCGTGACGCACTTGCGGACGTCCTCGACCTGCCCGAGGGCACTGATGAGCAGTGACGAGGGAATCGCGACGGTTTGCTTCTGACCGCTGGCGTCGACATACGAAAACTCGTTGTTCAAGCTGTCCTTGCCGCTGATGAACGGCGTGCCGAACGCAATCGCAGTGTCCTTGCAGCCGAGGGCGGCGCGAACGAGTGATCCGAGTGTTTCCGGGCGTTCGGTATTGCCCCAACAGAAGTTGTCGAGGATCGCGATGCGGCTGGGATCAGCTCCGACAGCCACGCAGTTGCGAACGGCTTCGTCAATCGCAGCGGCGGCCATCCAGTAGGGATCGAAGTCGCCATAGTGCGGGTTCATGCCATTCGAAACGACAACGCCGCGTTGCGACTTCAAATTCGGTCGCACCACGGCCGCATCAGAAGGACCGTCGCACGCCACACCGACCAAAGGCTTGATGACTGATCCCGACTGAACCTCGTGGTCATACTGGCGAATGATCCACTCTTTGCTGCAGACATTGAGCGAGCCGAGAATTTTGGACAACGAGGCCGACAGACGTGAATGTCCAGCGCTCGCAGATTCACGAATCCGCTCACGCATTAGTGGCTTCGCCGTGGCGGCTGAAATCACTCCAAGGAGCTTTCCCAGCTCTTCGGCTTCAACTTCACGACCGTTCAATTTGACGATCGGGGAATCAGTGAGCCTATTGACATGAACTTCAACGTTGGCATCCTCGCCAAAATGCTTGAGTAGCGCGGCCGATATCGCATGCTCAATGCCAGATTTGGCGTCAGACTCTCGCTGTGCTCGCGTAAGTCTCTGCGACTCGACTTCCTCTTTCAGGTGCTCATTCAACTCCGGCACCGGCGCATATCCAATTACATCCAGAAAGTCGCGTAGACTGCCTGAAAATTCTTGCAGCGGTATTTCGTTCGGTGGCGTATACGTCGCATCGCGTACCACCGGCGGACGGCCGTCGTGGAGGAAGGACATCGCGACGTCGCCGACGACTTCACCGTGATAGGTCAGTTTCAAACGGCCTTCGTTGCCGAACTGGCCGAAAGCGGTCGCTTCGACTCCTTCAGCGGCACAGAGGGCGCGGAATTCTTCCCAGTTCTGTTCGGGGACAGCCAGGACCATCCGTTCCTGAGCTTCGCTGATCCAGATCTCGGTGTAGGACAATCCAGCATATTTGAGCGGGCACTTGTCGAGCCACACAACGGCCCCGGTATGTTCGCCCATCTCGCCCACGGCACTGCTGAAGCCACCCGCGCCGCAATCGGTGATCGCGTGATACAGACCCTTGTCGCGAGCCTGCAGGATTACATCCATCACCATCTTCTCGGTGACGGCGTTCCCAATTTGAACGGCACCGCCGGAGATCGTTTCGCTCTCGTGCGTCAGTTCGGCGGATGAGAAGGTGGCGCCGTGGATACCATCGCGACCGGTACGGCCACCGACGGCCACGATCAGATCGCCGGGATGAACTTCCTTTTCAACTTTGTCGACGGGGATCATCGCAGCCGTGCCGCAGTAGACCAGCGGGTTCCCCAAGTAACGTTCGTCGAAGAAGACCGATCCATTGACGGTCGGAATTCCCATGCGGTTGCCGTAGTCGCGGACTCCCGAGACGACGCCTTTCATCACCAGCTTGGGATGCAATGTTCCCGGTGGCAAAGCATCGTAGGGGGTGTCCGGCGGCGCGAAACAGAAGACGTCGGTATTGCAGATCGGCTTCGCACCCAGGCCCGTACCGAGCGGATCGCGGATGACTCCGCCGAGGCCCGTGTTGGCTCCGCCGTACGGTTCGATCGCTGACGGGTGGTTATGTGTTTCGACTTTGAAGCAGACGTTCTGTTCGTCGTCGAACTTCACGACCCCAGCGTTATCCTTGAAGACGCTGACGCACCAGTCGTCGGCACCCAACTTTTCGCGGATCGCGACGGTCGCTCCGAAGACGGTTTCCTTGAGCATGTTCTCAAAGAGGTGTTCGCCGTTTTCGTCGCGATACCGGATGCGACCTTTCAGAGTCTTGTGCGAGCAGTGTTCGCTCCAGGTTTGAGCAACCGATTCGAGTTCGATATCGGTGGGATCTCGCTGTTGCTCGACCCAGTGCGTTTTGATCGTGAGCATTTCGGCGAGGCTGAGATAGAGCTGGCCGTGCTTGCTGAGGTGCATCAGCGCGTCGTCGTTCATCGTGCGAATCGGGACGGTTCGCAACTGGAACTTGTATTCCGACCCCGCTCCGATCTGGTCCATCTGCAGGGGACCAGCGATGACTCGTTCGATGGCGTCGTTCGCGAGGACTCGCTTGGCGATGCGATCGAGGTCTGTATCAGAGACGTCCGCTTCGAACCAGTACTTGCGTCCGGTGGCGACGGTATCGACGGCGAAACCGAGATCGGCCAAAGCCTTTTGCGTGCTGAGGGCAACATTGTCGGTCACGCCCGGCTTAAATAGCACGTTCAGCAATCGTCCCTTCGACGAAGCCGATTTGGCGGAGACCTGATGGGCAGAAAAAATCTCTGCGACCGGGTCGACCAGCAGCGTCGTGGCAGCGCGGGTGACGTCGCTGTTGTTCAGAGAGGCTCCCTGCAGCAGGAACGATCGGGCAGTGGTGACTGTTTTCACACCCGCCACGCCCAGAGCGTGGGCTTCGCCGACGACTCGCAAGCCATCTCGATCGACTTCCCCTGCGGCTGGCCGAATTTCTACTTCCCAAAGCATTCGTGTTTCTCGTTGATTAAGGTGGCCTGTGTTTGCATCGGGCCAGGGGGCTGACACCCCTCGCTCGGAAGGTCAATTACTCGTTACTCTGCAGCCGTTGTTTGCCTTCGCTCAACAACCGCTTGATTTGCTGCCCGTTTTGGGAAGCCAAGGATTTTTTGTAGGCTTCCAACTGGTGTTGTACCGCTTCGATTCCCCGGATGACATGCTGGGCGTTCTGCAACAGGATGCTGGTCCACAGATCGGGGTCGCCAGCAGCGATGCGAGTCGTGTCGCGAAAGCCGCTACCGGTCAACGGTTGATTCGCTTCAGTCAATGTCGCAGCCAAGGCCGAGGCCACCAGATGGGGCAAGTGACTGGTCATTGCCAGTGCCTGATCATGATCATCGGGCGACATCTGGACGGTCCGCATGCCGATTCCTTGCCAGAGGCGCTCCACGCGATTCACTTGCGAGGTTGCGGCGGAAGGGATGGGAGTGACGACGCAGGTTCGACCCTCGAACAAGTTGGCATCGGCCGCCTCGAATCCCTGGCGGTGCGATCCCGCGATCGGATGGGATCCGACAAAACTGGGGATGTCCTTCAGAGCATCGCAAATCGGCTGTTTGACGCTGCCAACATCGGTCAACAAGGTTCCGGGACGGGCATATTTGGCAGCCTCGTGAACGCCCTGGGCGACTCGGTCGACGGGGGTGCAAAATACGATGACATCGGCTTGAGCGGCAGCGGTCGCCAGATCTGTCGAGGTTTTGTCGATCAGGCCGGATTGTCGAGCCAGTTCCAGGCGGGCAGAATCGCGGCCGACTCCGATAATCGTCTGGACAAGCTTTCGACTGCGAAGCGCAGCGGCCAGCGATCCGCCGATCAGGCCCACCCCGACGATGACGACAGTTTTTTCCAGCAATTTAGACGGCGGCTCGCTCATACGCCGCATTGTAATGAGCCGGGAGGACAAACAAAATCGAAGGGGGTTGATGGGGCTGAGTGGCAAGGGGCGGAACGGAAGAGAAGGCGAGCCACGGATGAACACGGATTTTAAGGCGTGTTTTGGTGAATGTGGGTGGCGGGACAATGGAGTACGCAGTCCTGAGTAATCAGTTCGGAGTACAGTAGAATGGGCCGCTCCGGCTGCATGACACAACCTCCCGCTCCGGCTGCATGACACAACCTCCGCTCCGGCCACATGACACAACCTCCGCTCCGGCCACATGACACAACCTCCGCTCCGGCCACATGACACAACCTCCGCTCCGGCCGCATGACACAACCTCCGCTCCGGCCGCATGACACAACCTCCGCTCCGGCCGCATGACACAACCTCTCATTCTACTGAGACTGTGGTCGCAGATTGGCGTTCCGTTGTCAAAGTACAAACGGACTCGGCAGGTTGGCCCGTGAGGTGTCTGGCGATGGGGGCCAAAGCGGTTTCGAGCCACCGCACTCCATGGTTCGCTGACGATTGGCATTCAATTGTGAAAGAGCAATCCCGCCGGGCGGGCACATCGACTTCGCCCAATCTCCTGGCGAGATTGGCGACAAGAGATGCCACCTGATTGGCATCCGATTGTGGCTCTCTTGTGCCATAGATTCGGTGAGTCATGCAATCCCTGAAATCCGGTATTTGGGACATTTTGTCAGAGATTTCTCACGACGAATCCACGGGGCAAATTAGGACGCAAAAGATGCAGAGATTGAAACACAGAGGCACAGAGGAAACAGAGAGTAAGCGTAGAAGTACGCAGAAGGTGATCACCGTCACCGCTCCCGTTCGCCTACTCTGTAATCTCTCTGTGCCTCTGCGTTTCAAACTCTTTGCCCTCTGTAATCGCAGGTCGTTCGTCATCCGCGCGCTCACATCGAGCGTTGCGATTGCGTTACACGGACTATATCCTTTTGCCGCCCCGCGGTTGTCAGTCGTTGATCGTCGGCTGGGTTGAACATTTTCGCCCTTTTAAATGGTCACTTCTGCATGCTGATCCTCTTCTTAGATATGCTCGCACTGTGGTTGCTGCTTAACATCTTCTCCGATGAGAGTTGGGATGACCAAAAACTGAAGCTATTCGGCATCGTGCTGGCGATTTCGATTCTGGGAGGAATTGCCGCGGCAGTCGCGATCCAATATGTCGGCGCGTTTCCTGCCTTCGGAGCCTATTTTTTCGTGGGGACCCTGTGCCTGTGGGGATTGGCCAATCTGCAATTCAAAAAAGCTTTGGCCGCCATGGGAATTTTCCTGGTCTATAAGATCGGCTTTGTGATCGCGATTAGCCTCATGTTCTCGCAATGAGAAGAGCTCTTCGATCTGAGTCGCAGTCCGCGTGCCGCACAGCTCAAAGCACCGAATAATGAGCCTTGGTGCTGTCGTCATCGTTCAGTCTTCTGCGGTAGATTCTGAGGATCGAGGCGCATCGCAGAGGAGCAGCCAGGCAGAGAGAGGCGTCAGAATGATGATCAGAAACCAGTAGGCGATATCCAGCGTGATCGGTGGGCGCTCACTGTGCCAGCATCCCAGCGAGATCCCATAGGATGAGGTCGAGCTGAGTCGGTAGTGTTGATGACCGACATCAAACGCGAAGGAATCAGTGGCGAATTGACTCCGCGCCCACAATGCAGCCAGCGCCAAGATGATCGCGAGCATGGCAGAGCCCGCTTTTCGTCGCCAGCCGTCGAAAGGCTCCAATTCATCGGTCATTTTGTATCTGCAGCAGCAGGGTTTAAGGGGATTTCGATTCGGTCTCGCTGATAGAGCGGGAGGTGGCGGTAGTAGACTTCCAGCGTCAGGAGGGCCAGGCTCGTCATGTAGAGGCGGCCGCCCATGTTGCCGTGGCGATCGGCGACATCCCAACTGCCGTCGGCGTGAGTTCTGCGGATCTGGGTGTTGATCAGGTGATCGCGCATGACTCTATTCCAGCGATTCCATTCTTCGCCGCCCCAGTGATGCAGGACTTGCGTCGCGTAGTAGTTGTAGTACATGTCGTCCGGTTCGGGACCGTGCTCATCGAGGAAGTGGACACCCGCTCGCAATCCGCCGCTGGTTTCGTTCCAGTCGAGGTACATCCGGCAGAGCAGACCGGCGGCGGTCATGGAGGGAGTCGGATTGCTTTTACGCTCGGGCATATAGGCGTATTGCGAACCTCGCATGGATGCTACGCTCCCGAGGAATCGATCGATCCCGCCAAAGACTTTGGGAGGGACTTTGATCCGCGAGAACTGGGCACTCTTGAGCGCCATTAATTCCCACGCTACGACAGAGGTATCGCCCGGTTGCCCCGGGAAGTATCGCCAGCCTCCCTGTGTGTGCTGTGTCGCGACCAGGAATTCGATCGCTCCGGCGACGGCGGGACGCAGTTCGGCATCGTGCGTCATCGCGAACGCTTCGCTCAGCGCAATCGTGACGAGGCCATGGGTGTAGTAGGTGGGAGGCCCCTGCAGATTTCCGTAGAAGCAGATTCCCTTACCGACGGGCGTGCCTCCTTTCAGCAGATATTGGATGCCACGTCGGACTTCGGATTGATACTCGCCTTCCTGGTGAGTCTGACCGGCACCGAGAAACGCCAAGAGGGCCATGGCGGTCGCCCCATTCGGGTTGTTGGACAATCGACCGGGCATCGTGCAATTGCACTCGGGGCCATGAATGTGATCGAAATTCCAGGAGCCATCGGGGAACTGGTGATTCTTCAACCACACCAACCCGCGTGCCACGGCCGCTTCGCTGGCGTCGCTCCCGCCCATTCGCTTCAGCAGCCCTGCCTTTCCTGCGGCAGTCCGACCGGCAAAATGATCGCCGTGGCCATCCTCGGCGACCTGAGAGACTCCATTCTTCTTGGTCTCTTTCGACTTGTTCACCGAGGTTGCCGGCGAAGTCATTGCCGCTCGCGGCCGGATGATCGCGGTTTTTTCCCCGACCAGCGTCTTCTGTCCTGGATTCAATTCGACCGATTCGACAATCATGGCGAATGGATCAATCGCCTCTTCGTCCTGACCGGAAATCGCATCCGGTGCCCCTGCCGGTTCCACTTCGGTGACGAGGTCGACATCCAACTCGTCGCTGAGCGGAAGTTCATTTCCAAGGAGGAGCGAATAAAAATGGTCGAAAGCGGCTCGGGCCGGAGCCTCAAAGTAGATCAAGCTGAGTATCAGTAAGATGACCAGATGGACGGCGATGCTGACCGAAGCCGAGGCGCAGATCGTTTTCCAGGATGTCTCTCGTTTTGGCGGCGAAGACGAATCTGCTTTAAACCGAAAACGCGTGCGGCCTCTCGCCGCTGCCGATTCGGAAGTCTCGCCGGATCGGTTGAAACCTGCCGACATGGTGTAGCCAGTCTGGTGCGCGGAAGTTCATATTCCGGCAGCCTGATGGATTGATCGTCTGTTTACGCTCTGTACATGCGTCGTGCAGCGGAACTCTGCTATTTGGATTACGTGAATGAATCGTCGGATTCAACGGATTCTAGCGAACGGGGGGCGACGATGCCGCCTTTTTCGTGCATGGCGGCGTCGATCGCGGCAATACGGTGAAAACCGAACATCATTGAGCATGGATACTCAGGGCAGGGGCGTTTCAGCGGTTTCGCAAAATTGGCGGTTTCTGCATCGACACCCGTGTCGCGATGCACTGGATTGCCGCCTACGCGGGAATGACGAAAAGGATGAGGGAACTACGAGATTCTGGGCAACGTGCTAAAGCTGGTCGCTGCTACTAGAATTTGGGAAATCGAGCGAAATCGCCGACTTTCGACATGTGCCTTCAATGAATCGAGTCACTTTTTATGACGGGTCTGCTTGCTGACCTGACCACGGCCAATCAACTGCTGCCCGCGCGGCTGCAAATGGCGTTTACGCTGGGCTTTCACATCATTCTGGCCTGTTACGGCGTCGGGTTGCCGGTGCTGATGCTGGTGGCCGAGTGGCGTTTTCTGCAGACGGGCGATCGATTGTGGCAGAAACTGGCACAGCGGTGGTCGCGATCGTTTGCTGTCCTGTTTGCCGTCGGTGCGGTTTCGGGCACGGTTTTGTCGTTTGAATTGGGACTGCTGTGGCCCGAATTCATGGGCCGCTGGGGGGCGGTGATCGGGTTGCCGTTCACAATGGAGGGCTTTGCCTTTTTCCTGGAAGCGATCTTTGCGGGGATCTATTTGTATGGCTGGGATCGCCTGCCCAAGCGAGTACACTGGCTGACCGGTTGGCCGATTGCGATCTCAGGATTCTTGTCGGCGTTCTTCGTCGTCACCGCCAACGCCTGGATGAACGCTCCGGCGGGATTTCGGATCGTCGATGGAAAAATCGTCGACATCAATCCACTGGCCGCCATGTTCAATGTGGCCAGCGGGGCCCAGGTGACGCACATGATCGTGGCGGCGTACATGGTGACGGGCTTCAGCGTGGCGGCGTTCTACGCATTCTGTCTGCTGCGCGATCCACAGAATGAATACTGTCGACGAGCGTTCACGCTGGGGTTGCTGCTGGGATTGGTCTTCGTCCCAGTTCAAATGGTAGTTGGTGACTGGTCGGCGAAGGTTGTCGCGAAGTCTCAACCGGTGAAACTGGCCGCGATGGAAGGCCAGTTTCAGACGGAGCGACACGCTCCGCTGCGCATCGGCGGGATACCGGATCCTGTCACTCGAGAAACTCGCTATGCCATCGAGATTCCCGGAGCGCTCTCGTTCCTCAGCTATGCCGACTTCAACGCTGAAGTGAAGGGACTGAATGATTTTCCAGACAACGAGAAGCCACCCGTGATCGTCGTTCACATGGCCTTTCAAGTGATGGTCGGCATCGGCTCAATGATGGGGCTGTTAGCTGCCGGTTGCTTAGTGAACTACGTTAGATTTCGATCATGGCCAAAATCAAAATGGTTCTTGAGAACGGTGGTGCTGATGGGCCCGCTGTCGATCGTCGCCATGGAGGCGGGCTGGATCGTCACGGAAGTGGGGCGGCAGCCTTGGATCGTGCATGGATACATGCGGACTGCCGACGCCGTGACGAGAGCACCCGGCGTCTGGTCCGTTTTCGCCGGAACAATGTCGATCTATCTGCTGCTGGGGATTGCCACGATTACTTCGCTTTCTCGACTGGCCAAGGTTCCCTTGCAGGAGGATCTTCATGGGACCTGATGACCTGTTGTTGATTGTGATGCTGATTGCGTTAACGCTGTATGCTGTTTTGGGTGGTGCCGACTTCGGTGCGGGCATCTGGGAATTCACCACGGCTCTGCAGGCAACCGATCGGGAACGACAGCATATTTACAAGGCGATCGGACCGGTCTGGGAAGCCAACCATGTCTGGCTGGTCTTCGTCCTGATGATCTTGATGAACGGGTTTCCGAAGGCGTTCGCGGCACTGGGCCTGACCTTATGGCTGCCGTTGCTGCTGACGTTGGTCGGAATCATTTTCCGTGGAGGAGCCTATATCTTTCGTTCGTACGGAGGTGGACCGAAGCGCGAACTGCTGTTGTGGGAAGCAATCTTCGCGGTGGCGTCGACGGGAACTCCGTTGTTCCTGGGTGCGGCGGCGGGTGCGATCGCGTCGGGAAAATTGAAGATCCCGACCGAGAATAGCCTGCCGTCAGAGTTCGTGCTTGGTTGGATTTCGCCATTGGCGGTCTTCACCGGGTTCTATTCCATCGGCATGTGCGCCTATCTGGCCGCGGTGTTCTTGACTCGGGAAGCGCGTGTCATCGGCGACGAGCACCTCACCACGATCTGGCGGCAGCGATCATTGTCGACAGGTCTATGGATGGGTGTGCTGTCGTTCGGTGGGCTGGTGATGGTGGCGATCGAAGCACCTCATCTGGCAGAAGGATTCGTGACTCGCGGCTGGCCCCTGGTGATCATCTCGCTGGTTTGCGGGATCGGTTCGCTGATCGAAGTCTGGCGGCTCAACTGTTCGCGTGCGGTCATCGCAGCGTCCGGCGCTGTGACGGCGGTCATCTGGGGCTGGGGAATCTCGCAATATCCGGCCATCATTCCGCCGAGTATCACGACGGCTCAGGCGAAGGCCCCGGACGGTGTATTGTGGATGATGCTGATTGTCATTTTGACGGGGGGAGTGTTTTTACTGCCGGCTTTGGGGTATCTCTTTATGCTGTTCAAAGGTGAACAGCTTGATCGCAAGGTGGCGAACTAGTGCGTGTCGCGTTGAAGCATGGGTTAGACTAAGTGGTTTTCTGCTCACCGGACGCCATAGTGAGGTGGGATGCGCTCTAGTCGGACGGGTTTCCCAACCCGTCATTCTTACCAGCGCGCGATAAGCCAAGAAGGGATACACTGTTTCGAAGATCTTGTATTGAGATCGTGTCATGTTGGGATCCCCAGCGTAGAGTCGATGCTGATGTTGAACGTCGATCAGGACTGATCGCGAAGCGGAGCTTCGAAGACCGGCGTTCCCAAGCTGGAGCTTGGGAACGAGAATAAACTGAGGCTGTGTTTCCTCGAAGACACGGCCTTGTCGAAGACTCCAAGACCGTGGCACCCATGCCATCGTGTGGTGACGAGAATTTCCAACAGGCAAGAAGGCAGAAGCGACCATGAGCGATCGGCTTGTCACTGTTGAGTCGTATCAGTTCCTACCCGAAGCCGAAGCGGTGCGAATGCATCTGGAGTCGGAAGGGTTCTCTGCACACCTCGCTGACGCAGAGGCAGTTAGCACGGAATGGGTACTTGCCAATGCCATCGGCAACATCAAGCTGCGGGTTCCACAGTCTCGGCGGACGCCGCACTGGCAGTGCTGAGCGAACTGCGATCGCGACGGTTGGAGCGAAGCCAGTCCCCAGAGAGTGACGCGGTTGGTTGTTGTCTCTCGTGTGGTGCTTCGCTGCACTCCAACCAATCGAAATGCGGACAATGCGGGTGGTCCTATGCCGACGGCGACGATGAATCAAACGCGGATGACAGCCAGCCGGCTGCGGACCCCGAGGCGAGCGTGTTGGATAACCTGCGAGCGGTTAAGAAGCCATTGGTGCTGATCGTTCTGTTACCGATTCTGATCGCGATCGCGTTCATGGCGATTACGATGCTGGGTTGGATTGTGGAGTTGGTCACGGATCGCGAGATCAACTAAAACGACTGATCGCGAACATCGCCCGTTCCCGTTGACTCGCAGCCAGTAGGGCGTGTGAAGTCTTCGGAACACGCCATCAGGGGATCGAATAACATCTGATGGTGCGTTCCGAAGACTGCACGCAACCTACACTAGAACGACTGATCTCGAACATCACCCGTGCCTTTGACTCGTAGTGGACTGAAGTCATATTTGACTCGACCGAGTACGTCGTCCGGCTTGTCGAAATAAGCAGCGAGCAGCTTCTGCAATGGGGGGTCAAGCGTCTGTTTTTCGTCCCCCGATTGGAAATGCGACAGGATCAAAAGTTGGTAGGTTCCCGCGGGAAGTTCGAGGCGAAACTGGCCCGCTTCATCGGCCGTGGCGAGGGCACCACCCATCGCGTGGAGCGTTGCAGAGGCGACATACGCGTCCACTTCACCATCGGCGGGGCGAAACCCGATCACGGACAACTTCGCTTCCCCCTCGCGTTGGATCGGGAATGCGATGACCCTGGCTCCTCGATCGGGCTGGCTCGTGCCATCAGCGGATTTATAGGTGATGCGACCGGTGACCTGGCTGACGGGATTAGGTTTCGCATCACCAGGCTCGACGGCCGTGGTATTCGTCGAAACGGGGCCGCGTGATTCGAAGACTTTGACGAATCGCTCGAACAACATTCCGCCCACGAAAGCAATCGCGACGAAGAGCAATGTCCGCGGTAGTGATCCGAGATCTCGCTGAGGTCGCGATTCCATCAGTCGCGCCGGCGCGGGTTTGCGTGGATTCAATTCCGCATCGACGGGTGCCACGGCGGCTAATTCAGCGAGAACATCATACTTGAGGGAGGGGGTTTGAACCGAATGATCTTGCAAGGTCTCGAGGCTATCGGATTCTTCGTCATCCTGCATCGGCTGGTTGATGGCGATCGGAGTCGGTGGAATTGGGACCTCGATTGGAATTGGCTCGGGGATCAGTTGCGGGATCTCGTTCTCATCTTCCTCATCCTCATCGACTGCCGTCTCGAAAGTCACGGCGACAGGTGACGAATCGGGATTGGCAAGTCGAGCGAGTTCATCCAGTGCGCGCGTGAGTTGCGTGTCCTGGAGATTCAATTCTGGCTGTGGCAGCGGGGGAAGACTGCCGTCGAGCAAGGGGACGCGAATGGATCGCCCGCAGGTGGGGCAATCGACAATTCCACCCGCCTGGGCGCGAGAAATTCCCAGAAACTGACGACAGAAATTACAGCGAAACTTGATTGGCATGCTGAGAGGATTCCAGAACGGCTGTCACAGAAACGATCAACCGTATGCGATGCCTTTCAATCGTGACCCACAGGAGGGTCGCCACGCTGCAATTCGAGAAACGCGAGAATGACAACGAGCGTCACCACGGCCAGTGCGAACAATAACAATGACACCAGGGTCACTCCATGCACCGCTTCTGCAGCCGAGGCATCACCCAATGACTTGAGCACCACGGAAAGCATCCCTCCTAACAGAGCGATGCCCAGGGACGCGGTGCCACACCACAAGATCTTGCCGATCCACAACCTCGGTCTCACAATCATTTCACTTCAATCAGTAAGAAAAGAGTTTGAAACACAGAGGCACAGAGAACACGGAGAGAAGAGAAGGTGAACTACGGAATAAGAAAGGTGAAATCCTGCCTCATTTCTTACAGCAGCTACATTAGTGGCATTCGGACATTGCGTCTCGAATCACACAGCAGCGGTCGAGCAGTGTCAAGGAAGATTGCGTAACCGCGGTGAGGCGAGGGGCTAAACTGAGAAGCGTAAGGTCAAAGAATGAGAATGCCACGGCTTTGTCAAAGACAAAGCGTGGCACTCAGACTTAACCGGAAGCTCAAGATGCTAAAGAGCAGGGGCCGCAGCAGGAGCCGCGTCACTGACGTGGAGCACCTGATCCAACTGAGCGACGCGAAGACCTTCGCGGAGTTCGTCGGAGACGTTATGAAGTTCCACGCGTTCGACCAATTTTCGTAGCGACAACAGCGCTCCAAGTGTTCGACTGGGCAGGAACCAGACGCCTCGCATATCCAGAATTAACACGCGGCAAGCGTTCTGCTCAATCAGTTCTCGAATGCGATCGTAATAGGTGTGGATGCAAGCGGCATCTCGCACTCCTCGATCACCGAAGCCAATCGTGGTGGTCTCACCTGCTTGCAGGACGCGAAGATTTTCGGCACCGCAAGCCGTCTCGAACAGAATCCCAGAGTCGCCAATGGAAATCGTCAGGTCATCGTCGTGGAGAATGCTGGTATTCATTTTGTCGCTCCTAAGGCCCGTGGTTGCGGTCCAAGTTGCTAAACTGGCGTCTCAATTAGATCGCGGCAAATCGGCGTCGAATTATGAGTGGAGTCGATGGCGAAGTGATGTCGGAAGCAGTGGAGACGCTCTCTAGAATGCGGCTCCGGCATCAAACTGTCAACAAATTTCCTTATGGATTTCCGAACAGGAAGTCTGCGTTTTATTTGTTGGAAAAATGTCGGTCCACGCTTAGCACTGGTGGGGGTCGAGATACGTCGATCACGGTCGACGGAAACCGTCTTGCTCGCCGCAAAAAAACTTTGCGGTGTTGTCACGACTTGCGAAATCTGGGCAAACCCGTATGGCGTTCGAGCAGTCATCGCATTAACTTCCCGTCGCATTAATATGCTGAAGTGATCAAAAATAGGGCCCTGATTTTCATCGCTATTCGTCGAATCGAAAGCACTGGTTCACGGAATGGATACTGGTATGCGATTGAACAAGCATCTCTTCATTAAGACCTTCTTCGCATTGGCCAGCGGTTGCGGTGCCGCTCAAGAGAATAGCGAATACCATGCCGTCGCCAAGATTGTGGTCACTCGTTCCGACACCACGACTAGCACCGAAGATCAGACGACAGAATCACTTAGTGAAACGCAGACGTTGATGTCGGTTCCCGCGGAGGCGTTGTCAGAGCTTCCTGCCTCCGCGCTCGCCTTGGCGAATCCGCGACAAATTGAGCTATTGGTGCCCACAAAAACATGGTCGATGGACCGTCAAACTGACGCAATCCGGCTGACGTTTGAGGACTTCAACCTGCTGTCGGTGCTGAACATGGATCCCGTCACGGAGGATGCGATTTCTTACATGCCCGAATGGTTGCGATCGCTGGATGGTAAACGAGTACGACTGCGGGGCTATATGTATTTGACGTACGAGCCCGAAGTCGAGCGTTTCGCCCTGCTGCGCGACAATCTAGAGTGCTGTTTTGGCCCCGGTGCCAAGATTTACGACAACCTGATGGTCGACATGAAAGCGGGAACGAAGGCAAAATACGTCAACATGAAAGAGTCATTGGAAGTCGTCGGTCGCTTTCGAATCGATTTGAAAGCAGAACGAGGCTACATCTATGGACTCTATCGAATCGAAGACGCAACGGTGTTTAAGCGATAGTCGGGGATGACAAGATGGCCGCGCCAGTCGCCCGAAGCTCAGCCTCGAGCCGCGACCAACTGCGTCAGGTAGGAATTTGAAACGCTGTGCATGCTGGCGTTAAACGCTCTCAAGTTCTCACTGACATTGTTGATGAACCACAGTGCCGTCTTGGCCAATGGCATTCCTTTCAGCCATTCCTGTTCCAGCACGAGTTCGACTTCACCGTCCAGGCTCGTCAGTCCAATGGCGCTTTCTTTTAATGTGAATTGACGAGGGACCGCGTGCCGATAGCCGCTGGCGAATGGAACGACTCGGACAACGGGGTCACCACTGGCAGACCACATCGTCGTCCGATTGCCGCACTTCGAGCTAAAGAACGCGTTGGCAAATTCGGCATCGCCGGGACGCGGAGCGCCGTACGTAAAGACACCTCGCACCGGCGGCAGGTTCGGATCCAACATCAGTCTGCTGGCCGTAATGAACGCCAGGGCCCCACCCAGGCTGTGGCCGCACACAAATAGTCGCGTCCCCTCTTCGCGAACCTGATTGATATAACGCGTCACATGCTGATAGACCGAATCAGACGCTGCGTGAAACCCGGAGTGAATCAATCCAACACCCACGGGATTCGGAATCAACCGACCGTTCAGATCCGTCCCCCAGTCTGCAAACTTTTGCTCGGTACCCCGGAATGAGATCACGATGTCTTTGTTCCAGCGACAGAGCAGGGCTTGGGTATCGGTCTTGTTTTCCGAATTGTGCTCGTTGAGTCGCAATTCGTTCTGCAGTTTCTCGAGTCCCGGTTCGTTCATTACCGATTTGTCGAGATAAGCCGCGGCCGCGAGTCTGGCGAAAAGAATGGACTGATCCAGCAAGTCACTCTTGATCAAATCGCTTGTTGCCATCCGTGAGATCCAAAGATTGTGTCCGTTCCGAGTGCAGCACCGCTGAGTAAAAGATACTCGCCCCGTGCTGAAGGTCAATCTGGAAGCCTCACTAGCAACAGAAGAGGAGGGGATCAAAAAGGCCAGGGGAGAAGAACAGCGTGGTGCTGGAACAGCACGGCTCGACCTGCGGCACCCACAGCGGGGGTGAAGAACAACATGAAGACGTAAAAGCCAAGCGGTGGCCAGACAAGCAGACCGCACGACAGGCTGACGATCAACCAGGCGTTTTTGCGTTTCCGGTCGGCCCAGGAATAAGCCCAGCCAATCAAGACGCGAGCCGGATAGATCGACACCACAAAGATGGGAGTCAGCATCCAGCGCATGTCTTGCGGCATCTCAAACAGCTTGAACAGATACAGCGGCAATGCCATCGCATACATAAGGATCAGGGACAAAAGAAGAACGACGGGGGCTCGACGAAACAACGAATACACTTTCCCCAGATCGAGGAACGCCTTCATCCGATGCTGGGCGGCAAAGTTCGCCTGCAGGAAGGGGACCACGCTGAGGGCACAGACGAGCATCAACCCACCCAGCAGTGTCACCACAACCTGTCCCGGCTTCGACGTATCCTGTAATGCGCTGAACAGGGCAGTCGGAATCAGCAACCAGGCGAATGCTCCGAAAAAGCCGCGAACGCCTAAGGAGAAGTGGTGACGCAGTCGCAGCGCGGCGATGAATTCTCGTACGGCGACTCCGGCTGTATGTGCATAGTCGCCACTCATCAATCGGCGAACCAGCCAGAGACCATTCAGCGGCGTGGGCCAAAAGAACAGACCCAGGCGACCACCACGAGCGATCGCGAGAACCAGATGAATCGCGACGCAGACAGCGAACGCAGACAGCCCGATGCGCCAGGCGATCGCGACACCCGACCCAGGTGCGATCAGCTCCGCATCGCCCGCGGCATCAGCGACGATTTGTACCAGCTTGCACCAGATCCAGATTCCCAATGCGATGCCACCCAGTTTGGGGGCTAGAGGCAACAGTGGCAGGGCAAATCTGAGCTTACCTGTTCTGGCGACGCGCCCTTCGGCTTCCAGCAAATAGCCCAACGCCAAAAAATTGAAGATCGGAATCGCCGCGAGAAATGCCAGCAATGCAAACAAGCTGACGACACCGAACAACACCTCAAATACCCAGTACCCGGCTTTGAGCGGATTGCGCAGCAGATGCGGGAAGGGGGGTAATGAGTCGAATGAGAAATAGGAATCTTCGGCGACAACGTCCGGTTCGGCGTTTGCCACTGAGGTTGCCGGCAGCTGCGACTCGGAACTCTCCGTGCTCACGTCAGCAGATTCAGATGGATCGCGCACCAGATCGGTCACGTCGATCGCATCGTCACTTTCTGGTCCCACCACTTCAGCAAACTCTATCAATTCTCGCTCGGCAGTTTCCGGGCTGTTCGATTGGTTCGTCGTTGTAGCCGAACGAGGGATCACAAGTCGTACTTCCAGAAACGGATGCTAAAATCGTTGCCAGCAGTCGTCATTACCGAACGAGCGCGAGGGCAACTGGTATCCAATCTGTCCAAATTACCCTGCGGACGCCACCAAGGTTGCAATCTGTCCGATGAAACTTTTCGCGCTGGCTGGGGGTAAACAAGGTAGAATCTAGAACAAGCGGCGTCCGATGGATCGAGTGTACGCGTTTTTCATATCCCTTTGACCTACTGAAGGGTGCGACGACGTGGAGAATTTAAGCCGCTTGCCATAGTCCTGGGAATTTGACGCATGTCGCGGTTGCCTCTTCCTGTTGCCAAGATCGTGCTGCCTTTGGCGGTCGTCGTTGGCGTGTTTGTTGTGGTGGGAGCGTCGGCTCGGACACGAGTCATGCGACGGCCGCCTGCCGATAGCGGACGGATTACAACCGATGCTGATTCTGTCGTCGCCAAGGTGGATCGTCTCTTCGCGAAGAATTGGGCCAACGCCAACATTACTCCCGCCAACCCGGCTGACGATTTAACGGTCTTGAGGCGGCTATCGCAGTCGCTGCACGGGACGGTTCCGTCACTCGAAGAGATTCGCGTCTTTGAAGCGGACCTTCAACCGCATCGAATGGAGCGCTGGGTCGAACGGTTGTTGGCGGATCGTCGGTTTTCGGACTATTTCGCTCGCAGGCTGGCCCGAGTTTATGTCGGGGCCGACGAAGGGCAATTCGTCGTCTTTCGCCGCGATCGGTTTTGGGCGTGGCTGGGCGAGCAACTGCAGAACAATCGCCATTACGACGAAATTGTGCGCGAGATGATCGCCGATCGCGGGTTGTGGACGGGCGTTCCTGAGGTCAATTTTATCACAGCTGCGGTCAACGAGGGGACTGTGGACGTTGATAAGCTCGCTGGCCGCACCGTCCGCGCGTTCCTAGGCCAGCGTATTGATTGCGCTCAATGTCATGACCATTTTTTTGCGGATTGGAAACAAGGTCAATTCAAAGGTCTGGCGGCCTGTTTCAGCAAGGTCAGCATCTCACCTGTGGGTGTCGAGGACAATCGGAAAGAGAAGTATACAGTTCAAGATCGGAAGACTCTGGAAGACCGAGAGGTCTTGGCAGAGGTGCCATTCCATTCGGAATGGATGCCTGCCGAGGGAACCGAGCGACAGCGTCTGGCTGCCTGGCTAACGCATCCCGACAATCGTCGTTTTGAACGTGCCATCGTCAATCGCGTCTGGGGGCTGATGTTTGGCAAGCCCTGGATCGAACCTGTCGACGACTTGCCAAACCCGAATGAAGCGGGTCGCCAGCACGATGATCTGCTCGATGTCTTAGGTGGCGACTTTCGCGAGCATGACTGCGACCTGAAGCGTTTGATTGCCAACATCGCTGCTACGCATGCATTCCGCCTGTCATCCGATCATCCGGAATCCGAATCGCCAGAACGATCAGCAATTATCGATAACACGTGGGCCGTGTTCCCGCTGACGCGATTGCGGCCCGAGCAAGTCATTGGAGCGATGTTGCAAGCCACATCGCTGAAGACCATCGATCAGAACTCCCATTGGGCCAGCCGCACGTTCCGGTTCTTCCAAGAACTGAACTTCGTGAAAGAGTACGGGGACTTGGGGGACGACGAACTGGCCGATCATTCGGGGACCATCCCGCAGGCACTGTTGCGCATGAATGGGGAATTCGCCAAGGACCGGTCCGAAGGAACTCCTTTCAGTGCTCCGGGGCGCATTGCCGGGATGTCGCCGACTGCTGAAGGATGCCTGGACCTGTGCTTCCTGGTTTGTTTGACAAGACATCCCACAGTGGAAGAACAAGTTCAGTTGTTACCGCAATTGGAAGACGGACGCGGTGACGCTCGTAAGAATGCCATCGAAGATATTTTCTGGACGTTGTACAACTCGGCCGAATTCTGCTGGGGGCACTAGTGCATTGTCGGAACCTGAAGACCCAATCTCTTGGCGAGATTGGCGACGTTGCTAATCAGTTCTGACATGGTGATCGAAGGACTTTTTCATGACCACGCCATCCCGTTCGCGACGTGATTTCCTGCGACTGTCGGCTGCTGCGCTTGGGTTGTCATTCGCCATTCCGGGTCTCACTTTGCGTGCGGCGGACGCTCGTGGAGTCGAGCGTAAGAAATCTTTGCTCACGATCTGGTTGTCCGGTGGCCCTAGCCAACTGGAAACATGGGATCCCCATGTGGGGACGGACATTGGCGGCGGGAACGATGGTGTGAAGGCGATCCAGTCGACGATTCCTGACGCGCAGATCGCTCATCTCTATCCGCAGACGGCTGAACAACTGCATCATGTGTCGGTCATTCGTTCCCTGGTCTCGAAGGAAGGGGATCACGAACGAGCGGCCTATATGCTGCATACTGGTTATCGACCGGAGCCGACGCTGGTTCACCCCAGCATCGGCGCGATCGCCACTCATGAGTTGAGTGATGACAAAGTCGAAATCCCGCAATTCGTCTGCCTGGGTGATTCGCCGTTTCCTCCCCGGGGCGGCTTTTTGGGTGACAAGCTGGATGCCTATCGCATCTTTAATCCCGGCCAGAATGGTCAGAATCTGCGATCGAATGTCGATACCGATCGTCAGCAGCGCCGCTTGAAGAATCTGGAAGTCGTCTCGCAATCGTTTCGCCGTGGTCGTGGCGTTCAGGTCGATCACACCTTGCACCAACACACCGTCGATGCGGCGTTACGAATGATGACATCCGAACAACTGAAAGCGTTTCAAGTCGAAGATGAACCCGCCGCCATCCGCGACGCCTATGGACGTCTGTCATTCGGAACAGGTTGCCTGGTCGCGCGTCGCCTGCTGGAAGTCGGAGTCCGATCGATCGAGGTGAGTTTGAACGGCTTTGATTCGCACGCGAAGAACATGGAAGCGCATGTGAATCGTGCGAAGGAACTCGACCCGGCGCTGGCGACGCTGTTCAAAGATCTCGCTGATCGCGACCTGTTGCAATCGACGGCCGTGCTGGTCATCGGTGAGTTTGGACGCACACCCAAAATCAATCCCCTGGGTGGCCGTGATCACTGGCCAACAGGCTTCTCGTGCCTGATCGGCGGCGGCGGGTTGCGTAGCGGTGCCGTACTGGGGGCGACCGATCCGACGGGCCAAAAGGCTCAACCCGAAAACCCCATCGAAGTCGCCAACCTGTATGCCACAGTGCTACACACATTGGGCGTCGATTACGCAAAAGAAGTGATTACGCCAATCGGACGCCCCATGAAATACTGTGCCGGGACACCGATTAACCAACTGTTGCCGGAACCTCTCTCGACCTGACTCAAATTGATCGAGAGAGCTTTCGGTGACTTATGGCGATACGGTCGCGGTCAGCTTGATCGTCCCCAGATCGATTGGATCAGGCGGTTGACCCGCAATGATAGGTGGCAGTTGCACCTTCGCGCCGCCCCGCAGTAGTTCGCCCTTCTGAAAATGACCGCTCGTGACGGACAGTTCGCTGGCGCTGATCATCACCTGGTATTCAGTGGGTGGTAATCCCTCGACGCGAAATGTTCCGTTTGCAGCGACCGCGATATTGTCCCGAACATAGGTTTTCCCTTCCTCCGTCTGCAGGAATCGAGACCAGCATTTTACGGGATCGCTGCCCCCCTCGATCCGCCCACTAAAATGTGGAGCCTTGGGAAAGACGCGAAGATTGACCTTGGTCCAATCAATCGCATAGGGAAAGTCATCAGGAGACGCAAGCCGCCCGACTAAGGTGCAACTACCGACACCGAGTTCGAGGGGAGTTTCTTTTCCGGCGAGAATCTCGAACTGAACGGGCAACCCGATGATCGTGCTGCCGGTATCGCTGCCTTCATTTTCGACGCAGCGCAGGCAAACGCCGTGTGGTCCCGGCGGAAGGTACTCCACAACAAATCGGCCTTCGCTATCGGAGGCAATTGTCTGGCTGGCCCATACGAAGACTTGATCATGTCGAGACTGATAGAGGCAGAACTTCGCATCAGCGACCGGCGTGTCCTTCATTCGGACATTGCCGACGACACGCCCCCACGGTTTCAACACAATTTTCACGGAACGTTTATCATGGGGGCCCGCCTGCAAACCAGAATTCGTTCGCTGTGCGGACGCCGCGACAATCGTAACCTCGGTGTATCCCGCTTCATGAGCGACAATCAAGACCGACGGATCGATTTCCGTCGGCAGTTCAAATCGACCTTCGCGATCTGTTTCAACGATGCGACGCAGCCGTGCAGCGTGTCCGCGGTAAGAGAGTTGATCGGCCCGGACGGTGACTTCATTGGTATACGATGCCACGGCCAACTGGGTATTGGCAGCGGGTTGGCCGTTGGGCAGCAGTACCGTTCCGGCCAGGACTTCGCGGATCAGCATCACATCGATCTCTTCCGACTCGCCTTTGCGGACCGCATGCGTCACCGTCGGCCGGAAGCCGTCCGCTTCGATGCGGAGCTTGGTTAAGTCCCAGGGCTGGCGCGGTTCATAGAGGTATTCACCCCCGGAGAACTCGCGGAGATGTTGGGTTTGCCAAGTGACATGATCATCATCCTCTTTAATCACGGCTGCCGGAATAATTCGACATTTTGCGACCGGATGACCTGTCTCTGCATCGAAAACTCGGCCGACTATTTTCAAGGTCAACTTTTTGTCCTCTGATAGTTTCTCGGGCTGACCTTCATTGGCCGTCAGTTCGGACGATTCAGGCAGCAGGCAGGCGAGTGTTGCCAACCATGCCAGTAACACGCTGCGGATGTGGGGGTGCCTGGGATGCATTCATTGCTCCACAAAGAAAGGACTACCTCGACTGACCGGAAATCCATTCCCCGGCCTTAGTGAGCATCGCATGCGAGGCAGCGCTACCGCACACGTGAGTCAAGACGATGTCAATCATCTGCGTCTAACACATTGGCTGCGAATGAAAATGCTGCAGCATCTCGTGGCATTGCCAGTAGGCGAACTCATCTTCTGTTTTGCTCTCGCCAGACTGAACATCAATCAGTTTGTTTGGTGTCCGCAAAGTCATCATGATCGTGGATGATCGCAACTGGGATTGAGGTCTAATCATCTGCCACCATTTCATCAGGATGAATGCGATCGCCATGGCAACTTCAGGAGGGCGGGACCGGAACATTATCTTTTCGAAAGCAGTAACGATGCCAAACACCCGAGCAATTCACAGCCTGGTCGCGACACAGATGTAGAACGACGATTGAGTCGATCTGGCAGCGTCATGCTCCGTCGGATGCCACATTCGAGACAGCCAAGATGTCGTGGCACATCAATGCGCACGGGACAGTCTGACGTGAGATGCGGCCACTAATTAGCCCGGATGATTCACGACCGGATCGTTTTGCTCCGGCTCATCCCGTCATTCCCGCACAGGCGGGAATCCAGCAGTTCGGCACCGAATCGGCACAAATTGTTGTTCCTGGACAACATTCGTTCCGTCCGCGAATTACTGGATTCCCGCTTGCGCGGGAATGACGGGAGCAGCGAGCCGAATGATCAATGCAAGTTGCGATCGCCAAAGCACAGCCAGATCGCATTCAACTGCCCCTCAATCTCACTAGTCGTCGACATCTCACTCAGTTCACTCAATCGCACTTTTGAATCATTTGTGCGTCTAAAACAATCGGTGACCCGGCCGATCTCGACTTGGCGTATCCCCCGTCGAAACTTAAGGACCGCATTTTGAAATTCGGGGCGGCGAGCATGTCCCGCTAATCGTCCCTCTTCTTCCCAGGCCTGCAGCAAGCTCAGCAGATCCGGCAGCAACTTTTCGCGCCATGCTTGATGGATTACTCGATAACACTGCAACTCCGTGTCGGTGAATGAAAACTCGGGAATCCAGGGAAATGAAAAGCCTCGCGACCTCAGTACTTTCACAATATCGAAGGCGTGAGGAACACCTCCCTGCAACGATCGATAGAGTGCGACCCACCCTCCAGCGTATCGGGCATCACAAGCGAAGGTTTTTGCATGCTGTTCAGAATAATGCATCGGTTCTTGCCGTCCTCTGGCGTTGATGGCTTTGTTACGGCCCCCAACACTCACTGAACGCAGTTGAGATGCCGCGAGAGGAAGAAGAGAGTTTCCCAATGACATTTTGACAATTGTCTTCTTTGATACCACTTCTCGGCAGAAACGGCTGCGGGCCACCTGCCTTACCGCGGCACGCTGTCGTGTTTCCGCCGGTACGCCACGACGTATTGTCGCACTCAGTCGATTGGCTCGTTAGACTCTCCGCCAACTCCCCAGGCTTTCAGTTTGCGTTGAAGGGTGCGTACGGAAATACCGAGCGCTTCTGCTGCATGTGTTCGATTTCCATGGAATCGATCGAGTGCCGACAAGATGGCGGTTCGCTCCATATCCTGCAGGCTACCCGCACCTGTGGCGATAGTGGGAATCGTCGGAGCGTGCGGGTTGCCGCTGAGATACGCCGGAAGATCGTGCACCGACAGCACGTCACCGCGACACATCACAATCATGTTTTCAATTGTGTTTCGCAGTTGCCGGACATTGCCAGGCCAGTCATAGCTGTGCAGGAATTGCAGCAGATCGGCAGAGAATCCAGGCGGCCGTCGCTCGTGCCGTTCGCAACTATCCGCCACGAATGCATCAATCAGAATGGTCAGATCTTCCTGTCGTTCGCGCAGGGGCGGCAGTTGAATGGTAACGACGTTTAGCCGATAGAACAAATCGGCCCGGAAGCTTCCATTGGCGACCAGGTCTGTCAGATTCCGACTGGTGGCTGCGATGACGCGCACATCGACCGATCGATCTTCGTTGCTACCAACGGGATTCACCCTGAGATTTTCCAGCACGCGCAGTAACTTGGCCTGAGAGGCCAACGGGAAATCTCCGATTTCATCAATAAACAACGTGCCACCGTGTGCCGCCTCAAACCGTCCGATGCGTTCTTGTCCCGCCCCGGTGAACGCACCTTTGACATACCCGAATAGCTCGGACTCGATCAAGCTCTCGGGGACAGCGGCAATGTTTACGGCGACGTAAGGACCGGCATTTCGGCGGCTGTGCTGATGAATCGCGGACGCGACCAGTTCTTTCCCGGTTCCAGATTCACCAAGGATCAAGACCTGGCTTTCGACCTGTGAGGCACGCTGGATCCTGTCGATCAGTTCCAGTACGGCGGGTGAACGTCCGAGAATTCCTGAAAAGCCTTGTTGATCGGTCGAGGGATCGGTGTGCAAACTGGCCGCTTTCCACACGTCGCGTTCCAGTGTCTGGCGGACCAGTCGCAAGAATTCACCGGGATCGACGGGTTTAGTTAAGTAATCTTCCGCCCCCAATTTCATCGCGTTGACCGCCGAATGAACCTCGCCATAGGCGGTGACCATGATGAAGCGTGTCGAAGGGCGTTGCTGCTTCCATAGCTTCAACAGCTCAACGCCGTTATCCACACCCAGGCGAACGTCGCAGATCACAAGGTCAATCGGCTGCGATAGTCGCTGCAATGCCTCCGCTGTGGTCCGGGCATGAGTGGCCTGATATCCCTCGGTGGTCAATAGACGGACCATTGCATTGCCTTCGCGCAATTGGTCTTCGACAATTAAGATTTCCGGCTTCGACATTCAGCTACTTACTCCACATTGTTGCGGTGGGGTGCCACGGGCCACTGGATTTTGAAGGAACTGCCACTAGCACCAGGCAGATATTCGATGGTGCCGCCTCCCAATTCCACCAAGCTACGGACGATGGCCAGTCCCAATCCGACGCCGTCCTCCTTGGTGGTGAAGAACGGCTCGAAAATACGCGGCAATGCCAGGGGCGAAATGCCAGGACCATTGTCACTGATTCGTAGTGTGATGATTCCATCCTGCTCCGTCAGATCCAATTCGATGCGACCGGAGTGTTGACTGACGGCATCGCGTGCATTGGATAGCAGGTTGAGCAGAATCTGACGAACATGCCCGCGACCGGCCTCGATAAAGACCGGTTCAGGAGGTGCGTTGAAAATGACGCTGATCTCCGCCGCCTGCAATCCAGGTCGCAGGAATTGCAAAACCGCTTCGATCTCATTGCCGACGTTGACGCGTTGCGGCTTCGATTGCTCGGGGCGAGCATAGCCCAATAGCAGGGTAATCAGCTCGTCGATCCGTACGACCTCACGCACCGATTCGCTCAGCATGGCCGTCGTTTCATCTTCACTCAAAACCGCCTCACGGCGGAAGACCCTCTCCGCAGTGAACAGATTCAGTCGAACGGCATTCAAGGGATTCCGAATTTCGTGAGCCAGCCCAATGATCAATTGGCTCATCTCTCCGATGCGACGGGCATTAGACATGGCCAGAGCATGTTCCAATGCCGCGGCTCGATGCGTGATGCGGTACAGGGAAATGCTGGAGAACAACACCACCAGCAGAATGCTTCCGATGATGATGCCCCAGGCCTGCAGACTTCGCCGGCGGCTACTTCTGATCCGCTCTTGCAGCAGATTCCAACTGATACCGGAATGATAGGTCCCTCGTTCCAGACCACCGAGATCGATCGGAACGACGACCTCAATCGATTTCTGATCGGTCAGGGTCGAGCAGGACGTTCGAAAAACATTGGGCCCGATAGCTTGAACGGGTTCGAACTGCGCCGCCGGGCAAAGCATTCCGCCGACCAAGCTGACGTTGCTATGGGCGATCACCTTTCCGTCCGTGTCGACAACAGCTCCATAGAGGCGGTCTGGGCGCGGGGCCACTCTTTTCCAATGTTCGCGCAACCAGTTCGAGGCCTCTGACAATGTGCCATCTGCACCCAGATCGAGAAGCTCTTGTTCCATACGGCCGGCCGTTCGTTCGGCCCCAGAACGCGCGTTCATGACCGCCGAGTGGAGCACTGCCAGCGAGTGCCGTTCCCCATCCTGATAGACGCCCCAGCCTCCGAGCAAGAGCACCACCACCAGGGCCAGCACGATGCAGACTGTCGGGGCGAGGGTCGAGGAAGCCTTGTTCCAATCCGCGGCGATCGGTTTCACTTTCAATCCAGTCAACGTTTCACCGCATTCATTGCTTTGTCCAGCATCCTTCTTAAGGTCGAGTTAAGAATTGCGACTCGAACAGAGGACAAGATAACACCTTGATGATGCAAACCGCAAATCGCGCGCCGACGTAGTCCCGTCATCATCAGTGAGTCTCTGCAATCTCGTTGCATGTGACTATCTCTGGGCATCCAAGAAAGCGATCAGGTCACGCAGTTCCTGCAGCGTCATTCGATCTGCCAGCTTATCGGGCATGACAGAGACTCGTTGCGGCGTTCGTTCTTCGATGTCCGCAGTCTTGAGTTCAATAGTTTGTCCCTCCGAATTCCCGACGATCGTCTTCCCTTCATTTTCATGGACGATCATGCCTGTGACAACGCGACCGTCATGAAGTACGAAAGACCATGACGTGTATTGCGGCGAGATTTCGCGGCTGGGTTCAAGGATCGACTGAATCAATTGGTAGCGGATCGGTGGGAGTTTGACGTGATTCATTGCCCCAGCGACTCGCGAGAGGTCCGGCCCGACGCGACCTCCTCGACCATCGATCCGATGGCACTTGAAGCAACCCGCGCCGGCAGGATGGAAGAATGTGCGACGACCCGCGGCGACATCGCCTTCTCGATTGTGATCCAATTCAGCCAGCCACTGGTAATTCTCCTTGGGCCGTTTCGAAACCAACTTCCGGATCGATGCCGGATTCGGGAGTTTTGCGTCGTCGAAACCGAGGGCAATCTGGTCGGCAAGTTCGATCGCAAGTGCCTGATCAGACTCACTGCTTAATGCGTCGGCGACGCCTTCCAGGGCTGCTCGAATTTCGATATCTGCGACAAGACTTCGCAGTGCTCGGACGGCTTCTCGCTTGATCGAGGCGGTTTTCGATTTCAGAAGCAGCATCAACAACGAGCGGTTTGGTCCACTGCCCGTCTCCAACTTGACCAGCGCGGCCAGCCCAACGATCGCTTCACACCGCTCGGTGACATCGCGATTGTCGTCGGCTGCGATTTCCCGCAGCAGCGTCGCGGCAACGTCGGGAGTAGCAGACTGCAGCGTCCTGACGGCTTCCAGTCGGAGTGACTTATCGTCTGAAATCGCCAACCCACCCAGTAGTGGCGAGCTGAGCGCCTTATCGGTCGGCGCGACGAGTCGCAAAGCCTGGACTCGTACTGATGCAGATTTTTTAGCATCCTTTATCAAAGGGATGACGTAGTTTTCTGGCGGAGTCTTGTCGAAGTCAGCAGGATTGCCACCGTCAAGCATTTGCAATGAAGCCAACGTCGCCAGGAAGAGTTCGGGAGTCATACCGGAAGAACTGAGTATGGCTTCCACGCGCGGTCGCAGCTGTTTGAGCTGCTCTTCAGCGACCCACTGAACAGCGACTCTGCGAATGTCAGCGTCACTGTCGTTCAATGCGATCGCCACCAGCCGATCGCTTTTGGGGTTCTGCTTTCGAGCTGCCAGGACTATTGCGAGTCGTTCGGAGGGAGACGGCTCCCAACCGGATGTCAAGTAGGCGACAAGATCTGCTTGTTTAAACTGCCGGGACAGCATTGTGACCAGCACCGAACGCACGAACGGATCGTCGGTTGAGCACGCGATATGGAGTGGGTCCATTCCCCCCATCTTTGCCTGCCGCATGATAAGGCTTGGGAGGAAAGATTCTTTCGCTAACTTCGGAAGCAAGAGATCTTGCTCCGGTTGCTGCTGAGGGCTGAAAGACGCCCCCGTCGCGTCCATTAGCATCTGAAAAGTGCCAACGGCAGCCTTGCGACGAGCGCGAATAAACCCATCTCCACTGGTGGCCAGGTTTGGCAGCGTGTCAGAAAAATCATTGATTGCGTCTGTGTTTTTCGGCATGCCCGCAGCAAGCGTTTTGGCGTGGCGACTCCAGAACAGTTCCAGTTGGCCTCGCGGCGTTTCGGCTTTCGCCTCTTCGGCGACGTAATGCGCGGCCATGCGTCGTACTTCACGACGGGGTGAATCCAGGTACTCCGCGTGGTCGGTGGGCTTGGCTTTGGGAATCTCGCTTAGCTCGACAACGGGACTCGTGCGACTAGTCTTGCTGCTGATTCGCCAGATGCGTCCATGGCCATGCAATTTGTAGTCTCGCAAAACCCAATCGGTGCAATAGAGCGATCCATCTGGAGCCGTCGCGATTCCGACTGGCCGAAAGTTTTCTCCGCCGGTTATCAATGGTTCTGCCAGCGCGGTGAAGGATGTCCCCTTGGGCTGCAGTCGGAAGCGATCAATGCGGTGATCCCCCCAACTGGTGACGAGCAGGTTGCCCACATACTCTTCGGGAAGACCGTCCGACTCATATGCCAAGATCCCCGAGGGTGCTTCGCCAGTCCCTCCGACCATTGGCAGTGTTCCGGGAACCTCGCCGTTCCAACTGGTGAAGGGATGAAGTCCCTTGCGACCGTTGCGGAATCGATAGCCGTAGTCGCCATCGGGAATCACATGAATCAAACGGCAAGGTGGACGGCTGTCGGGATCGTTGTCGACGCTGAACAGGTGACCGAAGGCATCCCACGCATTGGCGTGCGGATTCCAGAAGCCGGTACAGATTTGATTCAGCTTCGAACCGTCGAGGCGGCAGCGATAGATATTGCCTCCATCTTTACCGGCAATCGTGACACCGTCAGAACCGATGATTTTGAATTCTTCTCCCAGATTCTCGCCGAACCCGAAGTACAACCAGCCGAGACCATCCAGCGCGAATCCGGCCAGACCGTTATGCGGATAGTTTCCTTTCGTCTCCAGGCGGACGATCGAGTCGTGGCGATCGGCGACATCGTCTCCATCGTCATCATGGAACAAACGAATTTCGCGTCGTGTTGCGATGTAGACTGATTGCTTGGGGGCAGGTTGCTTGGCGGTGGTTGCGACTGGAAACCATAGTGGGCGAACCAGGACACTCATCGAGTGCGTCAGGCCGTCGGTGAAGACGACGATCTTGTCCGCACGGCCATCGCTGTCAGAATCACTCATGACCAGAACTCGGTCCGTCGGATGACCTTTGTACCCCTCGGGAGGGAAGTGAGTATTGCTTTCGATGGCGAACACTCGGCCTCGGTAGTCGACATCAATTCCGGTCGGCGTGACGATCTGCGGATGCTCGGCGAACAATTCGATCTTGAGCCGAGGGTCAACGGACTTCGGAGCCTCGTCCGCCGCCAGCAGTCCGGCGGGAACTACGACGACCAGCAGCCAGAGATATTTTGACATCGGAAGAACCTGGAAGCTCAGAGGTGAAGGACAGCAAGTGAACCAGTCGGCGACAGTCCACCACACGGATCGGGAAACGGCAAGCAACCGACGATGACATTTCGCACGACGACTTTACGTTCGCGTCCGTAAGGTTTCGGGGGCTGGGCAAGCGTCATCGGGGTTTCCGTTTCCTTACGATTTGGCAGAGTTTGTCAGTCCATGGCAGGGTTTTGAGGGGGGTGAAGAATTTCTCACGCGGAGACGCGAAGTCACTGAGAGAGGAAGGTTTGAGATGCCTGGTTTGAGCTGTCGAGGCCAAGCTGGCAGTCAGGACTTGATTGGTGGTGTGATAGCGGGTCGTCATGGGGTCATATTCTCCCTTTCTTGTGCTGTCAGTTCCGAACCGGACGAGCCAGCACGATTGCCGTATGGCGAGTGCGTTGTTTGTGTTTGGGCCAGAGGGCTTACGCCGTCCCGCTCAGGTAAGAGGTGGGGACAGCGTGGTCTTGGTCGTCATCTATTGAGGAATAGGAACCTCTGACCTTCCGCTAAGAGAGCGGCCCAGAGGCGTGCCCGTTGGTTACGGTGCACCTACGAACATTGTCGTGAAGACGATTGTCCCGTTTGTGGTGTGCTGATCAAGACGAGGTTTGAGATTCTGGGGATCTTAGTTCGAAGTCGTCACTGACAAATTTTGACACCCCAGGACAACTTTTGACAATGGGGGACAAAACAGCCCTGTTTTTGGCAGTTTTCCTCAAAAAAGTGCAACTTTACTGACAGATGAAAATGGTTCGGTACGTGGAGGGAAGGCTGAGGGCAGTTCTGACCCGGGCAGGGCGGGAAACATAGTGTTTGTTCACGACTCTGGGGGCTCGAAGACTCGACCCCAGGCACCCGGCGTTGATTGATTGTCTTATAAACCGGCAGGTAAGAGGGATTGAGGATTGTGTGTGTTTTGGCCAGGGGGCTTACGCCCCCCGCTCGGGGAGGAGGGGGACACAGACGGGAAATGCTAGCTTCCCTGATCGAGCGGTCGTACAATTGCCGACCACGTCACTTTTGGTTCCGCGCCTGACAACTCGACTATTTCATCGAAGAAAAGGGGGCCGGTATGTCCAAGTTTAAGTCGGAGCAAATTCGCAACATTGTTCTCGTAGGCCACGGTGCGGTCGGCAAGACCACGCTGGCGGATCAAATGTTGTACAAGGCCGGGGTCGGAACTCGACCCGGATCTGTGGACGACGGGACCAGCTTGCTGGATACCGACGACGAAGCGAAGCAGCACCACTTTTCGATCTCGGCCGCGATGGTGCATTTCGAACACCACGGGATGCGAATCAATGTCATCGACACACCAGGCTATCCCGACTTCGTCGGACAAGTGATCTCGGCTGTGTGTGCGGCGGAAACGGCGTTGATCACGATCAATGCGTCGGCTGGCATTGAAGCCAACACGCGGCGCACTTTTGAGCTGGCAGGTAAGGCACACCTCGCTCGAGTGATCGTGTTGAATAAGCTGGATCAGGAAAACATCGACTTCGCCTCAGTGGTCGAAACGATTCAGGAATCGTTTGGAGCCAACTGCATTCCGATGAACGTTCCCTGCGGCGCGGGCGCGAAGTTCAAAGGGGTGAAGACGACGCTGGTGACCGGCAATCCCGAACAAAATGGATGCGTCGTCAATCCGGCACTCTATGGTTCGGCGATGATGGACGCCATTGTCGAAGCCGACGATGAGCTGATGGAGCGGTATCTGGAAGGAGAAAAGCTGGAGTCGCATGAAGTGCTCGGAGGGATCAACAAGGCGATCGCCCGCGGGACACTAATTCCGATCTTCTGCATTAGCGCCAAGTCGGGCATCGGTGTGGCCGAGTTAATGGATGCGATGGCTGATTTTGCTCTGACACCGGGTGAACTTGTTCGGCACGCGACAGCCGATGGGCAAGACGTGGAAGTGATTTCCACCTCGGACGCACCTCTTGTCGCGCAGGTCTTCAAAACACGGATCGACCCCTTCGTCTCCAAAATGAGCTTTATCCGCGTCCTGTCAGGGACCATGACCAAAGATTCGATGGTCAAAGACATGCGGACAGGGAAGGGGATCAAGATTCATCAACTGCTGGATGTTCAAGGAGGGCAAGTCGAAGCGATCGACGAGGCGCATGCGGGGGATGTCGTCGTCGTTGCCAAGGTTGACGAGTTTCAGGTGGGCGATACGCTCGTGAATGGTGACCGCTCGTTCGTGTTGCCGACGATCGAATTTCCGACGCCGATGATCGGCCTGGCAGTTGAACCAAAAAGCCGTAACGACCAGCAGAAGATCTCGGGCGCACTGCACAAGATCGAAGAAGAAGATCCCACATTCCGCATCACCCGCGATCCGCAGACCCATGAAATGGTGATGCGAGGGATGAGCGACCTGCATCTGCAAATCGTGCAGGAACGACTGCATAAGCGCGACAAGGTCGATGTCGTCGTGCATGCCCCCAAAGTTCCTTATCGAGAAACCTGCGCGGGTAAGGCCGAAGGTTCCTATCGTCATAAAAAACAATCGGGAGGCTCGGGGCAATTTGCCGAAGTGCATCTGCGCGTCTACTCGCTGCCACGTGACATCGATCCCGAGACGTACTTCACGCGGCAGCAGTTCGAGAGCCTGCGAGACTATCGCTACGACAAGGAATTGAACTTCGCATTCCTCGACTGTGTCTCCGGCGGATCCGTCCCCAATCAGTTCATCCCTGCTGTGGAAAAGGGGATTCGCGATCGAATGGAGAAGGGGGTGCTGGCGGGATATCAAATTCAGGATGTCGCCGTCGCCCTGTTCTTCGGCAAGGATCACCCGGTCGACAGCAACGAAGCGGCGTTTCGAATGGCGGGCAGTTGCTGTTTCCGAGATGTCTTTCAGCAGGCCAAGCCGTGCCTGCTGGAGCCGGTCATGCATCTGGAAGTCACCGTCCCCGGCGATCACGTCGGTTCCGTGACGAGCGATCTGAATACGCGTCGCGGGCGGATGGAAGGGATGGACCCATTGCCGGGCAATATGACCATCGTCCAGGCTCGAGCACCACTTTCTGAGCTGACGACCTATGCCCGATCGTTATCCAGTATGACCGGTGGTCAGGGTTCGTTCCGCACGGACTTCAGTCATTACGAACAGGTTCCGCCACACGAACAGCAGAAGATTGTCACCGCGACCCAGATAAAGCATGACGACGACTGACACAACTCAGGAGGGCTGAGGGGCAAGGGCTGAGGGCCAAGCGACGGACCAGTAGGAGGGACATTGCGAATTGCAAAATGAAAATTTTCAATTGGAAGACGAGAGAAGAGATTTTCGCAGTTGCATGACACAACCTCGGGTTTGCTGCAGCCAAGGTCGCCAAGATCTTGTGCGTGCAATGACCGAGACCGACGACGAATCGAATTTCAGTTCCTTCCGACACCCGGCGCTCGCAGAACCTAAGGTGGGCTGCGAGCGCCGCTCTGTGTCCATTGTTGATAGCCACTCCGAATGATCGCCTGCCTGGATGTTTACTATTCACAGGACAAAGCACATGCCGCCGCGGTGGTGTTTTCGGACTGGGCCGATACGAGTTCGCTGGCCGAATATGAGGCGACGGTCGACGAGTTGGCCCCCTACCAGCCCGGCCAATTTTACTTGAGAGAATTACCACCGTTGCTCGCGGTGATCGCCAAGATCGCTGAGTCGGTCGATACTTATGTCCTTGACGGCTATTGTCACTTGTCTGCAGATTCAGCCCCGGGTCTGGGTGAACACTTGCGTGCTTCACTCCACCAACCCGTAATCATCATCGGTGTGGCGAAGAATCGCTATCAGCAAACAGAGCACGCGGCCCAACTCTGTCGCGGGCAAAGCGTCCGACCGCTGTTCATCACCGCCATCGGAATCGACTATGACGCCGCGGCTCGGCTGATCGGTTCGATGGCAGGGGAGTTCCGAATGCCGACATTGATCAAAGCGGCGGATGCTCTGTCGCGCAAAGTCGCCGAAGACGGGCCAATAGGTGGTAACTTGGAAGGCGATTCAAGGACATCTGCGGCTGAAGAGTGCGACTAACACCGATTCGGGTTCTGAGATTCGCGATCTTGTCACTTCTCATCCCGCGCTGGCGGGAATCCATCAGTTCCGCGATGAATCTGGAAGACACGATTCATAATTCCGGCATCGCGATCTTGTCACCCCGCGCTGGATTCCCGCCTGCGCGGGAATGACGAGAAGGGAACGCAGTGATCAAGCCATGAATAATCCGAGGTGACTCACTCGCGAGATCCTGCGACCGGTGGTGCCTGACGACGGATTTTGTACGATGTGAAGCCCCTTACGAAAGTACATCACCGTTTTGAGAACACCGATGATTCGCTGTAATCTGTTTGCATCTCACCTAGTCATGTTTCTGGCAGTGATCGCATACTGCAGCATGGCACCGGCGGTTGAACCGAACGGCGAACTCGCAGAGCGATTGAAAACGGTCCAATTTGATCATTACGCGGCTGCGCCGGGTTACTCTGAAGGCCCCGTTTGGCGCAACGGGGATCTCTTTTTCTGTTCGGGCGGGCTCTTGCGAGTAGCCCCTGATAGAAGCGTTCTCACGTATCTCGACTTGGGACCGGCTGGCACAGTCCTGCGCCGAGACGATCACATTCTGATTTGCGACAACAAGTACAAAGCACTCCTTGATCTTTCGCCGGAGGGGAAGGTGAGTGTAATCGCGGATCAGTTTGAAGGGCGACCGCTGCGGAGTTTGAATGACCTGACAATTGACGCTCGCGGGAATGTGTATTGGACGGATCCTGAAGGATCGTCACGGCAGACCCCTGTAGGAAGCATCTTCCGCGTGCAACCAGACGGCCGAGTCGATCGCGTTGCCACAGGACTCGCTTTTCCAAACGGACTGGATGTCGACCCTGACAGCAAGTTCTTGTACGTGATCGAATCACAATCGCAAAAGATTCTGCGTTACGCGTTGCCGCAAGACGGACGCCTGCTGGGAACGCCCGAGGTGTTCTATGACCTGGGTGGATCGGGAGGGGATGGGTGCGCCTTCGATGTCAGCGGCAATTTATGGGTGGCCGATTTTCATCGGCCTGACGCGGGGCACGGGCGCATCACTGTGCTGAGCCCAAAGGCGGAAGTGTTGGCCTATTTGCCGGTGCCAGCAAAGGTGGTCAGCAACATCACGTTCGGCGGCAAAGACCATGATGAGATCTTCTGCACGACCGGGGATCCCCCGGGGGTCTTTCATGCGAAGGTAGGCGTCAAGGGATTTGCGGGACACCCGGGCCAGCCGATTCCGACGACGCGCACATTGAATCTTGTTCCTCAAGTATCGCATGGGGACGCAGCAACTCTGCGACAAATCGCGAAAGTCGCGTACGACTCAAAGACTGACGGCGACAAGCTGGATGATGCGTCACGCATTCAGATCCAGGCATTGTCCGCCAACGTCACTGATCCAGTAGTCCGCAAAGATGTCGAGCAACTGTTGCCTGACTTTGAGAAAGCGGCGGTGCGATCAGCACGCGATCGCATTTTGCTGGCCGAAGTCAAACGATTGAACGGCAAGGCCACGATGGAGGTGGCAGCTCCTGATTGGCTGCGCGCGATTGCCGGGGATGAAGGACTGGCGGTCTTCGCGCAGATCGTCGAATTGAATCTCAACGAGCGGACCAATGGCCACAAAGAACCGGAAGCGAGACCTCTGACGGAACGAGTCCACGATGAAACCTTAACGCTACTTGAGGGCCAGAGCGCATTGCGACGCCTGGAGTTGAGCGGCACGGCTATCACGAGCGCCGGGCTGGCGCATTTGCGGGAACTGACGAACCTGCAGTTTCTCAATCTGTGCTTGACCAACGTCAGTGACGAAGGCTTCGAACATCTGGCGAAGTTGACGAAGCTCCGGCGCATGACCGTTTGCTCATCGAAAGTGACGGGGATCGGGTTCCGCTATTTCACGGGAATGACGCAGTTGGAATCGATCAATCTGCACTCATCGCCAGCCAGCGACGCAGGACTGCAGGCGATCAGCAAATTGAGCAGCTTGAAACGACTGGAGATCGTTCACACAAACGTCACTGACGCCGGCCTGAGATCTCTCGCCGCGCTGACCAACTTGCGTCAACTGCATATCCATGGCAAGGAAGTGACGAAAGCCGCATTGCCATTCCTGGCACAGCTTAGCGAGTTGTACGAGTTGGATGTCTACGATCAGGCCGCCAGTAACGAGACGCTGTCACAAGTAAGGCGACTCCCCAAGTTACGGATGCTGCGACTATTCGGTGGCCCGTTTGATGACGACGGAGTGAAGCACTTGTCGGGGATGACAACCTTGGAAGAACTGACATTGAATTCAGGTAAAGTTACTGACTCCTCGATTGAGAACATCGGTCGTCTGAAGTCGCTCCGCACGGTTAATCTTTCGGGAACTCAAATTACCGGCGAGGGACAGGCTCGGTTGAAGCGAGCTCTGCCAACACTGGAAATCTCTCAATAGAGACTGGGCATGCAAGTCCGCATTCTGGCAATGACTGGGAACTCGAACCGCCAGCACTACACTTGCGGTTCTTCAATCTGGTAAGCTACGCCTGCAACTTTGGGCAACTTTTCGAGAGATTAACAAGGAGCTTGCCACGATGATTCGTGCTGTTGGTCTGTGCCTGGTACTGAGTGGAATATCATGTTCGCTGGCGTTCGCCGAGGAAAAAACACCTCCCACCGATGCTGAAAAGGCGGCGATGGCAGAGATCCGAAAATCTGGCGGGCAAGTGATGGAGCTTGCTCAGAATGATTCTCGGTTGGATGTCGCCTTTCACTTGGCCGACGGCAAGATCGAAGATGCCCAGCTTGCTCCTCTGAAGGGCCTCCCCAAGCTGGCTCAGTTGAATGTACGTGGCAAGGACATTACGGACGCCGGATTGGCGAATATCAAGGACTCCAAAGCTCTGGTTCGACTGCATCTGGAGCGAACGAAGGTCACCGACGCGGGGCTCGACCAATTGAAGGGATTGGAGAACCTTGAGTATCTAAACCTGTATGGAACGGCCGTCAGTGACGCTGGCTTGAAATCGTTGGAAGGACTGAAGAAACTGAAGCGGCTCTACCTGTGGGAGACTAAGGTCACCGATGCGGGTGTGGCAGGCTTGAAGACCGCGTTGCCGGAACTGCAGGTTATTCGGGGTGTCGAGCCAGCCAAACCGGCTGAAGCGAAGCCCGAAGAGAAGAAGCCTGAAGAGAAGAAATAGTAAATCCGATAAGACATGGACCCCAGTTGCGGGAGTAGAGCCATGTTGGTCGCCATTGCTCGACAGTTAGCGATTACAGTCGTCGTCCTGGGGATGGTCGGGATCAGCGCGATCCTGTGGCCATTGGAGGATCTTCGTCCCGAGCGGCAGCTTGCCGCGGCTGGGGCCAAGTTGTGCTTTGCTCACGATGAAACCATGTTGGTGGGAGCGCTGCTCGAAGGACAGCACATTGGTGACGACCTTGTCATCGTCGCCTCTAAAGTTCCCTCGCTGCAACGGCTGTCACTGATTGATAGCCGTGTTAGCGATCACGGGATCAGGTCACTGCAGTCGCTACAGAAACTCTCTTCGCTCAATCTCAGCCGAGCAAGTTTGACAGGTGAATCTCTGATTGCCATGGCAGAATGCCCCGCACTGCGGGAACTGCGACTGGATGGCAGCGAGTGGTTGCGTGACGATCATCTCGTCGAATTAGCTCGGCTAAAGAACCTGGAAATCCTGAGTCTGGCCGACACGAATGTGACGACGACCGGGCTCGAACATCTTCGCTATCTGCCGAAGCTGCGCTATCTGCTGCTGGACCGTTGCCACAACATCACCGATGAGTCCGTAGATGATTTAATCTCCCTCTGTCAGGAAAATCATCTCAACCTGAGCCTCTCGGGAACAGAAATCACCTTGCCACAGCTCGTGCGAATGCGACGGACACTGACGAAGTGTGCGATTCAATTTCGCCCCGAAACAATGACTGGTTTGCGGGCGATCGGTGAACGCGGACAATTCATGACCAACGAACTCGGTGAAATCCGGGGATTTCGACGGCGCGCCGATCTTGACGGCCTGTTTGTTCCTCTTCGACCAGGCGACCTGACTGTCGTTGCCACCACTGCCTCTGAACTCGTCGAAATCAATCTCGATCACAGCAATGTTGACGATGTCATGTTTCAGGAACTGCGTGAATTGCCACGACTGGAAGTGCTACGTCTGTCGAGTTGTTTTGCGACAGATGACAGCTTATCAGTCTTGTCGAGATTTCCGAATCTGTTGAGCTTGTCGCTGATGGAAAATGATATCGACGGCCGCGGGTTGGTTCATCTGCAGCATGTTCCACAGCTGACGAGTCTGCGAGTCCAGTCGCGACGCGGCGATGATATTCTTGATCATTTGCAGAGTCTGACACACTTGCGGACGTTGGTCATTTGCGCCCCGCTCTCCAATGAAGGGATGGAGCGAATATCAAAACTCCCGCGATTGAGTTCGTTAACGCTGATCGGAACAGATGTTCGGCGTCAGGGCATCGCCAAGTTGGCCGACAGTCAAACTCTGAATGAATTGCGATTTGAGGGTGGACTAATCGATGACTCAGACATTGATGCCTGTGCCGAACTCCCGCTGCTGAAATGGCTGATCCTGCCGCAGAACTCGCTCACTCGGGCTGGGCGGGATCGACTCTCGAAATTGCGCCCCGACCTGGCTGTGGAGTGGACGGAATCATTGATGCGTCGATGAAAGAGCCAATCGCAGATGAATTCGTTGCCAATCCTGCCGCCGACCACTTGTGACAACTGCGGCGTTTGTTGCTTCGGAATCGGATCGCCAGTTGTGCTTTACGCGTCTCAATCGCACTACGCCAATCCACATCCTTTTCGTCCACTCGATCTTCCACAAGAGCTGATCGACGAGATCGATAGTCATTTTTCGGGCTTGTTACGAGGCCAGGAACCTCAGGATTGCTGTTTGTGGTTCGACTCGGTCACACGATTGTGCAAGCACCATCAATATCGTCCGCAGGTTTGCCGCGACTACGAAATCGCCAGCCGCGAATGCCTGCGGGAACGGAAGAATGCCGTCGAGTCCGGGAATCCGTTTCCCTTGCGGTAGTGCGGGTCGCACTTCCGTCGCGTTGAAGCATGGGTGAGACACAGTGGGCTTTCGCTCGCGGGACGCCACAGTTAGGTACGCTCTAGTTCCTGCATCGACATCGTCCCACGACTCGCGGGATTCCCGCCTGCGCGGGAATGACGAGTGGAGCAGGTGCTAGCTCCCTTTGATCATGGTTCGATCGAACACGCCAGCGGGGGTCGACCCCATCTCGTCGATGGCGACCTGCGTCATGTTGGTGTGGCCCCGTTCATGCTTGCCCCACCAGGCATCGGCTTCTTCGATCGACCATTCGTTGGCGGCGGGCGCGCGAGAAAGCAACAGGCTGAGATCTCGAGTCGTTTGCGGACGCTTCGCCCGAGACTTTTCCAGGCACGACATCAACGAACTTTCCAGTTCGGGCGAAACGGGTCTTCCCAATCGTTGCGACGGGGGATCGGGAAGTCGGGAAACATGCATCTGACAGAGTTCGACAATATTGCTGCCACTGAAGACAGGCTGGCCGGTTAACAGGAAATACCCAACGGCTCCCACAGCATAGATGTCACTGCGAGTGTCAACGGACTGCGGATTCTGGATCGCCTCGGGAGACATGTAAAGGGGAGTGCCTGTCAGTCCGTCGGATGTCAGCCCGGCCTGCTTTTGATCATCGATGGCTTTCACCAGACCGAAGTCCAGGACTTTCACAACATCCGGTTCGCCACCTCGGCGGTTAAACATGATGTTCGCGGGCTTGATATCTCGATGGACCAACCCCAACGAATGTGCTTCATACAGTGAACCACAGATCTGCTGCAGAATGTGGATCACGCGCGCTTCTGATTGCGGGCCGTAACGGTCGACAAGCGTCTGCAGGTCAATCCCGTCGAGGTATTCCATCGCGTAGTAGAAGACACCTTCCGCAGTGCGGCCGAAGTCATAGATGGCAACCGTATTGGGGTTGTTCAATTGCGAAGTAATCTGAACTTCTCGTTCGAAGCGTTTGATCGAATCCTCATTGACCTTATCGACATTCAGCAGCTTAATCGCCGTGGGTCGTCGCAAAACGGCGTGCAATCCCTTGTAGACAACACCCATGCCCCCCGTTCCCAGCTTCTTTTCCAGGGTGTATTGTCCCAGCTTTTGAGACTCGATCGCATCTTTTTGGGCCTGTCGACGGAGGCGAGCGACGACCACGGAGAAAATGAATATTGCGATGGAGCAGATCGCTAAGAGGACGTACAGACCCCAGAACGTCCACTGCAAGATGTGGAGGGGACGGAATGCTTCGGCCGTATCGATTTCGGTCGTCATCCCCATGCCGTATTCGCTTAACCAAGTCCAGGCCCCGATCACGGGGACACCCCGATAGTCTCGATAACCATTCACGTCGACGCCTGTATTGCCATCAATCGCCGAAGCGGCCATCTTGGTGAAAGGGAGTTCCCCTCGACGGGCCTTTGGACGATACCCATCCAGGAGATTGCCTCCCGGATCCTTGATCGTCAGATTCAACATGGAACGGACATGATCCGTGTCTGGCAGCAGTCCGATCAGAACGAGCGACTCGTCGAAGCGACTATTCGAAACGATACGTCCCAGCTTGTCGAAAGCATATGTTTCACCCGACGTTCCGATCTGACCAAGCTGCAGGATCCGAGTGAATTCGCGTTCGGGACGCATGCGGAGCGCGAGGGCACCGACGACTTGAAACCGAGCATCTCGAATTGGGGTGCAGACGAACATCGTCGGAACGCCGGTCCGAAGCTTTCCGAATTCGTCTTTCATCACGGCGACACTGGGAAGAGGCGCACAAACGGTCGTTTTTCCATCCAGAGCCCGACTGATGAATGCATCGTACTCTGCAATATCCCGCCGTCCGATGAATTCTTCATAGGTCGAAGAGATCACTCGTTTTTGCTTATCCACGACGAAGTACGCGACAAAATGATGCGATGACAAAGTCGGTGCCAGCTCACTGCGCAACTTGCGGTGGCTCTCCGCGATCTGACCGGGGCGCATGAGAGGTGCTTCTCCGGGTGCGACCTGATCACTCTTTTCAAATTCCGCGACCAAGTCGTAAATGGCTTCGCGGACCTGCATGTCGTTCGCGGCAGTCTCCGCCGTCGAACACTGAACGTTGAACCAGGTCTCCAGCATCTCTTTTTCAACGTTTAACAGCGTCTGCAGTTGCGACTTCAAGTTCGCCTTCATCGTCGCTTCGATTGCTCGACGAACTCCAAACGCCAGCAGGGACAGGGCAATGATCGCTGCGATGGGGAAGATCCACGTCTGCTTCCGCAACATCACCGCAGTGCGGGTGACAGAATGGACGACGCTGGACTGCGCAAACGTCATATGAATGCCAGCCGGATGGTCGCTCGGACGTTGCTTCCTACGGAACAGGTTCAGCGGATTCATAAGGAGAATATCCCGACGCGTCTGGGGAGAGAGTCTTCCCCATCTTCACGGCTAAAAATCGCAACATTGATTTGGCGCTGTTGCTAGTCTGCCACACCGACCAGTCCCTGCGAGAGCGGATTGGCGAATCCACCACAACAAGATGGGTCGGGGACACCGACAACTCCGATTGTACCGACAATTCGGCGTACCGAAGATATGCCGTTCAGCCTGCCTTTCCGGTGTTTGGTGGTTACACTGCGTCAGACAGTCCAGAATTCTCGGTTTCGCACTGGAAGCGAGGCCGTGTTTCGGGCGCATCACCATCGTTGCTGAAAGCAATCCATGACGGAACTTCCCGCAAATTCACCGACCCATCGAGGGATGCCGCTGCACACCAAGATCCTGATCGGTCTGCTGGTCGGTGTGGCTCTGGGTCTGCTCTGCAACTACCTCGGGACGGTTTCGAAGAATCATTCGTTTGATCTGAACGGTAATGGCCAGATCGACGGCTATTACGAACACTGGTTGTCAGATAGCGATCAGAACGAATTACGAGGGTGGCTGGACGATGTCATCTACTGGGCGAAGCCCGTGGGAAGCGTCTTCCTGCGGCTGATGTTTATGGTTGTGGTCCCCATGGTCTTTGCCGCATTGACGTTGGCTGTTGTCGAAATTGGCGACGTTCGTAAGTTGGGCATGATCGGCCTGAAGACTTTGGGGTTCACGGCAATCCTATCGACGGCGGCGGTGCTGATCGGTGTTGGTTTGGTGAACGGCCTGCAACCCGGCCGTTCTCTCACACCAGAGCAACGCGCAAAGTTACTCAACGACGAGGATAACTCTAAGGGCGCTGCGAAAAACATGGACAAGGCCAAACAAGCCAAGCCCGTGCGAGATGTCCTGGTTGATCTGCTGCCCGAAAACCCGCTGCAGGAAATGGTCGGTGCCGTGGATGGCAGCTCCAAAGGGAACGGCATGCTGGCGGTGATGGTGTTCTCGCTGATCTGCGGGATCGCCATTACGTCGCGGCCGGAAGAAACGAAGACGTTCGTCGCGTGGCTCGAAGGTCTCTATGCCATCGCGATGGCTGTCATCTCGTTTGCGATGAAATTGGCCCCGGTAGGCGCTGGCTGTCTGGTCTTTGCGCTGTCGGCTCAACTTGGATTCGGAATCCTGAAGACTCTCTTCTGGTTCGTGATGACGGCGCTGCTCGGGTTGGGTTTGCAGCTCTTTGTCGTCTATTCGATCATGGTCATGGTGTTTGCACGCCGATCGCCATGGTCGTTTTTTCGAGATGTTTCTGAGGCGATGCTGGTCGCGTTCGGGACCTCTTCATCGAGCGCAACACTTCCGACGGCGATGGAGGTGGCTCATGATCAGTTGAAGTTGCCATCACGAGTCGCCAACTTCGTGCTTACGGTCGGCGCGACAGGCAACCAGAACGGTACGGCCCTGTATGAAGGGGTCGTGGTCCTGTTCCTGGCCCAGGTCATGGGAGTTGACCTGACCGCGAGTCAGCAGTTCACGGTCGTACTCATGGCTGTCCTCGCCGGTGTGGGGACGGCTGGAGTTCCTGGCGGTTCATTGCCTTTGATCGTTGTCGTGATGCAATCGGTCGGCGTTCCCGGCGCGGCAATCGGCATTATTCTTGGTGTCGACCGAATCCTCGACATGTGCCGCACGGTTGTGAATGTGACCGGTGACCTGGCAATCGCCGCCTGCGTGGCCAGCAGCGAACCGGCCGATCCAGCGCCGCAAACAATACCTGTCGTATGAGATCAGTTTGCGGCGTCAGGGATGCGCCCTAGTCAGCATGGATCGTCGGTCGGCTCATTGTCCTCAGGCCCAAGGGGCCGGAACTTTGTCCAGCCAGGGCCCTTTGGCCCTGGAATTAAGCCCACAATTAGAATTCCAAAGGCCTGAAGGGCCGGACATTTCAGGAGGGCGCTGATTGCAAATGAGGGACTAATGGGCCGGCCCTTCAGGCCTCCCGAGAAGTTTTAGGAGGCCCTGTTCCGGGGCCGAAGGGCCCCGGCTGGACAAAGTTCCGGCCCCTTGGGCCTCATGATAGAGTTCACAAAATCCCAAGACGACTGCCTCAAAGCTGTGTCGGTACCTGTGCTCTAATCAGGCAGCACGCTGCTGTGGCATCTTGTCGGTGGATTGTCCCACTTCGCTGACGAAATTTTCCACGCCTTTCGCCAGATGGAACTGGTTGTTCCCACCTGCATTCGCCCCCACTCCTGGATTTCTCCACAGACACGGAATGGTATCCATGGCGGCCGCGAAATAGCTGGGGAACAACGGCACCACCGCGTCTGGGTTCTTGCGGCGATATTCCGCGAGCTTGGCTTCCAGTTCGAAGTGAGGCGACTTGGGGAACCGGTGATGCGGACCGTGCACGAACAGTTCGAAGTTAAAGTAGGAACAGAGGCGTGTAATCCAGTTATTTCCAATGATTGTGCGGGTGCCGAGGATCGGATCGGTGCTGGCCATCCCCAAATGCTCAGTAAATTTGCGGAAGCCATTGAAAGCCGCAGCGATTGGCATCGGCATCAGCCACATGGGATCGAAGCGACTCCAGTCGATTTGACCGGTCAGCGTGAGCGTGACCAGCGTCACCGCTACGGCACCCCAAACTGCTGCCATCGCCAGATATTCACGCCCGAGTGTCTTTCTCGCTTGTGCACTCAATGGCGACCGCTTGGAGAAGTAGATGCGACCGTAAACAATCGGATTGGCCAATACCGCCCCGAAGAGATCGAACAGAACGAACGCGCGTCGGAATGCCAACGATCGACGAGGGCTCGAATACGGCCACAGTTCGAAGTCATCCGACGTATTGAGATACGCATGATGTCGGATATGGGTCTCGCGATAAGCGCTGTAGGGAATTCCGAGGAACGTCCCGACGATTCGTCCGAACCAGATATTGGCGGTTCGCGATTTCCCCATCGTCTGATGGACCGCTTCATGGAAGGAACCGGCGACGCAGAACCAGGCATAACCCAATGAAACCGCCCAGGCCGATCTGGCCAACAGACTATCTCCGCCCAAGCCCATCACGAACCCGACATAGCCGAGGAGAGCGACGGCAGGGAATAGCAGGAACCGAGGCCACAGCGACTCTTCGCCAAGGGCTTCAAATTCTTCGGCGGTGAATTCAGTCTTGGACATTGTCCCTCCCTGGACCAGACATGGAGCCAATCACGCTGCTCGTCGTTCTTCGGCAATATCCGCGGGAATCAATTGTTTCAATTTCGTCACGAAGATATCTGCCAGTTGTTCTGCTTGCTCTTTTGTGAAACTCAACGGATCGCAGTGCATGTTGACGTACAGGTTACCGGCGTAAGTGCCGACTGAGGTTGACAGTCGCGTATTGGGGCGCACCGGAACAGCACCGGTCAGCACATCCAACGTCACATTTCCCGCCACACAACGGCCCTGCTTGAGAGGAAACCGAGCCGTAAATTGCCGACGGATGTCTCCCACATTGGTCAGGATGACTGAGGTGAAGCAGCGGTTCATCCGCAACAGACACCACAGCAAACCCGGGATCTTAAGCATATATTTCAGGCCAATGGCAACAAACCGACCCTGCTGCTGGTTCACGATTGCGGACGTTTGTCGGTGTATATCGGCAAGCAAATCGTCCGGCTGATTACAATCGCTGGAACGGCGAGTCAAAAACATATAGCTGACGATATTTGCAGCCGGCATCTGATCGTGCAAAGGAGTTCGCAGGCTGGTTGGCATTCCAATCCGCAACCATTGATTATCCCGGTTCTTTCCGTTCTGAAGATTCCAGGTGCGAATCGTCTGGAACATCTCAAGCAAGTACAGATCGTTCAGCTCCACGGATTTTCGTGCCGCAACGACCTTCAGCTGCTGCAATGTATGCCGATCGATCATTCGGCTGATGATCGCAGGGAATTCCAACGGAGTTCCGATGGAGTTCTTGCGTGTTGCTGCCAACGGTGCCGGTTGTCGGCGTAGCAGCTTCATCAAACGCTTGCTGAGCATCATCGGGCAACTCACCGTCTTCGGCGGTGCTTCGGATTCGACATGGGAATAGTTGGTGCGCGCAAGCAACCGTTCGAAGCAGACAGGTTCAATCTCAGGCAGTTCCGCTCCTTCGGGCGCGGTTTTCAGGCCGTAGCACGCCAGTAAATCCCCGATGAATTGAACACCACCCAGTCCATCTGTGCAGGCATGGTGAAACTGAAAAACCAGTTCCGCGACAGTCGGACGTCGATCGACCCAGACACGGAGACCAATCTCTGTCGCGAGATCAATTTTCTCTTGCTCGGGCAACTTCCGCGGCTCTCCGTGCTCTTCCCAGGCAACTTGCGGAGTTGGCGATGTGACTGGAATCCAGCACAAGCCCTTTCCACGGACTTGGGCGACATGGCTCATCAGCAACGGATGGCGTTTCAGCGCGAAGTCAACAGATTGCTCAAAAGCCTCGCGGTTCAGATTACCGTTCAGCTTCAGGATCAACACAAACGACATGGGATAGCTGTTTGTGTCGTCTTGAACCATGTATTGTTCGAAGGGCGACAGAGGCAAAGGAAACAACCCCTGCGTCGCATCGGACGAAATTGCAGATTGTGGCAGTTGATCAGCGAATCCATTCATCGATCAATGTCTCCTCGGACCTAATTGTCGGTGAAGGGGAGAGGGTTGGACATCAGGGACTGCATCGCCTGCAAGGTTCCCTTTAACGGCACATCGGCTGGCTCAAAATCGTCAATGGGCGTTTCGTTCTCTGGCTGATGGTCTTCTGTTCACCGCTACGTCGCTCAAGAACGAGTCTTGTCGAATGTGGTACTTTCGAGCATATTGCATTCAACAGTGACCTCGCTCTCGCGAGGTCACTGTTGGCAATCTTGCATCATTTCTGGGGAACGATGCGTTCTTCCTGCAGTTCTTCCGCATGATTCACCAGGACCATTCCCGGTTTTGGATCGATGCGGTAGGAAATCTCTTTACCCATTGGCAGCGTGTAGTACTGCACCTCTGCATCGCTGCGGCGGCGCCAGGTGAGTGCGTAGGGAACGCGATACTCGTCGAACCCACCGGGAGCGAGTGTTCGTGGCTTGCTCCAATCGGTGTACGGCCCTTTTACTTCGTAGGTCACAGATTCAACGGAGTCATTCGACACCATGACACCGGGCAGTTGATACTGCACGACGATGTGCTTCTTGACCCAGTCCAATCCATCCATTCGCAGTGGAACCCCATTCATCACCACGTCATGCACTGCGTCTGGCTTCACGCCTTCCAGCAGTTGAGCGGCGGAGCGAGCCTTCAGAACAGCAGCTACAAACTTTTCTTCCTCGATCGTCTTGATCTCGGCGTCGTAGCCTGGAGCGAACGACCATTTGGACAGAATCTTGAAATCGCCAACTTCGGCAAACTTCGGTCCGCGGCGAACGAATCCGTTCTTGCGAACGTATGGGGCGTAATCGCGAGTAATGCTCAGATCAAGCTCACCAACAGGAGTCCACTTTGTCTGCCCCTTACGTCGCATCGAAATGTTCAGTGGGACCGAGGTCAGCGACAAGGTCAACGGATTGCCAGGTGGCTGTTCCAGCAACTTGGGTCCGATCGAAGGAGCCGGGTCGAGCAAGTGGATTGGATCACGCAACAGGAAGTCGACGTTCGTTTCCAGATCTTCGCCATATTTCTTCAGGTCAGGAATCATTTCCTGCAGGAACTCGCGGTCAGCAAGAGCGTGATATTCTTTCGGGGTGAAGTCGAAGACGTTGAACCGATTCACTCCTCCAGTCATGATCAACTGGCTCCAGGCGGGCACAACGGTTTCTGCAACGTCGATTTCCAGCCCGGTCTTGATCATGGGAGGAAACTCGGTCGGTGCGGGATACGTTTTCATTTTGAAGTCTTTGGGAATCTGACCCAAAGTCCCCAGGATCACACCGGAAACAATCGTAATCCCATCATTGTCGATGATCAGTTCTTCAGGATACGTTTTCATGCGTGGTTGCCAAATCGGCATTGCGATCTGACCGACGCAGGTGATTCGATTGAAGATCACTTCGTTCAGCTTCTTTTCGAAGTTCTGAATCATGTTCGGAACGCTATTCATCACTTGGCGTTCGAACTCGGACTTCTTGTTGTAGATCCCGTCAACCAGTCCATCCGAGACTTTGCCATTCAAGAAAGGCAAACCGCGAACGTGCACGTTATTGGGTTGCGTCACGTACCAGTTATCTGCCGGAATCTGGAAGTCCATTCCGGTCAGGTTCAGTTGAACCTTGCGATCGATGACAGTCGGGCGGCATTCGATGGTCAACCAAACCGGAGCCCGATGCCCGATCACGACATTCATCGAGCCGGCAGTTGCAGACAGCAGCAGCTTGCCATTGAGCTGCGAGTTGGAAACGGTCATCGTCAGATTGCGCAGACCAACCTGCATCACTAACCGATTCGGTGCCATGGGGATAATTCGCAGCCGTTCGACATGACCGCTATAGTGCAAGCCTTGCAGCGCCACGTCGATCGGCAGGAAGCCACCAACCTTGGCACTTTGATAGACTCCACCGACATAGCCTGTGACAGGCTTGGTCGCCAACTTCTCAGGAGCCGAGAAACAGAGAGCCTCAAGCACGTCTTTGCAGACGCGGAAACGAACAGAGCGAGGCATTTCGGCCCCGGGAACGAAGGGCAATTCGGACTCGTGACCGTTGTTGTAACCCTTGGGTTCAACCCAAGCCAGATCTTGCTTTGGTTCTTGGCTGGGATCGAGCAACCAGTCGGTCAGCGCGGTTTGCGTGAAGACCACGTTGCTCAGGTCATGGGCTCGCTTACTTACTTCCGTAAAATGAGCCTTTCCGCCAGCGGCATTCACCGCGGCGACCATATCTTTCGCGATGTGAGGTGAAACGAGTGGATCGCTGGCCGCGTGAAAAACCCACGTTGGAATCCCGGCAACTTTCGGTGCGTCGGCCGTGTCGGCCATCGCACTCACAGGGACCAGGGCCGCCCATCGATCTCGTGTTCGTGATGCGACGGTCCATGCGCCGCTGCCACCCATGGAAAGCCCGACCAGGCATTCACGCTTCTTGTCGACGCTGTAATCATTCTCGACAGCGTCCAGCATTTTCAAAGCTCGCTCTGAGTCTTCAGGCTGATCGGTCCAGCCACCCAGTACGCGACTTTGAGTGTCTTCGCACTGTGGGAACACGACCAGGAATGGATACTCTTCCAATCGCAGTCGGATCGATGGAGCCATTCCCGAGACGAGTTGTGATCGTCCGTCGGTCCCACGATTACAGGCCCCGTGCAAAAACAGAATGACGGGCCATTTTTTATCGGCGTTATAGTTTGCCGGAACGAACACCACATACTTGTGGTCCCCGCTCGCATCTGTAAGCACCCGATTGACAAATTCGCCTTGAGTGGCAGACTGTCCCACCGTAGCCGCAGTTGGCGTAACCTGGGCCCGAACTTGCCCGGAGACAACCAGACACCCCAGAACGGCAAGTAGCAGCGATCGAGACCGCAAGCCGAGCGTGACGGCCATAGATTCCTCCTGAAGTTGGCCCAGTTGCCTGCCAGCGTTTCCATCCTGAAAGCGCATTGGCGATGATATCGACGATGTCGAACTATCGGTGGTGTATCGGCTACACTACCTACCGTCCCTACTGTCTGATTACCCTGTAGAAACCATTCCATCGTCAACACGGTGCGCTATTCGTTGCATCCGTTAAGGTCGGTTCGCTGGAGCCATCGATCAATGAATTTGATCGTACGGAGGGGCAAAAGGGGATCGAGGGTCACGAGTCGTGAGGAATGACATGGAGGCGCGTCGATCCGCATCGGACAGAACGGCACCTGCGTCTACCCAACCTCGCTCCAAGCCGAACATGCGCTCGCACCTGCGTTGCGATGAGAGCCGATCATTCCTGGCGGGCGAATAATGAAATTGCCTGTGCGGCCTGGTTAGGCAGGTCGGCCGATCAGAACGGGGTAAATCTGCATTGGCGTATGATGAACGCTCAATGTCTCAAAGCCCGCCGATTTCAACAGCGACCGCACATCGTCCTCGGTACGCTGAACATGGCTGAGCCCGAATGTCCGCGCGAGAAATGGGCCCGAGTTGTAGCGGTCGACCAGACCATGAGTCAGCAACCTGCCCGATGGTAAGATCACATCTCGCATGGCACTCAGCAATTGCAGGGCCTGTTCGTCAGTTAAATACTCCAGCAATCCGACGATCTTGACGACGTGCGGTGATACGTCTGGCAGCACGCGGCGAATTTCGCGAGCATCCCCTTGGACAAACTCTACGGAGTTTTCCAGCCCACGCTCCTTGGCGCATTGGCGGCCAAATTCAAATGCATCTGAATCGAGGTCGATCAACGAGATGCGAACCTTTTTGGCTGGTAATGCGGCGCGAACCACTGCGTCCTGCAAATGCAGACCAGGTCCCGCACCAATCCCCAATAACTGGATCTGCGGTTCGTTCTGCAGGGATTTCAGCAATTCGGTCAGCTTGGCGGTGACCAGTTTGCGGCGATTCCTGGTCGCCATCGAGATGGGGTTGTACCGGACGGCCATTCGGTCCATCCAGTCAACGGGTTTGCTGTTCTCATAGACGATGCTCATCGAGCGCCAGCCGCCAGGACGTACGAGAGATTCCTGGATCAACGGACTCTGGCTGCGGTTGGCCATTCGCTTCAACATGCTGACTGGCAGCAATCGATTACGAAGCGGATCCACAACCGTCTTAAGTATGACTTGTGCGACAGGCATCACTTCGAACTGCAATCCGTCAACTTCGACAAACTTCATTGCAGATCTCCTGATCGTTCGATTGCGGCCTGGCAACAATTGCCGGAACAAAAACGAAAGTGACCGTACGCCTGATCGCTTCGCCTCGTTATCGACTGAATCGACAATTCAGGATCATCCGTTTCGCATCGGCTTCGCGAAAGCTTCAATCAAGACAGGGAGGGAGCTAAAACACGACCACAAATATTACGGCCCGTAGACAATTGCGACTTCACTCCCAATATCCTTGAGAATTTTCCGGAGATAACGGGAAACTCGCAAAGCGGATGAAACTGCCGGTCGAAATCAACTATAGAGGAAAATCCTTCCGAGTGGTGCGGTGAATAATTCCACGGGAACGGAGATCTCCTTGAAGCCATTCCTCTCAACGGCACAGCAGCACCAAATTTTGACTCGTCAACTGAGCGTATCGCCGATGGAGCGGCGGATGATTCATTTTCGAAGAGGGCCATGGCGGTGGAAGCCACCCAGCGAATCGAGACATTGTTAATCGAAGCCGATGTCGGAATCGAACAGCGGTGTCGTTTGCTTGCCTCCGCTCTCTGGGCAGACATTCCGGACGAGAACGTTGGAAAGGTATTCGCTGACACGGCGCTGGCCCATCAAGCAAGAATCGCACTAGTAACCACGTCCGGAACATCAACCTACGGCCAATTGCTAGCAGCCGCGATCGAGATCCGCGACCGACTTCGGGAAAGTCCGTCTTTCGCTTTGGGTTCGAGAGTCCTGCTGTTGCTTCCGAATTCGCGCGAATACATCGTCGCCTATTACGGGACGATGCTCGCGGGTGGTGTTGTGGTCCCCCTGGCGCCAAAGATTGAGCGAGCTCAGTTTGAGTCAATTCGCCGATCCACCGCCGGACGAATCGTCATCACTCAATCCCGAATCGCCCGGGCGTGGTCTGAAACATTCGAGAACACCATCAACGAGTCCGTCGAACCGCTGGCTATCCCCATTGATCTGGCCTCGATCATGTTCACCGGCGGGTCATCAGGTACGCCGAAAGGAGTAATGCTCAGCCATCGGAATCTGATCGAGAATGCCAAATCGATCCAGAAATATTTGGCGATCAACACTGACGATCGTCCGTTGTGTCTAATGCCGTTCTATCACGCCTTTGGAAACTCGGTACTTCAGTCCCATCTCCTGGCAGGGTCGCAACTGGTCTTGGATGGAAACGCGGCCTTTCCAGAAACACTTGTTGACGCCATCGCCAAGCACAACGTCACGAGTCTATCTGGAGTACCGGACTTGTTCCGTTTCCTGCTGGAGCGATCGTCGCTCGGCAAGACAGAGTTGCGGTCGCTGAAATACATGGCGGTCGCTGGCGGAGAGTTACCATATGATCTCGCTGAGCAGGTCGCTGCCAAAATCGCGCCGGCAAAGTTTTTCGTCATGTACGGACAGACCGAAGCCACTGCACGGTTAGGTTTCGTTCCGCCCCACCTTTTGTCCGAGCTTGGACGCAGTTGTATTGGCCGCGCGGTTCCAGATGTCGAACTGGAAGTTGTCGATGAATCAGGCATCCGCGTCGCACCAGGAGCAATCGGCGAGATTCGAGCGCGCGGCGCTAATATCATGCTGGGCTACTGGCAAGACGCGGCACTGACAAGTGAAACTCTGCGTGGTGGCTGGCTTCACACCGGAGACCTGGGAACGGTTGACGATCGCGGCTGGATCTATCATCGCGGGCGCCGCAACGCGCTGATCAAGATCGCCGGTTATCGAATTCATCCCTCCGACATTGAAGACTTCGTGACTCGCAACCTGCCGGTCGAACAAGCCGTGCTAGTCCCTTTCGAATTGCCAGCCCTGGGAACACGTCTGGCGCTCTACGTGCGACCCAAGGCAGACGCTCAGAACCTCAATGCTTTTGAAATCCTGGCGCGGTGCCGGGCCGAACTTCCTCGTCACATGATCCCGGACGAGGTGCAACTGCTCGACAGTTTTCCGTTGAACGATGCCATGAAGATTGATCGCCCACGGCTGATTGCGATGGCAACGGCGGCCGCGGCGCAACGAAGACGAATTGCCTGACGAATCGACTCTATTTCAATGATCGAAAAGGTGGACGGACATGGCCAACTCAACCAACGACAAAATCCTCGTATTCCTGATCGAAAGCACGGGAGAGACAAACCTGCAATCGGACACGGATCTGCTGGCATCGGGTCTGCTGGATTCGTTAACGATGATGGATCTGGTGGTCTTTATTGAGATGGAATTCCAGCAGCGAATTGCGGTGGATGATATGCGTCCGGAACTGTTCCGGACTGTCGGAACGATCTCACAACTTGTCGAGCGAATTGCGTTAGCGCCGTCGCAAGCCGCTTGATGGGAATTCTGGTCGCATGATTGAGTTCCAAGGATGGGGTGCTGGATCAGCGTGCCAGCAGCAGTGAGGAATCGACGAATCGCCTGACACCATCGGAACTCGCCTTATGTGGACATACCTCAAAGAACGCTTCTCGCGGGTTTACTATCCGACGAAGCCAGATCAGATACCGCTCACCGAAGTGGGGTGGAGCAATCTGATTTACCTGGCAGACAATCGTGCTCATCGAGACCCGACGATGGTCTGGGGAACCACAGTCGAACTCGAAGCCATGGATGAGTTTCTGGCAGCTCAATCACGCAAATCGAGCGCGATGATTTCGATCGTCCACGTCCTGATTAAAGCCGTCGGTCAATCGCTGCGTGAGCATCCCGAGTTGAACCGCCGCGTCGTCGGACACAAGATCTATCCTTATGAAGGCGTCAGCATTGTCGTCCCCATTCGACGACCGTCCGATGGAATTGTGGACGTCGTCTTTTTTCGAGATACAGCGGCATTGCAACTGACAGATGTTGCTGCACGCATGTGGGAAGAAACTCGCAACCGCGCCTTGATCGTCGCCAAAGAACGCCAACTGCAACAGGCCAGTCCACGAGACAAATGGCGGAAAAAGGTCATTACCAACTGGCAACTTCGAATCATCAGGCGAGCCGTCAGTTTTAGCTTCTGGATTACGAATAACTTTCGTTTGCCCTCCTGGTCGCCTTGGGGCAAAGAGATGAATGGCGCGAATGCCTTTGTGAATTTTCTGGGCTTCCCCGGCGCGCCTCCGATGATGTCCTATAAGCCCAGCAGCTTGCCCACCAATTCATTTGGCGTCAGCGTCACGATGGGTGCCGCTGAGCAAAAGCCGGTCGTGCACGATGGCCAAATCGTCATCCGCAAGGTCGCACCGATCTTCGTTCGAGTCGACCATCGACTCGTCAACGGTCATCAAACCGGGAAATTCATCGCCACATTACGATCGTACTTGTCGAATCCAGCCCGCCTGGTGGAATCAAAACAAGATGATCTCGCTGCGGCCGCATAGTCAGTCATCAAACTTGAATTTCAGGGTTCTGCACTCCAACCAAACAGTGACGTCGCGCTGGCGTCAGAAAGAAAAGTAGGCCACAGATGGACGTGACAACTTCGACGTTCGCAACGGGCAGTCTCCCTCTGGTTGTCGAACCCAAAGATGTCAATGCCCCCAGCACGACATCATTGATCGACTGGATCGACAACAACTCGAAATGGCTGGATGCCAAGCTACTGATTCATGGCGGCGTTCTGCTGCGAGGCTTCGCTGTCTACGAATCAGCTGAGTTCCAGCAGGTTGCTCAATCTCTGATCCCTGAGCTGAAGCCTTATGTGGAAGGTCAGTCTCCGCGAACCAAGGTGATCGACAAAGTCTACACTTCGACCGAGTATCCTGCTCAGTATTCGATCACGTTGCACAACGAACTATCGTACGCCAAAGCGCCGCCTCGAAGAATCATTTTCTACTGCCACACTCCCTGTCCAGTAGGTGGTGAAACTCCCATCTCGGACTTCCGCAAAGTCTGCGACACGATGCCGCCCGATTTGCGTTTGAAGTTCGAAACGCTGGGTGTGAAGTATGTCAAAAACATGCATGCCAGCACGAATGGACTCGGCAAGTCCTGGATGGATCACTTTGAAACATCGGACAAGGAAAAGGTCGAAGGATATCTGAACGAAAACGAGATCGACTACGAATGGACGCCTGAGGGGGTCTTGCGCACGATCTCAATTCGACCCGGCGTGTTTCAGCACCCGGAAACCAACGAGAAGCATTGGTTCAATCAAGCGAATCTGTGGCACGTTTCCAACTTCGATCAGCGCCGCCGCAACCAATTGCTGCGACTTTGCGGCGAAGAAAATCTGCCGACCCACGCCTACTTTGGGGATGGCACGCCGATCACTGATGAAGAACTCAATGAAGTCCGCAAGGTGATGTGGGACAACGCGATTTCGTTCCGTTGGGAACGTGGCGATGTCCTGCTGCTGGATAACTATCTGGTGGCTCATGGTCGCAACCCCTATGAAGGGCCACGGAAGATTCTCGTTGCGATGGGCTGATATTGATCTGAGCCCATCTGCAAGAGTCGGTTGAATGCCGAGCGGTGACGCGGAATCATGTCGTTCGATTTCGTCGAGCGACCCGCGCACCTATCGCATGGACCGGACCTGAGAATGCCAGAGCCTTTGTCACCGTTGGACTATTTGCAACGAATCCTGACGGCCCCTGTTTACGATGTGGCGATTGAATCTCCGTTAGAACTCGCACCGAAGCTGACACAGCGACTCGGCAACCGCATCTGGTTGAAGCGCGAAGACTGTCAGCCCGTGTTCAGCTTTAAGCTGCGTGGTGCCTATAACAAGATGGCTCGGCTGTCCGCAGAGGAACTCGCACGGGGAGTCATCTGCGCGTCCGCAGGTAATCACGCGCAAGGAGTCGCACTGAGTGCAGAGCGCCTGGGTTGTCGGGCCGTCATCGTGATGCCAGTAACGACTCCCAAGCTGAAGATCGACGCCGTGCGATCATTTCGAGGCGAAGTTATCCTGCATGGAGACAGCTATTCCGATGCCTACGCTCACGCCAGCGAACTGGCAGCTTCGCACAACTACACCTTTGTCCATCCCTTCGACGATCCAGACGTCATCGCGGGGCAGGGGACTGTTGGCATGGAGATCCTGCGGCAGCACCAGCATCCCATCCACGCCATCTTTGTCGCCATCGGCGGCGGGGGATTGATCTCCGGAGTGGCGGCCTACGTGAAAACAGTCAGGCCCGACATTCGGATCATCGGAGTTCAGATGACCGATTCCGACGCCATGATCCGTTCAGTAAAGGCGGGACGCAGAGTCGCGTTACATGATGTCGGACTGTTTTCCGACGGGACCGCCGTGAAATTAGTCGGTGAAGAAACTTTCCGTCTGGTTCAAGATCTGGTTGACGATTTTGTCACGGTCGATACCGACGCCGTCTGCGCCGCGATTAAAGATGTGTTTGAGGATACGAGAAGTATCCTTGAACCCGCAGGAGCAATGGGGGTCGCAGCGATCAAGCAATATGTCGCGTGCAACGGGACTCAAGACCAGTCCCTGGTCGCAATCACTTGCGGAGCCAACATGAATTTTGACCGGCTCCGCTTCGTGGCGGAACGAGCCGAAGTCGGTGAGGAACGCGAAGCGTTGTTTGCGGTCACGATTCCCGAACAACGTGGAAGCTTCCGCAGGCTTTGCGAAACCATCGGTTCTCGCAGTGTGACAGAATTTAACTATCGGATCTCGGACGAGCGAGAAGCGCACGTCTTTGTGGGGCTCGCCACAACAAACCGCGGAGAAGCCGCGACGATCGCCGACACGTTTGCCGAGCAAGGCTTCGCTGCTGTCAACCTGACTGACGATGAACTCTCGAAGCTTCATATTCGCCACATCGTCGGCGGACGGAGCGGACTGGCGGGTGACGAAAGGCTCTATCGGTTCGAGTTTCCAGAGCGGCCGGGCGCATTGATGCGGTTTCTCTCCAGCATGCACCCGGACTGGAATATCAGCCTGTTTCACTATCGCAATCAAGGGGCCGACTTCGGTCGCGTCCTGATCGGAATCCAAATCCCCAGTGACGAGAAACAGACTTTCCAGGAATTCGTGGAAAGTTTGGGGTATCCCTGGGTCGACGAAACGGACAACCCGGCATACCGGTTGTTTTTGCGATAGTCCGACAAACAGGGCAGGGATGTCGCTTTGGATTTGGCCTGAGTGCCACGGTCTCACCGTCTTCGGGGTGGCCGTGCCCTCTGCCAAAGATACGGCCACGTCGAGGACTCCGAGTCCTCCGAGTCCGTGGCACCCGAGACACCTATCTTCAACGAGACACATTCGGAATCCCGCACCAGATCGAATTCATCGCTGTGCGTTTGCACTCGGCCTTCAGTTCGCGCAAGGTATTGGAGTCCATATCAACTCCATCGATGAAGGTATTGCATGGCTGCTCTTTCTGTCAGGTCGCTGTTTCGGGGACTGGCAATCGCCAGCATCGCGTTAACAACTCTCGGAACCGTCGGCGCGGATGAATCCCCGTCGCTGCGGTATCTGTATCCGCTGGCACCGGCCAAGGTCGGCGATCCACCGATGTTTGTGATCGATACAACGGATATTGCCGAGGCCCCAGATAATGTCCGTTGGGCGGAGGAATCGAAAACGCTCTGTGAGCAGTGGTATCCGATCATCCATCGGTTTTTGGCGACCGAAGATTGGACGCCTCCGAAGGAGATCAAACTGGTCTTCAAGAAGGAGTTGAAGGTTCCGGCCTATGCCTCGGGAAGCACGATCACGATCAGTGCGGATTGGGCTCAAAAACATCCTGATGATTTTGGATGCGTGATCCACGAATTGACCCACGTCCTCCAGCAGTATCCCAATCAACGGGGGAAACCAGGTTGGTTGGTCGAAGGGATCGCCGACTACATTCGTTTTTGGAAGTACGAGCCGGAAGTCCCGCGTCCACGCGTCGACAAAGAAAAAGCCAGCTACCGCGACAGCTACCGGACAACAGCCGCGTTCCTGGCCTGGATCACATGGAAGTACGACAAGCGCATTGTCAGAAAGCTCGACAAGGCACTTCGTGAGGAAACATATTCCGACGCGATTTTCGGCGATGTCACCGGTCACAGCCTGGACGCTCTTTGGGAAGAATTCGTCGCGCGGTAGTAAGTGAATTGCGACTACTGCTGGCTGTCCAGCACCAGTTCCAGATACGACCGTCGCTCGGGCTGAGTGAGATTGAGATGTTGCGCGAGGTTCAAGATCGCGTCCCGAGCCTGATCGCGACCCGATTCGTCGACCACCAATTCAATCTCCAGAAACGTCCCGACTGCAGGGACGACATCCATCGCTAGATCGTATCGTTGTCCATTCCAGTTCAGCACCCACGGTGTGCGTGTCTTGTGAACACTGTGGACACTCCGGAATCCAAGTGCGATCAACATTTCCGCAGTTTGCTCGGCGGTGTCGGGACCGTCCGCGATTGCGACCTCGATTTCTCGGCGCATCTTTGTGGCCTTGTCGACGACAGGGCCTTTGTACGTCAGGCAATTGCTCGATCCGACGGAACGGATTCGGAATGCTTCGTCGGTCACGCGGAAGTCTCGAGCGGGATGATTGAAGTAACGATCAACTTGTTCGACGGGTGCGCCCGCAACGGCCTTTAATTCCGTTAGCGCGGCCATCAATTGTTGACCAGCTGACAGTCGGAACTTCAGTTCGACTTCGTAGAGCATGTGATGAAAACCAGTCGTTAAAACGGAGATTCACTTCAATCCGAGACTCTGCGCGGCGAGATCCAAGTTCGCGGCAAACTGCTTTTCTGTAGCGGACACTTCCAGAAGATCGCCTTGTATCATTCTGGGGAGTTCGTGCCCCACTGCAAACCGAAGCGACTGTTTTACAGAAGTGTCAGTACTCGCGGTTTGCTTGAGGTCCCGAACCATGGTTCGTTTGGCAGCGGCGGCCCGCTTGCGAACGGCGCTGAAGTCCGGCGACGGAGAGTTGCGCGCTGTGTGAACATCTTCCAGAATCGCTCTGAGTTCGCGATAACATCGAAGATTCTTCGCATGGTCGCTTCGATCTTCCACGACGAACATTGCGATCAAACAAATCATCAACATGCTTCCTGCAAGAAGCAGCATGGCACCCAATGCGATCCAGAAAAACGGTGAAGACCGCAGTAACGTGGATGACTGAGAAATCGAGATGATGCCGTGATCTAGATCCGGTTTCGGCTCTTCAGACATCGACCATCTCCTGTCGCCAGTTCGAGCACCTACGAATTAGGCCTGGCTCGAATGCCACGACCTTGTCTCAAAACTGGCCGCAATTAGCCAGCGTCTGCTGCGCGCAAAGTGCTCCACTGCCGAAACCCCTCTTGCTGAAACGATGGTCTCCGGCCTATCGTTTCCGGTAGCACGGACGCACGTATTCATCCGTGTTGATCTACCATTCGGATTTTGGGGGCAGCATGTCTCGAATTGTTCACACAATGTTTTGGAGTCTGGTCGCAACAACGACGTGTCTGTTTCCTGAGCAAGTCGAGGCCCAAGCGCGCTTCGGCGTAGTCATTGGAAATGGTGGCGGCGTGCGGATCGGTGTCGGCAACGGATACTACGGGCCGGGCTATGGACCAGGATACGGGCAAGGCTATGGGTATCGCGGTTATGGAGCCGGCCCGGTGGGGGTCGGGATTGCTCCCGTGGCGCCGTTGTCACCTCGACCGCTTTATGTGCCACCCCAGCAGCCACTGTATGCTCCTCAACCCCAAACGCTACCTCAGCAACAATCGTTGATTTCTCCCACGCCGATTGCGGACGGAGGCGAGATTGTCATTTTCAATCCGGCAAGCACCGGTCAGGACGTTCGCTACTTGCTGAATGGGCAACTCTACACCATGCCCGCTGGAACCAAGCAGAGCCTGACAAACGATCGCACCTGGACCATCCAATATGAGGGAACAGCCGGTCAAGTGACGTCATATTCCCTGGTGGCAGCGAAGTACAAATTCAAGCCGACCAACACCGGAATTGGTTTGTTCCAAACTCAAGACACCCCCGAGTCGACCTTAACGCAGGGAACGCAAGGATTACCACCCGCTCCACAACCGGATGTGACCCCCGTACCGAACCCGCCAGAAGCGCCTGTTCCCGATCTGGATGCCACCGTGATTCCGTCCCGACCGCCACTAAAGACGACGCCATAAGCCAACGTCAGCAGCGATAATCGACAACGCCTCGTCAGGTCTGGACCTGACGAGGCGTTCTTTTTGAGTGGGCATCTGACATGGCACGCAGTTCAGGCCACGCGCACTGCTTGAAGGTGCGAACAAATGCCATGCAGGCGTTCCCAGGTGTAGATGCCTGACGCGTGGGCATCGCTCCAGACGACTTTCAGAGCATAGTTGCCTGAATAGCCGAGTTCGACCGGATGAATATCATCAGGAATCATCTCCGCCCGAACCATCCGTTCGCCAGTGATTTCGTGGATGCACTGAGCGCATGGGCACTCCACGCGAACCAGCTTGAACGGCAGACGATACGTGGCCCCATCGGACCATGCGATCTCCAGCATGCCGACATCTTTCAAGGCACGCAGAGCAGTAGGAACAACAGACATTGAAAAACTTCCGATCAGGGCGCAACGACTTCAAAAAACGTTAACGCCCACATCGTATTCGAAAAGGGATGCCCTGTCGCGGACGAAGGGCCTCCATTGCGAAATCAATGCCTGACCTTCTCCCAGTATTCCATGAAGGCATCTGGCTTGAATTTGGGGCTGTTGTCGGAGTCGTGGCACTGGATGCACAACTCGGTACGAGCTTGCTCCAGCGTTCTACTAACACTGGCACGAGCCGCCTTAACGTCGTCCATCTTCAAGTCCGCAGCCTTGGCGGCGAGAGCTTCTTCCAGGGCAGTGTGCTTACTACCCGGCCCATGGCAATTCTCACACTGCTGACCGACCAGATGCTTAGACTTTTCTTCGCTGATGTATCCCGACTCGAACCGCAACATTTGCTGGGGCTCCCAACCCGTGACGTGACATGACAAACATTCCGGGTCGTGGATCCTGACGATCCAGTCTTTGTCGCCGGGATGGCCAACTTTCAGGCTCTTCAATCCGTCGGCATGCTTGGACCCTTTCCAGACTTCATACGCCTCCTCATGGCATTTCGCACATTTGTCGACGCCCACAAATGTGTTCCCGGACGGATGACGCAACAGCAGTTCATCGGAAGTCGCCAGCGACTCATCCTGCAGTTGCTGTTGATAGTTCCTCATCAAGTCGCGCATGTGTTCGTCGTTTTTGAACCGCGTATCGTCCAATTCGACCAGATCAAAGCGGAACGGATGCTCTGCATCGTCGGGGTAGTAGCCCAACACGCCAATCCGCTTTCCCTTTTGGCCGGCTTCCAAAATCCACGTCTTTCCAACGACGATCGGCTTGGCCTCGGGTTCTTCAGGACCGCCCGCTGTCAGGATGATCTTGAACTGAGGATATTTCTCGGCAAGTTCTTTGGCTTCTGCTTCGCTGCCATGCGACAGTAGGACCATGAACGCAGGCTTTTCCGCTTCCATCTTCTCAATGACGCCAGGCAGAACCTCGGCAGGGTTCTTGATCGTGATGTTGAAGTTATTTCCGACGGGTGCAACTTGATCACGCAGGCTGGCCCCGATCACGGAGGTCACGCCGACTTTCACGTCGCCTACTTGGACCATCCGCCAGGGAACCGGCCAACCGAGATCCGGTTGATCGAATAGCACGACGTTCGCGCTCAGCAGGGCAACAGACTTCTTCAGTTCTTCAGGATCGGCAATCTGCTGTTGCAGCAGAAAATCAGCACCCAGCTTGAGTTCTTCCACGCCCAACGCTAATCCCGCATAGTTCATCGACTTCAGGGCATCGAAAATCAGCAGGAACTTGATCTGATCCTGTCGGCGACTTCGTTTGAGCGTTCCGCCCACATCCAAACCGGATAGGGGCCATTTTCGATCTTTAGCCAGCATGCGAACCAAGTCGCCGCGGCGTGCCATTCCGCCCAGTTGATGCAACGAACATCCACAAGGTTCGAAGTAGCCGTGCTGTTCACCCGTCAGCAAGAACGCGGCGGCCGGCTTTTTCCAGTCAGACAAAGGAGGCTTGTCGTCGTTGGAAACTGTCGGTTTCTCCGCGGCTAACGAAGGAGTCGCCCCTAACTTCTCTGGCCCCTTACCTTCAACCTTTTGTGGCGGGGGATCGAAGCAGCCAGAGAGCGTCAGGCAAAACGCCACGACGAGCATTCGCGCCGAGGTTGAATCTGCGCGGCAAAATGAATCCTTCACGACCCCTCCCTGAATCTTCCTGAATCGGTCGACCCGGCACTGAAATCGTGTCCCGAAGTTCTTCGACCGCGTTGCGCAACACACCCGCAAGTGATGTTACGCCTGAGTGCTAACGAATCGGCGCATGAATCGTCAAGACAGACTGCGGACAGCATCGAGCTGAGTGCGAAATTGGGAAACGAAAAACACCGAAAACGCATGCATCACCACCACGACGTGGACCGCAGGTTATTTTGCGTAGTAGTCGACATACAACTTGATTTCACTAGCCATCGGATGATTCAATTTCAGCAGAATCGGTTCGGGATTTCGCTCGATGCGGACCACGGGAGGGCCAGGAAGAATTTCAACTTCCAAGTCATAGATTTTTGACTTGCCAAAAGTCCGAGGAGCCGACGGAGCACTCACCTTCACTCGATGATTTTCTGATTCCGCTTGCTGGATGTCTAAATCGCCATCGAAGTTCCGGACATACATTTGCAGCTTGGTTTTCTTACCCTCTACGGCGGGAAATTCGCCAACGTTGAAGACGTTTTTCTCGGGATAGAAACCACGACCCTTGAATTCGATCGGCCCTGATCGTTTCCCAATCAAGGTGAATTCCACCACCGTCCCTTTTCGAGCTGTCGTATGTAGCTTGACTGTTTCCCGGAATGGACCAATCGCTGAACCAGGCGCCACAGCGACCTTGACTTTCACCCCGGATTTACCGCTTTTCTCGGCGAAATCCGACGCAGTCGCTTTCTCCCAGGTGACAGCGACAAGCGGGTTCGCACACTCGGCCTTCTCGATGTCCAGGTCGTCGAGAATCAACGAGTAGAGGACACCCTCGACAAGCGTAGGCTCGTTTTCTACAAGGTCGCCCATTTGCCAAGTATCGCTCGGAGCCAGATGCAGTGGGGTGTCGACGATCCCGGTAATCGCGAAGATCAGCTTCAGATTGCTCGGATCGGTCGTGTGAACATCAGCCGTTTGCCGAAATTTCGATGCACCAGCACTTATTTTCCACTCCACCCGAACCTCGGCTGTTCCCCCCGGAGGGATGTCCTCATTCGCGGGAGAGACCGATCCGATGGTGCATTGCGGACAGGAGGTCCTACCCGGTTTTAGTTGCAGGGCTCCGGGGCCTTCATTCTTGACGATAAATGTATGCGATCCCGTGTCGCCTTTCTCAACGGTTCCGAAATCAAACGATGTTTCGGCGGCCACCACCTTACCATGCGGCCCCGATGCGAGAATTCGAAAAGGAGTCGATCGCTCGTCTAATTCAGCGGAACTCACAGGAGGCGGAGTGGGAGCACCGGACTTTACTTCTGGCACTGAGGCCTTCCCCAACCAGGCAGTCACACTGAGTGCGGCGAGCGCCAGGACGATTGTTATCAGCAAATGAGCAGGCTTCATCGAACAAATCCTCGTCAGTCGCGTGTCGACAATGAACGGTCAATCTCAAGTGTCACCAATTCTCAGCTGCTGATTTTACGAACATTTGCCGCGACATTCATGTGAACCCTGATGAGCTCCAAAATTTCTGCTCGATCGGTTGTGCATCTAGCCGCCCTCACGCTGCGCCAAAGCACTCAAACGCTGCCGAATGGACTCATCCAGATACCGATCAACGTGTCCGTGTTCGTGATAAAGATCGTCTTGAGCCACTGCCCCCTTAGCTGCTGTCACCGCTTGTGATCTTTCCCCTGCGCTATCCAGAGCAAACGCCAACTCGGCATAAATTGATGCGTTGGTGGGGTATAAATTATGAGCAGTGGTCGTCCATCGAACCATTTGACTGGCATCTTCGGCGGAATGACTAGTCTGCCATTTCTGCAGCCACATTGATCCTAATGTTCGGGGTGCCCAGAAGTTGACCGGATCACGCTGGATGACCTGAAGCAGATCATCTACGGCAGCCTGAAAGGATTCGTTGGACTGATCTGCCGTTGCGAAATCCCACTCAAACAGACTTTGCCAAGGCTCTGGAGACCAGGAATCCGCGATCGCCGCTTGTCGAAAAAAACTCCCTGCCCGCTCGCGTTGCCTCGGCGACGACACGGCCAGATTTCCTTCCCTTAACAATTCACGGCGGGCGATTACAGGCAATAATGCGGTCATCGCGAGACCTGCCAGCAAAGCCACAAGCCCGACCGCGACCAAAATCGGTTTCCATCGGTCCTTCGGTCTCGATGGAACTTCGGCTGACGGAGGGACACTGAACGCCAGCAACACAATTAACATTTGAGTCACGGCAGGCATCGCGATTCCCCCCGCGCCCAGCAAGTGGATTGCCAACACCACCGCCGCCAATAGCATCACGATTTCCGGAGAGATGCTGCGATTCTGAGACCGGCTGACGACCATCGGCTGGCGGCTTAGCCCCCAAGCCACCGGAATCCAGATGCCCCCCAGGATCAAGACTCGATCTTCCCATTCACCCCAACAGAGCAGGGGCCCGGCAAATGCCAGGAAGGCTCCACACAATGCCATCCAATAGGGGATCTGTTCGATTGCCAACCCACCGTCTTGCGAACGAGATCGCGTTCCCAACGCCGACGAGGTAGCCCCCATCGCACGGAAACTAGCCAGCATCGCGCAGCTCAGAAAAAGCAGCAAGCCAACTCCCGAGCTAATCCCGCCAGTCGCCATCACATCGAAAAACAGATTGTGAGGATCCGCAATCTCTTCACTGGCGACAGGGAGTTTGTACTTCAGGTAGTGTTGCCGAAAATTGCCGGGGCCGACCCCCAGCCAGGCGTGATCGCAAATGAGTCGGGCTGTCGCCTGCCAGTATTGAAATCGATAGGACAGCGATTTGGGAGCCTCTGACAACACCTGCTTGTCCAACCCACCGAGAGCAAGTAACGCGACCGCTGCGACGGCAACAGCACCGCACGACAACGCGACCGGCCAAAGCAGTCGTCGCACGCCAACGGACAACCGGACTTGAGATAGCACCAGCAGAGACAATCCCACGGCTGTCCCCAAAAATGCCGTGCGGCTCTTCGTGAGCAGCAGGCACGAAGCCATCACAGCAATAGCGACAAACAGCGGCACCAAAGCACTCCAGGATGCCCCTTGCTGCCTCCCGAGAAGAACCTCTCCGATCGCCAGCAATAAACAGACGGCCAGGCATCCGCCAAAGGTATTGGCCAACGCGAAAAGACCGAGCGGCTCGCGACTGTCGCGCAGCCGCTTTTCAAACAAAATCAGGGCAGGGCCCTCTGTGGGAACACCGTCCTGACTCAATCGTTGCTTGATCGATGCCGCTTCGGAACCAGTCGCTGTGCGCAAGCGGTCGAACAACGGCCCGTATTCGGCAACCAACTGCGGGTGGGAGACGTAATGCTGATACAGACCGTATCCGGCCAAAACGGTGCCGGTAGCAATCAATCCGACCTGAATCGCCCGTCGTGCTCCCGCTCTCAGAACGAGGTGCCGGACAATGACCCAGGTGATCCCGAGCCCGACCCACTCCCAAGTCATGTTCATGGCACTGCGTTTTTCACCAGTCGTCAGGACAACCGCGATTCCCGATACGACCTGGCAGCCGATCCAGAGTGCGACAGAACCATCGAGCCAATCCGGCCGTACTCGTGGCAATGCTCCGCACCACGATCCGACCGCACAGGCGAGTCCACAGACCATCCACAAAGCCACGATCCACAGCGTTTCTCCCTGTGCCGCCGATTCCGCCGGCAAGAAAAAACGCACAAAGAAGAGCGTCGAAAACATCGCCGCCAAGACCGTTTGCCAAACGGCAAAAGGTGGTGTCGAACCCAGTTCCCCCATTCGCCCGGGCGGACGATGTCGAGCAGTTGGTTGTTCAGGGGACGGCGGCATTGGCAAACTCGGCGCTGGAACGATTCAGTAGCCTGTGGCAACGAACGGCGATGATCTCAGACTTCGCCTCGAGGTGCCGCCTCAAGGATGGCAATAATCGCCAGCACGCAACCAACGCATGCCAGAATAACCAAGCCGGCGGCCCAAGTGGAAACAGCATACAGCGTCAACCCGAGCAACCCTGTGGTCAAAGTCGTCAGATGGACTGTCAGCACGGCTTGAACTTTGGTCAGACCGAGTGCGACCAGCCGATGCGAGAAATGTCGCTTATCCGCCTGGAACGGACTTCGGCCTTCCCAAAGTCGGATCAAGATGACCGAACAAATGTCGTACAACGGAACCGCCATGACGCACAACGGAGCCAGAGCGACATGAGAATTGGTATCGGCTGACGAATAAAACGTTCCCAGGATTGTCATGCAGGCGATACTGAAACCCAGGAAGTAGCTTCCCGAGTCACCCATGAATATTTTTGCGGGGGACCAGTTATGCACCAGAAATCCCAGCAGCGATCCAGCCACGATCAGAAAGAAGCCCCCCACGAACCAATGCGGCTCACTTGGTTTCGCCAGCATCATCACTGCGAAGATCGAGCTGACGATCAGAGCGATCCCGCCGGACAAGCCATCCATGTTGTCCAGAAAGTTGAACGAGTTGACGAGGACCACGAACCAGATCACCGACAAAACGGCACCGATCCAAGGGTTACTCAAGAATACGGTTGCTCGCACACCACTCGCCACGATGCCGATTGAAACGCCGAATTGCAGCAGCAACCGCAGCTTCCAGGACAACGGCCGAAAATCGTCAACCAGGCCAGTGATCGCCAGTACCGTGGCAGCAGCAATGATCCCCCACAATTCATTGGAGCGATAAATCACCCCATTGAGGTGCTGTGCCATTTCTGGAGGCAACCATGCGGGCGGTGACTTGTGCCAGAGCAAGACTAAACCCTGTGCCACTGCCAGGGGTAAGACGACGCCGCACCAGATTCCAACTCCGCCCCCTAACGGTGTCGGCGTGAGGTGGACTTTGCGAGTTCCCGGTTTGTCGATTAACCCAAGCCGCGGTGCGACTTGCCGCATGAGCCATGTCGCCAGCAGCGACGTCACAAACGCGGAACACAGGCAGCCTGAGATCAGAAGCCACATATTTGAAATGGGTACTAAGGGTGGTCAGTCGCGAACAGAAAAACTCAGATGCCAAAATCGCTCGCTCTACGCTGTTGGGCAAGCGAATCGTTTGCGCAAAGTCCAGATTTAACAATAGATCCGACGCAATGCCCGCTGGACGCGATCTTCGACCGAACGTTCCCGCAAAAACGGCAATCGCACGCCGCTCAACCGATCCGATCCAAGGAGGTTGGTACTTGAAGTGCCAAAAGTGTCCTCGTTTTTGGGCACTCGATTGTCATTCTGACATTTCCTTGGGGTGAACCTGTGTAAACTTGACGTGTCCTAACTCACTGCTACCGTTAATGCTGAGGGAACAATAACGGTTTGATGACGAATGGCACGTGTGATGCACATGAATTGATCATGAAATCGGCAAGCCACTTGCTCAGCACCAATTGATGTTTGCTTACCCAAGGGGAGGGAGGCGGCCATGACACGCGACAAAGCAGTAATTGAGGACTCGGCTGAAACACCTTTTAACGCTCAGTTAATCGTTCGGCGACTCGCAGCAGCCGAAGGTTACCTGGAGCTCCAAATGCCTACTTACGCGCTCGCTGAATTGAGCCGTGTCACGGATGCTGGCCCGTTCGAACCGATCGCACAGCTGTTTCTGGGGGAAGCGCTGCAGGCCCAGGAAAAGTATGCTGAAGCGATCCAGCCATTGAACATCGCAGCTCAGATGTTTCCAAAACCGTTTAACCAAAGAGCCTTTATGGCGCTCAGCAACTGCTACCGCCATGAAGGTCAGGATCGATTGGCCGACGAAGCCGCAGCGTCGGCCGTTCCGCCGGATATGACTGGCGGACCGACGGCGGTACAGTTGGTCGTCATGCCGATTTTCCAGATTAAGACGGGTAGCGAAAGCCGGATCACTCACGGCCACAATTGATTGATCGATTCGCTGCCAGTTCTGATTTGAAATAACGACTCAGCCTCCGCGACTTACAACGCGAGAGGCTGTTTTTATTCCACCCTCCGAAACGCGAAGTCGAGTCAATTGCTTGTGGCATCCCGTCGCCGCGCCTAGAATCGCCCCCTTCGCTTTCTGACTCACCCTTGGACTGACCCACTATGTCTCGCCGGTTTGTAACGGATCTCAAAGATGGAGACATCGTCGAAGAGATATTCCTGGTTGCCGACAAACAACTGCGAGCCAATCGCAACGCCGCTCTTTATCTCTCGGTCGACCTTCGAGACCGGACCGGCTTGATCAATGGCCGCATGTGGAATGTCACTGAAGAAGCATGCAACCACATTCAGACAGGGGGGTTCGTCCGAATCAAAGGGAAGGTGCAGCTCTTCCAGGGAACCCTGCAACTGATCCTGACTCACTGCGATATCGTGCCGCTGTCGAGCGTTGACGCAGCCGATTTTGAATCGATGACCTCGCAAAAGATCGAGGAGTTGTTCAGCCAACTGCGCACGCTGTTACTCAGCTTCGAACATCCCAGTCTGCGAACATTGATGGAGTGTTTCCTGCTGGACGACACCATCATGCGATCGCTGTGCGAAACCCCCGCAGGCGTGAAAGCCCACCACGCTTATCGAGGCGGATTGCTGGAGCATCTGGTGACGCTGCTACGAACAGCCCGCAAGATCTGCGAAATCTATGTGGAACTGAACGAAGAACTGCTCATGGCGGGGATTTTCCTGCACGACTTGGGTAAGACTCGTGAGTTATCAGTCGAATCTGGCTTCTCCTACACCGACGAAGGTCAGTTGCTGGGACATCTGGTGATCGGCGTCGAAATGCTGTCGGACAAGATCCGTCAGACGGAACAAATGAGTGGCGAGCCGTTCCCCGAAGAACTGGCCCTGCGATTAAAACACATGATCCTCAGCCACCACGGCCAGTACGAGTTCGGCAGCCCGCGACTGCCGATGACGCCCGAAGCCGTTGCACTGCATCTGCTCGACAACCTGGACGCCAAGCTGCACGAGTTCACTCGCGCGATTCATGACGATACCAACAGTGCCTCGCACTGGACGTTGTTCATTCCGAGATTGGACCGCAAGATCTTCAAGGGTTCAAAGTGAGCGAAAGTGTCGCGATTCGGTGACACTTTTTTTCTCGTTCCCAAGCTCCAGCTTGGGAACGCCGGTCTTCGAAGCTCCGCTTCGTGTCGATCTCAGCCGATTGCGAACACGACAACAATGCCCCTACGTCCAGTCGGTCACCACCTCGACCAATCCAGGTTGACGGGCATAGTTGCTGGCGCTGGAGTATCTCCAATGCACGGGATCATCGACGTATCCGCGTGCCACCGGATTGTTGTGCGTGTATTCCAGCTTCTGCCACATCATATCGTCGTTCTCGATTTGTTGCGGATGACTCCCTTCCTGCCAGACTTGATACGTGCTTTCCGTTTTGTGACCGGACTTGTGCGCCTTGAGTTGGCGGAGCACGACAGCTTCACCCCGCCGTTCCAGTAGATCGATAATTTGGCGTGCCGTGAAGCTCTTGACGCTTTTCAGGACCTTGGAAAGATGGGAGCACGAGCGATCAGGTGGAGGTGATTCTCCAGCACAACGAATCCAAGAATCTGCAGTGCCGATTCCCGCTGATGATGCCGCCATGCCTCCAGCACAATCTCGACGGCTTCTTTTCGCGTAAAGATTGGCAACCATCCCACGATCGTGTGTGTGAGAAAGTAGGGATACTCTGTTTCAAAGATCTTGTATCGAGATCGTGTCATGTTGGGATCCCCAGCGTAGAGTCGATGCTGATTTGAACGTCGATCAAGTCTGACGGCGAAGCGGAGCTTCGAAGACTGGCGTTCCCAAGCTGGAGCTTGGGAACGAGAATACAACCCTCGCAGTATCGCCGGTTGTTTGATTCTACAACTGCGACCGCGTGATGAAACACACCGCGAATTCGCCGCCTGCTCAGGCAGGAGCGGCCCAGTAGAAACCGAAGTGGCCGAATTCCCTGGCTGGGCCGTTAACAAATCAAAGGGCACTTTCGCAAAAATGCGTCAGTCGGGATTCCAATTTGTCGCGAAATTTGCCATAAATCTTTCACTTCGGCAGTCAGTGGACCTGTCGAAATAGGAAGATGAATGCCTTTTTCGCCCACCCACCTTTCGTCTCGCCCGCTTGCACGAGTTCTCTCTTGCGGCGTCCAAGATCGTCAAGCACGGTGACGCACCTCGGCCTCAGTCATGTCCGTTTGCTCCTGCTCGTCGCATTGATTTATCGGGAAATCAGTGGTGTCGGTGTCGGTAGTCGCGGTTTGTCGTCGCTGAACTGGTTTCGATCTTCCCCGCCATCGGCGGCGGATGTCACATGTTTTTAGAGAGCCTTCGGGGCTCTGCAAAAGGACGACGATGAGCAAGAATCTGTATGTGGGTAATCTGTCATTTAGTTGCACGGCCGACGATCTGCGAGAATTGTTCGGCCAGCATGGGAATGTGACTTCGGCACAGGTAGTTTCCGATCGTGAAACTGGCCGGTCCCGAGGTTTCGGATTCGTCGAGATGTCTGATGGTGGTGAGGCGGCTATCTCGGCGCTCAATGGCACCGACTTCATGGGTCGTTCACTGACAGTGAACGAAGCCCGTCCTCGCGAAAGCGGTGGCGGTGGCGGCGGACGTTCCGGTGGAGGTGGTGGTCGATCAGGTGGCGGTGGTTACGGCGGAGGTGGCGGTGGCGGTGGCGGTGGCGGCGGCCGCGGTGGATACGGCGGAGGTGGCGGCGGACGCTACTAAGCCTGACCGAAACTTTGATTAACGCAAAACGCCCTGTGGTCCCCGATGACCACGGGGCGTTTCGCATTTCAGTGCCATGTCAGTAGTTGGGAGGGCGAGGCTCCTGCCGAGCCGCGCATGTCGATGGACTCACAATAACATGC
>JAQGHU010000002.1 GCA_028291515.1 Schlesneria sp.
TGAGGTGCTGACGATTTCACGGACAGTTCAACTCACAAGAAATCAATCTCGGAGTTCGAACTGGTGCGGGGTCAGGTAGCCGAGGGCGGAATGTTTTCGGTCGAGGTTGTAATAGGCGATGTATTCGCCAATCTCACGCCTGGCTGTCCGATGATGTTTGTATTCGGTCATTTCGAGTTCTGTCTTGAGTGTTCCGAAACAAGATTCCATGAACGCGTTGTCATAACAGTTGTCGGCGCGGTTCATGCTTTGTCGAGAACCTGCCCGGCGAAGAATCGCGCGATACCGGCCACTGGCATACTGACCACCACGATCGGTGTGGTGGATCATCATCGGCGCGGGCTGTCGTTCTCGGACGGCGGCCTGGAGAGCGGGGATGACCAGGTCTTCCGTCATCGATTGCTCAACATGCCAGCCAATGATTCGTCGTGAATACCGATCCATGAGGATGGCGAGATAGCAAAACCGTCCTTCCGTCAAAGGGATGTCGCTGATGTCGCCGACCCACAGATCATTCAATGACCTCGGTTCGGGAGCATCGAGCAGCAAGTTCGGACTGTAGCCCAGGCGGTGGCGACTATTCGTGGTCTTGGGGACAAACGATTTCGGTTGAATGGCTCGCAACCCCTGAGAAACAAGCAATTGAGCCACCTTTCGTGGAGAACAAATCTCTCCTTGATCGGCCAACTCAGCGGCAATGCGACGCGCGCCATAACGACGACGATGTCTCCAAAAGATCGCCTGGATTTGCTGAGCGAGCCGTGTGTCGCGTGACTCACGACTCGTGGGTGTTCGGTTTCTCCAGGCGTAATAGGCCGACCGACTCACTTCCAATGCTTCGCAGACAACACGGGTCTGGGCACCACTTGATTGTTCGATGCTGGGGACAGCGGCGTAGATGTCTGTCACTCGTTGCGGCCGAAAATGGCCAACGCTTTTTTTAGAATGTCGCGTTCCCGAATGACTCGCTGAAGTTCCACCTCCAATTCGTGGACTCTGGCTTCCAGTGAAGTGGCGATCGGGCCGGATTCCTGGAGTTGTCCCTGCTTCCACCGATACAGAAGATTGGTATTCGCCAGACCCAGCCGCTCCGCGACAGAAGTGGCCGAATGCCCATCCAGTAACAAGGCCACGGCTTCTCGCTTGAACTCAGCGGTGAAACTCCGCCGAGCTGGCTTCGACAACTTTTTCTCAACTCTCTTAGACATCCAAAGATCCTTTCTGGCTGTTCCAGTTTAAGGAGTTGAACTGTCCGTGAAATCGTCAGCACCTCACTTGTGAAAAGCCGCATTGTCACAGACCACATGAATTTTCTTCCAACCACGCAAGCGGCGACGCAGGTCATCAAGGTGAGCTAGGAACATCTCCGTGTTGCGACGGGCTTCCGGTGGACTCACCAGCAAGGTGCCGGTTCCCCACACCAGTGAGCCGGCAACATGACACTTGCGGTTGTTCCCCGGTGTACGGACTCGCGCCTGCTCTCCCTTCGGCATCCACGCCGAACCGATTTTAGGGTTGAGATGGACATCGACTTCATCTTGAAACACGGCGACCTCGTCATCTGGCAATGATGCTAACAGTCCTTGGATTCGCCGAAGTTTCTGAACATGGTGCGGATCTGTCGGACCGACAATGGGTCGAGGCCGACGGTAGGCAAATTCCAGCCGATGCAATCCCCGACGAATGGTTTCGCCACTCAAGCGTTGGCCAGTTTCCCAAGCCAGCAGATTCGCCAGAAGTTCACAGGACCAGCGCGAACGGAAGTCGCCGAAATCCTGCGGAATTTTCGTTGTCAACCAGTGCTTCACTTTCATCAGCCACTCCGGAATTTCCGGCAGCTCATTCGGCTGTTCCAGCACGGCTGCCACACCATCCTCTGCAAATCGGCGCAGCGATTCGATGATCAGATCTGTACTGCAGAACAAAGTTGCCTGGATCTCCTGCCACGTCCAACCTCGGGCGCGCAGCAGGATCACATGTGCTCGCCGGGCGACTAGTGCGTCACGTCCCGAACGATATGCCTGCAATAACAACTTGCGTTCCTCAACCGTCAAACAGATACTGCCTTCCATGGCTTGGCCTCTAGGGGGAGTGTTCGTTTCATACCACAAACCCTATGCCAAGCCAGTTCTGACTCCTATCCCAACTCACTCCGATTTCCCGGTGGACTTATTTAGCCCCTCGGTTGCGTGATCCCCTGAACGAAGCTCTTACTCTTGGTGTTCGACGGTCTCACTGAGAGGTGTCTCGATATCATCTTGAATGAGTCTGCGTCCCTTGCTGGCGATCGTGCCGAAGATGTAATACAGACCGGGAACGACCAGCACTCCAAGGAGAGTGCCGAACAGCATGCCGCCGACCGCCGTGGTGCCAATCGTCCGGTTTCCAATGGCTCCCGGACCAGTGGCGCGGACTAGCGGAATCAAGCCTGCGATGAAGGCGAAAGAGGTCATCAGAATCGGCCGGAACCGCAATTTCGCGCCTTCGATGGCTGCGTCCTTGATGCTCACTCCTTGCTGATGCCGTTGCACGGCGAACTCGACGATGAGAATCGCGTTCTTGCCCAGCAGGCCGACCAGCATCACCAAGCCGATCTGACAGTAAACGTCGTTGGCCAGCCCCATCAACTGCAGCAAGAGGAAAGAACCGAAGATGCCGACCGGCAGCGACAGAATCACGGCTAGCGGCAGCACGAAGCTCTCGTATTGCCCTGCCAGGACGAGATACACAAAAAACACGACGATCAGGAAGATATAGAATGCCAGGTTCCCGTTGGCTTCCTCGTCATAAGAGAGGCCTTCCCAGCCCAGTTCGTATCCGTTTGGCAGCGTCTCGACCGCGACCTCTTTGATGGCCTGGATCGCCTCGCCGCTGCTGTAGCCTGGGGCCGGTGCGCCTTGGATGGCGGCAGAGGGATACAGGTTATAGCGGCTGATTTCGTTCATCCCCTGCAGTTGTTTGAGCTCCATGAAAGCGGAATAGGAGACCATTTCTCCTGCATCATTCTTGACGAACAAATGGGCAAAATCCGCGGGGTAACGTCGGAACTCGGGTTTCGCCTGGACGAAGACCTTGTAGAACTGGCCGAAGCGGATGAAGCCTTGCTCCCAAGTGCTGCCGATGACGATTGAGAGATTGTCCATCGCTTTGCTGATCGACACTCCCTTCTGCATTGCCACTTCGTTGTCGATGACCAGTTCATACTGGGGATAGTTACTGGCGAAAAAGGTGAAAAGCCCCTTCACTTCTTTGCGTTTCGCGAGGGCGTTCATGAACTTGTCAGTGACCTCTCCAAGCTGTTGGTAGTCCGACGCGTTCGACTCGTCGAGGATGCGCACCGAAAAGCCCCCGGCTGCTCCAAATCCGGGAACAGCGGGAGGCTCATAAAATTCGAGCTTGACGTTGGCGATCGGCTGGCTGTCCTTTTCAAGCTGCTGGATGATCTGCTTTGAGGTCAGTTTGCGCTGGGACCAGGGATTCAAATTGATGAGGCACGTTCCGGCGTTCGAGCCGCGCCCTTCCGTCAGAACTTCGTAACCGGCCAATGACGAGACCGAGTGAACTCCGTCGATCTTCTTGGCGATTTTCCGCAGTTCGTTGGACTTGGAATTGGTGTACTCGATCGTCGACCCAGGCGGCGTCTGGATGATTCCATAGATCATGCCTTGATCTTCGATCGGGATGAAGCCGCTCGGAAGTTGAGTGTTCACGAGGTAGATGCCGACCCCGAAACCGGCGACGACCAACCAGGTCAATGTGCGTCGCGTGACGATGGGCTGCAGCACTGCGATATATCCGCCGGTGACCTTTTCGACGCCACGATCAAAATAATCGAGCAGCATCCCCAGCGGGCCACGTTTCGTGACCTTCGTGTGGGGTTTCAGAATCATGGCACACAAAACCGGTGTCAGCGTCAGTGCTACGATCCCGGAGAGGATGATGGACGTTGCCATGGTGATGGCGAACTGTCGGTAGAAGGTCCCGACGGGGCCGGTCATGAAGGTGACTGGCACGAAGACAGCCGTCATCACCAGCGTGATAGCAATGATGGCACCGCTGATCTCGTTGACGACCTCTTTCGTTGCCCAATACGGCGAAAGATGCTTCTCGCGCATCTTGGCATGCACGGCCTCGACCACGACGATCGCGTCGTCCACCACAATGCCAATCGCGAGAACCAATGCGAACAGGGTGATCAAATTGATCGACAACCCGAGCAACTGCAAGAAAAAGAAAGCCCCGATCAGGGACACCGGCACCGCCAGGGTGGGAATGAGCGTGGAGCGCCAGTCGCCGAGAAATAGAAACACCACCAACGACACCAACACGAATGCTTCGAGCAAGGTGTGCAGCACTTGTTCGATCGAGGCGTCCAGGAACCGGGAGACATCGTAGCTGATGGCATAGGTCATGCCGGGAGGAAACGACTTCTTGAGCTTCTCCAATTTTTTCTTCACCTGCTCGATGACGACAGTCGCGTTGGTGTTGGGAAGTTGCTTGAGGACGATCGCCGCTGAGGGATGGCCATCGATGTCGGAGTAGATGTCATAATACGACGGGCCCAATTCGATTTCGGCCACATCCTTCAGGCGCAGAACTTCACCTTTGGGGTTGGCCCTGAGGATGATGCTCTCATACTGGTCTGGATGGTTGTAACGCCCCACCCAGGTCAGCACGTATTCGATGGTCTGCGAGGTCCTTCCCGTCGCCTGGCCAAGCCTTCCCGGCGAACCAATCATGCTTTGTTCGCCGACACTCTTCATGATGTCTTCTGCGGAGATGTCGTAGGCACGCATGCGGTCGAGATCCAACCAGACCCGAATGGCATACTGGCGATTACCAAGAATCAAGGCGCTGCCGACACCTCGGACACGCTTGATCTCAGGCAGCAGGTTCGCGAAGGCATAGTTGTAAATGAAGTTCTGGTCGTGCCCCTCATTCGTGCTGTAGATATTGGCGTACATCAGCATGCTTTTCATGGCCTGCATGACGATGATGCCCTCACGCTCGACCAGCGGAGGAAGCCTGTTTTTGACGGTTTGGATCCGGTTCTGGACATTCAAGACGGCCACGTTGGAGTCGGTGCCCGGTTCGAAAATGACGGTGATCGTCCCTTCACCAGCACTGGTGGCATCGGAGATCATGTACCGCATGTTCGGTACGCCGTTGATGGACTGCTCCAGGATGACGAGGACGGAATCGACCAACACTTTGGCGCTGGCACCGGGGTAAGAAACCGTCACAATCACACTGGGAGGCGCGACGGAAGGGAATTGAGAGATGGGCAGCGTTCTGATTGACAGCCCACCCAGAAACAAAATGATGATCGAAATCACGATCGACAAGATCGGTCGATGGAGGAATTGCGAGAACATCTTTCAGGGCGACTCCCTTCTGCTCCAATGACATTGCGCTGGAAGGGAAAGCTATTCTGCGTGGAATTTCAGGTTGGCAAGAACCTGCTGAGGGCTCTGTTCCTCATACTCGATCTTGTCGCCATCGCGAACCTGTCGAGCCCCTTCGAGCACGAATTTGTCGTCCACATCAAGTCCCTTGTCGATGACAAAGATATCTTCCAATTCATTCTGCACTTTGATCTCGCGCTGATGCGCCACGCTCTCTTTGTCGACGACATAGACGTACCGCTTGTCGAGAATCTGAAACGTTGCCCGTTGAGGGATCACGATGGCATCTTTTTTGACTCGACTAATCAAGATGTTGCCCGTCTGGCCGTGACGCAGCAGGCGATCGGGGTTGGGAAAATCCGCACGGAAGGAGATGTTTCCCGTCTGATTGTTGAAGTCGGCTTCAATCGCGCTGATTTTGCCGGCCTGCGAAAACTTCTTGCGGTTTGCCAGCAGCAGTTCGACCTTCTGGTTCTTTTCGCGTTCGCTCCGTTCGTCCATGTAGTCGAGGTAGTTCGCCTCGGGGACGTTGAAATAGACCCACATGACACTGTTGTCGGATAAACTGGTGAGAGTGTCGCCCTCTTCGACCAATCCTCCTTGCTGGAGGTCGAAACGATCAATAATTCCGTCAAAGGGTGCCCTGAAGGTCGTGAAGTTAAATTCGGCCTTTGCCAACTGGGCCTGCGCCTTGGCTCGCGCCAGCTTGGCTTCGACGAGCGACACCTCGTTCTTGGAGACCACTTTTTCGTCGGACAACTTCTTGGAGTAATCGTATTGCATCTGAGCGACATCGAGTTCGGCCAATTCGACATCCAACTTCGACTTGTAAACAACCGGCATGAGTTGGAACAACGGATCGTCCTTTTTCACCGCCTGACCTTCTTTGATCGAGATCGCATCGAGATAGCCTCTCTCCAAGGCTCGGATTTTAATGTGTCGCTGCGCATGGATTTGACACACATACCGCTCGGTGACGGTGATGGGCATCGCTTCGGGCTTGGTCACGACAATCTTTTGGGGCTGGCGGTGGTCTTCGCGTTGCGTATGGCAACCCGGCAGCGAAATTAGGACCAGCGCTAAAACCGCATGAATGAATGCTGAAAATCTCATCATGTTTGGTGCCTCACCACGGTAAGAAATACCAGTGGCATATTCACACACCAAGGCTTTCCTTGTCGAACACTCTCTCCCGGCCAGACACGAAGTCACAATTTTTGACAATCCTTCCAACGATGCGCGTTGACCTCGCCTGTTCTTAATCTCGAATGACAACTCAATGGAGGATTTGCAGACACTTTGCGCATAAATTCTCCTGCTGGCCACGATATTTCCAGACCAATTCGATGAACTGACATAGGTCTCTGACATCGATGGCTCGACCGCAGATCGCATACCAATATCGCTAACGTGGCGCCTCCTGTGGAAAATGAAATGACAGATCGATCGAAGGTGCAATGGTGGTTTGTGTATTGGCGAAAACTGAGCTGAATAGGTCGGTCAACTTGACCCGCAGTCACTATCGGTTCAAAGTGTTGGTGTGTTGGGCGGAAGGCCGTTATTGATCGTGGGCAAGTACCCTTTTGTTAGCTCTTTCAGACCATGATGTCTTCAAGCGACCTTCAGCAATACCTGCACGAGCACATCCCGCTCTCGAAGGCCATGTCGGTCAAGGTCGTGTCCGTTGGGCTTGAGACCGTGATGCTCAGTGCCCCGCTTCAACCAAACATCAATCATCGAGAAACGGTCTTTGGAGGAAGCGCTTCGGCGCTTGCAATTCTGGCCGCCTGGTGCTTGATCCACACGAAGCTTACCTCTGAGGGAATAGTCAGCCGTCTCGTCATTCACGAGAACACGATGAGCTACGACAAGCCGATCACAGGCGAGTTTACAGCGGTCTCCAAGCTGCAGAACCAGGAGTTGTGGCCCAAATTCAAGGCGATGCTTCGTCGAAAGGGAAAGGCGAGGATTTTCGTCGCGGCCGACTTGATCTTTCAAGGACAGGTTACTGGCAGGTTCACTGGAGAGTTCGTCGCTCTCGGTGGCGGTTGATGGCGGATTGGGTCGTCAATGTCGAATCCACGCCTGTGATAAGGCGATATCAAATGGTATGGATTTGGCCGAGTTCCCTGGAACTTCACCCCGCATCCTTGATGCCAACCCCGTTCTTCCTCATTCTTTGCGTTTTGCGGTGTTGCGAGCGGCGCGGGGGCTTGGCCCTGGCGCTCGCTTTGCTTTATCGAACCATGAGAAATCACGCTCGATCAGGGATGAGTCGAGTGGTTCGAGTTGCTTACTCCGGAGTATTGAGCAAGATGAAGTTCAGGTTTCCGATCGTCATCATCGACGAGGATTTTCGCTCTGAGAATACGTCCGGCCTGGGAATTCGCGCACTGGCAGACGCCATCCAACTGGAGGGGATGGAAGTTCTGGGTGTGACCAGCTACGGCGACCTGTCTCAGTTTGCTCAACAACAGAGCCGCGCGTCGGCCTTTATTCTATCGATCGACGACGAGGAATTTACCCCCGGTCAGGAAGTTGATCCGGCGATCATCAAGCTGCGCGGCTTTATTAGCGAAATCCGCTTTAAGAACGCGGAAATCCCAATCTACCTGTATGGAGAAACGCGCACCTCCAGCCATATTCCCAACGACATTCTGCGGGAGTTGCATGGCTTCATTCACATGTTTGAAGACACGCCCGAGTTTGTCGCTCGCCATATCATCCGGGAGGCGAAGGCCTACATCGATAGCCTGGCTCCGCCGTTCTTCCGGGCTCTGGTTGAGTACGCGAACGACGGCTCGTACTCGTGGCATTGCCCGGGTCATTCGGGCGGAGTCGCATTTCTGAAGAGTCCCGTCGGGCAGATGTTTCATCAGTTTTTTGGTGAAAATATGCTGCGCGCCGACGTTTGTAACGCGGTGGAAGAACTCGGACAGTTGCTCGACCATACTGGTCCCGTGGCGGCGTCTGAGCGGAACGCGGCACGAATTTTCAGTGCGGATCACTGCTTCTTCGTGACGAACGGAACTTCGACTTCGAACAAGATGGTCTGGCACTCGACTGTCGCGAGCGGTGACATCGTGGTTGTTGACCGCAACTGCCACAAGTCGATCCTGCACTCGATCATTATGACTGGAGCCGTACCCGTCTTTCTGATCCCGACTCGCAATCACCTGGGAATCATTGGTCCGATCCCACTGGATGAATTCAAGCTGGAGAACATCCAGAAGAAGATCGACGCCAATCCATTCGCCAAGGCGGCACAAGCGAAGTTTCCCGGCCGGAAGCCCCGCATTTTAACGATCACGCAGAGCACATACGACGGCATTATCTATAATGTTGAAACGCTCAAGGGGTTGCTCGACGGCAAGATTGCGACGCTGCACTTCGACGAAGCCTGGCTGCCGCATGCCGCGTTTCATGACTTCTATCGCGACATGCATGCCATCGGCCGCGATCGCCCGCGGACGAAGCATTCGATGATCTTCGCGACTCACTCGACGCACAAGTTGCTGGCGGGGATCTCGCAAGCGTCGCAGATCCTGGTTCAGGATTCGGAGAAGCAGAAGCTGAATCGTCCGGTGTTTAACGAAGCCTATTTGATGCATACGTCGACCTCGCCACAGTACGCGATTATTGCTTCGTGCGACGTGGCCGCCGCGATGATGGAGCCGCCGGGCGGAACGGCACTGGTTGAAGAATCGATCAGCGAAGCGTTGAACTTCCGCCGCGCCATGCGGAAGGTCGAAGATGAATGGGGCAAGGACTGGTGGTTTAAGGTCTGGGGCCCGGAGAAGTTGGCTGACGACGGAATCGGGCAGCGCGACGATTGGATGCTGAAAGCGAATGCCAAGTGGCACGGCTTCGGTAACCTGGCGCCCGGCTTCAATATGCTGGATCCGATCAAGGCGACGCTGATCACGCCGGGACTGGACGTATCGGGCAAGTTCGCCAAGACGGGGATTCCGGCATCGATCGTCACCCGCTACCTGGTCGAGCACGGCGTGATCGTCGAGAAGACGGGCCTCTATTCGTTCTTCATCATGTTCACGATCGGGATCACCAAGGGCCGCTGGAACACGCTGGTGAGTGCCTTGCAGCAGTTCAAGGACGACTACGACAAGAACCAGCCGATGTGGCGAATTCTGCCCGAATTCTGCCAGCAGTATCCTCGGTATGAGGGGATCGGCCTGAAGGATTTGTCGCAGCAGATTCACGATACTTATAAGGCGAACGATGTCGCTCGCGTGACGACTGAAATGTACACGTCCGTCATGCAGCCCGCGATGAAGCCGTCCGATGCGTATGGCATGCTGGCTCACGGCGAGATCGATCGAGTCGAAATCGACAATCTAGAAGGCCGGGCCACGAGCGTGTTATTGACCCCCTATCCGCCAGGGATTCCGCTGCTCATTCCAGGTGAGTGCTTCAACACGACAATCGTCGAATATTTGAAGTTCGCGCGGATGTTCAACGAGAAGTTTCCTGGCTTCGATACCGACATTCACGGATTGGTCGAGGAAGAGGTGGACGGCAAGCGAGGTTATTATGTCGACTGCGTACGCAAGAACGGTTCAGCGAAGCATCTGTGATAACTAAAAGTATTACTCGCTGAACCATTTGGCGGCTGACTTCGTGCCAAGACAAGCGAGAAGGGAAAACCACACGAGGCAATGCGCGCTGGCAATTTTCAGTAATGCGTATTGGTGTAGCGATGTCACGCCGACGGTGAGAATGTAGATCACCACTATTCCGCCGAAGATCAGTCCAAGAGTGCAGAGACCTCGCGACACTTTGCGCGCAATGTATCTTCGGTGACGCATTCCAGTTAGAACGCCTATCGCAACGACTAGTCTGACTAACAGAAATTGCCAGATTGCAGGCGGGACGAAATGATCCTCGCGGGTCTCTACGAGTATCGAAACACCGAGGTAAATCAGATAAATCGTCAGCAAAGACTGAAGTAAGATTGCGACGATCGCGCTCAGTGGAATCGACAGGCCACCTGATCTAGACTTGTTGGGAAGCTGCGATTTTGTTGCGGGCTCTTCTCGACTTTGCTGTTCGTCACTACCGGAGTTGCCTTCAATCAACGGACTATGTCCCACAGCTTTCCCTTCGCGATAAATGTTCTAATTCAGTCGATTGGTCGTCTTCATTCGTCCGTTGCTGAGAGGCTCTGAGCGTTAATGCATCGAGATGCAATCAGCGCGACGGGGACGAGACGGAACGTGCCCGAAGAAGAATCTCATGCTCGCCGATGAAATCAGTCCAAGTCATTGGCATAATCGATCAGAAATCACTGTCGGCTTCAACATCTGAGGACGAAAAGCCTTTTTATTATCTCTGATATGAATGACGCACATGGATCTGCAATACCATTCACTCTGTTGCTTTTCTCACACGATCGGGCCCACTAGAGCCCTTCAAATGCTGATCATCGCGTTCGTTTTCAGTTCTCATGCCATCGGCAATGAACCGATATTAGAACTCGGTACGAAGCCGCAACTCTTGCAAGAGACTGGTGCCGGGGAAGGCCCAGTCTGGCATCCTAAACTTGGATTGCTCACGAGTGGCGATGGGAACTCCAACCGACGTGACAAAGAGGGGAAGGCTTCGGTCTACCGGCCAGATACGGGGTCGAACGGTCTCATGTTCGATCGCGAAGGGCGGCTGATTCTGTGTGAATCTGCTCGGTATCGCGTGACGCGATTGGAGCAGGACGGCAAGCTGACCGTCCTTGCCGATCGCTATGAAGGGCATCGATTCAACACTCCGAATGATCTGACTCAGGATTCCAAGGGGCGAATCTATTTCTCGGATCCGCGCTATGGGGATCGTGACGATATGGAGATGGTTGACGAGAAGGGACGAAAGGTGGAAGGAATCTACCGCATCGATGTCGACGGCAAGGTGACGCGTATCATCACGCATGAAGTCGATCGACCGAACGGCTTGGTCATTACACCCGACGACAAGTATCTATTTGTCGCCGACAATAACAACAACGCCGCCGACGGGGCTCGCAAGCTCTGGCGATTCGATCTGAAGGCGGATGGGACAGTTGATTTTGCCAGCCAGAAGCTGATGCACGACTGGAAGACGACTCGCGGTCCGGATGGGATGAAGCTGGATACGGCCGGGCGGCTGTATGTTGCCGCGGGCTTGAACCGGCCCAATCTTCCCTTTGAAACCGCCGAGACGCCCACCGCGGGAATCTATGTGTTCTCGCCGAATGGTGAACTGCTGGAGTTTGTCGCGATTCCACGAGATGAAACGACGAACTGCGCCTTCGGTGGCGACGATGTGAAAACGCTATTTGTCACGGCGGGAGGAACCCTCTGGAGTCTGCGCACGACGACTCCGGGGGTATCGATCTGGAAGTTAAACACTAAATAGTCGCGAATATGATCGAACAATTCCTGATCGTGTCACGCATCTCTAGATTCCCGCCTACGCGGGAATGACGGAAAGGGATGAGGTTTCCTAGAAAAGCGGGCGGGTTACTTCACGGTGGTGCTTCGTGGACTGTAAGATTCCACCCAACGACTTTGGTTGATTGGATCACCCTCTGAGGAGCGACTGCTGATGCCTCGACGCCTTGATGTTCTATTCCTTGCGGTCACGATGGTCGCAGTTTGTGCGTACGAAACGCTCGGCCGGGCTGCCGAGACGGCGGATGGCAAGACTTTCACACAAGTTCCCGAAATCGCTCCGGCTGCCGGACAGCCAGATCCCAAGCAGAAAGACGATCCCGGAATCGGCAAGGCAATCACGGAAGGGCCGAATCCCAGTTGGATCTGGGGAGCCGATATCCATAAGAAGTACGTCACCCGCAAGACATTCAAAGGGACGGCTGCGAAGGCATTTCTGCGAGCCACCTGCGATAACACGATGACGGTCTACGTCAACGGTCAGAAAGTGGCGACCAGCGACAACTGGGAGAACCCCGTTGAAATCGATATCAGCAAACATCTGACGCCGGATGAAAACGTCTTGGAAGCGGAGATTACCAACGAAGGTAACACGGGGGGATTCGTTGCCCGCCTGGCACTTGTCGGTCGCGATGGTACCAAGCAGTACATCGTCACGGATGACACGTGGCAAGTGGCCGAATCTCGCAATGCCAAGGAAACAGTCCCCGCCAGGATCGTTGCGAAGCTGGGCGATCACCCCGGTGGCAAGGTCTTCCTGGGGGAACTCGAAACGAGCAGCGCGCGCGACTTGTTTAATCTGCTGCCGGGTTTTCAGGCCGAACGCCTGTTCACCGTGCCAAAGGAAACACTCGGTTCGTGGGTCAACATTGCCACCGATCACAAAGGTCGTCTGATCGTCAGCGACCAGGGTGACAAGGGACTGTGCCGAATCACGCCGCCAGCGATCGGCAGCAAAGATCCCACGAAAGTCGAACTGCTGGACCTCAAGATTGACGGCAAAGTTCTATCGGGCGCGCAGGGTCTGCTGTATGCCTTCGATTCGCTGTACGTCGTATGCAACGGCGGACCGGGGAGCGGACTCTATCGCTGTCAAGACACTGATGGCGATGATCAATACGACAAGATCGAGCGACTGCGTGCGATCCCCGGTGGTGGCGAACATGGTCCGCACGCCGTGCGATTGTCTCCTGATGGCAAATCACTTTTTATCAGTTGCGGTAATCACACTCATCTTCCATTTGAACGGAAGCTTAACGCCGAAATGCAGACCATGGGTGGTCCGCGACCCGAACAATTGCACGCGACATTGCCGGAAGGGGCAACCAGTCGTCTGGTTCCCAATTGGGACGAAGACCTGCTGCTGCCGCGCCAATGGGACGCCGGGGGCCACGCTGTGGGTATTCTGGCTCCGGGAGGTTGGGTTTGCGAAACCGATCCGGAGGGCAAAAATTGGAGTGTCTACTCGTCGGGCTACCGCAATCAGTTCGATTTCGCGTTCAACGCCGACGGGGAAATGTTCGTTTACGACGCCGACATGGAATGGGACTACGGTTCACCCTGGTACCGACCGACTCGGGTGGTCCACTCGACCAGTGGAGCCGAATTCGGTTGGCGCAGCGGAACGGGAAAATGGCCGGCCTACTATCCCGACAGCCAGCCTGAAATCGTCAATATCGGCCCTGGCTCGCCCGTCGGTGTCGACTTCGGCTACGGCGCCAAGTTCCCCGCCAAGTACCAGAAAGCACTGTTTATTTGCGACTGGACCTTCGGCACGATGTATGCCATCCACATCGAGCCAGATAGCCAGTCTCCATCGACATATCGCGGCGTGAAAGAGGAGTTTGTTTCTCGCACACCGCTGCCGTTGACCGACTGTACTGTCGGCAAAGATGGAGCACTGTACTTCACGATCGGTGGCCGCGGGGCTCAATCAGAGCTCTTCCGAGTGACCTATGTCGGCACTGATAGCACTGAACCGGTTGACGCTCACGATGCTTCGTCGGGCAAAGCGATGCGCGAACAGCGACATACCATCGAGAAGTATCACGTCAGCACTCCTGATGCGGCGGCGATCAAGGAACTGGTCGCTCAATTGGGATCGACTGACCGAGCGGTCCGCTATGCGGCTCGAGTTGCCTTGGAGCGTGTTCCGACCACTGAATGGCAAGCAGCGATTTTCGGCGCTGCGGCTCCGGCAAAGTCTGAGAAGGATGCTCGAAAGGCTTCGGGATTTTACAACACGGTGATCTATGGCTGCATTGGATTGGCTCGCCAAGGTGAACGCGAATCACTACCACAAATCCTCAACGCCCTTGGCACTCTCGAATTCGCGAAACTGACCGAAGAACAGCAGCTCAGTTTGTTGCGAGCCTACCAGTTGGCATTCATTCGATTGGGGAATCCGGACAAAGAGCAGTGTGCAGCCTTGGCCAGCAAGTTTGATAACTTGTTTCCCCAGCAGACAGATTTCGTCAATCGCGAATTGGCGATCCTGATGATTCACTTCCAGTCGCCTGGGGCCGTCAGCAAGATCGTGCCAACGCTGACGAAAGACCGAGTTGCCACGCAGGAGCAAATCGGCGAACTGCTCGCTCGTAACAAGGGGTACGGTGGAACTGTCGCCGCGATGCTGGCGAATCAGCCTGATTTGCAGCAGTACTTCTATGCGTTCCATTTGCGCAACCAGAAGGCGCACTGGACTCCGGAAGCGCGCAAGATCTACTTCGGTTGGTTCGACCGAGCCCGCACTTGGTCAGGTGGGGCGAGCTACATCAAGTTCCTGATCAATATCGATCGCGAAGCATTCGAATCGATGACTGAAGCGGACCGAATCCTGGTCGAGGCCTCTGGTGCTCGTAAGCCATACAAGGCACCGGAACTGCCAAAGCCAACCGGTCCCGGCAAGGACTATTCATTGGACGAGTTGATCGAGCTCTCCAAGACGGACATGAAGGGTCGCGACTTCAAGAATGGTCTCAAGATGTACTCGGCCGCACGTTGCGTCGTCTGTCATCGATTTGGTGGTGATGGCGGTGCTACGGGTCCCGATTTGACTCAAGCCGCCGGTCGCTTCAACTTCAAGGACGTTGCCGAAGCGATCGTCGACCCCAGCAAGGTTGTGTCCGATCAGTACAAGACGACACAGATCGAAACCAAGGAAGGGAAGTCCTACACGGGGCGTGTCGTTTCGATCACGAATGACTCGATGACGCTGCTGATCGATCCCGAGGATTCGACGAAGGTTGTAACCGTCAAGAAGTCCGATATCGAAGAGCAACAGCTGTCACCCGTGTCGCTGATGCCCAAGGATCTCTTCAAGCAACTGAACGAGAAGGAAGTCCTCGACCTGATGGCCTACCTGCTCTCGCGCGGTAATCCTAACGACCCGATGTTCCGCAAGTAAATTGATTGGTTTGTCGACTCCACGCTCATTTCGAGCGTGGAGTTTTTCTTTGGAGTCGCCAATTCTGGCGTGGCCTCTTCGTTACAGACCTTTCAGGATCGCTTTTTGTGTGTTGCCAGTGACTTCGATCTTGCCAATGATCTCATCAATATCTTGATCTGCGTGGTACTCGCGACGCGGTTTGCGAGAATCGCATTTGGGCAAAGGTCGTGTCATGGGCAGTGCGGCCGATTGTGTCATTCGTCGTTGGTTTGCGTCACTCCTGGTGGCCACCAACTTACTCATCGCTTTCAACACGGTGATAGCTGACGACGCGTCGTCGTCCGAAATCATGCTGGGATTGAACACCAGCAGTCACAATGGTCATGTGACTCGACTGGTTATTGATCGACATCGATCGCAGTTGATTTCGGTTTCGCATGATAAAACGATCCGCTTCTGGGATCTGGCGACGTACCAACAGATCCGCGTGCTGCGACCGCCGATCGGTCGTGGCATTGTCGGCGAGCTTTACTCGGCGAACCTGTCTCCCGATGGCAAATGGCTGGCGGTGAGCGGCAACACGGCCCCTGAAGGATCGAGCGATCACAGCATCCTGCTGATCTCGCTGTCTGACGGGCATCTGGTCCGTCGACTGAGTGGAAATTCTCTGCCAGTGCAGGACATTGCATTCTCGCCCGACGGAGCCTGGCTGGCCTCCGCAGGGGGCGACGGTGTCTTGCGATTGTGGGAAACAACGAACTGGCAACTCGCTCATTCCTTTCAAGGCCATGTGGCTCGCATCGATAGTCTGGCGTGGAGTCCCGATAGCCGCCGGCTGGTGACAGGATCGTGGGATTTGACGTGTCGGTTCTGGTCACTGGCGGACGGAACATCGAATTCCGTCGTGGCTCATGGAGGCCACAGGGTTTACTGCGTCGCGTGGAGTCCCGATGGTCGGACTGTCGCAACGGGCGGCGGTGATCGGTGGGTGAAACTTTGGGAACCGGATGGGCGTCTGCGTTCGAACGCGGTCGCCGCGCCACTCACATTGGAGACGGTCTGTTTTTCGCCGGACAGCTCGAAATTGCTGTATGGGTTTGGCGGGGCTCAACTCAAACAGTGGGCGGGCGGGATGATTCGCCTGGCTGACAATGCACTTGTCGCTTCGTACGTCGGGCACTTGGAAACCGTGTTGTGCAGCGCGTTCTCGCCAGACGGTAAGTACGCGATCTTTGGCGACTGCGAAGATCACATCTGCGTGTGGGAGGCGGATACAGGTCGACTGGCCGCACGCCTGCGCAGTGAAGGCTGGCCGATCTATGCCACAGGATTTAGTGCCGATGGCAGGACGATTGGCTTCGGATATAGCCATGTTCCGGGGTCGTCGGTCCAGGCCACAAATCCGTTAACACGCGCGTTCACCCTCGATCAATTATCGCTGGCCCCGACGCCCGACTACACCTACATGCGAGCGCAGGCTCAGTGGGGTCCGCTGATGATCCATCGCGATTCGTATCGGCAGGTGAGCATCTCGCAACTAGGGACTCCAATCGCACGATACGCTGGTTCGAACCTGACGATTCGCTCGCGGACGATGCTGCCAGGCAATCGAGCGGCGATTGGGCTCGACCAAAGTGTCATCGTGTTCGATGCGCTGAATGGAAAGCCGATCTATCGACTGCCGGGGCACCTGGACGCGGTCTGGGCGGTCACCCCCTCGCCTGATCAGAAGCATCTGCTGACCGGCAGTGACGACGAGACAATGCAGATCTGGAACTTGGAGCGTTACGAACACACGCTGTCGCTGTTCTTCGCCGGCGACGACTGGATCGCGTGGACGCCGCAGGGCTACTACGCCGCTTCGCCCGGCGGCGAGAACCTCATGGGCTGGCACGTACAGCGCGGCTTCAATTCGATGGCGACGTTTCATCCGGCATCGCGGTTTCGAAAGCGATTCTATCGTCCCGAGATCATCCGGCGCGTGCTCTCTGCGGGTGGGCCGATGCAGGCCCTGAAGCAGATCACGCCAGCAAATGGGGTGGAGTCAAAATTAACGGATGTTCAACATAGCCTGCCGCCGGAAGTGTCGATTTCGGTGACATCTCAAACCTCTGATGCGACCGATGGACGAGTGGAAGTGCGGGTCGCTGCGACTCCCAGTTCTGGAGATGCCATTCAATCGTTACGATTGCTCATCGACGGTCGCCCTGGTCCGGCGACGAAGGACGATGAGGAACTGAGTCCATCGCCGGTTCCCGATAGTGTCGGAACGGGTCAAGAATCACGAATGACCTGGCAACTGACGCTGTCGCCGGGGCCGCATCAATTGATAGCCAAGGCGGATTCGGAAAGAAGCATTGGACTGAGTGATCCAGTCGATCTGAATGTGCTGTCGCCGATTGCCAAGACCCCACGACTATTCGCACTGGTCGTTGGCGTGTCTGGCAATCAACGAGCGGATCTGCGTCGCACATTTGCCTCGGCTGACGCGCAAGCGATCGGCGCCATGTTGGGAAATCAGCCACCGCGTCACTTTAGTGACATTCAAGTCCGTGTCGTGACTGATCCGTTGGTGACTCGATTCAATTTCGAAGAGGGATTTCGCTGGCTGCAGCAAGTGATGACAGCTGATGATGTCGGCGTGATCTACTTCGCGGGTCAGGTTCTGCGAGATCAACACGACTCGCTGTACTTTCAACATCAGGAAAGTCGCTTCGGAGATCCCGCCGCAGGATTGTCTGATCATACGTTGAAAGGCTATCTCAAGAAGATCCCGGGGAAGCTGTTCTTAGTGATGGACCTGATCGCACGGGATGAGAATTCTCAGACTGCGGTGAGTCCAGCTCTCCCGCCATCGTATGAACGCCGATTCGTCACAGATCTGGTCCGCGAACTCGCGGAAGAAGACTTCGGAGTCGCGGTGGTCGCCGCAATCGGGAGTTCGGAGCAGCCTGCGAGTGCGACGGCTCCCAATCGTAGCGTCTTCGCACAGGCGTTTCTCGATAACGCCGTAGCCAAAGCGGACACGAACATGAACAAGGTCATTGACGTCACAGAGTTGATCGCGGCTGTGCGAAAGGATCTGGGTCAGCGACTGCCGTCCACGACCACGCTGACAGCAGCCATGCCGACCTTAGTTAAGGCTTTTCCGATCGTGTCGGTCCCCTGATGCACGTCAAAGCATGAAACGGAGTTTAGACCCGTCTAATGCTTTGACAACCCAATCTCTTTGCGAGATTGGCGACACCGGAATCGCTAGTTCAAGCTGAACGTCGGTGGAAAATCCAAACCCGCCGCGACCTTCTCTACTCGCGGTTCCATACGTTTCAGCAACTGCCACAGCATCTGACTACGGACATCAGTGTTCAGTTCTTCGAGAAAGTTCTGAACAATGGACGGTGTGAGCGGCAGCGCCGACGCGATGATGTCACAGACGCTTCCCAAGGGGAGATCTTCCGACAGCGCCTGCTGCACGAGACGCTGAAACTCAACACCAGGGAACAGATTGCAAAACAGCGATGTGATTTCTTCAGCGCGAGCTTGTCGATCAAAGGTCGGCGTTTCCGGCACTTGATCACAGCAAAGTTCAAGGTGTCCGACTCGATAGGAACGATCTAACGGTTCTTCGCTGAGGATGCGGGCGCGGGCGACACCTCGCAGCACAAGGATATAGCGTCCGTCATCCAATCGTTCATGAGCGATAATCCGACCCAAGCCGACGATTGGAGCAACAGTTTCCGTTGATGGTGGCTGAAGACCCACTGCCAGCAGGCGTTCGCCCGTCAGCGCGTCAGCGGTCATTTCGCGATATCGGGGTTCAAAGATATGCAGCGGCACGGCCGCGTGCGGAAACAACACCAAATTCGGTAATGGAAACAGCGGGGCACGTCCCGAAAACGTTTTCAGCGCTGGATCTGAAAGACACCATTGAGACATTAGATCAGTCCCTCCTGCACGGCATAGATCTTAGGGACCAGTTCATCGCGGATGGCAACCGTGGTCGGATAGGCCTCGGTATTGGCCAGTAATTCCGCGAAACAGAGGTCGAAGTCGGTCAGGAAACGCGATAGAGCGATTCCCATATATTCGTCACCCAAAAGCACGAGCCGTTGTCGTGATGTGTGATAAAGCTTCTTCGCGCCGCCGAAGTTCTCATTTCCGAAATGGAACAGGGCTACTGCAGCCTGAATCATGCCTTGGAGAAACTTCCTGTCGTCGCCCTGCGACTCGGACCACAGCTCTTCGAAAACTTCGTGACATTCGAAGAAGTCTTCTTCATTGAACAGCCGAAGTCCTTCGCGGTACTGTTCACCAAAATCAGTGGTCACTCAAAAAACTCCTGAGATAATGGCCTGGTCATCTGCTGGGAATTCTATCCGCGGTTGGTGACCGGGGTCTACGAGAAATCTGGCGGGGATCTTAATCTTTTATGGCAAAGTCCAAGAGCAGTGATGATCGAAAGCAACGTGCCCGCAAGATCGTGCGCGAGCTGGCAAAAACCTACCCCGATGCGGTCTGTGCTTTACATCATACGACCCCATTTCAACTGTTGGCAGCCACGATTCTGTCCGCGCAATGCACGGATGAACGAGTGAACATGGTAACGCCCGACCTGTTTCGCCGCTGGCCGACCGCAGTGGCATTGGCTGACGCGGCGGTCACTGATGTTGAGGAAGTCGTTCGCTCGACGGGATTCTATCGCGCAAAAGCAGCGAACCTGGTTGGAATGGCGAAGGGTTTGGTCGAGCAGCACGGGGGTGAATTACCACGGACGCTAGAAGAATTGATCGCCTTGCCGGGCGTGGGTCGCAAGACGGCCAACGTCCTGCTGGGGACCGCCTTCGGCATCGCCAGCGGCGTGGTCGTGGATACCCACGTTAAGCGGATCACTAAGTTGCTGGGACTCACAGCCAGTGACAACGTGGAGCAAATCGAGCGAGATTTGATGGTCCTACTACCGGAATCGGAATGGGTGAACTACTCGCACCGCTTGATTCACCATGGTCGACAGATCTGCATTGCGCGACGACCCAAGTGTCTGGAATGCACTCTGCTGCCGTTATGTGAACGCGTTGGATTGCCCGAGTTGAAAAAGTGATATGGGAGGTCTTCAGGAAGTGAGAAAAGCGCCAAGACACATGGGTATTTGGTGCCCAAAGAACAGTTCTCACGCGAAGCCGCTGAGTCGCGTGAAAATCGCCTTCTCGTCTTCGACAATTCGCGAACAAAGTTATCCGCGTGCTGACGCAGCGCGGCTCACCTAATGCTCTAGGTGATCCGCGCTACAATCAATTTGGAAGAAATTACAGTCCCAGCGCGTCGGCCATCGTATAAAGGCCCGGCTTCTTGGTCGCCAGGTACTTTGCGGCGGTCAGGGCTCCTGCTGCGTAGCTGTCACGTGATTGACCACGGACGGCGACTTCCAGGGTTTCGCCCAAGAGTCCGAACACGATTGTGTGTTCGCCGACATTGTCACCAACGCGTAATGCGTGATAGCCGATTTCGTTGCGAGGCCGTTGTCCGGTACGACCTTCACGGCCATGAACATGCTTCTCTTGACCCATGACACCTGCGACGATTTCACCAAACTTCAACGCTGTGCCACTCGGGGCATCTTCTTTGAAGCGATGATGGCGCTCGATAATTTCGACATCGACGCCGGTGGAGTGATCCTTGAGCGCCCGGCCTGCGTCGGCGACTAGCTTCATCGCAATGTTCACAGCGAGGCTCATGCTGGGAGCCATCAGAATCGCTGTCGTCTGAGCGGCTTCTTTCACATGCTCGCGTTGCTGCTCGGTAAGACCCGTCGTGGCGACCACCAACGGAATCCCGCGCGAAGCGCATTGCTTCACAATCGTCATGCAGCCTTCGGGAGTCGAGAAGTCGATGACGACATCAACATGCTCTACCACGTCCGAAGAGACGAGTGCTCCGACTTTGCCGATCCCCGCGAGTTCGCCGGCATCCCGCCCTAGATTTGGTGAGGCAGCGGATTCGTAGGCAGCCTTCACAACCAAGCCTTTGTCCGCTGCGGCCAAAGCGACGACGCGCTGCCCCATTCTGCCACCGGCACCATTCACGCCAATCTTCAAAACGTCTGCCATTGCGCTTTCCAATCTTGATCATTTGCAGCAAAGCTGAAACTCAGCGGTCGTCGATCCCGACTATATCTTAGAACAGTCGGTTGTAGCCATTCAGCGCGGCTACTCGGTACGCTTCTGCCATCGTCGGGTAGTTGAACGTCGTGTTGATGAAATACATCAGCGTGTTGTAGGGTCGGGGCTGCGACATGATCGCCTGGCCGATGTGAATGATTTCGCAAGCGCTGGCACCGAAGCAATGGATCCCCAGGATTTCCATTGTCTCGCGGTGGAACAGCAATTTCAGCATCCCCACCGTCTGCCCCGTGATCTGGGCTCGGGCGATACTCTTAAAATGGGCGTGGCCCACTTCATAAGGAATCTTGGCTTCAGTCAGTTCTCGTTCCGTCTTGCCCAACGAACTGATTTCGGGGCTGGTGTAAATCCCCGCCGGAATATCCAGCGAAGGTGGCAGACGGCATTCATCGCCGCAGCCGAGGCCCTTGAGAATCTCATTGGCTGCAAAGCGTCCCTGATTATAAGCCGCACTTGCCAGCGCTGGCGGACCGATCACATCGCCTGCGGCGTAAATATGTGGTACCGACGACTGCAACTTCTCATTGACGACGACGTTGCCTCGCTTATCCGGCACAATGCCGATTTCTTCCAATCCCAGTCCATCGGTATTGCCCGTTCGCCCGGCGGCCCACAGCAAGATGTCGGTCTTGAGTTGCTTGCCCGACTTCAGATGGATGACCACGCCATCGTCCATCGGTTCGATGCGATCAAACTCTTCGCGATGCCGGATGATGACTCCGCGTTCGCGAAGGTGGTAGCTGAGGGCGTCAACGATTTCTTCGTCGAGGAACTCCAGCAGGCGATCACGGTTGTTGACGAGGTTGACTTTGATCTCGAGGTTACGAAACATCGACGCGTATTCGCAACCAATGACACCGGCCCCAAATATCGTGATCGACTTGATGTGAAAGTCGACCCCCAGAATCGTATCGCTATCGAAGACTCGCGGATGATTGAAATCGACCTCTGGTGGTCGATAAGGGCGAGCCCCCGACGCGATCACGACATATTTGCCATGCAGAACAGAACGTGACCCATCGGCCTCAACGGCTTCCACTGTGTGGGGGTCCAGAAAGCGAGCAGTACCACGGACAATCGGCACATCATTGCGATCGTAGAACGCGGTCCGCATCTTCACCTGAGCATCGATGACGGTTTTCGCGCGACGACGCAGATCGGGAATCATGAAATTCGCAGTGATGCCGTGCTCGCGGAACAAGACGCTGCTGTTCACCAGAGTCGATTGAAAGATCGCATATCGCAGCGCCTTGCTCGGAATTGTTCCGCGGTGAGTGCAACTTCCCCCGACCGCAGGTTCACGCTCGATGACGACGACTGATTTATTGTGTTTCACAGCCTGCATGGCAGCCCCCTCGCCGCCAGGGCCTGTCCCAATCACAATGACATCGTATTCGTCAGCCAGATCGCTCATGCCGTTTATTGCCTTGAAGTAACTGTTGGGAACTTGGGGTACTCAGTTGTCGGTCGCTCGAGACTGCTGGAACTCACACGATCAATGTCGCCGCATGGCGTCCTGAAGGGCCGTTTCGACAATCGGTTCCAATCGTCGGTCTCCGTCACTGGCGTCACGAATCAGGTTAAGCGCCTGCTGTCCGTTTCGGGTGACCTCATTGCGGTCGGCCTTGGCCCCTTTCAAATCTTCGAAGATCGCCATGCCGGCCAAACCGTGAGCTCGCCGCCATGCATCAGATGCACCGGCAAATTCATCGATGATTCGACGGGCCTGTTCGCGCCGGCCGTCATTCAGATAGATCATCGCCAAGTGCAGATCGCAGCGATCTCGCATACGATCATAAGCGGCCTTTCGAGGCGAATCGGCCGGTAGATCAGCCAGCTTCGCTTTCACTTCATACCAGGCGGCTTCATCGTTCGGATTGCCTTGAGCATGGAAGAACTGCGCGTCGACAGTATCATAGACCTCCACTTTCTTGGAGGCTTTTGTCACAGGCGCGAGCATCGGATCAGGGCTGCGCATCGCCCACCCAACACCTGCCATGCTGGCGGCGGCCAGGAAGCAGGCGAGGGCCAGCCAACCAAATTGTCGTTTCCATGGCCGCTCTAAAAACGTCGCCTTAAACGTGGGCATCTCGCTGCGGCTGGCGCGAAACGCGGCTTCCGGTGGAGCCGCCTCTTTGTTCGTGACCTGACGCAGCAACTGCTTGATTTCGGCCAGGACTGTTTGAGCATCGGCAGGGCGATCCTCTTTCTTCTTGGACATCATCCTCTCGACCAGCGTTCGCACACCGATAGGCAGATCAGGACGAGCATCCGCCAGCGACGGTGGCTGTTCATTCAAGTGCTTCACCGCGACCTGCAAGGCGGTATCACCAGTGAACGGAGGCCGTCCCACGAACATGTGCCAAGCCATGACGCCGAGCGAATAGATATCGCTGCGTGCGTCGAGAGGTCGACCATTCACCTGTTCGGGGCTCATGTAAAGTGGCGTTCCCATCGTGACGCCAACTTGAGTCATCGCAACCTTCTCACCACCAAGCGTCAATTGGGCCAGTCCGAAGTCGGCAACCTTGGCCTCGCCCTTCTTGGTCAGGAGAATGTTTTCAGGCTTGATATCGCGATGAACAATCCCCTTTTCAGCCGCGACCTGCAAGGCCGCTGCGACTTGCTTCAAGATGTGCAATGCGATCGGAACTTCGAGTGGGCCTTTGCGAACAATGAACTCTTTCAGATTGCGACCCTGCACGTATTCCTGTGAAATGAAATGGATCCCATCGTGCTCGCCCACCATGTAAACTTGGACGATATTCGGATGGTTCAATCCCCCAGCTGCCGACGCTTCGTGACGGAATCGCTTCACATATTGCGGATCGGCCACAAAATCGGCCCGCATGATTTTCACGGCGACTTGGCGGCGCAAACTAATCTGCTCGGCGAGATACACGTCGGCCATTCCGCCCTTGCCGAGCTTTCGCAGCAGGCAGAAATCCCCCAACGTCCGACCGGTTAAGTCGGCGTTGACGATCTCGTCTCGATAAGAGTGCGAAGAACTATCCGTCTGTTTCGGTTCGGCCATTCTGGATCTTAATCCGTAACGAATTCGCGTCGCTGTGGGTTAGTCGCCGGCCGGATCCGCGGGATTTGTTCCGACAACAGTGCCCGCTCACTCGCCAGAAGTCGCACGTACTGTAGCATATCTATTCAAAATCGTCTGCCGCCGGGACGGGTGCGAGAATATCGCGAAATCACTCGACCAATTTATGTTCCCTTATCGGATACTGCTTCATGAGTCGAACCGACGACCTCGCCCTGTTGCGGGAATATACCGACAGCGAAAGCCTGATCAAACACATGCTGGCTGTCGAAGCCGCAATGCGAGCCTACGCGCGGCAGTTCGGCGAAGACGAAGACAAATGGGGCACCGTCGGCCTGCTCCATGATTTCGACTATCAGCGCTGGCCCGATCCGCCAGACCATCCATTGCAGGGAGCGGCCATTCTGAAGGAACGCGGATACTCGGACGAGATTATCTATGCGATCAAATCACACGCCGACTACCTGACCGACTGCCCGCGTGTCTCGAAGCTCGACAAGACACTGTACGCCTGCGACGAACTATGCGGTTTTATCACCGCCTGCGCCCTGGTCCGCCCTCCGCGGTTGGAAGGGCTGACGCCAGCCAGCGTTAAGAAAAAATTGAAGGCGTTGAACTTCGCGGCGTCGATTCATCGCGAAGATATCACCACCGGCGCGGCGGATCTGGGAGTCGACCTGGATCAGCACATCGCGTTCTGTGTTGCGGCGATGCAGCCGATTGCGGTTGAATTGGGACTGGTGCCAGTTGCCGAAGGCTAGCCGTGGACGCGGCAGAAGACTTTCAAGCGAAGAAGGAAATTGGCCACGGATGAACACTGAGGAAACACGGATTGGGAGAAGACCGAAGCGAGTTGTTTCCGGGGCGGTAGCTTCGCGGGCGGCGAGTCCATTATTTTGATTTGGACTCGGCATATTCCTCACCCCATTCAATCACCGCATGAAAATGATGGTCGGGATTGATATCGGCCCACTCGGGCTTGTCCCCTTTTTTGGCAACAACGCGCAAGTTCGGTTCGGTATAGATCATGCTTGGTTCAGAGAGCGCCCATTTTCCAAAATACTTGAGCGGTCGATTCCTTTCATCAAGCCATTCTTTGCGATTCTCGCGTCTCCAGCCTGACAGCCAGATAGGGTGGTCTTTGATGTTCTCCGTGACAAAAGCTTCCTCTTCTGGAGACGATATCGTCAATACTCGCCCCTGAACCTGCACAGCAAGTCGCTGCGCGTCTGGAAACGTCACAGCCTGATCGCTGAACAGGTAGCGCCGCCCTCTCCAGGTCAGGCAATTCGCCTCGATGCTCTTCGATGGATTGGCGGCGACTTGTGTCACGGGATTCTTCCAGTCGTCTCGCAACCAAAATGCTCTCGCTCCTTTGTTGAGACGAATCTCACATTTATGAAAGATCGCGCCTCCATTAACACTGATTCCGATCGATTGCGGACAAGGAATCATTCTGGCGAGATACGGGCATGATTGAGACAGTTGTGAACTTTGCCCTGTCCACGACGTGATCCGCTTTCCGTCCAGACGCGCGTTGATTGAGATCCGATCCTTTACCTGGGCGACAGAGATTTGGACCTGATTTCGTTTTTCGGCCGTCAGGCGCGAAGGACGAGTGACCGCCCCCGTTGCGGCGTTCAAATCCTTGACACCAATTCCGTCAATCAGTTCCAGACCACTGAACGCATTGTTATCGGCATTGAAGATGATTCCGCAACTCGTTGATCCGGTCGGAAACGCGAATTTGACGACAGCACGATCCGAAGGTGGCGTGAATTCGCAATTCAGTTCAAAACTTCCCTGCAACGCGATCGGGAACATCACCACGGCTTCGCCAGTGGGGGCAACGAGATTGCCCTCCAGATTCTGCCAGGTCCCTTTCAACGCATGCTCGGAGAAATTAACCGTTCCCAAGAGGTCGGTCCATTTGTCGATCTTCAAATCACTCTTGCCGGTTGCGTCGGACGATTCAGGAATAGTTGTGGAAACAGAAGCGACCTGTGGTGCCGTTGCCAATGTCGCGGCGAGTTCTTCGATTCGTTTGCTGATACGAGCCTTCGTCAACGGGGTTTTGACGTTGGGAAAATATCGCTCGTACCATTCATGGGCCCGACCCTGAATTGCGACTTTGGCAGCACCTGTCGCGGTTTGCGACACATCCCACCACGCATCTGCCGCGGCCAACTGGGATTCAACATCCTGGGCGGCCTTCGAATCCAGCTCCGCAGCCGCCTTCCATTTGGCATCGCTACCCAGTTTCAGTTTTGGCAGGGCCTGCTCCCAATCGGCCTCGTAAACAGCGAACCATTGTCCTGCGGCCAGATTGGCCTTCGGATCATTGGGTTGATTCATGAGAGTCCGTTGCGCCGAGGTCAACGACGCGAATGCTTGCTCTCGCCCGCGTAAGCCACTGCGAACCTCGTTTAACGCCTTTAGTACCTTCACGGCAGAGACTCGCTTTGAATGCCTTTCCGCAGTGGTCAGCAACTCGTGGGCCTGCCGAAATTGGTTGTCTCGTGCAGCACGTTCAGCCATCTCGACAACTTCGTCGACCGCCGGTTCGAGCGTCGTCGAGGACTTGCAAGCGACTAGGTATTCCGTGATGCGAGTTGTCTTCTCCGCCGCGGCATCGACCTCGAACGATTCCGTGAGTTTATCGAGTGCTATCGAATAAGCGGCAAAATCACCGAGATCCCGTTGCAGCGCTAAGACCAGTTGCAGCGCCACAAACAACTCGTCAGGTGTGGTCGTCGGATCGACGATCATTTCCGTCAACTTCTGAGCGACGACTTGCTTCTTGGCCGGGGTATTTGCTTTCGACACTTCAAATGTGTCGTCAACCAGCTTGCGGATTTCCGTCTGCCGGGCGGCCACGGGCACGGCGTTCTTTGTCGTACCATCCTGGGCACTAGCGACCGTGACAAAACACCAGCAGGCGAAAAGAGCCAATCGGCAAACCGTCGAAGCCGTCATCGCCACGATTGGCCTTTGCATATCGAGTTCTTTCACTGTGACGCGACGCAGAAGAACCACTGAAAGGAGACAGCAAACAGGGATCAGCATTTCCCCTGCCAGACCCAGAGCAGATGATGGAATCAGCAATCGGTGCTGTCAATGCGATTCGAGGCATGAGACCTTGAATTGGGGGGGCGCATTGGAGACCACAGAACCTTGACGCTCCAGCGATGAGCAGTTGCGATTTGTCGGTACCGTGCTGAGCAACGAGTTGCTCAGATGCTATCGCGAGCGCATCCATGCCTCAGGATGTTGATTCTTCAGACGGTGCTACCAAGGTCCGTACCCGAGCGAGCTTTCCATGAGTGACAACTGCCGTCGTTCGCGCTATTTCCCTTTGCCCAGAAACGTCCGGATCGATTCGTAGATCCCTTCTTTGTCCTTGATCTCGGACAGGATCAAGTTTTCGAACTTGGACGTGATGCGGCGCAGTTCCTTCAGGTAGTCGCCGGAACCGTAGGGGCTTTCGACCTGGCCGTAGCAGAACAGATTGCAGACGGGCAGAAAATCCTGCTGGATCAGTTTCAGGCAGGACGTGTTATCTTCGCCCCAGTTATCTCCGTCGGAGAATTGAAACACGTAGATGTTCCAATCGGCGGGCGGAAAATCGCGTTCGATGATCGCTTTGGTGGTGACGTAGGCCGAGGAAATCCGCGTCCCGCCACTTTCGCGAACGCGATAGAAAGTGTCTTCGTCGACTTCGTGCGCGACCGCGTCATGGACGACGTAGCGGCGCTGTAACCCGTCGTACTGGCTCTTCAGCCAGGTGTCGATCCAGAAGGCTTCTGTCCGGACGATCTCTTTCTGATCGTCGGTCATTGAGCCCGAGACATCCATGATATAGATCACGGCAGCGTTGGCCTGCGGCAACGGAACTTCGGACCAGGATCGGAATCGCTCGTCTTCTCGCGTCGGGATGACCATCGGCCTGCGAGGGTCGTATTCGCTGGAAGCGATTAGTCGACGAAGAGCTCGCTTATAGGTTCGCTTGAAGTGTCGTAACGAATCGGGGCCGGTCTGGCGGATGCTGTTGTAGCGAGTCTTAATCGCCTTGATCGTATCCTGCCCTTTGGGTTGAATCGCGGGGAGTTGGAGTTCTTCGGCGAGCATCTGGGCCAGTTCGTCGATCGTCAGTTCCGCTTCGCGGATATGCTGACCGGGTTGATCGCCCGCTTCGCCCTGCCCGTCTTCATCCCCCTGTCCGCGACCAATCGGCTGACCGGGTTCTCCTTCGCCCTGACCGACGCCGCCAGAGCCTTTCGAGCCGTGTCGAAAGTGGGGGATCTCAATATTCGGGATGGGAATACTGACGGTCTCGCGCCCTTTTCGCCCCAGGATCTCGCCGTGCGTGATGTACTTCTTCAGCCCCTGCCGGACTTTCCCCCGGACAATTTCTTTGAATCGCTGATTGTCACGATCAATGGAGCGGGTCATGGGGAAACATCCTGTTTCAAAAGCGAATCATTTCATTCAATCTTCGCTGTGTCAAAACCTATTGGAGGTTGGAGTATAAAAGCAGGGAAGGCCGATCATCGGCCTTCCCTACCGGTTAGTCTCGCTTCGCATCTCCACGTGCGAAGATACTCGCGACGTACTGCAGCACGTCTGTGGCCGATTCGTCGTTGTAACCGAAGTTGCGGATCAGCCTTGCCTTCACGACATCGATCTTTTCCTGGGTATCTTTATCAACCACGTTCGACACCAGGCTGGTCAGCTTGATCGTATCTTTCTGGTCTTCGAACAACTTCATTTCGAGCGCCTTATGCAGACGCTCGTTAGTTTTGTAGTCGAACTTCTTGCCGTCGAGCGACAAGGCACCGATGTAATTCATGATCTCGCGGCGGAAATCGTCTTTGCGAGTTTCAGGAATGTCGATGCGCTCTTCGATCGAGCGCATCAGGCGTTCGTCTGGTTGCTCGTCCTGACCGGTGAATTTGTTGCGCACCTTTTCGCGCTGGGTATAGGCTTTGACGTTATCGATATAGTTGCCGCACAGACGCGTCAACGCTTCTTCGTCAGCCGCAATCGCACGCTGGACTTCGTTCTTCACGATGTCGGTGTACTCGTCCTTCACCACCGAGATCAGTCTGCGGTAAGACTCGCGAATCTCTTCGTTCGGGATCAGCGAGTGATGCTTCAGGCCGTTCTCCAGTTCGTTCAGAACCATAAACGGATTGATGCAAGTCGCGTCGGCGTTGTTCACCAAGGCGTTGGAGATCTTGTCCTGGACGTACCGCGGCGAGATCCCCTGCAGGCCTTCGTGCTTGGCCTCTTTGCGCAGTTGCTCGATGTTCTCCATCGTGAACCCCGGCAGAGTCTTGCCGTTGTACAGTTTCAATTTTTGCAGCAATGTCAAACCATGATGCTTGGGCTCTTCCAGCCGAGTCAGCACGGCCCAAGTTGCGGCAACCTCGAGTGTATGCGGCGCGATATGCTTCCCGCGCACGCGACGTTCGTTGTAATCCTTCTCGTAGATATGCAGTTCGTTGGACAGTTTGGTGACGTAAGGGACATCGATCTTCACCGTACGGTCTCGCAATGCCTCCATGAATTCGTTTGACTGGAGCTTGCGGAATTCCGGCTCATTCGTGTGCCCGACGATCACGGTGTCGATGTCGGTCTGAGCGAACTTCTTCGGCTTGATCTTGTGTTCTTGCGATGCCCCCAGCAGGTCATACAGGAATGCAACGTCGAGCTTCAGGACTTCGATGAATTCGATCATCCCGCGATTGGCAATGTTAAATTCGCCGTCAAAGTTGAAAGCACGCGGATCAGATTCGCTGCCGTATTCAGCAATCTTGCGGTAGTTGATATCGCCAGTCAGTTCGGTGCTGTCCTGGTTCTTTTCGTCTTTGGGTTGGAACGTTCCAATTCCAATGCGGTCTTGCTCGGACAAGAAGAAGCGCCGAACGACGACGGATTCCATGACCTTGGTCCAGTCACCGTCGCACTTATCCAATCGCTCCTTGAAGTAGAAGCGACTTAACGGGCAGATATCCCCGTTAATCTCGACCTGGTAAAGAGTGTCGGCATCGCGTCCTTCATTGAGCGACTTACAGATCTCCTCGCGGAATGCATTGGGAATGAGCATCAGCGGTTCGCCATGCATCGGATCCCAGGTGATGCTGCCGTCGTCTTCTTTCCACCCGAACGAATAGACCGCTCCCTCGGGCGTGCGAGCGTACCGTTCGACGCCACGTTTCAGCAGACGAGCAATGGTGCTTTTCGAACTACCGACAGGACCGTGCAGCAGCAGCACACGACGTTCGCTGCCGTACTTTAGGGCGGCAGAACGGAACACGTGAACAAGCTGCATCAGCGTGTCGGTCAATCCGTAGATGGCATCATTGCCATCGTTCTCTGGATCGTCGAAAAACCGGTAGTGCAGATGTCCGTCGCGTCGCCCTTCGTCCACCGCATACGTGCCATACGCCATGATCATGTCGTAGATGCGCTGATGCGCAGTCCGTGTGACTTCGGGATGGCTGCGAACGATATCAAGGTACTCGTCAAACGAGCCCTGCCAGTTTTCCTGCCGAAACGCCTGAGGGCTTTGGCGAGAGGAAATCTGTTTCAGAAGATCACGTCCTGTGCCCATAAGACCGTTCCTCGTACGGAATGAAACCTCACGTTACGTGAGCCGTTCTTCAACACTGCCCCGTTAGGAACGGGACAACCGCATGTCTCGATCAAACATCAACAGAAAATATTCTCGTTCGTCGTCTGTCCAGTCAGTACGTACGCCAACCCGCTTCAATTTGCGGGAATCGGCCGGCGGCAGCCCGTCGACCGTCCTGGTCCAGGCATCAAAGGTGGGAAAGATCAGTTACGCGCCGTCCTATAAGTGGCGGCGAACCCATCAACATCCAAATCCATACGCCAGCATCGAGTCTCTACTCGAGCAACTCGACTTACCCGGCATGTCGTGTGCCGAACAACCCAGACATCATTCGATCAGGGAAGGTTCCCTGCAAAAAGAAGTCAGGGATTGGAATTATCCCATCCTAGCTAACGGAGGCAAGATCAACATTCTATATCTGACCAGAGGAAATCGGGAATTCCTGTTGAAGGAATGAGCAGGCTTGCCCACCAGATTGGCGATTTAGTCCTCTGCCCGCTGGTCGAAAGTCGCTCAGGCGACCGCGATCTGTGCTTGGCGTCATCTTCGTCATCAGAAGATCGAAAAATCGAGTTTCAGCGTTGTCTTCAAAACGACGACCTCAACTGCGGTAGCGGCTTAGCCTCCAATTTTCACGATTACCGTATCGCCCTGTGCCTCTTCCTCGATCACAATCGCGGTGCCCAAAAAAGCCTGCAGCACTTTGATATGTGTTTTGGAATGATCGGTCAGTCGCACCGTGCGAAATGATCCTTCGCGGCGGTGGTCCGGAGTGTCCGATTGCCACGCGCTCAAGGCCATCGGTAAGAGCAGTTGGTCCGCCAGGTGAGGGCCGATCGGGACATTAGCCACCAAGTATTCCCGCATCTCTTCGAAGGCGCGCTGGGCGACAACTTCTCCTTTGGTGCCCTGTTCGCCAATCCCGATGAACACTTCGATGACATGCTCTCCCACCACTTCGATGACAATTGCGTTGCCGGGGCCATGTGCCTTAATGTTTTCGCGAAACAGACAGTCGGGTTCCCACTGGTCCAGCCGGGCGAGCTCTTCCAGCTCTCGATCAGCGATGTGATCGGGCAAATTGCACAGTAGCACTCGACCGATGCGCGAGCGGATTTCGCCACGTTCGAGCAGGTGAAAGTTCGACAACCCCAAATCGCCGGGCGCACCGGGGCTGTGGGTCAATGACTCAGCACGCTTGGCTGGTTCGATTTCGACAATAAAGCGCCCGCCGCCCGCCGGGTAGAACCCAGGGCGTTCCAGTGTGGCTGTCACTTGAGGTCCCATGCGATTCACGAGTGACAAGTATGATCGCTGCAGAAAGTCGAACGGCGGTGCCCAGGGATTGTGAGTTCCCCCTTCCAGAATCAGTCGAGAAGGTCGCTGAGCGATCAGTAACGGAGGCAAAATCGCCTGCAACACCAGCGTCGCACTGCCGGCGGTACCGATCGCAAAATGATAGTTGCCGGGAACGACATCGCCGGGATGGAAGGTGAAAGACGATGAGCCGATCGTGTCGCCGGTGACGGTCGCCCGACAAATCTCTTGCGCCGCTCGCAATGCGGTCAGATGTTGTTGTTTCAAACCGGGCTTCGCACGACCGGCGCGAACTCGATCGATCGTCACTGGTCGGCCTGTCACCATCGACAAGGCGAGCGACGAGCGGACAATCTGCCCACCCCCTTCTCCCTGTGAACCATCGATGTTGATCGGATCAGACACTTTCGTTTTCCACCAATCCGAGTTGCTGTTTTTTTAATTTGTGAGTGACATGACTTGCGGTCAGAAGGTTCGCCTCGTTACCAATCCAGCAACTGCTCGACGCAAACGGAACTGATCTCTGAGAGGTTAACTTGTCTATTCCAGACTTACTTCAGCGTACCGAACAATTCATCCGCGAACGAGTGGCCGGAGATAGTTCGGGCCACGACTGGTGGCACATCGATCGAGTCCGTCGAAACGCGCTCCATATCGCTCGCGAAGAACAGGCTGATTTACGCGTCGTCGAGCTCGCCGCGTTGTTGCATGATGTCGCCGACTGGAAGTTTCATGGTGGCGACGACACGGCGGGACCGCGGGCTGCTCGCGAGTGGTTGCTGAGCAATGCGGTTGACGCAAAGACCATCGATCAAATCTGTGACATCATCGCCCACGTTTCCTTTAAGGGAGCGGGTGTTTCCACCGAAATGGCCACGATCGAAGGGAAGTGTGTTCAGGACGGGGATCGCCTGGATGCGATCGGAGCGGTGGGGATCGCTCGCGCGTTTGCATTTGGGGGCCACTTTGGTCGGGCTATGTACGATCCCGAAGTACCGCCGCAACAGCATCGATCATTCGCCGAGTACAAGTCCAAAGGTGGACCGACGATTAACCACTTCTACGAAAAACTGCTGCTGTTGAAGGACCGCATGCAGACAGCGTCCGGTCGCCGACTGGCAACCGAACGGCATCGATTTATGGAGCAGTATCTCAAACAGTTCTATGCCGAGTGGAATGGAGAGTCCTGACTGCCGCACTCGTCAGTGCGAACAGCCGCATCCACCACCATCGCCGCCTCCGCTCCCGCATCCACCACCTGTCGGGGCAATCTGGATTGGACCTTCTGCCGAAACCGGCTGAACTTCGATGATCCCCAGCCCCGCCGCAGCAGCTTGCAGTGCCAGCTTGGTACTATCGGGGCCTCGTTCGCACAGGACGTACAGGATCAACTTCTGGCGATCGAGTGTCCATTCAAGGTCGATGAGTTCCAGTTCCAGCTTCCATTGGGTGATGCGAGTGCACCAAGCCGCAAACGCATCTTCGCATTCCCGCACAAGTGCTTGGTGATCCGCTAAGTCTGTGGGACTTGCTGCTCGATCAATTCGAGAATCAAGTTCCGCGGGATCGATCTTGGCGGACGGCTTCAGGCGCTCCAAGACCGTTCCCATTTGCAGTCCACGGTGACTATCGATGACGGCGCGGTCACCTCGTGAGAATGAATCGTCGCCTTGATAGGCGAAGCGAGCCACTTCAGGGACGGTTCCATAGCGAACCAGATAGACCTGAGTCGGTACGACGGCAGCGGCTTCGAGTTGGGGAACAGCTTCAATCATTCAGTTATCAATTCTGCTTGGCAGGATCTGTCGGAAACTATCAGTTGTTCAATTCTTCGAGGCGGCGGGTTTTTTCTTTTAGCTGCTGTTCTTGTTGGCGTAGCTGGCGGCGTTGCGGGCCATCGAAAGTCCCCGATTCAATTCCCTTCGTGAAGCCGCGTCCCATCAAGGCGATATAGCCCTCTTCAAACTCGACACGCAGGCGAACGCCGCTGTCGGTCGGTCGAACAAGGATTTGCATCGCATCGTTTTCGGACTTGAACGACGCTCGCGCCTGCTCGTTGAATTCGGCGGCACGTGGTTGCTCGTCACTGGCCACGGTCAGCCAGTTGCTGGCATGAGTGACAAACATGAACGGAATGCGATTGCGACCTTGTTGAGGATCTTGAGGCAGAGCAACCTGTGCTACGGCATCACGGAGATTGTCCATCGCCGAATCGCCACCGAAGGCGAACCACAGTGCCTGAGGTGACGCATAGAAATAGAGGTGAGCCGTCTCGCCGAACATCCGCTGCCCCGGCTTGTCGGGCGGATTGATTTCCAGACGATGGACGGGAAGCGAATCGATTTCATTCGCACCAATTTCCAGCTTCACCAACAGATCGTTGTCGCTCTCGTTATCCTTCACAAACTGCAACAGATCGGTGATCTGATTCGGCAGATTGCGACTACCGACAACTCGCGCACCAGCCACCAAAGCAAACTTTTGCGGTTCGGTTCCGACCAGTTGGGCAATCAGATCAACATGCCCGGTATCTGCCGAGGCCAGCAAGACCTTGAACAGCGGATCGAGGAGTTTATTGATCCCCTGCTTATTGTTCTTCTCTGTTTCTTTCGCGATGTCTTTCTTGGCTGCTTCGAAAAAGCTGGTCAGCAGAGGCCGCTGCTTTTCGCTGAGCAGCCACGATGCCGACATCGTGAATGTCGATGGATTGGTCAACAGGTTGCCGAAGTACGTTCGCTTGCCCGCCATATCCTGGAAGAACTTGGCGAGTTTGCTGTCTGAAGTCCCCGAGATCTCGAAGTCGACGTGCGCCTTGCGGGTCCCCCCGTCCATCTTGCTGCCCAGTGTGATCTCTTCGCCCTGAGTCAAAATGCGATCCGCCAGTTCCAGCCAGGTATCGCCATTGGCACGACGCAGACGGTACGCCGATTCCGGTTCGCCATCCCGCTGCTGAAGTTCTGCCTGCGACGACATTCTCAGGTACTCAATGAATACCGATTTGATCGTGGGCGGGACGTTCTTGATCTGCAGCGATACAGCAAAGTCATACTGGCTGGCCAGACGACTGGTCAGCTTCACAGGGTCGGGAAAGATCTTGTCGAGCGTATCGTCTTCCCCATCGGGCCCGACCATGAACAAGTAGCCGCCCACCTGGCGAGTCCGGATTTTGAAGTTCTCACCGTAACGAATGTCGTTGTATTTCCCTTTCCCATCGACCGGCGATACGGTTCCTGTTCCGTAAGCCAGTGTTTCTAACGCGTCATCCAGATTGGTAATGGGAACATAGGTGATTCCGATCGGCGCTCCGATGAAGCCGGAACGAAGATACAACATCATTCCAAAGGGGCGCGTCCGGTCAACGCCCTTTAACTCTTTCAACGTGTTGGCGGTCCAGCGTTGAACGACTTCGACCATCTCGGGCCGCTCGGCCGCTTCAAACATGAAACGGGCACTGTCCTGCAATCGGTTGACGCTGGCGGCGTTAATCACCACCAGCGGATAGTCGATCGATGTCGATTCTTCCGCCCCAATCGCCAAGCGACCAGCCGACAGCGAGACGACAACGCAGAACCAGAAACGCATTGGCGAGGAAACCTGAAAACGAAGCCTGTTTCGGCAACAAGGCGATGTCGGCATGGGAGATCTCACGATGAAGGGAAGCGAGTCACGACAACAGGGAGTCGTGATTCGGTACTCGCGCCCGCTCGATTGGGTTTCAAAGTCGTCAGGATCAATCACTGTACCGTACCGAGGGCCGCATGCAAACGGCCCTGCGACGACATGGCTGCGGTGTGGCGAATTCGCAGCCATTTTACTGGCGGATCTCGCCACTTTCGGGTTATGGGCGGGTTTTTCGCGGCCCGACTGCCTCATCAACCAAGAAAAAAGGGCGTGATGTCCACACCACGCCCCTCCGCTAACCGAGTTCACTGAATCGATAGAGAATGGAAGTCGTTGAGCTATTTGACTCGTACGAGCTTCATCAGGCGGCCGGCGACGTTCCAATCCTGGACATACAGGTTGCCTTCTTTATCCCAGTACGATCCATGCGTGCCGTTGAAGATTCCTTCGATCCACTGATCTTGGGGAACGTTGAAGTTTGCTCGTTTGCCAGGTTCGGGGGTGTCGCCCAGGACAGCCGCGATCTTGTTGTCCTTGTCGAGGATCACGACACGACCAAACAGGTCGGGAACGCTGACGTAGTCGCCCTGAACAGCCGCTGACGTTGGCATTCCCAGGCCGGTGATCACTTCGTCAATGTATTCGCCATCGAGAGAATAGTGCAGCAGACGACCGTTGGGCTGGTGGTTGCGATCGCAGATCAGCAGGCGGTTCGGCTCGTAACGGGTATCCAGGACCATCCCATGAGCTGTGTTGAACTCTTTCAGATCGTTTCCTTTGGTGCCAAAGTGCTTAAGGTACTTGCCAGCCTTATCGAACTTGAAGATGTGATTGCTGGCATAGCCGTCGGACAAGAAGATATCTCCATTCGGAGCCACGGTGATCGCTGTGGGGCTGAACTGCTTCAGTTTCAATCCTGATTCTTCAGGGAACGGGAGCTTCAGTACGATGTCACCCGTGTCAGCTTTGAATTTGATTCCTTCCGCGTTTGCATTGCGGGCACCGTAGATGAATTCGCCATCCGCTTCGTCACGAATTTTCATATCGTGCAACCGCGTGTATTCGGGGCCGACAAATCGACGAACCAACTTGCCGTCCGGCGAAAAGACAAACACTCCCATGTCAGCGCTGGTGTAGATGTTGCCCGCTTTGTCGACAACAACTCCGCCGTGAGTCGGACCGATCTGTGATTTGCCGTCCTCACTCAATCCCCACCCGGGGACCGTATCAAACGTCATAACTCCGCGACCCATTCGCACAGGCTTCGCATTGTCAGCAGCGAAACTCGACGCGGCCAGGCCGCAGACCAACGCCATCGACAGAAACAGCGAACGCTTTTTCACAGTTGAGACTCCCGAGGATATGTCACGGCGAAATGACAGGATGTCAGTCGAAAGGGACTGACAACGCATAGCGGCGCGATTATGTGTCGGCACCTGCCGTATTTCAACTGGCGGTCGAAGCTTGGGCAAAACTGGATGTACCGGCAGAAGACGCCATTGGCTTCTGCTGAGAGCAGGCTACGATATCAGGACCATGACATCATTCCGCTTTTCGAAATGGGACGGTTCACAGCAATTTTCTCCGCAATCGGCGGATAAGCTGTTCGATGAGCTGAGCCAATATCTGACCGAATACGGCGAAGAAGTTCTCGAATCGATGCAGGATTGGGAGGAAACCAATCCCGAAGTCCTCGATATGCTGATGAAGCAGGGATACATCGAAAAAGACGAGGCGGGTCAATATCGCGTCACTCCCAAGGGGATGCGGCGAGTCGAGAACAAAGCGCTCGAAGAGTTGTTCGATATCCGCCGCAAGGATCATTTCGGAAAGCATGAAACTGAAATGCGGGGCGCCGGCCAAACCACGCTCGACGAAAACAAGCCGTACGAGTACGGCGATCCTGTTTCGAATTTGAATCTGCACGAAACGATGCGCAATGCGATGCAGCGGCAAAGCAGCGGCCCACCGATTCGCATCACCGAAGATGATCTGGTCATCCACGAAACCGAGTATCAGACGAGTTGTGCGACGGTCGTGCTGCTCGATATGTCCGGCAGCATGACTCGATTTGGCAAGTACGGCGCGGCGAAGAAAGTCGCGCTGGCGATGCAGTCGCTGGTGCGAGGCCGCTATCAGGGTGACTTCCTGCAGACGATTGGATTCTATTCGTTTGCGTCGCCATTGACCGAACGGGAGCTGCTGTATTCCGCCCCCAAGCAGGTCAGCATTTACGATTCACGAGTTCGGTTGCGGATCAACCTCGATCAGCCACCGAAATTTGTGCCGCAGCACTTCACCAACATTCATGCCGGACTGCAGATGGCTCGGCGAGTTTTGAAGCGGCAGTCGGCGCAGAACCGACAGATCATCATCATCACCGATGGCGAACCGACAGCCCATGTCGAAGGCCGTGATGTGATGTTGATTTATCCTCCCTGCGAACAAACGGCGCAGGTGACACTTGCCGAAGCCAAGCGATGTTCGGCCGAAGGGATTCATGTTTCCAGCTTTGCCCTGATCGAGGACTACTTCTATCTCGAGCTGGTCAACTTTGTGCAGCGATTGGCTCAGGTGACCGGTGGTGTCGCGGCTTATTGCAATGCCGGCGATCTAGGAAACATGGTCATCGACAGCTTTGTCGGTGGTCGACGGAAACGTCGAGCGGTTTGAAGCCGGATGGCAATCGACAATTGAGCTTCTCAGGTCCATTGATGTAGCACCAGTGGCGCTAGTTCGGGCAAGACGACCAATAAAAAAAGCCGTCCTGATTTTCATCAGGACGGCAATTCTTGTTGTCAGGTTAATCTGACACTCAGGTCATCAGTTCGGTGGGAACGAATTCGATGGCCATTGGAAGTAAGGTGCCAGTGGATTCGTCGTAAAGAACGTACCCGTACCACCCGCTGTCTGACCTTGCGGGATTCGAACGACGTGTTGCTGGAATCCACTCTGGAAGGCCGCTTCCACGTTTTGGGCGACGCCGAACTGATTGAAGGTGTTGGTATCCAGCAAGTGGATGCGGAAGACATCTCCTGGCGTGATACCCACCGAACCGGCACCTGCCAGCGTGAACTGACCTGCTGCCGTGTAACCGGTAACACCATTGGCCCCCGTGCCGTTCACGCCAGTCGTGATGTCGTCAACTCGAACTTGCGTGAAAGCGGTTGGGAAGGCATTGTTCGGGAAGGCATCTGGATTCGTGTAGAAGCCAGCCTGGTTGACAATCGCTGCTTCGAGATTACGAATTGCGACGACATTTCCTGGCTGGGTCGTGGACCCTGGGAAGTGCAGAGCATCCTGCACAAAGGCCACCACGTTCGAATCGAGAGGTTGAACATTGTTACCGGTGAAGACATTGTTGGATGTCACGGTATTCACAGTGTCGTAGTGGAAGGCATTAACCTGGAACAGTGACGTCTGGGCAATACCACGCTGGAAGGCCTTGGTGTTTGGATCTGTCACGACGTCGCCGGTGGCATTCATGTTGGGATTGTTCGATCCACCCGACGAGATGCGAACCTGATCACCGACGTTATGCATGAATCGCATGTCCAGTTGGGCGGTATCTTCCAGGAAGATACGATCCACACCCGCAACAATCTCGTCGATCGAGCCTGGTGTGCTGACCTGGCCCACCGTACTGATCGTTCCGTTGGCGTTGAAGCCACCGGTGGTTGCGATGAACGAAGCTGTGGCCACATCGTCCAGCGTATTCCCGTGGAAGACGTTGTTGCGGATGTCCGCCACAACCTGGCTGAAGGAGCTGACGTCGATTTCCAGGCCGTTGACGTTGTTGACAGTGTTCACATAAGGAGTGGCACCACCGTTGTTTTCCACCTGGGAGTTCGTCAGCGTGAACGAGGCATTCGTAAAGGTGTTGTAGTTCAGGAAGTTGTAAGCGTTGTAGGCATTCGGGAAGCTAGGTCCGGTGCCCAAGCTGGCAACATCGACGAACGAACTGTTGGTGACAGTGTTGCTCTGGGTCCGAGCGTTCGTGATGATCGCGATACCTTCGAAGCTATTATCACTGAACAGCGAGTGATCGATGATGTGGACGTCGGTCGAGTTATCCTGCATTTCAGCCGAGTAACCGCGATTTCCGTTGAATCGGCTGGCAGTGTCGTACACGCTGCCGAGGAATGCGGACTGTACCTGATTTCGGATGACGATACCGTTCAAGCGATTTCCGTAGATGGACACGTCAGGAGCGTTGATTGGATCTGGCACGGCAATTCCGTCACCGAACCGATTCAGTGCCAGGGTGTTACCCACGTTCAAATTCATGAACGCGACTCCAGTCGTCTGGACATCGATACCGTCGCCGCTCAGGCCGGTTTGAGTTGAGCTGGCGGTTGGGAAGCCGATGCTGGCATTTGTCAAATCGAGGCGTGTCGTGGACTGTTGCGAGGCCAGGACATGCACGCCGTCACTGTTCAGATGAACGAAGGCGGTGTCACGCATGTCGATTCGGTTCAAGTTGAAGTAGTTGTCGCTGAAGCGGCTGGCCGTGACGCGGAAGTCGTCGCCACCATTGCTGTCGAACAGGTTACGAGCATTGGTCGCCGTCCCGGTCATCGAGATATTCACGACCGAAGAGCTGGAGACGTTGTTTGGATCGGCACCACCGTTGGCCTGAACTTCGAAGCCATGAGCGTTGGCGTTGAGGTTCGAGCGTCCGTTGCCGCTGATCAACATCCCGTTGAAGGTCGAGCGGATGCTGTTATCCGAGGTTGGATCACCCAGCGGGGTGGCGACCAGCACGTCACCAAAGGTGGCACGGTTGAAGGTTTGCACCAGGATACCGCCTTGGAGGTTCTCGCTGGCCGAAGTATCCTGAGCATTGACGACCAGGATGGAGTCGGCACTGGCCACGAACTGCATACCGCGGCCGTTGTTCAAGTCATACTGGCTGTGACCAACCACCTTGGGGTTGTAACCCATGGCGACAGGGGCCGTATCCGTGATGTCGATGCGAGTGATTGGGAACTGAGCGTTCGTGGTCGAGACGTTCAAGCCGTTGATCCCGTTGCTGGTCGCAATCACGTCGTTGATATGAATGAACGACCCACCGTCGGTGATCGCCTGCCAGCTCACTGGATTGAATACCGAGAACAGTGCAGCTCCCGGATTGACTGTGGCATCATCCCATGACAACAGAGCGTTGTCGCGGCGGATGATATCGATACCGTTGCGTCCGTTGCCGGTGGCATCAATCTGTTGCAACAGAATCGTCGCCTGGCCCAGCGTGGTAACAGGGGTCACATTGTCGGCCAGAGTCTGGCGGAACTGTGATTGCTCGATCGCATTGATTCGCAGGCCGTCACCGGCGTTGTTAGCCAGCGTCGTGTTGCGAGCCGCGGCACTTCCCACGACGAACGAGTTCATCTCAGCGTATTGCTGCAGCAGGATGCCGATACCGTCGCCACTGAACGGGTAGTTTGGCAGTGATGGATGGCTACCCGCGACAGTGTTAGTAATGTCGACGTTGTCGATCAACACGTTTCCAACCGAGAATTTGCTGGGATCCAAACTGTTGTTTGGATTGACGAACGATCCACCTACAACTGCGATCCCGGCATCGACGTTGCCGTTGATGATGTTCTTGGCACCCGTCCCGGTGACGTTCAGATTATAGAGCGACTGATTCGTGGCCTGCAGGAAGACCCCGAAGCTGGCACTGTCGGAAATCGTGTTGACACCGGTGGCATCGCTCAGAATGTTGATCGTATTGCGGATCGCGTTCTGATTGTTCAAGACGATATCGATCCCCATCCCGCCAGGTGGGTAGGTCGACGTGGCAGAAGGAGGTACGATCGAACCGTTTCCGATGAACTGGTTGTGCAGGAAGTTGACAGTCAAGTCGACTCCCGTGGCTGGATTGACCATCTGGAAGCCGTCGCCGTCGTTACCTTCGACGTCGTTTCCATCGATGTTGACCGTGGCGAGGACCGCGGCATTCACCAGGTTCAGATCGATCCCGTTACCGGTGACACCGAGGGTCCCAGTATTGTTGAGGATGGTATTGTCCGTGATGTTCAGCGAGGCCAGCGTGGCGGCCAGGTTGGCGTTCACGGTGATCCCGTTGCCATTGTTATTTTCGACATCATTCGTGGTGATGAGGGCGTTAGTCACGTCGGCATTGCCCAGCACCTGGAGCACGATACCGTCGTGGGTCCCAGTCGCGGAGGTGGAACCGGTGTTGGTGACGATATTGTTGTTGATCGACGGCGTTCCGACGATTCTCGCCAGGGTGTCAGCCGTCAGCACGATGCCGTCGCCCGACAGGTTTCCACCGGTGGCATTGCCGTTGTTGTCCACGTTCAAATTCTGAATCGACAGCGTGGGCTGGAAGGTGATTCCCAGGGCCGTGCTGGCGTTGACCGGAACGATCGTCAACAGCGGATTTGGCAGCGGAGTTGGACAAGGAGCGTCTGGTGCGGTGTAGTCGATGACGTTGACCAGTTTCGCACCCAGAATGGCATTGAAGGCAGTATTGTCAATCACACTGTTGTTGTTGACAGTCACGTTGACACCGTTGCCAGTGTTATTGCTGACGTTCATGATATTCGCAGGCAGGGAGGCGGTTTGCGAATCGATCGTGATCGCTCCGAGTCCGACGTTATTCATCGTGACCTTGATACCGTCCTGGCCGATTAGGGCATTGTTGCCGGTACCGTTGTTGCTGACATCGCTGAAGCCACCGATGAAGACACCGCCTTGTGCGACGTTGGTCATCGAGACATCGATACCGTCACCGGCGTTATTGCGGACTTCACCAGGACCTTGCAGCGACACCAGGGCCAGGCCGGTGATGTTCTGCAGATCGATATGAATCCCGTCACCGGTCGTGCTGCCGTCGAATGTTCCGGACAGGCCGATGATCACTTGATCAGCCCCGCCCATGTTGACGTTCAACGTTCCGGCACCGTTGTTCAGCAGTTGGCTGCCACCGGTCATCAACAGGTTGGCATTGATACCGCCACCTGGTGTGGAAGTCGTGTATTCCAGACCAAAGCCACCGTTGTTCTGAGCCGAGATTCCCGTGCCGAAGTCGTCGGCCTGGAACTGAGCGGTGAGTTCGGTACCGCCGGTTGGAGCACCAGCAGTGTTGGTCGCAACAAACTTGAAGCCATCGCCGGTGTTTCCATTAGCTGTGCCACCAATGATCCGGTAGCGAGCGATGGTCGAAGGATCCGAGATGGTGTTGGTCGCAGCACCGAACAAACCGGCACCGCCGTTGCCATCGAAGTGAGTCGTGTAAGCTCGCAGGTTGACATCGCCACCATCGAATGATTGGGCGATGACACCGTTCAAGGTATTGCCGAGCAGGCCGTCGGCGGCACTCGCACCGGCGATCACACTGTGGAAGTCGATATCCGATCGTGATCCTGGATCATTGACTTGGACGTCGAAGCCATCGCCGGTGTTACCCGAGAAGCTCATTGGAGCAGCTCCGGTCGTTTCGGCACAGACATTCAATGTGGCACCCGTGTTGACCGTGGCATTGAAGCCGTCACCCGGGAAGATGATCGTTCCGTTGTTGTTGAAACCGGAATCGGACATGTCGATCGCCACGAGCGTGTTCACGTTATCCGCAGTGATGAACATCCCGTTCTGACCGTTGCCAGTGACCATCGAGGTATCGACCGACATTTGCAGCAGAGCGGCGTTGTCGACGATGAAGGCCATCCCGTTGCCGAGGTTGCCGCTGACAGTGACTGTATCGAGGGTGATTTCAGCACCGGTCGTTGGGTTCAGCCCACCGTTGTTACCGGTGATGTTACCCGCGATACCGCTCGCTTCGTTGTTGGAGAACGTCGTATTTGTGATGTTGGCGATCACGTTGGTCGCGGTCGCGACCGCGTTCTGGTTGACGTTCAGTTCCAAACCATTGATCTGAGTTCCGCCGACAGCGGCTGTGTTGCCGAAGGTCGAGGTATCGATCGTGAAGGTTCCCACAGCACCACTGTCGAATGTGCCGGTCAAGCCGTTGCCCGTTCCACCTGTACCGTTGTTGGTCAGCGTTGAACCGGTAATGGTGCTGGTGACCGTTGTGTTGGCATTGGTGGCGGTGATCAGGACACCGTCTACAGTGTTGGAGTCAATTAAGGTTCCACCCAGCAGGTTGACACCCAGAGTACCGGCATTGTCGACGGTGAAGTTACCACCATTGCCACCGTTTCCAGTGACGGTTGAACCCGTCAGGGTGAAGACACCCTTGGTCTGGTTTGCGGTTCCGGTGCCGTTGACCAGGGCGACGATCCCGTCCAACGTGTTGTTGGTGATCGTTTCGTTCGTCATGGTCGAGGCAACGTTGACGCCGGACAGATTGACGTTCACACCATTGGCACCGTTGCCGTCAATCGTATCTCCGGTGAAGGAGAAGTTGTTGACCGCTGCGGTTGACCCGGCTGGATTGGTGAAGTTGAGGTTGATACCGTCAACGCCATTGTTGGAAACAGTATTGTTCGTAAAGGTCAGGTTGTTGGCTGATGTCACCGTGGAGACGGCGGTGTTGGTGACGCCGAAAGTGATACCGTTGCCAACGTTGTCGTGAACGTTGTTGGCGTTGAAGATAAACCCGTCGGCATTCGGAATTGCTCGGGCCGATGTTTCATTCAGCGTGACCGTGATCCCGTCGCCACCCAGGCTACCCGAGACATTGTTGTTGCTGATCGAAGCACCGCTGGCGATCGTGGAGTTCGTTCCCGCAACCACAATCCCCTGCTGAGTGCTGTTGGTGATGTTGAGGTTGTTCAGGTTCAATCCGGTGTTAGGAGTGATCCCGGCCAATCCACCAGCCTGCGAGACTGGCAGTGGAATACAGGCGTTGAACGAATCGTTGCTGGTCGGCGTCAGAATCGTCAGCGACACACCTGGCAACGAGGTGAAGTTGTTCACCATGTTGGCGTTGAGCAACTGAACGTTCACAGCATTGGCGCCGTTGCCGTCCATGTTGGTCTTGCCAGCCACACCATCGATTTCAAAGGCTGCGTTCATTGGGGTCACGGCGCTGGCACCGTTGAATTCGACGTGGACACCGTCAGCACCGTTGCCGCTGATGTCGGTGTAGCCACCAATCAGGACTGATCCGTTCTGAACGTTGTTGAACTGAACGAACAGACCGTTTTGTCCATTGCCGTTGATTGTCCCGGTTCCTAAACCGTTGAACGAGATGATCGCCGTCGTCACGTTGTTGAAGACGAAGTGAGCCCCGTCGCCAGCCATGCCGTCGAAGGAACCGAGTTCCTGCAGCACAACCTGGTTCACACCGGAGAAGTTCAGGTTCTGTGAGCCAGCACCGTTGCCGTTGAAGACGGCTGCAGGAGTATTTGGATCTTGCAGCAGGTTGGCACTGTTGGCACCGTTTCCGTCGAGAACCAGGCCGTAGCCACCGTTGTTCGAGCCCGAGAATCCGTTGGCCAGGCTGACGGTTAGATCCGAACCGAAGCTGCTGACGTTTGGCGAGATGGGGCCGAGACTGACTCCGTCGCCGCTGTTGCCGTCTGCTGATCCACCATAGAACAGGGTCCGGATCGTTCCGGCATTGGCTCCGAAGTTCACACCGTCAGCGACGACGGTTTGCCCGTTGTTATCAAAGTGCGAATCGAATTCGCGGAAGTTAATCGTTCCACCGTTAACGGCATTCCCCAGCACACCTTCGCTACCGTTGTTGGCGACAGTCGAACCATTGTTCTGGTTAAACTGACCGACACCGAAGGAAGCGGTGGCACCAGCCCCGCTGGCCGCAATGCTAATCCCCTGCAGGGTGTTATTCGAGACGGTCGAGTCATCGAGGCAGACATTGAGTGAGGCGCCAGTCTGTCCGACACCTGGAGCTGGAGCTGTGACAACAGCGCTGATACCGACGGTTGCATTGCCATCAATGGTCGCACCGTCGAAATCGAGGTAGGCTGTCGAATTAACATCGGTGACGTTGGCGAGAATCCCTGCCCCCGTAACACTGTTCGAGAAGTCCGAGTTGCTGGTCACGAAGTTCAGGAAGCCACCCTGTGCGACGTTGACAGCCGCGTTGGATTGTGTGTTGCCGGCGACATTGGCATTGGTCAGCATCAGTGTGCTGGTGCTGCCAGCTCCAGTGACGCCCACGTCGAAGCCGTTGCCGGTGTTACCGGTCACAGTGACATTGGTGAAGGTTCCTGCGTTCAGAGCGGTTCCGACACTTGAGCCAGAAGCGACATTGATGTGGACCCCATCCTGGCCGTTGCCTTGGATCGTGGTTCCGGTCAGATTCGGCGTGAAGACCGTGTTGGTCGTCGCGTCAATTTGCAAGCCATTGGTGCCGTTGTTGTTGAGGGTGGTCGTGCCAGTCATCGTCAACGAGCTGTTCGGCGAATTGTCCATGCTCAGACGAACACCACTGCCGGCGGCATTGTTATCGATGGCCGTGTTGGTGAACGTTCCATTGACGTTCGACAAACCCGTCGTCGTGACGAACACACCGTTCTGAGCGTTGCCGCTGATCGAGGAGCCATTGCTGATATCGATGTTTGCGGTCGAACCTGCCTGGGCCGTACCGACAACACCATTCATGGAATTGTTGTTGAAGGTGGAAGACAGCGCGGTCATCGAGTACGTGCTGTTATCAGCCAGGAATGACACACCGTTTTGAACGTTTCCGTTGTCGGTCGTGCCAGTCATGTTGAACGCGGCAGACGACAAGGCGTGCAGCGTGGTGGTGATGCCGTTAGCACCGCTGTTGCTGAAGTTGGCGTTGTTGGTCGTCGCGTTAAAGATGCTTCCAGCCGTGGCATCCAGAGCAAAGCCGTTCTGGCCCGAGTTGGTGGCCAGCACATTCGTCATGTTGACGTTGGCGGTCGAGGCATTCATCAGGCCGAAGAAGGCACTGCGGGTGTTGCTGACCAGCGAATCGTTCAGGAACGTCGCGTTCAGCACCGAGTTGCCAGAGAGATCGTAGAAGTAACCATCGCGGCCGTTCTGGTTCATCGCCGAACCACTGTCGGTCGTGATAATCGTGGATGCACCCGTTGCGACGGAGTGGATACCGTCACGAATATTGCCATTCAACTGGCTGCCAGTCGTATTCGCGGCGATCGATCCGGCAGCAGAAGCGGCCAGGTTCAGTCCGTCGATACCATTATTGTTGAGGAGCGAGTTCGTCAGGTTCAACGTACCGGTACCACCGGCCTGGCTGTACCCAAAGCCCGAGCCACCGACGCTGTTGGTGAACGTCGAACCAGTGAAGTTACCCAGGAAGCTTCCGCCCGTCATGTTGACGTTGGCGTTGTCGGTGCCGTTGCCACTGGCAACCAGCGGCTTGGTTGGATCGGTTGCGTCGAGTGTGACAGAGCCACCCGTTCCAACAACCTGCAGGCCATTCCCAGCGTTGTTGTTGGTCGTGACACCGGTGAATGTCGAAGTCAGAGTCTTGCCAGTTTCGGACATGAAGATGCCCGTGGCATTGTTGCTGCTGTTGACGTCCAGGTAGCTAACCGTTCCCCCCACATTGGTCAGGTTGATACCGCGACCGCTGTTGTTGTGGATATCCAGGTTACGCAGGTTGGCGTCGTTGATGTTCGTGCCGAGGATTCCATCCACCGAGTTGATGATATGGAAGCCCGAGACTTCGTTGTTGTTGGCCAGGCCAATCGCATGTCCGCCGGGGCTGCTGACCCAGGGGTAGTTGCCGCTGCCATCAACACCGGGAAGCGTGAAGTTGCCGGCCACAGTACAGTTGCCGAAGGTCGCCGTCAGAGGCAGCGGGGTCATCGTGCCCCCTTCGCCCAACAGGATCTGGTTGTCGAGCAGCTTCATCGTACCAATGTAAGGGTTGGCAGCGGTTGAGCCATCGCGAGCGACATAGATGATGTCTGCACCGGCGATTCCGTTTGGATGATTGAAGCTCTTGAACGGATCTTCGAACGTTCCGGTTCCGGCGTCTGGATTGTCACCATTGACGAAGGAGACGAAGTAAGGCTTGCCAGTGATCGGGTTGATGGCCACGACGTCAGTGTTCGTGGCAGTCTGGTACTGTTCCACAGCGATTCGCCAGTTGCGCTGCCATGGAGCCAGCATGCGTTCGCGAGTGGTCCACTGTGGGAAGTACCGAGTTGGCTTGAAGCCCGAGAAACGGAAGTCAACCATCCCGTTGACGTTGGTTCCCCAGACCGTGTCGCTCGTCACATTCACACCGATGAGAAGATCGTCGGCAATCCAGGCATCCAGGTGAGCGCGAACGCCCACTGGATTGGCGCTTGTCTGGTTCGGGATCGTGACCGACATCGGAGGCTGAACTTGGTTCGCTTTGTAGTAGTAGGCACCGACATAGCCACGCAGCCAAGGGGCAGACTGGAAGATCGGAGCACCGACTTCGGCATCCACACCACCCATCGCCTGTTCGCGATACTGACCTTGCTGGCCCTGGAAGACGATGTTATTGCCGGAAAAGAATGGACTTCCACTGACACACAGTGCGGAGCCATTGCCGACGAATTTATCCTGGGTATTGCCTGTGTAGTAGACGTTACCACGCAAGTCCCAGTACTGGCCCAGGGTTTCCAGACCGAAGGTCCCCTGGGTGTAGGTATTGCGATTGGCACTTTGATCGACGTCAAAGTACCCCGCGGCACCCAGAATACGGTCGGCACCGGCGAAGTACTTTCGGCCGATCCCCCCGAAGTTGCCGCCGACTCCGCCAGTATTGGCGATCAGCAGACGCATGTCGGGGCCGATGACGACGTCATCGCTCAGCCAGAACGGCACGAAGCCGCCGTACTGTTGATAGCCCTGCGTATAGCCGACTCCGTTCCCCGAGAAATATCGGGCATTGAAGTAGGCACCCGCGTTGCCTCCATACGTCGCACCGCCGCTATAGCTGCTGACGCCACTGCTGCCACTATCGTAGACGGCAGTGCCGCCCACATCCGATGGCGGAGCAGTTTGGCCAAAGACCGAACCTGCAAGTGTTATTGACAGCAGGCACAGCAAACTGACTTTCAAACGATGCATGGACGCCTCTCTCCACCAGAACTGGCTTGGGTGACTCCGTCCCGTGAGCTCGCCTGAGCTCAAGCCTCTAAGTGACGCAAGTTCTGCCGGGTCCGATTGCGCGGACTCGACGGAATGTAGCGCGTCTCCTCGTTATTCGGCTATTGCAGCTTGGAAGGATGAGTTTAACTTTGCTGGTTTTAATGCATTGCGCGTTGATAACGATTGTCCTACGCGGGTCGCGGACTGTGTTGAAGGTCTACTCGAGTCGCAGTGATCGCAAACACTCCACAGCAGACGACTTGGTTGTCCTGTCGGATACGCCGCCTCAATCCTCAGCCAGGCAATGGCTTATGATTCTCGATTCTGTAATCTGCGTGAGCGACGCAACCGCGAGAAAACGTTACTGTGAGGGCTTAACCGTCGCTTGGCAGCATTTGCCGAACTTGAGACAATTTTCGGGGTCACCCGAAAGTTGCCTCATGAACACGCAATCACCACTCGTCAAGATGCTGCTCAAACGGCGAAGAGTGCCGGTTTTCGTGGGCGATAGCCGGATAGACTGCTCTGATGCGCACACAGGAGAGAACGATGCTGCGGTTGGTTACCCTCACTTTTCCCGTCATCGCACTGTTGTTGATGGCCCCCTGCATGGCATCGGCTGACGAAGGAATGTGGGTCTTTAACAACCTGCCACGTCAGCAGCTCAAACAGAAATACGATTTCGAACCGACCGATGCGTGGATCGAAAACGTCATGAAGTCGTCGGTCCGGTTCAACTCGGGAGGGTCAGGATCGTTCGTCTCGTCGACAGGACTGGTCCTGACCAATCACCATGTCGGGGCTGACACGCTGCACAAGGTGAGCTCCGCCGAGCACGACTACTATAAGGAAGGGTTCTGGGCGAAAACGCCCGCAGACGAGCCCAAGGCCCCTGACCTGGAACTGAACGTCCTGCAGTCGATCGAAGACGTGACGGCAACCGTGAACGCTGCCGTGAAGCCCGAGATGTCCGCCGCACAGTCCTTTGCAGCTCGCCGAGCCGTCATTTCGACGATTGAAAAGGAATCACTTGCCAAGACAGGATTGCGCAGTGACGTGGTCACACTCTACCAGGGGGGGCAGTACCACCTCTATCGCTATAAAAAATACACCGACATTCGCCTGGTCTGGGCTCCCGAGTTCGATATCGCCTTTTTCGGTGGTGATCCCGATAACTTCGAGTATCCACGCTACGACCTGGACGTGTGTTTCTTCCGAGCCTACGAGAACGACAAGCCGGCCAAGATCGATCATTTCTTGAAGTGGAGCAAAGCGGGAGCGGGCGATGGAGAACTGGTCTTCGTCTCGGGTCATCCCGGTCGCACCGACAGACTAAACACGATGGCGGCCCTGAAGCACAATCGCGATGTCCGAGTCCCCTTTGTGCTGGAGACGCTTCGACGTTTCGAGATCATGCTGCAACAGTACTGCCAGAACGGCGAGGAAGAGGCTCGTCGCGGCAAGGAGGACTTGTTCGGAGTTCAGAACAGTCGCAAGGCTCTACTGGGACAACTCGCCGGATTGCAGGACCCGCCGATCATGGCGAAGAAGCAGGCGAGCGAAACGGCCCTGCGTGCCAAGATCGATGCCAACCCGAAGTGGAAAGCAGCCTACGGGGGTGCTTGGGACAAGATCGAGCAGACGACGAAGATTCAACGCGAGATCCAGACCGAATACACCCTGCTGGGCAGCGGCCGCGCCTTCGGCGGTACGCTGTTTCCGATCGCACGAACGCTGGTGAGGCTCGCCGAAGAGAATGAGAAGCCAAACACAGAACGGCTGTCTGAATATAGCGATTCCGGACGGTCTTCGCTCGAGTTGAAACTCTATTCCACGGCCCCCATCTATGACGATCTGGAGTTGGCGAGGCTGACCGACGGACTCGGTTTCCTGGCTGAGAAGTTTGGCGGAGACCATCCGCTGGTCGTGAAAGTGCTGGCTGGCAAGGGGCCTGCCGATCGCGCCGCCGAGTTGCTGAATGGAACAAAGTTGAAGAATGTTGCCGAACGCAAGAAGGTGGCCGAAGGAGGCCAGGCGGCTATCAAGCAATCTCAAGACCCGCTCATCCTCTTGGCGAAACTCGTCGACCCCGAATCACGAGCGGTGCGCAAGAAGGCCGAAGAGCAAATCGTCGAAGTCGAACGACAAGCCTACGCGCAGATCGCTCAGGCTCTCTTCGAAATTGAAGGCCCTAGCCGGTATCCCGACGCCACATTCACGTTGCGTCTGTCCTTTGGGACGGTGAAGGACTACACGGAGAACGGCCAAGCGATTCCGCCATGGACGACGATGGGCGCGGCCTTCGATCACGCTACGAAACACGGGAACACGTTCCCCTGGGCGTTGCCAAAAAGCTGGCACGAACGACGAAAAGAGATCGATCCGAAGACGCCATTCGATTTCGTTTCCACCTGCGACATCATCGGCGGCAACTCGGGCAGCCCGGTGATCAACCGCGCCGGTGAATTCGTCGGCATCATCTTCGACGGCAACATCCAATCGCTCGTCGGCGACTTCGTCTTCGACGAAACGCAAAACCGGGCCGTCTCGGTTCACTCGGCCTCAATCATGGAAGCCCTCAAGAAGATCTACCAAGCCGACTCGCTGGTTTCAGAACTGGGGAAGTAGGGGGAGGTAGACAATCCTATAGAGTGCGGTGGCTCGACACTGCTTTGGATCAAGCACAAAGCGACTCCCTTGGGTACCGGGTCGCAGAATATGATCGTCAACTTGTATCGCCACTGGGTGACCGAAGGCAGTCGCCCAGTGGCACATTTTTGCGATAACAACTTTTTAAGTAGCGCCGCGAGCAGATCTCACACTTCACTTGATACTGCAGTCGACTCAGGATCGACACTCGCGGTCCCGTGACGCAGCAAACTGTAGACCACCGGCACGAACAGCAGCGTCGTTACGGTCGCGACTAACAACCCACCGATCACCGCTCGACCGAGCGGAGCGTTTTGTTCGCCCCCTTCACCCAGACCCAGCGACATCGGCAACATGCCGATGATCATTGCCGCGGCAGTCATCAGCACGGGACGCATGCGTGTTCGCCCCGCTTCCAAGGCCGATTCCATCGCGGTTTTGCCTTCGGCCTGTTGTTCGTTGGCGAATGTGACCAGCAGGATGCTGTTCGCGGTGGCGACGCCGATTGACATGATGGCTCCCATCAAGGCGGGGACGCTGAATGTGGTGTGCCACAGGTACAGAGACCACACGATGCCCACGAATGCTCCTGGCAATGCGGTGATGATGATGAACGGGTCAAGCCAGTTCTGGAAGTTGACGACCATCAGCAGATAGACCAGCACTGCAGCGAATACCAGGCCCAGGCCCAATCGGAAGAACGCGGATTCCATGCTGTCGACCTGGCCTCGCATCGCGATCGTGTTGCCCGGAGCCAGCTTGGCTCGATAGGTCTCCAGCACGCGGTTGATATCGGTCGCGACGCCCCCCAGGTCTCGACCTTGCACATTCGCGTAAACGTCAAAAGTGGGCTGCACGTTGGTGTGATTGGCCACTTCAGGCGTGACGCCTCGTTCCACTTTGGCCACGTTCGATAGCAACTGGATTCCGCTGTTACGTGTGGAAGTCAAAGGCATCGCGCTGATCGAATCGATGTTGTCGAGCTTATAGGTCGGCGTTTTGGTTTCCACCAGGTACGAGATCCCTTTGGCCGGGTCGACCCAGAAGTTCGGCAATACCTGACCGCTGCCTGACAGCGACACCAGCACGCTGTTCGAAATCTCCTGCTGCGTCAGCCCAAGTTCACGAGCTCGTGTCTGATCAACATCGATATGTAACGTCGGCACGTTCATCACCTGATGCAAATGCACGTCCTGCACACCACGAATACTGCGAATGCGCTCGGCGATCTCGGTGGCCATCTCAAAGTTCTGCTGTCGATTCAAACCGGCGATCTGGATATCGATCGGAGCGGGCAGGCCGAAGTTCAGGATCTGGCTGACGATGTCGGCGGGTTGAAAGAAGAACGTCAATTCCGGGAACCGCTTGGGCAACTCGATCCGAAGTTTCGCGACATATTCCGGGGTCGAATGCGAGCGATGATGCGACAAGGCAACCAGGATTTCGCCATCGGCTCCCCCCGTCGTGGCACTATCGCCGAACGCCATGGCGTAGGTGCGATTTGGCAACCCGATGTGATCCAGTACCAGTTCCACTTCATTCGCGGGGATGATCTCGCGAATCGCATTGTCGACTTCGTTGAAGTAATGCTCGGTTTGCTCGACGCGTGTTCCCGCAGGAGCACGAACATGCAGGCGGAACTGTCCGGTATCAACCGTGGGAAAGAAGTCTCGTCCGACAAATGGAACCACGATGAATCCCGTCAGCACGACCAGACCAAACGTGGTGAACACGTGCAGGCGATGCGACAGACTCCAATTCAATAACGAGACATAGCCGAGCCGGAATTGTTCGAACTGATGTTCGAATCCCGCATGGAATCGACCGAACCAGCCTTGGGCAGAGCCATGTCCGTGTGCCACTTCCGCAGGCAACAGGTAGTTGGCCATCGTCGGTACGATCGTTCGTGACAACAGGTATGATGCCAGCATCGCGAATGCCACAGCCAAGGCGAGTGGCGTGAATAGATATTTGGGAGGTCCATCCAGGAACAACACCGACACGAACACGATGCTGATCGTCAACGTCGACACAAACGTCGGCCCGGCGATCTGCATCGCCCCATCGAGAATCGCCTGCCGCAGCGGTTTCCCGAGTCCCAGATTTCGATGGATATTTTCGATTTCCACGGTGGCATCGTCCACCAGAATCCCCACGGCCAGGGCCAAGCCACCGAGTGTCATCACATTCAGCGAATGGCCCATCAAGAAGAGCAACACGATCGAGGACAAGATCGCGAGCGGAATCGACACAGCAACGATCAGCGTGCTGCGCCAGCTTCCCAGGAACATCAGGATCATGGCAGCAGTCAGCAACCCCGCAATGATGCTTTCGGTAATCACTCCTTCGATGGCAGCGGTCACGAACAATGATTGATCGAACAGCAGTTCAATTCGAAGGTCTTTCGGAGCAGATGCCTTCACCTCGGGCATGATCGCCTTCACTTGATTCACGATGTCTAGAGTAGAGGCGTTGCCGTTCTTCAAGAGCGTGACCAAAGCCCCGCGGCTGCCGTTGCGTCGCACGATCGTCGATTGCGTCGTACTGCCATCGCGGACTTGAGCGACATCTCGCATGTAGATCGTCGCATCGCCGACCACCTTGATCGGAATGTTGTTGAACGAGTCCGGTGTCAGTGGCGTGTTGTTCAGCGTCACGGGGTATTCGTGAGTATCAATTCGAGCCAGACCCGTCGGAACCGCCAGGTTATAAGCATTGACCGCATCAGCAACTTCCTTGGGCGAGATCCCTCGTGCCTGAAGCAGTTGAGGATCGAGATCGACCATGATCTGACGTTCGCGACCGCCATACGGGGTCGGCATTGTCAGGCCCTGAACGGTGGAGAGCTGCGTTCGCAGCACGAACAAACCGTAGTCATAGACCTCTTCTTCGGACATCGTGTCGCTACTCAGCCCGATCTGCAGAATCGGAACGCTCGACGCATTGAACCGGACAATAATGGGAGGATTGATCGCCGGAGGCATCAAAGCCCGGATCGCCTGCGTCACCGAGGTGACTTGCGACATCGCGGTGCCGATGTCGACCCCCTGATGGAAATAAATCTTGATGGTCGCCACGCCGTTCAGCGTCTGCGATTCCATACGCTTGATGTCGTTCACATTGGACGAGATCGCGTACTCGCTGTACGTCGTGATTCGTCGCTCGACTTCGCTCGATTCCATTCCTTTATAGGTCCAGATCACCGTGACCACGGGAATGTCAATCTCGGGGAAGATGTCGGTCCGCATCTGGCTGATGGATGTCGCACCGAGAACAATAATCAGAAGTGCCATCACGACGAACGTGTGAGGACGCTGTAAGGCAAGACGTACGATCCACATGACTCGGTCTCCACTAATTTGAGTGATCAACGAAGTCAGATACCGATGCTACGTGTACACCTTACAAAAGTGTGCATCACGAATGCGAATGCCATCGCTCACGAACGCCACGGGGTTCATCTCTGAGGGCGGCGTAAGCCCCCTGGCTGATGGATTGTCGAAGAGAATGATTCCAATGAACGGAAAGAAGCCAGAGGCTTGCACGCTCTGCTCAGAAACTGTTCGAGGATTCACTTCGAATTCTCGCAAAGTTTGTCCTTTCCACGAATTGCCTGATTTTAATCAATCACTGTAACACGATGTGGTTCATGCCCCTTTTGCCATGACTGTTCGGTCATAATCCGCAGATGCCGATTTTGGTGTAAGGCAACGCAGCGGGGCTGGTATTCAACTCCGTCGGCGACGAATAATGCTGGCAACGCTCTGCAAACCTGACCGCCATTCGAGCGGTGATCTCTGAACCAATCCGTCTGCATCGCAAGGAACTGACCATGTCAAAGAAGCTGGAAGGCAAAGTCGCTGTCGTCACCGGGGCCTCCAAGGGAATCGGATCTTCGATCGCTCTGCATATGGCTGCGGAAGGGGCTTCGGTCGTCGTCAACTACGCGACCAGCAAAGAAGGGGCCGACCGTGTCGTCAATGAAATCACGAGCAAGGGTGGCAAAGCAGTCGCGGTGAAAGCTGATGTTTCCAAGCCAGCCGAGATTGAAGGACTGTTCAATGAGACGAAGAAGGCCTTCGGCAAAGTCGACATCCTGGTCAACAACGCGGGGATCTACGAATTCTCTCCGCTGGTCGAGATGACTCCGGAACACTTCCACAAGCAGTTTGATCTGAACGTCCTGGGGCTGTTGATGGCATCCAAGGAAGCGGTCAAGCACTTCGGCAACAACGGTGGCAATATCATCAACATTAGCTCGGTCGTCGCGACGCTCGCCCCTCCCAACGCATCCGTCTACAGTGCGACGAAAGCCGCGGTCAACGCGATCACCCGGTCACTGGCTCAAGAACTGGGGCCGAATAAGATTCGAGTCAACTCGATTAACCCCGGTATGGTCGAAACCGAAGGGGTGAAGTCATCCGGCATCAGCGAGAGCGAGATGCGGAAACAAATCGAAGCTCAGACTCCATTGGGTCGCATCGGACAGCCGGACGACATCGCTCCCGCGGCAGTCTTCCTGGCCTCTGCGGACTCGAAGTGGATCACGGGCGAATCGTTCTATATCTCTGGCGGCATGCGATAACCCACTAACATCGTCAACGTCAGAGATTTCGAGACCGCGGTTTGGCAGCCCCGCCAAACCGCGGTCGTTTCATTTCCAGTTCGGCAATTCACGCTTCTTTCTGGCTGGGCGAGGCGGCGAGGCTTCTGCCGAGACGCGATTGCTATTGGGCGTCCATCGACATGCGCGGCTTGGCAGGAGCCTCGCCCGCCCAAAATGCAAATGCTGCAAATAGCCGCGTCGATCACGATTTCTTGGGCCACTTCAGGTGACGATGCAGAAAGTCGTAGGTTCCCTGTCCGTTGATCGTGTGCGGGCCGTTGAAGAACTCGATTTCGGTTCGATCACCGATTCCCAGCTTGTTGTAATGACGTCGCACTTTGGCGTACTCGTAGGCAACCCATTCGTCGAGGCCCACGCCGTCGTCGTGGCCTCGTTCGACCATGAATGGTCGCGGTGTCATCAGCATCGACAACTCGGCATAGTTCGCGACATTGGCCATGTTCCATTCGAAGATCTCGTATTCGTTGGTGAATACATAGCTGAATGGCAGGTCCGTCGAAGCGTTCTTGAAGACCCACTCGTTGTAATCGGCTGAGCAAATCGACAGGCAATATCCCGGCTCAGTTTCTTTCGATGGCAGCAGCGGCGGAACACGAACGGCCGTTTTGCCACCATAGCTCAGTCCGTAAAACGCCAAGCGATCTTTATCGACATTCGGCAGTGATGCCAGCCAGCGCAGTGTCACCAGATGCTGGGGAACGATATAGGTGAACAACGATCGCCCCAGTGGATTCGACTTCCGCTGCAACGTTCGGAAGGCATCGCGACCGCGGTAGGGATTCTGCGGGGCATAGACGATGAAGCCGCGCTTCGCCAATTCCGCGCTGAACGACTTGTAGGGACCGTAACCGGGTGATCCAGGCCCCGAGATCGTATCCATCGGCACCCCTTCCAGGCCGTGCTGACAAACGACGACCGGCCGTTTCTCTCCCGGCTTGATGTCGTTCGGCCACAGGAGAATTCCAGATGCGATCACGTCGGGATACGTGTCGAGCACCACTTCGTAGCCGGTAAACTCTTTCTCGTCGAGCACCTTGCGAGTGCGCGGATTGGGCGCCACTGTGGGATCAGGCAGCTTGCCGATGAGTTCCTGATAAACGTGTTCGCGCAGCTTTTCGCTCGTCGTGACATACTTATCGAGCGATGATCGATCGGCTTGAGCAAACAGCTTGTCGCGAGTCTTGTACGACTTCCGCAAGGCCTTCTGAGTAAACTCGATCGCTTCGGCTACTTGGCGTTTCTGAACGGCCACGGCGTCGATCGTGTATGGAGGTTCCTTAGTTGCCGTCCGAACGTGTTCGGTGAACTTGGTGACCCCGAGGCTCTTCGCGAATGCTTCCGTTGCCAGTCCACTTCCCGGGATACCGCGTCCGTCCGCGCGGTTATTGATGAGCTGGATCTTATTTGCCACACCCAGCTTTTCGTAGATTGGTCGGACACGTTTGAATTCTGCCTGAACCGCGGCGAGGTCCGCGGTTTTGATCTGTCCCGGGGCAGCTCCCCCTCGCCGTCCTTCCCTGATCGGCAGCGGTCCGTCCGTTTCGGGGATCGCGCACGCTTCGAGAACCAGCGGACGCGGTGTGATCATTCCTGCGATCTCGGCATCGCCAAACTCGGTCAGCAGGTTCCAGACATTGCGATCGATCGGCTCTTGCCAGACACCCTCGCGAGGCCGAAAGTAGCCACTGACCAGCACGGCGGCGATACGTGGATCGACAGCAGCGCTGTACAGCGCGATCTGACCACCGTCGCCAAGGCCTGCCACGCCAAGCGGCAGATTGCTGCTCGCTTTATCGGCCTGCAATAGATCAACTGCGGCCAGCACCTTTTGAACCTCGTAGCCCAACACATGCCGCCCGACCTCGAAGGCAGAACGATAGACCCATTCGCGATTGGTCTGATTCGTCATTGCGATCTCGGGGTTACCCGCAAATTCGTCGTCGCGACTGATAAGTGTCGGGATGACCACACGGAAGCCGTTCGACGCCAAGAGGTGGGGCAGATCGGACACCACTTTCAGATGCTCGTGAATGGCTCCGCAGAATTCGGCAGGGGACCAGCGTGAATCGGGAATGGCAATCACGACCCCGTGGGGCTTGCCGACGGGATCCAAGATCAAGCCTTCCGCAGTCATGCCGGCAAGTACCGCCCAGCGGACGGGGCGAACGGAATAGAATTCGTTCGTCACCAGAGGTGCATGTTCTATGTATTCGAAGCGAGTCGCAGGAACCCGTTGATCGACGACACCGATGATCGTCCGAAACTTATCGCGATACGGCACCATGCTCTTGTCATAGGCTTCTGTGCTGGTGAAGTCGCGCTTCCAGAGTGATTCGCGCCGCTCTCGCGCCTGCTCGATCTCTTTCAGGCAGAAGCGATCGATCCCTTCGACCATCAAGACATCGAGCGGCTTGTCGGCCGTCAGCGGTTCGGTCCCGGGAAACGTTGCGGGGCGTTCCTGGGCCACGGCCATGGCGGCGCACAAACTGATCGTTGCCACCATCGTCAATAGACGCATGTCAGCTCTCCGGTTGGTCAGCGAAGGATTCGCCAAGGAATGGCCTGGTAGGGTGCGTGCAGTCTTCGGAACGCACCATAAACGTTAATGACAACATGCTGGTGCGTTTCGAAGACTGCACGCACCCTACCAGGGCTGCTAACCCTTCGTGCCGACGTTGATGACTTGATAGCCCGAATCGGGATCGTTGCCGAAGGCTTCAATCCGGCCGCGAATCTGGCAGACGTGCTGACAGAGCGAACCTGCGAAAGTCGGCATCACGTTGGAGGGGAATTGGAATGTTCCCTCAAACGACTTGGTTTCACTGGGAGCCAGCACGAATGCCGGCGAGATCTGAATGGTCTGCTGGACGGTCGTCTTCGAACGGTTGATCTCTTCCTTGGACGAGTCATCTTTAAAGGAGACTCGTTCTTCGGCCCAGACATCGACATAGACACCCTTCGACTTCAACTCGGCCCCAGTCGACGTGGCGGTGATCTTCACGCTGACGGTGTCGCCGGGAAAAACGCAGGCCTGCTGCAGTTGAATTGTTACCTTGGCCGCGCCGCCCGTGACCGCATTGACCATACTCTTGACTTTGTCGAAAAAGCCCATGATCCGCCCTTCAGAAGAGGTGAGTGACCCGAATGCAGTGTAAACTCTCCAATTCTGAGACTTAAATTGCAAGCTGCCTCGGTGCAGAGATCTCGCAAGGCAGTTGCGGACGTTTCTATTCCCTGCTCTGGAGAACGAATGAAAGCCTATCTCCTGACCACCAGTACGATCTTCGGATTGATCACCGGCGCTCATGTTCTGCGGCTGTACTATGAGCCGCATGTCGCGACTGAGATCGCATTCATTCTGCTGACGCTGCTCACCGCGGGACTATGCCTGTGGGGGATCCGGCTATTGCTGCGTCCGTCAAAATGACTGCCATGCCGATTGTGGATTGCGCACTATTTTGAGAGTCGGCGCGCTAACTTTTCTCCTTCGATCAGCAGCCATTCGGCATCGCAGGTCAGATCTTTCAGAGTTATCGATTCACCCCCGAGCCAGGTGATTGTCATCGCATCGATCGTGGAACTGGCCCCCATTCCGAAATGCAGTTTGCGCTCATTACTTGCCTGGTATCCGTCGCCAGCGGTGAGTTGTTGGGTCCAGGCTCGATTGCCTGATTTCAGTGTCACGCTGGTTCCGATGGCGTCGCGATTCGACTTAGTGCCGACGACACGGAGCGTAAAGAAATGTCCATGGCTCGTCGTGCGATTCGTTACCAGCCCGGCGGGGGCCATCATGTTCGAGACGGCAAAATCATCGAGCCCGTCGCGGTTCCAATCGAGTCTCGCGAGACCTCTCCCCAAGTATTTCGCCGAGAAGTAGTCTCCCAGTTGCGTGGGGGGGACTTCACTGAATTTCCCTCGGCCAAGGTTTCGAAAATATTGGGGCGGCATCTGATAGGCCTGATGCAGATGCGACAGATCGAAGACGTGGCCATTGGTGATGACCAGGTCGGGCCAACCATCGAGTTCTCCGTCGAGGAATTGTGTCCCGAACCCAAGCGTTTTCCAGGTCGGTGCGTTCAGACCGCTCGAAACGATGGCATCAGTAAAGGCACCTCCCGCGGCTTCCTGAACGAACAGCGACTTCGCTTGATCCGCGTACGTCGTTGAGAACAGATCCAGGCGACCATCGCCATTGGCGTCACCGGCAGCGACTCCCATCCACGCCGCTGATAATCCATCGTGGCTGAGGGCGAGTCCAGAGACCAAGGCTTCTTCTGTGAACTGAGGGGATGCCCCGGCCTGCTCCGCCTGGTTGACGAAATAGAAGTTGGGGACCGAATCGTTGGCGACAAACAAATTGAGGCGACCAGTCCCCGAGAAATCGGCGGCCACAATTCCCAGGCCTTTACCATTCGGAACATCGATCCCCGACGACTCAGTGACATCTTGAAAGCGCCCGTCGCCCAAGTTGAGATAGAGCTGATCGGGCTCGGCATGGAACCCACCCGGTCCACAAGTACGAGCTTCCTCGCCGCGAATGCAGAGTGTTCGCGGTGCCTGCGCGATGCTAAGGTAGTTCACATCGTACAGATCCGGCCAACCATCGCCGTTGATGTCGGCCAGTAAGCAGCTATTCGTCCATCGTTCCGCGGTGATGCCGGCTGCATCCGTGACATCGACAAAGGTTCCGTCCCCCTGGTTTTGATACAGTCGATTGCGTCCGATGTTGGCCACGTAGAGGTCTGGAAATCCATCGTTGTTGAAATCGCCAACCGTACAACCCTGACTGAAACTGCGATCACCGAGACCTGAGGGCTCGATGACATCGCCGAATGACTGTCCGAGGCGATTGCGGAACAGCACATCAGGCGGTCGGCTGGCGGATGGGCCGAGTTCCCAAGGCCCGGCTTGCGTGAAGTAGATGTCGGGCCAGCCATCGAGATCGAAGTCGAGCACCGCCACGCCGCCCCCCATTGATTCCAGCATACGCGTCGTTTCGGCCTGTGGTTCGTGGCCATTGTCGTAGCGAAAGTTCACGCCGACGCTAGCGGCGACATCTTCAAACTGGACGCTAGATGGCTCGACCTGATCGCCGACCATGGGGAGTCGCGGAGCAGGTGATAGTGACAAGCCGTGCCGAGCGACATCGGTGTGCGGTTGGCCGGCCGACTTTTCCCACGAAGGCAACGGCTGGTCGGAAAGAACGAGAACATGGCCTAACTGGAAATCGACAAGTGTTCGGGGCATCTCGGGCTGCAACCGAGTCTGTAGTCGTCGAGCGGTCGCCTGCGCCACTTCGCTGGCGGGGTCCCCCAGACTGTGACCATAAGCCCAGCCCCAGGCTTCCCAGATTCGGCCCAGAGACTCGTTCAATTGAGCAGCCTCGGCCATCAATTGGATGCTTTGAGGATTCTCATAAATCCGATCCACCAGATACGCCAGTTGCTCCAGCAATGCGGCTCGCTGGAAGCACGGCTGAGAATCGCCTGGGCGTCCGATCTCGCGCAGCAGTTGGCCAAGTTGATAACAGGCAATGCGATGATTCGGGTCCAGTCGCAATGCCTCCCAGAAACAGCGCGCGGCAACATGCGGCTCGGCATGCGCGCGAGCCCAGTGACCTCGGACAACCCAGATCTCTGGATGCCAGATTTCCTGAGGCAGCTTCGCATGCCATTCCAGAAAATCGGGGGCAGCTCCACGCTGTTGTAGGAGGGATCCCCAGCGGGCCTGCGCTTCTTGCGAATCCGAATCGACAGCAATAATTTGTCGCAACAATGGTTCGGCTGTATCAAAGTCCTGACCACTGAGGGCTTCTCGAGCTTGCCCTAGCAGCGGCAGCGGATCGTCGGGTTGTGCCGAACGACAACGTTTGACGAACTCCGCATCATTCACCACGGGTTCGCCCGCCGCCAGCATGACGAGGTGGTCTGGCGTGAATCGACCCGACTTTAGCGCCGCAAATAATAGTGCCGAGGCCTCAAACGCGCGGCCTTCGATCCCCAGCAAGTAGGCCAACTGATTCGAGGCCGCCATATCGGACGATTCAGACTCGACAAGTCGTCGCAGGAATCGTTCGGCCGCTTGAGCGTGACCAAGTCGCTGAGCGATCTCGGCCGCGGTGCGAACGCAGGGTAGACCAGCCGGATTGGACTGGTTGGCTGGGGCCTGCAAGTAGTGCAGCGCCTTTGCATCCTGATGTTGGGCGACGGCGGCTCGTGCGGCGATGATCGCAGCGCTGCAATTGTGTGGATCTCGACCAAGAACTTGGGTCGCCAGTACTTCGGCATCGGCAAATCGGCGCTGAGTCAATCGCAGTTGCGATTCCTCCAGCAGTGATCTGTTTGACCGAGCAGAAGCACTGATGAACCAGATGCAAGTCGCCAGCACTATCAGGCCCGTCGACGCGAGAACGATCCGTCTGAGCAGCGTGCGATGTGCCAAGCCCGCCCCCATCGGCTGCGTCATTGGGTCGAGGTCAAGGTGAAGTCGGTACTGCCAGATGCTTCAGTCAGATCCTTCTCCAAGCGTGACGCCGAATTGTATTTGTCGGGGATCATCTCGTTCGTGATGCTGATCATCGGACTATCCTTCGACCCCGGATAAGCCGGTTCGGTGCGGATCAGTTTTGGATAGTTGATGCGGACGACTTTGACGCCGGGCTCAACTCGCGTCTCGTAGTTGCCATCCATGATACTGGCGCTGACCGAGCCACCCTTACCGTCCTTGGGTTCAAACGAGATCGACCCTCCCTCGACTGGCTTTCCATCAAGCGTGATTTTGCCTTTGACCGTCACTGTCGCGCGACCAGTTGTCGATCCGCCACAGCCAATCATTGAGACCACGAGAGCAACGACAAGAATTCGTGAGATCATGGATGCGGACTCTTCAAGTGATGAGCAAAGAGGTGATCCTGAACACTCGCCAGGAATCAAAACGACGCAAGCCCCAGGATCATCAGACGACGATCCTGAGGTTGCGATTGAACGACTATGAGACGTTTAGAAATCGCCGAGAACTTCGCTGCCGCGTGTCGTGCTGACTCCGCGCCAGATGTTCGTGTCGATGTTGTTGGAGACGAACCGGACGGATCCGTCGCACATGCAAACGGTCACCCCACCCACGTGTTTGCTGCGTGAGTTGAAGACCTCTTGCTGAAAGGCGACCTGCGTGCAACCCGGTATCCCGTTCAAGGATGTTGTGGGGGGACAAACTTCGGAGAGCTCAAACGTTCCCGTGTTCGGTGTATTCCGGCCCATCACACATCCGGCGCGGCCCACAACGTCGGCAATGTTCCCGTCAAAGCCAGTCCCATTCGGGGCAATCACTTCCATGAAGAGGGCGGTATTGCTGGTTCCATCATTGATGTCAGCAATTTTCACCCGAACTCCATTGCCGAACGGGGCACCCCAAAAAGTGTCGGTCGGAGCGGCGCTAAGCGACTGTGCCGTGAAATTCGTATTTCCGTAATTGGGCATATAGTTCGTTCGCAAACGAGCCCAGCCCCCTGTGAATTCGTTTTCTTTGATTCCGTCTGATGGACAACCATGGAGCGCAATCTTGGTCGTCTTGGCTCGCCAGTTTCCGTCCCAGGGAGCAGCGGCGTTATAGCCATGATCACATCCAACCGGCTCTGTCGAATTGATGGCGTTAAACATGGGGCCTTGGTCGACATACGGCATCAATGCGACGTACCAGTTGGTCTCGTGATACCAGCTACTCCCGCAGCCACGGTTCGGTTGGGCCGCGCTGACGAGTTTTCCCAACGGAAGTAAATTGAACGTATCGTGATACGTGTGCGTGGCAATCCCGAGTTGCTTCAGGTTGTTCTTGCACTGCGTTCGCCGGGCCGCTTCACGCGCTTGTTGTACTGCGGGCAGCAACAACGCGATCAAGACTGCGATGATCGCGATCACGACCAGCAATTCGATGAGCGTAAACGCTTTTCTTCGCCACTGACTGTGCATGGTGGACCTCCAGGAAACGAGATAACAGACAAGAAATGAGTAGAGACAGAATTGCTCAAACCTTAGTCTATGCTTCCTGAAATATAACAGCAATGACATTTCTGGGATAATAAATTGCCACGTTTTGCGCCGAAATAAATCAGACATTTTCGGGTGAAATGCCTGTAGATTAAGTATTCGCAAGCTGTTGTGGAGTTGCGGTGGTTGCCGCTGAAAATGGTTTTGCGCGTCCAATTCGCTCTCTTGAAGACCTGCGAGTTGTCGTTTTCAGCGACCGACGTAAACGCCGAATCCGGGGCTACTGTAGCCGAAGCCAACACCGCGCAGGCCACCCATGATCCCGTAGGAATAAGGGGGAGCATAGACTGGTGGCGGTGGCGGAATGACGACAGGAGGCCCCATCGGAACAGGTGGCGGGACTGGAATCGGTGGGGCGGCGTAGACAGGCGCATACATGTATGGCGGCGGGGCGACAACCACAGGTGGCGGGGCGAACACCGCGACGCCGAAGCCCGGACCGCGATAACCGTGATGATGGGGATGTCCCCACCCATGGTTGGCGGATGCGGATGGCAAGGCGACTGCAAGAACGCCACCGAAAACAATCGCAGCCAATGCTCGTAACAACATGAAATCCGTCCCTTGATCTAAATTTGCGATTCAATAACCGTTGCCCCATCCCGAAGCGACGATCTGTGAAAGCAGTCCACGTACCAAACCCGAGGAAATCGCATTTTCGGATTTCTCTACGGGTTCGAGAGGTCGTTAGTTCACCGAAAAGTCGCCGGCCTGGCGGCAGTTACAACTCACTCCGCATTCGCACTTCGTTGGCACGGCAAGACGTTGCGGCGAGATTCTGTGTCCGATTGACGACGCTTCGATGACAGGATCCGTGGTCCGTAGTGGCAAACGGCAACCGGTCAGTGATTGATCGAGTGCAATGACTGATGCAACTATTTCCTCAACCCTTGTAAGAATTGCAGGGGAGACCTGACCCTTTAGCGGCGGGAGCAGGAGCGACGCTTCCTTACATTTTGGGCGAGTAAAAAATTTGTTGATCCAGTTTGATGCTGTTACGTTGAGATTCAAAATACCCTTCATGGATGCACCAGGCCGACCCGCGTGACGCGTGGATGAAGACTGTCGTTCGACAGCCGATGAGCTGAATTCCCGAGTTCGAGCGATCGCTTGCAACTCGATTGCGTTCTGACCGCTGCATGTTCCACTTGCACAAAGGAAGGGCTCGCATCATGTCTCAACTCGCATCCCCTGAATTGCTCAAGCAGCCGAGTCGATCAGGCTCGGCCAGCATCGCCGAGTTTGAAGATGATTCTCCGTTTGGTTTGCAAGGTCTGATGCGCGAAAGCATCAGCATCTTAAAGCCGGACTGCGTGACTCGGCTGGCCATTACTCTGGCGCTGCGCGGCACCCGTCGTCAGATTCGCGACATGAGCTTTGTGAACCGGGTGTTGTCCTATGACCCAAGCTGGCTGGACGAATATCAGGTGGTGCATCTGATTGAGCGATCGCTGTGGATTCAGGGGCACAGTGATCTGGTGATGACGCTGACTCGAAACCCGACGCAGATTCCAGACAATCCGCCGCCGAAAATCATGCAGGCGTTGGCTCGCGCGAACGCGTTGCATCCTACTTCGACGGTCTGGTACGGCGTTCCCGTGTTTGGTGACGACAAAAACGCCGACGGCTTGCCGATCCCCGTGACCGCCAACCAGGTTCGCGCCGAAGCAGATCGACGAATCCGTGCCGCTCAACAGCATGCGCTGTGGTGGGGTTGGGCGTATCGTGGCCTGATGAGCGCAGTGCGATTTCCCGGTCGCTGCTGGCAGTTTGCGAAGCTCGCGGCTGGAATGGTTTGGGGTGCGGCCCGCGGTGTTGCGGCGTATTGCCAACGAGCCCGCGATGATGCTCGCCGACGTGCCCGCGCTGAGATTCAGGCTCAACTCGAATACTACCGATCGGGGTGTTCGCAAACTTTGATCCCGGCACATACCACGTGGCTGGGGCAAGGCCTCGATACCGGAGCGATGATGCTGGAATACCAGGCGGCGTTGGCGGCCTATCTGGCTCCGCTCGTCGGTGCCAGCACGGCGCCGCTGCTCGTGGCGAAGTTCGCACCGTTGCTCTTTATTCCGCTCACGATCGTGTCGACAGATCCCTTCCTGTTTGTGGAACTCCCCGATGAGCCCGGAAAACTGCGACACTTGGGGCACTGGTATTGGCAAGATCAACCAAAGGGCCGACAGAAGCTGCACCTGCATGTGTAGGGGCTCAGCCCGAGATGCTTGGTGGTCCCGACTCTAAACCTTGCGCGAACAGAATCGCGCAGGACTATTTAGTCAGCGTAGATCGATTCGGGCAACCGAGCCACTTTGCCGTCGCGACCGACGCAGGCCAGGGTGCTGGTTGCTGACGCGAGCAATTGTTCGCCGCGCATCAATCGATAGCTGTGATCGATCTTCACGGCCGAAACGTTTTCGACTCGCGTGATCAGCGTCAGCACATCGTCATATCGAGCGGGGGCGTGATAGCTGCATTGCAACCGGACGACAACCAGGAACAGGCCCGCTTCTTCGATCTCGCGGTAGTTGCCACCTTGAGCGCGAAGGAGTTCTGTCCGTCCCTGTTCGTAGTAGTTGAAGAACTGCGAATGGTGCAGGCAGCCCATCGCATCGGTTTCGCAATATCGGACACGGATCTGGAGAGAATGTTCTTGCAACATTTTCGTTCATCGCAGGAAAAGAGACACAGACCGCTACTGGTCGTAAGCCCGACCGCCGCTCGGCGTTGACGAGCAGCCGACCTGCAGTTGGTAAAGCTGCTTGCCGGCTTCTGTCGGATAGCTGGCGTTCAGGCAGGCCTGGCAGAGCTTGTCGCCCGGCAGCCCGACGCTGCGTGCGATTGAGTCGAATGACAAAAACCGCAAACTATCGGCGCGGATCACATCGGCCATTCGATTTTCGATTTCGCGCGTCAAAGGTTCGCCCGGCGACAGGAAGCGTGGTGCAAACAGTTGCGCAATCGTCGACATGTCAATTCCGTAGAAACACGGGGCCAGGATCGGCGGGCAGGCGACTCGCACATGTACTTCTTTCGCTTTACCCCGGTCTTTCAGTTGCGAAATCAAGACCTTCATCGTTGTGGAACGCACAATGGTGTCTTCTACCAGGATGACTCGCTTGCCCTCTAGAACTTCTGGCAACGGCGTGTACTTCATCCGGGCTTTGTCTTCGCGATTGCCCCCTTCGATGAACGTGCGTCCCATGTAACGGTTGCGCATCAGCCCTTCGACGGACGGAATCTTCAGCGTATAGGCCATGCTGTCCGCAGCCGCCTTCGCGGTGTCGGGCACGGGAACGACAATCGTGTCTTCGTCCAGTTCCAATGTTTCTTGTCGTGCCAGCTCTTCGCCAAGACGCTTTCGCGTCAGGTACACGCTGCGTTCGTCCAACGTGCTGGCGACGTTTGCGAAGTAGATCCATTCGAAGAAGCAATGCGCCTTCTGTGGACTGCGAGCAAACTGACGAACTTCGAGCTTGCCATTCTGGATCAGCACCGCGTGCCCAGGCGGCACGTTCTTAATGTCCTCCTGTCTGAAGCCAAGATTGGCTAACGCCACGCTCTCGCTGGCGGCGGCGAACAGATTGCCGTCAACGGCGTAGCACAGCGGCCGAATTCCAAGCGGATCACGAGCGACCGCCATTTCACCGAGGGCATTCAGGAAGACGATATTCCAGGCACCGTCGAGCTGTTCGCTTAGCTGTGACAGCATTTCCACCAGAGACGGTGTTCGATCACCCGATAGCTGCTGGCAAATCAAATGCATCAGCACTTCGGTGTCGGTGTCACGAGCCAGATGAAAATTACGCTCGGACAGAATCTCTTGTTTCAACTGCTGGTAGTTTGCCAGTTGGCCGTTGAAACCAAACGAAAACCACTTGTGCTTTTCGATGTGATGCCGCTCAAAGGGTTGAGCATTTCCCTTATCGTCGGCTCCACAGGTGGCATAGCGCACATGGCCGATCGCGGCAATCCCCGCGTACTTGTCCATCAGAGCGACTGCTTCGTTCTGATGATTCAGGTGGAACACTTCCGTGACGGTGCCGACATCTTTGTAGGTGTCGATCAGTTGCGGTTGTTCCGGTCGGTATGTTGTCATCCCGGCGGCCAATTGACCTCGATTCTGGATTTCCAGAAGCAATCGAGGAATATGCCGGGAAACCTGCGACGGGTCACCTTTGGGTGCAAGCCGATGTGGTTCGCCCGGCAAATGGTAAATCGCCGCAATACCACATTCGTGAAACAGATCGGCCAAGGAAGCATCCTCTGGTCGGGCAGGGGGGAAACGGCATAGACGCCGCGAGCGCAATGATACTCCGAACGGGGGTCGCCACCAACCCACTTACTCACTTCGGGGTAGCATCACTGCGCAACGGTTTATATCTTCCGCAGGCTGAGCATCGACAAACGTTGAAAACGCATCACAATTTGCAGTCGTTATGTCAGAAAATGAAATCGAACGCCGCCGCGAAACTGTCACCCGCGCCCAAACTCTGGTCGTAAAAGTCGGCACCAATGTGTTGTCCACAGACGACGATCAGTTGGATGCCGATCGCATCGCCTCGCTGGCTGAACAGTTGCATCTCATCTGCGCCACTGGACGAAAACTAGTTCTCGTCTCCAGTGGAGCCATTGGTGCCGGCATGGGATTGTTGGGCTTGAAGCAGCGCCCCAAGGATTTACCGCATCTGCAAGCCGCCGCGGCCACGGGGCAGGCACACCTGATTCACATCTATGACAAAGCGTTGCGGCCCTACGGATATCATGCTGCTCAGATCCTGCTGACGGCGAATGATTTCAAGAATCGGTCGCGATATTTAAACGTCCGCAATACGCTGCGGACACTGGCAGAATACGGCGCGATTCCGATTGTGAATGAAAACGACACGATCAGCACCGAAGAGATCAAATTGGGTGATAACGATCGCCTGGCTGCGATGGTCGCTGGCCTGATTCAGGCGGACTTGTTGATCATTCTTTCGGTCGTAGATGGCTTGCTCACGGGTGATCCGACAGATCCGAACAGTCGCCGGCTGCCCCTAGTGGAGCGGTTCGACGATGAATTACTGAACCTGGTCGGCGCGTCGAAAAGTTCCCGCGGGACCGGCGGTATGAAGACCAAGCTGGAAGCTGTCCATACTGCGACGGCCGTCGGCGTGAATGTCATCATCGCGAACGGCAAGCGTCCGCACGTTTTGAACGAGATCATGAACGGCGACGATATCGGCACGCTGTTTCTGGGCGAAGGAGACGGCCTGTCTGCGTGGAAGCGGTGGATTGGCTACACCATGCCACCGAAAGGTCGCTTCGTGCTCGATCATGGAGCCCGCCGCGCCGTCGAACAGCAGGGGAAATCGTTGCTGGCAGCGGGAATCGCGCGAGTCGAAGGCGAGTTTACGAAAGGCGAAGTTGTCTCGCTGGTGGATATTCAGTCCGGCGAAGAGTTCGCGCGTGGGCTGTCGAACTACGACTCGGCTGCGGCTCGCACGATCGCGGGACGGCGAACGGACGAAATTGTAAAGACACTTGGTTCGGTTCCGTACGACGAGGTGATCCATCGGGATAATCTGGTTGTAACGAGTTTGCCGAAGAATTGACGGCCGAATCGATTGTGGGTCGAAAGATCGTATCGACGACGCTACATCCGTGGTTTCCCGGTGTTTTGCGTGGGAGTGAATTCCGACCTAAAGTTTGGTCGTTGGAATCATCCACCACACGGTGAACGATTCAGACGACCCCACTTGCACCCCGCAATCTCAGACTGTGATGGACGACTATGGACGAGTACATGCACTTCTACAAGACGTTCCTGATGCGCTGCTGGAACGACATGGGCCCAGAAGAATACGTCTTTACGCTAGTGACTGTCGGCCTGGTCGGCTGGTTCATGATGCGCCGCGCAGGCTCGATGACGTAACGTCCGCTGAGTTTGGCGACGACGCACCTATTGAAACCAGCCCGGCCAATTCTGACCGGGCTGGTTTTTGACGCGTCGCGACAGAGTCACTTGGTGTGCTGGGCATTTGGCGGCAGGTAATACTCACCAGCCATCCAATTTACGAGCAGGTCCAGTTCCTTTTCGGACAGACGCTTGTCGTCGAAGACCATCATCGTGTTCTTGTCGCCGTAGAAATCCGCGTGAGCTGGATCTCGCAGGAACGCCTTCAGCCAGTCGCGACCGGCGTAGCCAGTGAGAGTCGGATATCCGGCTCCGGCACCTTCGCTCAGCGGCGTACTCTCACCCGCGACTTTCATCGCATGGCAATCAACACAACTGGACGACAGCGTTCCTGACTTCAGTGTTCCCCCTTTGAAGATCTCTTTTCCCTCGGTGACCAGCTTCTCATCGAAGGTCCCCAAGTCCGTTCGTCCCCCTTGAGAGGTCAGGAACTCGACCAGTGCCTTCAGGCTTTCGGTATTCGCGGGATCAGTTAGGGCCTTTTGATTGTCCTTGCACCAACTTGACATTTCCCCTGTCAAAATCGCCTGGCCCTTCTCACCCGCATTTTCGAGCGGCTTGAAGGTCGAGTCGTAATCAGTGAGGACGCGGGTGATCCATTCTCGATTGCCGAAGTCTTTCAGGTCCGCGGCAGTCGCGGGTTCCGCAATGAGTTTCTTCTCCCCGTTTTCCTCAACGGTCTTCATGATCTTTTGTAGCGTTCCATCGTGTCCGTCATACCGATGGCAACTGGAGCAATGTCGAGCGAACAGACGGGGCCCTTGCGTCAAAGGGTCATTGACCAGCAGTTCTCGAGCCCCGTTCTGCGGAATCCCATCTCGTGCCGCGAGCACCACGATGCGGTGCGCATCTCGCTCGGCGAAGGCCAACTTGGCCTGATGCGATTCGTTGTGATTGTCCTCGATGATTGTCATTCCAGTCAGCACAGCGACCGCGGCGAGTACCGCCACAAGGAATGCCCGATTGAAATAGTGCCCCCACTGAGATTTACCGACGAGCGGCATCAGCACCACAATGATCATCAACGCGGTCGGCACATAGATCGCCCCGAATGCCACGCCCATCTTGGAAATGGCAGGGAATTCGAGGAATCTGAACAGAAACAGGAAGTACCATTCCGGCCGCGCAGGAAAGTCTTCGCCTGCGTCAGCCGGAGCACTCAACTCTGCTGATCGCGTCAGTGTGAAGTACAACACCAGGCCCAGTGTGACCAGGCATCCCGCTGCATCGTACAGCACTTGTTTTGGCCAGAACGTATCGACGGGCTTTCCCTCTGCCGAATGCGGGACGGTAATTCCGTGTCGTCGAAAGACGTAGACGTGCAGGGCCAGAAACACCGTCAACAGAGCGGGTAACAGTCCCGCATGCAACGCAAAGAATCGAGTCAACGTGTGATGGCCGTAGGCAGAGCCCCCTTGAGCGATCTGTTGTATTTGCTGTCCAATCAACGGAGTCGACCCCGCAATGTTCGTCGCGACCTTCGTGGCGTAGTATCCCTTCTGATCCCACGGTAGTAAGTAGCCCGTCAGTGACAGCCCGATCACGATCTGCATCAGGACCAGGCCGAGCCAGAAATTCACTTCACGCGGTGCTCGATAAGCCCCGTCCCACACGATTTGCAGAAAGTGCAGGCCGAGCAAAATCATCATGGCTTGTGCAGCGAAGTGATGGATTCCGCGCACCAGCCAGCCGCACGACATCTGGTGCTGGATGTAATAGACACTTTCCCAGGCGGTCTGTGTGCTGGGACTGTACGCCGTCCATAGAGCGAAGCCGGTGATAACCTGCACGATGAACGTAAATGTCAGCATGCTGCCCGTGATGTATCGCCACCGAGCGCCGCCCGGAATCGGTTCGTTCAAGGCTTCATGAACAAGCAGTTTGTAGCCCGTGCGATGATCGAGCCAGTTGAGAAGAGCCTTCATCAAATCGCCTTCTTGTCTTTGGTAGCGGTCTGGAAGTTTTGATATTTCACCCAGACTTCGCCGTCTTTGACTTCGGCTTCCAGGCTGTCCATGTTGCGCGGCGGGGTCAGATTCTTGCGCTCTCCATCCAGTTCAAAGGCACTCTGGTGGCAGGGGCAGAAGAACTGCTTTTGGGCCGGCTGGTAATCGACCTTGCAGCCCAGATGCGTACAAGTGTCATTGAACGCCAGCACTTGCCCATTTGGCATCAACCGCAGGTAAATGCTGCCGATGACGCGATCTCGGTAGACCGTCCAGGCATCAACAATGTCGGACTTCAAGACGACGCGGACCGGTGTACCGTCAGCGGGCAGGTCGCTGATGTCGCCTGCTCGCAACAAGTCGACTTCCGCTTCTTTTCGCTTGCGCAGGATCGGATCCATGAAGAACAAGGTGCCGGCAGCAACGGGTACTAGCCCGGCGATGCCACCCGCCAGCACGGCCAGCAGGCTGATGAAACCGCGACGCGGTGCCACTGAGCCATGAGGAACAACGGGGGGGGATTCAGACGACGGATTTGCCATGCAAGCGTCCTTCGTAAACACAACAAAATGCGGTTAATTCAAGTTGCGAAAAGGTCATCGAGGATCGGCTGGCTGAGCTTATTCAAATCAGCGGTGGGGTAAGCAAGCGGATGTCCGGCGGGAGGCATGTATCCATCTCAATCGATTTGATATCAAATCGTCAAGGCTTCGCGACAGAACTCCGCAGGCTCAGAATCTTTTCCGTCATTGCTTTTCGAGCCTTCTCAATCGATTCCGAGAGCGGACCCGGCAGTGTGGCACCCGCTGCCTGACGATGGCCGCCTCCCCCGAATTGCTCGGCAATCTGAGCCACATCTAAGCCTTCCGTGCGGCTGCGGAAGCTGACTTTCACCTGCTTGCTCTGCATTTCAATCGCGATGAAGGCCCCGCGAGTTCCCGTGATCTTCAAGCACTCATTCACTAAGTCTTCGGTGTCGGACGAAACTGCGCCCGTTTCTTCAAAGTCCGACCAGGGGATCGAGACGTAGGCCAGTTCGCCATCGCAGTCGAGCACCATGCGAGACAGAGCCCGGCCCACCAGATGCATTCGAGCAATTGACGCTTGCTCGTAGAGTTCGCGGAAGATGGCGGCAGGGACTGCCCCGTATTCCATCAATCGCGCGATCCGCGTCATGGTCTGACTGGTCACTGCCGAAAAACGGAACCACCCCGTGTCGGTCGCGATCGCCGCAAATAAAGCGGTCGCTGCTTCTGCAGGGAGGTCGATCTTGAGGAACTGAGCGAGATCAAAGATCAAAGACCCCGTCGCTTCGCATTTCACATCTTTGAATTCGGTCGCCCCCAGGTCATCCGCGCTCACATGGTGATCGATGACAACGCGCAGCGCCGGCGATTCCCGCATCGCCTTGCCGACATCGTTGAGCTGGATCCAGGAACTGGTATCGACGATGAAATGGACCTCCGCCGCGACGATGTCCGCGATGGTCGCTGTCACACCCAACTGCTTGACATCCTTCGTGGGGTCAAGAAAAAACAGATTGGCAGGCGTGGGCGAGTGATTAATAATCTGCACGCTCTTGCCCAGTGAACGTAGCAGGCTGGCCAACCCGATTTCGGACCCGATGGCATCAGCATCAGGACGAACGTGACTGGAAATGACGAACCGCTGATGCGCGTCGATAATTGGAAGCAGTGGTGCCCATTGAATGCTCATCGCAGCATCGTGGAATGGCGTTCCATAAAAAGCAAGGTTCCCCGCGAGCCTTTCGCGTCATCCCGTGTCAAACTCCGGCAGGCGGCTCGTTCATTCGAAGCCTCATCCGCGAAATTCAGCCCCTGATCATTCAACGGGTTGATTCGCTCGTGGATTGCCGCTTAGAATGCTCCCGCTATGGGGATCTTGCCAAGATTTCCAACTCGGGGCGGTAGCTCAGTTGGGAGAGCGCTGCGTTCGCAATGCAGAGGTCGGGGGTTCAACTCCCCTCCGCTCCATTCGCCAGAAGGCGAATCGAGCAGGTGAATTGAGAAAGTGGAAACGGGCAAGAGTTCATCACCACTTTCTTAATTCTCCTGCGGTCTACTTTCTACTCACTACTTTCCTCTCGCGTTTGCGATATTGAGTGAAGCTACTGAGTTGCCGCCTCTCTCCCAATCTCTTGGATGACCAAGCTGGGTTCAGGTTCACCCGTGGCGCTTGATTTCCTGTGAAGCTGGGCAGATATTGGCGGCGCTGGCCTTAGGAGATCGCACCACAGTAGCCGACTGTTAGGGGGTTCGGATCAATGGCGAAGAAGAAAGCCACGGGAGGGCTCGGAGAAGGAGCACGAATCCGTGTTAAGCCGGGAGTCGTTTCCCCGGATTTTCCGGATGTCTCGTTTGCTGGCTGGACCGGAAGCGTGCTCGAAACTTCTGGCAAGCCACCCGCGCAAAAGTTTGTCGTCGAGTGGGATGCCGCGACGGTCACTGGAATGCCAGGGGACTACGTTTCGCGGTGCGAAGCTCAGATGCTCATGCACACGATGGCATGCCTGGGGAGCGAAGATCTGGAACTGCCGGTCGCGGAGTAGATCTCGCTGTGTTTTGGGAACCAGTCGCGGATGTGCGACTGGGGCAAGCTTAGTGATGCTTCGGCAATGCGATGGAATACAGCATCGTCACCGAACCGATCGACAGTAGCGTAAACGCAGCCCAGTCAGGCGGATCGATAATTGGCCGCGTTTCCTTGTTCACGACTTGCTTGGCCAGCATTCCACGGATACCGGGATCGCGATCCTCGGGTTGGAACATGACCAGCTTGTCAATCGCGAGAAACGACAGTCCCCACAGTCCGACAAACAGGCCGGCGGCAAAGCAGGCAGAACGCAGCATCTTCTCGATCCCCGGTGACCATCAACGAATCTGCTGTCTTATCGTCCCCTACCAAAACTGACTTGACGCTCGAAACCGGCAAAGCCCGCCGTCGTCACGACATCGAGCGGATTGCTCCGTTCGTGCCGAATTCAGGGATTGCAAACTCTCAGTTGCAGGAATTTCGTGAACCAGAACGGACGTTGATGCGTCCGTTAATTCGGTCCTGAATGAAGAATTGGCCAGACTTTGACGATCGTCAGGTCTGTCTCAGCTTCCCTTGCCATCTCCGCAGACGTTGCTATATTGCTCGATTGCAGTTAGGTCCAGATTTCGCTAGCGTAGCTCAACGGTAGAGTTCCGGTTTTGTAAACCGGCGGTTGTCGGTTCAAGTCCGACCGCTAGCTCTTGTCGATGAATGGTTTGCGTCAATATAGTTCGAATGATCTAGGCGGGGGAAACCTCGTTCAGTGGACGTTGGGCGGGATACCCGAGTGGCCAAAGGGGCCAGACTGTAAATCTGGTGGCAATGCCTTCGCAGGTTCGAATCCTGCTCCCGCCATTGTCGTGAAAATGTTCGGTTTGCGGGTGTAGCTCAATGGTAGAGTTCCAGCCTTCCAAGCTGGCCACGTGGGTTCGATTCCCATCACCCGCTCTTGCCTCGCAAGAGTGATGCAGCAGCGATTCATGATATTGGATTGTTGCCGTGAGTTTTTGTGTGGCGAAATGGGTAATGTCGGAGAGCGGCGGTTAACTTGGGCAGGCTCGGCGCCTCGGTGAAAACTGCTTGATGAGCGTGAATTGATCCGCTGTGGGTGCGGGGCGCTCGGATTGTCGTCACTACGCAATGCCGTAGGGTTGACAAGCGAAACGCCATCGCCCATTCTTTGCGGATTCGCGACTTCCATCGGCTGCCCTGCTGCTGTAGCTCAGTTGGTAGAGTGCGTCCTTGGTAAGGACGAGGTCAAGGGTTCGAATCCCTTCAGCAGCTCTTGCGGTCTCGGTTCTGTGTTGCGTCGGGGTTGGGGTGTTCCCGCCTGTTTGTATAGTGAAGTCGTACCATTGGGTTGGTGGGTTTCTAGATAAGAGAAGCGAGGTTAGGGATCAAATGGCGAAGGAATTGTTTCAGCGCACCAAGCCGCACGTCAACGTAGGAACGATTGGCCACATCGACCACGGCAAGACCACAACAACGGCGGCGATTCTCGCCGTACAGACCGCCAAGGGTCTGGCAAAATTCAAGAGCTATGCTGATATCGCAAAGGGCGGAACGGTTCGCGATGAAACCAAAACGGTGACCATCGCTGTGAGCCACGTCGAATACGAGACAGCATCTCGTCACTACGCTCACATCGACTGCCCCGGCCACGCAGATTATATCAAGAATATGATCACCGGTGCTGCCCAGATGGACGGCGCGATCCTGGTTGTGTCGGCCGCCGACGGTCCGATGCCACAAACCCGCGAGCACATTCTGCTCGCCAAGCAGGTGAACGTGCCTGCTCTGGTTTGCTTCCTGAACAAGTGTGACCTGGTCGACGACGAAGAGTTGCTCGAACTGGTCGAAATGGAAATTCGCGACTTGCTGAACAAGTACGAATTCCCTGGCGACGACATCACCATCGTTCGCGGCAATGCCAAGGGTGCGTTGGATAATCCATCCGATCCTAAGTTCAACGAGTGCATCGGCAAGCTGATGGATGCTCTGGACAAGGATATCCCTGAGCCAGCTCGCGAAACTGACAAGCCAATGCTGATGGCGATCGAAGACGTGTTCTCGATCGAAGGCCGCGGGACCGTGGTCACCGGCCGTATCGAGCAAGGCGTGCTTAAGGTTGGCGATAAGGTTCAACTGCTCGGTCTGGCTGATCCTAAGGAATCGGTTTGTACCGGTGTTGAAATGTTCCAGAAGACTCTCGATCAGGGTATTGCTGGCGATAACGTCGGCGTGCTGCTGCGTGGTCTGAAGAAGGAAGATGTTCAGCGAGGTCAAGTTCTGGCGAAGCCAGGTTCGATCACCCCGCACACCAAATTCGAAGCTCAGGTTTATATTCTGAGCAAAGAAGAAGGTGGACGTCACACGCCGTTCTTCAGTGGCTATCGTCCTCAGTTCTACTTCCGCACAACGGACGTGACCGGCGAAGCGAATCTGCTCGATGGTGCTGAAATGTGCATGCCAGGCGATAACGTCAAGTTGTCGGTCACTCTCGGCAAGCCAATCGCCATGACTGAAAATGTCCGCTTCGCTATCCGCGAAGGTGGCAAGACGGTCGGGTCGGGCGTCGTTGTGAAGATTCTTGAGTAGTCTCCGTATCGGTACCGACCGCAGAAGACCTCTTCTGCGGTCGTGCTGCTGTTCGCGTTGCTGGTTGATGGGCTTGAGATAGTAAGGATAGACTGATGGCGCGCGAGTTTGTTTGGCTGGAATGTATGGAAACAGGTCTGAGGAACTATCGCGTCAATAAAGAAACGCGAGGGACTGAGCGCCTCGAGCTGAAGAAGTACAACAAAAAGCTGCGGAAGCACACGGCGCACAAAGAATCACGTAAGAAGTGATTCGGGCGGCGTGGCTCGTACGTAAACACGAACGGGCGTAGCTCAATTGGCAGAGCACTGGATTCCAAATCCAGGGGTTGGGGGTTCGACTCCCTCCGCCCGTGTTTCAAAGTGGCTTTGGCGTCTTGGCTCACGCATTCTGCAGCAACTAAGGTTTTTACGGTGAATCAAGCGAAGTCGGGCAACTTTTGGTCAACGTTTCTAAGCGTTGATCTCTATAAAAAGAATCAGGGGCGGCTTGCCCGGCAGATTGTCGCAGGAGCGATAGCGGCGACCATCTGCCTGCTGTGTTGGTCGATGTATCAGACGCTGCTGGCGGATGTCGGTGCGTCGGTTCGAACGGCTGTCACGGCGGTGGTCTTGGTGGCGGGATTGTGGGCGGCTTTTCGAGTCGTGAATCTGCCGCAGTTCGCTGAGTTTTTGATTGAAGTTCAACACGAAATGGCGAAGGTGTCTTGGCCGAACTGGCCGACGCTACGGCGGTCGACGGCGGTCGTGTTGTTCGTTATGGGTTTGTTGAGTGTCGTGTTGTTCTGTTACGACGTGGTTTGGCATTGGCTATTGAAGTTGATCCACGTTCTGCAGTTCTAGTTGCCTGCCCGCGATGCGAGTCGCGGTGTTCATAATCTGCGTTTTGGCAGAGGGGCCCGGGGGGTGAGCGGCCATGTCGGAAGGTGCTGAGCAGCAGATGGAATGGTACGTTTTGAAGGTTCAAAGCAATCGCGAACGAACCATTCGCGATGCGCTGAAGCGTCGAATCGGCCAGGAGGCGCTCGACGAGTTTTTTGGGGAGATTGTAATCCCCGTCGAAAAGATCGTGGATAACAAGTCCGGCAAACGCCGGGTCATCGAACAGAAGCTGTATCCCGGCTATCTGATGGTTCAGATGATCTTGAATGACGAGACTTGGTATTTGGTTCGAACGACAAATGGAGTCGGAGACTTCACGGGAGCGGCAGGGCAGCCGATCCCGATGCAACCGCAGGAAATTGATCGCATGCTGGGTGTTGGCGTCACGACGCCGGCCGAACCTGCACGCGTCAAGATCGAATTCAGCGCTGGCGACGGCGTGAAAATCAAGGACGGTGCTTTCGAAGGATTTGATGGTCAGATCGAAGGTGTCGACGAACATAGCGGTAAGATCACCGTTTTGATTGAGATTTTTGGCAGGCCAACGCCTGTTGATCTGGAGTCGTGGCAGGTTGAGCGAACCTGATCGAATCCAGGAACGAGTAGAGGAGACGGCTGGTGGCGAAGAAACAGGCGAAGATCAAAGCACAGGTCAAGGTTCAGATCCCTGGGGGTAAGGCAACGCCTGCTCCTCCAGTCGGTACCGCTCTCGGTCCGCACGGGATCAACCTCGGCCAGTTCGTGATGCAGTTCAACGAAAAAACCCGCGACCTGAACGGCATGATTGTGCCCGTGGTTGTGACTGTTTTCGAAGACCGCACATTTACATTCGAATTGAAAAGCCCTCCGGCGTCCGTGCTGCTGAAGCAAGCAGCCGGGATTGCCAAGGGTGCTGTCAACGCCAAGACGGATCGCGTTGGTAGTGTGACTGCGGCTCAGGTTTTGGACATCGTCAAGGCGAAGTTTGCTGACTTGAACTCCCGCGATCACGAGCATGCGGCTCTCATGATTCGAGGGACCGCTCGCAGCATGGGTATTGAAGTTTTGGACTGAAGTCGCCGGGATTCTTTTTAGAAGTTTGTGGGTGTTCCATGGCACATGTCTCTAAGCGTGTACGAATTCTGCGCGAGCAGTTGGCCGAAGTGGGGTCACTGGACGTTGGCGCAGCGGTTCAATTGTTGAAGTCTCTCGAAGACAATCTTCCAACCGGGGTACGCAAGTGCCGGTTCGATCAGTCGGTCACGATCGCGATGCGTCTGGGGATTGATCCTCGACAAGCTGACCAGATCGTCCGGGGATCGATCGTCCTGCCGCACGGGATTGGTAAAGCCAAGCGAGTGATCGTGTTTGCCCAGGGTGACAACGTCGCAGTCGCTACCGCGGCTGGAGCGGACTTCGTCGGCGGCAAGGATCTGGCTGAAAAGATCAAGGGTGGTTGGCTGGACTTCGACGTCGCGATCGCGTCTCCGGACATGATGGGTGTCGTCGGTCCGCTCGGTAAGGTACTTGGTCCTCGCGGATTGATGCCTTCGCCGCGCGCCGGAACGGTCACCAGCGACATCGCGGGTGCTATTCGCGAATACAAAGCGGGTAAGGTTGAGTTCCGTTGTGATTCAGGCGGTAACGTTCACGCCGTTGTCGGCAGGCTGTCATTCGGTCAAGCAGAACTGACCGAGAATGTGGACGCGATGGTCAAGTACGTGCGATCCATCAAGCCTGCCACATCCAAAGGTCAATACGTCCGCAACGTCTGCTTGTCGGCAACGATGACGCCGGGTATTTCAATCGCAGGTTAGCCAGGTATTTCGATTGCAAGTGAGTACGGAATTCTGGCGTGATTGGCCAGCGTGGAGTGAGCGATGAGCAAAGTTGTTAAACGAATGATGATTGACAGCATTCAAGGTGCTCTGGGTGAGTGCCGTGAAGTGCTGGTGCTGGATGCTTCGCGCCTGACCGGTTTCGCAGCGAATCAATTGCGATTGGATCTGCGTAAGAAGCGAATCTCCATGTTGGGTGTCAAGAACGCCGTAGCGCGTCGAGCGCTCAGCGAGATTGGCCTGACAGGAGCAGCCGGCGCTCTGACCGGCGCTTGCACTCTGGTTTTCGGCAGCGACGACATTGTTGCTCTGTCGAAGGAATTGACCAGCTGCTGTGAAAAGCAGAAGGTGATGGAAATCCGTGGCGGTGCGATTGGCGACACGCCACTCAATGCCAAGGATGTCGAATCGCTGAGCAAGAGCCCAGGACGCAAGGAATTGTTGAGCCAGATCGTGGGACTGATCCTCAGCCCAGGCGGTCGGCTTGTCAGCGCGATTGGCGGACCAGCACGCAAGATTGCTGGCCAAGTGAAGACAATCGCAGACAAAGAAGCATCCTGAGCCTCTCGGCTTGTGATGCATGTAGAACCAAACTGACGTCGACTTGTTGTAACGTCTTGACCCAGAGTTTGTTTGTAGTTTGAAAGGATGAGTTCGATGAGCGATTTTGATGCGACGATTACACAGTTGGGCGATCAGATTGTTGGTTTGACCCTGCTCCAGGCCAAGTCGCTGGCAGATTACCTGAAAGAAAAGCATGGTATTGAGCCAGCCAGTGGCGGCGTGATGGTTGCTGCCGGCCCAGGCGGTCCTGCTGCTGCTGCGGTTGTGGAAGAGAAGACCGAGTTCGACGTCATCCTCACCGGTTTCGGCGAGAACAAGATTGGCGTGATCAAGGTTGTCCGTGGCGCAACGGGCCTGGGCCTGAAGGAAGCCAAGGATCTGGTCGAAGGCGTGCCAAAGCCGCTGAAGACCGGTATCTCGAAAGACGACGCGGCCAAAATGAAGGCCGAAGTCGAACAAGCAGGCGGAACCTGCGAGATCAAGTAGTCTGGCAAGGATGACGTCCGCAAGTGAGAGCTTGCGGACGAATGCCGACGAAGAATGACAAACTCGGGTAATGACGTGGTCAGGGCGCGACGGCGAGGATGGTCCGAAGCGCCCCTCGACCTTGCTTGCATTTAGGGCTTGACCCTTGTGCTGGCGTAGGCTGTGTTGCACAATGCTTTTTGCAGAATTCTGCAAAGCGGGCGGAACACGGCAAGACGCCATGGAATCTCGTCAGCATGGCTGACTGGACTTCCTTAAGTACCGTCATTGGCTGGGCATTACGAATGTCGATAGGCGGGTTCAGAGGTCACGCTTTGACAGTCGTGAGCGAAAATAATCTGGCGACCGCTGCGCAGCGAACAAGTTGCGACAGCCGGTATAGGTGCGCACGGTGGCGCAGAAACGTCAGACAATCGCCATTCTTCCCGATAGGGGTCGGTTTCCGATGCCACCCTGTCACAACAGTCGTGCGTTTAGTCCGCTGAGCCACGTGGACTAGTGTCGCAGGCTGCCCTTCTGCCGTAAATAACAGTTTGACGAATCAATTTGGGATCTAGGAAGCAACCTAATGGCAATTCCGGCCACCCGTATCATCGCAACGACCGAGACTCGGTCGTTTGGGTCGCTGCAGTCTCAGTTCCAGATTTCTGATCTCACCGAGATCCAGGTCAATTCATATATCCGCTTCTTGCAGTTGGATGACGATCCGCGCGAACGCAAGGATCTGGGCTTGGAAGCCATCCTGCGGGAAGTGTTTCCGATCGAGAGCTACGATCACCGCTATCGCTTGGAGTACGTCAAGTACGAGTTGGGCAAGCCCCGCTACACGTCGCTTGAATGCCGCCAGTTGCGATTGACCTATGGTCGTCCATTCCGAATTTGGCTGCGGCTGATGAAGGAACAAGCGATCGAAGAAGAGGTTTACCTGGGTGACATGCCGATCATGATCGGCGGCGGTGAGTTCATCATCAACGGTGCTGAACGTGTCGTGGTCAGCCAGTTGCACCGCTCCCCTGGTGTGGACTTTGTGCAAGGTTCGGAACCTGGCGAACGAAAGCAGTTTTCGTGTCGCGTAATTCCCGAGCGTGGCAGCTGGATCGAAATCGTCATCAGCAAGCGTGAAACGCTGGGTGTGCGGATCGATCAGAGCGGCAAGTTCTCGGCAATGACGTTCCTGCGAGCGATGGATCCGAGCTACGGCACCAGCACCGCGCTGATCAAGCTGTTCTACGAAACCAAGGCCGTTAAGATCGGCCGTGGCGACGAAGTCCTGCTCGGTAAGCACACCGCCGAAGATGTCGTCTATCCAGCCGGTCACGAACGGGTTGGTGAAATCATCGCCGAACTCGGCGATAAGCTGACCGAAGCGATGGTCGCCGAGATCAAGGCTTCGACGCTCAAGACAGTCGAAGTCATTGAAAAGTCCGACGACTTGCTGGCCCTGTCCAGTATTCTCGAAGATCCGACCAGCACGCACGAAGATGCGTTGCTGCGAATCTTCCAGCGCCTGCGTCCTGGCAACCCGCCGGCACTCGATAAGGCAATCGAACTGTTCAAGGAGAAGTTCTACGACGTCAACCGCTACCGACTCGGTCGCGTCGGCCGGTTCCGTATCAATCGCAAGTTCGATCAATCGATTCCCGACAGCGAAATGACGCTGAAGGCGGAAGACGTTGTGAACGCGATTCGCTACGTGATCAAACTGCGAATCGGCGACAACAGCGCTCACGTCGACGATATCGATAACCTCGGTAATCGCCGCCTGCGAACGATCGACGAGTTGGCTGCTGAAGAAATCCGTAAGGGCTTCCTGAAGCTGCGTCGGACCGTTCAGGAACGAATGAGCCTGAAAGATGTCGAAGAAATGTCACCACGTACTTTGGTTAATCCCAAGAGCGTGTCGGCAGCGATTGAGTACTTCTTCGGACGCGGCGAACTGTCACAGGTGGTCGACCAGACCAACCCATTGGCGACGCTAACTCACGAACGACGACTCAGTGCCCTCGGCCCTGGTGGTTTGAATCGTAAGCGAGCGGGCTTCGAAGTTCGCGACGTGCATATTTCGCACTACGGACGAATCTGCCCGATTGAAACGCCTGAAGGTACGAACATCGGTTTGATTTCCAGCCTCAGCATCTTCGCTCGCGTCGATGACTATGGCTTCCTGATCACTCCGTATCGCATCGTCAAGAACAAGAAGGTCACTGACGAAGTCGAATGGCTGCGAGCCGACCAGGAATCGCGAGTCTTCATCGCTCCTGCTGATACTCCTGTCGAAAAGAATGCGATCGTTGGCGATCGCGTGATGGCACGATTCCACAACGACGTGGTTTGGATGGCGTCAAACGATGTCGGGTTCATCGACGTGGCCTCGTGCCAGATGGTCGGTGTCTCGGCCGGTTTGATTCCGTTCCTCGAGCACGACGATGCGAACCGGGCCCTGATGGGTTCGAACATGCAACGCCAGGGCGTTCCATTGCTCATCGCCGAATCACCACTCGTCGGCACGGGTCTGGAGCGGGCTGTCGCCGAAAGTTCGGGGATGGTTTTGCGAGCCGAGAAGAGCGGCAAAATCACCTATGTCGATTCGACCTGCATCGAACTCGAAGGGAAGCGAACCGAGCTTCGTAAGTACACCGGCTTGAATGAACGTACTTGCTTGAATCAAACTCCGATCGTCAAGGTCGGACAGCGAGTCAAGAAAGGCGAAATTCTCGTCGACAGTGCTGCAACCTCGGCCGGTGAATTGGCCTTGGGGCGTAACGTACTGGTCGCCTTCATGTCGTTCGAAGGTTTCAACTTCGAAGATGCGATCATCCTCTCCGAACGCCTCGTGAAGGAAGACGTGTACACGTCGATCCACATCGACGAATTCGACGTGGAAGTTCGCGAAACCAAGCTCGGACGGGAAGAGTTCACTCGCGACATTCCGAACGTCAGCGAAAAGGCTCTGCGAAACCTCGACGAGAGCGGCGTCGTTCAGATCGGGACGCGAGTCGAACCAGGCGACATCCTTGTCGGTAAGGTCTCGCCTAAGGCCAAGACGGAACTGACACCTGAAGAAAAGTTGCTGCACGCGATCTTCGGTCGTGCTGGCGAAGACGTGAAGAACGAATCGCTGGAAGTTCCGAGCGGTACCGAAGGGATCGTCATCCATACCGAGAAGTTCTCGCGACGGATGAGTCTCTCGGAAACCGAACGTAAGAAGTTCGAAGCAGAATTGAAGAAGAACGAAGACGCTGGCAACGCCAAGATCGCCGATGCCTTCCGCGAATTCATGAAGGAATTCGAGAAGGTTCTGGATCGACGATTGACCGACGCCGATGCTCGCGAGATCCGTACGATCACCGACGACAAGTTCGTGGCCAGCTATGCGGAAGGTTTCCGTTCGACGCTTGATTCTCTCGACATCCGCAGTCCACAGAAGAAGGCGGATTGCCGCCGGGCCTTCAAAGATGGCTGGGGATCGGTTGAAGATGCGATTGATCAACGTGACCGCCTGCTGAATACGATGAAGCGTGGCGATGAACTGCCAAGCGGCGTGTTGCAGATGGTGAAGGTCTATGTCGCCTCGAAACGTCAGATTTCGGTCGGCGATAAGATGGCCGGTCGCCACGGTAACAAGGGGGTGATCTCGAAGGTCCTGCCAGTCGAGGACATGCCATTCCTGGAAGACGGAACGTCAATCGACATCATCCTGAACCCGCTGGGCGTTCCTAGCCGTATGAACGTCGGTCAGATTTTGGAAACGCACCTTGGTTGGGCCGCTGCGAAGCTGGGCTTCAAGGTCCGCAGTCCCGTCTTCGACAGTCCTTCCGAAGAAATTGTCATCAACTACTTGCGTGAAGCCGGCTTGCCGGAAGACGGCAAGGCCCAGTTGTTTGACGGTCGAACGGGAGAGAAGTTCGAGCAGAAGACGACTGTGGGTTATATCTACATGCTGAAGCTGCACCACTTGGTTGAAGACAAGGTGCATGCTCGAGCAACGGGTCCGTACTCGTTGATCACCCAACAACCACTCGGGGGCAAGGCTCGCTTTGGCGGTCAACGCTTCGGGGAAATGGAAGTGTGGGCGCTGGAAGCTTACGGTGCCGCGTTCATCCTGCAGGAACTGCTGACGGTGAAGAGCGACGACGTGGAAGGACGTACCAAGATTTACGAATCGATGGTCAAGGGTGAGAACACTCTTGAGGCAGGTACTCCGGCAAGCTTCGAAGTGTTGAACAACGAAATCCGCGGCCTGTGCCTGAACATGCAGTTGGAAAAGACTTCAAGCTGACAACGGGGAAGGCTGCGTGAATTCGCAGCCTGCTCGTTCGAGCTTGTCGTTGTCGAACACAACTGAAGAACTGATAAACACGGCGGCTTCGGCCGCCTGACCTGAATCAATAGCAGATAGATCGTTATCCAGCGGGGGGGAATCCACGTGAGTGTCGCTGAATCTTCGTATGACCGCGTCAATGAGTACTCCGCGATCAAGATCGGCCTGGCCAGTCCGCATGACATCCGAAGCTGGTCGTTCGGTGAAGTGAAGAAGCCAGAAACGATCAACTATCGTACGTATCGCCCAGAGCGAGACGGTTTGTTTTGCGAACGTATTTTTGGCCCTGAAAAGGACTGGGAATGTGCTTGCGGCAAATATCGCGGCATGAAGTACAAGGGGATGATCTGCGATCGCTGCGGCGTCAAGGTGACTCACAGCCGCGTCCGTCGTAAGCGCATGGGCCATATCGAACTGGCCGCGCCGGTCGTTCACATCTGGTTCTTCAAGACCATGCCCAGCCGTCTGGGTGCCCTGTTGAACGTGAAGACCACGTCGCTGGAAAAGGTCATCTACTTCCAGGACTATATCGTCCTCGATCCAGGCGATACGCCGCTGCGAACCGGTCAACTGCTGACCGAAGAAGAAGCTCGGCAAGCCAAGTCGAAGTATGGTGAAGGCACATTCACGATCGAGATGGGTGCCGACGCTGTCAAACGTCTGCTGACCGGCCTCAACCTGATCCAGTTGTGCGATCAACTGCGTGGTGAATTGCGTAAGACAACCAGCCAGCAGAAGAAGAAAGAACTGATCAAGCGACTGAAGATCGGCGAAGCCTTGCGAGACAGCGAGAACCGTCCTGAGTGGATGGTGCTCGATTGTATCCCTGTCATTCCGCCAGATCTTCGTCCGCTGGTGCTGCTCGATTCCGGCAACTTCGCAACCAGCGATCTGAACGACCTCTATCGTCGTATTATCAACCGCAACAACCGGCTGAAGAAGCTGGTTGACCTGAACGCTCCTGAAGTCATCGTTCGCAACGAAAAGCGAATGCTGCAGCAGTCGGTCGACGCCTTGTTCGACAACAACCGCTGCAAGCGTCCAGTGCTTGGTTCCTCGAACCGACCGCTGAAGTCGCTGACGGACATGATCAAGGGTAAGCAGGGTCGGTTCCGTGAAAACCTGCTCGGCAAGCGCGTCGATTACTCGGCACGAAGCGTGATCGTCGTCGGTCCGAATCTGCTGCTGCATCAGTGCGGTCTGCCGAAGAAGATCGCTCTGGAACTGTACCAGCCGTTCATCATTCGCCGTCTGAAAGAACTGGGACACGCCGACACCATCAAGAGCGCCAAGCGAATGCTGGAACGCCGTGATGAAGAGGTGTGGGATATTCTGGAAGAGGTGATCACTAATCACCCGGTCCTTCTGAACCGAGCACCGACGCTGCACCGAATGGGTATTCAGGCCTTCGAACCGACACTGGTTGAAGGGAACGCCATCCGGATCCATCCGCTGGTCTGTAAGGGCTTCAACGCCGACTTCGACGGCGACCAGATGGCCGTCCACCTGCCTTTGTCGATCGAAGCCCAGGTCGAAGCCACGACGCTGATGATGTCGACCAACA
>JAQGHU010000072.1 GCA_028291515.1 Schlesneria sp.
AAAGTTGATGTCACTTCCAAAAAACGACCTCGTAGGATCGCTCAGAATCGACGCAAACGGGGTGGTCCGATATAAACTTCATCCCCGTTTTGGCGGTTTTCGAAAAACTGACAGCCTCGGAGCGAGAGGGCTACTGAAAGCGGGCCTACTCCAGCGGCGCGGGACGAGCTGGCCGGTCATGTGAAACCCGTGCGGCACCTGAACGTGCCAGCTGAGTTAAGACCGGTTGCTCCAGATACTCGCGACTCAACCCCGCATCCACAGTGATCCCTTCGGTGATGTTGGCGGCAAGCACCTCCTCACGTTGGATTCGAGGAACACTTGGTTCGGCATCTGGCGACTGTCCGCGGATCGTTTCTTTCGACTTCGCGGGGCCTTTGGAGGCCTTGTTGTCAGCCAGTTGAGTTCCCTTTGGCAATTGCAGCGGTTGACTGCCCGCAAGCACCCACTTGTCCCAGACTCGTTCGAGGGCATCGACGCTGTCGAACTGATAGATCTCTTTCAGCGCAATGGGCCATCCCTTGTCGTGAGCCAGTTGCAGGAACTTCAAATAGGTTGGCTTGTCACCACGTTGGATCAGAAAGTCCGCCAACGAATGTCCTTCGGCGTACAGTGTCAGTACTTGCTGTTTTTCTTTCGGGTAGTTTTTCATCTCCAGCAGCGATGCCAGTGGAATCTTACGAGTTGTATTCATCACTTGATCATGGATCTTGCGTAGACGCATTCGTTCGCACTCGTTTTCGATTAGAGAAGCAGCCCCTTCGTCGGCCCAACGAGGCAGTGGTCGCCGAAAATAGGAAGCGAAGATCGTGTGGTTGATTTCGTGAGGCAGGACCGAATCCAGGATTCGCTCTTCACTGCCGAAGATCTCCATCTTCCAGCCATACACTTCGCCGTTCTGGAAATTGAACGTCGTCGCCCCTCCGGCCCCCATCATTCCGGGGTTCACGTCGATCGGACAGGGAGTTGACCAGTTGCCGGGCAGCGGCTTCCCGATCCACTCGATCGCCAATTCCTTGCGATAGATTTCGGCGGCATCGCCGACTTGCTTCGCGAGATCTGCGGAAGGCGCAGTCACGACGAAGTTGGGGGTGCGGTAGCCAGCGCCGAGAGAAACAACGGCGCCGAGGAGAAGTAGGCTGCGGAAGAACGCGTCCATGCTGATTCCGAGATTATCCAGAGGCCGGAGATACGGATTGAGGTTCTGACATCCATGCCAAACGACTCAACAATTCATTGACTCAAGCAAACTGCGGACCGGCGGAAGTTGCCGGAGTCGCGTTTTCTACACAAAGCAATACAAAATAAATTGTTACACCAATCTAACGATCACAAAGTGGTCTTGGAGACCGCCTCATTCCGAGGCAATTCCTGTAAGAGTTACAAACAAACGCGGCTTTGTCCACAAAACTTCACATTTCTCGGCCGCTACCGCGCACCCTATTTCCGCGTCAGAACCGTCTTGCTCGGCACGTTCCGGTGCGGCAGCACACGGTGCGCGATTGGTCTACCAGTTGCATAGGTTCCGCAGTCTGACGATTTTCAACGCGCTTTCGGCGACCCGCAACCCGATACCTACGTGGCTTCGATTTATTACGACGCCATGTCTGGCTTGAGTCAACAGTCGCGAACGCAAGAAGCCATCGCATCCATCAAAATTAATGCCCGTTCGTGTCACCGCGGAGTGATTGCACGGACCACCGGAGTTCTACCTTGTCCCACTCGCATCTGTTGGTTCATCACCTGCTCAAGCAGTTGGAAAATCACAAGCGGGATCGCAAGGAACGTGGTCGGCGTCCCGAATGGCTGACGACACTGGTTCATCAAACCGCTGCGATGTTTCAACCGTTGGCTGGTGTCGCTCGAGTCGGCTATCAGTGCGAGTTAACTCAAGAAGGCTGGGAAGCACGACTCTATCTGGGCTGCACAGAAATCGTCGGTGGCCGTGATGATGGGAAGGCGCGACTGATCAGCTTCGAATTCGATTTCGCGCATTTGACCGAAGGCTTCACACGACTCGACGAGTTTCGCTGGAACGTCTGCACCAACTCTGATGGTTCTACCGGTTCGTTCGTGACGCTTCGCGGACTCGTCGACGAACACCTGGTTTGCCTCAAGATCTATTCACGCCCCCCTCAAGATGCCGGGCCTGCTTTTCGTCAGTTGCCTGACGGAACGCTACAGGACATGTCAGTCTGATCCCTCAGCTGCGCGGACGCGATCAGCGTCCGCGGCAGGTTCGTCAAGCAATCGCTTCAATGCGTCTTCCGCAGAGTCTCTGTTTCCCTCAGCCAGTGCTTGACGGGCCTCGCACAAGAGACTGACTTGTCGCGAACTCACCGGAATTGCAGTTCCTGCAGCGGGAACGTTGGGGACCAACTGTTTGATTAATCGCTGCTGGATTTCATCCAGCCCCTCGCCCGTCACTGAGGACGCCTTGATCGCAGTCACAGGTAATTTCGTTCCCCAGCAATCACCCAGATCGCACTTGTGCCCGATGACGATTGCATTGTGCCAGTTGACGATGAGTTGTTCGTCTTCGCCGGTCGGTGGCTGACTGACATCCACCAGCACCAGACGCGCATCCGCTGATTCCAGTTGACCGCGCGCCATCGCAATTCCGGCCGCTTCCAGCTCCTCGCTGGTCTCGCGCAACCCGGCGGTATCGGCCAGCAAAACCGGCCAACCATGGAATGCCGTCTCGGCGGTCACGACATCGCGCGTCGTACCCGGCTGATCAAACACAATCGCCCGCTGATATCCGAGCATCGCATTGATCAAACTCGATTTGCCCACATTGGGCCGACCCGTCAGCACAACATGCCACGGTACAGACAAATGCAGCCCAAAGCGGGACCACGCGAGCAGCGAATCGAGTTGCGCCAAGGCCACCTCTGCGGACGAATGATTTGCAACCAGTCCCAGCAAGTTACCCAACGACCGACGCAAGACCCCGCTCGCTTGCTCCTGTAGGATTTCTGCCGTTCGCCATGTCGTGGCCCGGCTGAGTCGATCGGCGCATTCCGACTCCAACAGTCCGCCAAAATCGCTCAACTGCTGTTGCCATGGCACGGTGACGAAGTTCGCTTGAGCAAGATCCTCCAGGATACATCGGACCGCAGCATCGCCCCCGTGGCAATGAATCTCAAAATTATTGGTCGCCAGCCTGCAGACTACGACATCTTCACCGAATGTCGAATCGCGACCCCAGCGCCCAAAAACGATTCTTCCAACTGGTTGTCGCAAGAGCGTCTGACCGTTGGCCGCCCGAAACAACTTGTCGATCGATTGGTCGACTTCGCTGGATTCGGCCTCAACGCGAATCGTTGCGACGGCACCACGACCGACTGGGGTGAGCAACGCCGCAATCCCCGCGCTACGTTCTACGCATCGAGTCATGACATCACTCGCGATTTCCACGCAGTCAGAACCAGTCCGTGCATGCCGAGCGATGCGACTCGCGTCGCCGCAGGAAACTGAGGACTCAATACGGGCCCGCCACCCCCGGTCAGCACCAGCCAAGGCGCGTCTTGATTGCCGTCTGTTGCGGATTCCGGAATCTGATGACCTTGCTGCACGCACAATTGGCGGATCAATTCACGGATCGCCCCAACTTGCCCCCAGAACAATCCATTGCGGATCGCATCCCGAGTGTTTCGCCCCGGAACTGAAGGACCAGCCCCCAATTCCTGAACGGGAAGCAGGGGCAACAAGGCTGTATAAAGGTGCAACGCTTTCGCCGAAAGCTCCATTCCCGGCAGAATCGCTCCGCCACAGAATTCGCCAGTCGACGAAACATAGTCGACCGTGGTCGCCGTCCCGGAATCGACGACAATCGCCGGACGAGACGATGGGCGCAGTGCATTGACCGCCACCGCATTCAGCAGTCGATCGAGCCCCACACGCTCCGGAAAATCGACCTTGGCCACGATCGGAATCGACGAGCAACTTCGCACGTCTAGCGGTGTCGGCCCCAGATCCCACGAATCAAGCAGACGCTGTATCACGGGAGGATTCGAGCCTGAGATCACGGCACCAACGACGCCCTGATTGGTCCACCGCAACAACTCTGCGCGAGGAATCGGATCATCGACGGGAATCGCGAGGAACTCGGCACATTCCGGAAACGATGGAGCGTCCGGCGGCATCGAACCTGGCTGAAACAATCCAAACTTGATGCGGCTGTTGCCCGCATCAATCGCCAGCAAAGGTGGATACGAAGTCACGTCAGACATTGATAGGATCAATTCCAGAAAAAGGTGACTATCCATGGCGATAGTTGTCGGTGGCCTGCGTCGAATGTTCTAGCGGAGCTGCTCGGCCAGACCGATGATGATGCCTTCTGGGCCACGCACGAAGCAAAGCCGGTAGATGTCTTCGTACTGCGCGATCTCGCCGACAAGTTCGGCACCGTGCTTGCGAAGGCGGGCGACGACATCGTCGACATTATCCACAGCGAACATAATTCGGCGTATGCCCAACGCGTTCGCGGGGGCGTTTGCCGGCTCGGTTCGCACTGCCGGCGGCGAGTGGAACCTCGTCAGCTCAACGCGGCTGTGTCCGTCCGGGGTTCGCAACATGGTGATGTCGGCACGGACATCCTTAAGTCCGATGATGCTACCCACCCAAGGCCCCTCGACTGTTGTCTCGCCTTCCAGCTCCATCCCGAGTTCGACGAAGAACGCCTTGGCAGCTTCAATGTTCTCGACAACGATGAGAACGTTGTCCATTCGCTTGATCGTCATCGGTCACCTCACTATCTGCTTCGGGATGCTCACCAAGAAAAACACGCTGCGTTGCGAGATCCGACATTATAGAGCCATCCGATCGCAACGTCTTCGTGGCAACTCAGAAATTGACCGCGAGACACGGAGAACATAAGCAGGGAGAAGACTGGTTTGATGCGAGGGCCGACACGAATTGGTGTGACGCTGGTTCTCGTCTTGGTCCACTCGCGAATCAGCCGCGGGGATGGCAGCGTTCGTGAATAGTCTTCAGGCGGCTGTGCTCGACCTGAGTATAAATCTGGGTCGTGCGGATGCTGGCGTGGCCAAGCAACTCTTGGAGTGCGCGAATTTCCGCCCCTCGAGCCAGCATGTGAGTTGCAAAGCTATGACGCAGAGTATGCGGACTGATTTCTTTACTGCCGCCGATCCGAGCCGCGTAGCGTTTGACCAGCTTCCAAACAGTAATCCGGCTCAGTGTTCTGCCACCGCGCGACACCAGCAGCGGCGACGACTGGTCATTGTCTTTGGCCATCACAGGTCGCTCATGCTGGAGATAAGCTTCCACCGCGGCGCGAGCGACAGGGTTGAGCGACACCATGCGCTCCTTATTCCCTTTCCCGTGACACCGGCAATACCCCTCATCCAGCTGGATGTCGCGCAACGTGATCGAGCAAACTTCCGAAGCTCGGCAACCCGTCGCATACATCAGCGCCAGCAAGGCCCGATCTCGTAGCGGATACCGATCTTGCCGCACCGGCGCCGCGATCAGTTCGTCGACCTTTTCCGGGCTGAGAACCTTGGGGAGGTGCTGCCATAGTTTCGGCGAGTTCACTAGTTCCACGACACTGTCGGGCAAGACCCCTTCCAGCACCAGATAGCGGAAGAACATCTTGATGGAAACCAGGTGCCTGGCGATCGATGTCGCCGCATAGTTTCGTTCGTGCAGGAACTGAAGATACGATGAGAACAACGGGAGTTCGACCTGCTGCAACCGAGCCGGACCAAAGTTCCGGTACCATTCGGCGAATTGCGTCAGATCTCGCTGATAGGCCAGAACCGTGTTGTCGGCCAAACCGCATTCGGCACGCAGATAATTCACAAAACCGGGAAGATGCAACGAGGGATCCGCGGGGCGTTCGCCCGTGAAGGTCACTGCACCGGCGGGGCGCTTGCGAGGCGGCATTATTGATAATCTCCGCAGCCAAAATGGGCCATCCGGTAGTGATCGGCATCCATCCGAAGCGACTTCATAAAAAATCGATGGGCGAAATCAAATGCCAGAAAATTTTGGCGGAGAGGAACGAAGTTGCTATCCTCTCGGGAAATCAGGAGGCGATTATGTCATTGGCGTTTCTGCTTGCGATCACATTCATCGGGCCTCAGTCCCCTCCGTCCGCAGGCGACTGGCGCCACGAATACCAGCAAACGATGTTGGCCACGATCGAAAAAGCCAAATTGCCCGCAGCGATTGCTGTTCCGCAACTGGCCGAGCTCTACGTGTCGCTGGAAGCGGCCGAGACTTTGCCGCGCGTCGAGCGAACCCGAATGAGACGCTCACTGGAAGGACGACTTGTTAAACAGTTGGAGCATTTGGTCCGAGACCAACGGAAGCGAGACAGCGTCCGTCTGCGCGGAACTGACCAACAACTTGCTGGTGGTGCTACGGCGGGAGCTCAACAGTTGATCGAACTCATCGTCAACACGATCGCTCCAGACAGTTGGCGGCAGAATGGTGGACAGGGGTCGATCACGTTCTACCCGTACAATCCCGCACTGATCATTCGCCAGACGAGCGAAACTCACGAACAGGTTGGGGAACTAATGCGGGCGCTCGCACACTGATCGAATTCTAATTGCGCGACCGCAAGCGCGATTCTCCGAAGCTCAAACGACGCTTCGTCTTTTCTTTTGTCACCCGCAGGCGTAAATTGCGTATGGCACCGTGCGGTACTGAAAGAAAAGGATGTTCGAGCATGCTACGGTTCACACTGCTGCTGGTCACAACTGTCTCCGTCATAGCCTGGTCTGCTGCGGCTCAAGCCGATCGCAAGGACCCCAAGATCAAGCTATCCGCCCAGAAGGGACTCGATTGGCTCGCGGGTGAGCAGCATCGACAAGGGTATTGGGAAGCCAACCAAAGCCAGTACCGAGTCGCCATGACGGCCCTCGCTGGCAACGCCATGCTCTGCGAAGGATCGACCACGACGCGCGGCAAGTACGCCAAGAAGATCTCGTCCGCCGTCGACTACCTGCTGGAAACAGCTCAACCCAACGGATTAATTGGATACAAGCACGACTACCACTATACCTACGGCCACGGCTTTTCGATGCTGTTCCTGTCGCAGGTCTTCGGTGAAGAAGAGGACGCTCGACGACGTGAACGGTTGAAAGAAGTCCTCACCAAAGCCGTACAGTTCTGTGGCGAAGCTCAAACCCCGGACGGGGGCTGGGGCTACGTTTCTGCCAAAGACGGAAACAACTTCGACGAAGGTTCAACCTGTGTAACCCAGGTTCAAGGTTTGCGAGCTTGCCGCAACGCGGGGATCCCTGTCCCCAAAGAAGTCGTCGACCGAGCCGTCGTCTACATCCAGAAATGCATGTCGCCCGCAGACGGTGGTGTGCAGTACAGCATTCGCGGCGGCGGCTCCCGCCCCCCGATCAGCGCGGCAGCCATCGCTTGCCTGTTCAACTCGGGCGAATACGAAAATGACACCGCGAAAAAACTGATGCAATATTGCGAAAAGAACATGACGAACGCCGGCAACCAGAACCAGATGTTCGGGCACTGGCACTACGCTCATTACTACTACGCCCAAGTACAGTATCGCCTCGGTGACGAGAAGTGGGAGAAGTACTACCTGCCTATCGCCAAGCAAATCATGAACCAGCAGTCGGCCAACGGCTCGTGGAAAGAAGGCCACGTCGGCCCGGTCTACACCACGGCCATCAACTGCACGATCCTGCAAATCGATAACGGCTTCCTGCCGATCTACCAGAGGTAGTTGCTTCTGTCGCTAACATTGAAGATGGACAGACCGCGAATCTCGTCTTATTCGTAGTCCGCTCCATCCTTCTTCGAATTAAAACGCCGCTCGCAAGATGCCGAGCAGATCATCTTCCGTGGGCTGACGAGCGTTCAGCAGCATTAGTCGCTTGATGGCAAACGACTTCTTCGCAAAGCCCGGCAACTGATCCTCGGTCCCGCCGATATCGCGGATACGCTCTGGGATGCCGATGTCACGGCGCAGACGCTCCACAACAGTAATCGCTCGTTCCGCGGCCGCTTCCTGCGATAGCCCACTCGTGTCCTCGCCCAATAACCTCGCAATCTTTGCGAACTCTGGAATTCGCAGCGACAGGTTGTAGCGCATCACGTAGGGCAGCAGCAAACCATTACCTGCCCCATGCGAACAATGCAGCGCTCCACCGAGCGGATACTCTAGTGCATGCACCGCAGCGACGGCACTGTTAGAAAACGCCAGACCTGCCAATGTCCCCGCCAGAGCCATTCCTTCGCGAGCGGCCAGGTTGTTCGGTTCGCGAACGGCTGTCACCAGGTGCTGTCCAACCAACTCAATCGCCTTCTCCGCCATGCAATCGGCGATTGGCTGCTTCCCGTCATATGGAAAAGGCTCGCCAGCAGGGACGTTGAGTTCGTTGTATCGAGTCGCCGTCATCCCTTCGATCGCATGCGTCAACGCATCAATCCCGCTATCAGCAGTCGCCCGTGGTGGACAGGTCAGCGTCAGTTCCGGATCAACCACCGCTAGCGCAGGCCGTAGATAGTGGCTGAGGATACTCAGCTTCATCTGGTTCTCGGTGTCCGTCAGCACCGCCGCATGCGACACCTCGCTGCCAGTCCCCGCTGTCGTTGGCAGACAGACCAGTGGCATGATCGGGCCGGGAACATTGCCGAAACCGGTAAAGTCTCGGCAGTTGCCACCATGAGTCAAAACCGTCGCCACCACCTTGGCGAGGTCCATATTGCTGCCACCGCCGACACCCAGCAGGACATCAGGTTTGGCGTTCTTCGCCATCGCAATCGCTTGTTCAGCAATCGCAAACGACGGTTCCGGCTCGCCACCATCAAAGACTTCGACAGTCAGGCCAGCGCTCCGTAGCGGGGCTTCCACACGAGCGACAATGCCTGCTTTCACCAAGGCCGCATCGGCGATGATCAGAGCACGTGCCGACTTCCAGGGCTTGATCAACTGCCCGAGTTTTTTCACGCTCCCCGATCCAAACACAATTTGGCCGGCAGAGAAAAAGCTCCACGAATCGCGCGACATCACGGTGTTTCCTCGACTTCAGACTGGCAGTAAAACCATTCAGGATTGCGGCCATTCGCCGGGGACCGCTTCGAACTGAGCCGTCAACCGAGTGACCGCTTCTTCGGCATTCATATTGAACAGAGCTTTGCCGCCCGTCCCCCAATTGCCGTTCTGATAGTGAAAAACGGCGACGGCATCACGGACCGTGCTGACGGCCGCCACATCTTCCATATCACCGCCCTCGATCGCCTCAAACCGGATGTTAACCCCGGCAAACGCCGTGATCAACTTCGTCTGGCGATCCCGCGCAAACGTGACGGCACTCAGCCAATCGCAGTCCAGCCACCGCAGCCCTCGCGGCTTGCCCAGCGTTTTCGCCATGTCAAAAAACTTCGCCTCCAACTGTTCGCGCTGCAGCCGAAACTGCTTCACAGCCACTTGAGCATCACGCTTGTTCCAGCGTTTAGCCAAAGGAATCGCCGTAACGCTGACCAGCGCCAACAGTACCGTAACGACCCCAATCCCCCACACCCACAACATGATCCCATCTCCGACCGTCTCTGACCTGTGTCCAATATGTCCCGCATCCTACCGCCGTTCGACAACCAACAAAAGTGGTTCCCACGGAAGCACTCAGCTTGGGGCATCGTCCCCTGAAGAACTTGCTGCAGAGAGCGGAATTGGACCGCGAATGAGACAAATCCGCTCGAATCAAGAAAATGGGAAGTACCATGTCTGGTAAATGATCTTATTCTTCCCGTCGTGTCGTCATCGCGTTTTGAGTCCCAAGGCGTTGGCCGCTTCCGACAGTTGGCCGACAAACTTCTGCTCCGCCGGTGTTTCGACAGACAAATCGCCATAGATCATTTTGGGCAATTCGTCTCGAGCCGCGCGCAGCAGGAATTGAGCGGATGGGCGAGTGCTTTGTTGTTGCGCCAGAGTTTTGGCAGTCGTGCTGCCGACCTTCACGGCTTTTTTCTTCAACGCGGCGAAGTTTGTCGACTTCTTTTCTCGCATGGAGTGAACTTCGTCGAGGATTTCTTTCAGAGCGTAGTATCGGCGGACATCGGCCGCTGCGCCGCCGGACATGTACATCCAGCCGCCGCCGATCAGGATCAGAGCTCCTGCCACCATTGTGATATTGCGTCCAGACGATGTGATCGTCTCCAGCATCGTCGACCACGAAGGTCGCTCCGATGAACCTCGCGATCGCGGTGCCGCTGGGACGGCGATCGGTCGAGAAATCGACGAGCCACCGAACCCGGCAGATGAAACACGACTCTCTACGGGCGTTGTCACAGCGAACATAGACTCCGCCTGGACGACATTCACTTCGGCGACACTTGCTTGGACGACAGTCGTTGATTTGGCCGACTTGTCCTCGTTCGATGATTCACTTCGATTCGACTGGGCCTCTTTTGTTGCCACCGCAACTGTTGGAACCGAGACAGTCCCCGTCGCGATGTTGGGACTGGTCTCCGCTGCAACTTCCAGAGTGGCAACGCACGCGCCATCGGAAATCGCAGACCGCGCTGCGGCGACGCGACTGCGGGCCGCATTCAAAGCCTCGCGGACTGTTTTCATCAGGCTGGCAGCCTGAAACAATCCAGGCACGATTGCCGCAGGAACGTATTGGCCGAACCTTCCTTGGCAAAGAAAGTCGATTGGCCTCAATTTGCCTGAAATCGCCCATTCCATAATCTGAGCAAACGAGACCGGGCCTTCGATGACACCATTGATCGAGACACACCAAGCCGGATCGCAGGTTGGGCTTGAAGCCCAACTCACTTGATGGTGAGCAGCCTGCACCATGGGCGCGCAGGCCTCTTCTGCCTTGATCAACGCCGACTCCGCTTCCTGCAGTTCAGCGAGTGCCGCCGGAGACGAGGGTGGGGGCGTAATCAGGCGTGCCGTGTTGAGAGCCGGAGGAACTTCGATTTCTTGGGAGTCGCCCAGATTCGTTGAACGCGGCGCGACCTGAGTCGGCTGCTCTTGATAGGGCAACACGGCGACCAGACGCCCAATCGAACCGACGCGACGCCATTTTCCGTTGGCCCCCAGTTTCACCAGGTCGTCTGCGGTCACCTGACCTTGTTCCGCATAGTCGACCAGTTCGCGGAAACTCAAAGGCCCCAACTCTTGCCCCAGCATCTGGCAGAACCAGTCATCTGATCTCGCTGACTCGGCAGGAGTCACCGAATGGAGATCGATCGCCACGGCGATGTTCGTTGAGGTTTTCAGTCCCAACTGAGCGACAGAGTCTGCGGTCTCCCAGCGAGCAGCACTTTCGGGGCGCACCTCATCTGAGTGCGAGAGGATGCCGATGTCCGCCAGTGTCTGCAGTTCTTCAAAGGAAATTGGGCCAAACTCCTGCCCAAACACCCTGTACAGCCACTGATCCGCCACACCATACCTCGGTGATTCAAATCGGGCCTAAGAGATATTGCTTAGGCCACCGCCCACGCGTCTCGCCCTTGTCATCAGCGACGACGACAAGAAACGTTGCCCAAACTGCTTGCAGATCACTTGTCAGTCAATTTGAATTCCAGGGTCGCCGGCCCACTGATGGTCTCTTTCAATCCACTCTCTTTGAGCGAACCATACTTCTCTGGAATCAGTGATTTGCGTTTGGCATAGGGATTCGCTGGATCCATCGCCTCTTGCAGTTCGATCGTAATTTGATGAGCCCCCTTGACCGCTCCGTCGTTGGGAAGAGTGGTCGTCAATTTGAACTGGCCATCCGTATCGGTCGTCGCAGTTGCCTTCGGCCCTTTTTCGGGAATGAATGTAATGAACGCATCCGCGACGGGGACATCATTGTAGACCACCACACCGCTGACGGGGACAATTCCGCTTGGGCTGCGCAGAGTATCACAACCAACCAGGCCCGCCGTCATTAATCCCAGCAACACAACTGTTCGAGACATCAAGCAACTACCTTCTTGGAGAATTTCGACGCGGCCGAAGCCGTACCCTTGGCAATAAGGCGTCTCAAATAGAGGTCTCGGAATCACTCTGCGTGAGTTGTTTCATGCACGCAATGTCTGCAGCGACATGGCCTAGAATTCACCGACGACTTGACCATCGCGACGATCACCGAGCTTTTGCAGCGTCGCGAAATCGATGTTCTGACTAATGAATCGTATCGATCCATCTCCCAACAGAATGTGGCAACCACCGGTATGCATCGACTTGAATGACTGAGATGCTCCCCATGCGGGGGAGCCAGGCACTCCGCAAGGTCCTCCCGCTCCCGGTTCACCAGTGCACGTGGCAACATTGATGCCGGCGGCCGTATTACACCACAGAGCATTCGAATGGAACCAGCCGTTTTGCTGATGTGTGGAACACTTCGGGCGTGTTTCACCCATGAGAATTGTGTTGGTCGAGCCGTCAGTCAAATCGCGAAGACCAGCCCCCCAAGCCATATGAGCGAATGGACCAGAAATGAGACCGGGATCCATCGTGTCACCGTGGTTCTGGCTGCCGTTACTGTTGATGACATTCCAGCCTGTCGCACATTCATTGTTTTGCGCACCCATCGAGTAAGCATAGTTTGACACAGCGCGGGAATCTGATTGTGGCGAGATGTTCTGTCCCATGCCCGACAATGTGCCATTGCCGTTCGTGCCATCGGAGGGACACAACAATGCTGGAACGACCTGCTTGCAGATCAACTGGCCGCTGGGAAGCGCGATCGTATCATAATCCGCTGCACTGAAATTGATGGCATTGTACAACGGAGCCTGATCGAAATAGGGAAGCAGTTGCGCCAGCATACTGCCGCGGTTGGTGCCGTACTGTGCCGAATTGACCACGAAACAGCCTGGCGGAAACTGCTTGGAGGTGTCGTGATAGTTGTGCAACGCCAAGCCGAGCTGCTTCATGTTATTTTTGCATTGCGTACGACGAGCGGCTTCGCGTGCCTGTTGCACGGCTGGCAGCAGCAATGCGATCAGCACCGCGATAATGGCGATCACGACCAGCAGTTCGATCAACGTAAATCCGGCACGTCGGCGAAGAGTCTGAGGCATCATGGGCAGAGAATCCTGGGGAAAAATTCAAGGAGGGAGTGCGAATGCATTGTCCATCATTCGGAAAGCCACATCAACGTATGCCTACATAACTGCAATGTCAAACGTTCTGAATCCTCGATGCGGCGTTCCGGAGACATTTTGTCTGATCGAGATCAGCGACCCGCTGGAATTCATCTGTTCTTCATGTAATAGAGATGTTCAGGTCCGTGGCAGGCGACGTTGACAAGCGGTCGATGATTCCCGTCCCCTTTGAGAAATCGCAAGACGACGCGCTCCGGTACCCGATTGCATTTCTTCTCTCCAGAAGGACGGAAGGGGAGAGACAATCCATCCCTCCACTCGGAATTCCTCTTCTACACATTTCTGCAGAATCAATCTCCGATTCTATAGAATCCACTTGTCGATTTCCTGTCTGTTTTGCTAAGGTGACCAGTCTTCCACCCCACGTTCGTTCGACAGCAGGGTAACATGGCCTCGGCACAGCAACTGAACTGCGATCACGGACAGCGTCGGCACACGATCGTGGAGTCGTTGCTGACGGATGTTTTCCACGGTCGCATCCAGGCAGGACAACATCTGGTGACCCAGGAGTTGGCCGAGCGATTTGGTGTCAGCCATACCCCCATCCGCGAAGCGTTGATCACGATGGCCGGGATCGGCGTGCTTGACCTGCAACCCAATCGCGGGGCGATCGTCCGGCGCGTTTCGGGACGAGAAGTTCGCGAAGTCTGCCTGGTCCGCAAAGCACTGGAATGCGAGGCCACCCGCAGCGCCTGTGGCAAGATCGAGCGAGCGGACCTCGTCTCGTTGTCCCAGGACTTGAAGCGACTCACGGCTCCGACATCACGAACGGGAACAAGATTCATTGCGCGGGCTCGCGAAGTTGACACTCGCCTGCATGACCTGATCGCCAGTTCCTGCGGCAACACGTTTCTCGTGAATGAACTGAAACGCCTGAACATTCTGTTCCGCACGTTTCGCGATGTTTCCTGGCAACACGACAGCGACCGGCAGGACTACCACCGCCTCACAGAAGAAGCTCGCGAGCATCAGGCGATCGTCGACGCACTGTTGGCAGAAAAACGGGTCGAAGCAACCAGAGCGATGTCGTACCATATTCGGTCCGGGATTAAGCACTGGAGCAAAGCGCTGCCAACTGCGGCCAGTAATGGGCAGCAGCAAGCAACGACACGCAGTCCACGTAAGTTGAGTTCGACGACGAGCAGACCAATTCGACAAGAACATTGATTGACCACATCTTGTGGCCTCTTTTCGCAGGAATACTCATGACGTATCTTCAATCGTTTCGACCGATCATCGCCGTGATCGCCATGACCTTGGGCGCGGCAACAGTCTCGCTCGCTCAAGACGAACCGATCGTCTTCAACCGCGACATCCGGCCGATCCTGTCAGAATACTGCTTCGCCTGTCACGGCCCGGACAGCGCCTCGCGCAAGGCGGACCTGCGTCTGGATCAGGCTGATGTCGCCGCAATGAAGAAGGCGATCATCGCCGGAAAGCCCGACGAGAGCGGCGTGATCGAACGGATCCTGTCGGATGACCCTGACGCAGTTATGCCTCCACCCGCGACAAAGAAAACCCTGACTGCCAACCAAAAGAATCTGTTGAAACGTTGGATCGCCAGCGGAGCCGAATACCAGCCGCACTGGTCGTTCATTGCTCCCGTGCGCCCCCCGGTTCCAAAGCTGAAGAACGCGGCCTGGGTCCGCAATCCCATCGATGCGTTCGTGCTTGCCAAGCTGGAATCAATGGGACTGACCCCCGCACCCGAAGCCGATCGCCGCACACTCGCCCGTCGACTCAGCCTCGATCTGACCGGACTGCCTCCCACACCAGAACTCGTCGACACTTTCGTCGCCGATCAGTCTCCCAATGCTTACGAGTCCTTCGTCGACAAGCTGATGGAATCGCCGCATTGGGGCGAGCATCGCGGACGCTATTGGCTGGACTCGGCTCGCTTTGCCGACACGCACGGGATTCACTTCGATAATTTCCGCGAAATGTGGACGTATCGAGACAGTGTCATCGCGGCTTTCAATCGCAACATCCCTTTCGATCAATTCACGATCAATCAACTGGCCGGCGATCTGCTACCCGATCGCACGATGGACCAGCAGATTGAATCAGGTTTCAATCGCTGCAACATCACGACGAGTGAAGGGGGAGCGATCGCCGAAGAGTATTTGGTTCTCTACGCTCGCGATCGAACTGAAACTGTCGGGCAGGTCTGGCTGGGCATGACAGTCGGCTGTGCCGTCTGCCACGATCACAAGTTTGACCCCTTCAGCGCGAAAGATTTCTATTCGCTGGCCGCGTTCTTCAACAACACGACACAGAACGCGATGGACGGCAATATCAAGGACACCCCGCCGATCATCACGGTCCCTCTGGCAGCAGATAAACCGCGTTTCGATTCGATCGGTGGCGAGATCGCTGCCGCGAAGCAATCCGTCGAGACTCGCCGACAGGATGCCCGGCCCGTCTTCAACGAGTGGCTCGCCAATGCGACCTCTGAAACGCTCGCCGCGACACTCCCTGTCGAGGCACTCAGTTTTCATGCGGCCATGAATGAAGGGAGTGGCAAGTCGATGCGAGCCATTGTCAACGGCGAACCGCACGATGTCACTCTCAATGATTCGGCTCAGTGGATCGACGGCGTCTCGTCCAAGGCGCTGCAACTGCAAGGTTCGGCCTGCGACTTCCCCGAGGTCGGCGACTTTGAAAAGGATCAGGCCTTTAGTTGCTCGGCCTGGGTCAAGGTTCAGCCCAACGATTCAGCCGGAGCCATTGTCGCTCGCATGGACAAACCTGAAGGCTATCAGGGTTGGGACATGTGGGTGCAACAGCGTCGCGTGGGCATGCACATGGTTAGCCGCTGGCCGAACGATGCCTTGAAGGTCGTCAGTCAGGCCCAACTCAAGCCGAACGAATGGACACATGTCGGGATCACCTACGATGGCTCCAGCAAGGCCGTCGGCGTGAAAATCTATTTCAACGGCATACTGCAACAGACGAACGTCGAGGCAGACAAGCTTAGCAACTCGATCCGCACAACTGTCCCGTTCCGAATCGGTGAACGATCTGCCGGCCAACCCGCCAGCGGTGCCGGTGTCCAGGATCTGCGTCTTTACAAGCGAAACTTAACGGCCGCAGAAATTGAAGGGCTTGCCAAAGTGACGCGATTCGGCGGTATCCTGGCCAAGGCCGCCGAACAACGGACTGATGCCGAGAAGAATGAAGTCTACCCCTGGTGGTTGGGCGCTTACGATGCCGCCTTTCAAGAACGAACAACAAAAGTCGCGGCGCTGGAGGCCGAACAGAATGCGATCAAATCACGCGGAACTATCGCCCACGTAATGCAAGAGAAGAGCGAAGAGGCGATGGCCTACATCCTGTTCCGAGGCGAATACGACAAGCGCCGCGATCCCGTGAAGCCGGCCACTCCAACGGCGGTGCTACCTTTCCCCGAAGCCTATCCCAGGAATCGACTCGGACTCGCCAAGTGGCTCTTAGAGCCGAATCACCCGCTCACGACTCGTGTCACCGTCAATCGGTTCTGGCAAGAACTATTTGGAACGGGCTTGGTTCGCACGTCGGGCGATTTCGGGATCGCGGGCGAGCTCCCTTCCGATCAGGAGTTGCTCGATTGGATGGCAGTCGAATTTCGCGAATCAGGTTGGGACATGAAAAAGTTCTACAAGCTGATCGTGACTTCAGCGACCTACCGGCAATCGGCCGTCGTCACGAAAGACAAGCTCGAGAAAGATCCGGCGAATCGGTTCATGTCACGCGGACCTCGGTTCCGCATGGACGCCGAAGTGATCCGCGACTACGCCCTGGCTGCAAGCGGCCTGCTCGTGCCAAAACTGGGCGGTCCCAGCGTGAAGCCGTATCAACCCGAAGGGGTCTGGGAAGCGGTCGCCATGATCGGCAGCAACACGCGAGATTATCGCCGCGACGCAGGTGAGAACCTCTATCGCCGCAGCATGTACACTTTCATCAAGCGAGCCGCCCCGCCCGCTTCGATGGAAATCTTCAATGCCCCCGCTCGCGAACTCTGCACGGTTCGCCGAGAACGAACAGATACACCGCTGCAGGCATTGGTCACGCTGAACGATGTCCAGTTCGTCGAAGCGGCACGCCATCTAGCTCAATCAATCTTGAAGGACGCCACTGCGACCGATGATGTCACCCGCTTGAACACGCTCGCCAAGCGATTGTTGGCTCGGCCGTTCCGAACAGACGAAATGCCGATCGTGCAGAATTCACTGAAGGATCTGCGAGAGTTCTACCAGTCACACCCTGAAGACGCGAAGAAACTAGTCGCCGAAGGGGAATCGAAAGCAGACCCCACTGTCGACCCAGCGCTGCTCGCAGCCTGGACCATGCTGACGAATGAAATCTTGAACCTGGACGAAGTTCTCAACAAATAGCTCGAACTTCACGCCCGATCAGTTTCGCAAACACGCACCAGCTATCAGATACGAGTTGGAGATCTGCACCATGAATCCCGTTCAAGAATACCTTCAGAACATGACCCGTCGGCACTTCTTCCAACAGGGGTCGAACGTGCTGGGAAGTGCTGCGCTGGCATCATTGTTGGGCGGTAGCTCCGTTCGCGGAGCCGAAGCGACCGCGGGAGCTTCGCACTCGCCAGTGCTTCACCATGCCCCCAAGGCCAAGCATGTGATCTATCTGCACATGGTGGGCGGTCCGCCGCAGATGGATCTGTATGACTACAAGCCCGTCATGAACGACTGGTACGACAAGGATCTGCCGGAATCGATTCGCAACGGTCAGCGACTGACGACGATGACCTCGGGACAATCCCGCTTCCCGATCGCCCCGTCGAAGTTCAAGTTCGAGCAGGCCGGTAAATGCGGCATGTGGGTGACCGAGCTGCTGCCGTGGACCAAGAAAATGGTCGACGACATGTGCTTCATCCGCAGCATGCACACCGAAGCGATCAATCATGAACCTGCGATCACCTTCATGCAGACCGGCAATCAGATCACCGGTCGGCCTTGCCTCGGGGCGTGGACCTCATACGGACTCGGTTCCCTAAACAAGGATCTGCCGACGTTCGTCGTGATGGTTGCCAAACCCACCAACACCGAGCAGGTCCAGGCGATTTCGGCTCGACTGTGGCAAGCGGGCTATCTGCCGGGCGAACATGCGGCGACATCCTTCCGCAGTGCCGGCGATCCGATCCTGTACATTAATAATCCCGCCGGAGTCCCCAGCGAAATCCGTCGCAAGACGCTCGACGGCCTGAAGCAACTCAACGAACTCACCTATAACCAACTCGGCGATCCCGAAACGCGCACGCGCATCGAGCAGTACGAGCTCGCCTATCGCATGCAGTCCAGCGTTCCCGAACTGGCCGATCTCAACAAAGAGACCGAAGCCACTCTGTCGATGTACGGCGACGAAGTGAAGAAGCCCGGCACCTTCGCCAACAGCGCGCTGATGGCTCGGCGACTGGTTGAACGTGGCGTTCGGTTCGTGCAGATCTATATCAACAACTGGGATACCCACGCCAACGTCGCCGGACGACTACCCAGCCAATGCCGCGACGTCGATCAGCCGTGCCACGCATTGATCCAGGACCTGAAACAACGAGGCCTGTTCGATGAGACCCTGATCATCTGGGGTGGTGAATTCGGTCGCACGATTTATTCGCAAGGGGGACTCTCCAAAGAGAACTACGGCCGCGATCACCATCCGCGCTGCTTCACCATGTGGATGGCCGGCGGCGGAGCCAAGGGGGGCACGATCCACGGCGAGACCGACGACTTCAGCTACAACATCGTCAAGGATCCGGTCCACATCCACGACTTCCACGCCACGGTCCTGCACCTGCTCGGATTCGATCACGAACAGTTCACCTACCGATACCAGGGGCTGGATCAGAAGCTGACGGGCGTCGAACCTGCCAAGGTCATCAAAGAACTCTTGGCCTGATGGATGAGATCTTCGTTTAACCGCGTGGGCATCGCCCCGCGGGACGTTGCGACGTTGCCCGCGCGATGAGCCGGATCGCCTGCGTCGCTCCCAGTTGTGTAACTTACTGTTCAGTTTGTTACACTCTTCCCCAATCACTTCTTTCGCTCCATCCCGACCAGCAGGAAAACTGGAATGGATATCGCGCTCGTCCCGAATTGTCTGCTCGCGCGACTGGAGCAAGATGCGGAACGGCGGATTCATCTCAACGTCTTTTTCAGCGCGATTATTCTATTCGTGGCGGCTGTGTTTGTAGTCCATCACCAAGCCACTCTGGATGCTTTGCCACATGTCTGCCTGGCTCAAGCGATCGGTGGTATTCCGTGTCCTGGTTGCGGAGTCACTCGTAGCATCCTCGCGGTTCTGATCGGCGATCTCGGTCGAGCCTGGCAGATGAATCCCGCCGGCCCACTCGTGTGTCTGGCCGTTGTCAGTCAGGTGCCGCTCCGATTGCTGGTGCTGACCGGCATGGTGAATAGCAAGCTTGCAATGGTCACTTCACGCGGTATGACAGCCGTCATCCTGGCTGTGCTCATATTGAATTGGTTACGTCACCTCCTTTAATCAGGGCAACTCCATGGCAACTCTCTCTTGTCCAAAGTGCGGTGAACCATCGACCCGTGGTGGCTTCAAGGCGTGGCAGATCATTGTCGCCATCTGCTTCTTTCCCATCGGTCTGCTTGCCTTGCTGGCAGATCGGAACCCCACCGTCTGTCCCAAGTGCGGCCACTCCTGGCTGGCGTGAATTTCTGAAGCCAACTTGAATTCTCGTCGCGGTGCGCCTACGAGTCATCACCACAGCCGTCTTAACTTATCGACCGCAGATGAGGCTCAGGTATCCATCGATCTGATTCCACTCGCCCTTCGCAACCACCGTCGCCACATATCCGTCAGGTCGTACCAGCCAGATATGATCCTCATCGAACGGTGGTCGCAGAGCCGGTGCCAGCACCTTGGAATGGCGTTCGATGACATCGGCACTTTGAGTGTCTCTGGCGGCATACAATACGAATCGGGGCGTCGCTCCCTGAGTCATTAAGGTGTCGCTATTCGAGATGGGAACACGCTCACCGGCAGCGGGTTTCGCGTGCCCATGCTTGCTGATCACCGTGAGCGGACTGTGCGGATACCCAATCGAGAGTTCGGTCAACTTGGTAGCCATCGTCTGGCGAACTGCAGACATTCCAAACGCAAAGGAAGCAACATGATTGCGCAGCAGTTGCCACGCACTCGATCGTAAGGTCGCCAGCGCCGTCAGTCGTCCCGCGTCGATCAACACCTGCTGCCCGACGGCACTACGTTCGGTGTTGTAGCTCTCCAGCAACGGTTCGTCAGACGCCAAACCGTGATGGACAAGCGCCAGCTTCCAACTCAGGTTGAATGCGTCCTGCATCCCGGTATTCATCCCTTGTCCACCGGCTGGGCTATGAATATGAGCCGCATCCCCCGCCAGGAACACTCGACCGGCGCGATAGTCTGCCACCTTTCGCTCGTTGATCCGGAATGACGCCAGCCAGATCGGCGACGAGACGACCAGCCCACCCGGTCCGCGCTGATCAAGCACGGCTTGCACCTCTTCCAAAGTCGGATCGGGCCGACGTTGCCCCGTCAGCGCATCACCCACATCAGCGATCACGCGATACCGTCCCGGCGATATCGGAAACAACGCCAGCGCCCCGTCCGCATGCCAGAACGTATTCACTTCGTTGGCATTGTCGGTCAATCCATGCAGATGCACATCCGCCAGAATCCAATCGCTCAACATGGTATTACCGACGAACTGCATCCCCAGCCCATGCCGGACAGCACTATGAGCACCGTCGCAGCCAATCAGCCATGAAACTGTCAGCATCTCTTCGCGACCGTCCGCGCTCTGCAATGTCGCCGTGATCTGATCCGTATCTGCCACGAATCGAGTCAACTCAACCTGCCGCTCGATCTTGACGCCTCTGGCGTTCAGTTGATCTTCCAGCAGTCGCTCCGTGTCACTCTGCGGCAGCATCAGCGCATAAGGATGCGGCGTCTGCAGTTCATCGAGTCGTACGTGAGCAACCTGGCGAGTCCCCGCATAAATGTTCGCAGCCGTCACCTTGAAGCCTGCATCGACAAACGCCTGGCTGTAGCCTCCACGATCCATCAGTTCCAGCGTGCGGCTCCAGATGACCAGCGCCTTCGACTTGTCAGTCCGCGCGGCCGCTTTATCGATGATCCGCACCGGAATGCCGAATCGCGTTAACTCCAATGCCATCGTCAATCCGACCGGCCCTGCGCCCACAACAAGCACCGCTGGCTCCATGTCTCAACTCCCTCTGTTCTCGCCTGGAATCACGCCGCACATATTTAAGTCGAATTGAAAACGATCGCAACCACATTTCATCACAGACACACCTGCGGCTTCGTTTCTGTGAAATTCGTAAACAATCGTTCGAATCGCCAAACGTGCGGCAAATACAAGAAACTATTCCTTCTGCTCCGCCAATCCTCAGAGCACCGAGCGATATCATTCTGCTGCAATCCAGAGCACGACCTGCATACACTATCGATCACACAACACGAGGCCCCCCCTCGGCCAACCACCGACGAATTGACGCAAAGGGATCTTGATGAAACCAGCCTGGCTTCTCACCGTAACATTGCTCGCCGCACTTGGCCTTCCCCCCTCAATTGGACTGGCCGATAAGATCGTCGACAGCGACTTCTCAAAGGGTGACTTCGCGACCTTGGGCTGGAAGGCCGATGGAGCCTGGGATGTCTTCACCTATGCTGATGTCGCCAAGAACCCGGGCGCGGTCGCTCGATTCGCCGCCAACAAACCGGCCGGCTCGTTGACCAAGACGTTTGATGAGATCCAAAACCCCGACAAGCTGACCTTATCACTCGATTGCGGCTGGGGTTGGGGTGATGTCGCTCAGGGTTCCGACTCGATCTCGTTCCTGCTGCTTGATGCCAAGGAAAATGGCTACGCCTTCAAGTTCCATCGTACGAAAGCCAATTGGGCCGTGCAGTGGAGCACCGCGACCAACGGTGCCGCCCCCAAAGACATGAATTGGTCTCCCACCGAGATCGACGTCAGTCATGCCGCCGTTCACGATGGCGGTGGCTTGAGCCATGTCGAGATCACGCGCGATGCCGACGGGGCCTGGACGATCACCAGCAAGGACTGGAACAAGGGATCGGGAGGGACAGTCCACTTCACCGATACCACGACCACCTCTTTCCAGAAGTTGGTGCTGCTCGGAACCCAGAACTTCGACGAGCAACTCTTCAACAAGATCGTCCTGGCAACGGCCAGCAGCGAACCAACCCCTTCAGTCGCTCAACCGACATCTGCCTTTCTGAACAGCATTGGTATCTGCAGCACCTTCCCCGATCGCGGCCAACCACTGCCCAAGACCGTCGAGATGGTGAGATACTGTGGCTTCCGCTGGGTTCGCGGTGGGATCGAAGGCCTGACGACCGACGGCCCAACCACGCTCCAAACGTACCTCGACCTGCACAAGCAAACGGGAGTGAAGTTCAGTTGGGGGCTGGTCAGCGGCGGCAGCGACATCAAGAAGCTGATCGATACTGCCAAGCCGCTCGCCGAAGTCGACGCATTACTCGCCTTTGAAGGGAACAACGAACCCAATAACTGGGGCGTGACCTACCAGGGCGAAGCTGGCGGCGGGCGAGCCCCCTCATGGGTCGCCGTCGCCAAGCTGCAGCGAGACATGTACGCCGCTGTCAAATCCGATCCGCTACTGAAGAAGTATCCCGTCTGGTCGGTCAGTGAACAGGGCGGACAGACCGATAACGTCGGCCTGCAGTTCTTGACCATTCCACCCGACGCCGACACCAAACTGCCCGCGGGAACCAAGTACGCCGACTTCGCCAATGTCCACAACTACATCTATCATCCCGGCTCACCCGGCCTGTCCGACAACAAGACTTGGAACGCCGCCGATCCGACATCGGCTTGTAAAGTGGACGGCCTGTTCGGCAACTACGGCTCCACCTGGGCTAAGCACTTCCGAGGTTATTCCGAAACCGATTTGCTGACACTTCCGCGAGTCACCACCGAAACCGGTTGCACCATCGACGGTGCCGTCACCGAAGAAATCCAGGCCCTCAACCTGCTTAGCCTGTACCTTGCTCAGTTCAAGCGAGGCTGGAGTCACACCTCGGTCTACCTGCTGCGAGACCGCGCCGACGAAGCAGGCAACCAGTCCTTCGGCTATTTCAAACTCGACTACACCCCGCGTAAGGCCGCCGTCTACCTGCATAACCTGACCACGATCCTGGCCGATCAAGGGTCAACCGCCAAACCAAGTGAACTCCACTTCTCGATCGCTCGGCAACCCTCCACAGTCCACGATCTCCTGCTGCAAAATAGCGACGGAACATTCCAACTGGTGATCTGGAACGAACGACTGAAAGTCTCGGACGAAGTCACGATTCGCTTCGCCAGCAAACTCGCCAAGGTCAATATCTATAACCCCACCCTCGGCACCGACGTGACCGCGAAACATACCGATGTTGACTCGCTGAAACTGACGCTCAGCAATCATCCGCTGATCCTGGAAATCACTTCCAAGTAGCCTGCAGCTTCCAATCAAAGTGAGCATTTACATAAATTATTGCCCTGTATGGATGTTCGCATTGTGTGGTCTCCAAATTCGATGGGGGACGCTTTCCCAATGAGTCAGGGACATGCCAGACGCCGCTGATCCACGAGCGGTCGGCGAGGACCAAGCCGGAGCCCTTGCAATTTCCCGGCCCATCCTTAATACTTGAGACCCCGATTCCTATTTGGAACGGACGATCCGTTGGATCGGACGCGCCTCGTTTTGAAGAGCGCGTGAAACAAGATTCCTCTACGTTTCCATTAGGAAACGGATCCCGAAGCGATTCGGAATCACCAACCGAGGCCTATTGATGAGCGCATTGAATAAGACGGAAATCAAGAAACTGCGGAAGAAGCGTCAGCGGCTGAAGAAGAAGCTGCGATGCCGGTTCTGTACTCATGGTTGCGATAAGTCGCCCCATCCCGTTTTCGTCGACTACAAAGATCTGAAGACCTTGCGATCGATGATCGATCGCGAAGGAAGCATGCTGGCACGACGCAAGACCGGCAACTGCGCGAAGTTTCAACGCGCCGTCCGTGAAGCGATCCTGCGAGCTCGCTTTATCGGTCTGCTGCCCTACGTTGCAGAAGAGTGATATTGTTGGCGGATCGCCAATTCAGCACAGCCCGGTGATCCACCGGGCTGTTTGCATTTGTGAGTATCCAAATGTGGGTCAAAATTTGCGGCGTGCGAGACGAAGCGACGGCTGAGCAAATCTGCCGTCTTGCGCCCGACGCCATCGGCCTGAACTTCTACGACAAATCCCCACGCTCGGTGCGAAAGGATGTCGCCGTCCGAATTGCGGGTGTGACAGGCGATGCGGTTCAACGAGTCGGCGTGTTTGTGAATCACAGCGTCTCCGAAATCGCAGATCTTGTTCACGAATGCAGACTCGGGGCGGTGCAACTGCATGGCGATGAGACGGCTGAACAGGTCGCCAACATCGCTTCGCAACTGCCGGGAATTCCACTCTTTCGCGCATGGCGCATGGACGGAGATTCTCTCGCCGATCTCGAGCAACACTTGGCAGATTGCAGCATTCGAGGGATCCAGACCGCTGGTTGCCTGATCGATTCGCGAGTGCCGGGAGCCTACGGTGGAACTGGCCACACGGTCCCCTGGGGTGCTTTGGCTCGGGCCTATCAGCATGACCAGTGGCCATCACTGATTTTGGCCGGCGGATTGACAGCCGACAATGTCATCCAGGCCGCTCAAGCGGTCAAGCCGTGGGGCGTTGATGTCGCCAGCGGCGTCGAATCGGCTCCGGGACAAAAGGACATCGAGCAGGTGCGGCGATTCATCGAGAATGCGCGGCGGGCTTAAGCGAGCCCCACAGCCAGTTCTCGTGAGTATCGGTAATTGGACTCGCCACCGTTCTCTGAACGCCCTGCTCCTGAACGCGAGTCGTCAATTCGTCCAATGTCGGCTCGAAGTTCCAGACCTTCGAAGTACAGCGACGATTCAGCCGAACTTCGAGTTGCGATTCCAGACCGGCACTCTGTCGCGACGACTGATCTTTGAAGAAGCCATGCTCATTCAGTTCATCCAAAATATGATCCAGCTCATACCTCTTGAGGTCCAGTTCCAGATAGATTTCGCCGTCATGGTGAGCACTCTCATCGAGGAACCAGCGTTCGCGAAACGTGGCTCGGCGAGCGTGCCGCGCATCGCTTCGCTCTTCCATCCCAGCAGTCAAAGTTCGTGACTCGCACTCATGCCCGCAGTCGACGGGCAGGCTATGCAAGGTGACTCGGACCATGTCGGGGCGGCCGTCGGGATGAGGCGACTCGATTCGAAGCTCGCCTTTGGCCCAGCACATATTCTGGAACGGCACTACGGACGAGGTTGCTGCAGAGGCCTGCCGAATCGGCGAATTGCCAGTGGTCGGTACCGATGAAAACATCGATCCCGATCGGGGGTGAGCGCGATAGACCACTACTAACCGCTCTGGCTCGTGAGACTTCTGGACGTTCGCCAAGGACTGAGATGTGACACGGCACGAAGCCAGTAATAAAGGGAGCAACGCCAGACGAATGCTCGTCCGCTGATGTATCGCCGTTCCTGGCTTTGCCTTGTGCGTCATCCTTGTCGCCCGCAACAACGATCCTGCGGGCTGGGAGCCAGCCTGCAGAATTCTCGGAATGATCGGAAAACTTTCTTTTGAGGCCGTTTGAGCGCGGGCCGCAAAGCCATATCGGCACGACTCGTCTTGGCCCGCAGAGTTGCTGTCGGTGACGGAAGAGTTGAACAATTGCGACGAATAATGGGGCTGAAAATCCTCTACAAACCACCCCAGAATCCGATGGTAACTAGACTTGCGCGAATATGCGGGCGATAACACAGCGGATCGTGCGTCTTCAGACGGGGGAGTTTCAGGGGTCGATAAGTGAGGAGATGGAAATTGTCGGGGAGATCATTTCGCCGGCATCTGCCGTCAATCTCATCCCGTGCTCCTGAAAAAATACTGCTGATTTCAAAGATTTCGTTGCTCAGGGGTTTGCAGAAGGCTTAGAATTCCGGCTCCGTATCTCCGAAAATCTGATTACTTAAACTGTTACCGTCCTTCGGTCGCTGGCAATGCTTCGAGTTGCAAGCAGGAATCTCTGCGAAAAGGAACTACTGATGGTTCGTCGTTCATTCGTCACCCTGTTTGCCGGTTGCTTTGCGTGCCTCGGCCTGCTCGTCATGGGTAGTCATGATCCGGTCAGCGCAGCCTCGAAGACGGCTTCGAAAACTGCCAATAAGAAGCCGATCACGAACCCTAAGTTCGATCCGAACGCGGAAGAGGTTGAACTGTTTGCCGCGATTGAAGCTGGGCAAGTTGAAGTTAAGGTGATCCCGAAGAATGCCCTTGGTGGCACGGTCCTCATCGAGAACAAGACCGATAAACCGCTGAATGTCAAAGTCCCCGAAGCTGTCGTTGCGGGCCCAATTCATGCACAAATGGGCGGCATGGGTGGCATGGGCATGGGCGGTGGCATGGGAGGCATGGGGGGTGGTATGGGAGGAGGCGGTGGCGGTGGTCAGATGATGGGCGGAGGAATGGGTGGCGGAGGAATGGGTGGTATGGGCGGCGGTGGAATGGGCGGAATGGGTGGCGGTGGAATGGGCGGCATGGGAGGAGGTGGTGGCGGCTTCTTCTCGGTCCCACCAGAAAGAATTGTCGCCGTGAAGCTCAACTCCGTTTGTTTGCAACACGGCCGACCTGAACCGACTTCGGCAAGCAAATATCAATTGATGCCCGTTTCCCGCGTGAGCAAAGATCCGGTCCTGTATGAGCTTTTGACGACCGTGGGAAGTGGCCGTGTTGATTCACAAGCCGCTCAGGCTGCAGCTTGGTCGATCACTGATAAGATGAGCTGGCAGCAACTGGCGAATAAGTCTGTCGACCATTTGGGTGGACAGCCATCGACCCCTTATTTCACACAAGAGCAACTGTTTGCGGGGCAACTCTTGCTGGCTCAAGCGACGGAGAAATCCACAACGCGCAAAGAAGATAAAGTGGATCCGAAGACTACCGAGCCAACGCCACGTACGACTCGTTCCGCTGCAACGAAGTAACTTGTCGGAAATCTCCGAATGAAATCGATGGGCTCGCCAATCAACTGGCGAGCCCATTATCATTTGATACATCGCGCGGGAACGCAAATCGCTTAGAGCAAGCTGTTTTGGAGTGTCGACATGGGTGGTGATCATCGGCTGTTCATGCGGAGGACAGGCACGTTCACTGTTGTCTGCACAAGTGGCATCGCGGTCAGCGCGGTGTTGATTCAAACCGGGTGCGGTCGGGAGACGGCCGCGATCCCTCCAGCGGCCAAGCGAGATGTCGACTTCATCAAGGATGTTCAGCCATTGTTCAAAGAGCATTGTTACAAGTGCCATGGATCATCGCGCCAGGAAGGTGGGCTTCGCCTTGACCGACGGGACGATGCCTTGAACGGCGGAGATGGCGGTCCGATCTTCGCCGCGGGCAAAAGTGAAGAGAGCAAGCTGATCAAATACGTCGCGGCCGTCGATCCCGATGTCGTGATGCCCCCCGAAGGTGACAAGCTCTCGGATGAGCAGATTGGCCTGTTGCGTGCCTGGATCGATCAGGGCGCAAAGTGGCCGAAAGACTGATCACGGGCCGGTCGGTCATGACAGATCAACGGCTTCGGTCCATCCACGATGATTGATGTGCATTCGGTCGCCGAAGGGGCTGCTGGTCGTTAAGATCACGGCTGCTTTGAACGCTTCCCGCACCCTTTAGCACCCGACAGGATGGAACCACGGAATGGTTGATCGACAGGGAGTCATCTTCGATGTCGACGGCGTGCTCATTGACTCGTACCAGTCTCACTTCCAAAGCTGGCGGGAACTAGCATCGGAAATCGGTCGCACCTATTCCGAGTCCGAATTTGTCAAAGGCTTCGGACGCACATCTCGCGAAAACATTATCGAGCAGTGGACGGATCGCCAGTGGACTTCGGAAGAAGTCCGGCAACTCGATGATCGCAAGGAATGGCTGTATCGAGAAATCATCCGTGTTGACTTTCCCGCCATGCCCGGCGCCGCGAACTTGATTCGTGCCCTCGATGCTGTGGGAATTGCCGTGGCCGTTGGTTCCTCCGGGCCACCCGAAAATGTGGACCTGGTGATGGAAAAGCTCGGTGTGTCGGAAATCATGAAATGCCGAGTCACCGCTCGCCAGGTGACTCGAGGGAAGCCCGACCCGCAAGTCTTTCAACTTGCTGCGAAAGGACTGGGACTACCCGTCGCTTCGTGTTGTGTCATCGAAGATGCGCCCGTCGGAATCCGGGCGGCTCATTCGGCGGGAATTATCTGCATCGGACTCGCCAGCACCGGCCGGACTCGTTCGGAATTGGAGGCGGCCGAGTCCGTTGTTGACTCACTTGATGAATTGACTCCGCAACGAATCAGCGATCTGATTCGCCAAGGACTTCGTTAGAAGATTGTTCAGGAGTTTCCACTGTGTCGATCATAGCCCCCGTCACTGCATCCAATGTTGGTAGTATCCCCAGCACCACTCCGCATCCCGAGTCGGCCACGATCTCCATTTTTGGAGCATCAGGTGACCTGACCGCCCGCAAGTTGTTGCCAGCTCTATTTGATCTCTGGAGCGATGGCTACCTCACCGATGAAGCGCCAATCGTGGGGGTGGCTCGCCGCGAGAAATCCGACGAGAGTTTTCGCAACGAGATTTACGAAGCGATCAACGGTCATGTTCGCGCCGGCCAAGTCTCTCAAGAGAAATGGGGGCAATTCGCGAAGCGTCTGTACTACCGGCAGCTCGACATCGCTTCGCCTGATGGTTATCCGGCGTTCCGTCAGCACCTTGAAGCGATAGAAAAACAACAAGGGACCGAGCACAACCGTGTGTTCTACATGGCGACCTCTCCAGATCTGTTTCTATCCGCGGTCGAAAACCTTGGGTCAGGTGGATTGATTCCCGATCGCGACGCCGCTCACACGATGCGCGTGGTCTTCGAAAAACCATTTGGACGCGACCTGACCTCCGCACAAGAACTCAGTGGCAACCTGCGACGCCTGCTGCGTGAAGAGCAGATTTATCGCATCGATCACTACCTAGGCAAAGAGACCGTCCAGAACATCCTGCTGTTTCGGTTCGGCAATTCCATTTTCGAACCGTTGCTGAATCGCAATCACGTCGATCACGTGCAGATTACGGTGGCCGAATCGCAGGGATTGGAACGCGGCCGTGGTGGATACTACGATCACTCGGGAGCACTACGCGACGTGCTTCAAAACCACGTCCTGCAATTGCTGTCCCTGATCGCCATGGAGCCCCCGGCTCAATTCAACGCACGGGATCTGCATGACGAGAAGCTGAAGGTGCTGAAGGCACTCGCCCCGGGGAATAAGGGAGACATCTCGTCCTGGGCGATCCCCGCCCAGTATTCGGCAGGTCTCGTCGACGGCCAGGCGGCGATCAGTTATTTGAGCGAAGAACGAATTCCGGCCGACTCTCGCACAGAGACCTATGTTGCCATGAAGGTGCTGGTCGACAACTGGCGCTGGGCGGGAGTGCCATTCTATCTGCGAACGGGCAAGCGATTGCCGTCGCGAGTGTCGGAGATCGCCATTCAGTTTAAGCAACCTCCGCTCAATCTATTCAACACAGTTGAATGCGAAGGTGATGTTTGCGAACTTGTTGGCAACCGCCCGAACAAGCTGGTGTTCCGCATTCAGCCCAGCGAATCAATCAAGCTGTCGTTCTCAACGAAGCGACCGGGCATGCAGTACCAGATCCATCCCGTCACGATGGACTTCAACTACAAAGAGGCCTTCCACCAGGCCTTGCCCGAGGCCTACGAGCGGCTGTTGCTCGATGTGCTGCGCGGGGACTCGACGCTGTTCATGCGTAGCGATGAACTCGAAGCCGCCTGGCAGTTCGTGACGCCAGTTTTGGAATACTGGGAAAAGAACAAGGTCACGCCAGAACCGTATCGGGCGGGAACCTGGGGTCCCCGTGTCGCCGATACCATGATGATCAGTGACGGCCGCGCCTGGCGAACGCCGTTGACGTGATCGTTTTCGAACTGACGCTGTTCCTAGTAGGACGGATTGGTAATCCGTCCTCATTCACGGCGTTTCTTCAGCCGCGACGGCGAACCTAAGTCATTTTCCGAAGGCAGTGGGACGGATTGGAAACTTTGGAAATCCGTCCTACGAAATGCACTACTTGGCTTCGGTGTCAGCCGCGTTCGCACCCTTCAATCGATTGCGAGTTTCGTTGCGGGTGGCAGTCGTCTGCAATCTTGTGTGGTAGTCGTGTAGTGGCCGTTGCAAGATCCGTTCGATGACTTGCTTACGAATGGCCCAGTCACTGTCGGAGACATGAGCGTCGTGATGCCAGTCTTCGAGTGTCTGCACACCCTTGTCGGCAGCGACCAGGCTGCGATCGACATCGGACAACTGGCGTCGAGCCGATTTGACGGGATACGACTGCCGCGATTCCCAGCGATTTCGCAGCGTCTGCAGCAAGCCATTCAGCGTGTCATAACGACGCCCGGGATCAGGAATCGCCTCAGGATGCTTGATCAACAGTTCGATCGCCGTCACGACGTTGCGCGTCGAACCATCTACCGTCGGTACGAAGTAGATCACATGCAGACGATGCTCCAGTTCAGACACGGCATCCGTCTGCCCGCGGAATTGCAAGTCCGCAATCTCTTGTCTGGCGAAGTAGCTGACTAGCGGATCGTAGGGTTGTAGGTGTTTGGCGACTTCGGCGATCAACTCTGCCGTGGGCTTGTGAGCGGCGACTCCCAGAGCCGTGAAGTACGCCTTGCGCCATTCATCCTCGGGATGCTTCGCGGCTTTTTCATCGTTGTGACCGACCTGTTGGACCACGGACTGACGACGATTCTGCATCTGTTCCTTCAGAGCTTTGCGGTACTCCCACCAGTGAGATTCCGGGTTCTCTTGAACCAGCTTGTATTGGGTGGCGACTTCGGAGAGTCTCCGCAACAGGTCTGGTGAGACGCGGCGATCGCCGAGCCATTCCAGCAACCGCGACTTTCGCGATCGTTGTACTTCTTCTTGGTCCTCATTCGCGGAGTCGTCTGGAATTGCAAACGGAACTGGACTAGTCCGAATGGCGGTCAGGACTTGTTTTGTTTCTTGCAGCTTCGGCGCCCAGCGAATGAGTTCCAATGGCGCTCGCAAGGCCAGGATCCCATTGGCGGGGGCATTCGTCCAACTGCGCGCTTCCGCACAGATCTCTGCGAGAGCAGCGTGATCGTAGGCCGGAAAATTCAGGAGAGCGGACCAATCTAATCCACTACGGGCCAGCAATTGTCGGACGTGCTGCGCCTGAAGTCGCATCGCCAGATCTTCGGGGGCGAACGCTCCCGGCGCATTCGCGCCCAGCAGCAGGAACTCACCAGCGGCAGTCTCAATCGCGACCACTTCATGGAAAGCGCGTCTCATCGACTGGACGACAATTCGCAGTGGATCGGGCCCATAGTCCACGCATTGGAACCGCTGACAGAAGATTCCGCCATCAGCTAGGCAGCGCGAGGCATGCTGGTAGTGGTCCGCGGTAAACATTGCGCCGCCGGCGACAATCGACGATGGCGGTGGTGAACTGAGAATGACATCAAAGCGTTCGTGACTCGACATCACGGCCAACGTCGGCGGGATCGTCACCAATTGCACTCGCTCATCGACGAGCGGATTGAAACCGGTTTCCTTCGCCAGCGGCCCACGGATGACATCCGTTAAATGCCGATCACCCTCGACGCAAACAATCTCGTGCGTCGGGAATTGCAGACACGTGGCCAATGGAACGCCGCCGGAAGCCCCTAGCAACAGGACTCGATTGGGTTGTTCGACCAGTACCAGCGGATAGACCGCTTGCAACACTTCCGGAGCAAACTGCGGATACGCTTCGGTGTTCGCCGAGATGACCGCCCGGGGAATACCATTTTCTCGCAGATGCAATTCCAGGCCGTGCGAGCGCCAGACAGTCAGCGGACCGTGTGTTCCTTCGCTGCCGTAAATCGCATGAGCATCATCGAGCATCGGCAGTAGGCGCGATTCCCAACCGATCCGATGTGCGACGAACGAGGGAGTCGAAAACAACAGCTTCGCGACGAGGGTAGGGTTGTGATGACTGCTCCAAAGCGGCACCGACAGGCTGAAAACACAGCAGAAGGCGATCCCGGCTCGCATCGGCCACTCCAGACTCATTGGACCAGAAGTCGCCAGAGTCACGAGCGAAGTCAAAACGAGCGAACCGCAGATCACCGCCAGCACGAAGCTCAGGCTGGCTCCTTCAAAGCAGTACTGAGTCAGCACGAATCCGATAGCCATTCCGACCGCGGGCAACCCTCGCCCAAATGAAGCGTGAAGACGAGGCGCGACGGTGGACATTCCGTAACCGGCGGGTGCCATCAAGACCATCAGCAATAAAACGCGAAACGTCGTGAGCGACGTGATGGATGTCAGCGAAGCAGTCGCCCATAGGGCAAGTCCAACGACGGTCGGAAATGTGGCCAGCAGCAAAGCTCCGCATGCTGCCGGGATCAGCATCTGCCACGGGGCTTGTCCTGTCGCCACTGTTCGTCGACCATGCAGCAGTTGACCGATACCGAAACCGATCGCTAAGCCCATCCACTCGGCAGAATAAACTTGCCAGGTATTCGGCATCAACTGACCCGTGAGACGCATCAGCACGGCAATCAGCCCACCGATCGCGACCATAGCCACCGTTTGCATCAATCCCGCGCTGAGCTTCACGCCATCAGTTACTGTTTGTGAGTCTCCCGACGATTGACTGGTGTTCTGATCTGCTGCCAGCCCGAGCCATTGAGCCGCTCCCAGCAATCTCGAGAGAACCAGGATTGCCACGGCGCAGGCAACGGTAGACCAGGTCCCAATCGATGGTGCCAGCAACAAAGCACTGATTCCCACACCGACTGCGAATCCAAATGCCATTCCAGCAGCGAGTCCACTGCGATCCCACCTGCCGATGTTGGAGTCGAGTACTCCGAACAAGAAGCTCGTCGTTAGCCAGCTTGTCACGAACCAGACAGGGACAGCCATGCTCAATCCGAGCATGAACCGAGTCGACTCGGAGGCGAGCAGCGACATCGGGACAAACAGCATCAGCATGGCCAGCCCACCGATGATCCAGGGCTGTAACAACGTCCAAGTGCAGGCGATGACCGCCAATTCAGACGGATTCAAATAGCGTGACAGCGGGAATCGTCGGCCGGCGACAACTCCGCCGGCGACCATCAGGATCGCGGCATTCGTAAACGCCCGATCGTCACTCCAGGTGAGTGCCCATGACAGGCCAGCAGCAACAGCCAAAATGCCGATCAGGACACCACTTAAGGTGGCCGCCCAAGGGCAATTCAATGCCCTGCGACAAGTGGCGTACAAACGTTCCGTCAGATGACCAGAAACCATGGCGTCCATGCCCCCCATTCAAAGTGGTCAGCCAAGCGTTCCGATCAGTCTTGGCCTCCGCAAATGGGGGTTCTAGCGGAATGCGGCAAACCTCAGCAAGATCGGTTACCGGCAGATTTAGCCATTTGGTGCCCGTGAACGACGAAATTCAAGCGACGGGTGGCCGGGTTGGAGCTGTTCGCGAAACTCCTCTCTGCTCATGCGGCGCTTGCTATTCAAAGTTGATCGACGATCAATCGAGGCTTCCCGTTAGTCCACCCTACACTCAATCTGCCTCCCCGGGTGCAACTCCGTAGATCGAAAGAGACAGGCGCAAAAGATGGGAATCGAATAGTTTCGAACCTGGGCGACCCCTCCGCCAGTCGTGATAGATCAGTCGGTCATATCTTTTGGGCAGACTTGTCTCGTCGAGTCTTACGATCTGAATGGAGAACTGGTCATCTTTGATATTCCGAGCAATCGCAAGTTCGTCTTCGAACTGGACGTATTTAGAAGCCGCTGCGTTCTCAGACCAAAACAGCACTAAGGCCGTCGACTTTTCGATTCCAGTCTCTATCTCAGCAGTCAGGGGTTTTCCGCGCCGAAAACTCCATTCATCCCAGATTACCGTCATTTTCTGTTGTAGGAACTTCGCCGCATATCGGACAATCGGCTTGTCGTTCGATTGGTGCGACAAGAAGACGACGTGCTTAACGCTATTTGGCGTACGCACGTACAGTGAACCGAAACCATTGGTGGCCCTACCCGGTGAGTAGTCCAGCTCATATTCGGTCTCACCTACGAGATCATGTCCCAAGGCCCAGAGATCTAGTACTACTTCTTGTTCGTAAGGTGGCATCTTGATCGCTGTGTGCCACAAGTCGGGCACGAATATCTTGTCGGGCATCTTGGTTCCCGACCGAATAGCATTGAGTAGCGTCGTGACATCATCGTAGAGCCTATAAATCTCATTGCGGTCTGCGTTGTACATTATTGCTGTCGAGGAGCGAACATCGGGTACTACAAGATCTCCGATCTTGATTTCTCGTTCGGCAGTCCCTCCTCGCGCTCTAACAATGGATTCGTATTTCATTGCTCGATGATTCCGGGTTCGAAATGGAACAAAAAACACCTTGGGGGCCTTCTTGCGGCCGAACTACTAAGGTGCCTTGGCCGCGCTTGATGGTGGGGTTCCGATCAATACGCTAACACTCTGAACCGCCGGCGACTGCGGGTCAAGTTGACCGACTCTTTCGGCATTCTTTCACCACGAAGGACACGAAGAGCACGAAGGAATCAGAGAACGAAACGCTTAATTCCATCTTTGAGCCTCGTATTGTTGAAGCTGATCAGGAGTCCAATTTTGATACCAGCCAATTTCATGTAGGTCAGCAATTGGGCTTCGAATATTCCCTTGATCGTCTCGACGCTCTTGAGTTCGAGTATCAACCGATTCTCGATCAGAATGTCTATCCGATAGCCGCAATCCAGTTGAATGTCTTTATACTGAACCGGTTGTGGGTACTGAACCTGGAATGCGATTCCATGACGACTTAGCTCATACGCCAAACATTGCTCGTAGGCAGATTCCAGCAACCCCGGACCCAGGATTCGGTGAACCTCGATGGCACAACCGATCACTCGACTCGAAAGATCGTCAAATTCCATCTTCGTGTCCTTCGTGGTAACTCTCTACCGCTCTTCACCGCCGAATAGGTCCGGATCCATGATGTCGAGAAGAAAAGATGATGTATTCAGCTTTGAGACCAGGAAGGCGTGGCTGATAAATTAAAAAATCCGGCGTCGCTGCGAGCAACGACGCCGGAGATGGTGCTGATTATTTGGATGACAGATCAGACGCGAGGGATCTCAAATCCCTTGCGTTGTTCACGAGCGAACAACTTCGCAGCGATTTCATCGCCGACGATCTGCTCTGCCTTCGGATCCCACTTGATCAACTTGTTCATTCGGGCGGCGATGGCCGACAGGTGGCAGGTGTTCATCACTTGGACGTGTGAATAAACGTCCGAGACCGGCAAGCCTCCTTCGGCGATGCAGCGGAAGAAGTTATTCTTGTGGCCTTCGAAGGGCTTGCCCTTGTAGAGCTTGACCAGATCTTCATCGCCAAACTTCCCTTCGTCCCACTTTTCGTCGATCGGCGTCCCGGTGATTTTGCCGCGATTGACGAACAGGCGGCCCTTGCTGCCTTCGAACAGGATCCCGTTGTCGCCTCGGCTGGTGACAATCATTTCGGTGCCGCTTTCGAACTTGCACTTCACAGCGTAATCGCTGGCCGTGTTGTAGCGATCGTCAACGGTTGGGAACCCATCCTTGAATTCAACCGGATGCTTGGCGTCGGTCCCGTCGATTTCAATCGGTCCCTTACCTTCCTGATCGGCACCAATCGCCCACGAAGCGATATCGATGTGGTGAGCTCCCCAGTCGGTGAACTTGCCGCCGGAGTATTCGTACCACCAGCGGAACTGGTAGTGGCAACGCTCCTTGATGTATTCGACCTTCGGAGCTTGACCCAGCCACATATCCCAGTCCAGACCTTCGGGCGGAGTCGACTTCTGGAACGGCCCACCCACGTCGCCACCGTTAATACCGACAGTGATTGTTTGGATGTCGCCCAGCAGGCCCTTTTGAACAATGTTGACGGCTCGCAGAAACAGGTTGCGATCGCTGCGCTGCTGCGTCCCGACGAACATCACCTTGTCTTTGTGCTTACGACAAGCGTTGCGGATCAACTGGTTTTCTTCCAGTGTCAACGTCAGTGGCTTCTGACAGAAGACGTGCTTGCCAGCTTGCAACGCTTCGATGGCGATCTTCACGTGCCAGTGGTCTGGAGTCACCACGCTGACGACATCGATGTCGTTGCGTTCCAGAATCTGACGATAATCGCCATAAGCGTCGGCCTTGCCCTTGCCAAGGTTGTTGTCGTGCTTGGCCTTTTCAGCGTGCTTCGCGTCGACATCGCAGACAGCCAGGATGTCGCCGAACTGAGCGTGCTGATGGGCATCGCCAGTCCCCATGCTACCTACACCGATGCAGCCGATGCGTGGGCGAGCGTTCGCCGACTGATTCGCGAACGCCGGTTGGCTCCACGCGAAATAGGGCAGCGTGCTTCCGGCCGCAGCCAGTAATGTCGACTGCTTCAAGAAATCGCGACGAGTGCTCTTGGCATGTGTCATAGAGGGGATTCCAATTCAAAGTGGCAGAGTCTGCTGGCTCGCCAGCTAAGTGCGGCGAGCCGAAGTAGGGACAGCACGATACATCAGCAGGTTTCGATTTGCCACGGAGAACGAGTTGCGACGTGCCGATGCGCGCCAGAGCAGACGATTGCAGATGTCCCAGGTGAGCCGCGCTGCGTCAGCACGCGGATAACTTCGCGATGAAAGTCGAAAGAAGACAGTTTTCACGCGAAGCCGCGGGGGCGCGAAGCCATGAAGGAAATGAAGAGAAACACATATGGGGAGGCCTTCCCTGTCATTCCCGCTCCGCGCCTTCGCGTGAAAACCGCTTTCTGGACTTTGGCGTAGCGTGAAAACCTAGTTATCCGCGTGCTGACGCAGCGCGGCTCACCTGGGAGTGGGGATGCGACCGGTATCGACCCGTCGTTCCAGATCGGCCAAGTCGATTAACGGCGCAGACGTGTGACGGACCATCGCTTCCAATGACGGCGGATCTTTGAATGCCGAGCCAGTCACAAGGCAGACCACATAGGCATTGGGATCGATCAACCCTTCCTTCGCAGCCTGCAACGCTCCAGCGACAGCGGTCGAACCGGCGGGTTCGGCGAAGATCCCTTCTTCGCGAGCGAGACGAGCTTGAGTCTGCCAGACAAATTCGTCTTCAACAACGTGCCCGGTGCCCCCATTGCGACGACAGGCTGCGATCACTTCGTTTCCGTCAATCACCGAAGGAACCTGCAGCCCGCTGATGCGACTGGTGCATTGCGTCGTCTGAGCCGCCTTGAGGCCCGCTCGCAATGGGCCTGAAATCGTGTTGTTGCCGACAGGCTGCACGCATTCAACCTTGGGAAGTTCGCGAACGCAGCCCGATTCCAGCAGTTGCTCATACGCTTTGGCGATCGCCAGCACCAGGCCACCACCGCCTGCCATCGCGAAGATATGGTCCCACGGTTCCGGACCTTGCTCTGCCAACTCCAAGCCAATCGTCTTCACGCCACTCATCCCCACCGGGCTGAGCGCGAACGCGCTGATCTGCATCTGAGCGGACGGACGAGCACTGAGTTGTCGCAAACAATCAATCACGCGATCAGAGACATGGCTATCCACACCGAAGCCGCGGACACGATAGAGCTTGGCTCCGTAAGCCAGCATCTGACGCAGTTTGCCCTCAGGGGCCTTTTCCACGATGGCGATCTCGCAACTGATCCCGGCGACGGCACAGTAGGCTGCCAGGGCCGCACCAGTGTTACCGCTGGACGTTGCGATACATTCGGTCTTGCCATTGGCGACCATGTCCGAGATGGCAGCACAGGCGAATCGATCTTTGTACGAACCGGTGGGGTTCGTAATCTCCAGTTTGAAGAACAGATTCTTCAAGCCGACACTCGGACCCAGGCGCCTTGATCGGACAAGGGGCGAGTTCCCTTCTCCCAGTGAGACGCGAGCCTCTTCCGGGATCGGATCCAACCACTCGGCAAATCGCCACATCCCCGAAGGCATCGAACAATACCTCACCCAGTGCGAACTCAGGATTAATCAGCCGAATTTACCGCTATTGGTGCCACGTCGTCTCAACTTCAAATGGATACATCGGCCGACGACGATGATGATAGGGGAGTTGTGTGACATCGGCCATCGTCACGCCACGTGTATTCACTCGCAAAATGGTTGGACAGACGGGTTGATAGGCGGCCAGCGGAGCGTTGACCCCCTTGGCCACGAGCACGCGGAATGCGAGGGGGTCCAAGCCAAAGGCAGTCAACTGCCGCAAACTGAACGGGGGCGTTCGACGCGTCGTCAGCATGACCGTCAGCAGCCCGTCGCCAGTTTCGACAATCGCCGTGCGGCCCTGGTCAAACTCGGTGAATCCCCCGTGCCGTACCTGATCCTCGGCAAATCGTCCGTCGCCTGCAAATTTGACAACGAACTCGGCTTCGAAAGGGGCGCCGTGCAGGTTGTCGGTCTGGCCTCCGACTGCAAGTCGAGCTCGCGATCCGACTCCCACAGACTCAGCCTGAGTCACCGCGACGGGGTCATAGAGGCAGATGAAGGACGGCCCAAGCTGCTGGCGGTACAGTTCGTGAGCCAGCCATGTCCCATTTGCGGGCGACCCACCGCCGACGTTATCGCCCATGTCGAGCATGCAGATCGGGCCGGGTAGGTTCCGTGCTTGGCGAACCGCGTTTTCTACAGCGGTGAATGCCCCGGCCAGTCCCTGGCGACCCGACCACATTGCATCGCCGAGTTGATCGGCGAGAGACCGCGCCAGGGGTAAATTGCCATCTGTCACAATCAGCGCTGATGCTCCCATTTCGTCGACATCGGAATAAGGGAACCCGAGCATGAGGCTCGCCGACAGCACCCCGGCATGCCCTCGTACTTCTTCAAATGCCGCGACCAGCCGGTCCAGCGGGGGTTCCGACGTACATTGCCGTTCAATGTTGATTAGCATCGGGGGGAAGCAGGCCGCCTGCACGGGGCTCACTTGCCCACGGAGTGTCCGCACCATGAGTTCCGCAGCTTCCAGGCCGCGCTGCTCTTGATCGATGTGGGGATTGGTTCGATACGCCGTCAGGGCATCCGTCGCGTTGACCATGTCGGCCGACAGATTACCATGCGGATCCAACGTTCCAATGATCGGCAGTTGAGGCCCCACGAACTGTCGCACCTTCGCCAGCCAATAGCCATCGGCGTCGGGATGAGACTGCGCCACAGTTGCTCCATGCGGGGCAACCAACAAGCCATCTAACCTGCCTGCCGATTCCAGTTCGTCCAGCATCAGCTTTAAGAGTGAATCAAACGCGACCGGTTCAATCGCACCGAACGGCAGAGCCCTGGCCGCGAAAATTGGCACCGCTTCGAAATTCGCTCGCGCCAGGCCATCGAAGAATCCTCGTACTTCGTGGTGCGCATTCGCAAAGTGACTTCGAACCTCTTCGCCAGTCAGCAGCAGATCCTGTCGAAAATGTTCGAACGTTGTGATGCCCGGCAGGAACGTATTGGATTCCTGGATCAACGCGATGATGCCAACCCGAGGCATAAGGAAACTCCCGTGAGTGTGGACGGACTGCGCCGGAATATGGTAGCAGTAGCAGCCTCGATTCGCGCGGTGCCCGGTGCGGTCTGGAACATCCTCAATTCCTGCAGGTCCAACATGCCCTTCGACTCCAAGATCACTCTCGCGATGATGCGCGAACACCTGTATTGCGCTGTGGTCAGCGACGCTCTCGACGGACTGGGATACAAGCGCCAATCACCGCGATTGCAGTTCACACCCTACACCGGAACGAACCTGTTGGTGGGGCGCTGTAAGACGACACTGTGGGCTGATATGTCCCACGTCGATCCGAAGCCGTATGAACTGGAACTGCAGGCGGTCGATGCCTGCCAGCCCGACGATGTCTTGATTGCCGCGGCGGGCAACTCGATTCGATCCGGTATCTGGGGTGAACTGCTGACCACGGCTGCCAAGAACCGTGGTTGCGTTGGAGCGATCATCGACGGAGCCATTCGCGATGTCGCCAAGATCCGAGCGATGGACTTCCCGGTCTACGCTCGAGCCACCTGTGTCTATGACAGCTTGAATCGGCAGCGCGTCGTCGACGTGGATGTCCCGGTGGAGATCGACGGCGTGAACTTTCAGCCCGGATCCCTTGTCTTTGCCGACGAAGATGGAGTCGTCGTGGTTCCGCTCGAAGTTGAAGCCCAGGCGATTTCGCGAGCGTGGGACAAAGTTCATGCCGAAAACGTCGTTCGCGACTCAATTCGCGATGGGATGAAAGCCGTTGATGCGTTCGCGAAATATGGTGTTCTTTGACGGACTATTCCGTCGCGAACTCCCTGCGTTGCTTGACGATCCAGCGATCAGGCTCAACAATCGACATGGCGACATCCTGTTTGTCGCGGGGCGCTTATGCTGTGCCTGGATCGAGAATTCTGGAAAGTAGAGATTTGTATGTCCGGCGTTCGATTGTCACCTGCCGTCAGTTCCCTGAAGCCCTCTGCCACGCTGGCCGCTGCCGCCAAAGCAAAAGAGCTAAAAGCTAAAGGAATCACGGTTTACGACTTCACGCTGGGCGAACCCGACTTCAACACTCCCGAGAACGTTCGCAAAGCCGCTGTCGCCGCGATGGAAGCCGGCCACACCCACTACACGGCATCGGGCGGGATTCCGGAACTGAAAAAGGCAGTCTGCGAAACCTACAAGCGCGACTACAAACTGGAAATCACTCCAGCCCAGGTCCTGATTTCGAATGGCGCCAAGCATTCGATCCATAACGTGCTGGCCGCGCTATGCGGTCCTGGCGACGAAGTGATCATCCCTGGACCGTATTGGGTTAGCTATAGCGCCCTCGTCGAGTTGGCTGGGGCGACTCCGGTGATCGTCGACACCACCGAAGAGAGCGGCTTCTGCATGTCGGCCGATCAGTTCCGCAAGGCGATCACGCCGCGAACTCGTCTGATGATGCTGAACAACCCTTCCAATCCGACCGGGGCGACCTATCCAATCGACAAGTTGAAGGCTTTGGCTGATGTCGCGGTCGAACGCGACATCATGGTCTTGTCGGACGAGATCTACGAAAAGCTGCTCTACAAGGGAGCTGAATTCAAGTGCTTCGCGACGTTCGGTCCTGAGGTGGCCAAACGCACCATCATCGTCAGCGGGGTCAGCAAAGCATACGCGATGACGGGTTGGCGAATCGGCTGGACAATTGGACCTGTCGATGCGATCAAGGCGATGGACAACCTGCAAAGTCAGGAAACGTCCAATCCCTGCAGCGTCAGTCAGTATGCCGCGGTCGAAGCCCTCAACGGTCCTCAGCAAAGCGTTGAAGCGATGCGAGTGGAATTTGAAAAGCGACGCAACTACGTGATGGGCCGATTGCAGCCGTGGCGAGAGAAATTCGGCGTCACCTTCGCCGAACCTGGGGGAGCGTTCTATGCGTTCTTCAACGTCAGTTCCCGCTTTGGCAAACCGCTGGCTGGCGGTGTGGTGGTCAACAATGCCACCGATTTCTGCACGGCTTTGCTGGAACAGGCTCACGTTGCTCTGGTGACCGGAGACGCCTTCGGGGCTCCTGGCTATGTGAGACTATCATTCGCCACCAGCCAGGACGTGATCAAATCGGGACTCGATCGCATTGAGGCGTTTCTCGCTGGTTGAACCTCGCCGTTCGCTCGATACATTTGCTGCGAACTCAGAAAGTGACCGTATGCCAGATCGTCGGGCGTTGATTCCGATCGTGGCCGGAATCGTGCTGGTGGTGTTGTGCATGTGGCGCGTCGCCGCGAACAAACCACAAGACTACGCTGACCAAGTGGCCGCGGCCGTGATGGCGCGGCCTGCGCCGATTTTCGAAGCTTTGGATGCGAACAATACGCTGGTGAGATTGGTGACCTTTCTTGGTCGCCATCAGATTATCATCCTCTTTTTCGATGGCGAAACTGGAGCAGACCAAGACCCGGAACTACTGCGACTCCGCGAACGCTTTCCTGAACTTAAAGCACACAACGTGAAAGTGATTGCTGTCACGAATGCGATCCCTCAGTTGAACCGAGCGGCGATGGATCGAGTCGGTTCGTTCCCGTTTCCACTCGTTTCCGACTTCGACCCGCTCTCGCCCGCAGGCATACTGAAAATCCACACACAGTGGGGCCGGGTGACCGAGTCAGGAAAGGTTCGTCCGGGCGTGTTCCTGATCGATCGCAGAGGACAGGTCACAGTGACGCCCGATGGTCCGCGTCCGTTCGGATCGGTTGATGAAGCGGTCGACGCGGCGATCAAGTGAATCGACATCTTCTGTGACTGTTATCACGCGCTCTGGCGAAGCGGCGATGGAGCATCGCCAGTCGAGATCGGAATCAGGCATTCTTCCAGCGGCACACTGATCAGCGGACCATCGTTGACGGGAATCAACATCCCACGTTGACGCGGAGCGACCCCGTCAGCGAATTGGAAGACAAACGCCCATTGCATGGCCAAGCCCGTCAGGACTGCCAGGTGCCAGAGTTCATGAGGACCAACGACCCCTTTGACCACGATTGGCCCGTGCTGGACTAGTACGATCGCTCCCACGGTGTAGGCCAATCCAGACAGCACAGCAAAGCGAACGAATCTCCATCCAAATCGCCACCACAAAGTCGCGGCCGTGACGGCCATCGCCCAACCAAATGCGAGGAAGATTGCGACCCCCACGATGCCGGGTAAGGTGTCAAAATAGACGATTCGCAGAATTGCTCCACCGAATGCGATGGTCCACGCCAGAGCCAACGGAGCCCAACGTTCAACCCCAGTAAACAGGATCACATGGACAGGCGTGATGCTGCCAGCAATCAGAATAAAGATGCCAACGACATCGGCACGCAGCATGAAATCGCGATAGGCACCAGGCCACAGCGAATGATAAGCGCTGCTGATCAGCAACGTTTGAATCGAAGCGTAAGCCAAGACCGCCAGGCTGAGAGTTCGTAGCCGATCGCCTCGACCGCGGCGAATCAACTGGACGGCGAGGGCCGCAAAAATCAGCGCACCAATGATGTGGCTGATCGTGTTGAATGGTTCACGTGTCCAAGAGAGCGAAATCGTAGTTGGATCGCACATAGCCCCTCCGGTTTCTCATCGAACGAGTTCGACGGACAAACCGAATCTCAACTCGCGTGGGATTCGTAGTCAAAATTGGCGTTTCCTTGAAGATCAAAAACCATCGCGCGGACTTACGTCCCGCAACCGAAATGACTTGCGGCTGATGATTGCCTTGGCGTCACACCGTAATAATACGCAGCAGCAAGGCGGCGCGTGGGAAAGATGACGCGATGCACAGGTTTGATGTGTGCTCAGAATATCTCTTCGGCATCGAGACGTTTGCGAACCAGGCCTTCCAGGTAAGACGCCACTTCTTCCAAGGTCATTGGAGTCGTATCAATCACCACCGCATCGCTGGCCGGGACCAGGGGTGAGCAGGCGCGAGTCTCATCGCGTTCATCTCGCAATTCCTGCTGAGCCATCAGTTCTTCCAACGCGATCGCCTCGCCGCGGTCGAACAACTCACGCTGGCGACGTTGAGCTCGCTCTTGAGGTGAGGCCGTCAGGAAGAACTTGCATTCAGCGTCGGAAAAGACCACGGTCCCTTGATCGCGTCCCTCGGTCACCAGGCTCACGCCACGAGCTGCCGAGCGTTGCAGTTCCACCAATCGCTGTCTGACCTGGACATTCGCCGCGACCAACGACGCCGCTTGAGTGACCTGTTGATCGCGAATGGCTTCGGTGACATCCTGGCCATCGAGAATCAGCCGGTTATTTGAAAAGACGATCTCCAACCCCTCAGGGATTCGCCCCACCGCCTCGGCATCGGAGAGGTCCACCTGGCGCTGGAGGCAGACATGAGCGACAGCGCGGTACATCGCCCCGGTATTGAGGAACTCAAAGCCGAGGCGCATCGCGAGAATACGGGCCACAGTGCTTTTGCCCGTCCCAGCGGGTCCATCGATAGTCACAATCATGAAGGCAAGTCTTGCAAAGGCGGAGAGACACGTCGCACTTCACCGCACATTCCTGGAAACGCGGCAGCAGCAGATGCATTCTGCGAAGCGCGAGGGCGGTGGGTCAAGCGAAGGGATAGCGGCGGTCGAGACCGCTGGTCACAAGCTGACTCTGCCTGATTCGCCAGCGGCGGAATTGCCATGAACGAGCCACCTCGTTTCCGCGACTGTTTTCAGTTTGCATCAGGTTGTCAAAGAGCTGTTGGTCATCTGATTTGCGATGACCGAGTTGTGGCGATTCGTGGGCTGCCGGGCCTCTGCCAAACCTTACGAAGTGGCAGACTTTGTCAGTCCATGGCAGGGTTTTGGGGGTGTCTGCCATTTTTCGGGGATGGGCTTCCAGCCCGTCCCATTTGTGTTGGTCAATATCTGTCATTCCGAACGGATCCTCCCATCGAAGAAGTGACGGGCTGGAAGCCCATCCCACGTTAGAAGTCATCACAAAAAAACGGCCACACCTGTCGATCGCCAGGCAGCGATCAACAGGTGTGGCCGTTTGTTACGGTCCACTGAACGTCTCATTGCGACTATCAATTATCCCCGATATCGGGTGACTCGATCCAGATCGCCTTTTGGTGATTTGCCAGAAATCTCTGAAATTGTGCGGCGCGGCAATCACTTCGCCGCGATGAGTTACTGACAGAATTTGACAATCTGTGACACCCCAGGACAAATTGGGACAAAACAGGCCCTAAAATCTCAATTTTCCTCAAAAAAGTGCGTGTTTACTGACAGATGCTTTGTGAGCGAAACACATGGCTCGGGCGGGTGACACGCCTACCTGTCATCTCAATTTCAGGCCCAAAGAAGGTGAGAGGCCGGGACGTTGCGGGTAACGTCCCGGCCTAATCGGCATGAAATTCGACGTGGGTCTGTTTAGCAGAGCGTAGCCCGTCTCCCTCGGGCCGGCAGGATAATTCGGAATCTCGAAAGCAGTCGAGCGACCGGTTTCGGGTATTCTTGTTTTGGTTGGGGTTGCCAACGAAAGAGATGTACTGCACGGACCGTGCCATCGCGAAATTGGGCTATCGCGTCGCAGAGCCATTTCGATGCAAGTGACATGAATTAAACGAGTTGCCGTTCTTACAAGATTTCGCAACTGCGTATCAAGAATTGGCGGCTTGTAATTCTTACTCAGTTTCGGCGTTGTAAGTATTGCAACTTCTACAATCGGAACGACCCGCACATCTCAGGCGGGCGCTTCTGTATAGACGTGCTGAGCTCCTGCCAGCACCATGCAGCCGTCGCAGGTTTGCACCAGCCGGGAAACTTCCGCTTCGGATTCCAGCGGCGTCATGAAGGCGTCTTCGATTACCTGAGACGGAACCTTACTGAGCAAATAGATCGATGCCCAATCTGAGGCGGCGGCGATCTGGGAGGCGGCGACCAGATCGGGTGGCGATTCTCTGCGCAGTGGTTGCAGCGCGGCTTTGGCTGAGCGGCTGGCCTTCAGCAGTTGAATCCCTGGGCCGGGCTCGGCCGCCAGATCCGATAGGACGATGATCCTGCCTTCGCGAACGACCAGTCGGCTGGCCGCTTCGAGAGCCGCTCCCAGTTGATCCCAATCCGTGGCATCATCCGGACTGGACGGAATCGAAACGATTGCCGTCTCGCCTCGTTGATCGAATCGAATCCGCCAACTGGAATCGAGCAACGAACGCCCTCGTTGAGCGACTGCTTCCGGATTTCCCGCCAGAATCCCGGCCGCACCCCCATGACTGCTGGCAGGCATGATTTGTAGGGCGAATTGAATTCCCAATAGCCAAGCGATCTCTTGAATTCGTTGGCTTAGCGGGCGTTCTTCGTCGGGCCCCAGCTCGCTGTGCCCCTGGCCGCGTGACTTGGCAAAGGCGGCCGTATTCGACAAGCCAGGATAGAACGAGGACATGACGCTGCGACGGCCTTGGACCGGATCAAAGCCCAGTCGCGAGATCGGCAGGACGAAGTCCGCGTTCAACACTTCGCGCGCCAGATAGATTCGCTCGCCATCGGCACTGGACGCCAAATAGCCAATCCCTTGGTCATCAGTCGGATCGTGGACCTTCCAGAGGACGGCATCTCGGACATTTTCAGGGAGCAAGCGCCGCGGGTCGTTCGGGCGGACCCCGGTCAACGCGATCGGTTGCAGAATCTGCACGTCTTCGGGACCAATGGCGGCCATCAATAGCTGCTGCCAGACACCCGCGATCACTTCCGCGGCCGAAGGGACATGGCGATCGAGGACGATAACGACCTTATCTCCCGGCACCAATGCCTGACGCAAGGCGGGGAAGTCCAGCGGGTTCTGCAGACCTTCCGTAATGGTGCCCACCACATCAAGTAGTGCGGGGGGGCCGTTGAATTGCCATAGCAGATGGGCGTCGTCAATTTCGCCGTGCCAGCAGCTTGTTGTTCCATAATCCAGCGAAATCGAAGCCATCACCCTGATCCTGTTCACTCTTGTCATCTGTATCGGCGCGATTGCCGGGGTGCCGAACATACCGACTTGCGCACCGTTGGCCAACGCTGGCAGTAGGCAACCGAGTTCCGCGCGATTAGAGTAGACAACTTCCGGTGAATGTCTCAGGTCGACCGACGCACGCATCCAGTACACCAATTCCATGCACGACGAAGACGATCAACTGATGCTTCGATTGCAAGGGGGCGATGAAGCCGCCTTTGGGCAATTGGTGTCGCGCCATCAGTCGCCGTTGATCGGATTCTTCAATCGCCAGCTACGCGACTGGCAGTTATCCGAAGATCTCAGCCAGGAAACATTGCTGCGCATCCATGCGACGGCGTGGGATTACCTGCCGCGCGGCACTTTTAAGGCCTGGATGTATCGCATCGCCCGAAACTTGTTGATCGATACGACTCGCCGGCGGGCTCATGACTGCCTGGTCCATGCCGCCAAGGGTCATCATCGCGACGATGATCGTGACGAAATGATCGCTCGACTCGCAGATGCCCTGCCGCCCCCCGAAGAGCAACTCGACCAGCGCGAATTCGCTCGTGTCGTCGACGAACTGCTGCACCACATTCCCGAAGACCAACGACTGACGTTCATATTGCATATTTATGCCGGATTAAGTTTGCCGGAAGTGGCCGACGCCATGGAATCGAATTTGCCGACCACCAAAAGCCGACTGCGACTGGCTCGCGAGAAATTGCGGGAAAAACTGGTGGCACGCGGGATCGTCGACCCGACAATTGCAGGATAAATCTTACAGAAATGTCATCCAAGCCATCCAATCCTGCGTTGTGCGTGTTATCAAAGGTTCTACCTGCGGCACCAAAGTTTCCACTCGCTTGCCGAATTGACTCAGAAATTATTCCGCACGATCCGGCAGATTTAGTCGGTTCGTGGCGTTCACCTATTTGTTCCATTTGAAGGAGACTCGAATGAGTTACTTCAGCCGCCTGACCGACATCGTCACCTGTAACCTGACACAACTGTTGAATCAGGCCAATGATCCTCGCGTGGCAATTGCCGAGATCGTCACGGAAATGCAGGAAGGGCTGGCCGGTGCCCAGCGCAGCGCGAACAACGCCTCCAATTCCGAACAACGCCTGCGACGTGAAATTGAAGAGCAGCGGCAGTCGGTGACGTCCTGGAACAACAAGGCCCGCGAACAACTGGCCGCTGGAGCCGAAACCGAAGCGCGTCAAAGTCTGATGCGGAAGCGCGAAGTCGAAGACCTGATCGCCGGCCTGGCACATCAACATAAGGCCGCCATCGGCAGCAAGGAGCACCTGGCTACGATCCAGCGAGCCTTGGAAGCCCGCCTCTCCGAAGCGCTTCGAAAACGCGAGGCACTTGGTGTCCCGGCTGAAGCCGTCCCCCCAGCCTCGTCCGGACGTTTTGCGATTCCCGCAGCAACACCTGCCGCCGACGATCGCCAAAACCAGATCGATGCCGAACTCGAAGCCCTCAAGCGAGAATTAGGAACGTAGATCGCAGAAGCCCTGAACTCCTAGGTGAGCCGCGCTGCGTCAGCACGCGGATGACTTCAATTCGGCGAGTTTCGATCGCGACGATTCACGCAAAGTCCACAGAAATCTTCGTCAAGTCCAACGACTTGACGTCGAAGTTATCCGCGTGCTGACGCAGCGCCGCTCACCTGGGCCAGCGCGGGTGAACGCTAAGTCAGCATTTCTGTGATCACTCGGCTGGATTCCGGAACCACGGGGATTGGTCGGCCGGTCTTGTCGGGCAGGAAGTGATGGGGTTCGATGCCGAGGAGGTGATACATCGTCGCCAGCACGTCTTTGGGGCCGACTGGATTCGAAATCACTTCACCGGCATGTTTGTCGGTCCCGCCGACGACGCGACCCTTGGCAATTCCGCCGCCGGCGAACAACGCGGAATAAGCTTGTGACCAGTGATCACGACCTCCGCCTTGAGCGGCATTGATCTTCGGAGTGCGGCCGTGTTCGCTGATACAGACCACGAGGGTCTCGTCGAGTAGGCCGCGTTGCTCCAGATCAAGAACCAATCCGGAGAAGCCTTTGTCCAACCCTGGCAATAACTGGTCGGTCATGCGCGGGAAGTGATTCCAATGAGTGTCCCAGGCATCGCCTGCCAAGCCATATTCGTCCCAGAAGACACTGACCAGGCGCGTGCCTGCTTCGACCATGCGTCTGGCCGCCAGGCAGGACTGCCCGAACAGTGTCATCCCGTACAGATCACGAGTCTCGGCCGATTCCTTGCGGACATCCAACGCTTCCGAGACCGCTTGTGATTGGATCAGCGAGTAGGCCATCTGCTGAAAGCTACTGAGCGAGCGACCACGATCGGACTTGTCGAGATCTCGACGAGCATCGTCGATTTGTGTCAGTAGTGATCGACGGCGATCGAGGCGATCTAAAGTCAGCGATTCGGGCAGCGATGTGGCTGACATGCGGAACGATGCGTCGGGCTTACATCCCACGTAGGGATCGAAGATCTCGACGTTCATCTCGCGCAGAACTTTATAGACCGAGCGATCTGCGGAGCCGAGGAATTCGGTCCAGATCGGGTTGTATGTCGAGCCCAGGTAACTGGCATACGGTCCCGCTCGATGAACTTCCCCTGTCCGCTGCGTGCTGAAGGGGAATGGCAGGGCGACGTTTTGCGGGAATGTTGCCAGTCCGCCGCGGCGGGCTCGATCGTTGTATTCTACGACGCTACCAAAGTAGGGATGGTGCCGAGGGTCGGTGGGACTGAGTTCCATGTTGACGTCGATCGCCGGTGTGCCGGTCATGGCATAGGCGACGCCGTGAATGGGGTATTCGTGATGAATCGACCGCAACACGGTGACTCGATCCATCATCTTCGCCATCCGCGGCAGGTGCTCGCAGACATCAAGTCCAGGCAATGATGAGGCGATTGGCTGCATCGACCCGCGAATTTCCACCGGAGCTTCCGGCTTCATATCCACGGTTTCCATCTGGCTGGGCGAGCCGTACAGAAACAGGATGATGCAGCGTTTGGCCGAACCGAAGTTGTCTGGGAGTGCTCGGACGGCCGTCGAGTCGGCAGCGCGCGCGGCGTCAGCCTGCAGCAATTGCGGCAGACTCAGGCCGAGCAGGCTGGTTCCACCCGCTTCGAGTAGTTCTCGTCTGGTCAGGCCCGAACAAAGCCGTCTCGGCGAACTCAGAATCCGTAACATCGACGACTCCTCCTCGGAACGAATCGGGATCATCTTATGTCATCGGACGGTCGGCGCTCAAGGCGTGAGCCGATGAATCGGGTTCCGGAATCCGAAACACAGATCAGATTTTTGCGAGAGAAAGAGGCGACTGACCTTGAATCCACTCGCATGTCATTCCCGCGCAGGCGGGAATCCAGGGATTTTGGAGCGATTCTTGAGTGGCAATCGCTGCGGGGCACGATTCGTTCTCCCGTATCGCTCTCGTCCTCAAGCTCGCTGGATTCCCGCCTGCGCGGGAATGACGGGAGAAGGCGGCGACTCCGGGTTAGTTGTTGTTCTTGAGAACCGGGGCGCCGCCTGCACCGTGGCTCTTTTCGGCCGCCCACCACAGTCGCCAGGTGCGTTCGTCGAACCCATAGTTCTGGCCAGTCAGCTTTTGCAGCGTGGTCAGTACTTCCTGATTGGGCTGATCGACGCTGACAGTCACCATTTTTCGAGGAACCTGAATCCCACCAACTTGTGGTCCCATCACCGCCCCCTGTGGCAGTTGTCCGGTCCTGATGGCCATCTCCACTTCGGGTGGAAGTCCTGAGCCGCCTCCACCGCTGCTGCCATCCGTGCTGCCGCTGTATGACTGAACCGCGGGGATGTTCGATTGAACCTGATACTTGTGCGTTGTCACCAGCGCCTCGATCAGCGGAGCCACTGCGCGTTGGTCGCCGACCCGCGCCAGTCCCATCCCGGCTCGACAGACGACGACATTCAGACTGTTGCGAAGTTCCCGGATGAACGCCGTTTGAGCAAACTCATAGTCCTCTTCATGAATTCCGTTCAACGAGGCATACCGTACGTCGTCTTCGGGATCGTACAGTGACAATTTGACGAGCCCCGCCGCCCCCTTTGAACCGGTCAACTTTGACAGGGCGGCCACACCCAGGGATCGGATATCGCGATTCTTGTCTTCGCAGAGGAAGCGGATAATTGCCGGAGCGGCGTGTGGATCTTCGATTTGTTGCAAGGCGGTTAATCCCTGCCGATAGCGTTCTTCATGTCGTCCGGTGATCCAGACGTGCCAGCCTTTGACCTTCTGAAACCAATCACGTTCGATGGCGAGTTCATCGGCGGTTTTCTGAATCAGATCCAACTCTTGAAGAGTGATGTAACGACCTTTGTGCTTTACATATCCACGCTCAGCCATCATGTCGTCACGATCAACCCAGGCTCCTTCATGCCAGACGCGACCAAGAGCCGTTTGGGCCTTTTCGTGATGGGGGTCGAGTTCGGCGACTCGCAGGAGGTGGTGTTCTCGCTGTTTCGACAGGCTTTGTTGTCGGCACCACTCGGAAAGTTCCCAATGCGCTTGCAGCGTGTCGCTGATTCGCCGCGCCCGTGTCTCGTACTCTTCGACAACGACAGGACGCATGGTCAAAAACTTCATGTCCGTCCGGGCGACGGAGACGACCACCCCGGACAAGGTTTCGATCATGATTGATTCGGCATTCAATCGGCTCGTCGCCGTCCCACCGGTGATCCGACCTCGTAATTCGCCGCCATTCAACAGCTTGACGAGATCCGCTTGAACGGGAGTCGCAATGAATGAAAGAGCGACCACGACCGCGCAGGCGATACCTACGCGCGACCAATCGCGACCCTGAATCGGGGGCAACGCGATCATAGTGGGACGAACTCCGGCGGGAACAAGTGAGGCGAGCGACCTGAGATTGTATGGTTTCCAAAAGTCGAACTGCAAGATGCTTCCGAAATCCACAGGCTTTGCCGATCCGTAAGATCTGCAGACAAAGTGACTTCTGCAGACGAAGGCCGGGCCAAATTCGACAGATCTAGCGAACATCTCGGCTGGACAGTGTCCTGACAATCCCTCTCGTTGCGATGTTCACTACAGTCGCTACGACCGATTCCGATGAGTCGCCTGTCGTAGCGATCGCGTTGACTTATCGAGAAGTATTCCAATTGAAGATTCAGATTGTTCCATCTGGCGGATGCTGTTGCCGGTTGGGTAGCATGTAGTGAATTCTGCGACGCTAAGCACGGCGCGAGCCCATAGTTGTTTTCTCATCTTCAGGCTCAGAAGTGTCGACGCAACTCGATGACGCTGCGATATGGACATCCTCCGCACCTCGATGTTTTAGGGATGGTTTCTTAAAGCCACGAAAGTAACGCGATGAGTGGTTGGATGACGGTGAGTCTTCGGGTTCGGGCGATTGTGGCGAGTGCAGCCTTGCTGGTTTTCTCGACCAGTCTGTTGGCGCAAAACTCCAACACCGAACGTCAAATTCCCAGCCAGCAGCAACTGAGCCGCTTCGGCTTGGAGCGTGCGTGGTGGGGTCAGGCAACTCTGAATCCATCCCGCGACAAAGTGCGCCACGTTTCCATTGATGAAGAATCGGTCTTCATCGTGTCGACATCGGGAGTCGTGACGGCCTTTGATTCTGAGACCGGTCAAAAACGGTGGGCCACATTGCTCGGCCGGTACGATCAGCCCGGCTTTCCCGTGGTTTCGAACGAAAACCTGGCACTGGTCGTGATGGGATCGACGCTGTTCGCCATCGAAAAGCGATCTGGAAAAACAGCTTGGACGCTGACTCTTCCAGGGCAGCCGTCGACCGCACCGGGCGTCGATGATCAGCGCGTCTATGTCGGGACCATGGATGGCAGCGTCTATGCCTTCAGTCTCCGGAAAGTGCGGCAACTGTATCAGGAACAACGTCTCCCGGAATGGTCTGCGGAGGCCATGGTGTGGCGATCAACGGCCAATGCAGAGATCACTTCGCCACCTGTTCCCAGCGGACGAACGGTTTCGTATTGCAGTCGAGACGGGTCGTTGTACTCAGTCGTCGCTTCCGACAAACAACTGATCTACCAACTGGAAACCGATGGGGCGATCGTTGCGCCGATGGCGACTTCAGGAAAGATTCAATACATCGCTTCTGAAGACAACACGCTGTTCGCGATCAACGCGCACAACGGAGCAATGCTGTGGAACTTTACGCGCGGGCTGCCGATCCGCCGAGCTCCCTATGTGGTCGGCAATGATTTATATGTTACGCCAGATCGCGGCGGGATGTATTGCCTGAACGCGAATGATGGCTCTCAGCGCTGGTGGCAGGCGACACTGCAGTCGTACGTAGCGGTCATCGGTGATGCGGTATTCGCGTCCGACGCGGACGGGAATTTGATACGAGCAACCCGCGCGGAAGGCGGGATTTCCGCTTCGATGCCCATGCGGGCCTTCTCGGTTCGCGTCTCGAATGACCGTACGGATCGAATTTTTATGTCGACTGACAGTGGATTGGTGATCGGCTTGCGCAAGCGGGGCGAGACTATTCCCGTCTACCACAAGTTCCCTGATCGATTGCCAATTTTGCCCGAAGTGGCCCCCGAGATCGCCGAGCCTCCTGCTGCGGAAGCCGCGCCAGAGACGAACTAGGTGCTTGTTGATGCGTTCCACGCTTTTCGATACATTCTCAGGTTATTCGGAACTTAAGAAATTCTCGTTAAAATTCTGACTTCCCTGAAACCTCTCGTGTCCGGTATATTCCTCCCGCCCGCGACTACCTACCCCCGATGTGCTTACCTTACTTGATTCACCAGATTGTCAACGGCTCGTCTGTCTCTTTTGGTTGTAAGATCAGTTGATTTCAATCGAAGCGCTTGCTGATTCGGCGTCGATTTGGTTCGACGTTGATCGGTTGCTGTCTTTCCGAGCCGAGTGACATGAAGACGCCTACCGCCGACCGACGCAGCCAACCGCGTCTGCTATTTCATCCGCATGCCTACGTGTTTGTTTCGGAAGCGCTGAAAACCGCGCAAGAGTCCGTCAATCGCCAGTTGGTGGCTGACCGACTCGACGAAACCCATCACATCTCGGGCCCGGAGTTGCTGGAAGGGGTTCGAGTCCTGGGGCTGCGGCTCTATGGTCCGATGGCACCGGTCGTGTTTCGGCATTGGGGGCTGGTCTCGACCGGAGATTTCGGTCGGATCGTCTTTGAGATGATCGATCGCGGTGAGATGCGAAAGTCCGAGTCCGATCAGCTCAGCGATTTTCAAGATGTCTACGCGATCGACGATTCATTCGCGAACGAGTACAAGATTGATGTCGCGAAGGTCTTCAAGGCTTCGTAGCGGGCGATCAGGCTTGGTTCCCACGGTCTGAGCTGGTGCCATGATTGCTTGTTGGCTCATTGCCAATTCCGCGGCTGATTCGTTCGGATGATTCACGAGCCACATCTTTACCTCGCTGTTGGTTCCGTCTTCCCGCGCAGGCGGGAATCCAGCGAGTGGTCAAGACGGTTTCGATGCGAGAGCGCTGGGATGTCGTTCGATTCTCAGCGTCTGCGGTGACTCGGTGCCAATGAACTGGATTCCCGCCTGCGCGGGAATGACGGACAAGAGCACCCCAGGCGACCATCTCGCCCACTCATGAATAAACTGACTAGAACTGCAATTCCCCACCAAGTGACAATCCTTGGATGATCGTGTCAGTAAAGCTTGGTGTGAAGAGGCCATTACCACCCGCGGTGATGTTGTACCCAATGCTGTCGTAAGGTCGTGAGATCGAGCCGACATACATCAAGTTGTAGGCGGCATACACATTCATCCGTTGCGAGATGTTGATTCGTGTGTAGAGCCGCAAATCAGCAATCGGGCTGAATACCGTGGCCGCCTTGTGAAAGTTGAAACTGGTGTTCGATGCTGGATTGTCGAAGGGGACGTTGATGGTCGACAAGGATGCCGTGTACGAATTCAGGCCGAGCATGATCTTTGGTTCTGCTCCGAACGTCACTTTGGAGAGTGTCGCTTCGGCTCGAACACCGAACTGAGCACCGTAGGAATTGTTGTTGCTTTCCGAAAAAATCTGTCGGCCCTGCGGCGAGGTCGTCACGGGGTTCGTCGTTGCATCGGTAATGAATGAGTATCCGCCACCCTGGTAGAGCGATTCTCGATAGTTCAAGTATCGAAAACCGATCAAGGGGCTGAAGGTGAGCAGATCGCCGGTTCCCTTGTTGGGGGCATCGAAGATATAGTTCGCTTCCCCACCGTAGATACCCGTTTTCATGATGGCTTGATAACCGCTGTCATACACCATGAACGTCTGCACTCCGCCAACGTTGATCGGTTGCCCGATGAAGTTGCCGGGGATGGCGATCGGGATCGGTGGAGTCGACAAGAGGTTGGCCGGCACTTCTGGCCTGATCAATGATGTTCCGTCGAATCGGTTCTGACGATTTCCCAGGACGAACGCGGACAGTTCAATTGCACCGGGTCCAATTGGCAAGCCGATTGTTCCCTTGAAACCATTCATATTCTTGACATCGAATGCGGCCAACGAAGGCTCGATTGCCGTTGCGGGGTTCCCTGTGATCGGATTCGAGGCGATGTTGAATGTGTTTGGAGGGACGGGTATCGCCGTCGTTGATGGGATGAATCCGCTGGCCGGAGTTGCGCCCAGGAGAACATTCCCTGGCCGCGTGCCCGACCAAAGCAGGTATTCTGCTCGGTAGTACGAATGTCGAAAGACATTCGTAAGCGCCCGATCCAACGGCGAGTCTTCGTGCAGGAAACCCAGGTCGTCTGGTAACTGCTCGTAGATGGTGTTCGACGGCGCCGGAGGTGGCGGGCAGTACCCGTACTGCTGCGGTGTGGGCTGTCCTCCTGGGGGAGCATAGCCATAACCGCCTTGCGCATGGCAAATCCCTGGAATCAGGGCTGCCAGCACAAAGAGCGAACCAAGCGTCATTCGCCCGGACATGTTCGCATTCCTGGAAGGTTGCAAAATCTAGGTACCGTCCCCGTTACCGATCGGTAACGGGATCGCGCAACCGTGCCGACTTTGACGGTTGTAGTATGAGTATCGGTTGCAACGAGAGATACTCTTGGGAGAATTCTGCCAATCGAAACGGCTTCCGGAAGAATCCTAAGCCGGTACTCGAAGCGCTGTTGGAAGATGAGCGCGATCAGGGAGCGCTAAACTGTTGCGCTCGCCAAGCGAGCGTCTGGCGGAGATCTCGATGTAAGTTACTGGTGGATTAGATGATCCGCCAGGCACAGGTTCATTCACGGCAGAAGCAGTGCCCGCACGACCTTGAGATCGCCGACCGTCATTCCCGCGCGGGCGGGATTCCAGTTTCGCAGCGAATCTTCAGCAGCCCTCATCGCCAACATCCCAAGTTCCCTGGATTGCCGTCAGCGCGGGAATGACAGACGACGGAGGTATCAGGCCTCGAATAGCCCAATCGTGTTCGGCACGCTTTTTGCGCCAGGCATATGATGAACCAAAATGTCCCTTTCCAGGAGGGACAGAGATGGACGAGTCGGAACTGGTGGTGGAGACGCTGGAAGGTGGTCGATTTCTG
>JAQGHU010000073.1 GCA_028291515.1 Schlesneria sp.
CTCAGCGGTGAAACTCCGCCGAGCTGGCTTCGACAACTTTTTCTCAACTCTCTTAGACATCCAAAGATCCTTTCTGGCTGTTCCAGTTTAAGGAGTTGAACTGTCCGTGAAATCGTCAGCACCTCAGGATGCCTGTTGGCGGCAAAGAAATCACTGCCGCTCCATGGAACTACGATAGGCGTTGGACGGTAATCTGCGAGAAAAAATCGACATAGCCCGACCTCGTCGAGTCTCGTGTGAAGACAAAACACGTCACCAGACCACCAGCCTTGCGCCGTTGGATCGGCTTGTTTGGCAACTATCCTTAGTACGCCAATCGCCTTCAGGTAGCTGGCCAAGGGGAGCGTAGAGCATCCATACAGTTTGTGGGGTGGGACGCGGTTCTCTATGTCAAGGCTGTCCGGCATTTGAACCTCTCCAATCGGCGATGCGGAGGAGCATCTCCAAGAAACTTAGGCGAAAAGGTCCGTAGTCTTCGCTATCACGAAGCATTAGCACGCGGTGCAATCAACTCGGACCTGAGCTTGATTGACCAAGTTCCATCAATTCCAAATTCAAATTGAACGGCATGCTAACGTCACAACTCGGACCGCCAATTTCGACGTTCGGTAATGGATCTCCTTGCCGTACGCCGCGTGCATAACGCAGTTTTGGATCAAGAGGCTGTTTCTCGTTCGGCAGGCTTCGGATACTTAGTCGAACTTTTCCGTGATGTGAGGCAATCAAGTATGCAATGAGATTTGCGTGGTCGTTGTCAGAATGATGGTATAGCCATGCTAATGCGCTGACTAACTCATGCCTAAATCCCGATCGACGCTCATCCTTGACACGGTAGTCTGGTCGCATTTTCGAACCTGACTTAGCCCAAAGCTGCTGCTTTGCGGGATCAAGTGTCGAGACAAGTGGGCTGTCATGCATGGCGGTCTGAAACGCTTCGTGAGCCTTTCCGACATCGTGCCACCATCCTGCGCGAATGATCGCATCCCATGGAATATCGGGAGGTAACGATTTGAATGCGTCGCGCAAACCAATTACTTGATTCGCTACGTTACGCAAATGGGTCGGTAGATCTTCCGGACGATCCCCTAATGCGTCATCGGAATTCGATTCTTGCTCGATATTGAATCGCGTTGCAACGAGAGGCACCTTAGCGGAAGCGTCGCCTGTCCAACCGGATTGCGAATCATAGCCGCTTGCCTCAACATGAAGTAGTAAGACCATGCCTGGCCTTATCGCCTTACTGGCGATCAGATCCCAATCCGCGTCACGAGGATTCCATCGCCATGCAGCAAACCTTCGCCTCGCGTCTTTTTCATTTGCCAATTTGTCAATGAATTGTCTGATCGCAATCATTGAGACCGAGCAAAGTTCTGGCAGCTCTGGAGACGGGAACCGAGCAGCCTGCTCACGTTTATCCTCAAACTTAGGAGGTCGCCCTGTCCTAGCAGTTCGATCCCACTCTCGCCAATAGATTTGGACATCATTGTTATCAGCGTCTCGGATGAAACGAGAGATATCGAGATCGTTTCCCGCAAGATCAGGCGTCGTGTCCCACAATTCGACCAAATCTTTCCGACGAAGAGTGTGAACTATTGGCGCAGGCCGTTCGTCGCGAACTGCTTCCAATGCGCCTGGTCCGACATCCTTGAGGCCCAGTAGAAACTGACGACTCGTATTAAATTCGGCGGCTTCGTAGGGGAGAGCGACCTTGTCTTTGTCGTCCTTGAGAGTCGCGTCGATCCAGATCACGCGGGCATCGGAAAACTCACCGCCGCGATTGCAGCGACCAAATCGTTGGACCAGTGACGACCACGGGGCCAGTTCTGTGAACATGGTGGCGGCCGAGACGTCGACGCCGGCTTCGATCGCTTGAGTCGCGACGACGATTCGCCCAGGGCCGGGTTCAGCATCGGCGAACAGGATCTTCTCTTGTGTCTTGCGATCAGTAAGCCGAAAACGCGAATGAATCAGAGCAAGCTCTGCCTTCCACGGCTCCACTTTCGCCTTTGCCTTTTTTAGACTTTCCAATTCCTTGAGCAGATCTTGTGCTCGCGAGACCCGATTCATGACGACCAGCGTCAGCGTCCCCTCGCGATGGGCCTCTTTGACCGCCGCGGCCAAATCCTTGGCGTAGCTCTTTTTCTCGCTGTCATTCGACAGCACGATTTTCGACTTCTGCAGCGGCTTGGCTGCACCAAGCCGCTTTTTGACCGGTGCGTGTTTCCGGTCAGCGTCGCTTAAGGCGAGCCGCGCAAATCCGGCCGCCGGTTCAGGATGATCAACTGTAGTGATGGGCTTTGCATCGAGCGTGGCCGACATTCAAGCCGACCCCCATCAACTGCGTTTCGTCCATGACCCACAGACAGTCGTTATTCAGTAAGCCGAAGTGCATTGGCCAGCGATAGCGGGACATGCCATAGCCCCGATTCAATGCCCTGGAGAGCAGCATATCCTGCGTACCAATTAGGATCGCATCACGCTCGGGGTATTCATCCCAATCGCTGCCATCCGCTCCGCCCATCAAGACATGAACCCCGACTTTGTCGGCCAAGCCCAATTTGCCGAGCCAATCTTTGGCACAGTCGAATGTCTGTTCCACTAGGGTTCGCATCGGCAGGCAATAAACGAGTCGCCGTGGCGTAGAGTCTTTTACCTGTGAAGCCGCTTCATGTCGGCGGTACAGCCAGCCCAAGATCGCAGTCGCTGTTTTTCCGACGCCCGTCGGAACATTCAGCAATTCTGGTACAAAATCGCATTCTGCAAAGACCCTCTGGTATGGGTATGGCGAACGACCCTCCGGCTCGGCGGGTGATACTGTTGCCCTTGAAAAGAACTTGACGAATGTCATTGCTGCTTCTCCGACGAATTGCTTTTGTAAACAACCGACAACGGGCGACTAGTCAACCGGGCTGACCTTTGAATCATTCAGACTCATCCCGCAACTCTCGCCTCTAGTCCAACGAGCAGCCGGAGCGTTGAGTTCGTCCGTAGCTTCTGTAGAACCCTTTCCAAACGACTCTTGGTCGTGCTACGACCAAGCGACAATATCCGTCCCGCCTCAGCGGGATATAGACCATCGATGACACAGAGTTCCACTAACTTTCGATCAATTGGAAGAAGGGTTTCAAGTGCGCGACGACATGCGATTTCAAATTCCGTAGGCAATGGTGGCGTTTCTCTTCGTACTGTCACTGTGCCACGCTCACCGGCGCTACCATTCGTTCGGCGGTCAGAAGTTAGTGGGGCAAGTTGACCAATTTCCGCGGCGCGTTCGCGCACTGCGGCCCCATTTGGAACGTTTTTGATGTTGGTGCGCAGGAAACAATTTAGCGCAAAATGAGATGTCGTCGCCGTCAGACTCCGAAGCCGGTCGGCATCAGTTGGCTGGGCGTGTCTCGATACGAACCCGAACCATGGACGGCTTGATTCCATCAATGAGAAATACGTTGCGGCGATGTACGTTGCCGTCGACGCTAACGTGAATTTCGGCATCGCATTGCGGGAGTTCGATTGACTCGGCAAGGACCACGAAATTGGGGGCGACTTGGGAGAGGCGAATCGTGCGATCGCCAATATGAAGCGATAGAGCCACATCCGCTGAGTAACGATTTGCAGGGAGTGTCGCTGACATGATGCCCCAATCTGATTCCGTTCAGACTCGATCTGAGCAGTTTGCCCATCGAAATAGCTGCGGACCTTTGGTCCGGCTGGGATGGGGTATGGATGGTACAGTATTTCAGACGAGTCGCCAATCTGCAGTGAAGATTTTGAAGTGGCAAGAACTTTACGAGCGAGAACGTGATGCCTACATTCGACTCCGAGATCACGACGTTCACACGGTTTGTGATTGCAACGTCCCCGCCCTTTTAGGGTTTGATGATGAATTGTGGGCCGTCGAAATGTCCATCGTTTCCCCGCCGTATGTCCTGGATTTTGCTGGAGCGTCTGTTGACCAGCGTCGGGAATATCCGCAAGAAGTTCTCGACGAGTGGATGGCTGACAAGCGGGAGCAGTTTGGGGATCAGTGGCCGCATGTTCGAAGAATCGTTTTTGCCTTTGAACAAATGGGGATCTACTTGGGCGACTTGAATCCGAACAACATTCGGCTGTTGTCGCCGTGATTGAGAGTTGCGGGTGCGAACTCGCGCGGAGCGATGCCCACGCGGTTAAACGACAGAGGGACGGTTTTGGCGCGGTCATCGTTTTGTGGATTCCTTTCGATAGACTCCGGCCATTGCGTTGATTGTTTCGATGAGGTTGGTTTTTAGGGATTCGGGTTCCAGAACTTCGACGTGTGAACCAAAGCTGAGGAGCCAGGCGCGGAATTCTCGGAGGTCGCCTAAGAGGAATTCAGCGAGGAGGGAGCCGTCTTTTTGTTTCTTGAGTTGTTGGCTGGCGTGCCATTTTCTCTCGGTGACGTAGCGGGCGACGGTGGGGTCGAAGCGGACGCTGACCTTGGTGACCGTGCCGTCGCCGGAGATGATGCCGAAGGATGAGGAGAGGAAGCGCTGGACCTGGACTTACCCACGAAATGTGGGCGCGAGGTTAGGGTTAGAGGGCCTGCTCGAAGTGAACGGGGGAGAGATACCCGAGTTTCGAGTGCCTTCGGACACGGTTGTAAAAGACTTCGATGTATTCAA
>JAQGHU010000008.1 GCA_028291515.1 Schlesneria sp.
CCAAGGCTACAGCAGCGGCACCGAATTCCGTGACAACATCGATAACTGCGATAATACCTGCGACGTGCAAGGTTTCGATGGCCGTGGCGAATACTCCGAATGATTCTGATTCGGTAGTCACTCTCTCTCGCTTTGACCGTTTCTCTGAGTGATCTGACACTCTCCCACTGACGACAAACACAGCCGCAGATCTCTTCTCAAAGAGACCTGCGGTTGGTTTGTTTCTTTGTCGCTGCGTTCGCTAGAACGCGGGTGATGAAGCTTCACGCGAGACTGCTAATTGTCGATTCCGGTCGCAGGGTTTGACGACCGCACCAGATCGGCTACAGTTGTGTCGTCCGCACAACACGTGCGGACATGACCACTCCCGGGGGCGATCGGAATCGACTGGATCACCATAGGATTGGGTCGCGTGTCGTGGTTGATCAGTTGGCCACGTAAAAAGCTGATCAAAAAACAACTGCCAATCGGCCGTTGACCTTGGCTGCCTAGTTAACGCTAGGTGACCGCGACTGAGGAATCCTTGCCGTTGGAGTCCAAAAGTCGCCTGTAAATACCGGCTGGCTGCGCGTCAATGTGACCTACGCGCGTGGCGAGACTCGTAGGACACTGGTCGTTTGCAGGTTTCGTTCGTTGAACCTGCGGCGACGAGATTAATCAGCGAACTACACACGTAGATGCTCTCTCTGAGGAATCTCAGGACGGGGGTTCAATTCCCCCCGCCTCCATTTTGACACCGGTTGACAACCGGCGACAATTGACGCCAATCCCTTGCAGTGACAAGGGGTTGGGCGTTTTCTCTTTCTTGGCGTCTTGCCATCCGATGACACCGAATGACACGAAACGCCAGCACAACTGCACCGTGGCTGCAACGATACCCCCGAGACCGATGATCAAGCCAAAGACGAGACCAACTCGAGAGTTTGTGATGTCGGACGATGTGATCTGAGATTCCAGGTGACGCCGATGGTCGGCCTGCTTCTCCGCCATGGCTAGAATCCGGTTGGCTGAGCCAGGAACAATCCGGTTGTAATCTTCCAAAATCTGGGGTGGCGGAAGCGGTCCTGCAAAGCTGGTCGCAGTGATCAAGTGCCGCGTCTCCGGTTTAGGAGATTCAGCGTGTTGAAGGCTTGCCGATTCGTTCGCCATAAGCTTCGATCGAACCCCGGAGATCGTCTCCTGTAGCCATCCAATCGCTCAGGATTGCGGCAGCGTCGACATCGCGAGAAGGGATCAAGCCGCTCGGACTTCTAAGAGTAGTGCCGAGATCCAACACTCGCGACGCTGCCTCCCAAAATGATGGGGCTGCCATTAGCGAGTAATTCTTGGATGTCGTGGTCATATTTCTACGATACAACAGCAACTGAAACTCTGCAAATCGAGATCCAGCATCCGTCACGTGTAATAACGCTGTTCGAACGCATGACCGTCAGTCGCGTTCTCCAAGCTCAAAACAATTGGATCGGACGACTTCGTCATTGGCCATGTCTCTCCTGCCTCTATAGGCGTGCGCCATGACTTAGCGTGGGAATCTCAACTTGAAGGCTTCCCGCAGTAATCGCCTCACGACCCGTCGGTAACTATCAATGTCCGCATCGGAAATCCCGCTCGCCGCTCTCTTATGAATGAGATCACACCTAAGTTTGTAGAAGTAGCCCATCTTCTTCCAATACGCCGGATCGAATTGCAGATGCTTTTCAGCTTCCTTGTGAACGTCGACGCGATTCTTGAACAGATTTGCAAGCCTGTCGTCACTCATTGGCTGACTGATTTCATTAGCTAGGTAGTCCTTCAACGCAATTTCCACGGTGCTATCAAGAATAATCAAGGACAAGCGGTTGCTTTGCTCAAAGTGCTTTTGCTTAGCGAGGATTTCCTCAGCAACAACTGCTTCATAAAGTCCGCGAACCCAGGGCTTCTCCTCTGCAACTTTTTCATTGAGCTCAAACACGGCATCTTTGAAGTTCTTTCGACTCTTCGGAATATCTGGAAGCCGACTTGGTTTTATCGATTCAGTCTTCGCCAAGTGCTCCGCAACAATTGCTCCGGTCGCATAGGGCTGAACCGCTGATTCAAAATCTGCCGCCAACCTGCGACTGATTGCCGCGTAATTCTTCACGACCTGAATGATATCACCCTTAATTGCCTGGAACACGACATGGTTGAAATTAATCCGGTTCTTGCTGCTGTTCCAAGGCATGTCTTTTGAAGGACCTGTTAGACTGACGATCACTCGCGCCAAAGAGGATCTATGGTGCGGAACTCCTGCGAGCCCCGACATGTATCCAAGTTCTGCATCCTTTGCTGCCCGTGCGATGAGGCGGCCATTGCAGTAGATATAGACTCCGTACTCTGAGGCGTCCGAATCCCGTTCACAAATCAGACCGCCGGTGATTTCGAAATGAATCTTTCCACCCGTGTTCTCCAGGCTGAGTGTTTTGGAGAACTGTGTCGGCGCACATCCCGGTGGGTACGCCCATGTGTCGAATGTGTGTGCCATTATTGCACCGGAATTGAGTTGCAGAACAATCCCCCGATCTTCAACGAAATGTGCGTAGGTCATAGAGAGATGCTTTTGAAGGCGGCCAAGATCCAGCCCATCTATTCGAAAACGCAATCGTGACAAATGAATCTCAGTTGTACTTGGTGGCAGCTTGTCCGCAACAATCGTATATGGAAGGTCCCAGCTTTCGGAGGTCAGCCACTCATCGTCGTATACCAGACGATACGTTCCCTGCGTTTGAAAACGCGTAGTAATCTGAACATGCTGAGCCAAAGCGACTACTGCGCGCTTGCTCCCGACACCGAAAACGCCAATTGTCGTTGAATCTCCAGTAGTGGAACTTTCGCCAGGGCTGATAAGCTTCCGAAGCTCAGACTCCTTAACCCCACCTGAATTATCCGAGATTACAATTGCCTGCTGATCGACATCGATCTTCACATCAATGTGGAGCGAGTGATGTTTCCTTGGAGATATCCACGAATCGATGGCGTTATCTATGAGTTCGCAGATCGCTGTCTCCAACCCATAGTCCGCGATAATTGATCGGTAGGTACGCTTGCTTGGAGTTGCATCAATCTGGCGAAGCGATTGGCTCATTGTGCGGTACCTTTGAAAACCTTGCTCCTAACCAGGCGGTATCCTAACAGATGGATTCATCTATCACCATTCGCAGCGATCCTAATGGTTGGCGCGAGGCTGTGCTGAATCGCCTGCAATGTGCAAGTTCTCTCGTTATAGACTTCCTATTTGACTAGATGGCGGAAGTCGCGCTACGGTGAACTGAGTGGCTCTTTTGACAACTTGATTGTCCATTCTTCCCTTTCACTGAGGAGGCGATTCCCATGTCGAATCTTGTCCATGCTCACAGCGAATTGTTTCGCCGTTCGCCTGATGAATGTTTTGCAAGTTTGCCAGAATTGGTTCAACACTGCCGTGCACAAAAGTACGCATCATCGGATCGTTGGCAACTGCCGCAGGCCCTGCTCCCCACCGCCAGAGATGATCAGTTATCATTAGACGTTGGTACTGACGGGGCGTTCCTGATGAACGATTGGAGCTTCAGTCAGCTTTGCGGTCTCGCGGCCGTGAACAAGGAGACTGTCAACAGGCTTTCACCGGCCACCGCAACTCAGGTTTTCCGCGAAACGCTGCCGAGAAGCACGAAGCCACTCCAATTGCTCACCACTGGTGATTCCGTCCGATCAATTCACGGCGCCAGTTACACGCGACTTTGGAACACAGAACTCTTGGAAGTAATTCAAGAATTTGCGACGGACTTTCAGCCTCCTCAGAAAGCCGCTACCGGTGGAACCGGTTTATATGCCGGAGAGCAGGATATTTTCTGCTTTATGATCGATCCCACCGGATGGGCCGAAATTGGCGGGGAAGCCTTTGCCCCAGGATTCTTTGTTTGGAATAGCGAAGTGGGCAAACGGTCGGTTGGAATCTCGACATTCTGGTTTCAGGCCGTTTGCGCGAACCACATTGTGTGGGATGCAGTAGAAGTCACCGAATTCTCGCGGAAGCACACGGCAAACGTGCGTGACGGGTTGATTCGAATTCGCGAAACTCTCAGTCGCTTGGTTCAGCTACGAGATCAGCGGCGAGATGGCTTCGTTCGCATGATGCAGAAAGCTGTTGAATCCACGCTCGGCAGCGATGCCGAGGAGGCCATGAAGATCTTGACCAAGTTGGGCATCAACCGCAGCTTGGCCAAGGAAGCGTTGAAGATCGCGGAGCAAAAGGGACGCTTTACGATCTTCGCTCTGGTGGATGCACTGACACGGTTGGCTGGCCAACTGACGTATGCCGGCGACCGCATTGAGGCAGATCGCCAAGCGGCCGCGTTGCTGGCCTTGGCTGTATAGAGCTACTTTTGACGATCAGCCAAACACGGCACGCGAAGAGTGTCGCATGGGAATGTGCCGGGCTGACCTTGGGTTCCGGAAGCTCGGCGGTTCGCGACGGCAGCAACGCCGTTGGGATTCGTCCCGACCTCACGCGATCTCCGACGGACCCTCGCCTCTTCGCGTGTCTATTTACAAAGTTCTTGAACTCTCTGCCGAACCTGATGGTTCGGCTTTTTCTTTCAACTGCGGTGGAAGCAGAATTAATCGCAAGTAACTGCTTCCGAATCTGGACTTGCCTCTCATTGCTTCGTGGTAGTCGAAAGTGGAGTCACGAAGTCATCGCGCATTCGGTATGCGGAGGACGAACCGCACTCGACAAGTACGTCCAGTAGGTACAGTACAGATTCCTTCAGCGTTGCGACGCTCTTTAATTCGATTGGTCGGCCGTAGATGTAACGGCGCAAGAGTGATTCCAACATGAAAACCGTATTAGACATGCGCAGCATGTCAGGTGCACTACCTGACCGCAGTCTTTCGGCAACTCGACAAAATGCCATTGGCAAACACGTTTCGCCGATGTGGTAGAGAAATCGTACATAGTTGTCCACGACGAAAGAACAAGGTGGTAACTCTCCAAACAAAGAGTGCAACCGATGCGCGTGCTCTCCTTGCGCTGCGCCGTCGAGCCCCTGCCAATGACGAATCCCCCTTGGCCAGTAACTCGCAAGAAAGATTGCGCGAAGTACTTCATGGCCTGCAGAATGCCGATCCTCAATTCTTGCGAGCCACGATGCCATTTTGATTCGATCTGCGAATAGCTGCCAGACAGGCCACAAGCGGCCATTGGACGAGGAAGCATCTTCCGACGCAACTATCCCTTCAATAGTGCTTGCAACCTCACGTGGATGACGATCAATGGCATCTAGAATTGGTTTCAGAATCTCTGATGCCGACTCTAGGTTCACCCGAAGCACAAAATCATTCACCTGAAACGTAAGTGCCAATTCCGTCTTGCTTGAGTGGTCCCGACGCTTTTTGTGTCTGTGTTCGCCACGATCCTGATCATCCCACCACTGCACGAGTACCGCTGCCGTGCGACAAAAGGCCGCAACTGACTCGGGATGGCTTTCTGCATACTTCAATATCAACAGGATTCTGTGATTCGCGTCAGATCCAATCCAATCAGATAGCTCCAAGCTTCCATATGCATCACCCAGTGCTTCAGAGAAAAAATGCTTTCGAATCTGCGCTGCAGCATGAAACTCGATCTCGGCCAATTGCATTTGTTCAGCAAAAGGCCGCTTCTGTTCTTTTTTCCACACGGACTGGACCAAATCTGCTTCAAATGCCAGTGCAGAGACACATCGACGGGCCAAGTTGTAGTTGTCCGCACAGAGGTGACGACCGGCCCCATTACTCGCACAACTACGAACTTCGCAATTAGGGTGGGTCAATGCCAAGACAAAAGCATTTCGGACACGAGTACGGAGCGAGTCGGTCATTGGTCTATCCACCAATGAAGATACGACCCACGCGCAAGGTCTGTCGCCACGCATGGAATTGATTTGGATTCGATCCAACTCATTCCACATATTGGCGGTCTGCTCAATCGCCTCGCACACTTTCTCAACGCACCAACAGCTTTCCTGGCTTGAAAGCTCAGCAAAGTGATCTCTTACACATATCGCGGCAACAAATTCGGGGCCACTACGCGCAAATCGCATGGCCTGCGACTTGGTCCTAATTTTTTGTGCCTGTTGCAATCGCGATTTCCATTCCCTAGGATCGTAGGGATGTCCACCCGCTCCCTCGAATACCTTGACGCCCCACATTTGCGACCCAACCTGCTGCTCAATTTCAGCTTGTTGAAGCGCTGCTTCATCGGACATCGCCTGAATATCTGAATCTTGCAGCTCCATCTCAAGACGGAGCATCTTACTACCGTCAGCGGCGCTGTCTGACTTTGGCACTTCGACGATTTCGCCTGTGCGGTAGCCACGAAGATCCATACGTCGAAGCGCCAGCAACCAGATTCGATCGTCTTCAGTTCGGCTTTCACTTGGCGGAACGGCTTCGACGTGGCGATCTATGATGGCCTGGGCTGTTGCAGCGTGTTCGCCCAGTTGCAGATTTAAGATTGCTGCTTCCAAATCGCGAGACCGATGTTCCCAGCGGGCAGCTTCCCGGCGTTCTCGATCATGCAACTTGTGATCCGAGGACGACATCGCTTCATTCAACATCACTGGACAACGCGATTCATCAGCCATGCGCTGTCGGTCAAGTTGAATGCAGTCTCGCGATCGGAGCAATGTTAGAAGTGTTTCTGGGCAGGCATGCGGGAATGCGGTCGCAAGACTTGCCGCAATGGCCGTGAGAGCGGCTGACTTCGAGGATCGAAGCAGTGTGCCGAGCAGACCGTCCAGTAGTTCGACGTCGGTCACTGCAACTTCGATCAAACGGCGTTCCAATGCCATTAGGGCTGACTGCAGTGGATCTGGGCCGACAGCCGTACCACGATATAGATTCCATAGTCGGCTATTGGCCCATTGCTCTTGGAATGTCTGATCTCCAAAGTCCAACTGAATCTTGGCCGGAGGCTCAACATGTTGGATTCTGATTCGCTCGCTGCCGTACCATTCGGCGCTGTGGTTCGCAACCTCGATGATGAAGTTCATCCCCAACTTCAAATGATGGCGAAGCAAGAAGAAGTATGGTCCCTGGTAAGCGCTGGCCGGAAAGTCGTCAAACTCCACGGTTGGCTGGAATCCAAAGCCAACCACAAGCTCACTTGAATATCCGAAGCCGCGCGAATTCCGGAACTCTTCATCAGTCATGAGCAGAGTTGCTTTGGTCACTGCAATGACCTCATGTGGGAAGTCACGACAAGCTGCATTGCCTTCTATCCCCGAAAGTATCAACTCTCGAAACTCTTCCTCGATCCCCTTGACATCTTGTGACATTACGCCATTCACTTCGCCCAACAACAATCGAAATCTCACTTCGTCACATTTGGGAAGAGAGGCAATAATGGATAAGACCTCCCTTCTGTTTTCTTCTTCGCGATACCCTTCGAATTGCGCCAAGAGCCAGTACGAAATAGCGATCGTTGCTTCAGAGCCCGTGGGATATGGTGTTCGCCAGGAGACTCCTCGGGCCATGCCCTTCACAAGACCCAGCAATAACCCTGACTCTTCCGATGCAAAGCAGGAAAGTCGGTCACTGATAAGCTGCAAAATGCATTGCCATGATTCGCCCGCAGGAACCTGAATTTCGAGGTCAGTCCCCATTCCACCCTCAAACCACGGAGGGATAGCAACGCAACCTACGCGCAACAAATGAATCATCCGCTTCAACAAAACCTTGTCGTTGCCGAACAAGACGTCGACGTGACGCCGAATGAAATCTTGTGCACAGCCTGAGCAAAGGAGAGAGACGAGAGTATCGTCGCGGAACTGAGCTGATACAGACTCTTGTATGAGCGCCTCTGTGAACAAGGCATCGGCAGATTCAGGAACGCGCTCGACAAGTTCGCCCAACCATTTTCGAAATCCCCGTCGAATCGCAGGGAAGCCTCCGAGCGCCTCCGACAGCTTTAACAAGTCGTCGCCAGCAAGTGCATGCTGTTCGTCGATCCACTGCAGAATCGCCCAATCTTCTAGGACATCGTGTGCAGGTGCTATCAACTTATCTGTCCGCGTAGAAGTCATTATCAAAGAATCGCTTGTGAGCTTGTCGACGGCAACGTCGTCCATGCCGTCGCGCGGCACGTACGGTGCTAAAGACTTTGCTCGACGAAGTGCAATCTCCACGAATACCTCTTGTCGTCGACGGGGCATCCCGTCGGCCATGTGCGAGTTCGCTCGAATAACCTCCGCCCAGAACTTGGCACGAAACGCGATTTCGTTTTCCGGCAGCGAGTGATCAAGTGGCCAAGGCATTTGCGTTGCCTTGTCCAGCATATAGGGATTACTCAGGAGTCTGCGGAGCCGAATGTTGGCCAACGGTTGCGCGACTTCTGGGCAAGCCACGGCAACTTGATTCAGTTCCAATTCGTCCAAAGGCGAAATAGACACGCAAGTATGATTACTTGTCGCAAACTGCAATAACGATGACCGTACTAAATCTGCCGAATAGTCACGACAAGTCATGATCACTCGCCAGCTGGCATCATGGGCGATCAATGAAAGCAAGTCTGCGAAGGCATCGCGAGTCGTTGCCTCCAAGAGCCGCTCGATGCTTTCGACCAAAAGCAGTTTTATTGGCTGGGCACTCAGAATGGCACCAAGTGTAACGCCATTGAGGCCAACTTGAGCGGCGTTCAATGTTTGATCCAGATGTGCCACTGCAAATTCTTCGGCACGGAATGCAAACGTGAAGTAATCCTTAGATGCTAAATCGAGGACTCTCTTTGCGATGCCCGATTTCCCACTCCCAGCACTCCCTGAAATCAATACGATGGACGACTCTTGGAGACGTTCAAGAACTGACTGCACGACGTTTCGGCGATCCAGTTCGATTCGCAAGCCAATTGTTGTTCGAATCCCATCAAGTATTAGCTTGGAATGCTCTCGCAGACGACTGAGGAGATTCTGCTCCCTCGTTGCAACTGGCGAATGGCGGGCACGAAGCTCCGGTGAGAAGTCGTCCCGTCGATACGCTTTGGCTTCGGGCTTTCCTTCGCCAACTTCACGCAAAAGCTCATTCCAAGTAGCGTCGGCCGCGGCGAGAGGGGCGTCGCTGGCTGTGTATGCCAGAAGCGATTTGATCTGTGCTTCTGATTGGCGAGTCGTCGTGTTCAAATCGAGGCTCAGCACATGCAATAGTCGGAGAAATGCCCAAATCTCCGTCTGGTCGCCTCTTCTAGCATCTCTACTTTCGATGATCTTGGCGACTTCATGGAAATGACTCACCGCCTTCGAATGAACCAGACCCTTTGTGCTGAGTCGGTTTGCAAATTCTTCTGACGAACGAGAAGTTCGAGCACAATCCAGCAGACCACCGAAGTGGCGCAACAGCACTTCTGTACCACGCAGCGTAATGATCGCGAATCGGTCTTTACTTCGATCGAACAATTCACCGTTCTTGAAATCGTGCCACGCGTCGGTCATCAACTTCGAGAACTCGGGATCGGACGCGCTCACGGTAATTGACTGCTTGACCTGGCAAACAAGTTTTCTCTTCTCTCCGAGACCATTCTCCCCGATAAGCAAGATGTCGTCCGTCTTCCAATTCAGACGCTCGGTCTGAAAATGGACCTCTGCCAATGTGCAGTCGGTCAATATCGGGGGTATAGCACGCATAAGCAGCCATGCCAAAAATGCTGCTCCGACATGCTGCTCGAAGTGCGTTCCTCCCCCGCCGGTCGAATTAGGACTCGAAACATGCAATGGCTGTCGGTCCATTTGGATTCCGATGAACTGCTGGGAAAGGTTCAAGAACTCAGATAACTGAATCGACACATGCGATTTTCGCAATCCATTAATACGCGAAAATGGTTGTCTTTCGACGGCGAGCGGCAACGGGTGTAGGGTGGAAATAGTGTTCTTTCCATTCTCAGTTCCCCAACTCAGGAGCCGTTCCATGCGCGATCGACCGTATGTTTCATTTGCCGAAATCAAGCAGCGCGTCCCGATTCCAGATGTACTGGCCGTGCTGGGCCTCGCCGATCGGTTCACACGAAAAAAGGGGACGCTCACAGGCGTTTGTCCCTTGCCAAATCACCAGCATGGCCCGAGCCCCAATTCCGAACCGTTCAAAATCAATCAGCGCGATGGACTGTGGCTCTGGCACTGTTTTGGTGATTGCCAACGCGGAGGTGATGTCATCGAGTTTGTCAAAGCCATGACCGGATTTGACAACTCTCATGTCCGCTTCTGGTTTGCGGAGCATTTCCCTGATCGACTGACGCTCCAGCAGCCACGCAGAACCGAGAGAGAAACGTCTGAAACGTCCGAGGCACCCGCAAAAGAAAAGGCCCCTGCGACTCCCGGCAAGGAAAATTCGCAAGAGGCCCCCACGGCAAGCGCTGCCAACCAAACGATACCGAACGACACTTCCCCACTCAAGCCCCTACGTTTCATTTTGAATCTGAACCCGGATGTTCCCTATCTCTTCGAGCGAGGTCTGAAGCCAGAGACGATTCGTCGTTTCGGAATTGGGCTGTGTCGCAAGGGCTTACTCGCTGGCTACGTGGCGATTCCTGTTTATGACTATCCCCGCCTACCGGGTACCAACCCCGTCGGTTATCTCGGTCGGTGGCCCGGTGAGCCAGCGGATGCGCGTGGCGACGAAACGGGCCCACTGCGGTACAAGTTCCCGGAAAACTTCCCACGCAATCGAGTCGTCTATGGACTCGCAGAGGCTTTGCATGGCACCGAAGGACGGCCGTTGATCATCGTCGAAGGGCCATTTAAGGTCTATCACCTGTTTCAATCCGGATTTCCAAACACCGGAGCAACGTTCGGTGCGTCAGTCAGTGACGAGCAGATTGAAATCCTGGCGGCAACTCGTCGGCCGCTGATTTTGATGTTTGACGGTGACGAGGCTGGTCAAACGGGAATGCGTTCTGCCGCTGAGCGACTCATCAGTCGGGCATTGGTGCGCGTCGTCAAGCTCGAATCTGGACGACACCCGGACGATCTTTCGCGCTCGGAGCTGGAAAAAGTTCTTTCCTAAAACAACAGTGCACCGGACTCACGTCCGGTGCTTTTTCAATGGCCATCGTGCCGCAAAAGCGACCCGCTACTCACGCAGCGGCCCTGGAGACAGCGAGCCGCCCCCGCGAGAAGAATGCCTGGTATCGGCGTCGTATGCCGCTCTCGACACCCCTCCACAACGTTCCCCTCCCAAAAGAAGTCGTATCGACGGGAACCAAGCAGTGTGCGGTTGCCCAACGTCGCTCAGCGTCGCGGCACCGTCTCAGCATAGCACTCCACAGCCCGACCGCGCACACGATTTATCGTGGAAAAACAGCAAGATCAGACGTTCAAAACGTTCGGAGCGTTTCACTGCCAGCAGACGTCTGCGACGCTTCCAGCGTTTCGGACTCCTCCGTGATCCGAACACCTTAGACGTTTTGGACGTTTTCCAACCTCCATGTTATCCTGACGGTAGTTATCCACATCACTATGCCGTCACTTCTTCCCCATCGCGTCCTCCCCACTGCCTATTTTGTCGATCAGCAAATCGCCTATGTCACCGACAATGATCGCGACGCAGAAGCCTTGAGTTGCCGCGTCGACGGGACTGTCATTATCAAGCGGGAATTGCCGCGTTCCCCCTCTCGTCAGACGTTTCAGTCACCCAAACGCTCGGGACGCTCAAACGTTCGAAACGTCTCACCGACAGCAGACGTTTCCGGCGTTTCGGAATCCGAAACGTTTCAGTACGTCTCAGACGCCCCCGACATTTCAAACGTCTCAGACGTTTCCACACTCGACCTATGACGCGGCGGATTGCTTGGCTCAATGAAAAAGGGGGGAGCGGGAAGTCCACGAGTGCGTTGAATCTCTCTGCCAATCTCGCGTCACGGTTCGGGCAACGAGTGCTGCTGATTGACGTTGATCATCAAGCCAATATCACGGCCGTACTGACGCGGGGGCACACGGCGGAGAAAACGCTCACGGACGTCTTCTTGAACGACGTGCCAGTGGAACAAGCGGTCTTCCAGACGCATGTTTTGAACCTCGATTTGCTGCCTGCGGATTCCGCACTGGCGGACGTCAATGTCGCGATGGCCGATACCGGCAACCGCTTGGGGCTCGGGCGAGAACTGCGACTCAAGCGCGCGCTGGCTCCGATCGAGAAGAACTACGACTTCGTGATTGTGGACACGGGGCCCCAGCGAACGCTGCTGAATATCAACGTGCTCAACTATGTCGACGAGGTTTTCGTGCCGATCGACCCCGGCTATTGGAGCATCATGGGGGTGCAACACTTGGAAAAGCTGGTGGAACAAATTCGCCTGCACATGGAGCATGACACACTGCGTATCGGTGGAGTGCTGCTGACGAAGGTGCAGAAGACCAACGTGGCCCGGGAAGTGGAGCAGCAAGTCCGAGAATACTTCGGCGAGCAGGTGTTTCGCACGGCGATCCCGCTCAATGTCAAAGTCGAAGAAGCTCACAGCCGGGGAATCTCCGTGTTGGACTACTCGCCTGACAGCGCCGGGGCAGTGGCCTACCTGGAGTTCACTAAAGAAGTCTTATTCCATGCAGCCGACACGGAAAACCGGATTGGGTGACTCGCTGCTCTTGCGGCGTACGGAGGAACCGGCACCAGAGGCGTCGGCGGTCTCTGCAGACGTTCCGATGGCCAGCGTCAGTCCCGCGCCGGAGTCTGAGCCCACCGTACCGGTAGTGACCCCAATAGAACCCGTTTTGCCGCGAACCACGTCCACAAAGAAACGAAAGGAACAACTCGTCTTGCGAGATCGCAGTACGTTGTATCTGGAACGATCCGTCAATGAACAATTGCGATTGGTGGCTCGCATTGAAGGTCGCGAACGATCCGAGGTGGCCACGGATATCCTGCGAAAGTACCTGCCCAAGTATCGCATTGAGCGGGAAGAATAGGGGAGCAAACGTCGCCATTCGCGACGCTCACAAAACGCCTCGATTCAATGGCCATAAATCACGCTCCCAGGCTGTTCAGGATCGCCCAGGTGCGTTCTTTGATGCGGTCAGACAACTTTGTACCTTCCCATGGTTGTTGCACGCATTCTGCACGCGCTCAAGAACGGATCCACAACGGCACACCGACGCTTGAGCAATTGCTGGCCAGTGCCGCGAAGCCTGTTTCTGAAATGCCGAATAGCTGCTACTGTTCGTCGAGTTTTTTCGTTTTGCGGGGCCGCGAGTTGAGAGCGATGGCGAAGACAATTGTCAGAAAACAAAGTGACTGGGCGTTCTACTGGGTCGTCATCACGGACGATAGCAGGATGATCGCACAGTCCCCGAATACATACGCAACCAGCGAAGAGGCATTTACCATGGCACGCGGTAACGTCCGTCTTGGTGAAGACGTCATTGACGAGACAAGTGTGGCGATTCCCCGCCCATCACAAAGCAGCACACATCCAACGATGGATTGATCATCTTTTTGCGATCAGCGTTAAATGGCTGATTTGCGACCGACACGCCGCACCCGCTCATCCGCAGGTTGTAGGCGTGTACTTGGAACCGAGAAACCGTGTACCTCGTCCCGAGGAACCGTGTACTTGGAACCGAGTCCAATTTGCAGTCGATGGCTGCGTTGAGCCACCAATTGGGCGTTGGCACGGCCGACATTCTTTATATTCTCTTTATTACTCCGGTGAGCCAAGCATGACCCTGTGGAAAACGATTTCTGACCGGCGCGGTATGCTGGGGGAACAGATGTCTCACGACATCGAATCCCTATGCCTTCCATCCTCGATGAATCCAAACCGACCTTCGCCGCCACATCATTGGCAGAGCGGCCGACAATCGTGGCCGAGGCGAACTTCCTTCGATTACCTCTGTTCGCGTTGCACACTAAAGGGCTCAAGCAACTCGACGGCTTTGAATGTCGGGGGACGACGACGCGCGACGACAAGACCTGGGAGTTTCTCTTTCGAACGGCCCGCAGCACGGCCACGCTCTATCCGGGATTGCTGTCTCGATCCGTTCATTTGGCATTCTTGGGGATTGTCACGGAGAACGGATTGCCCTTTGCCAACCCCGTGACTTGGACGTGGCGCAATCTCTGTGTCCGGCTGGGCGTCCAACCATCGGGGCAGATGGTGCAGCACCTGAAGGAGGCTGTCGAAGCCACGGCCGGGCTGACGATCTACAGCCAAGACGCCTTGTATTCCAAACCGGCGGGGCAACGACTCAACACCCGCAAGGCGATGCACCTTTACGAAACCGTGGTCTTCGTCAACGAAACACTGCCAGATGGCCGCACGGCTGACACCAACTATCTCTGGCTCAGTGGCTGGTATCTCGACAACCTCAACGCCTTGTTCACGGCCCCGCTCGATCACGAACTGTGGCGGTATCTCGACAAACGGAGTCCGATTGCCAGTCGACTATACGAATTCCTGCTCATTAACTTTCACGGCGGTATGCCGCAATTGCAGATCAATTATCCGCGACTGGCGCAGTTCCTGCCCGTCCGTCAGGAGCGGTACCTGTCCGACGCTCGCAAGCAATTTGAACCCGCCTTCAAATTACTTACGGAAACTCGTGTCACCGAGTCCGTGACGTGGCACAAACGGCGTGAGGACGTGGCCCAACTGAGATTTACGCGAGGGGCACGGTTGCTCCGTGGGAGAAAAGGGGAGATCGGTTCACTTCAACCTAACCGCGCCACTACGGCATTAGTCTCGGTGAGGGAAGTCCGGCGGACGCCGGAACAGGATCTTGTTCGCGAATTCTACCGCCAGTGGACAGGTCGTACCGATCAACAACCCCATTCCGCAGACTTGACTCTCGCCAAGCGCATCCTCGTCGACTATGGCCGCTCCCAAGCCAAAGCCCTGCTGCCATCGGTGATCGAACAACTCAAACGCTACTGGCCAGGGGCCAAGACTTTCGTCGCGGTGGAACAGTACATCGCCGCCGCCGCTGAATCGCATGATCGGCAGCAGCGACGAGACCGGCGGCGTCAGCAACAACAGGAGACGGAACGCCAGACCATGGAACAGGCGGAACGTCAAGCTGCGGAGCGTCAACAACTCGAAGCGAGTTGGCAACCGATCTGGGAGCAGTTGCCGGTGGGGAAGCAGGCTGCGATTCGCGACCGCGTGCTGAGTGTCCATCCGTTCCTGCGACATATGCCGCACGAATTGCAGTTTCGCTGTCTCCAAGAACTGGCCAGCCAGGGCGTCGAACGGGGCGATGCCGCTCCTGAGAGAGGGGAGAACCCCTTGCGAACGGCACGCAATCCACAGCTATGACGGAACCGCTCAAAAACGGCCAGGTAGACCCACAACTACGACGTCGTCCTGGGGTGGCAGTGGCCAGCCCCAGGTCGACTGCGGCGGGCGCATTTCCTCGCGGGAGCGAGGACTCCGGGTCGGCAGGTGCCGTCCCTCCGGGGTTCGCAGGGCTCACCCAATCCACCCACCGCAGTCGACCTAGCGGACGACGTCGAACGGCCACCGGTGAAACAGCGACGTGGAACAGTTCTGACGGCTCTTCGAACGGCACTGGAAACGACTCCACGGCACCAACGAGTAGGGGAGAGAAGACCCGCCTGCGGACGGGATGGGAGTTGCCCGAGTTGATCCGCCCGCTGCCGGTTCGCGAACGACGTTGTGCCCGCACGCCACGGCTGCAACATCATCAACCGGCCATCGTGGAGTACGTGTACTTGTCGCGATTCGCCACCGCATCCCAGGTGCAGCGTCGGTTTCCCAACTGGCTGCGAACAGCTCGTACGACGCAGTGGCAATTGGCCAACCTTGTCCAACTGGGGTTCTTGGCCACGACGCCGGTTCGGTCGACGTCACCAAATTTTCCCTTCGTCTATTTTGCGACCGGCAGGGGCGTGCGACTCATCAATGACACCTACGCCGCTCACAACCTCGACACGACGTATCCTGTCGGCGAGGGCCGGAAGGCCAGTGGTGTCGCCGTGGACAGCATCCTGCATGAACTCTTGCTGACTGAGTTGGAACTGGCCGTGCGACTGACGGTGGAATCGCGAGATGACTTGAAGCTGCTGGCTACGGAGCGGCGCTACTACCGTCGAGATCGTCAATTGCGGTTCTACCAAGCCGGAAGGACACGTCGAGTGATCCCGGATGCAGGGTTCATGATCCGCGTAGGGAAGGCTGATTTAGCAACGTCGCAAAATAATTCTTTGGCGACAATGCTGAATTTTGTGGAGTTAGATAACGGCACCATGCCCCCCGGCCGGGTCTTGGAGAAACTACAGCAATACGCCGCCTGGGCCGAATCCGAGTCGGGACAGAAATATTTGCAGCTAACTTATTCTCGACACAGCGTGCCGGTTCCTCAGTCAGGATTCCGACTGTTGATTGTGGTTCACGACAAGCAACGGCCCGACGGTGACGAATCGCGGCTGGCGGCGCTGTTTCAGCAGGCGTTGGAACTTTCCCCCGCCATGCGAGATCGATTGTGGTTTGCGACGGCAACCGATCTAAAAGAACAGCAGTTCTATTCCCCTCCCTTGGCTGGTGAAATCTGGTATCGGGCACGGGACGCCAAAAGCTGGCAGCAAGAATATCGCCGTCTGCCGGAACAGAAAGCGAACGGAATTCGCCGCCGGTTTGTGGCGGGTCAGCTTCGGTCACTCCCCCACCATCCCCTGTTTCCCAAGGAGACAGCACTCACTGAAGTGAGTCTTTGACGATCTGACGCTGGTGGAACCGGAGCGGCCTACCTCCGGCGATTTAGACGGTCACAGGCTTGAGATCAGGATCTGCCGCAAGTCCTGCTTTGATTCGTACGCCGACATGAGCGGCGTCTTCATCTTCGACAACATTCCCAGAATGAACGGAGATGGCCTTTCAGTCTTCTCATAGACAGCAATGACCTGCTTATTCCTCTCGAATGCGATTCCCAGCTCCGCGCCCATCCCACTGGACGCTTCACCGATAAAGGCCACAATGACATCTGCCGCCAACACGGCTGCGTAATCTTTAACGAAAACATCAACCGGCGACATCCCTGAATGGTGTACCGGATCACTGGTCTTGTGCGGCAAATAGGCGATGAAACCGCAACTCTCGCAAACGTCGGCGGCGAATTCATACAACTCGCGAGCGGTTGTGAGATCGCCAGCCGAATGCAGGGCTCCGCACACGTACACTCGGCGAGCAAGAACTGGCCGTTCGCCCACGTCCGTGTCGCGCGCTTGGCTACTTGATTCGACGATGCTCATGCAAAAAGTGTAACAGCCACCGACACAACTCTGCAACTCGTTGCAACGCGACTATGCCGCACCACCCTGCGCCTAACGCCGCCAAAAGGATCACAACGACAATCCACCAGGAGCTTGCGATTGCCGCAGCGGCGGCTTGAAGATTCGTCGCGAAATCCGGCATTTGCATGGTGGCCAATGCGACAGACAGAGCCACACCGCCGAACGTTGCACAAATCAGGTAGATGCCGAACATCACGATTTGGTTCGACCCTGACTCCACTGCGGCCAGCCGTTGCTTGGAACGCCGCAACATGCCAGTAAACCGCCGCATTTCTTGCTTGGCTTCCTGAAGTTCAGATTTCACATCAGCCATGTTACGAAAGAAAATCAAGCCTACATCCCCAGGGCCTTTGTTGGAAAGGAATTGTTCCTGCAGCGACTCGAAACCGCCGCTCGGGACATCAATCTTTTCGTTTGGTGCAGTAACGTACGAAAACTGAATCGAAGCAATCCGTTCATTCCCGGGCTTCATCACCACCGGCCCTGGCCCCATATTGGCGAGCAGAAAATGAAGACGCTGATCATTCTTCGGAAACCAGTTATTGCCATGCTGCTCTAGACCATATCCAGGGTCCACAAAACCACCGGTCAGAGTCAGGACTCCTTTGGCCGCCAGTGCGAATTTCGGCGCGATGTGCCCCGAGACATTCCAGGGCAGGCAAAGTCGTTCCTTGGTAGACACAAAGGCCACATCCCCTGGCAGCAGAATTACGTTTTCGTTTCGGTGCTCATCCACAGCATAATACCGGCCCGAGGGATGGCGAGGCCGATCTGGAACAACAATGACATCCGTGGCCATTGTTAAATCGTAGCAGGCCGCTCGAACATTGTCGGGGCTCCACGTCATAGGTTTGAACACTTGATTGCCTGTGAGCAACTGGAGAATCTGCTCGTGCCCAAGAAGGGTGCCTGGTTTGGACATCACTCGAAATCCTACTGGCAGTATTGGAGAATCGCTCGCAGCGGCTCGGCGGCAGTGGCAACGAGTTCGCCCTCAAGGTCCGTCATTCCGAGCTTCCTGTAGGCGAACTGCAACAAGATCGCAGCTGCCTGTTCCGAAAAAGAACCGCTCGGAAACTTGGAGTAAGCGAACGATGTGACAGCATCCTGGTCACCATTCAATACGGCACTTCTTAAAGCGGCCTCGTATTGCCAGAGGTTTGAAATGGCGTCCTCTTCTCCGTCGAACCAGCCGAGATCCGCCGCCGGAATTGTTTCAGCAGAAACAGCGCTGGCGAGTGCCCGTTCATCCTCATAAACATGCAATGTGCCGCACACATGAGTGTAGTGGCCGATGCTCGCTCGCAATTGCCAAGCGACATAGAACTGCAAAGCGACAAACAGAAAGACATCATGCGGCAGGAGGTTCAGCGCATGCTGGGCTCGCATATACGTTATCGAATGCAGTTTGCCGTCTCGAAGAAAATACTGTATCCCTGCGCTGCATGGAAACTCACGGGTTTCGGTGCGGTTATCGCTAGGTGTACAGATCGACGCAAATGCACGACGTGTGCCGGGATCGCGGCGAAGTCGCTCAATGACCTGTTTGATTTGGTTGATGCCATCATACGCAAACAGCCGCTTACCGAACGCTCCGCAAAGACTAATTCCATCGTGTGCAAAATGACGAGCTCCCGTGTGATAGTAGGAAAGCCATTCTGGATCATCGGAGCCCGCCAGCGCCCAAAGGAATTGGCCGATTGAATACTCCCATCTGATGTGCTTCGATTGCGGCAAGGCGAAGAGATTTCTGGGGTTCTCGATTGTGAAGGTGTAGGCCAGCAACTCAATCGAGGGACGCGGAGCAGTTCCAAAATGTGACGCTGGCGAAAGAGGATCGACGATTGGCGGTGCCGCTTCGCCATGTCTGAGCAAGTCGGACAGCCCGCTTGCCAATGCCGCCGAGAACGATTCATAAACGCACGGCGACATGCATCACCATTCTGGATTAAAGAAGATTGGCCGTAAGTAGATAAGGTAGAATCTGATTCGCAATGCTGGGAGCAAGTTGTTCTCGAAGAAGGGCGTCAGCGGGATCAAGCCAGCGGTATTCGACGATTTCATTCGCGGGCAGCAGCAGTCCCTGGATTTCACCGTTGTAGAGACGGATCTCGACGATGGAGTCCGGTTCGTTAGCGGCTCGATCGGAGAAAGTGCCGATGAACGAAACCGAGGTGACATCCAATCGGGCGCTCAATTCTTCGGTAATTTCGCGTTCCAAAGTCATGGTGTCGTTTTCATTCGGCTCCGGCCTGCCCCCCGGCAGGATATACCAAGGGGAGCCGTCTTTGCGAACCACGAGTAAACGTCGTTCACGTATTACGACAAGGCCGATTTTTGTAATTGTGTGCGATTGTGTCATATGCTGATGATATCACGAATAAATTGGTGGCTGTAAATAAGTGTTTATAGAAACACGTTCAATTGCTAAGTCAGGCGGGTGCGGTGCGAAGTGACAGCCATTATGAATCGACGAGATGCAGTAGGTCTTTGATCCCGATTGGAGCAATTACGGAGAGTTGAGCAGAGTGTTTCTGAGGTCGGTTGGGACAATGTCATCAGGTAGCAGACGGAATCGTAGTACATAATTCCCGGTACGTGAAAAACCTGGGGATGGACCATTCCCGCGAATGCGGAGACGGTATTCGCGATGCGCGGCGGCGATGAAGACGATCCGGTCACGGTGCCTCCTAAGAAATGTCGTTTCCTCATAGAGCTCGACCAACGTATCCAGGCTGCTGTGCGGAGTTTCTGACCTGATCAGGATCACACCGTTCTCGGGTGGCTTCAGCACGATCCAATCTTCGTCGTCCGGCACTGAGATCGATCCGATCAGGACGGCATGGCCAGCCTCATCAAACCTCATAGCATGCGGTTCGGATGGTGAGTCTCCGTACGCGTCTTTCACCGGAGCACTGTGATCAGTGAGGAACGGCTCCATTTGTGGGGCCGATTTCGGTTGGGAAGCGACAACCAAAAAGGGGCCATTTCGGCCTTGTGTGCTGGTGATCGTGACGAAGTAATCGCCAGCCTGTACTACCGACAAAACGACTTGGGAATCGTTCGCGGGCCCGGAGTTCCCGTCTTCAGCCAGTTCCTTCAAATCCGCATCAAAGACCGTCATCTTTCCGTCAAACTCATCCGTCGGCGTTAAGGCTTCGATTAGCAGCAATCCAGTGTGGACGGACTTCACACAGAACCATTGCGTTTCGCTGGAACTGTTGACTTCCCCGGCGGCACTCGCCCGCCCCACTGGTCCGAGATCCAGCGGAACAGCGGTCGACGCATCCGTCCCCGGCGGAAGTGCGGTCAATGTCGCGGAACGGTGATCAACCTGGTCCGGAGTCGCCGGTGGCTTCCCATTCCCTGTCGACCCCTGCTGCCGTCCGCCAGCAAACCAGATAATCACAGACACTGCGGCCAGGCAACCGATGCCAACGGCAACTCGTTCCATCACCTTCCGTCGTCGCGGCGTCGGCGCACCAGTATCGATCACCGCTGGTTTTTCTCGGTGTTCCAGAGCGGCGGCAAAGTCACCGGCTGTCTGGTAGCGGTGAATTCGCTCTTTGGCGATGGCTTTCAGACAAATGGCCGACAGCGTCTCATCGAGTTCCGGTCGTCGTGTCTGCGGGGCTGGCGGGTCTCGGTGCAGAATCCCCATGACGACTTCGGACAGGCTCCCCACAAATGGCAGTTCTCCGGTCAGGGCTTGGTACAGGACCACCCCCAGGCTGTAAACATCACTGCGCTGGTCGCTTGGCTCCCCGACTAATTGTTCGGGAGGCATATAGGCTGGTGTGCCCATGAATCCGTCGGGGGCGGCGGAGGTGCGAGACGCCAAGCCGAAGTCCGTCAACAGTGGTTCGCCGTGCTCGTCCAGCAAGATGTTCTGCGGCTTGATGTCCTGATGGATGATGCCCTCCCGGTGGAGGCTGTCGAGCGCCTTCGCCACCTTAACGACGATCCCCGTCGCTTCATCGGGAGATGGCAACTGCCGTTTCCAGCGGACACTCAGGGCCTCGCCGTTGATCAAGGCCAGGATGATGTAATATTGACCGTCGATTTCTCCCGCTTCATAGATCGGGCAGATGTGGGAATGGCGGATGTGAGCCGCGACTCGCGCTTCTTTGAGAAACTCCTGCGTCGTTTGCACGCTGTCAAAATGCGGGGCCTTGAGAGCGACTTCGCGCATCAGATTGGGATCGTAGGCGCGGTAGACGATCCCCATCGAGCCATATCCCAGCACTTCACAAATTTGAAATCGCCCAAACGACTTCCCCACTGCCAGTGGAGATTCCGGCGCGGTGGAAATCGGACTGGCCGGGTGATTCGTCGTCCCCACTTCGTTCGCTCTGGAACCACCGCCAGTATCCGTGTCGGTCGTGCCGATACCGTCTTCGCTCCCCGGCTTTCGTAGTCGAGCGGAGGTTCGGTCACTTTCGACTTCCGCGACAATGGCCGGAATATCCACGTCGGTCACCGTGGGAAATCGCGACCGCAGTTCGGCATCGGTCGGAGCGACGCCATAGACGATTCGAGTCCAGCACTCTGCCGTCAGTAACTCCCTGATGATCACAGCATCTCCGGCGAGGTGCGGATAGGCGCTGAGATACGCCTCCACGAATCGCTGTTCCCCGCTGCGCCAGCGACACTCCTGATCGACTTTGATCAGTTCCGCCAGGATGCGTTCGCGAAAGCAATCTTCCTCAGCCGGTATGAATGCTGCCAGATCTGGCGACGTTTCCTGTTTCCAGGCCGCTTCCAACCGATTCACGGCCTCGACCATCCGCGCCCAGGCGGCAGGGTTCCACTCCCCCGCACAGATGCTAGCTTCAGGCTCGATGTCGGTGGCCATTGGCAATCAACAAAGGATTGATGAAATTGGGCGACTTGTTCTCCGTCTCTCTCTAACAATCCGATTCTGGGCGGGCGGCGCGCGGGAATTCTCAGAATTCTTCCAATAATCTTTGTTTTAGTAGCTGCCGGATGTGGTTCCGGGTTCGCTGCACCGTACTGGCCGTCGAGCCGATTTGTCGGGCGATCTCCGTGACGGAGTACCCCTGCCACCAGAGTTGGAGAATCACAGGCTCGGGGTCCTGCAACTGCCGGACAAGCCAGTTGAGTTCGTCGGTGAGCGCAATGCCTTCGTCCAGTCCCGGTTCGGACATCTGTGCGGAAAAAGGTGGGGTTGAGGTTAACGGAATCTCGGCGTCCACGTCGCGCATTTCGGCTCGGTGAAACTGAACTTGGCCCCGCACTTTATTCAGCGTGATTTGGACGAGGAGCCGCCAGAGGGCTCCCGAGTGATCGATGGCATACTGCCCCGCCTTGACTCGCTTGAAGAACGTCCGAAAGACGGATTGGAGAATATCGTCCGGGTCCACGCGCTGGCGAAGCTTGGCACTCAAATAGGAGTCTGCTAACGCCAATAGCCGTTGAGCATAGCGCGCATAGAGCAACTCCGCTGCCGACTCTTCGCCAGCAGCCCACTGTTGCATGAGGTCGTTCGCGGAAGGAATGGCAGACATGCGGCGCATTCTCAGCCAGTCGACTCGTCAATGCAAGTCGTCTTGTCGGTGGCCGTGGTTGTCTGGCGAGGTGACGGGCGTCACAGGTTGGCGTGGATATGAACAATGAAAAAGGTAAGTAAGCCGTGACACGCGGTTGTGAGATTCTTCGGCGGTTCCAGGGATTTTGGTCGGATTTTTTGGCCGCGCGGTGGCCACGTTCGGATTGTTAGTCAGAGGCCCTCGGTTGTGCGATGGCCCGGCGGCTGATCGACAGAAAACCTTTCAGGAACTTTTGCCATGCGAACGCAGCGTCGGATCTGGTGGTCGATGATCGCCTTGTTGGTCGTGGTGTGGATGATCGGGGTGAATGCCAAACTGGATCTCGTGGCCGGGTCGGCCTTCGCAGCGATGATCGGTTGGTGGTTCGTGGGCGGATTCTGCTCGCGGATACTCGGGGCGATGATCGTCAGTTCCATTCGCTGCCACGGGTGCGGCCTGGAGATTCCAGCGGTGACCCACTGGCGGATCGGCTCCTATACGGATCACCGCGCCCGACACTTCTTGTGGGCGAAGAATCCGCTGGATGGTGCTCGGCCCGGTCACATGGATTGTCCGCAATGTTCTTGCACCATTATCTTGTGAAGGGGCCGTCTCATGCGACAACCGCAAACTCTGTGGGAACAGTTGATCGGCAAGGCCCGCTCCGCCGGGGCGCGCGGGACGGGACTCTGGCCGCTCCAGGCCGACCCGTGCGATTTGGAACCGCCCTGGGAACCGTTTGATCGCCAGAAACTGAACGTGTGGGAGGCGGCGTTTCAGGGCTGGGATGCGCCGTGGGAAGGACAGTGGTGGAAGCGACTCTTGTTTCCTCCCCCTTCCCTGCTGGCTGACGGGTGTGGCCTCGTGTTGCCGAAGCGGCCCCACGGCGAGACGGCCGATCTCGCTCAGATCGTCGTCGAGCAATTCCCCGAGGACTCATCGACCATTGCCAAGGCGGATGTGTTCCTCAGATCGCTGAGCAACCTGTCGGCTCCGGTGTCGTTCGAGATTCTCGGCTTGGGTGCCCAGCCGCAGTTCGATCAGGATAAGTTTCGCGAGTTGGTCGAAGCCGAACAAACGGAACGGCTGTCGGAGGCGATTTGCGGCTGGACGGAACCTTACGTCAAGACGCAGTTCGTGGCCCAACAAAGCGACGCCCAGCAGGTGGCTCACCAACTGCTGGCGCAGTATCCCAATTCGGCAATCTTGGCGACGAACGATGAGGACAGCGACTTCGCAGACTGGCGGATTTCCAGCGACATTCGCGGTGCCGAGGGGTTTGGCGGAACATTGGGATTACGGTATCCGTACTCTCATAGCCTGCGGATCTTCACGAAACTCGATCCTGATCCGTTAGGGGTGGCTCTCGCGGCGATGGATCACCTGGGGCCACGCGAATGGGCATTACTGCAGATCCTGTTTCAGCCGGTGAGGCAGCCCTGGCGGGACTCCTTGCGGGAGGCGTTCGTCAATCCCTACGACGGCGGCAAGTTCTGGTTTCAGGATGTCACGGCCCGGTCCCTGGACGACAAGTTCTCCACTCCCCTCTTCGCGGTCTCGATTCGGCTCATGGCCCGGACGCAAGGTGTCTACCAACACCTGCAGGGCTGGGCCGAACAGTTTACCGCGCCGCCACAAGGATTCGGTCACCTGCTTGAGGACGAAGAAGCGGAACTGCTGGCGGAGGCTATCGAATATCGCTGCACGTTTCGGCCAGGGATGCTACTGAATGTCTCCGAACTTGCGAGCCTGGTACACCTCCCCGGCGAATCGATCGTCTCCGAGCGGCTCAAACGGGTGAAGACCCGGACGCGACCGGCTGGTGATGTCCAATCGCTGGATGGCAGCGTGCTCTTGGGTGACAACGTGCATCGTGGGATCACGAAACCGGCGCGGATTTCCGCCGACCTGCGACCGCGTCATTGCTATGTTGCTGGAGCATCTGGGACAGGTAAATCGACGCTGCTCTTGAACATGATCCTGCAAGACATCGCCGCTGGCCGAGGCGTGGGCGTCCTTGATCCGCACGGCGATCTCATCAATGACGTGCTGTGCCGCATTCCCGAGGAGCGGATTGACGATGTTGTGTTGTTCGACCCGACGGACGATCAGTTCCCGGTCGCGCTGAACATTCTGGAGGCCCGCGACGAAACCGAACGGGAACGCATCGTCGCCGAGACGGTGATGTCACTAGAGCGGTACTTCCCTTCGTCGTGGGGGCCACGCCTGGAACGAATTCTGACGTTCACCTTATACAGCGTCTTGGACGCGATCCCCGGCGCGACGCTGGCGGATGTCGAGCGGATGCTCACTGATCAGAAGTTTCGCGAAGAGGTCATCTTCAAAATAAAAGACTCGCGGTACGTGGATTTCTGGAACAAACAGTTCGTGTTCCTGCCGAAGAACGCCGTTGATCCGGTCTTAAATAAGCTGTCGGTGTTTCTGCTGAACCGCACCGTGCGGAACATCATCTGTCAGCGACACTCGGCCATTGATTTTGATGAGGTGTTGAGTGGCGGCAAAATCTTGTTGGCGAATCTGTCCACCGGCCGTTTGACGGAAAAAATCGCCGGGACGTTGGGCAGTTTTCTGGTGACCAAGATCGTCAATGCGGCCTTCCGGCGGACCCACCTCCCCGCTGACCAGCGGCGACCGTGGCATTTATATGTCGACGAATTTCAGGCGTTCATGAATCTGTCGGTGGGCTTTGAGCGGATTCTGGCCGAGGCGCGCAAGACGGGATTGGTGCTCGCGGGGCTCGCGAACCAGTACGTCGGGCAGATCACACCGACGGTGCGCCAAGCGATCTTCGGCAACGTCGGAACACTGATTGTGTTCAGACTCGGAATGGATGACGCTCAACTCGTCTCTCGAGAATTAGGAGCATTCACTGCCGAAGAAGTGCTCAATCTCGGCGTCGGTGAGGCGTTCGTCCGTAGCGGGATGTCCGCCGACACGTATAACCTGCAATCTCACCCGAAACCTGCGCAACTTGAGATTGATCCGACACCCCGCATTCGAGAGCGAAATCGCGATACCTACGCGAGACCGATTGCAGACGTCGAGCTGGAAACGGGCGGAAACTCGGCGGTACAACTGTCGAATCGGACTGATACGAGTTGGATGACAGACCCAGAAGATCCATCGGAAGATGATTTGGTTGTTTGAACTACGGAACCCGGTAATACCATTTGCGACCTGCAGATCCTCAGCCTCTTTCCATCACATTTTCCTCTGAAAAATGTGACTCTCTTGTTTGCGCCCATAACTGGGGCCTTTGATTCATCACTGAATCGAGATTTCCTTCAGTGGCGGAGTCATCCGTGGTAGATTGCCGCGACGGCAGACGAGCGCCCCGGCTTCCGTCTCAAAGAATGTTCCCTCTTCGAGGGAATCGATCCACTTCGCTTCGGCATGACTCCAGAAGGCGGCAGCAACCTCGGTGATGCCGATCTGATGCGCTCCGATCGCCAACAACCATTTCGACTCATAGCGAAACGTCGTGATCTCCATGCTCTGCCCTTTCGTGTTCGGCCACAGGTGCGAACCCGGTGGCAACGACTTGATCACGTTGCGCGACTGGTCAAACCAAGTGTGATCGGTCAGGCCGTTGCCGACCGTACCGGTGCTCGGATCAACGCCGTAGCGGATCGTCTGATAGGCCCGGCCCTGATCGTCATAGTTCGTTTCGGCGAGCTCGATCAGATACCCGGCGGCCGTGGTGTCGTACCGTTCGACCTTCACGACCCGGTTGAGGTTGTCGTAGTACCGCTTCTCGAAGTAATCGACTTCGCCGTCCGTCGCCACCAGCCGGTTGCGGAAATCGTAGGCCAGCGACGACACGCGCGCGGTCGTGCCGTTCAGCACGGCGAGATAAATCGGCTTGTGTATCTGCGCGAGCCGACTCTGTTCGTCGTGCTCGTAGTCGGTCACCAGGTTCTTGCCGCCTCCCGGCCGGAACGTTGATCCGCTGTATATGTACCTATCCCCTTTGCCGAGCCTAGGGTGTTTGCTCAGGTGTCGACGCGGTCCCCTCGCAGGGCTTTCCTACGGGATTAACGACCGCCGCAGTGAACGACTACCAACAACAATTGTCACTTCGCAATTGCTGGCGTCTACCGAAATCGAAACAGACTCCGATCGATTGTAGGTGTCCGACACCAATGACGAACTAGATCTGCCATTTGTATGGGGCCACGACATTTCCGCGTAGACGCCATCCTTTGTGTTTATGACCGCTATATCAACGATATGGCCAGAGCACGCCACTCTCTCGCGTGCTATCACCGCGCCCCGGGTAAACATCAGAATTACAACCACACACACAACAGCTATGCAAATAGCGATACACACGCTCAGGAGCACATGACGCTTCCGCACTACAACATTGCCGCCACTCATGATATCTCTCTCAGTGTCGCTGTCGATTCCACGAAACTGGTCCATGGTACGAAATAATGGGTTCCTACGGATCTAAAATGCACCCGCGCAGGGGAGCATCTATTTGTATCCTCCAGGGAACAGCTTATCTTCGTCAGCTTTGCAGCAGTTGCAGCTAACTTTGATTGTTCCGGTATCGGCACTATTGAGGCGCGCGTAATTACTGCCAGCATCGCCCTTGGCGGCATCGCGCTGGCCGTAGACATCTAGCTTCGCGTAGAGATCAAATTTCCCGTAGATCAGCAATAATGGAACATCGGACGCTTGTGTGGACGTGCTTCCTTGTAGACCCTTCGAAGTGCAGCGTGACCTGCAGCACAGTTCCACAAAGATAATGTCAAGTGGGTTGCAAGTGAGATATTCGTCCACCGCCGAGAGAGTGTCGTTGAACCCAACTGGGCGCGGCCCCATAATCCAAGGCAGATCTTGCTCCCCGCAGTCACCCACTACCTTCAACCTTCCGCTCGCAGGGCACGTCACCTCAGCTTCGGCGCAGATTTTGGAAATACCTCCACAGCCCAAGGTCGACGACGCGGGTACATCTTTATTGATCTTGTCAAGAATGTTCACGATTCCGCCTACCGTGACACCGCCACCGCCAGCAGCACCAGCACCACCTGCACCAGCACCACCTGCTCCGGCAGCACCAGCACCACCTGCACCAACAGCGATGCCTTGCATTCCGGTTGGATCCGTCTGCGAGGGTACGAACCAGCCAGCGTAAGTGCTTGCGCCATTCGGGTAGAGAATTGGATCTCGCGTAACGAAAGTGCCAACATTTGAGTCAAACCATCGGTTCCGAAACAGGTACAATTGAATTACGGTATTAAATCGCTGTCCAGTGAACAGCACTTCACTTGCAATTGCAGACGCCACACGGACGGTGCCCATTGTTCCATCCAAGAACATTGGCGACCCAAACGGCGAATAGAGGTATCGCTCCTGAGCAGTTGCAGACGTATCGATCAAAGCGACAACGTTCCAGTTGGCATCTTGGAGTCCGTATAGCCGTTCGTCCAGCGTACCGTCGCCGTTGGTATCCCTGTCGCGGAGCACAAGGTCGTCAACATATCTCCGTCCCCAGATCTGCTGTAGCTCAGAGGTCGTCGAGTTCGGACTCGTCCCGAGACGTTCCTCGATCGATTGCCATTCCGACGTATAATAGAGATGTCGCGTTTCCGAAAGTGTTCCGCTAGCGTAGTTCTCCCGTTTCGTTCGGAACGTGCGAGCATCGTAGGCGTTCTGCTGAACGGTATTGGACGAAGTGGTGTCGACGAGCTTGACCAGCCGACTCCAAGCATCATAGGAGGCCGTATAACTCTTCGTCGGATCGACCGGTTGGGGAACGGTCGTGGTATTTCCGGTGGCATCATAGGCGGGAGTGATCCAAGCGGCTCCGATCGAGTTGGTGATGCTACTGATTTCATTGACCTGATTGGCGGTTCGAGATTGAACTAACGTGGACGATCCACCGGTGGCGGCCTCCCGGAACCCGTACCAATTACTCGTGGGGTCCAGGCTCCAGCACTGCGCAAAGTTCTCGCCCGTTACGCCGGTATTCGAACCATTCAGCAGCCCGCGCTGCATGTCCTTCAGACGGTGCAGCCCGTCATACGAGTAGAGTTCATCGAAGTTCTTGCCAAGCGACTGGGCGACGAGATCGGCTCGCCAGAGTCGGTCACTGGCCCGGTCATAGCCGTACTTCAGGCGCGCTGTATCTGTCGAGTGTCCGTTGTCGTACCAGCGGCAGTCCTTCACCCGGCCAAACCGGTCCCAACCGCTGTAGATGTCGCCCGTGTCCGGGTCATTTGTCCCGGAAAGATCGACGAGCGTGTACTTGACCTGGGGCTGCGTATAGTCGACCTCGACATAAGCTCCCAGGCCGACGAACGAGTAGTCCGCGAGATGGGTCGCTGAGATGTCGTTGTCGATGAGACTATTGATCCGGCTGACCGCGTCATCAATCCCATCTGCGGTCCCGTAGCCATACGTGAGGATGCGGCCATTCGGATATGTCAGCGTGGTGGGACGGGTCGTATTGGCGCTCCCGTCGGCGTAGCCGTACTGGACCTTGGGACTCGTGCTAGTGTTCACTGCGCCGCCGTGTTCCTGATAGTCGGTGATCAACTGCCTGAACGTGTTGTAAACGAATTGGCATTCATTTACGACGCTGCCAGAGGAGGCGCTGGCATTGTTCCAACTGGTGAGCTTGGTCGCCATGCCTCGCACCTCATAGCTGGTCGACAACCGCAACACGGCCGTATCGACGCCCGAGCCCGATGTCGTGACTCGGTCATGGGTGGAACGTCCCAGTTCGTCGAACTCATAAACATGGACGCAGCCACGCTGATCGGTCAGTCCTCGTCGTTGTCCCTGACGATTATACGAATACGACACGACATCGCTACCCCCTGTCGAGTCGGGATAGGTCACCGATCGCAGCAGTTGACTCGAAGCGATGTCCGAATTGCTGAGCGTCGTTCCATAGGTCCAGGTCGTCGTTTGATCGCCGGTCCGTCCATTCACTGCCACCAGGGTTGCCTGTTGTCCGTCGGGCGTGAACGTGAATTCCGTAGTCCGGTTGATGTCGTCTGAAGGGGCACAGCTTCCACCCGAAGAACTACTGGATGACGACGAAGAACTGCTCAACTTATAGTTATCGATCTGCAGGATATTCCTGCCGACGGCATCGTATCCAAACCTCGTTACCATCCCAGCCGGATCGGTGGTGTCGAGAGTGTTTCCTGCACTGTCAAATGACGTACGGGCGACAAGGACGAAATCTGACGCCACTGGCACGGTATTCGGGCGAGAAAGTGCGGCGCCGCCATTCGTTCCGTAATTTGCACTCGCTACCATCCTGCCGATGCCATCATGCCAGCTTGCTCCGTAAGTGACTCGCGCCTTCGGAGTTGTGGTTGGATTCTGGAGTTCCCCTTTCTGGGTATCTGGCGCATTGTGATACCGCTGCATGGATGTCATCTGGATGGCGTTGTTCGCAGAATCGTAACTGGTTTCGGACTGTTCTAAAATCACGTCATTCGTCACGGTCAGCGCATCGGCGTAGGAGGTCTCAGTAAGATCGTAGCCACTGTAGCGGAACGTCGTCCGCCCCAAGCTATCGAACCTGTTCTTCGTAAACAGGCTCGATCCAGCTGGCAACGACTTGATGACGTTCCCCGCCGCGTCGTACCACGTGTTATCCGTCAGTCCGTAACCAACTGCGCCGGTCGAGGGGTCGACTCCATAGCGAATCGACTGATAAACGCGTCCGAGATCGTCGAACATTGTTTCGCTCCGCGCGATGAGATGACCTACCTCGGCAGTATCGTATCGTTCCGTCTTCACGACACGGCTGAGATTGTCATAGTAGACCTTCTGGAAGTAGTCGATCTCGCCATCTGTCGTGACCCTACGGTTGCGGAAATCGTAGGCCAGCGAGGTGACGCGTGTTGTCGATGAATCCACATATTGAGTCAATTCGGTCAGATTGCCGTCACCGCCATCGAGACCGTCGTCGTACTCATTGTCTGTAACAATCACCATGTTGTTATCAGGATCGACTCCACCACCGGTGGGATCGTTTTCCGTCGCCCCATCATCGTTGGTACCGATATACATCCCGATCACGAGTCCTCGCGGCTCGTAAACGAGATCCGTGATGGTCCCGCCAGGACTGACAGTCCTGTTTCTTCGTTTCATCACGTCGTAGCCGTAGTCGGTCTCGTCATAGTTCGCTCCTGAGGTGCCAGCACCCGAAACGGGGATTGTGTGATAAACCCGTTGAGACGCAGCGAGGCAGCAATCGGTGTACTGATTCGTCGCCCAGCGGGTAAAGCTCGTTTGCGGGAAGGCCTCCGCTCCCCCGCCAGCAGCGGAAATGATCGCTGGCAGGCTCCCTGATGTCGTGTAGGCAGCCGCCTCGATCTGCTCGTTGATGCGACCGTTGGCGTCCATCTTCGTAATCGAAACCGGATTGATCAGTGTGTAAGTGTAGCTCGGACTGCTTCCCGTTGCGAAACCCTGTCCTGAATACGTGATGTGGTTGATATCGTCGTAGACTACCCAGGAGGCCGTCCGAATTAGAGTCGCTGTCCCGTTCAGATCGATGGTATGGCTCGGGCCGAGCGTCTGCGTAATTCTCCCTTGGGAGTCGTGTTCCAGATCGGTCACGAGATCGAGTCCACCCCCAGAAGGCGTCGTCCAGCCGGCCGGGGTATCGGTATAGAGCGACGTATCGACATCCTGAACCTGCTGAGTCACCGCTCCAGTGGGGATATCATAGCTGATCCTAGTGATGAACCCGCGTTCGTCCATCTTCCACGTCAGATTGCCATAGGAATCGAAGTATTCGCGATTCGTGTTGGCCACTCCCGATCCATTCTGATCGGTCAGGATGGCCGGCAGCGTGGTGATGTGCTGCTGCACGGCGCAGGTGCCGCTGTAGAACGAATAGCAGTGACTGGTGACGATGGTCTTGGCGGGATCGGTGTCAGACGGATAGGACGTGGAATTTGCCAACAGCCACACCCCAGACCCGCCCGCCCCGGCCGAGGACGAAGAACTGGAGGACGAGGAACTTGACCCGCAGCCGCAGTTCGTCCCACACTGACAGTATTCCATCGACTGCTGCAGGATGATCGTTCCCAATTGTCCCTCCTGAACTCCCCGGCTGGACACAAACCCTGACGCCTCGTGATAGGTATAGACATCGATCAGGCCTTCGTCGTCGCGCAGGTGCTGGAACGTGTGCGTTCCACTGTCGTAGCTCATCAGGTCTGCAAGGGTCTCATCATAGCCCGCCACGGCGGATGGACGAGCACGCAGGATCGGTTTTGCCTTCGCATCGTATCGCCAGAAGTCGATCCACTGGTTGCTCCCCGAGAGAAACACTTTCAGCATCACCTGACCGGCGTAGTTCGAGTAGACGATGTTCTGATTGCCGTCCGGCAAGGTTTCGATCGTCTTCGTCTGCCAGTTGTTGTAGCCGTTCGCGAAGGTGCTGGTCGCATACGAAAACTCATAAGTCTGCGAACCGCTCTTGACCGTCTCCAGAATCACACGACGCTGGCTGTCATATTCAAAGTAGTAATCCGCATAGAGCGACAGCGTGGCATCCGAAGCGGTCAGCGGGTCATGTCCATCGGCGACCATCCGATCATAGGCAGAGGCATTGAGCGCGTACTTCAGCAGATCCACGACCGAGCTCGTGCCGCCGCCCGAACTGCTACTGCTGCTGGAGGACGATGACGATGAGGACCCCATGAAGTAGTAGCGGTAATAGTCGGTTCCCATATCCTGCCAGGCAGTCCCCGACCAGACGGATTTGGTCGCCGTTTTGAGGTCGCCTGCACCGCCGTGCGAGTCTCCCGTAGAATAGTAGGCGTAGCTCGCACGAGAGACATCCAGCCAAGCGCCGGCCCCGATCTGCCGCTGGAGTGTCACCGAGAGCAACAATGGCGTCTGCGAATCAGGATTGTCGTAGGTGTACGCCAGTTGCTCCGTGACGATTCCGGCCGGGGTGGTCGCCGTGCGCTGGACTTGGCTGATGTTGGAACCATTGGTCGTCCAGTCGGTGACCGTGATCGTGTTCCCCGCCGCATCGACTTGACTCAAGAACTTTCCGGTCACGGCGGAATAGCTCACCGTGCTGCCGTCTTCGTTGGTCTGCAGATAGGTCGAGCCCAGATAGCTCATCTGGATCTTGGAACCGTAGGATGCCTGGTAACTGCTGCCACTAAGCGTAAATGGCATCGTCGTGCCATCGCTGGAGACCAGTCGCACCTTCGGTGCTGCACCGAAAGTGGTGCCGTCGAACGTGAACGATAGCAGCGGCCATTGAGAGACTTGCCAACTGTTGCCGAGTCCGAGATTGGTGTTTCGGGCGGGAAGATTCCCGTAAGACCTGGTCATTCCCCAGCCCTGACCGTAGCCGTCAGCTCCCGCTAAATCGCTGCTGCCGAGCTGAATGCTCCCGTTGCTGTAGCGAACTGGACCATCGCTGACCGGAGTCGCCCCTGCGGCCAGCGCCTGACAGAGCAGACAGTTCTCCTCATCATACGGACAGTTGATGTCGTCGGGATCCGGAAAGATAAGCTTCGTAGCGCCGATTGAGACCGAAGCCATGACATACTCCTCAGGAAACTATTTAGAGTTCGATGGTGTTCTTGGATTGCGAGGACGAGAGGGGCGAACGATCGCTACTCCCACTTACCGAGCGGACATTTTTCGGTCGCCAGCGCGAGTTTGTTGACGACTTGGTTCGTTGCGATGCAGGCACAGCCGCATTTTGAGCAATGGTTGTTCTGCAGAAATTCACATGTCTGACAGATGGTCAGCCGTGCTTCAATCTCTTCTTGTGACCGGCGCGGCATCCCGGCGACTGCCCAGCGCGCCATCGCCGAGGCGAAGTTCCAACCGCGAATCAGCAGCGGTGGCAACGGGGGCGACGGCTCTGCTTCGGGAGCTTGCTCGCACCTCCGGTCCACGGTCTGTTCCAGCGACAGGGGAGCGAGCCCCCACGCGGCGCGATACGCATTGACCGACTGAGAACCATTTAAAGGCTTCCCCGGCACTTCGTTCCTGCAGATCGCCCGCTTGTAACCATTAAACTGTTCGCATTCTTCGAAATGATGCATGGGTCGTACCGTCGAGGAGTCCGTAGTTTCGAAGACGAATGCAGCCGAAAATCCGCAAGAGCATTATGCCCTGACCGTGACCGTGACTGCCGATTCCAGTGGCGGCGGGGGTTGGCAATTGCATTCTGGGATGATGTGCATTTCCATATGCTCGAAGACGGCCTCGAACGGATCGCAGGTCCAACCAAGCGACGCGGGTTTACCCGTGGGTGAGGGGCTTCCGCTGCAGATGGGATGCATCCCTAGGCCCGTCACGTCGCAAACCATTTGGAACGACCAGACGGCCCCGTCACACGTCGCGATGTCGCCCATCCATCCGTCGCGGTCGCTGATAAATGTCAGCTGTCCTGTTGATCCAGTCGGGTTACAGTTGGGACAGGGACCAGCGCTGGTGATTTCCGCGGTCAACGTTCTCGGGACAACGCAACCGGGGCAACACGGATTGGAAGTTCCGGTCGCACTGACTCGAATCTGCATGCCCGCCGTACTGCAGGTTCCCTTCAATAGCTCTGAAGTATCGGAGATCGACAGCGGATAAGTTGTCACGACGTCGTTGACGGTGAAAGTGTCTGAGGCGATGACAACAAGTCCTTTATTTTCTGAGGACTGATCTTGAACCAATTCGACAAGGACTTTGACCTCGCAGGCCGCGTCGGTGGAAAGCGGGATCTGGATGGTCCACGGTCCCTCTTTCGGCTTCCACAGTTCGGGAATGTTTGCAACCGCGGACAGCGGGGGATCCTGCAGACCGAGATTACTAGGAAGACCTATCGGGATTTCATAAGGCATGTCGATTTCCTCGCTGATGGTCGAGATTCGCAATCTGCTCTGAGCAGTCACGGATGAGTAGTTGCTTAAGACGGGAAGACGGGGTTCGCTTGCAAACGTTGCACGATGTTGGTCGTCGACAATTCGGGGACACTCGCGGTCCGCGTGACGAGCCCGCCGTAAGCGGCGACGATCTCGGCCCCGACGATGTGACCGGTGGTGCCTCCCTTCACGAGGACCTCCGGCCGAATCGCTTCCAGTAACCGATGCGGCGTGTCGTCATCGAATACGAGCACATGATCGACACAGCCCAACGCGGCGAGCATACGGGCTCGATCGCGCTCGCCGATAATCGGACGTTCGGCCCCCTTGAGCCTGTGGACGCTGGCATCGCTGTTGATAGCCACGATGAGTACGTCGCCCAGACGAGCCGCTTCTTCGAGCAGAGAGACGTGCCCGACATGGAGCAGGTCGAAGCAACCATTCGTGAACACGATCGATCGACCCGCTCGACGATGACGGTCGACATGGACCATCAGTTCGTCGAGACTGACTGGACCTTGAGAAATCCCCTGGTCACGATCGAGACCTCGGATCAGTTCCGACCTTGTAATCGGCTCGACCCCGAAGCGTTCAACTTCCAGTCCTGCCGCGGCATTCGCCAACTGGAGACTTTCGATCAACGGCACGTTGGCCGCGAAGCAGAGTCCCAGGATCGCGAGGACCATGTCCCCCGCGCCGGTGACGTCGCACACTTCGCGCGGTCGACACGGAACGATGCCTTGATCTTCCGAGGTGGCATAGGCGAGCCCATCACAATCGAGCGTCACCACAGCCGCGTCGAGCTGCAGCTCCTTGCGAAGTTCGCGAGTCACTTGTTCGATCGTCGCCTGGTCACGTAGCGCGAGACCTACGACTAACTCCGCCGCCGACCGGTTCGGGGTGATCAACGTCGCCCGAGCATAGCGCTGGTAATCCCCGCCGCGACTCGGATCGATCAGGACCGGCTTGCCGAACTCGCGAGCTCGATCGATCACCGCTCGCAACAGCGTCGGCGTGCATACCCCTTTGGCATAATCGGAGATCAAGACCGCGTCGCATGTCGGAATCGCAGATAGGACCGCATCAATCAATCGCCCCTCGATCTCTTGTGACAGCGGTGTCCGTGTCTCGCGATCCACCCGCAGGATCTGATGCGGTTGCCGCTGGGCCGCTCGACCGACGAACCGCTGCTTGGTCGTGGTCTGACGCGAATCGTCCGTCATGACGGCGGTGATTTCTCCAGAAATCACCCCCATCAGGTTCTTCAGAATCCGCCCCTCCGCGTCGTCCCCCACGACGCCGGCGAGCACAACCTCCGCCTCTAACCCCTTGAGGAACGAAGCGACATTCGCCGCGCCTCCGGGCCGGACTTCGTCGAGGTTCTCGCGCAGGACGAGCACCGGCGCTTCGGGACTGATCCGCTCGGCATCGCCCCAGACATAACGGTCGAGCATCAAATCGCCGACGACCAGCAGTCGGGGATGGCCGAAGTCGATGGAGCTAGGCTTGGCGCGTACGTTCATCGCGAACACCTCAATGGACTTGAGTTGAGACAACAGACGCCGTCGATACGGGAGAACTAACCTTGACCGAGGCCGGTGAGCGTAGCCTCTTTCCAGACATCGGGAGTGGGCGTTCTCTTCCAGAGAACCACTCCCAGGACGGGGAACTCGGTCCCCAGGAACTGTGATGGTCGCAACAATGTCGGGTTCGCGCCGGATGTGTCGGCACTCGCCAACATGTCGAGACGTTCGACATCTGGGAAACTCGACAACAGATCGAGTAACAACGCGGGAGAGTATTCGCGGATGTGGTACGGGTTGCCGCAATGCGAAACCCAGATGTTCGGGGTCGTGAGCACGACGGCCGTTCGGGCAATGCGGAGCAACTGTTCGACGAACCCCACATCGTCGTCAACATGTTCGATCACATCGAACGCCGAGACGACATCGAACGAGGCCTCGGCAATGTCGGCGACGTCGCCATGCTGATCGACAGGGAGCTGCGGTGCGACGTCAAGCGTCGTCACGCGATTGCCGTTGGTGGCGAGCCGATGCTTCGAGCGACCAAGCCCCGCTCCCACGTCGAGGATTTCTTGATTGCAAAACCAGTTCCCGAAGAACGAGTGCCAGCCGCTCTGCAGATCTTCGCGGCCGCGCGGTCCGCTCTGCGTATGGCCCGCCACGAACGCGGGATTCTGCCAGGTCTCGTGTGGCCTGACGAGGTAGGTCGCTTCCGGCCTCCAGACCAGTGGCGTGTCCGGGTTCTTCTCCAACGTCGACGTGATGAAATCCAGGTCGCCACCGTAGCGCGGTGTGTAGGCTCCCAGTTCGAGCCCGGCGGGATGAACGAACATCCCGGTCCCGATGTTGCCGAACCGCAGTTGCGGCTCGAACGCGACACTACGCCCGTCGGGATAGACCGCTCGAAACACGAAACACGCGTTGGGCTGTCGGCTCACCTGTTCTCGGATCGTCGCAATCGCGAACGGTGCGAGGGCATCGTCGTCGTCGAGGTTGACGACGTACCCCGAGGAGACCTCCGGTAGATAGCGATTGCGGGGCGTGTGTCCCCAATCGGCGTGCGGGCCATCCGGCAGTTCGACAAACCGGCCGGGAAGTCCTAGTTCTCGCCAGAGTTCGTGGACCCACTCGGCAGCGGGGCCATCATGGATCAGCCAGACCTCGTCGGCGGGTTGCCAGGCCTGACGGCTCAGACTCTCCAATGCGCGTCGCAACGTGGGACGGCCGCTGGTGACACACATGACCGTGATTCGTGGGGGCTCGACGACCTTGCGGGCGACGAACCAGTCCCAGTCGTAGCGGCGCAAATAACTGTCGGCATGCATCCAGAGAAACGGTTCGAACTCGGCCGAGCAGTCTTCCCAGCCGTTGGCGGCAAGTTGCTCGGTCCACCAGGCGCGCGGCTTGATGCAGATATGCGTCGGATCCTCGGTCGACATGTCGCGCTGCTGCCGCGCAAACAGTTCCTCGGTATCGAGGGAGCAGAAGAACAACCCGCCGGGGAGCGTGATCCGGGCCAACTCTTGGAGGATCTTGGGCACCGCTTCCGGGGGCCAGTGTTCGGCGACTTGCGCCGAGTGGATTGCTTCCCAACTCCCGTCGCCGAACCTGGGCAGATCGGAGGCATCCGCCACGTTGAGCAGTGGTGCCATGTCGGGCCACTTCTTCCGACCGAGTTCGATCATGTGTTCGCTGAGATCGATCCCCTCAACGATCGCTCCCGCTTCGCCCAATCCGCGCAGGATCGAGCCGCACGCGCAGCCGACATCAAGGACCCGCTTCCCTTGGAACCCGAGCGATTCGACAAACCAGCGGCCATAGCGCTGCTGCCATTCGCCGTAGTTGAGGTAATCGAGTCCCGCCTGCTGGTGCTCTTCGTAGTATTGGCGGTCGTAGTTGACCGACGTGAGGATCGCCTTCAGGACCGCGGGTGGTACTGGAGTCCCAGTATGTTTATCAACCGGCTCGCCCGTGAGCTGACTGCGAACATGGGGGGCAAGATCTCCCCCGAGATCCTCGTAGAGATCGTGATCGTAGTGGCTCGTAAAGAAGTCCACCGCCGCCGAACCGCGGGCGAGCCGGGCCTGGTTACGGGGGACGAGATGCTTGACGTTCGGGCAGAGATCGAAGTAATGGACCGGATGATGCCGTGTCCAGACTCCCAGCGTGGGCGTCGACGTTGCTCCCGCGACATGCAGCGGTCCGCTGTCGATGCCGATCATCAGCGACGACGCTTCGATCAGTGCCGCCAAGGCCTCCGCGTCTCCCGTCCCCTGACCGCCCCACAAGGCATGGTCTGCTTGCGGACAGTGGACCGTCTGCTGGTCGATCAGCGGCGAACGGAAATCCCAGTCCAAGATCACGGGCACATAGCCGAGTTCGCGGGCCGTATCGCAGGCACGGCGGGCGACCTCATGCGAGAGATCCTTCTTGTCGCACGACGTGTTTCCCTGGTAATGGATCATCACCGCGGGGAATCGACCATTGAGCAGCGGTCCCTCGGGGCAGAGACTCGCGAGGTAATCCCGAGCCCGCTGTTCGGCAGCCAGACTGCGGGCGATCTGATAACCGTAGAGTTCCAGCTTCGGCTCCAGCCGGAATACTTCTCGCAGGCAACGAGTTGGCTTCGTACTCGGCCACTGTGAATACGCTTCGGAGCATTCGTCCCAGTCCAACGAAAAAATCTGCTGATAGCCGACCGGTCGACGGTCTGTCGAATTGAGGACGATAAGGTTCTCGCAGAACCCGCGGCCGACAGACTGTTTCCCGTGGAGGGCCGCGAGATCGATTTCCCAGTCGGGGTGATAATGCTTCAAGTGCCTGAGCACGACGGTGAACTGGGCCGCATCGCCGAGACCGTGTCGAAACTGAATCAGCACGCGATGTTTTCGCGGGACGGGAGGATCGGCCGTTCTCGTCGCGAGGCGACGACGCTGCGCCGTGGGGTTACAGACGATGGGGCGACGGCCGTAATGCGCCACCACCGTTCGCTCCGCAACGGCCACACCGCCATTCGTTGCCGCCGCGACGTCTGGGGCGGGTCGCGGAAAAGCCATTGCCATTGGTACCGGTACCGGTACTGGGGTGGGGACGATGACCTTTGGAATCGGGATCACCTGCGGACGAGGGATCGCAACCGCGTTGGCGTGCGGACCTTCGAGGTACATCTCGATTCGTCGAATCACGTCTTCCGGCTTGATCATGTCCAGGCAACGCGGAATCCTCAGGTCGGGGGTGATCTGCACCGGTTGCTCGCAGATGTCCCGACGATCCTTCTCGTCGCCGTCCCCGACAAGTTGACATCGCGACTTCCAGCAACCCCCTTCGAGGCAACACGACAGCATCCCAACCGTGCTGATGTATTGATGTTGCGGATACGCCTCCCAATGCGTCGGTTCACGTCCACCGCCCAGCACGACGCACGGTCTGACCTTCGGTATCCCCGGACGCGTCTCGACCGCGGCCGCGAGATGCATCGCGAACGTCACCGGACAGACGACGCCGGCCGCATGGTGCATCAGCCGAATGAACTGACGCAGCGAGGTCTTGCCAACGAGGTTCGTGACACCGGTCAGCGGCGGATGCCAGTGTCCCGCTTCGCCGCATTGCACGAACTGAAGCTTTCCCTGGAAGTAATCGACAACCCTTTGATAACTCGCCGGATTCCACCATTTGGCCGTAAAGTCATACTTCCCGCCCGCGATCATGATCCAGAACGGGTCGGGGAGGTCCTGACCCGGCAATGGCGACCGTCGTTCTTCGTCGTCCAGAAAGATCTCACCGCCGAACCGCGTGACCGGGATCGGCACACCAAGCTTCTGCTCCAGGTACTGCGCGTAGCCATGCACAAAATGAAATGGCCGTTGGTTGCTTTCATGCACGAGCGGGTAATGCATGTCGATCACTTCGACTTGCTTGTCCCGGTCCGAGAGCGACGTGACGCGCGGGTTCTGCTCCCAGATCGCGTCGGCTGATGTTCGCACATCGGTCTCGAACGCGCCCGCATGCGCGGCATGCAGATCGCGGACTGCGGCCGTCAGCATCAGGATGTCCCCCGGACTCTGATGCGACCGCAAAATGACACGTCGCATGTGTCGTTGCTCCGGTCGTCTCCAAACTGTGGTGCGAGCGCGGTGAGTATCTTGTCGTCCGAATCTCAAAATGCAACAATAAAGTGTAGCGTTTCGGAATTATCTCTGAATTAAGATTGCGTTAAGACGCATCATCATGTCTCTCTATATCGATATTGGATGTCCATGATGCCATCGATCCCCGGTCGCTACTTCTACCATCGCATCGGGCATGATGAACGCCCGTTGGAACTTCTGGCGAATGGAGCCATCGGTGAAGGCGGGAACACCGTCGAACAGCGCTGGGAACTGCGTAATGGCGGCAATGTCGGGTGTCTGTCGATCTTGGGTGAGTGCGGAGAGATTTGCCGTCTCGAACTGGCACAAGACGGCTGTTGGCGTGGAGCCTGGACACAGTTTGAGCAGATGCCGGTGGAACTCATGCCGCAACGGCTGCAACCGCTGCGGTCTTTACAAGATCGCGGAAGCCTGGAACATGAGCCGCATCGATTCCATTACATCAGCTATCAACAGTTAGTGCAGGACTGTCATGCGTTTGCGAGATCTTTGCCACCCGTCAAGGCGGTAGCGGGTGTTCCGCGGAGCGGGATGATTCCCGCGACGCTCATTGCGCTGGAACTCAATGTCCCGATGATTGCGGTCGAGACACTGATCGAACAGGAGAATCCCGAAGTCCCGTTACCCCGTCGAGGATTTAAGAACCGCGTTCACGAGGGAATGATCCTCGTCGTCGACGACACCTGTGCGAGCGGTCGCCAGGCGGATCGGCTGCGAGAGTTGATCAAAGCGCCTGTCCAACTTGCCGCCATCTATGTGGAAGACCGAACAAAGATCGCGGTCGACTATTACCATGCGAAGCTGCCAGCGTTCGCCCAATTCTATGAGTGGACGATGCTGCACGATGATAACAATAGCTTAATCCTTGTCGATCTGGACGGGGTGCTGTGCGAGGACTGGCACGGCGGTAACGAGGACGAGCACGCCGATCAGTACGCCGAGTTCCTCGCGAACGTGCGGCCGCGACGGCTCCCGACGATGCCACTCCGGGGGATCGTTACGAATCGACTCGAACGGCACCGGCCCGAAACCGAAGCCTGGCTCGCCAGGCACGGCGTCGAATACGGCTCGCTCACCATGTCGCCGCATCCGACGTTCTCCGCCCGCGATCGAGCCCAGGATGCGGCCGAGCGGAAGGCGCAGGCTTACCTGGCTGATCCGACGCTCCGGCTGTTCATCGAAAGCGATGACATCCAAGCCCTGCAGATCGCCCGCCGGAGCGGTCGCCCCGTGTTCTCGATCGCTCGCAACGGCTTGGTCTAGGAGCGTCCCGTGGATGATCGGCTCGTTGCAATCGATCCCGACCGGGGATACCTTGGCGCGCCTCCCCATCGGCCACGCTTCGCGAGGAACCTCACTCATGGCTGCTCCAGCGACTCTGAGCATCCCCGACATGGAACGACTGCTCGTCGAGAAGACGAAGCGACTGGAATCGCTGATTGAGCAGCGCGACAAGCTTCAGAAACAGATCAAAGCTCTCGATCGTCAGATCCAGGACGCGGCCCACCTGGACGGAGCGCCTCGTCCTCGGCGACGGCGTTCCAAGACTCCGCTCCGCAAGTTCGTGCTGGAGGCGCTCGAGCAGAACAAGGAGGGGTTGAGCATCGCCGAACTGACTAGGCAAGTGCTCGCCGCGGGCTACCAGAGCCGGTCCCGTCGGCCCGAGAACGTGGTTCACCAGTGTCTCTACAACACCCCCGCGATCGAGCGTAACGCCAAGACGAAACGCTACTCGCTCAAGAAGTAATCGATGACACGCGCCCGCTCGATCGTTGTGGACCGCCGCCGCAAGTCAGTGACCACGCTGCAGAAGACCTCGCCCGACGCGACTCCTTTGTTTCTGTTCTGATCGCTCAAGCCCCGAAGACTGCATGTCGCGAAATATTGGGAATGGCAGTTGGACTCTCCAGAGTCGTGGCTGACAAATCACGCAACCGCAACCAGATTTGCTCACTCAGCCCGTTGCCTGTTTCCGCCAAATCGTGATGTTGCGCGATCGTGCTCAGCCAGATCCGGTCGCGAATTGATTTGGGGATCTTCGATGCGATGGCAATCAGGCATCGAAGCCGTCGATTCTCCGATTTCTCGTTTCGACCTCCCGCGACGATCAGTAGTCGAAAAGCTGCCGTGGGTGCTGTGGCTCCATACTGTTGATAGGCTTCTTTCAGGTACTTCGCGGCCTCAGACGATTCTGCCCAAACTTGGTACCGCCGCAATTTGACTACCATTTGTTTGGCACTCATCGAATCCATGTCGATTTCGACGAAGCAGCACATCATCCCCTTCTCTTGCTGACGGTAGAGAAACATCGCGTCTGGCTGCAAACGAGTTCGACGTCCGGCAACCACAACTCGAAAGGCATCGTGCTTTGCCAGTGAGCGGCGCTGTACGGTCAAGAGTGTCAGGTCATCACGGACTTGCGTTGTTTCCCATGCCATCGTCAGGAATTCCGTGATGAACAGTTCGTGGAGCACGTGTTGAGCTGACGTACCTTCCCCCCGCCTCCGATCCAGACGGCATTCCGTCCATTCCTGACCTTGGTTGTGCAACGCTTGCTTGAGCGCTGCCAAGCCGCGACGAGTGACGAAGTAGACTTTTGGCCACAGTGGACTGACATGGTTCGTCTCAACGACGCCGAGGAATCCGAGCGATTCCATTTCTGCCAAATGCCGACGAGCAGTCCGATCTGATCGCAAATACATGGAGAATCGGCGCTGGATCTGATTCGCCACTGCGAACCGATTCCGATGAACGAATGCCAGGATCGCCCGGAAATGTGAGCGTTCACGAACAGGCTTCTTCATCGTCTTTCGATGACCGTGAACGGACTGTAGCAACTTCGGAAGCTCCCAGACGCTCAGCGGTTGTCGCCTTGATTGGGCTCCCTTCAATGTTGGAGGCTTGTTCATTGTTCGCTCCCCTCTTGGGAACAAACTAGTCCAACGATTGCCCGTCGAATTGAATCCGGCAGACGATCCCACGAATTGACGATTCGTTGCAGATCAGTGTCAATCGTTGCCAGGAATTGACAATTCGGGCCAGGCAACTGCAGCGCTGGTGCAGCGCAAGGGTTTTCCTGTTTTTTGCAACTGCAAGTGGCATCGTCGGTTGTCTGTGAATCAGAATGGGGGTTCAATTCCCCCCGCCTCCATGCAATAGCCACTTGCGTTTTTGTCGCAAGTGGCTATTTTCATTGGTAATTCAGCGTTTTCTAGAGGCTCTGGGCGAGCCGTGAAAACACCCCAAACCCCCTGTTTTCTGATAAGTGTTCTGATAAGGGCCAATTTTAGGGCCAAATGTTCTGATAAGACACGTCAGAATAGGAGTGCAAATGGCCACTCGAAGTCGCACGCGGAAGCCAGATGCTCGCGGAAATTATACCCGCAACATCGGTTGGATCCGCAGCAAGGCTGGCAACGTGATCCAGCCAAAATTCAATTTGGGAACGGATCGCAAAGAGGCCGAGCGTCGCGAACGAAAGCTGCGCGAACTCTGGGGCGACTTCGAGAAGACCTGTCAGGAACGTCGGCCGCTCTGGCCTGATGGACTCCTCGAAGTGGCGATGAGGGTCGCCAAGGGGGCAATCAATATCCCCGTTCCCCGCGGTGCCAAGGAAAAGCAGCATCAATACGCGGCACGCATTCAACGGATGCAGATGAAATATCCTGTGATCTGCTTCCTACCTGAAGATCAACATGCGTTCGAGATCGGTCAAGCTGCGCTGGAAATGTTTGAGTCCATTCCGGATTTGCCTGATCTCAAAGTCGAACCCCTTGATCTCGAAACGATACAGGCCATCGAACGGGTTCAACAAGCCGCCAGTGAAGAAGGAGTTAGTCTTGGTCCATGGCTGGGAGGCTGTTCCGAACTCGTGCCAGCCCAACCGGAGCAGAAAGTCTCCAGTATCGGTGCGCTGGGTATTCTCAAGCCCAGTGATCCCGCCGCCAGAGCACAACCACTCGAATCGACGGACCGACTCGTCAAGCCACAGCCCGGAACTAACACCACGCGTTCTCTGCCCGCACCTCCCACGGCAACATTGCATCAGGCGTTGAAACGCTACCAAACCTACCTTCAGAAAGAATACTTCCGAGCCGACACCGGCCACATTTCAGAGTGGGGCCAGATGCAAGTTCGTCAGGCCCAGAATCTCACGAAGCACCATGCAGACACGCTGCTGAGTCGTTTAGACAGCACAGCCGTTGAGGACCTGATTGGATACTGGCGACGGCGACCCAGCAAGCTCGATCAAACAGGTCCCATGACTCCAAAGTCGACGAGTAACTACCTCGGGACGTTGATGCGATTCCTGGGGTGGCTACACGCGTCCAGTGAGTTCGCCTGGACCAAACCACAGGCATTCAACGACTACGACACCCGTATCCGTCGCCTTCCGATCGATCACGCCCGACGAAGCCTGGAACAGGTAGATACTTTTTCGCTGGAAGAACTGCGACTGCTGATGCGGTATGGCCAACCGCCTGCTGCTGCTGCTTGGATTGAACTGCGGCTTCGGCCGGGCAGAGATTTCCTCGCTGCTGGTGGGTGAAGTCCGACTCTACACGGCCCATTCGGCACGCGAACAGGAGATCCTCGGGTTTCAGACGACCGACGCGGATAGCTTCATCAAACGAATCCGGCGCAAGAGCGGAGTTTATGGCGAACACATCCTCTTCCCGATGACAGTTCAAGGACTGGAGTGGGTGGCAGAACGGCGAAAGCGATTTGCTGGATACTCACCTTCTGCACAATTGATTCTCAACGAGAAGGGTAAGCCACTAGATCAGCAGACCAAAGGCAGCAACACTAATCAGACGATCCCCAACCAGTTCGCCAAATTGATCAAACGAATTCAGAACGACGGCAAAGAGATCCGCGATTTGTCGTTCGGCAAGATGCGAAAAACAGCCAGCGATCTCATCAAGCGTCATTCCACCGGCGAAATTGCTGGGGTGTTTGATTGTCATGGTGAGCCCGTCAAAACGGACTCGCTCTCGGACGTCTACACGAACCGTCCCTTTGGCAAGGTGTTCCAGACGATCCGTGATGTCCAAAAATACCTAGAGCCCGTCTTTCTAGAAGCTGGTTCCACTCCGTTTGCGCCTCAAACGCAGGCGTACACGAAGCGATCAGTTATCGAACGCATCATAGAATTGCATGAGCAGGGTCAACCTACCGACAAGATTGCCGCGGCAGTCGGCGTGTCGGGCCAGACGGTCAGTCGCCACGTCCAACAACACGTCAAAAGCAACCTGAATTAGAAGGTCAACGAGCCCATCGCTGCCCATCGTCGGCGACGAGCGATACGGACTTTCGGGTGTCGACCCGTAACATCTGCCGCAAGCAGCAAATTGCCAGGCAGTCTCACATGACCTCAGGGACAGATCGCCAAGTCGGTGTTAGCGGAGAATACTTGGTCACTCCACCAAAACGCCGACGCCAAAAACAATCGAGTGCAACTGAGACATCTCAGCCCTTCAGATTGGTAGCGATTCGCTCCGTCAATTCACTGGCGACGCCGGACGGAACGGCATTGCTGCTCCTGGAAAACTTTCACCGATTCCTTTCGTCAGCCGAGATCGTACAGGCGCTGGCTCAGCAGATCCTGGCCGGGAAACAGAACCGAACGATCGTCGTGATCCTTGCACCGGTAGTCCAGTTGCCGGTGGAACTCGAAAACTTGTTCGTGGTGATCGAGCACGAACTCCCCGATCGGGAGCAATTGACTGAGATCGCCCGTGGGATTGCCACGGAGCCATCTGAACTCCCGAACGGGCAGGAACTTGAAACGGTGCTCGACGCGGCGGCCGGGCTGACTCGGCTGGAAGCCGAAAATGCCTTCAGCCTGTCGCTCGTTCGACAAGGCAAGATCACCAGTGACACCGTGTGGGAACTGAAGTCGGGGATGCTGAAGAAGTCGGGCCTGTTGGAGCTGCATCGAGGTCGTGAAGACTTCGGTGGCTCGGTGGTCTGGCATCGCTCAAGAGCTTCTGCAAGCGGGCACTGTTGCAACCCAGCCGCGGAAATTCCGCCAAACGTCCCAAAGGTGTCCTGTTGTTGTCGCCGCCGGGTTGCGGAAAAAGTCAGTTTTGTAAGAGCCTCGGAACCGAGGTTGGGCGACCGGTCTTGATTCTGGACATCGGTAGCTTGATGGGATCGCTCGTCGGGCAGAGCGAGGAGCGGACTCGCCAGGCTCTGAAGATCATCGACGCCATGGCCCCCTGTGTGTGCATGATCGACGAAGTCGAGAAAGCCTTCGCAGGGGTTAATGGTAGTGGGGATTCGGGCGTGGCGTCCCGAATGTTCGGGACGTTTTTAAGTTGGCTGAACGACCACGAATCCGATGTCTTCGTCGTGTGTACGTCGAATGAAATTTCGCGATTGCCTCCAGAGTTTGGGCGTTCTGAGCGATTTGACGGAATTTTTTTTCCTCGACCTGCCCACACGCGAGGAGAAAGAGGCGATTTGGAACATCTACCGTGATCAGTTCGACATTGATGGCAATCAGAGGATGCCGGATGACAACAACTGGACTGGGGCAGAGATCAAAGCCTGCTGCCGGTTGTCGACGTTACTTGATGTACCGCTCGCCCAGGCGGCGCAGAATGTCGTTCCCATCGCTGTAACTGCGGCTGAAAACATCGAACGACTTCGCAACTGGGCAAGTGGACGCTGTTTGTCGGCCCAACAACCAGGAATCTATCAGGCTTTGGATGGGAAATCTGGGTCGCGGCGGAAGGTGAATCGCGATTCTTCGAGGAACTGAAGTGCATCTGTTAAGCCATCCGGCAATATCTAGCGGCCCGGCAATTTCACCTCATAACCCTTCCATTAACTCGGATAGGGCGATTCCCAGTGTATCGGCGATTGCTTCAATGTTCCGCAGTGCCACATTGCGTTCGCCTCGCTCGATCCCACCCATGTAGGTTCGATCGAGTTGGCAAGCTGCCGCGAAGCTCTCTTGGGTATAGCCTTGCTCCTTCCGCAATTCGCGGACTCGCAGTCCAAATCGCTCCAAGATGTCGGCTCGTTTTCCCATACGAACCATTGGATGTTGACAATAAGCATCACTCTACGGACTATGAGTATCATTTTGGTCTGACGACAATGAGTATCGTCTGCTGCAGCAAATAGTGGCCCACAGGAATTCACGGAGTCACCGCCTCACATGTCGGTGTGTCCCAGACAGAGCGATGAACGTCTACGTCATTGACAAACCGATGACAGGCCAACAGTTCCCAACACTACCTCTTCGGATGCCATCACTATGACCTCAGAACCTGCGTCACCACCTAACAAAGAGCCCGCGGTTCCGCCGCATAGCGTGCTTCGAGCGGTACGCCCGTGGCTCGGCTCCGCTGCACTTCTGTCCGGTGGAGTGTTAGTCATCGTCGTTCTGCTAATCGGCAGGGCAGTCATGCATTGGTGGAAAGGCGAAGGGAGCGCCTTTGCCGAGACTTTCGCGACTTGCTTATTCCTCGTGGTAGGCTTGGCGGCCTTTCTATCTATTTGGTGGGTCGCGAACAAAATCGAACAACGTTTTCGTTCGGACGCTCAAGCGAAGACAGAGCCGGCTGGGGTACTGCAAGAACTTAAGGGATGTCTATTCGGAAGTGTCTCATTGCCGGTCGTCTTTCTGATGATGGCGTTGGCCGGTCGAGGACCTCAACAAACTCAGCAATCATTCCACCGGGGCGGCGACACAGATAAACAAGTCATTTGGATGAGCCCAGAGGCGATTAAAGAACGCGTCCAACGGAAGGATGCAACCCTTCGCTTCTGGAACATCGCTGTGACTAATCTCCATTCGGTCCGATTTCAAACTCCATCAGGTCAGGAACTCGCCGAGAAATACTACGAACGAATGTTTCAACAATTGCGACAGCAGTCTGAAGCGGCGAAACGAGCATCGACGGTAAATGTGGATGCGGACTTGGTGCAAATGGTAGCGCGCCAATTGGCAGTTGAGGACGAGCTTCTCCAACTTAGAAGTCAGTTGGATGAATTCATGAAGAACGAAAAACTCGCACCTCCCACTGATTCTGTCGATCAACGGATGGCGCTGACTAAGCTTCTGGCTGAGTCAGTCCAAGCGAACCCCGCTGTTCTTGAGAAGATACCTCCTGGCCCGATCGGCGAATGGATCAAAACGGGGCTGCGCGTCGAAGAACAGAGGCAAGAGCAGCTTCGTGATATCGAACTCATGCAGGCAGTTTTGCAGGAACGGTACAAAGGGACCAGCTTCCCTCTTCCTACGATTGCCCCCTGACTCCTCAATTCAGTGTCGTCGCGAAATCAACGCCGTTCGATCCCTTCCGGGACCGAGCGGCTTTTTGCTTTTCCACTTGAGAACTCCTGAGAAAGGAACGCCATGGCGACTTCACTCCTCGATGAACCATCGACTGATTCGTCAGACGGTACAACCGCCGCGGAACGCTTACGCGGCACGATGGCAGCTATCAAGCTGAGTTTCACTTGGCTTGGTACGCGGAAGACTCTCACGGTCGAACAGAAGAACCAAGCTGCCGACTCGTTCGGTGCTGAAGGGAAATTCCTGTCGGCAGGAAAGAAGTTACTCGACACATCGCATCCAGCGTTCAAAGCAGTGACAGCGATCAAAGGACGCTGCCTGAGCTACTGGCGGGCGGTGTCATTGCCATATCCCGAGCCCGGCATCCGTCTGATTTCGCAGCGAACAATAGGCGAATTCGATCAGCAGATGTCAACATTCCGCGAAGAACTGACGGAAGCTGTCGAGACACTCGATCAGCAATACGAGGAGCTTCGAGTCGCCGCGAGGCGACGGCTCGGAAATCTGTATAACCCCGGTGACTACCCAGTGTCACTGATCGGCCTATTCGGTATCGAGCACGAATACCCATCGGTGGAACCGCCGGACTACCTCCGGCAGCTTAATCCACAGCTGTATGAACAGGAATGCCAACGTGTTCAGTCACGTTTCGATGAAGCGGTGCAACTAGCCGAGCAGGCGTTTCTCGAAGAATTGTCCAAGCTGGTCGAACATCTCGGCGATCGATTGAGCGGCGAAGCTGACGGCAAGCCCAAGGTGTTCCGGGACACCGCTGTAACGAATCTGACTGAATTCTTCGAGCGGTTTCGCTCGTTGAATGTTCGCTCAAACGACCAAATGGATGAACTCGTCCAGCGAGCCCAACGCGTTATGAATGGCGTGGGACCGCAGCAATTACGTGACAACGCTTCGCTGCGCCAGCGTTTGGGAACTCAACTGTCGAGCGTGCAATCGGGGCTCGATGGCCTGATGGTCGATCGTCCTCGCCGCAACATTCTGCGTCGACCGCAACCGGAGGGATGATGGACATCATCATTGCACCGACCGGTGGCATTCGTTGCGTCTACGACGAATCGATTGATCTGAGCTCCCTCGGCCAAGTCTCAATTCGACGAGGCTCGCACGTTGAACCAACCTCTGACGGGCAATGGACTGCTGATCTCTCACCGGTCAATGGGCCGATGTTGGGACCATTCGCGATTCGGTCTGATGCCCTGAGTGCCGAAGTCACCTGGTTGCGGGACCACTGGTTGATCCCAGGCGGTTGATCTGAATTAAGTGAATTGTCGCCTCGCAGATGCGGGGCGGTTGTGTTTCTCACGACCGCCCACGCCGGGCGGTCGTTTTCCTTTTCCTACGGAGAATGACATGTCTCGACGACACCAACACGATCTCGACTGCGCCGTCGCCACCGCCACAGGCGAAGAATTACGTGTCATCCGCCGCCGCGGCTTTTCCCTGATCGATCTCCAAGACGACAACTTCGACCCTGAAGTGGATCAACGTCTGCCGCTCGTCTTCGACTGGGACGAACACGAGTTGTCCCACGAATGTCATCGTCCGTTCCCCACTATGACTTTGCTCGCCGAGGTGGCTTGAGGTGGATCAGAACGAGCGACGCCAACGGCTGGACCGACTGGAGGCAGCCAGTGAGAAATACGTCGTGTTCTGTGGTGTCATCTGTTTCGTCGCGTTCATCCTGCTGGGCTGGCCTGCGCTCATTGCGTGGGCCGGCCTGGCTTGGGCAATGGACCAATTCTGCCAGGCGATGCGGGGTAGCACCCCGACCCCACGTCCTCAACAGACCCGTCACACCAAAAAGTCAAAAGGGAGGTGCTGTGATTGAGCTTTCTCGCAAACAAATCCAATGTATCCGATCAACTATGCGTCAGGCTCTGGGACGGCGAGTACCAGTCATGACAATTCAAGCGATTTCCGATGCACTTCTCATCCGTGCCACTAATGACTTTGTCGCCATCGAATGTCGACTTACTGGCAGCGACCAACCTGCATGCTTTGCAATTCCCTTTGATGCACTCGCTGCGCGCGAAGGGCGTCAGGACGACACCGTCCGATTCGAGCAGGCCACCGACATGGTTACGTTGCGATGGTTCGACGCCGATATCCCTCAGTCGGCTCAGTTCTCAACGTCTGAACCGATTTCGATGCCGGAATTGCCAAGCGCCTTCATGGCGATTGATCGGCAGTTTCTCGATGCGATGGCCGATGAACGGACGTACGGCGACGAAATCACAAATCAGGGCGATCAAGACGATCTCGGGTCGCCAGCGACTGGACCTCGGGCCGCAATTGGAAAAATTCGGCGTTTGCGCCGTCGAGGACCTCGGCATCCAACAGGCGTCGCAGTTAATCGACGACCTGAAATCCCAACCCGTGGGGATGGGAGGAAGCCGATGATCGCTCCGGCCGTTGGGGCGAACACCGTAGTGCAATCACCACCCCAGCGCGACTACATCAGCTTTTCTGCGATCAGTACCTATCAGCAGTGTCCGCTGAAGTATTTCTTCAAGTACATCGAGGGACTTGAAGATAAGTTCGCCACCACGAGCCTGGCTTTGGGTGGTGCGATTCACTCGGCCGCTGAATTCCACTTCAACGAATTGCTGGCCGGTAGTCCACCGCCTGATCACGACACGTTGCGGGGAGTGTTTTGGGAGGAATGGCAGTCGCGATGCAATGCTGCTTCGATCCGCTTTGGGAAAGGAGAGGACCTCGACTCGGTTGAAAAAACAGCAGATCGCGTCATCGCTGCGTTTCGGGATAGTGAGTTCGCCCGACCGACGGGCACCATTCTCGGCATCGAGGAAGAACTACGGCTACCATTGATTCCTGGACTTCCAGATATTCTGGGTCGCATCGACCTCATCGTCGATACCGACGATGCGCTGAAGATCATCGATCTTAAAACCGCTCGGTCGCGATGGAGCACTGACCAAGCCGAACGAGCTGGGGAGCAACTGATGCTCTACGCGGCACTCGCGAAGGATCTGGTTCCGGGCAAGCCGATGCAACTGGAATTTGCTGTCATCACAAAGACCGCGAACCCTACCGTGGAGTGCTTTCCCGTCTCTCTAAGGGAATTCCGGATCGAGCGCACCAAACGAGTCATGGAAAGTGTTTGGTCCGCAGTGCAATCACGGCACTTTTACCCAGCACCATCTCCGATGACCTGTCCTAGTTGTTCGTTCCGGAACGAATGTGACGCGTGGATAGGATAACAATCGACTTCACTCGAACACTTGGAGGATAGACATGGAATCGTTATTGGCGATAGCGATCTTGGCAGCAATCGGCTGCTGGGCCTACAAGGTCGGTAAACAGACCGGCTCGCGTGGCGGTTTCCGGGCCGGATGGCGGCGAGGTCGCAACTCAGCGGGTCGAGTGAAATAGGACGCGACAAGAGACATAACAGGTGTCGTTGACCTTGGGGGCGGGCGTTATTGCCCGCCCCCAATCGTGTTTTCTTAGCTATCAGCCGAATCGGAAACTGATCAAGAGTGTCACAAATGATCAGGATGCCATCCAACCAGCTACAATCGCGATCCGCTTTTTTCTCCAAGCACTTCGATGTGTCGGACCGACGCAAAAGATACTGAGAAAAGGCAGACACAACCCGATCTCCCAATCATTTGGTCCCGACGACCGAGGTTGAGCTTCGCGCCCTATTTCTCTCCGCCGGCTTTCGTACACCTGCGCGGGTGGCGACGAGTCGCCTAAGCTTGTGAGAATCGTAATCTACCGAGATACGCAATCCTCCGAGTAATAACCTCAACTTAGAAATCGCCGACCATAAGGGCGAAGACGGCCAAAAAGCGCCAAGCAGCCGATTCCAATGTCCGCAAGCTCAGGATAAAGCTCGCGAACGCCAGTATACAGAATTATGTCCGCAAACCTCGCCAGAATGCCGACTTCACTACGTCGGTGTCAGCCACAACCACAACCCGATCGTCGCGATTGCCAAGGCCAGGCCGATCACGAATGCAAGCCAGAAGTCGAGGCGGAAGCATTGTGCAAAAGCAAGCGGCACGAAAAATGGCAATCCCAGCGGCACGAGTATCAGGGTTTCGCGAGCCAGTCGGCTGATGGCGGGCAGGTCACGGTGTTGCTGCCACGACATCACCAGCGCGATCAAACTGATGATTGGTAATGTAAGTAAGAAGGCTCCTAGACGCGGTTGACGATGGGAGACTTCGGACACGGCGACGATGATCGCGGCCGCAATGGCTGTTTTGATGATGATCCACCACATCGCAAGTTCCTATCCATCGAGACCGACGTTTGTATTGAGTAGCCGTGGCTCGCGGGTTGTAACGCGCGACAACCATTCAAGCCGTTTGGTTAAAAATGTGACTTCACATGACACCTTTTGAGTGGCAAAAGAACCCACCCGGCGGCAACGTCTGGACGGACTTTCCGTCGCCGAGTGGGCCTGCTCCGGATTTGCACCGGATACAGTTCGATCAATCAGCGAAATTATCTTTGTGTTCTGCTGTTCCCCAGTGAGTTGATAGTCATCATCATTTGCCGGGTAGTGAAGCCATCACTTCCCTTCGGGGAGTGGCGGTGTTGGTTGGTGTGTCGGATCGACGACCATTTGCGTTACGGGCATTGGGATGCCGACTGGTTGCGATGTAAAATTCGGTTCAACGTTGGGTTCCTGCGGTTTGTACTCATAGACCTTGCGGCCGAATTTGAAGAACAGCGCGGGCGTGACCACTTGGTCAAGAATTGTCGATGTCAACATTCCGCCGAAGACGACCAGAGCTAGTGGGTAAAGAATCTCCTTGCCGGTCTGTCCCGCTCCGAACAGCAACGGCAGCAGGCCGATGAAACTCGTCATCGCGGTCATCATGACCGGGGAAAGGCGTTCCAGACTGCCACGCACAATCATCTGCTCAGAGAACGTCTCCCCCTCGTGCTGCATCAGGTGGATATAGTGCGAGATCATCATGATGCCGTTGCGGCTGACGACACCGATGAGCGTGATGAAACCGACCCAGTGTGCGACGGACAAGCTCGTGACGCTGACCCAGACGCGCGGCCAGTCCCACCACGGGGCAGCTTGCAGAGCCGCCCATTCAGGGCGATTCACGATGAGCAGTGTCAGTACCGAGCCGAACGCGGCGAGTGGGATGTTGACGAGAACTTGCAAGGCGGCCCGCCAAGAATCGAGGGCTTTGCAGAGCAGCAGGAACACCCCGACGATGCTGAGCGAGCCGAGAATCGCGAGGCGGCGGTTAGCTTGCTGCTGAGCCTCGAACTGGCCGCTGTATTCAACGTAGTAGCTGCCAGGAAGTTGCCGCAGGTTTTCTTCTACGGGTGCGACTGCCTGCTTGATGTCGGCCACCACGCTGGCTAAGTCTCTTCCGTGGACATTGCAGAAGACCACGATGCGTCGCTGAACATTCTCGCGGTTGAGTGTGTTGGGGCCAGTCGTATCGAGCACTTCAGCAACTTGCCCCAGCGCGACGCGGCGACCAGAAGGAGTTTCCAGAATCGTCTCGTTGATGGCTTCGGGGTCGCTACGTGAGGCTTCGTCGTACCAGACAACGAGGCCGAAGTAGCGGTCTTCATCTAAGACCTGCGAGACAACTTGACCCTTGTAAGCCGTTTCCAGCAGGTCGGCGACGTCGCCGGGAGCGAGCCCGTAGCGGGCGGCTTCGTCTCGCTTCACCCGCAGGCGAATCTGCGAAATCTCGATCTGCGGCTCGATCTGCAAATCAACGATGCCGGGAATAGGCTGCATTCGGGTCTGCATATCGTAGGCGGCGGTACGGAGTTCACGTAGGTCTTGACCGAAGACTTTCACGGCGATCTGAGCTCGAATCCCCGACATCATGTGGTCCAGCCGATGCGAGATCGGCTGACCAATATTGATGGCGGCGCCGGGGATTTGCGTAATGCGGTCGCGCACATCAGCGATGACGACCTCGCGTGGACGGCCGACTTTTTCAAAGCCCCACAAGTGAGCGATTGGAATTAGCCGCAATGCTCCCCAACCCCAGCCCGGCTTCGCAACGTTGTGTTCGGCCATTTGTACGTCAATCTCGGACGAGTTGACACCTTCGGCGTGCTCGTCCAGTTCCGCCCGGCCCGTGCGGCGTGAGACGGACAAGACTTCGGGCACATCGAGAATCAGACGATCGACTCGTTCGGCAATACGCTGACTTTCGTCGAGGCTGGTGCCCGGTTCCATGCGCAAACTAATGGTCAGTGTCCCTTCATTGAATGGCGGCAGGAACTCGCCTCCCATCCACAGAATACTCGCGCACGACAGAGTCACCAGTACACCGACTCCGCCAAGAATCAGCCATGCATGACGCAGCGTAAACCGCAATACGGTCGCGTCGACTCGCTTCAACCAGCGCAGAAACAACGGATCTCGTTCATCATCCAGGAGCTTCGCTTGGGGCAATAGGAATGAACCGAGCACCGGCGTAAACGTCAATGAGACAACCAGCGAGCACAAGAGCGCCACAATGTATGCCACCCCAAGCGGCGCAAACATGCGGCCTTCTAATCCGGCCATTGAGAACAGCGGAAACATGACCAGTACCACGATCAGCGTCGCGTAGACGATCGAGTTCCGCACTTCGCACGACGCATCGTAGATGACATCCAAGGCTGGGCGTTGCAGGCCGATTGGCAGGTGCCGATTCTCCTTCAAGCGACGGTAGATGTTCTCAATGTCCACAATCGAGTCGTCGACCAGATCACCGATCGCCACCGCGATACCTCCTAGCGTCATGGTGTTGATGGTGATGCCGAATCTTTGAAACACGAGGATCGTGAGCAGAATCGACAGCGGCATCGACGTGAGCGAACTAAGGCTCGTGCGGAAGTTGCCCATCAGCAGGAACAGAACGACGATGACCCACAGCGCGCCGTCGCGCACGGCTTCAGTAACGTTCTCGACAGCCGCTTCAATGAAGTCGGCCTGCTTGAAGATGCGGCGTTCGATGACGACATCCGGCGGCAACTCCTTCTGGAGAGAGTCGAGCACATCGTTGATTTTGCGGTCGAGGACCAGCGTGTCGGCGTTGGGTTGCTTCTGCACCGTCATCATGACCGCCGATCCACCGCTGATCTTCGTCGTTGTGTGCTCCTCGTCAGGGTTCTTTTCATCGTCACGTTTCTCGGTCGGCTCATGGGGAAGCGATTCGCGAACGGCGGCATTCACGTCGGGCTCGAGCTTCACCCAGGCACTGCCGTCACCTCTTTTGATCGGTCCGCCGAAGCGGACTTCGGCCACGTCCTTGATCCGCACCGGCATCGGCTCGCGCCACAGAACCGGCGTGTTTTCGATCTCTTCCAGCGTGAGACTCTGCCCATTGATCCGCAGCAGCGACTCTTTCGGAGACCGCACGACGATACCACCCCCTGCGATGACGTTCGCCTTCTTCGCAGCGGCAACCAATTGATCAAGCGTCACGTTCTGAGCGGCCAGCTGCGCGGGCGACGTGATGATTTGATACTGCTTGAACGTGCCTCCCATCACCGTAACTTGCGATACACCTCCCACTGCTAATAGCCGGTTACGTAGCGTGAACTCGCCCAGCGTGCGCAGCTCCATCGCCTTCGCGGCTTGTTCTTCGGGATTGTTCAGTTCAGCGGTGGACCGCAGGCCCAGCAGCATGATTTCGCCCATGATTGACGAAATCGGAGCCATCACCGGGTTCGAGTCCTTCGGCAATCGTTCACGGGCTAGTTGTAATTTCTCAGACACGATCTGCCGATCGCGGAAAATGTCGGTACCCCACTCGAACTCAACCCACACGATTGACAACCCGATGCCCGATGCTGACCGTACGCGCTGTACTCCGGTGGCCCCGTTCAGCAGGAACTCGATCGGCCGTGTAACCAGAACTTCAACTTCTTCGGGAGCTAAGCCGGGAGCTTCGGTCATGATGGCCACGGTCGGCCGGTTCAGATCGGGGAATACGTCGACAGGCATCTCGCGAAGTTGAATGACTCCGTAGACCATCACGGCGAGCGCCCCGATCATGACGAGCGCCCGATTCTTCAGCGAGAATGAGATGACCCAATTTAGCATGCTTGTACTTTCTTATCTCACAGCCGCGAACGCGGTTTGAATTTGAGCGACGCCGCTGGTCGCGACCGATTCGCCGTGTTGGAGACCGCTCTTCACTTCGACGAGACGGTCATCGGCTCGACCCAACTCAATGCGACGGCGGTCAAACGTGCCATCCGCCTTCCTGACGAAGACGAAACTTCGCAACCCATCGCGAACGATGGCGTTCAAGGGGATGGCCAGCGTCGGTGACGGGCGATCCGTGGTCAACGTGACCCGCGCTGCCATATTGTGTTGCAGCAACACAGATGGCGGTGAAGGGAACTCAATCCACGCTGCATGCGTGCGGCTATCGACTCCGACCACCGGACCGATGCGAGTCACCGTTCCCTCCGTTTCCAACTCGGGGTATGCGACCAGTCGGATGCGGGACGTCTGACCAACTTTCACGAGGGCCGAATCGCGTTCGCCGACGAATACCTGAACCGAGACACGTGACATGTCATGGATTTCGAATAGGGCTTCGTCGGCTCTCACTACCTGACCAAGCATCCGATCAAAACCCACGACGGCCCCACTGATCGGGGCACACACGGGCAGAGCGTCGATGATGCGGCCCGTCTTGAGCAAGTCGTCCATCTGCGAGGCCGTGATACCCAGCATGAGCAATTTCTGTCGCAGACTCGCCACTAACGTATCGAATGTTTTCACTTGGCCCTCGGTTTCCAGAATCGTCCGGCGTGGGACGGAATCACCTGCGGCCAGTCGTCGGACCAGCGTGTCTCGCCACATCGCACCGTCGAGATGCGCGCGGAGCAAGGCCAATTGAATATCGCGCAATTCGAAGCTGGCGATTTCGGCGAGAATGTCACCCGCTTGTACGGATTGTCCCCGATCAACAAGGATGTTCTGTAGCTTGCCGCCGAGTTGCGTCGAGGCCGTCGTGCGTCGATCCGCTGAAACATCAACACCCCCGTCAAAGTTCTGAATATGTTCGACGACGTGTTCGGAGACCGGTTCCACCTTGAGTCCAATCGTGCGGGCCGTTTCTGGCCCGATGCGCAGCACTCCAAGGAAGAAGAGGCTCGACAGTTGATGCCCTCCCCGTGTGACCACGCGGTCGCCCGGAAGCACCTTCCCTGCCAGAATCTCCACTCGCCCTGCGGACTGCCGACCGATAACGACGGCAACCTTTTGGTACTCTGACCCTTCTTTCAGTCCCGATTCTTCGACGAGGACATAACGCTCTGCCCCATCACTTTGCACCGCAGCGGACGGGACTGACAGGACTGCCTTATCGGTCCTCCAATTCAGTTCGGCCTGTCCGTTCATTCCCGGTCGGAACACGGGCAAATTCCCGGAGTTGTGGACCTCGGCCCAAGCGATGCTCTGATGAGTGAGCGGATCCAGCATCAGGCCGAGCTTATCGATCTTGGTCTCGAACACCTGACCGTGCAATCCGCTGAGTGACAATCGCACCGACTGGCCGGTTGCTACGCGATGCCAATCACGTTCGAGGACTCCAATCTTCACCCACACCGTGGAGAGATCGACGATATCCATCAGATGCTCGGTCGGCTCTACGAACTTGCCAACCGCCAGGTCAGAATGCACGACCACGCCGCGCACGGGACTCTGTACTGGTAGCCGCAGTGGTTGCTCTTGGTTGGCAGTTAGTATCTCTTCCGCGACGCCCAGCGCAGCCGCTTTCGATTGCAGGACTCGCAGCATGTTAAGGTTCTGCTGGTGAGTCAGTTGTGTTTCGAGTAACCGTTGGCCGGAGACTGCTCCCGTCTTTGCCGCCGGTTCTAAGCCTTCGAGGATCTTCCCGGAGACATCGATGTCATTCTGGGCCTTCTGATAGTCGAACCGCAGCGTATGCAGGTCGAGGCTGTCAAGTTCCGCGAGCACCTGACCCACTTCAACCAACTCTCCGGGCCGCACGCGCAGTGAGATTACGCGCCCCGACAAGCGCGACGTAACCACGGCGTATTTCGTCCACGGAGCCACGAGCGTCGCGTAGGCCCGCAAATGCTCCGTCCCTTCCCGCCGCTCGACCTCCGCCGTCTGTACGTCAATTAAATCTCGAGCCGCCCGACTGAGCGAGATGCGACCCTTGGCCAAGTCCACTTGCACGCCCCGCGTCGGCAACGGTTGATGCCCTTCATGCCCGAATGCCGCCGTAGCGAGTATCCAGGCCAGTATCGACCAGACGAATCGTTTCATGATGGGTTCTCCGAACGCAGCCCCATCGAATATGCAACAGGGCTGCGTTGTTAGTTCTTCGCCACGAGCCTATTCCACATGATGGGCGTACTTTTTCGGATTGAAATTCTTCCAGCGGCCTAAGACTTCCTTGCCATCCAATCTGAACTTGGCGACCACGAGCAAATCGTCTTCCGGCTTCATCCACGGAGCTTTTGCCACGAAGTGCGAGCACGTCCCGGCCTTCTCTCCCACCGGTCGCTCGTCGGCCGGAGCTGGTTCAAATGTCAGCGTCTGGCTCTCACCTTCTCCCGCTGTGGCCTGCGCCTCGAATGATTCAACGGCGATTGCCACCGGCTGCGGGTCCTTATCAACGGGCGTCTCGAAGAAAATATCGAGTTCATTTCCATCCGCCGCGAGGTGCGCGGTCAGCAGGGCATGTACCGACCCGGCATCAGCGATCAGCATCTTGCCGCGTTCGTGGCTGTGTCCGTGAGCCGTTTCACCTTCTTTTTTGTGGCCCGCATCTTTGTGGGACGCTTGGTCTCCATGCTTGTGGTCGGCATGGTCAGTCTGAACGGGAGTTGTCACAGGCTTGGCGGGCTTCACGGGTGTGGAACTCGGCCCGCCGCAACCGGCAACAAACAACAACGTGCCCGTCCAACAACACGCGTCTGTGAAACATCGAACAAACATAGAAATCCCCTTCGAAAAAACGTGAATCGTGATACTCAACGGCTAGCCGCAGAACGGAAACATTCCGCACGGATCGCAGCCGGTTGGTTTTCAGGCGAGACAGACATGCACCGGCAGCGGGCGAATTGACCCGATCACCGTGGACTTCTCGCTAGATTCTGAGGACACCTGAGCGCTCTCGGCGCGCAGTGTCACACACTTGCGAGACATCGGGCGGCGCGGATGGCACCATATGCGGCAGCGTTAAAATAACGAACGCCATCGCCTGAGTATTACCGCCGCTGAGGTTGGGATCATCCGTGACGACCTCAACTTGGGCTTGAACCATCTCACCCAAAAGCGGAGCCCACTCATCCCCGGTGTCAGAGCGATCTGACGAGTTGGCGGGGAGCGCGGGGAGAGTCAGGTCGAAACCGAGCCATACCAAATGGATATGTTCAACCGTCGACACTGTTTGCATCGGCGCAGACGTTGCCCGCTCACTGTGATCGTGATGTCCATGCGAATGAGCATGGCTGTGGGAGTGGCGATGCGGATGCCCGTGCGAAAGCGGTTTCGCCTCACGTTGCGGTTGACGATGGTCAGTTATCGCATGAATGTGCCGCAATGCCGGTGACGACATGGTACTACTCGCCAGAACGGCGATCAGCAGCACGGCCGCAACCCGGCGGAACACAAACATCACCAAAGCTCCACGAGCAACCCGTCGATGAGACGCGACATAAAACTTTGCTTCCTCAACGATTGGAAGTGTACCGGAAGCATTGGTTCGTCGCATCTCATTGCGAGAAAGTTCCTGTTGACGGGCGACCGCCCTCTGGACAAATCGGTTCGCGAAACCGTGCGGGGTGGATGGCATCAAGGCATCTCCTTCGGGAGGTGGCCAATAAGTCCGGAAGCAATCTAGCAGCAAGACAATCGATTGACGGGAGCGAACGATGTCACAATTTCACCCTTCGCAATCGGAGCGCATTGCCCACTACAGACAGTGAACTGAGGCTCATCGCCACGCTCGCCCAGACTGGTGAGATCAACAGGCCGAAGAAGGGATAGAGCAACCCAGCCGCAACGGGAATGCTGGCCACGTTGTAGATAAATGCGAGACCCAGATTTTGCCTGATGTTGGCGATGGTGGCCCGGCTCAGGTGCAATGCACGCACGAGCGCTTGCAGATCGCCGTTAACGAGCGTGATTCCCGCACTCTCCATCGCCACATCCGTGCCTGATCCCATCGCGATGCCGATGTGAGCCTGCGCCAGCGCGGGAGCATCATTGATCCCATCTCCCGCCATTGCCACCGTATGACCATCGGCTTGTAATCGCTTGACCACGTCGAGCTTTTGATCCGGCAGCATCTCGGCGATCACTTCGTCGATGCCCAGTGTCTGGGCGACAGAATCTGCCGTCCGGCGGCTATCGCCGGTCAACATGATGATTCTCAATCCTGCCTCGTGCAGTGCGCGAATCGCATCAGGTGTGGTGGGCTTAATTCGGTCCGCCACGCCGATCATTCCCGCGAGGTGTCCGTCGATTACCAGATGCATCACCGTTTGCCCTGCGCCACGCAGTTCGTCCAGGCGGGCGGCATAGTCTTCGAGGTCGATCGCATGATCCGCCATTAGCCCCGCGTTTCCGAATGCGACTCGTTTCCCTTCCACGACGCCGGTGACTCCTGTACCAGTGATGGACTGAAACTCACTCATTGGGACCAGCGCAATGCCCCGATCTTCGGCTCCCTTCACAATGGCATTGGCCAGCGGATGTTCGCTGCCTCGCTCCAGCGACGCTGCCAGCCGCAAAACTTCGTCGGTCGTGAAGCCCTGCATCGGTTCGACGTTGACCAGACGCGGTTTGCCTTCAGTCAGTGTCCCGGTTTTGTCCACGACCAGCGTGTCGGCTCGTTGCAGGACCTCCAGAGCCTCGGCGTTCTTGACGAGGATGCCGTTTTCAGCCCCACGTCCGACGCCGACCATGATCGACATGGGCGTGGCGAGCCCTAGCGCACAGGGGCAGGCGATGATCAACACGGAAACCGCATTCACGAGGGCATGGGCGAGCCTTGGTTCGGCTCCGACCAGGCTCCAGACGACGAATGTCAGGACACTCGCCGCCATTACTGCGGGAACGAAATATCGTGATACCTGGTCGACGACTCGCTCGATGGGAGCACGAGTTCGTTGGGCGTCACCCACCATCCGAACAATCTGCGCAAGCAGTGTCTCGGAACCGACCATCTCCGCCCGGACCAACAGGCTGCCCGTGCCGTTGATGGTCGCCGCGATGACTTTGTCGCCTGCTTGCTTTTCGACGGGCAGCGGTTCCCCGGAAATCATTGACTCATCGACAGAACTGCGCCCTTGGACAACGACCCCGTCAGCGGGTACCTTCTCACCGGGCCGAACGCGGAGCAAGTCATCGCGCCGGATCAGGTCCAACGACACGTCCTCTTCCGCGCCGCCGGGTGCGACTCGTCTGGCCGTTTTCGGCGCGAGGCCCAGCAACCGTTTGATGGCCCCGCTCGTTTGGCTGCGGGCCTTCAGTTCCATGACCTGGCCCAGCAGGATCAGCACGGTCACCACCACCGCCGTGTCGAAGTATGGCATCACCGAACCGCTGGCATGGCGGAAGCCTTCTGGAAAAACCCCCGGTACGATGGTGGCGATCAGGCTGTAAGCATAGGCTGAACCCACCCCCAGCGCAATCAACGTGAACATGTTCGGGCTGAGATTGCGAATCGAGAGCCATGCCCGCTCGAAGAACGGCCAACCACACCAAAAGACGACCGGGGTGGCGAGCAGCAATTGGCCCCAGTTCAGCAGCGTCGCCCAATAGTGAAGAGGATTGTGGGGGAGCATGTCGGCCATCGCCACCACGAACACGGGCAGTCCGAGGATAACGCCCACCCAGAATCGCCGCAGCATGTCCGTCTGTTCGTGGCTTGGTCCGTCTTGCAGTTCGATAGTCCGAGGTTCAAGCGCCATCCCGCATTTCGGGCACGGGCCGGGATGATCGCTCACGACTTCTGGGTGCATCGGGCAAACATATTCCACCGTCGATTGCGCCGCATGGTCGACCGGCTCCAGGCCCATCCCGCATTTGGGGCAGATACCGGGACCGATCTGTCGTACCTCCGGATGCATGGGACAGGTGTACTCGGTCCCAGGAGTAGTAGCCGCAGTCGGCACCGCGACGACGTCGTCCAAATAGAGCGCGGGATCGGCCACAAATTTCTGGTGGCAGTGCGAACTGCAGAAGTAATAGGTCTCTCCTGCATGGCTGGCAGTTGCTGCGGCCGTTGCACGCTCGACCGTCATGCCACAGACGGGATCGAGTGCCGTCACTGCCGCCTGCGAGTTGTGAGCGCAGCACGAATGCGTGGCTGGTGGTGTCACGAAGCGATCCGGGGTGGCGCTGAACCGTTGCTGGCACGATGCCGAACAGAAAAAATAGGTGGCCCCGCCATGTTCAGACGAACCGACAGCGCGGGCTGGATCGATAGTCATGCCGCACACCGGGTCAATCGTGGACGGCGAGGCGGAGCCGAGAATGGGTAGAACGGATTCATGCGAGTTCATGATGCACTCCTAACTGCGATTCGATACTCAATCAACTTCCAGAACCGCGGGGACGGTGAAGACCCGCCCGTTTCGCTGGAATTGCCCCCAGGCCTTGTAGATTCCAGGCTGTGCGATGTGTGCGGCGAATTTCACCCGTCCATCGGGTGCCGACTGCGTTTCGGCGTGTGCGTGGACGTATTCGCCCGTCGCTGCTCCGATTACTACCAGATGCCCCATGGCCCCGAGGTACGGTTCCAAATCCGCCAGGGCTTTTCCGGCGAGGTCACGGTGCGCGAACGTCACCAACCACTCACCTTCGCCGCGCTGCACAGAAACTTCCGTCTTCGTCTTGGCCTCGGTGACGACTACGGGCACGTTCGCTTTCAACTCGGCCACGGCAGGCGAGTCTCCAGCGACGCGCATTTCGTGGCGAACGGTCTGTTGTCCTTCCCCTTTGGCCTGGCAATCGACAAACAGCCAATATTTTCCAGGCGTGGGAAAGGCGATTTCGACTTTAGCCAGACCATCGTCCGCGACGGTCGGATGCAAATGCTGGAATTCGTCGAGGGCGTCTCGCACCACAATGAAGTGCATGACCCGTTCATGCAGCAGTACAAACTCACGCAGCGTCTTGCCATCGCGTTCCAAGTGAAACCTGAGCGTCGTGGACTCGCCATGTTTCAGATCGTCGCCGCCGGAATCCACGACAAATTTCGCCGATGCGGCCATACCTGTCATCCCCGCCATCCCTTGATGCCCGGCGTGATCGTCCGGGGGAGTCGCGTGTTCCTGATGTGAGGAATGGTCGACAGCGGGAGCTTTCGGCGAAGCGGATTGTCGCCCGCAACCGACCAAGCTCAGAACAATAAGTGCAACAGATGATCGAAACATGAAATGGCTCCCAGTTTGGAAATCAAGGATTCTGAACGAACGCTATTTCGTCTTCGCTTTGCCGATATCAACGCGCGCCGCAAATATGGCAGTTTGGCCATTGAGTTTGGATTCCCAGCAGGCGATCACGGGGCCCTCGCCGTTAGGCGCTGAGGTAACCATCGGGTCGCGCGCGGCTCCAGATAGCTTCTGCGGCTGTTTCGAGGCGGGACTTAAGACCAGGAGATCACCTTCGCGACCAGCGGTCCAGACGATGACCGGCCCCTTGGTGGACGAAGCGATCCACGGTTGTTCGCCCCGCCCCAGCAATTGTTCACGTCCGCCGGTACTGGCGGCGGTGAAGATCTCGCTATCCCTGCGCCACACAGTGACGAGCGAGCCTTTGGGGCCAGCGGCCAGCATTCCACCATCCATCGGGCAGGCGTTGAGTTGCCACGATCCCTGCCCGAGCTTTTTTGCTGGGAGGAAGGTCTTGCCGTCGTCCTTCGAGGTCGTCACATACATGTCGCGATTACCCGCTAAGGCGTTGCGAAACATCACATGCACCGCACCGTCGCTGACCATGATGGACGGATGGCAACACTCGCAGACATTGCCATCCGGCGAACGGTAGACGCGGATATTCGGCTGCCATGTGGCCCCCCCATCGGCCGACTTCGAGACAAAGACCTCGGTCCGCTTTTCCCGCAGATCCAGCCACGTTGCCCAGACCGTTCCGTCGCGGTTGGACGCCATCCCGTGAAGTCCTTCGCGCGCTGAATCGGCGGCGTCATTGACTCGCACAGGACCTTGCCAGGTCGCACCTTCATCCGCAGAGCGCCACGCGAGGACATCGCCATCACGTCCCTTCCCTTCACGGCCGCCAATCGCAGTCACAACAATGGATGTGCCCGCGGCCGTGATACGGGGCCCGCGTCGCATTCCGAGCGCCAGATTGGGCACCCGAAATGCCTCTTGAGGCTTCGTAAAAGTCACACCCGCATCAGTGGATCGTGTGTACAAGACCGCATCCCCGACTCCGTAGATAAGATGTACCGTCCCATCATTGGCAATTGCTGCCTGCGGTTGTTTGGGCGAGGCTCCGCCACTTCCGCTGGCGACCAGAGTCGACTCGGCGGCCAATAGCGACGTCCCCAGCAACGCGAAAAAACAGCAGACCAGAGTTGTATGGAGATGTAGACGCATGGTGTTCGGGCTCCATGTTTTGGTGGTCTTCGACGAAATAACCGCCCAGGATGGGATGTGCAGAGGAGTGGCACCTTCCCACCCTGAGACGGTCCGATGGATCATTTTGTAGGTTTCGCCGTGAAAGTCCCTGTCGGTCCCTTCAATTCGGTGGGCTTGTAACCCGCGCTTTCAATGGCTTCCCACACCGCTTTCGGCGAGAAGTCCTTGCCAGCCGCCGCGTTGACGACAGCAGTGCCCTTATCGGCATCGACACTGGCCGAGTTGACGTTCGGCACTGCCTGTAATTTCTTCGTCACCTTGTTGGCACACCCGGCGCAATGCATTCCCTTGATCGAGACTATGGTATTGTTCGGCGTCTCTGCCGCACCGGCCACCGACACACAAGCCATCATCCACGCGAGAACGTTCGCGACGACCACTGAGTTTTTCATGGTAATTTCCTTCTGTTATTGAGGGCATTTGATGAACGGGTTCAGCCTCAGATCAGGCGTTTCGCCGTTATGGTTGAACCGATTTGTGGGAAGATTTTAGAGCGGCGACCTTAGCCAACGTCTCGTCTGGTTTCTTGAGTGCTTTTGCTTTGCATCCCGCACAGCAAACGAACACTGGTTCGCCTTTAATCGCAAGCTTGACGGGTACGCCCATCGAGCCTAGCCGTTCGTTATTCATCACCGCGCAATACTGCTGCTGCTCGGCGATTTTACGGTCCTCGGGGTTCAGCTTGGCGAGCGTCGCCGTGACTTTTGGGTCTGCCGTCTGCGTCGAATGATCGTCGTGGTTCTCGCCCGTCGAGTGTTGATGCTCGTCACCATCTGCATGCCCCGTTTGTGCTGTCGAAGCATTCGGCATTGATGATGTTCGAGTTTGGCAACCCACGATCAACGCGAGTATTGCGAAAAGACCAGCGGTGGTACTTGACAATCGAAACATGATTTGAACCTCCGTGAATATTTGGAACGCACTGCCCTGATGCGGCAGCACTTACTTGATGTAAGTTTCAGGCAATTTGACTTCGTCCGGCTGCTGCTTGGCTGTCTTCACGAATTCGTCCACGCACGGTGGACAGCAGAATTGGTAGGGTTTGCCATCAATAACCCAGGTAAACTTTGAATTGGCCTTGGTCAACGTGACCGGACAAATGCGATCACCAGGCTTGGGCTTCATGTCGTGCGATGACATCACCCCCTTGAACTTCTGCGAAGCGGTCACGTTGCCGTTGGCTTCGATGTCGGCTTCCGTGTATTTGCCGGCCGGTGTCAGATATAAAGCCTGCTCTTCAGCGGCTGGTAATCCAGCGGGCATCTCCTCTTGATGAGAAGCTGTCTGAGTCGTGAAGCCAATCCGAAACCGTTCTCCTTTGATTCGAAGGTTCGGAATTGTGACCTCGAGCGGCTGTCCCCTCAATTCGTCGGGCAACACTCCGACGAACTGCGATGTTTGGCCAGGTGTGTCACCTTCTTGAGGCGTTGCCGCGAGTTCAACCGGCGTCGTGTCGGACTGGCCAACGATTTTGACGTACGCTTTGATCGCCTGCTCATCGACTTCCTGGATGCGGGACTCGTCCTTGCCCAGCGTGAGCAAGCGGATTGTGCCTCCCTTTTCAATCACAGCTTCGGCGTGATAGCTGTCCGTACCAATGGGAACGATGATGCCGCCGTGTGAACCAGGTTTGTGTGCGTGATCCGCTTCGGTCGCCTTTGAATCGACACTAGGAGCGGTCGGTGACTTTTCAGTAACGACGGTCGAGTTTTGCTTTTTGGATTCTGGAGTCGGAACTGTCTTAGCTCCACAGCCAATCGAGGTCATCATCGCAATAGCTGCGACGAGACAGGTGGCCAAAGAAATCTGCGTGAATTCATAATTGCTATCCTCCGCCGCGGAGACGCAGAAGTGCGTGCCCGGCCAGATCGATGGAAAGGGACTGCAGTAAACAAGCCACCAACTGTGGCCGTCACCTGCAACAAGCCAGAATTGCCAAGGCTACGACTCCGCTCAGCAGAGGAACCCGACAGGGCGAGAAATGCTTAGCAGCGCAGTGATTTCACGGCGCGCAGAATTCCAACGCCATCTAGGCGTGGAAAGGCTCTGGAACGTAAATACGTGGCATTTGACTGCGCGACTTCAATAGTCACCAACCGCCACAGTTGAGCTTCAAACGCGAGCGGGACAACCCAATGATCGAAATAGACACTGACGACAGCCGGCTCGGATGGGAGATTGGCTGCGACAGCCTTTCCCTTTTTGCATGGACAGTCGTGCCCACGTCCCATCGGGGACTTCGGGCACCCGCTGCTCGATCCCTCTGTTCTCTGGCAGCAGCACGAATCATCAGAAGATTTATGCTTCAGGGAAATGTTGAACGCATGGAGCGTACAGCAGCAGAACGACTGCCCGGCGAGCGTCGCAATCAGCAACAGCGATGAAAGTACCTTACGCCACATATTCACGTCCTAAGGAGGGGAGAAGTGAAAACTCCCCATTCCAGCACGATTATAATATCGTCCGGCCAAGTCGCGAATAGTAGAATCTTTGGCCCGCTGTTCAAGAGTGCAAGAAAAGTAGCCTGTCGGCTCGTGCCGACAGGCCATTTTTCACCGCTTCATGATTCCCGGCAAACTCAAAACGCCACCGGGAAATTCGAGCTCTTACTTCATCATTTTTACCATATCTCGACACTGTTTAGCACAATCGCGGCAGGACTTGGCACACGCTGCCATTTGCTTGTCGTCGGTGACTTTCTCACACGCGGCTGCACAATCTTCGCAACATTTCGCACAACATTCCGCGCCAATGGCGGAGAGTTCGCTTTGGCGTCCGCAGAGCGTTGCACACATCTTGCAGCATTCGGCGCAGTCCACGCAAAGATGCATGCACTTGGCATGTTCCTTTTTGCCGTCAACTACCAGCACAGAACAGTGATGGAAGCACGAGTCGCACACGACCTGGCAATCAGCGCAGACGGCGGCGCATTTCAGCATATGGGCCGAGTGCGGGCTATCGGCTGCGAAAATCGAGGTGCTGATGACGAACAATGCGATTGCCATCGCTTGAGAGAACATTCGGTAATTCATATTCAGAGTCTTTCAGTAGGAAAACTTGCGGACCGATTGCAGAGGCAACATACCACTGCTTTTCTTGGTTTGACGCCAGGAATTCGATTGAACCGACCTCTAGCGTCCTGTCGGATCGTGACGCTCGTCCAGGCGCAGGTGACACACGCAAAAAATCGAGATGACAGAATTCGCTTTTGGTGAGACGCAATGCTGCTTTGCAAGGTCTTAACGTCGCAAAACCTCGCGAACCCAATCCATTAAGTGATCGGTGCAAGTGCGAATCGCAAGGAGGCGCGAATTCTAACGCCGTCTCTTAAGCGGGCTGGCCTTACCGTACGGCGGCTTCTGATGTGAAGCAGACTTCAGGGTGCAGCCGGACCAAGGTTTAACACAGCCAGCGACACAAGACAGCGCAGTAGGTTGTGCTTCGCAGTGCGATGACATTCTGTCGCCCAACAACGGAAGGAACGCGACGGTCGTCATCCGTGGTGAACATGGTCGGGACGATTGCCGGGGGGACGGTATAAAAATTGGCTCGCTGATCCATGGCTCTGCAGAATTCGGGCCTCGTTCCGGCGCACTTGTTTTTATTGCAGTGGCATCAGTGGCGAGGAAGAGGCTCACTCGCGTCACCCAAGTTGATCGCGACATCCTCGGGAGTGCCATCCTCCGGCCGCGCCTCACAGCAACAGCAATCGGCGGATGATGCAATTCCACGGGCTCGACAGCAGCAACTCGATGGAATGATTTGAGAAACGAATAGCGCGAGCGCCACCCACAATCGCTGGTCCACGAGCAGCAATAGATGGCCATTGAGCGTCATGTCATTTCCGAAATTGCGACGAGCTATCCCAAATGCACTCGTGCTTCCTACGGCGGCATTAGCACGCACGTCGAGCAAGACGTGTGCCGCGCAGAAGTTTTCCAAACGTCGCGAAGCAGAGCTTTCAAATTGACGTTGAATTTCCTCTGTCACGCGGTGGCCGAGACAGTCAATTGAAATCTTGGATCGGAATATCTGCAGCCAGCAAAACAGTTTCGGTTAATTCTTTTACTGACCGGTCATCTGGACACCGCAGAGCTAATATCGACATGGAGTTGGTCGATTAAGCCGATGCGTGAGCGAAGGCCGCTCAGAAGTGGTGGGTGCTCTCGGACACCTTGGCCGGTCATCAATCACCGCTGCGGCTTGTTAGCGTTGCCCCTCATTTTCGGTCGTCGTAGCGAGTTATCACCGGGAGCCTTTAATCACTGGCCGATCTGGGCAGCGGGCAGCAGTTGCCTCGCCGCACGATCTTGCACTTCTTTGAGCAACACGCGTTGACGCTGCGCATTACCACCCGGTTGATTCTGGATTGCGGAGCCGATAGCGACCGGATTGAGGCCGCCCGTCAATTGCAAGCCTTGGATTTCGGTGATGACTTTGTGCAGTTCCGTGAGTGCCTCATACATAGGCGACCTGACTTTCGAAGTACGTCTGTTGAGCAACGAGCACCGGCGTGAACGCCGTTTCTCCCGCACCGTGAAGCTGTTTTGCTAACATCAGATGTTCTTCCGCGCTCGGCAATCGTCTGCTTCAATCGCTCTATGTCCGTCTTTTACTCTTCACCCGGTTATCGCCTCTGGGCTTCACCGGAACGTCGCTGGCCAAGAACAGCACTGCCACGATGAGTAGCGCCGTGGTGACCCAGAATTCATATGTCATGATCATCTCTCGAACCCATGCGGCAGGGATTCTGAATCGAACAGAAACCCACCAGGCGGCAACGTCTGGACGGACCTCAACCGCCGAGTGGGCCTGCCTCCGATTCGCATCGGAGTCAGTTCAGTTAGTCTTTGGGTTCGGGCTTCGGGGCGAGCACGATGTTCGCGGAATACGGCTTGCCCTTGATCTTGAGCAGCAGGCGAGGTTCGCTCGTTTTGCGGCGCAAATCATGGACCAGTTCACGATCTTTTAGACTAAACATGGATGAGAGCCCGGCGGGATCCGTCTTCTGTGGAACAGCCTTGAGCTTGAAGGATTCAGGTTTGCCATCATGCTTCAATGTGATGGTGATGTCCTTCGCTTCGATCGGGACATTCTCTTTGACCTCGCCATCGAGCAGATAAATGGTCGCCGTGTGGGTCTTCTCGTCGTTGACGAGTTCCGCATGATATTCCTCTTCGCCCAATTCAATCAGCGTTCCCTTGTGGGGGCCGACTTCAGCATGGCCGTCCGGCTTGGGAGCTACTGACGCGGGAGGTGCGCCGAAGGCCTGGGCGGCAAATGACACTGCACAGATTGAGGCCAGAAACAACGCGTCGAGCTTTTGGATGGCTTTAAAGTACATAGCTTTTCCCTGGTGTAAGAAATACAGAGCAATGACGATGCGCGACCGACCTTCGGCACAAGACAAAGTGGCTTTGCATCACGCGTGGATTCGTCGACGCCAACGCGGTCACCCGATCTCACGAATAAAGCATGAGACCGAGCGACGTGGAGGCTAATAGCCGCGCATGCAAGATTCGCAGCGGCACAACGACAGAAGAGGGCGGACCGCTTAGATCCGGTAGACGCAAAGCGCGGAACGGCGCGATTGTGCAGTCAGCGGCGGACCAAAGTCGACGCCGTCGTGAATTTCAACCGTGAGAGCGGCAAGCGTAATCAACAACGTTGATTCAGTTGGCCAGAAACCAAAACAGTGCCAGTCCACAGATGGTGGCAATGCAGCACGCGGTGTGGGCGTGAAGAAGATGTGCGACGCAACACAGAGATGGTGGCCGTGTGAATCATGGCACGGGCAATCACCTTCGTGCGGATGGGCACAGTTGCATGACTCATCGTGCTCTTCGCAACATTGCTCGTCACAGCGGTCCGAACAGGACTCGTCACAGCCTGTTGCGATGTTACACACAGGAGTTACAAAAGACTGACCCTGGTCACATTTGTGCGCCCCTAATCCACTGCAACAGCACATAAAGTGCTGGGCAGCGAACGCGGTAAGCAACAGCATCGAAACCAGGCGATTCACGATCGACTCCAATCGGCAGTTGTTGCCGATTATCGAGAGTTGTCTAATCTTGTCAACTGCGCGTCCATCATCAGAGAAGCCTAAGCAGCATCCATACCAATCGGACGAAACAGCAGTAACTCTTGAATTTCCTAGGTGGAAACCACCTCAATCGCCAATATGGGAAATCAGTCCGAGTCATGCGGTTGTCACACTGACGAGCTGATGCGATTGCTCCACCGGGGTTTGCTACTGCCCAATTTGGGCCGCCGGTAAAAGCTGTTTCGAGGCGCGATCCTGGACTTCCTTCAGCAGTGCTCGCTGGCGCTGTGACGCACCACCGGGCTGGTTTTGTATAGCAGAACCGATCGCTGCCGGATTCAGCCCGCCGGTCAATTGCAAGCCCTGGATTTCCGTCGCGACCTTATGCACTTCGGTAAGCGCCTCCACGTAGGCGATCTGGCTTTCGAAGTAGGCTTGCTGAGCCAGCAAGACAGGAGTGAATGCGGTCTCTCCCGCCGTATGCAATTGCGTTGCCAGTTTTAGGTTCTCTTCGGTGTTAGGCAGGATTCCTTGCTTCAGTCGCTCGGTCTGTCGCAAGCTCGTCTTGTAGCGGCGGAATGACTCTGCGAGCTGGTCGCGTAAGACTAGACGAACACGGCTAACTTCAGCTTGATCCGTCTGGATGTCGGCGAACGCTTTATCGATGTTTCCCTGATTTCGATTGTAGATCGGAAACGGAAAAGCGATGAGCGTGCTCGCGGTCGTCGCTTGGGTGGCTTTGTCGTAATCGATGACAGACTGCAGCGTCACATTGGGGATCGCTTGAGCACGCGACAGCCGATAAACGGCCCACCCATGATCCAGCTCAGATTCTGCCGATCGGAGTTGCGGACTGCGAGCGACTAAATCCTGCCAGCACGTCTCTAGATCAAGTTGAGGAATATCACTGGCCAGTTTTCCTGCAAGCGGGAATGGTTGAATGGGCGAAGTGCCGATCATTGCGGCCAGTTGCTCCCAGGCAGCGACATGGCGATATTGCGCGTCATCGAGCGTCAATCGCACCGTTTCTAACTGAATTGTTGCTTGCAGGATATCAGCGCGGGTCCCTTGTTTGGAGGTAAAGAGACGTTCGGACGCGGCGAGGCTCGCTTCAGCGATCTTCACTAACTTCCGTGCGACAGCCACGGCTTCCTGCGCGCCAAGCGCCTCGTAATAGCGGATCTTGAGATCATTCCTGACTCGCATACATTGCGCTTCACGATCCCACTCCGTCTTTTTGATCTCCTGTGCCGCCGCAGCCTGATCGAGATCGAGCTTTTTCGCTGTGACGAATTCCTGGCTTAGAAAAATGCCGTTGGATTGTTTAACCCTCGGGTCGGACGCCGTGCCATTGAGATAACCAACTTGAGGATTGGGGTACAATCCTGCTTGTCGGTATGCACCTTGTTCAACTTCGACTCCCGCCTGCGCTTGAGCCAAAGTCGGGTTGTTCTGAAGCGCGAGAGTTTCTAGCTCTTCCAGCGTCAGAGCGCGGCCTGCGAGTGCTTGCGGTGAAGAACCATCACCGACGATTGGCGGCGAGGGCAGGTTGATTTCGCCCTCTGATTGAGCATCAGATACTTCACGGCTAACCAGTTCAATTTCGCTTTGACTAATGCCGTCGCCGCCTGTAACTGCTTGCCCGTTATTCTTGCTTGCTGCGGATTTCTTTGCGCCTCCGACCGCGTCTCGCGACGATTTGGCGGTTAGGCTGTGTTGACCAGAACGCGAGTTGACACACCCGCTTAAGGCATTCAGGGATGTTACCCCGAGTAAGAGCGATAAAAGGCGCTTCTTCCACAATGAGTGGATGAACCGGCATCGTACCATCGTGCCCGACCTTCCATGATTTGGGCATGTCGCCAAAATCGGTTGATTGGCGAGAAAGCTCTGCGGTCCGTCCGGAGATTGTTTCGACCGTTGCTGCTCCGCTAGTACACAGTGCAACCAGCGGCATGCCTTCTGTGGAAAAGTCGTTGCATTTTATCAATTGGTTCTTGAGGCTTCGCGCATCGACTCCACCGCACAGCATCCGTGTTGGTTTCATCAACTCGGTAGTCCGCCGGTAACTTCCACGAAAATCCGAACCACGAACATTTCGCAATGGACCTTTAACGTCGTACGTGGAATGTCGTGACATGACAGTAAATTACGACTGCCATATTCCGATCGCCTCAGGAGATTCTCATGATTACTTCGCTTGTTCGTGTCGTTGTTCCAGTTCTGATCATCCTAGCAGTATCGGAGGTCTCGCGGCGATCACCGCGTCTAGGAGCAGTTTTATTGACTCTGCCACTGACTAGTGTCCTGGCTTTCGGCGCGGCGTGGTTTCAAGACCACGACTTGAAAAGCCTTTCGCAGATGGCGCGAGAGACGTTGATCCTTGTCCCACTCGGTCTCCCGTTCTTCGTTCCACTAGCTTTTGCGGAGCGATTGGGGTTGGGCTTTTGGCTGGCGATGGGGATTGGACTTATCATGACTGTCGCATCGATTGGCCTGTGGATATGGGTCGGCCCTCGAAGCCTGTAGCAGTAGCGCTACATGGCATGTTTCTTGAATGAACGATTAAAAGTGAATCCTCAAGGATTACTGGAGCAGGATTGTGCCCGATGACCGACCTTCGAGTCCAAATTCCTGCCCGCAAACCCCTTATCAATTGATCAGGGGTTTCGGCGGCTTCTTTCCGTATTTGGCTTCGTACTTCGCTGCAAACATAGCTTCTTTCTCGGGGTGACAGATGAAGCATTGTGAATCCGGGCGGTCGTGCTCCTTGCACCAGTCGCCGTCCTTTTGAAACTGCTTGGCGAGCTTTGAACTACATTGGCCGCATTCGCCTTCCGGAACTCCGTGTTCCTTGCACCACCACCCTGAGTGATCAAGTTTAGCAGTCGCTTTCGCGCTACTGGAGTCGCCAGCCTTGTGATCAGCAACATCTGTTTTCGCTTGCGATTTCGGTCCGGCTGATGGTTTACCGCAACCACTCACGAACAATGTCATCGTCAATGAAGCTAGGAGGAAGAACGTGGAAACAAGTTTCATTTTGACTTTCTTTCGTTAAGGAACAAACAACGGGCGCGAGTTGCGACCCGTAACTATAAGACGACGACGCATCTATTCAGCAGGAACACATCAGCCCAGTCACGAGATGGCGAGGGCCTCCTGCATGGTTTCGCTCACCTGGATTGCAGGCAGAACTGTCGACCCGCTTTGATCAGGCGGGCGACGCCCTTCGAATGCGGAATTGAAGATCATATACAAAACACGTAGTACCAGCAGAGACATGATCATGGCTCCAATCACGCCCCCGATGACGACCGTGGCCAGTGGCCTTTGAACTTCGGCACCCATCCCATCACTGAACGCCATCGGCAGGAAGCCGAGACTCGCGACGAGAGTTGTCATCAATACCGGACGCAGCCGAGTGATCGCTGCTTGAGTCACCGCTTCATCGAGCGGCAGCCCTTTCTCACGAAGGTGCCGGACATAAGAAACGAGAATCATGTCGTCTAAAACGGCGACACCGGACATGGCGATAAAGCCGACCCCGGCCGAGATCGAAAAAGGCATGTCACGAAGCCAGAGAGCGAAGATTCCGCCAACCCAAGCGAACGGAACTCCAGTAAACACGCGCGCGGCGTCGACCACGTTGTGATAGGTGAAGTACAGCAGCACAAAAATCAGCACCAGCGCGAGCGGGACGACGATCAGCAGTCGCGTTGTCGCTCGCTGAAGGTTTTCGAACTGACCACCGTATTCAACGCGGTACCGACCTGAAGGCAACGCGACATCCTCACCAATTCGGCGACGAGCCTCTGCGACGAAGCTGCCAAGATCCCGACCGCGTACGTTCGCCGTAATCGTGATGCGGCGCTGTCCCCATTCGCGGGTGATCGTTGAAGGGCCTTCCACGATGTCGACACTTGCCAGTCTCGACAGTGGAATCCGCTCACCCGTCGGTGTGGCAATCAACATCGCTCCGATTGCTTCAGGACTGGCCCGAAACTTCTCCGGGAGCCTAGCAACCAAGGGGAAACGCAACTGTCCTTCGACGACTTCCCCGAGTGGCTTACTTCCGATGGACTCAACCAGATCGAGAACCGTCTGCGCCGAGACCCCATAGCGGGCGATTTGTTCCTGATTGACTTTGATTTGGAGCATCGGTTGCCCGGTCACTTGTTCTGAGCTGACATCTGCGTTGCCGGGAATCGCTTTCAGGATCGCTTCGATTTCTGCGGCCTTCTTGACCAATACGTCGAAATCGTCGCCAAACAGCTTCACGCCCAAGTCCGAGCGAACTCCGGAAACCATTTCATTGATCCGCATTTCGATCGGTTGCGAGTAAGCTAGCCGCTGTCCGGGCACGTCTCGCAGTGCCCTATTGAGCAGTTCCGTAAACTCGGCCTGCGTTTTGGCTCGTTTCCACTCTGATCGCGGTTTGAGAGTGACGAACGTGTCCGTCAGTTCGACGCCCATCGGATCGGTGGCGACTTCGGCGGTGCCGACTCGACTCCACACGTGTTCCACTTCATCGGGAAACGAGGCAAGGATCACGCGTTCCATCTCAGTGTTGAATCGAATGGACTCTTCTAAATCGGTGCCAGCGAGTCGGACGACGCCGATTGCGACGGCCCCTTCAGATAGCCGCGGTACGAATTCCGATCCGAGATTGGGAGCGATCAAGCCAAACGCGATGATGAGAACACTGGCGGCAAAGCCCATCACAGCTAATTTATGATGCATCGCGAATTGAAGAATCGGGTAGTGAATTGCGTGCGCGACCCGCATTAAAAACGGCTCTCGCTCTTCTAATTTCTTGGGCAGGAAAAAGCTGGCGAGTACCGGCATCAGCGTCAGCGACAGGACCATCGATCCGGCCAATGCGAAAATGACCGTTAAAGCCATCGGACGGAACATCTTCCCTTCAATACCCTCTAACGTCAGGATCGGCAGATAGACAATCATGATGATGAGTTCGCCGAACATCGTTGGCTTGCGGACTTCAACAGCCGCGTCACGAATGATCTCCAAGCGGCTCTTTCCGTGGTTCTGATCGTGGGCGAGGTGACGAACACAGTTTTCGATCATCACGACTGAACTGTCGACGATCATTCCGAAGTCGATCGCCCCCAAGCTGAGCAAACTGGCAGCAATGCCGAATTGCAGCATGCCACAAAACGCGAACAACATCGAAAACGGAATGGCAATGGCAACGATGATCGCTGCCCGAAGATTGCCTAGAAACGCAAAGAGCACCGCGATTACCAGCAAGCCTCCTTCGAACAGGTTCTTGCGGACGGTATCGATGACGAAATCAACCAGTTCCGTCCGGTCGTAGACGGGCACCACCTGGATATTCGCAGGCAGGTTTGACTTGATCGCCTGGAGTTTGTCCTTCATTGCCCACGTCACGGCATGGCTGTTCTCACCCATCAGCATGAAACCCAGCCCGAGCACGACTTCTCCTTTTCCGTCCGCGGTCACAGCTCCACGGCGAATTTCGTGTCCGATTACTACCTCGGCCACATCAGCAATTCGAACCGGTACGCCATCCTTGGCATCAATGACGATCTGACGAAGTTGATCGAGACCGACTGTGCGCCCCAGGCCTTGCACCAGCAGCATGCCGCCTTGCTGGCGGATGTTGCCACCACCGACATTGAAGTTGTTTCGTTGAACTGCTTCTACCACCTCATTGAAAGTGAGCCCATGCTTAATGATTCGTTCAGGATCAATTCGAATCTGGTATTGCTTCTCGTAACCACCCCAGGAGTTTATCTCCGCCGTACCACGGACGGTGCGCATCGGCGGTTTGATCACCCAATCGTGGACCGTGCGGAGTTCTGTGGCATCAGTTCCCTGGCCAGTCACGACGTAGTGAAATATTTCTCCTAACCCTGTCGCGACCGGTCCCATTTTGGGACGAGCGATTCCTTGCGGCATTTCGACCGTCGCCAGGCGCTCGTTAATGAGCTGACGAGCGAAATAGATATCCGTTCCGTCTGCGAACACCACGACGACTTGCGATAAGCCAAATTTGGAAATGGACCGAAGCTGCTCCAGGCCGGGCAATCCGCTAATCGCCTGTTCAATTGGAAATGTGATTTGCCGTTCCACCTCTTCGGGACCCAGTGCGGGTGCCGTCGAGTTGATCTGAACCTGGACCGGCGTCGTATCCGGGAATGCATCAACGTCCAGATGCTGCAGCGAAATAACTCCGGCAACGGCAGCAGCGATCGCGCCAAAAATCACCAGCAGGCGATTCCTAAGCGAGAAATCGATAATTCGATTTAAGAAGTCCATTCGCGTTCCATGCCTTCCAGATCAATGATCGTGACAGCCACATCCAGCTCCAAGATTGCTTCGCAAAAGTTGTGCGAGCAGCACCGGACTGCCCTTGGTTGCGATCACCTCGCCCGGCAGGACTCCCCCGAGCAGTTCGACATATTTGTCGTCGCGAGCACCAAGTCTGACTTGCCGGACGTGGAATGCCTTCGGACTCCCTTCTTTCAGAAAATTGCGGTCTCGTACAAAGATGAACGCGGCATCACTTGTGGACTGAACCGCTTCGAGTGGAACGACAATCGCATTCGGCTCATCCCGCAGCACAATACGACCAGTGCCGAAGGTTTTGTCACGTAACCTGCTTGTCGAGTCATCGAGATTTGCGCGAACCTGAAGGGTTCGCGTGTGTTCGTCAATCGCAGGGCTGACCCAGGCTATACGTCCAGTGACATCGGGCGAACCATCGTCTGGATGAAACACGACTGGCAAATCGGGTTTCATATATTTGCCATCTTCCTGACGGACATTCAGTGTGAGCAGCACTCGGCTCGGATCGGCAACCGTGAACAGCAATTTGGTGGCGTCGACAACTTCCCCGACGACCACATCAGAGGCGACAACCACTCCTTCGTACGGCGCTCGAATGGGAATCAGATTCGTGGTGCGAGCGACCGAGCTTGATGACGCCACCAATCGTGCCGGAATTCCCAGTAGACGTAGCTCTTCGGCGATGCTTTTCGCGTCTCGGTTCTCAAGTCCATCGGGCACGTCGAATCCCAGATTGACGAGCGCTTGATGACCCGACAGCAGGGCTATTTCCGCTTCTTGCAATGCCGATTCAGCTTCAACGAGCGATCTCGCTGGCACACCCGCACCTGCTGATTGCAATCGCTCGACATTGGAGCGTTTGAGTTGCACTTGCACGACTGCCTGTAGCAGTTGAGATTTGGCTTGGCCAACCAGTGTCGCGTCTACCAAGGCGAGAATGTCGCCCTGCTGGACTTCATCTCCCGTGGTCTTGAATACAGCAGCCACTGTCCCCGCGGCGCGGGGTGATAGATGGGCCAATCGAGTCGGATCAAACATGATTTGGCCATTGGCGGAGATGGCATCAGACATGCGCCGCTCCTGCGCGACATCGATATCGATTCCGGACTTCGTGGCACTTTCGATAGTGGCGAATTGGATGCGTCTTTTGTGCAGGCCATCGCGACTGTTGTTTTCAGGGCGACTCATAACGCCGATTGCTCGCACCGTATCGTAAGCGGGCAGTTTTGCTGCGCCTGTACTTTGCGCCAGTTCGGGGTGACAAGTTACGCACTCGTTGACTCCATGCAGGCGGCAGAAGCCAACTTCCTTTGGTTTCGGATGTAACTCCGTGTTGCATTCAATGCAAATCGACTCGGGCACCAAATGCTCCGAACACCAGTCATCAGGGGCGACGACGCTCGTTCCTCGGAGCTCGGAAAGCTTAGGCATCTTCCAACCGGTGTGATGTCCGAAGAATAGGACGCTCCCCAATAGGCCGAAAACCAAAAGATTGGGTACGCCATAATAAAACCAGCCCCAAAATTGTCGGCGCAATGGGATTGGGGCATTCGCGGTCTCGCGGGGGTCCGGCTGACCCGTGGTCGTCGAAATTGTGGACACAGTGTCCCTCTCTTTCAGGATTTCTCATCGCACGGAACCTGGTATCTAGTCAACGCGACAATTCGCGCGGCAGATTCCCCGTGGATAACGTTGAGAAGAACATCGTTCCGGCAAGGGAACGAACTCAACAGCTAAAAAAGCGACGCATTAACAGCGCAGGTTGACTGAGCCCAATACGCGCAATGCGAAGGATGGCAATGACACCAGGGTTTTGGAACGCAGTCTAAGTTGAGACTCTGCCGCGCGGTTGCTAATCATTCTCTCGCAAGAGAGTGGATATACCCAAACTCGAAACTTCGCGGTGTCGACCCGCAGCCGACCTGATGACAGTGTTGGAGTTCGCGATCCAGAAACGGGAAGATGCGTGCAGCAACCGCACTCCCCTCCAATCGACGACAATCCCTCAACGATCGGGGCGGATGTTCGAATTTCGTGGTTACATTGATCATGAGCACAACATGCGCACTCAGGTTCCTCAACCCGACACGTCACCGCAAGGCATTCGGACGACTCGGGGCCTTCATCAAAATAAATCGACCCGTCGCAGCACAAACACAGATATACGGGTGCAACTCCCCCAGAAAGGAGTTGAATCGCGATCAATGAAATGGCCAACAGAAGTTTCACAGAATCGTCTAATGATGAGCAAAGAGACTCTTCAAATCATATCGAAGGCTATCACCTACCCTGAATGTTGTCAATTACTTGTCCGCTGCACCGCACTGGCGTCAACCCGTGACAATGAGAAGCCATAAATGCGTAGTACGACCTAACAAGGCCGACATGGGATTTTATTCTGCCATGAGCCGTGACTGCCATATTCGGCATGCCGCTTCGACCTTTGCCATCGGCACTTCGCCATCGATAGTGAAGCATTCTCCCGCAAGTTCGCGATTGTTGACTGCAGGTTTCACATTGATACCTTGAGCATTCATTGTACTAGTGAAGCTATCAGCATGGCCACGTTCAACACAAATGACGACGGGCCCTTTGCCATCGTGGATCGTCATTACTCGTCTACCGGGCATTTGGAATCTTCCCTCGTTGGCAGCCACGGAAGAATGTGTTCACGCGGTCTATCTGGCGGCGGATCGGCTTTCTCGGGAAAGATCACTTTTGGGACTTGATACCAGATTGGCCAGCCGCTCGCAGGGTACACCAAGACAGTAGCCCACGATGATCATTTGATTGATGCAGGTCGTCCTTAGGGGGCCCAATTCGTGCCACCGGCATGCCGAAGTGGGCACCGGCAGAGGCAAGATAGCAATCTGGCCGATGCGCCGCAGTCGTCGGACGAAATCGAAGTCTTCCATGATGGGCAAATTGCAGAATCCGCCAAGTCTTTCAAAGGTGTCGCGGCCCAGAAAGAGCGCCTGGTCACCATAGGGCATCTGACACCACCGGGAGCGCCGGGCGATGCCCCATTCGATAAGGCGATATTTCCAGCCGTGAGCGTCGATTTTAAGGGAGAATGCTCCGGCAACAATGCCGTGCTTCGAAAGGGCCGAATCCACAGCAGCTTTGAACCCGGTCGGCAAACGGGTGTCTGCATGGAGGAACAATAATACGGCCGTTGACGCTGCTCGTGCGCCGGTATTCATTTGCTGTGCGCGGCCGGGCGGACTTGTCAGGAACCGACACCGATGTTTGATCGCCAGTCGAAGCGATTCTTGGAAGCGACCAGCAGCGACAATGATTCGTTCGGTGTCATTGTTTGAAGCTGCTGATTCAATCGTCGACTCCAAAAGCGGTTCTTCGTTCAAAGTCGGAATGACAACCGTCATCGTTGCGTTACTTGATCTGTCGGTGGTCGCTTGGGCTTGCTCCCATCGTTCCAAATCTTCCGGCAGATCCACGTCCTCTAGTGTGGGTAACACGGCGATGGACAACTTTGCTTCGATTGCCGCCGCGAGAGTTTGTTCCAAGACCTGGTCTGTACTCCACGCAATATTGCAGAAGAGTGATGCCGCACGCCGGGCGAGTCCAATCAGGTAGTAACCTCCATCCGCGGCAGGCCCGATCACGAAATCGTGGTCTCGCAAGTGATCGAACGCGTGGCGAACAACCGCTTCTGAAAGGCTAGGGCAGTCCGTGCCCACGACAACGACGCCACACGCGCCGCCTGCGAACGATTCGTGAAAGGCACGTTCCAGTCGGTGCCCCAGGTCACCTTCGCACTGAGGTACGTAGACAAATTGAGAACCAAAACATTCGCTCATGGCGGTTTCATCGGCACCCGTAAACTGAATCTGCAGATCGACCGGTTGTGACGCTACGAGACGTTCCGCCCAATTCAGCGTGTGCCGCACCATGCGATCATGTAGCCGTGCTGCTCCGACTGCCCCCAATGCCGGAATTAACCGGGTCTTGTTGCGGCCCGGCTCTGGATAGCGAGTAAAAATAATCAGGCGGTCACATGCTGGCATTGGGCTAGTTCGTCGGTGGCTGAAGGCTTCCCTGGCAACTCGATCCCGCACCGGCGGTACAGCCGAAGCAATGAGGCCCAGTCACAATCCGACGATTCGACAAGGTGGTCAGGTCAAAATCCGTGATGTTTCGCGGCATTTGATCGGTGACCGGCATGGCCAGCATCTGGTTGAAATCACAATCATACAGATTTCCCTGCCAATCGACGGACAGCGTGGTCCGGCACATCAAACCGTCCATAGTCGCCGGGTTGAAGGCCTCAACAAGCGTCTGCATGTAAGACTCGTATTGCTGGGACTCCCGCAGGTCGAAGAGAAACCTGTTGATCGGCATATTTGTAATCGTGAAGAGCCGATTGAATTCAATCCCATAGCGAATCCGCAGTTCGCGTCGATACGCGTCTTCCAGCTTCAGTTGGTCCGGGGGAAGCTTGGGGCCGAGCGGATTGAAGACAAGCGTCAATGTGAGCGGCGAGTCTGGTTGCCCGTAGCCCAAGCCGTTTAGTCTCTTTAGCGCTTCGATCGAACGGTGAAATACAAACTGGCCTCGCTGCGCATCCACATTTTCTTCGAGGTAACATGGTAAAGAAGCGACGATCTCAACTTGGTGTTCGGCCAGAAACTCGGGCAAATCTTCGAAGCCGTTTGCGACAAGGATCGTTAGGTTGCACCTGTCGATGACCTGTCGGCCAAGCTGTCGAGCTTCCTGTACCATCCAACGAAATGACGGATTCATCTCGGGCGCTCCGCCGGTGATATCGAGCGTGGAGATATCAGAGCGCCGCAGCACGTCGATCACGGACTCGGCAACTTTGTGCGACATGATCTCACGGCGGCTCGGACCGGCGTCAACATGGCAATGTCGGCACGTTTGGTTGCATAGCTTTCCGACGTTGATTTGCAGCACGCGGATGTTGCTTGAGTGCAATGTGGCAATGTGATGCTCGGCGAGCATCTCATCAAAGGACGGTAACTGATAAATCTCCGTCATACGCACCTCACTCGCTGGACAATTTCGACCGAGATCTCACTGGTGTCAGTTTCGCTCCAGCACTCGACCCACAGTGAACTTCAATGCCGAAGTCATCGCGATTCTAACAGCACGATTTGCCGCCACAATCCGTCGGTGCTTGAGTCGTCTCGCGATAGCCATCTCCCTTAGTTTCGTGTGATTCACGCAGCTTTGAAGGGCGGCAAACAAATGGCTTGGCATCCGCGACTGGAACGGGCACTCTCGGTTCAATGCCATCAAAGTGGCCAGTATACGGGGGCTTTCGCAGCAAGTGAAAGGTCTTGTCGCAAACCGCCATCCGCTCGCCGCGCGAATACACATGGCCGTCATCGTCCTCGACACTTTTGAACGGACCACGATAGACGACCGCCTGATTGCGTTCCAGGCATGGTCCCTGCTTCCCTTTGTAGGCCACGACCGTCACGGAACGAAACTCGATTCCTTGGACCGTACGCCACGGTTCCGACTGGCGTTTAGCAATCGTGACGCCGTGAAAGCCAGCCTCTTCAAACGCCGCCAGAAACTGGTCCTCGCGGAACGCACCCGAAATGCAGCCGGACCAGAGTTCCGGTTCAAGCTGAAGTTCTTCCGGAATAGACTCATCCGAGACGATGTCACTGATCGCGGCCCTGCCACCTCGCCTCAGAACGCGGAACGTCTCGGCGAACAATTGCCGCCGATCCTGTTGTCGGACCAGATTGAGAACGCAATTCGAGACCACACAATCGACCGACTCGTCGGCAATCAAGGGATGATCGCGGCGTAAGCGCTCTTCAACGCTGCGCAGCGTCAGCCAACTTGACGGATCGTGGACGGGATGTTGTTTTAGCTCTCGGCCTAGCAACTCAAGATCCAGCCGCAGATCCTGAATAAGCCCACATCGGAAATCGATGTTGCTGAAGCCGAGCCTGTCTGCGACGGTCTGCTGGTGTCGACGAGCGAGTGCCAGCATCTCGCGGTTGCAGTCGACTCCGACGACGCGTCCTTGCCTGCCGACAATCTGCGACAGGATATAGCACATCTTGCCGCCGCCAGAGCCAAGGTCAAGCACCGTTTCACCTTCACTGGTGAATGGCGTTGGATTGCCACAGCCGTAGTCGCGCTCCAGGATTTCCTGGGGAATTACGGAGAGCAAGTCGCGCGGATATTCGATGGGGCAGCAGAGTGCCGCTTCGCGTTCCTGGGATGCCGCGGCATAGCGATGATAGACGGAGTCCTCGCAAGACGGCATCTCGGTGAGTTCATGCTGAGTCATTGAACTTTCCTTTCTGAATTTCCTGAGCGCCTTCGACGATTTCCGCCCAAAGCTTCTAATGTTCTCTCGTCACTCCGTAGTGGCAGCGAAAGCAATTCAGCAACAACACCAGCGGAAAGACTTGGAACCGCCGCCGCTATGCATCCGGCAACTCATTCACTCTGTCAAAAAGCGAACCAAACCGCTCTTTAAGTCGTAGACCGCCCCAACAATCGCAACATTCATTTGCTTGAGGCGAGGACCAAGGATCGGCCCGTCCGTTCGTAGCTTCTGGACACTCGCTTCCACGTTTGCCATGACGGCCTTGTGCAGTGCAGTCTCGATCGGTTCTGAGCTGGCTTCAATCACAGGCTGAATTGTCGCAGCCAGCATCGCAATCGCTCCAGGCAACTCGACTTTTTCCTGAATGACTCGAATGGCCGCTTTCACTGCGCCACACCCTTCATGACCCAGCACAACGATCAGAGGTACTTTCAATTCTTCGACGGCATACTCCAAACTTCCAAGGACGCCATAACAACGTGGATCGACGATATTCCCCGCCACCCGAACCACGAACAGATCTCCAAGTCCGGCGCTGAACAGGATCTCCGGGCCGACGCGTGAATCCGAACAAGCCAGGATCGCGGCGTAGGGGTGCTGACGCTCAGACGTTTCTTGCCGCCGTGAAACGGTGCGACGTCCATCGCCCACATCGAAATGTTCCTCGACATAGCACTTGTTGCCTGCTGTCAATCGAGCCAGCGCGGCATCGGCTGTTTTTACATCCTGAAGGCTTAGTCCGTGATGATCGACCTCGACCAGGTCGTGCTGCGCCCACCAAACGCCGGAACCAGCGCCGACCGCAAGCATCCCCGACGCGACCATCAGATCGCGACGGGACAATCTCATCATCTTGGAATCCATGAATATGCCTTTCACTAGACGCAGCCAGCAGACTGAGTTGGCACTGAAGTGACTGGTTGAAGCGACTGACGTTGACCGATCCACCCGAACGTCAGGATCGCCAGCCACGGCGCGAATTCGATCCAGGTCACGATAAAATCGAAAAACTGTGGTCCGGAATAGGGAGTGCCTAGCATCGGCTGCGGAAATTGTGAAACCATCCAGAAGCGCAGGTAGTAGAAAAACGCCAGGCCGCTCAGCGCCATCCAAGCTCGGTTTCTGGCGAAGGGAATCAACGGCAAGCACCACAGCAGATACCACGGGTTCTGAGTCGGCAGCAGCAGCCAGAACCAGGCGAGGGTGAGAAAGCCCGCTTCCACAAAGCGGGGCAACGATTCGTTGACCCTTGAGTCAGATGTTGTCACGTCTGCCCACTGCGCGAGTCGGAACGCCACGAACAGGAATACAAGCGATAGCATCGCACGCGTTAAGGCGAAAGGTATTCTTTCTTCTGACAGGCCCCACTGGATATGAACGAATCTGACTAACGCCGACCTCCACGCCCCCGGCGTGACTGCGAACCACGCCACTTGATCCGGCGGCAAGTCCTGGGTGGGACGAAGGTTCTCCACCACTAGCAAGAACAGAAAGTCATTCATCTCCCACCGGCCGAGAAATGCCTGAAGACTCTCGCTGGGATTGCGTGCGGATGTGGAAATCTCCATTGGAGGCAGAGGCGGGGAATCGTCGGTTCGCGCGATGACCGTGGAATCGTTGAATGATGACGGGCCCTCGACAAATGTCGGCATCATCGGCCACATCACACCAATTGTTGCCGTCCCAAAGACCGCCGACGCTAATAGGCCCTGCCTCCAGCCAACCTGACGAATGAGCGTCGAAAAGATCAGCGGGGCGAGCACCACCGGATACAGCTTTGCGCCGATGCCCAATGCGAGAGCGATGGCAGTGCCGACGGTGAGGAAGCGACAGCGTCGGAGATTATCCTTAGCGCGCACGGCAAGGATAGTCCACGTGACCGCCAGCGTTGCCAGACACATCGCCAGTGAATCGAGGTGTCCGCTATTAGCAATCTCCTTGACGACCAGCGGGCACCATCCATAAGCAAATGCATATCCAAGGTGGTGATTCGTCAATCGTAACAATTGGACGACCAGTGCCAGAGTGATGAGATCGAATAAGACAAACCATGCCTTCATCAACGTGAGACGCACTGCCACGGAACTATTTGCCGGTGTCATCCACGAACATATCGCGAATACAGCTTGTCCGACCGGTGGATAGATCGTCGGCAACTCTCCGAAGTGAACTCGCCGCAGAACCGCCGTCAGTTCCGGCGATGCATCGCGCAACTGCACCAAGCGATTGAGATCATCCGGTAGCGGGTCGTCGGCTGATGAACCCAGAACCTGCTGAGGCGCATAGCGAAACGGGCTCACGCCCACGTTCGTCACAGCTCCATCCCAGACGTACCGATACAAGTCGATCTCTTCGATCGGATCGCTCAATAGCAACGTCAGTCGAAACGCGACGGCTCCGATCCAGAGTATGGCCAGGAGCCAGCGATTCGTCGTTGCCGTGGCGATTCGAACCGCCGTTAGGTAGAGGCCAAACGCGACACCGAAGAGTGCAAGCAGGACGAGCAAATCATGACCGTGAGCCTCACTTTCGTGCAGGCTGCGAGCGCTGTAGGCAGTCGCGAGATAACATAGCCAGGAAAGTCCCCCACACATTCCCAGCCAGATGACGCCTGACGCCGAGCGAGGCGGTGAAACATCAGCCTGCTGGCCAGTAATGTGAATAACTCGCTCGGGATCACTACTCATCGCGCGGTCCCCTCAGGCAGGACTGGCTGTGGCCGGGAGAATCCATACCGAGCGATGGTCCACAGGATCTTGGTACCAGCCTTGATAACGCCTGAGACTGTTCCGCTAATCTTGCTTTGACCAATCCGGCAGCGATAAGGCACCGGGATTTCGATGCAAATGAGACCGGCCCGCACAGCCTTAATCTGCATTTCGATCGTCCAACCGAAATTGGTGTCGCACATGGAGAGTGCGCATAGCTTGTCGTATGCGATCGCACGAAAAGGGCCCAGATCCGTAAACTTCCCCCCGAATAAAATGCGCATCAGGAAACACGCGAGCCGATTGCCGAACAGCGCGACAAACGGCATTGCTCCCGGTTCGCGTTCGCCAAGAAGTCGCGATCCCAGGACAAAATCGGCGGTCCCGTCGAAGATTGGTGCGACAAGCTTTGGTAGTTGGTCTGCATGGTCGCTTCGGTCCGCATCTACAAACACGATGATCCGCGGTGAATATTCCCCTGCCGCAACGGCGCGTTCGACTTCGTTCAAGCCGCAAATGCACGCGGAGCCATATCCGCGCCGCGGCTCGGAAACGACCAACGCCCCTTCCTGAGTGGCTAGCAATGCCGTGGCATCCGTCGAACCGTTGTCCACCACGATGACACGCCTGACTGGAGGCAGGTCGCGCAATACGTGTGGCAATGCCTCTTCTTCATTGAGGGCAGGGATAATCACCACCACACCTTCAATCAACGCCTGATCATTGACGACTAGCGTTGCGCTGCCGTCTCCGTGAGATTCGATGCTCATTTTTGATCCAAATGCGGTGGTAAGCTGTCGGGTGGAGGCAATGGCGGCTCGGTCCCCTGCGTTTGATCGTTCAGAGTCCAGTCATAGTCACTGTAGATAACCCGCATGTTCTTCGATTCGTTGATCGAGCGTGCATCGTCCGGCAACCACGGGGCGATGCGGCGTAAAACATCGGGTGTCGCGCCTCCGAAGTCAGAGGCGTACCAATTGAGGATGGGCGACAGCTTCACCTCCCCGCGCTGCTCGTCGACGGAGAATTTGCTTTTGTCCGCGAAAAAGTCGCGCGCGTTCTGTTCCAACTGGTCTTCCAGTCGTTCGGCGTCGTACGCTTCATCAAGCAATCGTGGGCATCCGCGCGAACCGCAGTTGAGGGCGAAGTGGACTCGCGGTTCGGAGAACTGGCGCAGGATCGAATGTTCGATCTCATCCAGTGAGTAGTCGGCACCACTAATCGTGAGCCGCACATCACCCTCCGCATTTTTACCTGAATCGTGCGAAACGGAATTCTGAACGTTATTCGTAGGGTACTTGGAAAGAATTTGGCGAATCGTCACCGCATTGTACGCATTGATCCAGAATGCAAGTTGCTGAGATTTTTTAGTCAGTTGATGCGGATCCTGGTGCGAGAACGAGGCGAGATAGTCGTCCAATCGCTTCACATCGTCGGGCGAGTCTTGCCACCTTGCATAGTCAACGTTGCCCCCCGCATCCACGTAACGGTGCAGCAATTCATTCCAGACTTTGAGCATGACCTCGCCACGTACGACTGGCGGTTCCGACGAGTGTCCCCAACCGACGAACGCGCGCAGCTTCGGCGCAAATTGCACAGCCACGACGATTAGAAGACTCGCAACCAGAACGACAGCCCCGCGAATGAGCGTCTGTCTGGATCGAGCAAACCAGATCGATAACCGCATCGTTCACTCCTTCGGCTTTACAGTCTCGTCGGGTTTGTCACCGCGCTTCGAATCCGACTCGGATTTGATCGCATCGTTTGAAAAGACAAAGTCGTTGCCATTTGCTTTGCTATGGCAGGCGACGCAAGAGGCGACTTTGCCAGCAATCACCTTGTCATCGGAGTCGCGTGCGACCGAGCCATTCTCCTGATACTTGATCCAATACCAGTTGCCATGCTCCTTGTCGTAGTCCTTGATGCGGTAGAGAACGCTGACGCTTTGCCGTTTGCGATTATCGTCATAGTCTTCACGCACCAGGATGGAGCTGATGGGTAAATTTGCAGCATCGTCGGCTGCAATCTTGTTGACATAAGTTTTTGAGATGTTGCTATGTGGATTCTCGATGCCGTCGTCAGCTTTCACGCGATTGATCACCTTCCACGTGTTATATGCCGCGTCCTTTTTGGCCAGAAAACTCCAGAACGAACTGTAGAACTCGTCCGGTGTCTGCGGCCGAGTCGCTCGCGGTGGATCGACGCGGCTACTGCCGGAGCCCTGCGAATAGGCGAACGTACTCCATCCGGCGATCGACGCCACGACAAGAACGGACAATGAGGTGACGGCGGCTTTCGAAATCATTCAGAACCCTCCTGAGGAGCGGATGGAACGGCCGCGACAATTTCGGCCGGGGCAAAGTGAGTGACGTGTCCGGTATCCGCGTGTCCGTGCATCTTCAGCCAACGACCACGCCGAACCCAATAGAAGCGAACGGGCAGGAACAGGTCGACGACTTCATCGGAAATCAAAAGGCCGCCAAGGACTGGCAGCGCCATTGGAGCCAGGATTTCTCCCCCAACGCCAGTCGCGAAAACCATTG
>JAQGHU010000067.1 GCA_028291515.1 Schlesneria sp.
TGTTATTGTGATTCCATCGACATGCGCGGCTCGGCAGGAGCCTCGCCCTCCCAATCATCAACACACCGCTAATTCGCGAGCAAAATCGCGCACGGTCATTTAGATTACTTCACCGCGATTGCTTCGTTGGAACTTGGACACAGGAAGACTATGGACGGCGTTCGCCCTTTACCCGCACCGCTGAATCGCCCCCTACGGTTGGCGGTATTGATCTCCGGTGGAGGGACAACGCTGACGAATCTGGTGGCGCGCATCAGGACCGGATCTCTCAACGCCCAGATCCCTCTTGTCATCGCCAGCCGTCCGGATTGCGGAGGCGTTCAACGAGCGAAAGACGCCGAGGTTCCTTGCGAGATCGTCGTCCGGAAAGACTTTACTTCAGTCCAGGAATTCAGCGATCGAATTTTCTCTCTTTGCCGCGAAGCACAGATTGATCTGGTCGTTTGCGGCGGCTTCCTGGCACTGATCCGGATCCCAGCCGACTTTCTCGGCCGGATCATCAATATTCATCCGTCGCTCATCCCCGCCTTCTCCGGGAAGGGATTTCACGGACACCATGTTCACGAAGCGGTGCTGAAACGCGGGACACGCATTAGCGGATGCACCGTGCATTTTGTGGACGACGAATACGATCACGGCCCGATCATCGTGCAGAAGACTGTCCCCGTAGAGGACCACGACACCGCCGACTCCCTCGCCGCACGTGTCTTCGCCGCCGAATGCGAAGCCCTGCCCGAAGCCATCCAACTCTTCCAGTCCGGCATCCTGGTCATCGATGGCAGTCGCGTCCACCGGATCCCACAGACAGCCTGATCGAGCGAATACGCGGCGCTGTGCACTTCGTTTCCGTCATTCCCGCGAAGGCGGGAATCCAGCGTCGGGCGGCCTGGGCTGGAGCCCGCTCCAGCCCAGGCCACCCTGCCGTGTCCGAAAAGGCCTGAAAGGCCGCAACAGACCAGCCCAGGGCAGAGTGAAGGGGCAAGGCCCCGTAGCGTCGCCCTGGGTCACGGATTTTCAGAGTCCGTCAGCCCTGTAAGGGCGAAACAAGCCTTGTCACGGTGATCTGTGGTGCATGAAGAACACGACGTGCGACCGATTCTTGACATTTGTTGCGGTCCTTCAGGCCTTTGGACTTCTCAGTAACTCAACCCAGGGCGACGCTATGAGGCTTCGCCTCTCCGCTTTGCCCTGGGCTGGTCTGTTGCGGTCCTTCAGGCCTTTTCAGAACGAGAACTCTGGATCGTGACCCGCATTGCCTGTTGCGTTGAACCCAAAGCTCCCCCACGGAACCCCGTCTGGCTTAGAGAGACAACTGATCCGGTTTCTGCGCCTGTAACGGTCGCGGTGTTTGGCAAACTTGAGTGCAAGATTCGAGTTTGAAGTTCGCACGACCAGCAAACTTAGATTTTTACCCTCTCTTCTTAAGTCTTCTGGGTTCCCCATGTTGAACTGTGGCCGATATCACCTGTAGAAGCTAATCACCAGAATTCGTGACGGAATTTGACTGATATCGGTTGAATTCGGTCACGATTGAGGTATTTTTGGCTAAATACAATGAGACTGACTGGGAGTCGGTCTCGGGGACAACCCGACCAAGGAAGTCGCCGGTGACCATGTTACTCGATCAGCGCCGTGAATCTATACTGCAAGTAATAGAGCAGCAGGGGTTTGCGTCGCTTCAAGAGCTTGTCAGCCGGCTCGGAGCCAGTGAATCCACTGTTCGACGTGATTTGGAATATCTTGACGGAATCGGTCAGATTCGCCGTACACGTGGCGGAGCGGCATATACCGGCGACTCGATCACTCCTTTCGAGGAGCGTGGCGCTGCGGCACTCCCCGAAAAGCAATGGATTGGCCGCGTTGTCGCTGACCTCATTCCCAACGGGGATACGATTCTTCTCGATGGTGGAACGACAACGTTGGAGGTGGCTCGGTGCCTAGTCGGCAAGTCGCTCCAGGTCGTGACCAACTCACTACCGATCGCGAATCTGCTGGCTCACCTGCCAAGTATCGAATTGATTTTGATTGGTGGCTACCTGTACCCACGCACCGGAGTGGCCCTGGGCCCTCTGGCGACAGCAGCCTTGGCCGAATTGCATGTGCCAAGACTGATCATGGGGACGGGTGGAATCACCGAGAAGGGACTATTCAACAGCAACTCGCTGCTGGTCGAGAGCGAGCGGTTGATGTTGCAGGCCGCGGAAGAAGTTTGGGTGGTGGCGGACAGCAGTAAGTTCGGAAGATCGGCACTCGCCTATTTGTGCGAGTTGTCGAAGGTGACGCGACTGATCGTCGATAGTGGTCTCAGTGACCATTGGCGAAACGTGATTCGCGCAGCCAACATCGAACTGATCCTCGTCGATGCCCCCGCCATGTCGGAATCAGAAGCCAACAGATCGGGGAAGCCTCAGCAATGACGACGTCGAGTCCATACAGTCGATCCGACATCGAACGAGTGGTGCGTTCGGTCTTGGAACAGCAACTCAGTGGCAAGCCCGCGGCATCGTCGCAGGGCCGAAACCCACTCGTTGTGAATATCTCTGCTCGACATGTGCATCTCAGTGAAGAGCACGTCGAAATCCTGTTCGGCAAAGGTGCGACGCTCGAACCGATGAAGTGGCTTTATCAGGACGGCTACTTCGCCGCCAAACAAACCGTCATGGTCGTGGGACCACGCAAGCGAATGTTGCCCGACGTTCGCGTTCTCGGACCTTGCCGCCCCTCACAGGTTGAGTTGGCGTTCACTGATTCAATTTCCTTGGGGATCGATACCCCGATTCGAATCAGCGGCGATCACCACGACACACCAGGTTGTGTGCTCGTTGGCCCTGCAGGCGTCGTTGAGCTGAAGTCAGGTGTGATTCGAGCCATGCGACACGTGCATATGGGCCCCGCGGATCTCGAACAATATGGCGTGAAGAATGGTGATTTGATGCACCTGCGAATCGTCTCGCCGGGTTGCACGACTGTCTTGGAAGACTTGGCAGTGCGATTTGATCCCAAAGTAAAACTGGAAGTCCACCTGGACACCGATGAGGGGAATGCGGTCAATCTTCCGGCGGCCACGTCCGTAGAACTGATTACGCCGCATGCCTGTGGCTGCCAGACTCACTGAAGCCAACCAGACTGAACTGTGAACAATCGCTTGGCTCGTTGGGAGCCTCGCACTCCCCGATGCCGGGAGTCGAATTTGGGGCATCGCGGCTTGCCGACCGCGAGACACGTCCATGAGGCAACAACTGTTTCAATTTCTTACTGATGGGGAACCTACTATGGCGATGGAAGCGTTGGGAATGTTGGAGTGCAAAGGACTGGTCTGCCTGATCGAAGGCGTCGATGCCATGTTGAAGTCGGCCAACGTCCGGATGATCGGTTGGGACAAGGTCGGTAGTGGTTTGGTGACCGCGTTCGTTGTCGGCGACGTTGCTGCTGTGAAGGCTGCGATCGATGCCGGCGCCAGCGCTGCCAGCAAGATCGGTGAAGTCCTCAGCGTGCAGGTGATTCCTCGACCACACGAAGAATTGGCCTCGGTGCTGCCTAAGCCAAAGACCAGTAGCACGACTCTGGCCTAGTCCTTGTTCCGCGTGATGTGAGAAACCGGAAATGGCCAAACGCGCACCCAGCAAGCCGAGTCGACCGGCGACCCGACCTGCCAAGAAAGCCCCGCCGACAGTGACTCCACGGCCGACTGTTCGACCTCGAACGCGAGTCGTGCCAGTCGCAGCTGTGGCCGTGACGATTGTCCCTCCGGTACAAGTCCTCGCGCCTGTCATCATTGAACCCCCTAAGCCTACTGAAAGACCTTTCATGAACGAAGCACTGGGACTGTTGGAGACCAAGGGCCTGGTCGCGCAGATCGAAGCTGCCGACGCAATGCTCAAGGCCGCCAACGTAACGTTGGTTAAGCAAATCCAAATCGGTGGTGCTTACATTACCACCGTGATTCGTGGCGACGTCGGCTCGGTTCGCGCCGCTGTCGATGCTGGTTCAGCCGCCGCTTCCAAGGTTGGTGAACTCGTGAGTGCTCACGTGATCGCCCGCCCTGACAAGAGCCTGCTGGAACAGTTCATCTAGTCGTCGATCGGCCTCACCGCTGTTCGGCGACCGCATTCCTGGAATGGAGTCTCGCCATGAAGGTTCTCGTTGCCAATCTCGGATCGACAAGCTTCAAGTACCGACTGTTTGATCTCCCGTCAGAGACTCAGTTGGCGCGAGGTGGTATTGACCGCATTGGTCAAAGCCCAAGTGCCTGCTTTGTCGAGATCAACGGCCGACGCGAAGAGTCGACACAGAGTATCGCTGACCACGCGGCAGCAGTGCAGATCTGTCTCGATCAGTTGACGCATCCCGAATACGGTTGCATCAAGTCGGTCAGTGAAGTCGCAGCGATTGGCTTCAAGGCAGTATTTGCGGGCAACTTGAGCGGAGTGCGCATCGTCGATGATGCCCTTCTGGCCAAGATGGAGGACTTGTCCGACATCGCACCGGCTCACAATCCGATGTATGCCAAAGCCATGCGGCAACTGCGGGCAGCGTTCCCACAGATCCCGCTCGTGGCCGCATTGGAAACTGCCTTTCACGACACGATTCCGCCAGAAAACAAACTGTACGCGATTCCTTTGGAATGGTCCGAGGAATACGAGATCAAGCGTTGGGGGTTCCACGGCGCCAGCCACCGATTCCTCAATACGCGGATCGCTCAGCTGCTGGGAAACAACGACCTGCGAGTAATCACGTGTCACCTCGGCGGAAGCAATTCGCTGTGTGCGGCTCGTGCAGGTAAGTCACAAGCTACCAGCATGGGGATGAGCCCGCAGACGGGGCTGTTGCAAAACAATCGCGTCGGCGACTTTGACGTCTTCTCATTGCCGATCTTGCTGCGAAAGACTGGTAAGACGCTTGCTCAGATCTTGGAAGACCTGTCCACCAAGGCTGGTCTCCTGGGAGTCAGTGGCCTCAGTCAAGATGCGCGAGATGTCGAAGAAGCAGCCGCAAAAGGGAACGCCCGAGCGAAACTTGCGTTGGACGTTTTCATCTCCTCGATCCGACAATACTTGGGAGCGTATCTCACAGTATTGGGCGGTGCCGACGTGATCATCTTCAGTGGTGGCATCGGCGAAAACAGCCAGGTGGTTCGATCCGGAGTCTGTCGCAACATGGGTTGGGCCGGGATCGTCCTCGACGAAGCCAAGAATTTTTCCCTAGCACGCGGATCGGAAGCGTGTCTGTCAACAGCCGCCAGTAAGACACAAATTTGGGTTGTTCCCACCAACGAAGAAATAGTTGTTGCTCGACAAACAGCCGAAGCATTGAAGACAAAGGCTGAGGGCTAAGTGCTGAGGGCCAAGCGACGGAAGAAGAGGGATAGCGGAGATGTTCAGGTTTGAAAAGTTGGATGCCTGGCAGCTAGCGATTGAACTCTCAGACGACGTTTACAGAATCACGCGGACTTTTCCAGACGACGAACGATTTGGATTGACGAATCAGACTAGACGAGCGGCAGTATCGATTGCTGCAAACGTTGCCGAAGGATGTGGACGAGCTACCGAAAGAGACTTCAGTAGATTCATCGAAATCGCATACGGATCCCTAATGGAAGTCGTCTCTCACCTGACGATCGCCCTGAGACAGAAAATGCTGAATGCCGAGAACCACCAGATGCTTTACGAAAAATCAGACCGCCTAGCACGCGTTCTGAGCGGATTGAGAAAAAGCCGTGGAGAATGACAGCCGTCTTCTCTGTCCCTTAGCCCTCAGCTCTTAGCCCTTGGCCAATTAAAATGTTTCTTGCTCGTGTGACTGGCAGCGTCGTCGCGACTCAAAAAGTCGACGCCATGATTGGCCAAAAGTTGCTGATCGTCGAACCATTGCGTGTTAATGAGAAGGACCAGTCAGGACTGGTTTCGACAGGACGAACGTTCATCTGTGTCGACACGGTCGGTGCAGGCGAAGGTGAAGTGGTGATGATCGTGCAGGGCTCAAGTGCTCGCTTCACGCCCCAGACGAAACCACTACCGATCGACTGTGCCATCATCGGAATTGTGGATTCAGTTCACCTTGGTCCCAAATCGATCTTTAGTGCAAAAGAATCGCAGGCGAGCGGTAAGTAGTTCGCCGCCTCGCAGAACATAGACCAAACATCAACGACAAACTTGATTGCTGAGATCCGACACCATGCAAGCCAATGCTGACGCGATTCGCCAGGTCGTTCAAGAAGTTCTTGCTCAACTGGGAAAGTCACCAAAGTCCACTGCCGCTCCAAAAGATGGCGACTGGGGTGTCTTCCAGTCGGTCGATCAAGCCGTGGCCGCTGCGAACGACGCCTTCAAGAAGCTCAGCCAATCGCCTCTGTCCGATCGAGCCAAAGCAATCGAATGCGTCCGACAAATCTGCGATGAGCAGGCCGAAGAACTCGGAACGCTCGAATTCGAAGAAACCAAGATCGGACGCCTCGATCACAAGATCGAAAAGCTCAAGATCATCAAGCTGGTCCCTGGCGTCGAATTCATGCGGACCGATGCCGTCAGCGGCGATCATGGACTGACGGTCACCGAATACGCCCCCTTCGGCGTCATTGGTGCGATCACTCCTGTCACGCATTCGCTGCCAACACTGGCTGGTAACGTCGTCAACATGGTGGCCGGTGGGAACACCATGGTCGTGAATCCTCACCCCAGCGGTGCCCGCATCGCCTGTGAAGGTGTTCGCCGCTTCAACAAAGCGATCTACAAAGCGACGGGCCTCGAAAACCTGATCACGATCATCGAGAAGCCAACGCTCGACACTGCCGCAGCCATCTTCGGTCATCGTGGCGTGAAGCTGCTGTGCGTCACCGGTGGTCCCGCCGTGGCTCGTGCCGCCATGGAAAGCCGTAAGAAGGCAATCGTCGCTGGACCAGGTAACCCGCCCGTCGTCGTCGATGAAACGGCCTGCCTGGAAAACACCGCCTCGTCGATCATTAAGGGTGCCGCCTACGACAACAATCTGCTCTGCATCGGTGAAAAAGAAGTCTTCGCCGTCGAGCAGATCTTCGACGATCTGATGGACACGATGCCAAAGCATGGCGGTTATCGACTGAACGCTCGTGAGATTGATGCACTGACCAAGCTTGCGTTCACCCCACCAACCAAGCTAGGCGATCACTATCACTTGAATCGAGATCTCGTTGGGTTGGACGCCTCGAAGTTGGCTGAATTGATCGGAATCCGCGTTCCTGCCAACACCCAATTGCTGTACGGCGAAACGGACACGTCGAATCCCTACGTCCCCGAAGAACAAATGATGCCGTTCGTGCCATTCGTTCGCTGCAAGAACTTCGCACACGGCGTCGAACTGGCCCTCGAATTCGAACACGGCTTTCGTCACACCAGTCTGATCCACTCACGCAACGTCCGTCACATGACTCGGATGGGTCGAGAAATGGATACCACGCTCTTCATCAAGAACGGACCTTCGATGGCGGGTCTCGGATTGGGTGGCCAGGGGTATCTCAGCTTCAGCATCGCAACGCCAACTGGCGAAGGGGTAACAAACCCCATGACATTCACCCGCCAGCGACGCTGTGTGCTGGTCGACGATCTGCGAGTGATCTGATCGCTCAAGCAAGCACGAAGTCCTGGTCGAAGTTCTCAGTTGGTGAATCATGCAGTTCGCAAAAGTCGTTGGACGAGCCACCGCGACGGTCAAGCATCCCACTCTCAAAGGGTGGCGGATGTTGGTCGTGCAGCCATTGGGCCCCGGCGGTGCAGCGGACGGAGCACCTCAACTGGTGATCGATAATCAGGGCGGTGGAATTGGCGACACAGTGATTATCTCGTCGGATGGCAAGGCTGCTCGTGAGATGGTGGGAGCCGATACGACGCCCGCTCGCTGGCACGTGATGGGAATCGTGGACTGAATTGAACACGCAGGCCAGACGGTCTTGCGAAAGGGAATCGTAGTGAATCAGGCTCTAGTCGATCAAATCGTGGCAAACGTGCTGGCTCAGCTCCAGCCCGCTCCGCCACGTCCGGTGATCGAGCCGCCCGCTCCCAAGATTCAGCCAGCCGCAGCACCTCGCCCCCAAGCGACCGAGCTAACCGCAGCCGTCATCACCGCCGATCTGCTCGCTGCGACAGTCCGGTCCGGCATGGCGTTGCAGATCGGACGCAAATCGATCGTCACCCCCGCCGCTCGCGATTGGCTGCATACGAACAAAGTCGCGTGGAGCCGCAGCGGCTCAGTCGCACCGCAGTCCCTGGTCGCGACCGAACCAACCGTCAAAGTGGTCTCCGTCGGCAAGTGGCAGTTGGTCATTCAAACCGTGACCGCGAACGTGCGAGCTCTTCAGGACGCCTTCAAACGACAGTCGGACGGCTGGGACATCGAACTGGTCGGCCAACCACACGAAGCCGCATCGGCTGCAGTTCATTCGATCAGCACGGCTGAACGAGACGGTGTCGTGGTCATCAGCGAATTCGCCGAAGTCATCGCCTGCCGAGCGAACCGCAATGCCCGCGTCCGCGCAGCTGTCATCTCGGACCGCAAACAACTTGAGTTGGTCAGTCAACACTTGGGTGTGAATCTGATCTGCGTCAATCCTCAGGGAAAGACGTTCATCGAACTGAGAAACCTGCTGCGTGACTGTGCGGGCATGATGCCAACACAACCCGCTGGATGGAGTGAATAGAGCTGCGATGCGAATCGGTGAGGTGATCGGCAATGTGACGCTGTCCAAGTGCAACGCGATGATCGCGGGGGGCACTTGGTTGGTCGTTGTGCCACTCAACCTGGCCGGCATCAATGGAGATGAGTCAGGACGCGACGAAGCGATCATCGCCTACGATGAGCTCGGCGCGTCACCCGGTGCGAAAATCGGCTTCAGTGAAGGGGGCGAAGCGGCCAATCCGTTTGCTCCCAACCATAAGCCGCTCGATGCTTACAACGCCTGTATTTTAGACACTATCGAAGTACGTGACTTCTAAGGATTATCAGCATGGCCAGTCAATGGAATAGCGGGATCAACGACCGAAAGCTCAAAGAAGAGATCTGCGAGATCGGACGCCGCGTCTACAACAAGGGATTTGCCGCCGCCAACGACGGTAACATTTCGATCCGCGTCGGCGAGAACGAAGTCCTCTGTTCGCCCACGATGATCTGCAAAGGTTTCATGACTCCGGATGATATCTGTGCCGTCGACATGGAAGGTGTTCAGATCGCCGGCAAGCGTAAGCGAACCAGCGAAGTCCTGCTGCACCTGGCGATCATGAAACATCGCCCCGACGTAAAGGCCGTCGTTCACTGCCATCCACCGCATGCCACGGCATTCGCGGTTGCTCGTGAACCGATTCCCCAGTGCATCCTGCCCGAAATCGAAGTCTTCATGGGCGAGGTCCCCATCGCTCCGTACGAGACCCCCGGCGGACATGCCTTCGCCAACACCGTCGTTCCCTTCCTGAAGAACGGCACCAACACGATCATCCTGACCAATCACGGGACGGTCACTTTCGGCAAGACGTTGGAAGACGCCTACTGGAAGACGGAAATCCTCGACGCCTACTGCCGCATCCTGCTGCTGTCCAAGCAACTCGGCCGCGTCACCTATCTCGATGAACGCGAATCGGTCGAATTGCTCGACCTGAAGAAGAAGCTGGGCTTCGACGATCCTCGCTTCCACGTCGAGAACTGCGATCTCTGCAGCAACAGCGCGTTTCGCGATGGCTACAAAGAAAATCAACTGCAGCCCAAAGCGTTCGAAGCTCCTCCTGTCTATGCGGGTTACCTCGAACGACAGAAGGCCGCTCCCGCAGCACCAGCCAAGCCAGCGGCCGCTGCTGAGCCTGACATGGAAACACTGGTGAAATTGATCACGGAACAAGTCCTCGCCGCGATGAGCAAATAACCTGACAAGCGGTGCGTTCATGTCGAAATGGGGTGGCTGGGGTCGAGTCTTCGAGCCCCCAGTTTGCCAAGAGGCTCTGTGGGCGGTCCAACGCGACCGACCACGCGACGCTAAAGATCCCTTGAGTTCCGACTCAAGTTGCGAAAGGTAGAAAAATGAAAGTCAGCATCATTGGCGGCGGTGGTTTGGTCGGCTCCTGTGCGGGATTTGCCCTGCAAGCAGGCAAAATCGTACGACACATTCACCTGGTGGATGTGAATCAGGAACTGTGCGAAGGCCAAGCTCTGGACCTGCTGCACGGTGCCAGCATCCTCGCCGATCAAAAGATCACTTCCGGTGACATGAAGACGGCAGGCGATAGCGACTGCATCGTGATCACCGCGGGCCTTCGTCGTAAACCCGAAGAAAGCCGCCTCGATCTGATCAGCCGCAACGTCATGCTCTTCCGTGGCATCCTCGCCGACTTGAAGCCAACCATCCGCAAAGACGCCATCGTCTTCGTAGTCTCTAATCCTGTTGACGTGCTCACCTATCTGGCGATCAAAGAGCTCGGCCTGCCAGCGTCACAAGTGATCGGGCTGGGAACGGTTCTCGATACGACACGCCTGCGCAGCATGCTGGCTCAACGGTTGGACGTTCCACCGACTCAGGTCGATGTCACGATCTTCGGTGAGCACGGCGACAGTATGGTTCCGATCTGGTCCGCCGCTCAAATCGCGGGCCTGCCACTCGAAAAATATCCCGGCGTCAATTCGCAGTTGATCGCCGAAGTCGAAAAGAAAACACGTGGCAGCGGTGCTGAAGTGATCAAGAAAAAGGGCGGGGCAGGGTTCGCCGTCGGGGTTTCAATTGCCGACGTCGTCCACGCGATCGCTCTGGATCAGCGCCGCATCCTCCCGGTCAGCTCACTGCAATCGGGCGCCTACGGATTGCGAGATGTCGCGATTTCAGTCCCCACTGTCGTCGGCCGCAAAGGTGTCCTCGGAGTGGTCGAAGTCGAACTATGGCCCAAGGAAAAGATGGCCCTGCAAAAGTCCGGCAGCGTCCTGCGTGAGACGATCGAAAAGGTGCTCTAACTATCGGTTAGCAGGAGCAGGCTTCGGCCTGCTTCTGATCTCAATCTTCTTGAGGAACTTGAGGCAACCGGACGCACAGCAGTTGGCATGACTTACCTGCTTCCGCCGCGGACCATTTCGTATTTCGCACACCCGGCGGCATCAGAATTGTCGAGCCACGTTCGAGTCTCAATTGCGAGCCCTGGCCGGGTTGGTCCAGAATTGCCGCTCCCCCTAAGACCATCCAGATTGTCATTTCGCCCTGACGTGGTAGCGAAATTGTCGACTGCAGCGTGTAGCGTTCCAGATCAAAGTCCGCGGTTCGCAGCAACGATTCGCAACGACAACCGGGTGCCGACATGATCTGCCGAGGAACACACGGCCAGACCGGCCCCTGTGGCCAGGTGATCGATTTCAACGCCATCTCGCGATGCAACTGCCGCGGCTGGCCATCCAGTCCCAGGCGGTTCCAGTCGAAGAGCCGAAACGTGACATCGCTCGGTTGCTGGACTTCCGCGAACACCACGCCGCCACCGGCCGAATGAATGGTTCCGGCTGGCAGCGAGATGCAGTCACCTACTTGCGGAATGAACGAGTGCAGGCACTCAGCAACCGTGCCGCTATCCAGCCGCGACACAAGTTCCTGCTCGGTGACTCCCTCTTTCACGCCGGCATACACCCTCGCAGTCGGTTCGGCATGGACGACAATCCACGCTTCCGACTTGCCTGAAGCGTGACCAAGCATTTCGCCTGCAATCTTGTCATTCGGATGGACTTGCACGGAAAGTTCCCCGCGACAATCCAACCACTTCACAAAGAGGGGAAATGTCGGAGTCTGCTTCCGCTCGCCGGCCACATCTTGTTGCCAAAGCTCGGCCAATGTCCGGCCCGCAAAGGTGCCGTTGGCGACTACGCTGGCGTTTTCGGGTAAACCGCTGATTTCCCAGGACTCGCCGATCGGAATGCTTGTCTCGCCCGCTTTTCCAAACTGTTCGACCAGCAACGAGCCGCCCCAGACCTGCGGTCGCAGGATCGACTTGAACTGCAACGGTTCGTCAATCGGTTGCGAAATCGAAGATGATCCCGGGTCCTTTGCCACCATCAACGCTGCTTTCGTGATCGCCCTGGCCATCCGGTTTGTCCCGCGAGTTGCCCATCCATCTGCACTATACTGCTGGCATCAAATTTTGAAGATCTGACGCGAGAATCAGTTTCCTCGCAAATCACAGTTTATGGCAAGATCAACTTTACCACGCCGCCATCGCAAAACGACACCGTATCGCGGGTTGCATGCGTCCTCGCTCGCTGATAAACTCCGATTCGTCACTGAATTTGATGTGAAGTGACCTCAAGGGTGATTAGCTCAGCTGGTTAGAGCGCCATGCTTACACCGTGGATGTCGAGGGTTCGAATCCTTCATCACCCAATCCGCCAGTTCAAATACTGGGCAATTCGTGCCTGATTTGAGAAGCCCCCTCTTTCAACGAGGGGGCTTTTTTTGTACCCGGCCTCTGACTTCGGGCAGGGAGATGCCGCCACGGCGATCGCGGCGCCACTCGCGTGAAGTGATTGTGCGATTCTGCTCGCGAGGCGCATTGGTTCGGGTACCACGGACTTGGAGCGTAGGTATCTACACATCTACCTAGAGCAATCAGAATGATCGTCGGTTGGTTCATTGTCCTCAGGCCCAAGGGGCCGGAACTTTGCCCAGCCGGGGCCCTTCGGCCCCGGAATTAAGCCCATGAATAGACTTCCAAAGGCCTGAAGGGCCGGACATTTCAGGAGGATGCCGATATCAAAATGAAGGACTAATGGGCCGGCCCTTCAGGCCTCCAGAGATGTTAATAGAGGTCCTGTTCCGGGGCCGAAGGGCCCCGGCTGGGCAAAGTTCCGGCCCCTTGGGCCTCATGACAAAAGCCAATGAATCCCCGACAGGAACAACGAAACTCCTCCGGCCACGTATGGGAATGCAATCCGTTCGAGATGCCGGCCGCTGTCTCTTGGTTCAAGTGGGAACGGTCATTGAGTTTTTCCAATCAAATTCAGACGTTGCCGAATGGCCGCCAGCGAACTCACCTGCACCGCGCGGCGTCCCACATCGGTATGACAAGCAAATATCCCCTCGGGAAACGATGAGCCGAGCGGCGTCGCCACGAGATCGATCCCGTCGGTACTGCGCACTCCGTCCACAGAGAACTCTCCCAGGCGGCGGTGCGGTGGCTTCAAATCGAAGGCCACAAATCGATTGGAACCCTGGTCCGAAACCAGCAGACAAGCTAGTTCTTTCGCATAGCGATAGATCGCCATCCCCTCCAAATCACCCGTCAACCCGTGCTGTTGACCAACCTCAGCCACCAGTTCGCCCGGTGTCTGACTGTCTGGTTCCGCGCCGAACTTCCAGATCCCTCGTGCCTCTTCGGCGATGTAGAACGTACCGGCCTCGTCGTCAGCAACCGCGCCTTCGCACTTTCCCAGTGGCCACGATCGGACTCGTGTGCCGCTGATACCGCCTTTGCCGTCGCTGGCCAATTCGTGCTGTTCCACCGTTCCCGCTGATGACGTACACAGGAAATACAGTTTGCCCGAGCGACTGTGATACAGGCATCCGCCATAATTCGGGCCCGTCGTGACGTTGCCCGTGTCGAGCGGCAGCAGTTGTCGCGATTCGGGATTGACGCGAAACACCCGCAATTTGAAGCCATCGTCTCGCTGATTAACGACTACGATATCGGACAGCTTGCCATCGAGCTTCACGCCCTGGCGAATATCGATGTTGCCCGGTTTGGTGACGACGATCTGCTGGATCACTTTGCCGTCCAGATCGTAGACGAACAGAAAATTCGCACTCTTGTCGGAAGCAATAATCGTACTCTGTACGGGATTCGTCGGATGAACCCAGAAGCAGAGGTCGTCTTGATCTTTCGCGGCATCAGTCACCAGTTGTCGAACCGGCGAGACGTTTACAAGTTCTTCGGCAGCCACTTGGACGACGGGCAACGAGAACCAAACTAGCCACAGTGCCGCCGCACAGCAGTATGAGGACCTATTGATTTTGGACAATGTAGACCTCTCCTGACACTTGCCGGACCGTGTATAGCTGAACATGGACGTTGATCGTCGACGATGTGGAACGTACTCGTACACTTAGAAATCGCCGACAATTTCGCCACCACCACGAGTGATCGCCGCGGCCCACATTCGGGCATCGATGTTTTCAGAGACAAACTTGACGCTGCCATCGGCCATCCCCACATGCATACCGCCGGTGTGGAAGCTATAGCCTTCGCTGTCATTACACGCATTCAAGGGCCGCAATGGTGCCCCCCCTCGTAGCGTTCCGTCGGCACTGCAGCCTTGTACGCCGGACACCCGACCGGGATCCGCCCAACCAGTGCCGCCATTGTAGGCCAGGTTGCCATTCACGAGCGGCATGAAATCCGCGCCGTTGTTGCCGCTGGTCAGTTGAGCAGTCGTCATGAGGTTCTTTGTCGGTCCGTAGGCGTCAGGATTACCGGCCGATTCAATGATGGTTACGGTGTTTGACGCACCGTCCGTAATGCTCTGGTATCCCACCTTCGCATTGCGAAGATCGTCCTTGCGTTTGGCCAAGACACCTTGCCGCATGCCTGTGCCAGTCACATTATTCTTGTCTGCCATGGGGTTGTAGTTTGGCGCACCCACGGTCGCGGAATCGCCCAGTGAAACATAGTACTTGTTGCTGACGGAGCCAGTCGAAGTGTAGTTGCTGGCGGCAGGTTGAGGTGTATTTGCCGATCGAAGATCTCGTCCATTTGGATTGGGCACGGAAGGGCAAAGGTAGAACGATAACTTCGTCCCCACCATGCTGGCATTGACTGGATCATTCCAGAAGACGTTGGTGTTGTAGTTGTTGTAGATCGAAGCCTGATCGATATACGGCAGAACCATGGAGGCCCAGCTATGCCATGCGTTGCCCGCAGCGTCCTCGATCCGCGCCATCGGAAACACCGTATAGGTGCTTTCATAGTTGGCCAATGCCAGTCCGATTTGCTTCAGATTGTTGCGACATTGAGTCCGCCGAGCCGACTCGCGGGCCTGCTGAACCGCAGGCAACAACAAGGCGATCAGCACGGCAATGATGGCGATCACTACCAGTAGTTCGATCAACGTAAAGCCGGCCCGCTTTTTGACTTGAGACATCGATCTCTCCTGACAATAGATAAAATTCGGTTAATGAACCGGAATATATCTTCGGATTGTGAGGAGAGTGTTCAGAGGCCACGAAGAACCAGTGAAATGCAGGTCGAAAGCACCTGAATGCTCTTAACCGCATATTAAGGTTCGACAATATTGACCTCTGTGAATTTGGCATCGATCTTGTCGGCAACCTCCCTGAAGAACCACTGCAACGGTTCGCGACTCTTCCCCGAAGTGCAGCCGTCAATAATATTGAACGCCAGAAACAGATCCCAATCACGGATGTGGCCGAGCAATTCCTGAAACCGCTGTTTGTTGTAACTCCCTTTGTTCGCGAACTGTCGCCACAGAGCGAACGGCTCGTCGTGGTATTGCACCATCGACAGCAAGTCTTCATCGCCACAGAACTCGGCGAAAAACGACCGCGCGAGTGACGCGTGACTTGCCGGATCGCTGATTGCCACGTTCTCTTTGGCGGCGGCCTTAAACGAATCGTGAGTATGTATCAGCAGTTTCAGCTTCCAGTATTCGACCTCGGACAGGCGCGGCTTCAGTCGTTCCAGGTTCGGTTCGATCTCAGCAATGTGAGCCCGTACGGTCCCCTCGGGATGCCCCGGCCGCGGTTCGCCCCAGTCTAAATTCTGTTGATATCGCGCATCGCCGATGACGCGCTGAAAGATGGCCTCATAGTCCAACATCGACTTCCTCCACATTCTTCGTAGGTTATGCTTCAGCATAACTCTTCGCTCCCAGAGTGATGGCGAAGCGTACCTACACTGCTTCGACATGCTTCTCACGACACCGCATCCCATTGCTGGGTTCGACTTTGTCGCTCAAGAACACGGTCGACTCCAGCTAAGTCTCTCGTCTTTACACTTCCCTTATGGCGCGGACCTCTCTTTTTACCCCCATTTTATGCGGACTCGTCTACTATTCCGACGACTTGAATACTGTTCAATGTAAGGAGTCAGTCGTGGATCTTGTCGTGTTAGCCGCCGTGGTCGGTTTCGGCGTACTCAGCCTGGTGCTGATCGCCTGTTGCCGCTTATTGGAAGGGCGTTGAGATGGACGTCATGGACATTCTTTCGATCGTGCTGGCCGTCGGCCTGCTGTTGTATCTGCTGTTCGCGATGTTGTGCCCGGAGCGATTCTCATGAATATTTATGCGGCCATCGAAATCGCCGTCTTCTTTGTGATCCTGCTGGCACTGGTCAAGCCGCTGGGCCTGTATATGGCCCGCGTCTATCGCGGAACGCCCTGCGGACTGAATCAGGTGCTGCTGCCTGTGGAACGCTTGATCTATCGATTGAGTGGCGTTCGCCCCGACAGCGAGATGACTTGGCAGCGTTATGCCGTCGCCATGCTGCTCTTCAACCTGATCGGCCTGCTCGCCGTGTATGGGATTCAGCGTGCGCAGGGCTGGCTGCCACTGAATCCACAACATCTCGGCCCCGTCTCGCCGGACTTGGCCTTGAACACCGCTGTCAGCTTTGCTTCCAACACGAACTGGCAAGCCTATAGCGGAGAATCGACACTCAGCTACCTGTCGCAGATGCTGGGACTGACCGTACAGAACTTCCTGTCCGCCGCCACCGGCATGGCCGTCCTGGTCGCTTTCATTCGGGGACTGACCAGGCAAAAAGTGGCTGAGATCGGTAACTTCTGGGTCGATGTGACACGCAGCACACTGTACATCCTGCTGCCGTTGTCATTTGTCTTAGCGATCGCATTGGTATCGCAGGGCGTCGTCCAATCCTTCGGCCCGGCCGTCGACATCACAACGGTCACAGCCTCGACAGACGCCGAAGGCAAGCCGGTTCAGACTCAGCAGATCCCGCAGGGACCCGCCGCGTCTCAAATCGCCATCAAGCAACTGGGAACAAACGGGGGCGGCTTCTTCGGAGTGAATTCAGCACACCCGCTGGAGAACCCCACGCCTCTCAGCAACTTCCTGCAGGTGTTGGCAATCCTGCTGATTCCAGCCGCTCTCTGCTACACCTTCGGGGATCTGGTCGGTGACACGCGCCAGGGCTGGACGTTGCTGGCGAGCATGCTGTTAGTCTTCGTGCCGTTGCTCGCGTTGGGCCTATGGGCCGAATCCGTCGGCAACCCGCAGTTGGCTGACTTGGGTGTTGATGCCAATGCCTCCCTGCAGCAAAGCGGTGGCAACTTGGAAGGGAAAGAAGTTCGTTTCGGAGTGGGAGCTTCCGTTCTCTGGTCTGCGGCGACGACGGCCGCCTCGAATGGCAGTGTAAACGCCATGCACGATTCCTTCACGCCATTGGGTGGCCTCGTTCCGATGTTGCTGATGCAACTCGGCGAAGTCATCTTTGGTGGCGTCGGCAGTGGGCTGTATGGCTTGCTGATCTTCGCGATTGTCGCCGTCTTTATCGCCGGTCTGATGGTCGGACGGACTCCGGAATATCTCGGCAAGAAGATTGAAGCGTTTGAAATGAAGATGGCGGCCCTCGTCATCTTGATTCCGCCCACCATTGTGTTAGCCGGGACTGCGTTCGCTGTTTCCTTTGATGCAGGACGAGCGGCGGTCACCAATCCAGGCCCGCACGGATTCAGCCAGATCCTGTATGCCCTGTCATCCGCCGGCAACAACAACGGCAGTGCGTTTGCCGGACTGGGAGTCAACAACGTCTTTTACAACTCGCTGCTGGCGATTGCGATGTTTGGTTCTCGCTTCTGGTTGATCATCCCGGTCCTGGCGATCGCGGGATCGCTGGCACGCAAGAAACAAGTTCCGATTTCGGCGGGCACCCTCCCCACGCACACTCCCCTGTTTGTGGTCTTGCTCGCCGGAATCGTGGTTCTCGTGGGAGCGTTGACGTTTGTTCCCGCCCTGGCTCTGGGGCCGATTGCCGAACACCTGCAATTGCTAAGCGACAGTGCGCCATGATTGTTTTGATCTGGGTGCCACTGGCGACGGCTCTGCGTCGCCAGTGTCTTACCGAAGTGGTAAAGAGCCAACAACGCATGAAGACGCTGATTATCACACAGGCTCGTTTAACCGCGTGGGCATCGCCCCGCGCGTCAGGGCGGCAAAACAGGAATTGTTCATCACCAGGCGATCGGAGAACTTCGCCTGACTTCCATCTCGCGCGGGGCGATGCCCACGCAGTTAAACGAGCCAATCCCGATTTCACCATATAAGAGAATCGATCATGTCCACTCGAACGGCCCGACCGCTGTTTGATCCACCCATTGTGAAACGTGCCATCTTGGATTCGCTGCGAAAGCTGAATCCCCGACATCAGCTTCGCAATCCGGTGATGTTTACTGTATTCCTCGGCAGCGTGCTGACGATGCTGCTGTTCCTGCAATCCCTGGGTCGCAGCGGCGGTGAATCACCCTGGTTCATCCTGGCCATCTCGGCCTGGCTGTGGTTCACGGTGCTGTTTGCCAACTTTGCCGAAGCGATGGCTGAAGGCCGCGGCAAAGCTCAGGCAGACGCGTTGCGTAAATCACGGCAAGACGTGATCGCGCGACGACTCGCCAATAACAAGCTTTATGAAATGGTCTCGTCCAAAGACCTGAGCCTCGGAGACATCGTCGTCGTCAAAGCGGGTGAACTCATCCCGTTGGATGGCGAAGTGATCGAAGGGGTGGCGACCGTCGACGAGAGTGCGATCACGGGCGAAAGCGCCCCCGTCATTCGCGAAAGCGGTGGCGACCGCAGCGCCGTGACTGGCGGAACCAAGGTGCTCTCCGACTTCTTGATCATCAAGTGTACAGCGAAGCCTGGCGAGAGCTTCCTGGATCGCATGATCAGCATGGTCGAAGGAGCCAAGCGACAGAAGACGCCGAACGAAATTGCCTTGGACATTCTGCTGGCGGCGATGACAATCGTGTTCCTGCTGGCGTGTGCGACGCTGGTGTCGTTCTCGCACTACAGCGTGATCGCGGCAGGTCGTGGAACTCCGATTACGCTGACGGTTGTGGTCGCACTACTTGTCTGCTTGATCCCGACCACGATCGGGGGACTGTTGTCCGCCATCGGGATCGCAGGGATGGACCGGATGATCCAGGCCAACGTCATTGCCACCTCGGGCCGTGCCGTGGAAGCCGCCGGTGACGTGGATGTCTTACTGCTCGACAAGACGGGAACAATTACGCTCGGCAATCGTCAGGCGGTCGAGTTCACACCGGCAGCGGGCGTCTCGATCGAGCGATTAGCCGATGCCGCTCAGTTGTCGTCGCTCGCCGATGAAACGCCCGAAGGTCGCAGCATCGTCGTGCTGGCCAAGCAGAAGTACGGACTGCGCGGGCGAGATGTCGAAGGTCTCGGCGGGCACTTCATCTCATTCTCGGCCAGGACGCGCATGAGCGGCGTCGATCTGGAAGGTCGCAAGATCCGCAAAGGGGCCGTCGATGCGATGGAAAACTACGTGAAGGAATCGGGCCACGAGTTTCCGCGGTCGTTGCGTGAGCAGGTCGACCAGATTTCAAAGGTGGGCGGTACGCCACTGGTGGTCGCCGACAACGGCCAGGCCTTAGGCGTGATCTACCTGAAGGACATCGTCAAAGGAGGGATCCGCGAACGGTTTGCCGAATTGCGGAGGATGGGGATCAAGACGGTGATGATCACCGGCGACAATCCTTTGACCGCAGCTTCCATCGCCGCCGAAGCCGGCGTCGATGATTTCCTCGCGGAAGCGACTCCCGAAGCCAAGCTGAACATGATCCGCGAATACCAGGCCGGTGGGCGGTTGGTGGCCATGACCGGAGACGGAACCAACGATTCACCGGCTCTGGCTCAGGCCGACGTGGCCGTCGCGATGAACAGCGGAACTCAGGCGGCCAAAGAAGCGGGGAACATGGTCGACCTCGATTCCAATCCGACCAAGCTGATTGAAATTGTCGAGATCGGCAAGCAACTGCTGATGACACGAGGTGCGTTGACCACCTTTAGTATTGCGAATGACGTCTCCAAGTACTTCGCAATTATCCCCGTCGCGTTCGCGTCGACCTACCCGGAACTGGGACGTTTGAATCTGATGGGGCTCTCCTCAGGGATCCTGTCGGCCGTGATCTTCAATGCTCTAATCATCGTCGTGCTGATTCCCCTCGCTTTGCGAGGTGTGAAATACCGTGCGGTCGGAGCGGCGACCCTCTTGCGGAACAACCTGATCATCTACGGACTCGGCGGCCTGCTGGTTCCGTTTGTTGGCATCAAAGTGATCGATCTTATTCTTGTCGGCCTGCATCTGGCCTAAGGCAAATATCATGGAACCTCTTCAATCAACAAGCCGTGGTTCGTCGGGCAATCCCGTCGCCAACCTCGATGGATCTCGCGAACCGGCGGGCGGCACGACCATCCTGAGAGAGCTACAGCAGACATTAATGCCGGCGCTGGTGCTCTTCCTGGTACTCACATTCGTCACCGGGGTGGCGTATCCGCTGGCCGTCACCGTCGTCGCTCAATTGGCATTTTCCAGCGCCGCCAACGGAAGCCTGATTGGCGACCCGCAGCATCACGTCGGTTCGGACCTGGTCGGCCAGTCCTTCACAGAACCGCGCTACTTCTGGGGACGACCTTCAGCGACCACGCCCGCCTACAATGGGCTCGGTGGCAGTGGATCGAACTTAGCGGTAACAAACCCCGCTCTGATGGACGCCGTCAAAGATCGGATCGCTCGCCTACACACCGTCGACCCCGACAATACCGCGAAAATTCCAGTCGATTTAGTCACCGCATCTGCCTCGGGATTAGATCCTCAGATCAGCCCCACCGCAGCACAGTACCAGGCCAGCCGAGTTGCCCGAGAACGAGGCTTACCTCTCGAACAAGTGACGAAGCTCATCGGCCAGCACACCCAGATGCCAACATTCGGCTTCCTCGGCCAACCGCGAGTCGATGTTCTTCGATTGAACTTAAGCCTGGATTCATTGAAATAATCTTAGACCTTTGTTCAACCAAAAGCCGTGCCACTGGATTGTCCGCTTCGGACAACCCAGTGCGATTGCTATCCGAGCCTGCAAAACATGAGACCCTTCTTCTCTACTCTGATCCGTGTTTCATCCGTGTTAATCCGTGACTCGCCTTTCCCCTTCTCTGCGTTGTCCGAAATGACCAATCCAGTGGCACACTTCTCGTGATAGAATGCCCTTAGACTCTGTGTCCAAGTAACCAACAATCCACCGTGGTTCCTAACTTAGACCTTTCTTCATGAGTAACGATCGCCCCGATCCCGACTCGTTGCTCGCCCGAGTCACGGCAGCCGAAGCGGCGGCACGCCGTGGTCGTTTGAAGATCTTTTTCGGAATGGCTCCCGGGGTCGGCAAGACCTACGCCATGCTGGAAGCGGCCCGTAAGGCGGCTGGCGAGGGCGTCGATTTGGTCGTCGGCTATCTGGAGCCACACGCCCGTCCAGAGACGTACGCGCTACTGATGGGATTGGATCTGCTCCCCTGCAGAATCGTCGACTATCGGGGCAGGCGCATCGAAGAGTTTGATCTGGAAGCGACGCTGGCACGCAAACCACAAGTGGTCGTGGTCGACGAATTGGCTCACTCGAACGCGGAAGGATCGATCCACCCGAAGCGGTGGCAGGATGTCGAAGATCTGCTGGCCGCCGGAATCAGCGTCTACACGACGATCAACGTCCAGCATCTGGAGAGCTTGAACGATGTGATCTCACAGGTCACCTCCATTCCAGTTCGCGAGACTGTTCCCGATCGCCTGTTCGAAGATGCGGACGAAGTCGAACTGGTTGACATCTCACCTGACGACCTAATCACGCGGCTACGCGAAGGGAAGGTGTATGTCTCTGAACAGGCCGCTCGGGCCTTGGAGAGCTTCTTTCGCAAGGGAAATCTGATTGCCCTGCGCGAACTCGCCCTGCGGAAGACCGCGGATCGCGTCGGCGCGGAAGCGGTTGATTATCGCCAGTCGCATGAGGTGGATCGGATCTGGCCGACCTCCGATCGCCTGCTGGTTTGCGTGGGCCCAAGTCCCATGTCGGCTCGCTTGATTCGGGCAACTCGACGAATGGCCGCCAGCCTGCGCGCTCCGTGGATCGCGCTGCATGTCGAGCTCGATACGCAGCATCACCTGGGCCCTGCTGATCAACAGCGGCTGGATGCGAATCTGAAACTGGCCGAAGAGCTTGGTGCGACCGTCGCCACGATTCCTGGACATTCATTCGCACCAACAGTCATCGAATACTGCCGCCGCCAGAATGTGACGCGCATCATCGCAGGGAAGCCGCTTCATTCCCGCTGGCTCGACTGGTGGCGCGGCTCGCTGGTGACGGAATTGATCCGCGAGAGCGGCGATGTCGATGTCTATATCATCAGCGGCGAAATGGGGGAAACAGCACACTCTGCTCGTGAAGCTGCTGCTCGCCCGCCGCTCGTCTGGCGATCTTATCTATTTTCGATCGTCACCGTTCTCATCTGTACTCTGATCTCGATGGCATTGGCACCCCTCTTCGAACCTACCAACCTGGCTATGGTCTATCTGGCCGGAGTCGTCGTCGTCGCGCTGATTAGTGGACGAGGCCCCTCGATACTGGCGACCGTCCTGGGGGTCGCCGCCTTCGACATGTGGTTCGTCGCCCCCTTCGGCACATTCGTGGTCGGCGACTCACAGTATCTGCTGACGTTCATCATCATGATGTTGACCGGCCTGATCATCAGCGAACTGACGGCACGAGTCCGCTCGCATTCACAACGGCAATGGGAGCGCGAGCAACGAACGGTGGCGCTCTATGCCCTCAGCAAAGAGCTTTCTTCCTTGCCAAACCGGGAAACGGTTCTGGAAAAGAGCCGCCGAATGATCAAGCAGGCTCTGGATTGCGACGTTTGGATCATCGGTCGTGAAATCGCTCTCGATCCACACTCAATCGAGGCCAATGCCATCGAGCTACCGGCGTCGGACATCGGCGTGATCCGCTGGGTCTTCGAGAACAATCGGCCCGCCGGTCGTGGGACTGATACCTTGCCAGGAACCGCCACGACCTACTTGCCGCTCACTTCCAGCAGCGGCGTGCTGGGAGTCCTTGGTGTTCGGCCGATCGCGGCGGCTCCACTCGGGTTGGCCCAACGAGACCTCTTACAAGCCTTCGTCGCGCAAATTGTCGGAGCGTTGGAACGATGTCGGCTCGCGGAGTTGGCCGAAGAGACCCGGCTGCAGATCCAGACCGAGCGACTCCGGAATTCACTGCTCAGCACGGTCTCACACGACTTGCGAACCCCGTTGGCAACGATCACGGGTGCGGCCAGTGCCCTGGCCATTCAGACATCCCTCAACGCGGACCAGCGGCGAGACCTAGCAGAGTCCATCGTCGACGAATCTGATCGCCTGAATCGACTGGTCGGCAACCTGCTCGATCTGACTCGGCTCGAAGCCAATGCGATCGAGTTGAAAAAGGAACTGCAACCGATTGAGGAAGTGATCGGAGTCGCTTTGAGTCGCATGGAGCGGGCGACTCGCGATCATCACATTTCGCTGCAAATTGATGACGATCTTCCGCCCGTCGCCATCGATGCCATGCTGATGCAGCAGGTGCTGATCAATCTGTTGGAGAACGCCTCGAAGTACTCGCCAATCGGGTCAACGATCGAATTGAAATCCTGGCACGAAGCGGACAGTCTGATCATTGAAGTCTCCGATCGCGGTTCGGGCCTGCCCGAGGGTGAGGAGCTGCGGATCTTTGAAAAGTTTCATCGTGTCGAAGGCCAAGCTCGTTCAGGAAGCGGCGTCGGATTGGCAATCTGTCGAGGTGTCGTGGACCTGCACGGCGGTTCGATCACAGCCAGAAATCGAGTCGACGGAGGAACCATCCTCCGGATCAGCCTCCCATTGCCTGAGCACGCAGCGATGTCGCTGACCGAGCATCCGCAGTAGAATCGATGTTGCCGCAAGTTCGCTGCAATCAGACCCGAGGTCCGCGCTGTCGATGCCATCACAAGATCAACCCAGGATTCTGGTCATCGAAGATGAACTGCCGATCCGCAAGTTTCTAAGGATCTTGCTGGAATCGCAGGGCTTCGTCGTGACAGAGACCGACACCGCCGCGAAGGGGATTGGTCATGCCATCGCTGAACCGCCTGACGCGGTCGTGCTGGACTTGGGTCTGCCGGACCGGGACGGACTGACGGTCATTCAGCAATTGCGGGAATGGTCTCAACTGCCGATCATCGTGCTCTCAGCACGCGGTCGTGAATCCGACAAAATCGCGGCACTCGATGCTGGTGCGGACGATTATCTGACAAAGCCCTTTGGTGCCGGCGAATTCATGGCCCGCCTCAGAGTCGCCCTGCGTCATTCGTCTCGAGTATCGAATGGCACCGAATCGGCGCCGTTTCAAGTCGGTGACCTGATGGTCGATCTCAGTCGCCGCGAAGTGACGCTCAGTGGCGAGTCTGTACGGTTGACACCGACGGAGTATCGCCTGCTGGTGGTCCTGGTTCGCAATGCCGGGAAAGTGGTAACGCATCGCCAATTGCTGAAGGATGTCTGGGGACCGGACAGCGTTTCGGAAAACCAGTATCTACGTGTCTATATGGGCCAACTTCGCCGAAAACTCGAACACGACCCAGCCCGGCCACAACATCTGAAGACCGAGCCCGGGGTCGGCTATCGCCTGATCGATGAATAGCCACTGGTCGAACGGCTCGCGACACCTACAATCTGACGAAAAGGAATCTTCGCCAGATGATCTCACTTCATAAGTCGGCTCCACTTTTAGAAGGTCAGCAGTTTGCAGACTGCGAATGGATCGTCTTTGATGCGGTCGGCACGCTGATTACGCCGAATCCATCGGTCTCGAAAGCCTATCACGACATCGGCCGCCGCTATGGATCTCAATTCGAGTTGGCTGAAGTCGGCGATCGCTTTCATGCGGCGTTTCGTCGTAGCGAAATGAACCTGTTTCCCGGTGCCCCTGACAACAGGTACGCGACAAACGATGCTGTCGAAGCGGCCCGCTGGCGATGGATCGTGGGTGAAGTCCTGTCCGATGCCACTGATCCGGATGCTTGTTTTCAGGAATTGTGGAACCACTTCGCATACCCCTCATCATGGGACTGCTACGACGATGCGGCCGATGCGATCAGCCGCATCGCGGCGGCCGGCTACCGGATGGCGATTGCCTCCAACTTCGATGGTCGGTTGCATCCGGTCTGCGACGGCTTGCCCCATCTCACTCCCATTGGTCATCGGATCGTTTCGGCCAGTGTGCAGTTTCGAAAGCCCGCTCCTGAATTTTATCGCCAGATTGTCCACGTCTGTGGTTGCCAGCCGCATCAGATCCTGATGGTCGGCGACGACTACGAACATGATGTCCTCGCACCCCGAACCGCTGGCTTCCAAGCTTTACACCTCGACCGGAAGCAGCGCGGTGATGGCACCGGCTTGGTATCACTCACCGAGTTGGCCGATATGCTGACTGCTCCCCCGCGAACTTGATTTGCTTTACAGTGTCCAGCCTTCTCGATACTCCCGGTTCAGGAACTTGTCCGCTTCTGGTGAATCTGTTTTCATTCCCTTCGCATCCCACTGGAAGGCTTTGCCCGACCGATAGCTGACGTTGCCGAGTAGCACGGCTTCGGTCAGGTTGCCGCCGTATTCGAAATGAGACGATGTCGTCCCATTCGTGCGAATCGCCTGCAGCCATTCGGCATGATGTCCCGCGATCGAATCCGAAATCCACGGACGCACAGCCTTCTCGGCCTTGCCTTCCTGCATGAATATCTTGTGCGAGCCATAGTCGGCAATCAGTCGCCCGTCCGAACCTTCAAACAGCACGGCCGAACCCATCTTGTAGGCTTCCGCTCCGTCCGGCATCCCTCCGCCGTGGTGCCACGTCAGTTCCACAGGCGCCATCCCGCCGCGACCGGGGAACTTATAGTCGACCTTCAACTTCATCGGGCAATCGTTATCGCCGTCATGTCCCTTTTCTCCCTTGGCAGCGACCGAAGTCGGAGCTCCCAGTTCCAGTGCCCAGAACGGAAGGTCCATGAAGTGGCAGCCGAAGTCAGCCAGTTGACCGCCACCGAAATCCCACCAGTAGCGCCAGTTGAAATGGAAATGAGCGTCGCTGTAGGGGCGGAACGGAGCCGGGCCGACCCACAGGTCGTAGTGAATGTTCTTGGGCGGCTCTGACGTCTTGATGTTCGGGAAGACCCGAACGCCACCTCCTTGCCAGACGTGGACTCGCTCAACCGAGCCGATCGCTCCTGAGCGGACTAGCTCGACGACACGCCGATAGTTCGCACCGGCATGGATTTGATTGCCCATTTGAGTCGGCACGTGTGCTGCCGCATTCAACTGTCGCAGCACGCGCGCTTCGTGGACCGAATGCGTGAGCGGCTTCTCGCAATAAACGGGCAAGCCCTTCTTGAGTGCCGCCGCCACGATGATCGCATGCGTATGGTCTGGCGTACTGCAGACGATGCCGTCGAGGTTCGTCACATCGAAGACCTCGCGATAGTCAGAGATCTTCTTGGCACCGGGGTGCTTCTGTCCGGCCGCGTTCAATCGATCGTCGTCGATATCACATAAGACCGCGATATTTTCATGCTCGACCCCATGCAGGTTCTCGCCACCGCGCCCCGCCACTCCAATCACCGCCAAGTTCAGCTTCTCGTTCGCACTGCGTGGCTCTTTCGACCAGGCGGACCCCGACAAGACCATGGGGCCCGATGCGACGGCGGTCCCGGCGGCAATCGCTGCTTGCAAAAAATCTCGACGGCTGACGGACGACTTCATGTGACGACTCTTTGAACGAGGAACATCGCCGGGCGATGGGAAGAATCAACTCGAACCGCATCAACGCACTTCAGCAATAGAGCACCTGTCCTTCCACAAGGCAAGACAATCAACCAGTGAAATACCACAAGAAGCCAGCGAGCGTGCCAGCCACCCCTGCATTGCGTATGATATCTGGTGCATTGTCTACACTTAAAATTCGAGTAGGGTGGCCGGGGTTGGACTGAGGCTTTGAGAAGGAAACCCCGGGGTTTCGCCGAAAGCGGCTCCAACCCCGGCCACCCGAAGATTTAGATCGAACAATGCACTAGCATCGATCCGGCCCTCACAAACTACGGCAGTCACGACATGGCGAAATGCGATCAAGGTTACATGTGCGAAGTCTGCGGTGATGAAGTTGAAGACATCACCGACAGCGATCTCTATTTGCGGTACATCATCGGCGAGATGGAGGCCCGATACCTGATGACTGCTCCCGAGCGGCACCTGCGGTGCAACCCCGTGCTCGCACAGTTCATTGTCGATCCGGAATTCGAACCGGTCATCGTCGAAGGTCCGTTTGATAAGAAGCTGATGCCCGCGGAGGAGATTGCTGCTCGCGAGGAGTTGACCACGCGCGGTTGGCGTCGGTTGCAAGAGGTCCGTGGGTTGGGTCTGGCTATCAGCGACTACCCACTGTTCCGCGAGGGCAACCCGGTCGAGTAGCAGTCTCATATCTTTTCCCGTCGACTTAGAATTCATTAGCGTCTCCACCTCTTCGATTCACTTTCACAAATGCCACTCTGGCCCGAACATACCATCACGCAGGAGTTGCTCGCCGATGTCGGGCAGGGGAAGCCCGAAGCCGTCAATCGGTTGCTGGAGCGGCACCGGACCGCGTTAAGAAAATTGGTGCAGTTGCGGTTGGACCGGAAGATCGCCCGTCGTGTCGATGCCAGCGACGTCGTGCAGGATGTCTTGCTGGAAGCAAATGAGCGGTTAAAGGAGTACATGGCGGATCCTCGGATGCCGTTCCACTTGTGGCTGCGGCACCTGGCGAAAGATCGCATGATCGACATGCATCGACGCCACCGCGGAGCCCAACGGCGTAGTTTGGATCGGGAACGGTCGCTGACCTCGCCGCAATTTGGAGATCAATCCTCGTTCGATCTGGCCAGCCAACTGGCGGCGAGCGAACTGACGCCGGCCGCTGCAAGTATTCGGCATGAACTGGAACAACGATTTTTGATCGCCCTGGATCAGTTGGACGAAGACGACCGGGACATCTTGCTGATGCGACACTTTGAGCACCTCGGAAACAGTGAAGCGGCCGAAGCCCTCGGCCTGAGCACCGCGGCCGCGGGGATGCGCCATCTGCGAGCCCTTAGAAAATTGCGAGCCGTCCTGGGCGAGCGCCCCTCGTTGACGGGAGAAGAACCCTAGTGAACGATCACGATGAACTATTGGTCGAACTGCTTGACGGCCTGCTGGATCAATCACGAAACGGCTCCCCGGGAACTCTCGACGAAGTTGTGGCCAATCATCCGGACTTGGAACGGGAACTGCGCGAACTGTGGGCCACGGTCCAGATTACCGAAGACTTCGCCAGCTTCGACGGACTGCTGGATGACGAGTCCGAAACGCCGCAGCAGAACGGCACCAATGTCAGCCTGTTCGAAGCTCGAGACTACGGCGACTACGAACTGCTCGAAGAGCTTGGTCGCGGCGGCATGGGCGTGGTTTATAAGGCCCGACAAAAGAAGCTGGACCGGATCGTCGCCCTCAAGATGATCCTGCGCGGCGACCTCGCTTCCCCGGCGGACTTGGCTCGTTTTCGTGCGGAAGCGGAAGCCGCCGCTCAACTGCATCATGCTCATATTGTCCCCGTCTACGAAGTCGGTGAGATCGATGGCCGCCCCTTCTTCAGCATGAAGCTGATCGAAGGAACGACGCTCGCTCGGAAGTTGTTGGATGGGCCTCAGCCTTCGCGGGCCGCGGCCGAGATGCTCGCTCCGATCTGCCGAGCGATCGCGGATGCCCATCGCCGCGGGGTTCTGCATCGAGATCTGAAGCCGTCTAATATTCTGATCGATCAAGAGGGGCATCCCTTCGTCACCGATTTTGGGCTCGCCAAACGAGTGAAATCGGACGCCAGCGATTCGCACCTGATCGGCCTGCACAGCATCACTCAAAGTGGAGCGATCCTCGGCACACCCAGCTACATGGCTCCCGAACAGGCGGCAGGCAACCGGGGTCACATCAGCACCGCCTCGGACATTTATTCGCTGGGGGCCATCCTGTATGCGATGCTCACGGGCCGACCGCCATTCCAGGCCGAATCGGCTCTCGATACGGTTTTGATGGTGCTCGAACAAGATGCCGTTCCTCCGAGGATGTTGAATCCCAAGGTCGATCCCGACCTCGAAATGATCGCTCTCAAATGTCTGCAGAAGCCGCAGGACCTGCGTTATGCGACGGCCGATGCATTGGCCGATGACCTGGAAGCCTATCTGGCCAACGAACCGATCTCGGCACGGTCGACGCACCTGTCGCAGATCATCACGCGAGCCTTCCGTGAAACGCATCACGCCGCCATTCTGGAAAACTGGGGCCTGCTGTGGATGTGGCATAGCCTGGTCGTCTTCTCGCTCTGTTTCATCACAAACCTGATGCAGTGGGAGGGAGTTTCCAATCGCTGGCCGTTTGCCGCACTCTGGTCGGTCGGGGTTGGAACATGGGCCATGATCTTCTGGGAATTGCGCCGCCGTTCGGGCCCGATTACCTTTGTCGAACGCCAAATTGCCCACCTTTGGGCGGGTAGTAGTCTGGCGAGTATGTTGCTGTTCGGCCTGGAAGCGATGATGCAATTGCCCGTCCTTTCACTGTCGCCCGTGCTGGCCTTGATTGCCGCCAATGTCTTCATTGCGAAGGCCGGAATCCTCTCCGGGAAGTTCTACATTCAAGCCGCCGCCCTGTATTTGACCGCGTTTGCCATGGCCTTGATCCCACGCTTGCCTGTCACCAATTTCGGGTTGATCCTGTTCGGCTTTGTCCTGGCCGGGTCGTTCTTTTTGCCAGGCCTGAAGTACTATCGTCAGCTCCGCGACGGAATGAAGTAGAACCGCTCGTTCCCATCAAATTTCGTTTGCTACTGGAATTGTCCTCGTCATGCACATTGCCATCATCACTGCCGGTGGAGCCGGGATGTTTTGCGGCTCGTGCATGCACGACAACACCTGGGCCAAAGCCCTGCGAGCCGCCGGAGTCGAAGTCAGCCTGATTCCGCTCTACACGCCGATCCGTGTCGAAGAGGAAGATCAAACCTCGTCGCCAGTCTTCTTCGGTGGCATCAATACCTACATGGAAGGCCAATTCGGCTGGTGGAGCCGCATCCCCCGCATCCTGACTCGCTGGCTCGATTCGCCCACTGTCATCCGCCTCGCCACTCGCCGCGCGATCAGTACGGACGCTCGTGACTTGGGTGCCATGACGCTGTCGATGGTTGAAGGCGAGCAAGGTCCGCATCGTCGGGCCGGTGAAGAGTTGGCGATGTACGTGTCGCACCTGAAACCGGACATCGTCTGCTTCAGCAATGCGTTGCTGTGTGGATCTCTGCGTGCGTTGAAGCAAGTCCATCAAGGTCCCGTCTATTGTGTTCTGCAGGGGGATGACATCTTCCTCGACGGCTTGGTTGAGCCGTATCGCAGCCAGGTGATGTCGCTGATGTCCCAGCGCTCCGCTGACTTCGATGGCTACATCACACACAGCGACTACTACCGTGATTTCATGGCCAACTATCTGACGCTGCCCCTCGATCGATTCCGCCAACTGCCGCTGACGTTGGACTCGGCCCCGCACGACGGTCAGCCGAAAGCAGTCATCGGTAATCCGCCGACAATTGGCTATTTCGCTCGAGTCTGCCCCGAAAAGGGTCTCGATCAATTGGTGCAAGCGGTCCTGCTGCTACGGCAAAGAATCCCCAACGTCCGTTTGCGAGCGGGCGGGTACCTGGGCCTGCAGCACCAATCGTATTTCAACGACATCGTCAAAGCGGCTGCTCCATTGGGTAAAGACTTTGAATACATTGGCAGCCCCGATGACAAGAGCGAAAAGATCGAGTTCCTTAAAACGCTCGACGTCCTGAGCGTTCCCACTATTTATCACGAACCGAAGGGGATCTACGTCCTGGAAGCCTGGGCCAACGGACTGCCGGTCGTGCTGCCCGCCCATGGCGCGTTCCCTCAGCTCGTCGAATCGACCGGCGGCGGTCTGCTTGTTCCTCCTGATTCCCCTGAACAACTGGCTGATGCGCTGGAACGAGTGCTGACGAATGATTCGCTACGACTTGATCTCGCCCAGCGGGGCCACGCGGGAGTGCGACTGAACCACAGTCCGGAGAAGCTGGCGCAGGCGACGATGTCGCTGTTTGGGTGAGGGCGAAGGGCTGAGGACCAAGCGACGGAAAGTGTTCGACACAACCTCGCGCTTTCTAGATTGTCAAAGAACAGTTTTGCTGTGCCAAAGTCGCCGGGACCTTGGGCTGACGGGAATGAAGGCATTGCAAATTGAAAATTGAAAATTGGAAGACGAGAAGAGGTTTTACGCAGACAGTGCATGACACAACTGACGGAACCCTACCTTCGTCATTCCCGCGCAGGCGGGAATCCAGCGATTTACGAAGCAGCGAGCTTCTCTATCATCGTACGACAAGACCGGCA
>JAQGHU010000088.1 GCA_028291515.1 Schlesneria sp.
CCGCAGACAACTCCACCTTGAGCTTCTTCGTCAGGTCCGGCATCCTTGCCTCCTCACCAATTCACTCGCTGAACCGCCCCAGCAAAGTCTATTCGAACCTGACATCGGACGATAGATCGACCACTACTTGACTGACATGGCCAATGTTGTTACCAAATTATTACCAACTCAAAGACATGACGCTGACATTTTGCCGAGCTTGGTGTGATGGAGTGTGAGCAATCGCTGCTTGAATTCGCCGTAGTTTCTGTATTCGTAGGCACTCGCTGGAGTGCGCCGATCTTGTTGTTGATTTCTTTCAGTGAGCCGTGGACGCTCTCCAGAACCGCTAATGATAATCATGCCGATGGACTCGGCGGCAGCCGCAAGGTCGACACTCCAGCGATTCACGCGGCACCGACATCCTCACCAACAATCGCGTCGAAAAAAACCGATTGCCGCCACCTGGAGTTGGCGGATGAGATAGATGCCAAAGTAATCAGGCAGTAGCCGTCCATTCTGTGACAGGTATTCTGGATGAAAACCTGAGAAACAAGGCGTTTCTAGAATACGTCGTTGCAATTGCTCCCCAAACACTGACTCAAAATCACCTTGTTTTTGATGGTTTCGTCACAGAATGAACGACTACATCAGGCATTACAATATATCCTATTGCTCCTGGCATCCGACAGAAACAAGCTTCCCATCTGCAGTGCTGTTAATTGGCTTCCCATCCGAACCGATTGTAGGGCTGCCTGCGACACACGAATTGTGGAATGGATCATTTGGCAGTGCTGGACCGTCAGTGCAATTGAATGTCTCGGTACATATAACACCATCCTGCGATGCGCAGTACTCACTTGCCGTACCAGCAACGCATTCTTGAGCATAGCTTCTTTGCGTGACCGTATTCCCTGCGCAATTACCGTTCACATTATTAGCTGGATTGCACCCTCTGCCCGCGCCACACAATGCGAATCCATTCGCTGTCTGCCCATTACAAGGGGGGCGGTCGTCCGACCTAACCATCAAACACATATTCAGTGCAACAACACACCATGCTGCAGTATGAATGCATTTCCACATGATTCAGCCATATCCTTTCTTATAGACATTAAATACAGTAACGGCACATCGCCGTCACTTCGAACGACGCTGCATCCACATACGAATAACCAACACCATCGCAACCGCGACTGCGATTACGCAATTGACTATAAGCACAAGCTTGAATCTATCTGCCTTTGGTAAATCAGTACTATGCTGCTGGTTCGTTAGTGCATTGGAATTGTCACGCGGCAAGTAAACTCCTTTATTACCCGGATCAACGACATCGGCTCCTGTCGCCTGCTTGACTATACCATCACGCCACACCATTGCCTTGACATCTTCTGATATAATTCGCCGTCCATCCGAAAGCCCTAGCGCTTCTATCGTAAAATCCTTGTCAGATAAATCTGGATTTCGCTGAAACGTAATCGTTAGGTCTTCCTCAAATACAATCGCGTTATTTTCAAGGCGTTTATAGCTAATCTTCGATGGGTACCACGACTGCTCATCTCCCGGCACCCGCGTGTACTGTGTCTCAACGCTTTCAAAAGTGTCTGCAGGTGATTTAACTGACGCACGAGTAACACCATAATCAAGTGCAGGTGCCGCGGTAACAGTAAACAATCTCTTTCCTATCGAGTATTGCATCGTGATCGATTCGTCATCGTCCAAAGAAAGTGAACCACCTTCTCCTGCTAACATTCGAGACAACGTCAGATCTAGACTAGATCGCTGCAATTCCAGCAACGTCCTGCATTCGATTCCCAGAAGCAACGGATCAAAAACAAATCTTCCGTAGTTTTCCGCCCCATTTATTGTGCCATAATTGGCGTGCGGCGCCCACTCGCCTGGATCAAGAAACACCTGATCCCCTTTTACCAATGTCTTCGCAGTCCACGTCGACTGCGGATGCTGCCAATGCATAGCAAATCGCCGATAGCCTTTCTCTGACAGCAAAGCAACTTCATATCGGCGCGTGGCAACTCCGTATTGTAAATAATTTGGAGTGACAACCGGACATACGGCATCTATCATAAACGTGCCCGCCGCTAGTTTGTCGCGACTTGCGCGTATGGCTCCCACGAATTCGGAAACAGTATTTACTGGCGATCTGTCAGCACCGTAAAGCCAGGGTGATGGCAAAAACATCAATGCGCCCGCGATCGCGCAATAGCGTAGCAACGCGTATAGCCTATGCATTCGAGTAATCCTAGAGTTAGGCGTGCAATCTAGCTGTGACTAGGGGCGCACATCGCCAATGATATCAACATCTAGCAGTCGACGAATCTCGCTGCGAGGAATGGCCCGGTAATTTAATTGTATACTACGATGGATGCGTTGCGCCGCCTCGGGCACTGCAACCTCTAGTGAAATACGCACTCGTTCGCGCGGCCGAAGCACATGAGCTTTGCCGTCCAAAACAACACAGCCGCACGAGGATGTCGGTTCGATCACGAGATCATATGTGCCGACATTGCGCACCTCAACAATGCACTTGGCAGCTCTATCACCAACGTAGACAACACCCAAGTCAATCACTTTCGGAGCCACCTCAATAGCCGCACTCTCGATCCGCTCACCAGCGAGGAGATGCGTCAAGAGGATCGCCGCAGATACCGAGACCCATGCGGCAACTAAACAATACAGAACTCGCATAATTCACCGCTTAACCGCAAAACGAGACGATTGTACAACTGCGTATGTAGATGCACCCACCCGCTCAAAACGTATGCCGGAGTGATTTACGGCATCATGCAAATCAGATGCGTTAAGTTTGTGATACCCAGAAGGATGAGCCACAGGCCATGAATTGCCGATAAGGAGCGACTCGCTGAAAACTAGTACTCCATCATGCGGAATATACAATAATTTGCCGTCGGCACCGGCTTCAGGAAAGCTAGCCATTGGCGTAATATCAAATGCATTATACCGAGTCTGACATAGTAAGTTAATTCGTCGATACTCGGGATGATTTGACGCCCACACGGCAACATCTATAAGGTCTTGACCCCAGTCAAAGCTGCTTCCGAGTATATGCCTATTCCCTGCGTGCCTTCCAACAAAAGAGTTGAAATATGCAAGATGGTGCGGATACGTTACAAGAGTGCTCGCTACAGATAAGCCAACTAGTGAGTTGGTGAGCAGAATACCAAAAGGCAACTGACGGGGAACTAGAACAGCAGCTTGGCCGAGAAAGACCATCGCCATGCCTAGCGACGGAAAGACGTATCGCAGATGAATGTTAAATGCAGTCTGTGAGCTTGCTACTACAATCAGCGTGATAGCAGGAACGAGCAGGATCAACTCATCGTTAACAGAGGCGGTCAAGGAAGTTGTCGTTTGGCGGGCCAGCACTATCAATGCGAGTAAAATCCATGTAGCGCAGGGCACCTTAATCAGAAGACCATAAATATAGTAGTACCACCATCCGCCATTTTTCCATTCACCTCGCAGATATGAAGGTTCACCATAATGTTCAAGATCCTTGTTCTGACTGTCGATGCCAAGTATATACTGCTTTGGAAGCGGGATGCAGAGATCAGCAAGACATGTGCTACGGAATCGATTACCTTCCATACCAGAAACGCCATTTCCGGTAAACGTCTTGCTAACGAATTGAAAGTCTTTTAACGGCGTTCCAAAGCCGTCAAAAAGGTAGCATAGATTGATAATATAGATCGCAATAAGCAGTATTCCCGCGAGCTGAAAAAAAGATGAATGAGAATGCCCCAGGAAACATTGCGAGGGCACAACACCTGTTTTGACTAGAGCGGAACGAGGAGGGGCCGTCGAAACGCGGGGCGTAGATTCTGGCGAATCAATACTGTCAGACTGCCGATCAGTGATAGTCGGCGATTCCATCCAACGCCAGAGCCCCCAGAGGAGTGGCCATAACCCGAATAATATCAGCCAGCTTGTTTTGGAGAGTTCGGCTATCCCAAGGGAAGCACCGGCTAAGATAGCACGAACCCAAGTTGGTTGCTTCAGCCAACGCCAAAATGTGTAGCCCGCCAGGATGCCGAATGCGGTGCATGCCCCATCCGGCGTGATTAATTCCCCGTGAGCGAGCAAATTCGGCTCGAAGATGTAGAGAACGAGAGTCATGAACCCAGCAGCGACGCTCCGATAAAGCTCCATCGCCCAGCAGTAAGCGAAATACGCCCCAATCAGATTGAACGGAATGCAGGCCCAGCGGGCGTAGTAGAAGAGAGAAATCGAGGCCGGACCGTTGGCTTCGATAAAGTCTTCGCCGACGGGAAACTCCGCGCGCGAGCCGGGGCCATCGTAAAATCGGGACCAATCGGTTTTGCAGTCGACGGCGAGAACCGGCAATGCGGCGACCATCCGCACGAGCGGTGGATTAACGCGATAAAGCTCAAAACGCCCGAACTGCCAATGGCTGATGCCGCTCGCGAGAAACGCCGGCTCCAAATGCGTCGGACTATGCCGCGTCGCCGAATAAGCCAAAAGACCCGCTTGAGTCGTGAGCAACACGCAAACCGCGATTTTTCGCAGACGGTCCCCAGGCCAAGTGGAAACAGACTGAGCAATCGCATTACCGATGGATGCGAGAGACGACCAGATCGGTAATCGCACCGTAGTTGAGATGGATTCGCCACCGCTAAACTGGATTGTCTTGTATTTGCTGAAGCGCAACTCAGGCGACTCAAGATTGTGATTAATTCGGTTTGATTTTGCAAGCCATCATTTCAACGCACTCCGCTGCAAGACCATTGAAGGCCACACGGCCAGCCAGAAGACACACTTGACTGGTCTGTATGGATGGGGTCGAGTTTGAGATGGAACGCCATTTTATAAAGGAGCCGCGTCAGCCATGTCATCCCCATCGCTGGATCTGCGACAGTTTTTGTCGCAGCGGCGGAAAAGGTGACAGGTCCATTATCGGCTACCTGAGCCTGCGGCCTTTTCTCTCTGCCTAATAATGGACTGTCTCCTTCTCATTCCCCCGGTTTAGCGAATTGTCGGGTGTCGATCATTCCGTCGAATGTCACCGACGGCATGCGAGTCGCCAAGCAAGTTGTCCATTTCGCTTTCGGCTCGTCGAAAAACTTCGCACAAAATGGCCTAATTCGCTCATTTCACGGATTGGCGCGCGCACCGGATTGTGGCACAAGAGTCGTACAATCTGGGTGCCAGTTAGCACTCATCGCTTGAGGCGTGTCCAACGCAGAATCACCTGCGCCTGAAGCCCGCGCGGCGGGATTGTTCTTTCACAATCGGATGCGAATCAGCGACTGCGAAACCCTCGGCAGACGAGGCGATTGTGTCACGCGACCGGTTTTTCGGGTGGCACTGGCGGCGGCTTTGAGCTGCCAGTGTCTTCCTGACGATAGAGGTGCTCCCGTAAGGTCGAAAGAGCCCCTGAGTCAGACCGCCCGGCGATCGCGAACCATTCTCACGGCTGGTAATGGCACCAGCCCGGCCAGCCATTACACTCTCAGTAGAATGAGCGGAGGTTGTGTCAGGCCGCCGGAGCGGAGGTTGTGTCACGCGACCCGGAGCGGAGGTTGTGTCACGCGGCACAGTGTAGAAATTCTACGCTATTACTGCGAAACCCTACACTCTACTTCCTGTTCCGTCGCTTGGCCCTCAGCCCTCGCCCCTTAGCCAATCAGCTTCGACGGCGTGTTCCGAAGACTGCACACGCCCTACGTATGCCATTCAATCTCCGTCGCGATGGCGATACGAACGCAGACGGCCTAGAATGCCGATCTCGGACACATTCTCATTGACTCTGATGCGATACGGGACTGAATGACCACCGCGCTGGCCGAATCTTCGTTGTCATCTGCTCGATCTCAGTCGATGCTCGACCGATTGCGCGCGATTGTGGGCAAGGACGGGATCTTGGCCGATCGTGAGGACCTGCTGGTCTACGAATGCGACGGCTATGTCGTCGAAAAAAAATGTCCCGACATCGTCGTTTTTCCGACTTCGACCGAGCAGGTTGTCGAAGTCGTCAAGCTGTGCAATGAATATCAGATTCCGTTCGTTCCGCGCGGCGCCGGGACCAGTCTGGCTGGGGGATGCTTGCCCATCGGGGGCGGTTTGATGATCGCCCTGACGCGCATGAAACGCATCCTCGAAATCAATCTGCGCGACCGATATGCGATCGTCGAACCAGGGTTGGTCAACGTCCATCTGACTCAGGCTTTGAAAGGGACGGGATACCACTATGCTCCGGACCCATCGAGCCAGGGGGCCTGCACGATCGGCGGCAATTTCGCGACGAACTCCGGCGGTCCGCATACGCTGAAATACGGCGTCACCGTCAATCACGTCATGGGGGCCGAGGTTGTCCTTCCCGATGGCAGCATCGCCCAACTGGGTGGGACTGTCGAGGACGTGCCGGGCTATGATCTGACGGGGCTCTTCGTCGGCAATGAAGGAACACTCGGCATCTGCACGAAGGTGATCGTCAAGCTGACTCGCGATCCCGCCGCCTATCGCACAATGCTGGGCGTCTTCGAAACGGTGACGGATGCAACACGAGCGATCAGCGAAATCATCGGAGCTGGCATCGTCCCCGCGGCGCTCGAAATGATGGACCAGGGGATTGTCAGCGCCCTCGAACAGGCGTTCCACTTTGGCTTCCCCTTGGATGCGGGTGCTGTGCTGTTGATCGAAGTCGATGGATTGGAAGTCGCGGTCGACGATGAGGCCCAGAGGATCATCGCGCTCTGTAAGCAAACTGGGGCGCGAGAAGTGCGCCAGGCGAACACCCCGAAAGAGCGACAATTGCTGTGGAAATGCCGCAAACAGGCGTTCGGTGCGATCGGGCGACTCAGTCCCAGCTATTGCACACAGGACGGGGTCGTCCCTCGCACGAAGTTGCCCGAGATCCTGGAATTCATCACCGCGTGCGGTCTGCGACATGACTTGCGAATCGTCAACGTCTTTCACGCGGGTGACGGAAACATTCACCCGATCCTGCTGTTCGATGAACGCAATGCCGAGCAAGTGGCTCGCGTGCTGCTGGCCAGCGACGAAATCCTGGGGAAATGCATTGAACTGGGTGGCAGCGTCACGGGAGAGCACGGCATCGGTGTCGAGAAGATCAGTTTCATGAACAAGCTCTTCTCGCCCGAAGACCTGGCCGTCATGAGTTTGATTCGCGACTGCTTTAATCCCAAGGGACTGTGCAGCCCCGGCAAGATGCTGCCAACGTCGGCTGGATGCGGCAATGAGCATGTCCCGAAGATCAAGCCGGGCCGACGCGCTGCCATGTAACGGCCATTCGTTCCAATCGTTTCTTCAATTGAAGCAGATCGCAAGTCGAAGGAATTACGGGTTGAGTGCATTAGAATTTACCCCGGCGACTCAATTAGAGCTGTCGCGATATGTGGCCGAGAACGCACAAACTGAGCGCCGCACATTGTGTCCGGTCGGCGGTCGCACAGCGCTGCACTTTGGATTTTCGGCACCCGAACCCGGCGTGCTGGTCTCGATGTCGCAACTGAACCGGCTGGTCGACTATCCCGCCCGCGATATGACGATCACCGTCGAAGCGGGAATGCGAATCATCGACCTGCAGCGAACGCTGGCCGAGCAACGTCAGCAACTGCCGATCGACATCGCTCAAGCCGAGCGAGCGACGGTCGGAGGAGCCCTCGCCACGAATACCAGCGGCCCGCGCCGATTCGGGCATGGCACGTTTCGCGACTATGTGATCGGAATCTCCGCCATCGATGCCGAGGGGCGGCTGTTCAAGGCTGGCGGTCGCGTCGTCAAGAACGTGGCCGGCTACGATATCTGCAAATTGCTGGTCGGCTCGCGCGGGACGCTGGGAATCCTGACTCAGGTGACGCTCAAATTGCGCCCGCTCCCCGAGACCTCGGCGCAGCTCTGGATGACAGTCGATTCCTTCACCGAGATCGAAGATCGCCTGCAGCGGTTGTTGACTTCACAGGTTCGTCCCAACGCCGTGGAGGTCTTGAACCCGGCCGCCGCCGCATTGATCGTCGCGTCGGCTCGTTGCGAACTGCCGACCAATGCGCCCGTGCTCTGTGTAGGGGTGGAAGGTTCTCGCCGTGAAGTGGACTGGCAGTTGGATGTGCTGACCCAGGAACTGACATCGATCGGCGTTCAGGAATGCCGACAGGTCCGCGATCACAATGCTGACCGGATCTGGGAATCGTTGACGGACTTCCAGACCTGTGCCGATGATCCGCTGACGTTTGAAGCGAATCTGCGACCGTCACAGTGCATGGCGTTTGCCGAACGAGCCACGCAGCTGGGAGTGGCGGTACAGGTTCATGCGGGGAATGGATTGGTCATTGGTCAACTGCTGGATGAGGCCGCAACGATCGACCACTCCACGACAATCCTCAACGAACTGCGGCCGCTCGCCAGGTCACAAGGGGGCAACCTGGTCGTGCTGCATTGCGACGGAGAGTGGAAAGTTCGGATGCCGATGTGTGGCGACGCCGAACATTCCTGGCCGCTGATGAAGCAACTGAAGCGAAAGCTGGATCCACAAGGATTGCTGAATCCCGGCCGTTTCATGGACGGCGCGGCGACCGCGTGAGATTGCGCTTGCAGCCTCAGTAGTCCATCCACATCCCCGCACCAGCCAGCGTTTCGTGTCTCCCGGCAAACTCCCACTGCATGGCGGGGCCCTTGTAATACTGGACCCCCAGACGATAGGTGTGGTTTGAGTAGCCACGCCATTGCCAGCCGGCAGTGATGTTCACGCTCGTCACGTATCCAAAGTCCTGCCGCGTGTGACCATTGATCGCCGCGAACGGGGCACCGAGCAGGCCGAAAACCATCGGGCTGTATTGGATGCCGTATTGCAATTCCAGTGGTTCCGCGCCGTCTTCGTGATTGGCCGCATAGGCGATTTCCCCGTAAGCTTGAGCATCGGGAGTCAGGTGCCGGGTATAGCCGACGATGAACGAATCGCGAACATAGTTCAGACGGTCATACCCTGGATTTCGTAGTAAGAACTCGTCTCCCAAGTGGGAACTCAGGTGATAGTATCCCGCCTTATAGGCGTTGGGACCATACCGCCACGTCGACAGGAAGCCGGCGCGGAAGTCGACTGCCTCTAAGTCATCGTTGTGAGACATGTCAACCCGAGGCATCGCTGCCCCTTCCAGATCCAACTGCCAGCCCTCAGGATTAATGGCATCGGTTGTCCCGTATCGGAGTAAGCCCACGTGACCACCCAGGGTCGTTTCCCAGATCACTCCCGGGCGACCTTGACTCGCGAACCAGACTGCCTGCATGCGAGATTCCTTCTCGCCCGCCAGGTATGCCTTGTACATCAGCCCGACCGGCATAACTTGCCACTCATAAGCGGACTGGGTGGTGATCGGAGCCATGTCCCCAAAGTCATCGACGGGCTCCTGCCAGTCGACGAGATCCACCTTGCCGGCGCGAGGTTCCATCGAGTCGTCCGAGTGGCTGGCGTCAACCGCCGAATTGGACTTTGGTTCGGGAACGGAGCCAACGGAGCCGTCCTTGCCCAGTTCCATCCTCAACCCAAATGTGGATGAGGAAATCTGAGTCTTTCGTTTGACTTTGGGAGCGCCGGATTCCGGCTTTCCCCACGCCAAGGCTGTCATGCCGAGCAGCAAGCAACAGCAACTCATCCAGCGAAACACGAGGCTTCCTCCGGAGTTCGGAAAGTCGCAACATCAATTTACGCGATCTAATCTATCGACCGCATTTGTCGGATATGCACCGTTAAGCGGTGGTAGCGATCGTGATCGTGGTGATTCAATGTCCGGATATGCGCGACGTACCGAAAACGAAAACCTGGCAATTTACGGTGACTTGAACGGCAAGATCAGATTGCTGTCACGGAATACAGGAATGCCATTGCTGTATCGGGTTATGAACGCGGCGAGGGTTTCGATGAGGCGTGGCGATTGGCGAACAACAGCCAAATCGATAGCAGCGTGAATGGGATCACCAGGAACCAATAAGGGATGATCCAAACGGTGTGGCTGGTCGGGCCCGGGGCGTGATTTAGCTCACTGCGACCGAAGCCCCACCATCTCGTTGCGGATCGAAGGCTCGCATGTTCCAGAAACGAGTCCAGACTGCGATACTCAGACGCACTCCAGACGGGATAGGGATAGATCGATCGCGGATCTTGCTTTCGCAACCTTCCCCAAACGAATGTCTGGTCCACAGAGACGCAATGCTCGCATGTGAACGTACTGCTGCGGAACTGGAGAACGTCCAGCACCACCAGGCTACGAATCCAACCACTTGCCAGGATGATCGCCAGCAGCAGCGAAATGCCACCCAACTTCCGTCGCCATCCGCTGAAGTATTCGAGCATCGCCGCTTCTCACCAATGCGAACCACCAGCCGATCACGGAATCGATGATAGGCATGGCGATCGTCGGTCACGAGTGTGGAACCCGTAATGATCATCATTCCGGCGAACTTTTCCTCGTCGACAACTGTCCTCTCCAGTGGTGTTCGTAGTGTAGAGGTTTCGCACGTCGGTTTGTGATACCGAAAGTGACGGTTCAATTCCGTTCGAACACCCTTCTTGTTCTGCAGCGCGCGCCTAAGTGCGAATCCAAATGAACTCCACAGGAAATTCTCACTGACTTACGATTCCTCAATTGCGAACTACCTGGTCTTTGGCGATCTGCATGGTCGTGTGTTGCCCGCCTTTGCCTTGGTGAATCGCTATCAGCACGATTTCCAGATTCAACTCGACGGCCTGCTGCAGGTCGGGGATCTTGGCTATTTTCCGGATACGACCCGTCTGGACTCCGCGTCTCGGCAACACGCCGCACGCGATCCTCTCGAACTGGGGATCTCCGAATTCAACACCACTCAGTTGGCCGCGTGCCGGTTCTTTCAGAACCTCGATCCGCTACTCCGCCTCTATTTCATCGCGGGGAATCACGAGGACCACGAGTTGCTGCTGCGACACCGTCGATCACGAGACTCGGCGTGGCCCGTTGACGACTTTCATCGACTGTGGTGCATTGACGATGGCCGCATCGTCACGCTGCCGTCTGGTCTGCGCGTCGCGGGGCTATGGGGCATCGACGGCGACGCTCCCAAGGCGCGTCGCATCCGGTCGCCACGGATTCGAATCGATGCTGTGGCTGCTTGCTCGTTATGCGACGAACCCTCTTTCGACGTGCTGCTCACTCACGAGTCCCCCCGCGACGCGATCCAAATGGATTCCGGCAGCCTGGAAATCTCGACGATTATCGAATCCCGCCAACCACAATTCGCCTTCTTTGGACACTATCACTCGGCTGGTCGACTCGCCGACTGTGAATTCGGCCGCACACGGCTGTTCTGGCTGAGCGGCCTGGAATTCCAACACCGTGGTTCCTGTGCCGAGCCAATGTGCGTCGGCCTACTGAGTCAGACAGGCACGGAGTATGAGTTCCGCTATTTGCCGAATGATTGGCTGGCGGACTTCACTCTCCACAACTGGCGACATTGGCTGAAATGAGGAGTCGATCCGAACGTAGCGAATCTTGCCAAGAGATTGTGGTCTTCGAATAGTACGACGACCTTTCATGTTCTGGAGATGCGTGAGCCTCCGATCGGCAGGCGAACGGATTAGCTTTCAGGCACTCAATAGTCTGGATAAATGGAAGTCGGTACGGACCTTGATCTTCGGAAACCGCTCGCCGAAAAATAGGGATTCGAACTTGTGCGGGATTCCCGCAAACGGACTATTCGTTGCGAACCTGTGTCGCGTTTTTGCATCTGATTGGCAATGATCAATTACGATCGCAAAGGATGTGTCCTGTGACGATGTTGACTTTGGAACGACCGACGCTGGTCCTGAATCGCAACTGGCAGCCAGTTGGCGTGGCGACTGTGGCCCGCTGCCTGACGCTGGTGGCTGCGGAACGGGCGCGCATTGTCGATCCCGCCGACTATCAACAGCACACGTGGGCCGATTGGGCTCAGATGATTCCTCGCGACGATGAAGTTACCATTCAATCGGTCACGTTTCGCATTCGCGTCCCGGAAGTGATTACGCTGACGCACTACGACCGAGTTCCCATCAATTCGGTCACGTTCAGCCGGCGTAACATCTACAAGCGCGACCGCTATACATGCCAGTACTGCGCGGCTCAACCGGGCAGCGAGGAACTGACGATCGACCACGTGCTGCCCCGTTCCCGCGGGGGAACCAGCACCTGGGAGAATTGTGTCCTGGCGTGTATGGAGTGCAATCGACGCAAGGCCGACCGACTGCCGAGCGAAGTCAATATGCCACTTCGCAAGGTTCCGACTCGACCCGCGTGGCAGCCTCTTTACGCTCGACATGATGTCCGCATGGAAAGCTGGTCCAAGTTCCTCAGCGAAGCCTACTGGACTGTGGAACTGGAAGAATAGCGCTGAACGCGCGTCAGGCAATCGGCATCCGCAATCCTTTTCGTCACGCCGACGGAATGGATGGCGGGTCGTCGATGCCGACCGCTGATCTTACGAGCGACGCTCCTGGGAGAGCCCGCAGCTTCCAACACTGCTCGATGGGGTTCGAATCCTCACGCTCGTGCTGCTACTACGCAACCAATGCTGTCCGTATAAGGGACTGGTGCTTACGTGAGACATTCTATGTCTTTGAAGTGTGATGGATGCATGCGACTCTGCGAAGGTCGAAGATCAGGTTCGATTCCTGACAAGGACAATTGAAGACGAGGCTGTCGCGCCTGAACGGTGCTTGGTGGATCTTTACGAAGGTAACCCTTCGCGGAGCGCCTGCAGCCCTTTCCGCAATCCGGCTTGATAGATCCAGAGGTCGCCACCGTAGGCGACCATGCGGAACCCAGTCTGTAATTGTGCCAGTCCTTCGGAAATGCCGGTCACTAGCACTGCGGGGATCTTATTGTTCGCCTTGCAGGCGGCCAGCACGCGCGCGATTGCTGCCAGTGTGTCCGGATGCTGCAATTGACCGGGGATGCCGAGCGAACTGGTCAGGTCAAACAGGCCGACCCACAGCACGTCAATTTCTGGGACGGTCGCGATCTTTTCAACGTTCTCCAGTCCTTTTGCGGTCTCGATCTGAGCGATCAACAGGACTTCTTCATTCGCTGATCGCATCACGTCGGGAATCGGATCGCCGCGGTAGTCGTCATGAGCGATTGTGAATGCAGCCCCGCGACGACCTGCGGGTGGATATTTGGCGGAACTCACCAAGAGCCGTGCCTGTTCTTCGGTCTCGACCATCGGGACCATGATCCCCATCGCACCGGCGTCCAGCACTCGGGCTACGAAATGATATTCACACGCCGGAATGCGAACGATCGGGACCATCTGCTGGCGCGGGGTCGTGGCGATCAGCATGCGAATCGTCTCGATTTCCCACCCGGTATGTTCCATGTCGTAGACGGCGAACTCGGCACCGGCAACTGCGGCCAGCCGGCCGATCCCGGTCGTGGGGAACTCGAACATCATCGTCCCCAGGCTGACATTTCCCGCGATCAAGTTGTGCTTCACATGATTGACATGCACTCGACGAACTCCCCAGGACGTGATCCGAATCAGGAATAGATAGACGGCGAAAGCCCGTGCGGGTTGAACTATTCAGGCTTGGGGTCGGGGACCTCGATGCGACAGCAACCGAGATTCAGATATTGCCGCGATCGGCCACTGGCCTTCTGCAACAGATCGCTGCGCAAACTGTAGACCATGAACCGGCCTTCGCGCTTCACTTCCACCAGATCCGCGTGCTTGAGGATCTTCAAGTGATGCGACACCGTCACCAGTTCTGTTTCCAGAAACTCGGCAATGTCGCCGACCGTCATCTCGCCATGGCGCAGCACATCAATGATGCGCAGCCGAATCGGCTCGCTGAGCGCCTTTAATTGGTCTGCGCAGGACTTGGATTGAAAGGCATCGTTTTCCACGGATCCCACCGGCGAAATGATGGCAAAAGGACAATACGCGTAGAGGTGGATGATACGCCACCGTATGGCACGCGCCAAACCTCTTGCCAAACTTGACGCCGAAATCAGTTCTGAAACGAGAATTGGTCGCTGCGGATCCTCCTAAAACAAGACCTGTGGGGCACTTTGGCCAAACTAACTCTTCAAAAATCATCCAATTCATTACGGCGCTAGCGTTAATTGCGTGTGTCTGATTGGGCCTGTACAACAGTAGAGGTTTGACGTTCGCTTGGCCTTTGAGACTTGAGAAATATGTTCGATCCCTATCGAAAGTGGCTTGGAATCACGGCCAAGGACCTGCCTCCGAATCACTATCGTTTGCTTGGCCTGGAGAATTTTGAGAGCGATCTAGACGTCATCGAAGGGGCGGCAGATCGGCAGATGAGTTTCATTCGTCAGTATCAGTCGGGCGAGCACTCCGTTGCTGCTGCCAAGATTTTGAACGAACTGGCGATCGCGCGAATCTGCTTGTTGAAGCCCGCCACGAAGGCCGCTTATGACGACAAGCTCAGGAACGAACTTGAGCCGCCGGAAGAAGAAATATCGTTCGATCTGCTACCCAGCTCACCTTCGAGGAAGAAGCGAGCGTCAGCAAAGCGGAAGTCCAAGAACTCGCAGCAATTGATGATTGGGGGTGGAGTCGGACTTGTCGTCTGTCTTCTACTAGCAGTTTTCATGCTGTCGGGTTCGCGCAAGAAGCCCGAAAAGGTAGCCGACATCGATCCCTCGCCATCTCAGAAACCTGCGGTTGTCGACTCGAAGCCAGTCGAGCAAAATGCGGAAACACCTTCCGCCTCAGATTTCGCCTGGCGCGAGGAACCTCAAAAACCGCAACCGGTCGGTGAATCAATCGACCTGATCAAAACGGTCGTGTTCCCGAAGCATGCAGTACATGGTGAATGGGAACGGACATCGACGGCCTTGATCGGCCCCCCGAACGGCCAGATGTATTTCCCTGTGAAGATGCCGGAAGACTATCAGTTGAAATACGCGGTTCGCCGCGTCGAGGGAGCGGATACGTTATTCATGGGCTTCGTGATGTCTGGACGACAGGGGATAGTCGTGCTGGATGGTTGGAATGCGACAGCGAGTGGCCTTTGTGTTGATGGGCGCGAACCATCCGACAATTGTACGACGTTGCGACGAAAACTATTCACCGACGAGTTGGCTGAAATCGCACTGACTGTTCATCCCGGCCATTGCCACCTGGCAGTGGATGGTAAAACCATCTTCGACTGGCACGGGAATCCCGAGAGGTTATCGTCACTCTTCTCGATCGCCAATCGAGAAACGCCATTCCTCAACATCTCAAATGCAAAGTACGTCATTGAATCCGCACGGCTGATTCCGCTGAAGCACGTCGCCGTGCCGAAGCGCATTGCTCGATTGGATCGCGAGATCGATGTGATGCCCTTGATCGATACCGATCGAGACGTTCGACGCGGCATCTGGGGGCTAAACAAAGAGACCTTGTCCAGCCCTGACAATCATGGCCAGATCTATCTTCCGACGGTGGTCCCGGAAGAATATACACTGTCAGCAACTGTTGAAGTACCGGCTGGCAATCCAAACACCTATTCACTGGCAGTTGGTCTGGTCGCGGGAAACGAGTACGTTCAGTTTCACGATAACCAGCAGAGCGCCGGCTTGGATATGATCAACGGGCAGCGCTTCTCAGATGGCGAAGCCCGGTTGGAAGGGCAGTGGATCAAGCCAGGTGTTCCGGCTCGCCTGCGCTGTACGGTGACGAAGGACGCCATCGTCGTTGAGATCAACGAAAAAACGGTCGTCGACTGGAGCGGTGATTTTCGCCTTCTGGAAATGTCCGGGGACTGGGCACTGGCGGATGCGCGTCGACTCTTTCTGGGTTCGTTGACTCATTTCAAATTCCGCGACATCAAGCTGGGGCCGCCGATCAAGCGAGCGAAACTTCCCGATGCCCCATCGATGGCAGTCGGTAAGGCAGTCGATCTGCTGGCATTGATTGATCCCGTGCGCGATGCACTAACGGGAACCTGGGAACGCGACGGCAAAAACATCAGGACGTTAGCCGATGTCATGCGTTCGAAACTGGTTGTCCCGCTGGAACCGCCGACAGACTACAAATTGACGTTGAAAGTCGCTCGTGAACCTGGTGGCGGGTCGAATGATCAAGCGCTCTTTATCAATCTACCGACAGCAGGCGAGAAGGCAATTGTAGCCTTTGACGCGTCCGGCAAGACGGTCAGTGGAAGTTCGCTGGATGGTCCGAACCTGCATGTTCCGCCGTTGACCTGGCGTGGAATCGCGATCGACGAGGGGGTGGCTCAGGAGTTGACATGTATCGTCCGCGGTACCGGTATTAAGGTCCTGAAAGGGGAACAGACAATTCTCGAATGGACGGGAAGTCCCCATCGCTTCTTTATCGAGTCGCAATACAAAACGCCCGGGAACAAGATTGGCCTCGTCAGTTGGAACTCACGATTTCGCATCGAGAAGCTGGAGCTTGAGCTGTTGCCCCCTGTCACATTTCCGGAACCTGCATCGTTGGATGCTGAAGGAAATCTGCTATCGATCATCGATCTTGATCGCGATGTCCGTATGGGCAGTTGGACAATGGGAAGCGATGGGCTGATCAGCGACAAGACCCACACGGTCCGAGTGCATATCCCCGCGCTGGTGCCCGATCGCTACACGGTCACGTTTGATATCGAGAGGAAAGAGGGGACGGACGGATTCAAGATCGGGTTGCCGATGCGAGGCCAAGTCTGCGAGGTTCCGTTCGACAACTACAATGGTCGACTTTCAGGATTGGCTCTTGTCGACGGGAAGTTCATTAACGACGGCAGCAACTTCACCCGACGGCAACATCCCTCTGCGATATTTCCGATTGGCAAACGCGTGAATGTTCGCTGTCAGGTCACCCCTGACAGCGTGGTCGTGACAGTCGACGATCAGGAACTCGTTCGCTGGCACGGTGATCCTCGTCGCTTATCAATCCGCCCCTTCATGGTTCCTCCAAAGCTGCTGGCTGCCGATCAATCCAAGATCTGGATCTGCACCTGGGATGCGAGTTTTCAGATTCGTGAATTTCACATGCTGCCGATGACAGACGACGAAGTGAAGGAACTGGACGCTCAATTCGACGGTGTTTTTCCAATGTCAGCGCAACCCGACTTTGTGGTCGCCGTCACGAATGCTGCCACAGTGGTCAAGCTGAAGATGGAGCCGACCGTCGCGAAGTCGAAGCCAGCCTCCAAACTTCTGCCAATCCCAGCGAAGGCGAAACTCGACGCCGCTCGAGCGAAGTGATGAAGAGCATGGCCGGTGAATTGAAGCTGGCGCAGGACATCAACGCCAAAGTGGTGTTTGCAACCAAGCTGATGAATTCTGCGGCCAGCGTGCACGAAACACCAACAGATCGATACGGCTACTACTCCGAGGCGATTGACGTCTATTCGAATATCGGCGATCTGATGTCGGCGTTTCGAGCGATCGACACGATCAAGGATGCCCCGATCCTACCTTTCTCACAATCGATAAGTTGTCATTCGCAATCGCTTCTCATCAGCACCATCCAAGCCTTCAGGTGCTGACGTTTTTTCATTGTCAGTAAAGTCGCACTTTTTTGAGGAAAACTGCCAAAAACAGGGCTATTTTGTCCCCCATTGTCAAAATTTGTCAGTAATGACTTCGAACCAAGATCCACGGATTGTCAAACCTCGTCTTGATCAGGACACCACAAACGGGACAATCGTCTGCACGATGGTAGTCGTAGGTGCACCGTAACCAACGGGCACCCCTCTGGGCCGCTCTCTTAGCGGAAGGTCAGAGGTCCCTGTTCCTCAGTTGATGACGAAGACCGCGCGACCCACCCTCTATCCTGAGCGGGGCGGCGTCAGCTCCTGGCACAAACACAAACAACCCCACTTGCCATATGAGTTCGCAAGACAACTTAATGAAAGCACCTTCGCGCAGCTCAATCGCCGCGCTGGCTCGTACTGTTCGGAACTGACTGCACACAGAAAGGAGAATGTGATCCCATGACGACCCACCGTCACACCGCCAATTCAGTCCTGATCGCCAGCTTGATCTCGGAAGCTCATGCCGGCCACCTCAAGCCTTCCTCTCTCCGTGATTCTGTGCTCCGTGAGAGAAAATCTGCAGCCCCCGCAAAACCCTGCCATGGACTGACAAACTCTGCCAAATCGTAAGGAAACAGAACACAATGATGCCTGCACACCTCCTCTTCTGCGCTCAATAGAGCACCACGAAACGACTGCACCATGCTGAGGGCCATGTGGTGCTGCGTAATTGCGGTGAGGTGAAATGACTAGTACAACAGGTTAGTTGTGACCGCAAGGAATAGCGTCGTCCAGGTGCTGCTGCCGCAATATGCCACGTTCGTCTACGCCACTGAGACCTGACACAATGTTCGATCCGTATCGAAAATGGCTCGGAATCTCCGCGAAGGATCTGCCTGCGAATCACTACCGCCTGCTGGGGTTGGAGGTGTTCGAGGGTGATCTGGATGTCATTGAGGGTGCTGCCGAAAAGCAGATGACATTTATCAGGCAGTATCAGTCGGGTGAACATGCGGCCGACGCGGCTCGTATTCTTAATGAGCTGGCGACCGCACGTCTTTGCCTGTTGAGGCCCGCCACGAAAGCCGGCTACGACGCCAATCTACGTCAGCAGATTGCTGCCACCAGCGCCACCGCAGCAACGGCCAGTGAGTCAGGTTTGTCATTCTCTGAGGCCGATCTTGAGACACAGGAAAGATCTCCTCGGGCAGGGAAGAAATCCAAGACAAAAAAGGCAGCAGGTCCATCACCGATTGTGTTGATTGGTGGTGGCGTTGGTATCGCGGTGTGTGCGCTGATCGCATTTCTCTCAATGGGATCACGCGCGCCTCGTGTTGAGAAGCCAACCGTGGAAAACGTCACTTCGAGCGAGGTTGCGAGCCCCGCTACTGAAACGACGGCGAAACCTCTGGTTCCAGCAACGAAACCGGTCGCTTTACCTTCGGCAGCCTGGTCAGACCCAGTGGTGGCCGCTGTGCCTGCGGGCGCACCGATTGATCTGCTGAAAACAGTCGACCTGGATCGCGATACGTTCATCGGTTCATGGGAAAAAACCGGGAACGCATTGATTGGTAATCAGAAAAGCGAACTCTATCTGCCAGTCCAGTCCTACGACGACTATCAGCTAACATACCAGGTGCGTCGACTGGACGGGCAGGACACGTTGTTGCTGGGCTTCATGATGGCCGGTCGGCAAGGGATGCTGGTCATCGACGCCTGGGCGGGAAAATTCACTGGCCTCTACGTCGACCGACGTGAGCCGACAGACAATGCTACGACCAACCGTGGTCCCAAATTCACAGACCAGTCGGCCACGATCGTGCTGACCGTACACCCCGGACATCTGCACGCGACCATGGACGGCAAGACCATCGTGGATTGGCATGGAGACCCCGATCGACTCTATCTGCATTCCTATCACACATTCGGTTGCCACGAATGCCCGGTCATCGGAACGGTTCTCGCCCGATACGTATTCGAAAAGGCGACATTGACTCCGCTGAAACCAGAGAAAGTGACACCGCAGCCTTCGTCGCTTGCCAGCGAAGTCAATGTTCTGGAGTTGCTTGATCCTGATCGCGATACAGCGCGCGGACTGTGGAGCATGAACAAGGGAACACTGTCCAGCCCTGAGAATGGGTACGCGCAAATTTATCTTCCGACGGTCGTTCCCAAGGAATACACCTTGTCGATGACGGTCGAGATGCCTGCCAATCACCCTGGCGATGCGCTCACAGTGGGGCTGGTTCGAGATCAGAGAATGGTTCAATTCGTCTCGACGAACGCGGCGGCCGGTTTGGACACCATTGACGGTCGGCGTTGGGAGAACAACGAATCACGCCTGAATGGCCCAGTGCTGACTCCCGATAAACCAGTCCAATTTGCATTCACGGTGACGAAGGATGCGATTCGCGTGGATCTGGATGGCAGGACAATGATCGACTGGCGTGGGGACTCACGGCGTCTCGTCATGCCAGACGAGTGGTCGTTGGCTGACGGCCGTCGGTTGTATCTGGGGGCGTTGCGCCACTTTAAATTCAAAGACATCAAGCTGGGGCCGCCGCTTCCAGCGCCAAAGATTGCGAACACTCCGGCGTTGGCAATCGGAAAACCGATCGATCTCCTGCCTCTGATTGACGTCCAACGAGATTCCACACGCGGGACTTGGGAACGCGACGGAACAGCACTCCGATGTCGAGGGGACGCCGAGTTCAACGCGTTGGTGCTGCCTGTGGATGTTCCGGGCGATTATCGATTGAAGATGCGCGTTTCCCGCCTCGACGGCGGTTCGCTGAAGAAAGAAGGCCTGCTCGTGAATTTACCGACCGAGAATACGAAGGCCGAAGTCGTAATGGACGGCCATGGATCGACATCCAGTGGTCTAAAACTGGACTTCTTGGATTTCCATCAGACCGAAGCATCGCGACGCAGCGAACCTCTGATCCCACCGGAAGGTTCGCATGAACTGGAGTTCACCGTCCATCAAGATCGCGTGAAAGTCACCAAAGCCGATGCCGTGATCCTGCAGTGGATCGGAAATCAAGAGCGATTGACCGTTGCTGGCGGAGGACTGCAGACGCCGGTGCGACGGATAGCGATCGGAAGCTATCACCAAAGTTTTCGCTTCGAGCGTCTGGAGTTGGAAGCACTTCCACCGCATCGATTCAGTCCCGTCGCATCGTCGACCGATGGTCAGATCCTGCCTGTGCTGGATGTCGATCGAGATAGCCGGCTGGGAAAGTGGACCCTGACCGATGGCAATCTACTTTCTCCGAAATTGACAGCAGCTCGGCTGCGCATTCCGTTGTCGGTTCCCGATCGATATACGCTGAGCGGCGAAGTCACGCGGGTGGACGGGACGAATGAACTTATTTTGGGACTGATCGTCGGGGGGCGTCCCTGCGAAGTCCTGATCGATTGCCTGCACGGCACGCTCTCGGCGGTCACACTGCTGGACAGACGTGATGCGGGTGAGGCTCCCAATTTCACGCGCAGAGTCTATAAAACGCCTTTGTTGCCCCGTGGGGAAGCGGTCAAAGTGCAATGCCAAGTGACACCGGACACGATCATCGTCAGTTGTAACGATCAGGAGGTGATTCGCTGGCATGGTGATGCTCGTCGACTGTCCCAACGTTCTTCGTGCTATCCCCCGAATGAATGTGACGATGACTTTACTCATTTGTCTCTAGCTAGCTGGGAATCGGTCTTCCAGTTCAAGAACCTGGAACTAAGACCGATGGAACCAGACGCGGCTAATGATCTGGAAGCCAGCTTCTCGGGGCCGTTCCCGACGACACCTCAAGCGGACGTGCCATTGATCGCTGCGAAAGTTGCGGTCAATGCTGCATCCTCAACCACAACGCCCGGCGGTCCGATGCCGACTCCTGCAAGCATCAAAATCACAGAGGCCAAGCCTGGTGAATGGATTGATCTTCTGGAGTGGGCTGAAGGACTCGATTGGGCATCGCGAGGAATTAATTGGAATGTCTACCTGTCGGAAAAGCCAACCAAATCGGAGATCCGCTTTAAGTCGGACAACGGAATGAGATTTCCGCTGCCTGCGATCATTGATGGCGACTATGACATGGAAGTGGAGTTCACGCGTCAAATAGGAAGTTACGACACCGCCCTCTACTTCCCTGTCGATGGTCATCCTGTTCGGATCTTGCTCGCATATGGTGGTGAAACGGCAACAATGGCTTTTGAGAATGGCAAAGTCATCGCAGTAAATCCCCGCGGACAGTTTCCAAATGGCGAGCGTCAGCGTTTGCAGATTCGTGTGCGTCAGGAAGGTGACAAGGCCTCTATCGCGGTTGATTGGAATGACCAGAAAGATTACTTCACATGGGAGGGTAACCCCAAATCCCTTTACTATCGTGAACCAGGTCTATGGTCGGTGACAATGCTTCAACACGCGTGGATTGGCGCTCACACCAGCCAGGTCGCCTTCCACAAGGTCCGTGTCCGCATGCTATCTGGAACGATTCGTAGAGACTTGATCACACCGGAAGATCGCGAAAAGGATTTCAAGAATGGCTTTGTGCGACTCGTCGGCGAAGAAGCCAGCGCGATCAAAGTCGGTTGGGCAAGATTCACCGTTAACCAAACGCCTTGGGAAGTATCGCCCGACCACTGTTGGCCGTTGATCAGTCGTGACTTCAAACCCTGTGACGACTTCTACGGTGCTCATGCCCCTTCGCGACTCAAATGCAACATCCCGAACGGTGCGAAGAGTTTTTCGGTGGTCGGCTTCAATCCAACCAGCCACTCAGCGAAGTTCGCGGTTTTGATCGATGGTGAAGAAGTTCATCGATCACCCGAGACCGGGATCGATATCATCAAGATAGATATTCCGGCCAAAGCGAGCTTGTTGGAACTGGTCGCGGACGAGTGTGGCAACGGAGACTATGATCATACTCATTGGTGCTATCCACGATATCACGCTGTGGCCGCGGATCGGGTGACGGACAAGATGCTCGATGGTAAGTCGGGCACGTTGAAATTTACGGTTACCTCGGGTAACGCGGCTGCGCCTGTGACTCATAACCAGCACATTGGCCCGTGTCGTTATATCCCCGTCAATTTTCGCGATGCGACTCTTTGTGACGAATTCTTGTATGACCACCCGCCGTCCACAGTGACATACCAGGTTCCTGAAGGAATGACCCGATTCACAGCGATCGGATACTGCGTGTGGAGCAGCCACGTGAAGTTTGAAGTGTGGGCCGATGCCAAACGGATCTATGAAAGTCCGCAGGCCGGAATTATACCGATCGATGTGAAGCTGCCCGCCAAAACGAAGACAGTCGAACTTCGTGTGACCGATCTCGGTGATGGAAGGGCGGATCATGCCCTGTGGTGCTACCCTCGCCTGTATCGTAGATAATGCCCAACAGGCGTCTGGATTGAATGATCTCGGGAGGGATCATTACTCCAGGTCGGAGGCAAATTCGCGAAGCCTGCCGAGCCAGATGATGGCATGCCGACGTTTTTGGACGCTTTCATTCTCTTGAGCGGGCATTGCCGGACGCGAGTACACGCCGATGACTCGCTGACTGCGATCGAAGACCGGGCTGCCTGACCAGATTTCGTCGGCGACTTCCCCCGTGAACTTCATCGTCAACGAAAGATCACTTTCGTTCTTAACCGCAGAATTCCTGGTGCTGACGCGCTCCTTGACATCTCCGGTCTTGTGGACACCCTCGGTTTGAGACTGGTTTTCGGCGAAGGGAAACCCGACGAGCAGAAAGTCTGCTTTCGAGACATCGGCCATGTCTCCGGTCTGCATTTTCAAGAACGTTGGCAAGCGTTGCCCGGCTTCGATGTCCAGCACGCCAAGATCGAAGCGGGCTTGGGTCGCGAGCGCCTTGGCGAACTCGGCTGCCGGCGTGTCTTCCTGGTCATCAGCACCTTTTGCCGGCGTGCTCGATTCGTCCGCCATTCTTGCTTTGGCGGCGGCGGCGCGTTGGACAGCAGTCGAATAGGCCGAGTGCATGCGAGCGCCCTTGATGACTATGGGACGCTCTTGGAACGGCTGCGAGACGACGATTGATGCTCCCTCGCTTTTCAGTCCCTCGACGGCGACGGCGACGGCTCCGCTGGTAACCAAGTGACGTTTTGACGCGGCCCATGCCGTCCCCAAGCGGTAGTAAACCTCACGCTCGGGGAGCTTCGCAAATACCGTATAAACTCCGTCGCGCACCGCGACCAAGGTCGCGGACGGGGGCTTCGGAGTGGATTTCGACGGAGGCGTCGGAATTGTCACCAGTGATTGCGTGGCAGGATCAACAGGCTTCGAAGCAATTGAATCCGGTTTTGTCTCTGACTCTTTCACGGGGCCTTCGGGGGTGGTTTTTTCCCGAGGGACTGACGGTGAAGCCTGCGGGATGGGGACGTTGGGGGCCCGCGTGGAAGCCGTCGTGCTATCAGTTGATGGCGTCGAATCCGGACGCGTTCTGGACGGATTGCGGCCGGATATCAAGAAAACAATGACGGCGATTGCTAAGACTGCTGCACCTCCGACCTGCATCCACAAGCGGCGTCGTGCTCGATCTCGTGGCCCAGTTGAGGCGGCTGTCGCAGCAGTGCCGAGCCAGGGACTCGATTTCCCCAGCGCTGGCAAGGGACGCATTTCCGGAGTGGGTGCCTCGTTGAACTCAACTGGTTCGACTGAAGGAGTCGATTTGGGTTGGGGCTTCGACTTCACTGTGTCGAGTTCGACAGCTTGATCAAATGTCGGCATCGAGATCGATTTGGGTTTCGACAACTGGAAGCTATCGATTGTCTCGGACTTCGGACGAGTGGCAGGCTTCGGCTGGACGGGGATCTCGGCGCTACTTCGCCGTGCGGATTTCGGTTGGACGGGGATCTCGGCACTACTTCGTCGAGCCGCGGGCTTTGTTGCTCGTTGCGGTGGTTCAAACTGCACAGAAGGGCCAGCGTCGGTGAGGCGGATGATGTCGCCCGGATTCAGCCAGTGCATTCGTGTCGGTTCGGCGTCACCAACCTGAATTGAATCTCCGCCGCGGACCTCGACGATCCAGCGACCAGCGATTTTGCGAATGACTGCATGTTTAGGCGCAAGGCCCGTGGCCGGGAGAAAGGGAACGGTGCAGGCAGGGTCGCTGCCGAGCAGGATGTTCTCTTCTTCAAATTCGACGACGGCCTGGCCATCGATTTCCAATCGAATCGACATCTGACAACCTTACCTGTATCCGTGGTTCGTTGCGTGATCGAAAGGAGCTTTCATTACTGGCGGCTGGCCTTCAATTTCTCGCCCCATTCGTTCAACTTATCATCGTTCATTCCACTTGCTCGCTCGATGGACAACATCGCCTTGCGTTTCAGTTCGGGCAACCGTCCTTCCACTTTGAGTCGGCCATTTTCACTGTAAGTGAAGAAGACTTCCACGATCATCCCCGGTGCCAGGTCGGGTGGCAATCCGTGAATCGTGCAGCGGCCGATCGGCGTCGAATTTCTTCCAGCCGAATCACCCCCTTCGATGACATTGATCACGACGGTCTTCTGACCTTGCTTTGCCGTGCGGAAGCGCTTGCCCTTGGTGACTGGCAGGACGGTATTTCGAGGAATGATGATCGAATTCATGGAGCGACCCGTCGCGGGGTCCTTAGACAGCACGCCAAGGTCATGGGAACTGACGTTCTTGACGGTCATTGCCGGCTTCTTCGCTGGCGCATCATCAGGTTGTACTTCTTCGCGTGCGATCAACAACCCTGCGTAAAGAGCCGCACCGTGAGCCACGGCTTCATCCGGTGAAAGAGATCGATCGACCTTCAGCCCGGATTCTTCCTCGAGCATGCGCTGGACCATCGGCATTCGGCTGGACCCACCGACCAACAGCAGACGCGTGATGTCTGTCCATTGCAGCTTGGCTTCTTTCAAAACGCTCTTGATTGTGAATCGCGTTCGTTCGAGCAAATCTGCCGTCATCTCCTCAAATTCAACTCTGGTGATTGGCAGTCGGATCCCCTGACCAACATGCTCGAACGAGACGGTCACTTGCTCGCGAGCCGATAGCGCGCGTTTCGTATCTTCGGCCTCTTTCAATAACCGCTGATTTCCAGACGCGTCCTGCCGAGGATCGAAGCCGTGATGCTTGTCGCGGAACTTGTTGCCGATGTGTTCGGCGAGTCGACGATCCCAGTCAACCCCACCGAGGAAGACGTCTCCTCCCGTGGCCAAAGCCGTGAAATCTGTTCCATCGATGACCATCACCGTCACGTCAAATGTCCCGCCACCCAGATCATAAACAAGGATCGTTTCCTTCTGTCTTGCCTGGCCTTTTTCGTCGAGGAAACCGACTTGGTAACCGAATGCGATCGCCGCGGCGGTTGGTTCGTTGATGATGTCCAGGATTTGCAGTCCGGCCAACTGCGCCGCATCCTGCGTCGCTTTTCGTCGGGGCTCGTTGAAGAACGCGGGGACGGTGACGACCGCCCTGTCGATCGGACCGAGCTTCAGCTCCGCATCTTTCCGCAATTTCTCGAGAATCAATGATTGAATGACTTCTGGTGGAAGTTGTTCGCCACCGACCTTTTTCGAATAGAACATGCTGCCCATGTCTCGCTTGGCGAAGTCGGCGATCTTTTCCGGCTCCATCCCGGCCGCTTTCACCGCCTCTTTCCCGACGACGGATGAAGCACCGTCCAACAGCACTACGCTGGGCGTGATAAGATCGCCTTCCGCATTCGTGATGGTGCAAGGGCGACCTGTTGAGTCGAGATAGGCGACCACGGAAAACGTGGTTCCCAGATCAATTCCAATCGGTATCGTCGATTTCGGCATCTTGGTTCTCGGGGCGGTTATTCTGTTTCGTCGCAGGAACGGCAGCACTGCTGCCAGTTCGCTTGATAGTGAAGCTATTGCTTTTTCTGGATTAGAATCATCACTGTCGACGGACTGATCACAGCGTCGACATCGGTCCATTCGGCCGTTTTAGTTTCCACTTTCGGTGAGGCATAATCGCGAATGTGTTGCTTGATGAACGGCAGGGCGTCGTTGATGGGAATCGCCAGGCCGTAGCTTTGGACAAGCGTCGTGTTAATTGTCTTGGCTGCCACGACCCCGACCACGCGGCCGCTGCGATCGCAGAGTGGTCCGCCGCTATTGCCAGGATTGACGTGAACATCCAGGACGAGCATCTTTTCTGTGGCGTCGGAGGGAAGCCCGGTGATGATACCGCGCGTCGCCTTCAGCCCCTTACCGACGACGGTCGCCATTGGAAAGCCGAATGCCATCACTTCTGTCCCTCGGCCTACGGGAGTCGTATTCACTGGTACGGCGGGGGCTTTCAACTGGCGGCACTCTAACAAAGCGATATCCAACTCTTTCGAGATCGCAACGACCTTTGCGTGGAAAAGGAGCCCATCCCCCTTGGTCGGGTCTTGAATCACGAGTGAGTCTGCATCGTCGACGACGTGTCGATTTGTCAGCACGTATCCTTCGGCAATGACAAAACCGGTTCCGTTTCCAATTACTCGACTTTCCTCGTCGGGTGTTTCGGTCGCTGCGTTGCTCCGCAGCATCCGCATCACGACATATCCGCGAGTGGAATTGGCGCGATTTCCCGGATCCTTGGTGATCATCCTTTGGTAGATTTCGGTGGCATCGGCGAGTGCGTTCTTTTCCACGTTGACGAATCGTTTCAGACTCACGTCCGAGACGAACTGGCCGATGTTTTGGGCGACATTGCTATTGTCGAGATCCAGCGTGGCGGCTCGGTCCCAATGTTTCACGGCCTGGGCATAGCGTTTCATCTGGATTTCGCAGATGGCAACATTGTTGAGCAACGCAATGTTGTTTGGGGCACGGGACAGGCACTGATTGAATTTCGTCTCGGCGATTTTGAAGTCGCGTTTCAGGAATGCGTTAACAGCCAGCAAGAAGACCGATTCTAGATGCTCGGGATAGACCTTGCGGGCCTTTTCGAGCTTCGCATTTGCGGCCGTGAAATTGTCAACGTTCAACAGTTCCATCGCTTCGCGGACGAGATCGTCTGCTTCCTTCTGCAGCGCGTCGGCATCTTCTTTGGCCATCCATTTCGGCCCGACTCGTACCAGTTGATCGATCGCAGCTTGGTCCCAGTACTCATATCGAGTTTGAGCTTGCTCTTTCTCTTCCGTAGTCGTGTCCGGTGCTGCCATGAAGAACTTGTAGAGGATCAGCGCCTCTTCCGCCGTCTGGCACTTTAGCGCGTTCGCTTCCAGTGTTTTGACTTTCTGCGACGTCACCGCCTTGCCTGGCTTGCCAGGTTTGGCTTCTTTCTTCGTCGTGTCAGCTGACGTCAACGGTTTTTCAAGCTTGGATGCAGCAGCTGCATCTGGAGCTGTCGCGTCGGTGGGTTTAGTGGACTTCAGTTCGATCCCGATTTTCGCGGCGACTCCATCGACAGGCGATTCACCGAATGAAATCTTGTCAGCTTGTTGACCCAGGGTGATCGAGCACCACGTCACGGAGACCAATGCAATGGCGATCCAGTCAACGAGTTTTCGACCGCAGAAATCGATTGAGGACGGGACTAAGTTTTTCGGATCGAGCACTTGATCAAACTTTGCTACAGGGAATTCGGCGGACGATTGGTGGGACAGCGGACCTGATTATTTCTTCTCTGGCGGATCTCCCAAGTTGATCAGTGCTCCTCCAGCAAACACCGCACCTCGTTCCTGGCCTTGGTATTGGTATTGAACGTAGAACGACTTTGTGACGCCGTATTTCGGATCCGGTACACCACTCACCGCCTGATTCTGGGCTTCCTGTGTGAGACGCAGTCCGTTGCGACTGACAAGCGGCTTGAACTTCCGCGTCAGGTCAATTCCGTTGTTGGGGCTGTAAATTCCGACACCCCATCGGACTTCGATCAACTTGAATTTGTTGTCAGTCACACTATTAGAGGCATTTCGCGCTTCAATGACGACAGGCTGGTATTCAGGAACCTTCCGGAATTCTTCGATGCCATTCAGTCGATAGCGCAGATGCATGAACTTAGCGACTCCATTTTTCGGATCTCTCCCGATCAACGATGAGTCAACAGCCATCATCAACCGTCCGGATTTAGCCCCTGCGGTGACCGCGGGAGTGATCACCGTCAGATCCTCGGGGACCCCATACTTGGCTTCCAGGATCTCCAGTTTTTTCCCTGGCGGTTCGGAGGGTTTCTGTGATTCCGCTTCTTCGGCATTCAGTTGTTCGAGGTCCTTGGCCGTAACCGGTGCTCCACGCGCAGCCCACCGAATCGCGGCTTGAAATAACCAGTATCCGGGTGGGTCACCGTAACCGGGCTCGACGGAGCTATACGTGAGGCGACCGCTTCCGTGAGGCAAAGTGGCGAAAGTCGGTTCTCCCGCAAATGAGCCTGAACCGCGGCGTAACATCACGACATGCGGCTTCTGGACCGTGAAATTGCCAGCTTGTTGCAGGTAGTTGCCAGCCGGAATCAGGTCTTCGGCTCCGTTGAAAAGGATGTCTGATGCGCCGGGGACTTTCTCGAACGTCCAAGAATGGTTAAAGCCCGTAGTGATCCCCAGTGGGATCAGGTGCTCCATGTTTCGACCGTTATACGCATTGAATACCACCAGGTGCCCACCTGACTGGACAAAGTCAGCCAACGGCTTGAACGCGTCAGGGTGCTTATTGGCTGGTTGCCCCCAGTGGTCCATCATGTTCGTTCCGACAACAACCAGCGAATAACGCGAGTAGTCCGGCTTGGGGAACTCGGGATACAGGTCAAATGGCAGCCGGACCTGCCGACACGCTGCGATCGCAGCCTCCTGATCGCCACCATCGTTCATGAGGAGCAGTGCTTTGGCATCCGCCTTTCGATTGAGCAACCACGATCCGGAGGGAATGGCAGATGTCGTCGTTGTTGCTGATGCCTTTAATGAGCTAGCCGCGAGCGGGACGTCGAGCTGCGGCTTCGTCGGGTAAACATCGGACCCGTACTGTTTGATTTCTTTTTCTTCCGCGTCGCTGAGCGGCTTCAGTTCAAAGTCCCTGATGCGAAACGATGTCTGGAATGTCCCGAGCCAAAGATTCGCTCGATCAGCAGCCGAATAGTGGGGCGGATAGTAATTCGGGTCCTGAGACAGACGGCGCGGGTCCCCATGCCAGCGAACGACGTCCAGGTCACCACACCGGACGACGATGGTATCGGGAAGCACGTAGCAACGGACCTGACTGGTCTTACCGAGAGGGAATAAGGGCGTGCTATATTTCCGTTGCGTGAAGTTCATCGCGTCCAGGAACCGTTTGCCATCCAATTGGTCCACTCCGGCTTTCGACATTTCGCCATCAAGCGGGACTGCGCAGCAGTGGCCGCCGACGATGAGACCAAAATAAAGGTCGTCGGGTCCTTCAAGTCGTTCGACTGTGGCCGAGAGCACGTATTTTTCAGGCGGCACAACTGGAATTCGAAGTCTAGTGATACGCTCCGTGGAGCTGACCAATCCTGCGGAATCCAGTTTCCATTCGCCAAGTCGGCTATCGCGTTTGGCGTCCAGAATCGGCAGCAATTTTCCATCTTTCCCCAACGAAGGGATCTCCGGAAAACCGGATGGAGGCAATTGCTCCAGCACCAGTTTTTCGAACCTGAATTTTTGATTCCAGCAACCAATCGCGAGACGTCCCTGCGGGACCGTTCTTCCCCAGTGCCAGGTTGCTCGCAGAGGATTGCCGACCCAATCAATAATGGTCTTTTCACCGTTCATTACCTTCAGGCCAGTTCGCCGAACGAAGAAGGTGAGGTCGACCGGCGTGTCATCCACCATCACGGGTTCGCGGTAGGTCGTTATATTTTCAGGCGTGTTACGAAAATCGACATGCATGCCACTCGTACCGGCACCGTCGAAGACCACATCAGCTTGCGAATTGCTGAATGGAAGTGAGACATTTAACTCCCTTTCACCATCACCTTCACGAGCGACTCGCATTGTCAGTTTGTATTCCGCGGGAACATCCGACGGAATGACCAGTCGGCTAAGCCCGTTCGCTTCCGAGATCCGAATCGCAGTGCCATCCCGCTCCCATTTGCCGTTCAACTTATCTCGTTCTGGGTTGACCAGGGATAATAAATCGACTTCCTTGCCGACGGAAAAACTGGGGTGGACGGGGAATGGCGGTGGCGACTTCGGGGGACCAATCTTGATGTCACGGAATCGGAGATGATGGTGAGTACTTAGAGACAACCGGCGGGCATCAGACAGAGCCCAATCCCCTGGTCGCGACAGCCGATTCGATTCACCGTGCCATTCCACCAACGTCCGACCGTCGATGTCGCACCGAACGCCTTTCTTGGTAACAGTGCAATCCAACTGGGCAGGAACCCCTTTCTTGAGGTACGAGCCAGACCGGCGTGCTTCATTATAATTCCATCGCTGCCCATCGATCATGTCGATACCCAGGCAGTCACTATTGACGATCGTCAGTTGACAGATCCCCTTTGAGACAGGAAGTCCCACTACGATCGTCGCATGATCGTCCGGCGCCTGCTCGGGGCGTTCCACGGTGGCAGATAACGTGTACTCTTCAGGCACGACAGTCGGCAGGTAAAGAACGCCAACCCCTTCCGGACTGGAAATCGAGTTCTTGTTAAGTGCCCAAATCCCCTTCACCGCATCGCGATCAGGATCTGTCAGCGGAAGAATGTCAACCTCTCGGTCGAGCCGTGGCAAACGAGGAACCGATGCCTCTGGCTTGATCGGGATGATTTTCGCCGATTCGATCACCACCTTGCTCATGGTCGCAACAAAGACAGATTCGCGACATCCCATTTCGTAGCCACCGTGCAGATACAACCGCTCAGGATCTCCGTACCAGTCAATCACGGTCTCCTTGTCGAATCTGACATGCAGATGGCCCGGATGAACCGTGAGCACGATTTCGCCTGCGGATTGCTCTTGGAAGAGTTTGCACTTTTTGGTGGTGCAGTTATCGTTTGAATCGCGTCCATCTACAAACAGGCCGCTGACGGTTGAATTCCACCCGTCAAGCGTCACGATTCCCTGGTGCCCGGCCATCATGAAACCGATGTTCAGACCTTCATTGCCTTCCATTCGACGGACAGACATTTTCAATTGATAGTGTTCGGGGGCTTTGGTCGGTAAATATATCCGACTATCGGGCGGACCGATCAGTGCATCAGAAGTCTGCTGCCACTCACCTTTGACGACGTCGCGAGGCAGGTTCACCGCCTTCATTAAATCGATGGGATCACCTGCGGTCTCGACCGACAGTTTTGAAATGGGCCACAACAGAGCGTCTGTCTTCGGTTGATCGATCGCGCTGATGGAGGCGGGTTGAGCATGACTGTTTGGGGCAGGGGGTGGGGTGTTGACGACCGGATTGGGTGGCTCGATCGAAGGTCGCGATCGCCGCGGGCTCATCAAGAACACCGCGAGCAGACATACGGCAATCCCAATGCCACCGATGATCTTTGTATTGGGTGGTAGCCCAGAACCCTTCTTCTTTTTAGATCGCGACCGCTTTGGCAATTCAGCCATCGGCAAGTCGTCGAAATCCGGTTCCTCTTGAACGGGGGCTAGTTGTTCCCGCAGCTTGCCGTCGTAGGCGGATTTGGTCGCTGGCTTTAATAGGCAAAGCCGGGCCATCGCCAGTTCATTCAGGATCTTGGCGGCATCAGCAGCGTATTCGCCCGACTGATACTGCCGGACAAAACTCATCTGTCTTTCCGCAGCACCTTCGATAACGTCGAGGTCGCTTTCATACAGTTCAACACCGAGTAGTCGGTAGTGGTTCGGCGGCTGATCCTTGAGCGGGATGCCGAGCCATTTGCGATAGGGGTCAAACATGCATGAGATCCACGGACGACCAGGTAAAGACACGATGTCAATTGTAGCCGTTTTAGCCAAGCTCCGAAAATGCTACAATCCCCGAGACGGCGGGTTACCGAATTGCGGCAAAAATCTAGCGCCATCAGGATGCGGCACAGATCGTTTAGCAGCGGCGCATCGACTCGTCCGTAGATAGATCGAATGTCGCCACTGTGTTCTGAGGGGCACTTCTAGTCGCTGAATGGACCTAATCCGATTTCGATCAGTTGCGAAGGCCGCTCAGTAGGACTTTGGCTTCATCGGCCGCGGCCGTACCGGGGTAGTCCTTGACGACCTGCTCCAACCATTTGCGAGCACTGGTCGTTTCTTTCCTGTCGATGAACTTCTTCGCCAGCGCGAGCTTCGTGCTGGCTTTGCCTTCCTTCTCGGCTTGTGCGGCGCTCTCTTTGGCAAGCCGCTTTTCGTCTTCTGCAGCCTGTCGTCGGCGGCCCTCTGCCAGCGCGGCGAGTTGCTGCTTCGCGCGGGCTTCTTCGTCGCGGATCGCACGTTCGCTGCGGGCGAGTTCCGCGGCCCGTTCGTTTTGAGCCGCGTACTCGATGGCGTGCTTTTCGTTGGCTGCTCGATAGGCAAGCCGTTGCTTATTTTCAGCTTCTGTAAGAGGCGGAATCGCGACATCGACGATTCGATCATTGCGGAAGAGATCGCGGGGGAGGTCCTTCGAATCGAGGATGCATGCGAGTTCGAAAACAGTGTTCGTAGTTCCTCCCACTGTCTTGTATGTCGTAGTTCCCAGCACTTCGAAAACCAGTTCGCTGCTGATTCGAGTACGTGTTGAGTCGACGGCATTAGTCAGGTCGAGGCCGCGGAGTTTCAGCATCGTTCCTTGGGATTCAACCAGACATTCGCCGTCGCTCTTCGAGAGAACTTGGACGACCGTAATCACCGTGGGGAAGATCCCGCACTGCCCAGCGCGGAGCGTTTGGATATCGAGAGGTTCGAAAGCCAGCGGCTTATCGAGCAACGCGTTGAGGTCGTCGACTAGCGTCAACATGAACGTTCGCATCGCTCGCTCGCCAGCACCATCATCAATGACCATTCGCTCTTTGATTTTGGCGGCTTGAGTTTCGATCTGCTTTTTCAGCTTTGCGATCTCATCACGCCTCACGCCGGCCAATGATGCGACCTGAATGAGGGCTCGCTTTTCGCCATCCGTGAATTTGGGACCTGTATCGCCGAACGGCAGCGGCTTGGGATCCTTCCAGATCTTTGCAACAGCGTCGGATACCTCGATCGCGGAGACCGCGAAGTTGAGATTCTGACCAGAAGTGACGATCAGAGTGTTGACCCCAATCACTTCGCCCTTTCGATTCAAGAGCGGACCGCCGCTGCTGCCTGGCGAAATCGGAGCGCTGGTCTGGATCCAAGTTCCGTCTTTCGGTTCGTGGCCGACTTTTTCAGGCCGGCGAATTGCGCTGACGATGCCTTCGCTGGCAGTGAACGACAGTCCGTTTGGGGATCCGAACGCAATAGTCGCTTCTCCCTTTCGCGGGAGCTGCTTCGCCAAGGCCAGGGTCGGAAGACTTTTTGAGTCAGCCAGTTTGATAATCGCCAGGTCTCGATCTGGATCGGCGAAAAGCACGCTAGTGACTTCGGCGGTTTTGCCGTTCGCAAAGGTCGCGACCGCTTTGGTTGCCCCGTCGATCACGTGAAAATTCGTGACGACTGTTCCGTCGGCTTTGATGACGAAACCACTGCCGATCGCAGGCCCGTTTCTGGTTGTGATGTCGAGCCGGATAACCGCTGGCTCGACGCTCTCGATCAGGTCGGCAGTGTCAACACCGCCCCCGCACCCGGAGATCATCAGAAACATCGCGATTGAGAAGGCGCGAACTATCTCGACGTTTCGATTGGTCCAGCGGACTAGCATCACGAGATTTCGGGAGTCGGTCATACTGCAATCCCGATCGAAATCGCGGTCGTCACCGCGAAAACCGATCATTGCCCAGGACAGGAATCGAACCTGCACGTCATTGCTGACACTAGGCCCTCAAGCAAGGTGCAAAACAGCTTGCCGGACAGGTTAAAGCATGAATTTAAGCACTCTATCGCAAGTTTCGCTGAGTCGCAATTCGTCGCAGAAACATGCAATCTTGCTTGGAACTTGCGGGAGTCGCCGCGATTACCGGGTAGAGTCAGGTACGACACCCCGGCGCCTACAGCTCTAGAACGAATTCCTCTGGCTTGACCTGAAAGTATGCTGCATGTTTTGCAATGGCGGAGAAGAACCAGGCATCATGGCCGCGGCCTCCGAATCGCTTCGCGTACTTCGCAAACAGTGCCTCACCGACCTTACTTGGTGCCGAAAATCGCGATACCTTGTCTTGGTACTCGTGCATCATCTCGTGGATCAGGTCGCGCTGCCAACTCGGCATGAAACGAACCTCCGCAACCGGGTCGTGCTGGTTTGGTTCGGAGGCCGCATCTAGATCGTATCCATCGAAAAACAGATATATGCTGCCGTCTAGGTAACCGGGAGCGTGGTCACCCTGCTCCACGACGAGCGGCGATTTTTCGACGCCAAGATCAACGTACCAATCATCCCATAGCTGGTTGTAGAGCGATTGGACGTTTACCTTCACCTTTTCAATTGTTGTCACTGCCGAAATTCCTCCAAGGCACGAGAAGTGGTTCTCGAAAGCAAGTATCACGGGTGCTTCGTCAACAGATTTCGTCGATCGTATCCCGAGCCGCCTTCAAGTCGCTGGAAATACGCGGGCCGCGCAATCGCTACAAGCATTGCATTCTTCCCACTCATCTCAAAACAACAATGACCATTTACTTATCGATTTGTAAGTGTTAGAACAATACGCACAAATAGCAAATTCGCAGCAATCTGCTTCGGTGTCGGGGAAAGAATGCGTTCCATCTTAGGCAATTCATGGGCTTGGGTTCGCCGCGTCGCGACCTCGGGCGGGAAGCACTTAGTCAACAAGTGGCAACAAATTTATCACACTTGTTCGCGGCGCGGCAGTTTCCTCACGACGGGTGTCTCCGTTGGGATTCTGATCGGCTTGAGCGCCTCCCCAATACTTGGTGTCATTGTCACAGGCATCTTTGGGTTGGTCACAATTCTGCTCCAAAACCGGAAAGACGGGCCTACTGGTGATCCGGCGACGGATACTCAAATATTTTTCATGCCTTGGCTTCCGCTGGGTTTCGTCATTGGAGCGTTAGTCGGCATCTGGATGCGGGTAAACGACACGCTGAATTTTCACGAAGACATGCGCCACAAGTATCGTGCGATGGGCTTCTCAAAATACCAATCGGAGCGGCTGATCGACGCTGCTGCAATTGATGCGTTGGGAAGCCATCGCAACATCCCCGAGCAGCTACGAGTCATGGGCTTCGACAAGAACCAAGTGGCAGTAGTCATGAATCGTCTTACAGGGACGATTGACGTAATGGATCTTCTAAAGACAAAGGACGCGACACCCGCAAAGGCCCCCATTGCGGCCGCGCACTCTGGAAATTCGGCTGCCTCTGGAGGTGCCCCCACAACCGGGGCTGTCGCCACCTCGCCCCATGCAGCGCCCGCCGCCGCGACAACTGAATCTGTAACGAAGCTCTACGGCGGAATGTCGAGCGGTTGGTTCGCGGAATTAGAAGCCAAAATCGAAAAATGGGATTTCTTGACTGAGAAACAGCGCGACCTCGAGGTCCGTACAACCAGAGCACTGATTAGAGAAGTGCGACTATTATCAACTGAAAATACTCCCGAATCGATTGAGCTTCTAAGTAGCTATGATCAATTCCTGACTGCTCTGTTGCTTGATAAGAATGGCCAAACGATCGCTGAGCGATGGGAATGGCTATCCGCTGGACGCGAGGAACTGAGCAGAAAGATAGGCAAGTTTTTTGAACCCGTGGAGACACCGAAGTGATCTGGTTACGCTTCTTCATCGCTTCGTGCATTCTTCAAACACTCGTCGGCGGTAGCAGTGCCTACGGGCAAGCCCAGCTCGAACACGGGACGCTTGCATGTGTAGTTCGATTGGATCGAATGAACCCCAGCCAGCCAGACAGTCGTGGTGTGCCACAGCAGATTAGCGTCAAAGCACCAGCTTCGGCGTTCTTCGTAGGAGACCCCGATGGAACACCACGAGTTTTCTTGGTTACTGCGGCACACAATCTTTTAAACTGCGAAAGCATTCAAGCGAGTCATCCGAACTTCAATGTCCTTTCGATCGGAAGCAAGGCCGCCAAGAACTTCAATTTCAAACCCTATGTGTACTTCGATCAATCCGAAGACATCGCAGTCTTCGAATTGCAGGACACTGAAGCACGAAAGCTGCGCGTTGATCCAACTCTGTCCTCGACCGCGGGTAAGACTGTGGGTGACCTGTGGCAATCAAAAACGGTGCGAATTGCGCAGATGCCCCGTGGAGGGATCGCGGCATCTGCAGGGCCAATTGCTCGGTCGGGTTTAGGAGGATTCCCTGCATATAGTTGCACGATCTCACGCTACACGAATGGCGGTGAACTGAGCATCCCTCTCAGCATGATCTACAGGCCAAACTCGGAGGGGCCGACCATTCTAGGTACGGAAGATTTGGCTGAATTCAGGCGTGGTGTTGCTAAGAGAGTTAACAGCACTCCCTTCCTCGTCGTTGAATCAATGTCGATTGCTGCTGGTTTTAGCGGAAGTCCAATCATGATCTCCGATGACTATTTCCTACACAGGGGTGAAATCATCGGCCTCGTACTGGGAGGAACGCCAGCGCCAGGAGTTGGACGATACGTTTGGGCGGCCACTTCCGATACCATCCGACAAGCAATAAATGTTACTTCTCGTGCGAACAAAGGCGAACGACTATCTCAGAACTGGCATCGGGAATTCGAAGATGAAAATGGAGCAGTTCTCGCGGGGGAAAGAAATGTGCATGGACGTTGGATTACCTCATGCGATCTCGACATTTTGAACAGTCGGGCGTTCTCCCAGAAATTCAGATCGCCACACTCTGATGGCTTTAGCGTTGAATCAAGAGTCGAATTCTCTCCGAATGCGGAAGGCGCTTATCCGTTCATATCAAAGGACGAGATCAGAGACCGCATTAAGCAATTGCCGGGGCGAGCTTTTGTGTTTCGGGATTTAATATTTGTTGACACTTGCTTGGACCATGTGAACCTACTAACGCCGTACTTCGAGGGCTGCACATTTTATGGCACGCGATTTTATGCATCCGTGCTGACTGGTGCCACATTCGAACGCTGCCGTTACTTCGATACGCAGGGTGTCGAGAAGGACATTCGGGAAATCGTCAATCAGACGCCATGTCCCGATTGTTCGGCAGCCGCGATCATCGCTCCGCAGTTCAAAGGCAAGTACGTCCCCTTGTTCGAACCGGCGAACCTTCCATAGCCTCAGCCTATGCATTAGGAACAGCATCTTGAGTCTCTCACACTTATTCCTCATCGCCATCCTGTTGCAGGCACCTCAACCTACCCCTGTTCTAAAGCCAACCACTATTACGGCGGGTGAACAGAGGGAGGGGCTTAGGGTTGCAATTGAATCTCTGAAATCTCAAATCAAAGAGCTGTCTGTAGCGGCCGGTCGGGAGGTGATTCTGACAGACCCATCATCACCCGCATTGCTGGATCAACAGAGCGCCGTGATCAAATTGGCAGACGCAATGGATGGGAATAGCCTATTGTCCAGATCATACTTAGCATTGGCTGCTGCTGAGCTAAAGTATGTTACACTCCCGTGTTGCGTCAACTCGTTTCCACCAGGCGAGCGCAAGAAGATCCTTTACCACATCGAAGCCATCAAGTATGCAATCGACGATAACGTATTGGAGAAAGAGGACTTGCGCGTACTGCGAGGGGTCGAGGCGGGGATCAGTCAAGCTATTCGCGAAGAGTCTGGCCTGCTACAATCCTCACAAACCCTAATCGTGAGTTCGAGACGGCTGAGAAGGCATGGTGCGCTGACTCTGCCGCGGTGCGGAAGATGCCAGTAGGAAAGAGCGAATTCTGCCGATCAACTTCAACTGCGATCAATGTCCCCGATTCGCGGGTATTCTCTTAAAGGACCTAGTCATGACACTCTCTCGTCGTGATTTCCTAAGCAGTGCTGCAGCCATCTTTGGAGTTGCGACACAGTGCTCATTCTTGTCCGCAGCCGAATCAGTAGTCGCCCAAGATCAGCTCCCATTGTTACATTCAATTCCATTCATACTCAGCCAAGAGGCTTACAGGGAATCGAAGCCACCTTCTACCTCAACCTTGATTTCGGTTGCCAAAAACGAGTGGGGTTTTGATGGTATTGAACTATCGGCGCGGATGTTGCTCGAAGAGTGGGGCGGCGTGACCCTAACCGAGCAAGTTCAGGGACAAATACTGCAAGCAGCAGCCACCTCAGATGGACGAAAACCGTTTGTGATGGCGCTGACGATCGATTTGGCAACCACTAAGAATCCTAATGATGTCTTGGAAGCTGCACTGAGCGCGATTCGACGGCTGCCCATCGAAACCTGTTCAATTATCGTCGCTACCGAAGAGGACGACGAAATCAGGTCGGAAAAGATTTCGTCGCTCAGTGAACAAATTGAGTCAGCACGCCGGGGCACGAAGGTATTGATCGAGAATACTCGTGTATCTTCTGGTGCAAGCGCTGATCGCTTCATGGAATCGATTCGCAAGTTACCGGGATGCACAGGCACGCTAATACGCTCAGACAGTATTCAGTATCGGTTCGATCTCGCGGTCCAAGACATCCGCTTGGCTCGAAATGGCTGCAAAGGTGATCGGCCATTGGCGATCCGCATAAAATGCAAGACGACGACATTAACGACGTCGGAGGCTGCAGAATTCGATCGCGAAGTATTACGCCAGACTATCGAAAAGCAAATCGCCCCTCACTTGGGAGAGATGAAGCCTCTTTACGTCGCAATTGATTCATCATTGGCACTGAGAATCCAGGCGGCCGTCGATGGCAAAACGAGCGTTGGCTCAAAAACATTTAGGGACATGATCGTGTTGGTGCGGAAAGAACTTAGCGCACTGCCAAAATAACCGAGTAGCCTCCTTGCTTGTGTTTTGAGTGACATCCGCCAGTTCGAGTCCCGTCTGCCGCGAGTCATCGCGAGATTCGTTAAGTCGTCACCGAGGCCAACAAGAAAACGGGGCCTGCAAACCAGCGCGTTGCGCGAATCATCCTGGGCGACGCTGCCGTTGGCTGGAGGCCACTGGATATTCGCAACGGCCGTGGATTTGAGATCGTGCTTGCGTCGAACTCATTCGACAGCGACTGCTTTAATATTTGGGATGGAAACCACCGAGCGATTGCCCACTGGCTCACAGATGGCGATTTCCAGGGCGTTCCTGCGTACCTTTGCATTCACCCCAAAACTATTGCATGGAAGAAACCCCAGTGTTAGCTCTACTGCTCACCAACGCTCTGTTCCGGAAGAACCCATCGTGCGCCGGGAACTCTCGATGGAACAGCCTTGCGTAGTGCGCCGTATGGCAGTTGTTGATCTTCGCGACCTCGCATGTTGCCTCAATGGCCGAGTGCCAGCGAATCTGATGTACGATTGCATCCGCCGAGTAGTGTTTAAAGCTCCGATGGATCAGTTGCAGTGTGAACAACTTGAACAAATTCCACACTCTCGGGTTGGCGGCGTGAAACCGCTCGAACCTGTGCCGGTATTGCTCCTCCCTAGTCGTGAAACTCTGCGCTAGTTCTGGCATGGCGGACCTCCAGGCGGTGACTTCTCGGGATTCGGTCTTCGCAAGATGTCAGCAGGATTAGGCATCGAGTCAACCGCAGGACGCAGGCTCTCAGCAGCCGTGCTGGTGGAAATGTAGTGCCGGCGCGTGACTGCGACACTGCTATGTGCCAGCATCTCGCTTGCGGCGTTCAAGCCAGCAAAGCCGTAAATGTGCGACCCGCATGTGCGGCGAAGATCATGGACATCAACCGGTGGATTGATTCCCGCAGCCTTCTGAATGCGATGCCACTCACGATAGAACTGTCGTCGAGAATTGGTGCTGTAAAACAACGATTGCCCATCAGGTGAGGAATCCATCAATGCGGCGAGATGATCGCAAGCAAACGGAGCGAGGGGAATTGCTCGACGCTTGCCCGTCTTTACCGCCCGATACACCAGCACTCGCCTCGACAGATCCACGTCTGGCTTTTTGATATTCAGAATGTCGCTCTTTCGTAATCCGGTCGTCACGGCGACGATGATCAGCGCTCGCCAGTAGTCAGTTGCCGCCGTGGCAATGTTCTTGGGCCATCTGGCCTCGGCAGCATGCAAATAGAGTTGCTCGACTTCATGACCGTCTGCGATGCGAACCTCGGGGTCATCTTCGGGCAATGCCTTGCATCGCGGCAATTTCGTGATTAGGTCCATCTCGAACAAATCGCGGAGCGTTCCTCTGATGTGCCTCAGTTGTTTGTTGAATGTCTGAGGCTTCAGTTTTGTCGTTGCCCATGCGACCTTGAACATGGCCAATTCGCGGCTGGTAATCTGCTCGATTCCCATCGCGTTAACCGCAGGGACGAGAGTGGTGAATCGTTTGATGGCCGTTCGAGCGGCGCTCAGTGTCCCCTGGCGAATTGCCTTGCAGGGCAAGACCATCGTCTCGAAGGCTTCGTTTAACGTCATTTGTGATTTCCTTCAAAAGCCAGACCGCTGGCGGAACGAGTAAACGGAATTGCGGCAGATGAGTACCAACCCACGGTCGGAAACCCGCAAGTGAACCTTCCAACCGTCGACGTGCCACTCTTCTGAGAGCGCGCCGGACACCAGCAGGTCATCCACGGCGGTACGCAACCTATCACTGACGGTGATCCCGGCGCTGCGGTCGCGGCTACCGATCAAGCGCCGAATGATCCAAAGTTGTTGCGGAGTAACTTCGATGGCCTCCCGCCAGACAACTAGGCCCGCCGGTGTCTCTGTTGCACCCAAGACACCCCACCTGAGAAGTGTCATTGAGGCCGAGCGCTCTCGTGATTTGATCCTGAGTGTTTCTCGCCCCTTCAGTCTTTCGAGAACCGAACGATGAGAGGCGCAGAGACGTTCCAATCCGTAAACGTACATGACACACCTCAGACAGGAATCTGTTTGAAATCAGGGGTACCCCAACCGGCGAAGATCGGTTCCCAATTGTCGCCGTATCTTAGACCGAACGCTGCTGCGCGATCTTCAACGTCGGAGATGCGTGACGCTCGCTCTTCGCGGGTAGTTTGCTTGCTGCAGTAGTGGTCGGTGACCAACCGCAGCATGTCCCGGCGCGTTCGAACCATGTAGCACCCAAACCCCGCCTCATTCCCGAAGCGATGCCACGCCTCTTGGCTATAGAGTTCGTCCCACGGTCGAATCTCAAATCCCTTCGCGGCAGAGACCAATTCTGGATCGCGGGTAAAGATCAAAACTCGCCCACGGTCGTGACCAATATAAACGTCGCTCATACTCATCGACTCCATTTGTTCATTCGTGCCAGCTGCCCCCCACCGCTGCGATTATTGTACGTATGTAATTCAGGTCGTCAAGAGGTTACGCTTGACTTCAGTGATTTTGTACGTAAATAATTGTGACTGGAGGATTTTCGATGACGAGAGGCAGACCAATCACGGGGAATAGCGCGAAATCGGTACGGATGGAGATACGCTTGGAACCCGGAGAAGCGACCGCATACGACGAACTGGCAAGCGACGACGGCGTAACCAGATCCGAGTGGATGCGAGGCGTCTGCAACCAAGAGGTACGCAAGGCCAAGGCGGAGGGGGAGCAAGATCGGGTGGCTGGCGATTCCGATCAACTGGCTCAACCGAAGAAGCCAGCCAAGCGCAAGAAATCAACCGGGGGGAAAGACGACATCGGCTAAGGCCCCTTCAGCAGGCCAGTTGTTGGGTAGCCAAGCGTGAGGGCTGCTGAAGCCGTAGATCGTTGCGATCACCGGAAAATTATCGACGGACAGTGCGGCACCGCTGCGTCTCTTACCCTTCTCGTAGCTGTATGCCGTGGCCTTGGGTATCAACTGTCCGTCACTGCCGACAACTCCATGCTCAGCGAGCTTGACGCGAAACTCGTCAATAGACCAGCCCTTGGCGTCTCGAAGCTCTCTCATGCGGTTTGCAATCATAGAGCCATAGGTTTTCATGTCGTGCTCGATGCGTCGCCTTCCCATTGCTGCCCCCTTCGTTGTCCGATTTAGTCGGCGAGAAGCTATCTGGGAGATGAACCGATGTAAATCAGATTTCGCCTGTTCATCGATTTTATCCACTGTGACATCGGCGAGATGTTTTAACGATTTCGATCTAGCGACGCCCTTGGGAAGACAACAGAATCACCGCATTAAGTAATCAATAGGGGCAGCATGTCGTTCAGTCGAGTAATACGCGACGCAATCCGCAGACGTTTGGACAGTGGAGCGTCGCTTAGTGAAATCGCGAGGGGTGCGGATATGGCACAATCCAACCTGCATCGCTGGTACTGGAACGAGCAGAAGGGCCTTTGCTTGATCAATGCAGACAAGCTCTGCTTGTGCCTTGAGCTTCGGCTAGTCAAATGCGGCGAGAACGACGTGCCTAAGGAGGAAGCGCCCAAGTGAAGAAGACTGTGATTGCAGTTGCTGTGGGATTCGCAATCGTGTGGGCTGGAGTTGCGATTCTTATCCAGGGAGACACAGCCCGGATTCAAGAAGCACAACGACGCTCCGACGCGATCCACAAAAAGACGATGGCGGAAGACGAGGAACGCTGGAAAGCCACGCTTGAGCGCCTCGACATGAAACCAGCCAGGTAGGCGTCCGCAGCCGCGTCTGTTGCGTACGGCGAGGAGAGGACGTTGGAAGCTCGCTCAAAACGCATCGCTTCGCCGGGGCGACCGATCCTCGCGAACAGGTGCCAGCGCTCGGCAGCGACGATTCTTAAGCGTCCAGCGGTCTACCAATCAAGTAGGCAACCCCGACATCGAAATCCCGACATCAGGGTTGCCGTTTTCCCCAACCTGATAAACGCACCGGCTTTATAAAGAAATGTAGCGTTTGTAGCGCAAACCCCGTCGCGGAACCCAATTCCCCAACCTGCGTATTGCACCGGGGTTAGATTTGATTTGTAGCGCTGTAGCGCCGTAGCGCTCACTTTTGAAAATGTTTTCCTCCGCACGTATAGAAAGGCGATTTGAGCGCTACAGCGCTGCAGGCTGGAACCGAACCCACTGCGGAAGGAACCTCGGCGCGAACACATCTACGCGTGTCAGCCCGGAGTATTTCGCGGATCTTTGGCCGGGGCAATCGTGTCCTTCTGACGGATCTGGCCATCAAGACCCATCACTTTAAGCTCGCCGCCGCCTTGGTTCGCAAGGTTCTGGTGGGCCGCGTCGTGAGCCTGTCTCTGAGTTTCGTGGTAGGACGTCACCTGCTGATTGCCGTCACACTTGTTAGCCCATCCTTGCGGCGTGTGGAATACCGAACGATCTTTGTCAGACATTTCACTTTCCCTAATCTGAGAATATCCTTCCAAGCCACAATCCGTATGGCCTACGATGTTTCAAGGATACACCCCGTGGTTCTCGGGTCAATACACTTATCTCCGAGATATGACAAAATAATGGTCGGAGAGAACCTGATTTATCAGGATGCCCCGGACGGGATTGCGGCATCCCCCTATCTGTAGCTCCGATTGCCACGACGATTCATCTCTTCAGACACGATATCAGCAATCTGCCGAGCGTCAGCATTGGTGAAGCGGTTCACGTTCGGCAGGTTGATACTAACGCTCTTGCCGCCGCCGCTTTGTAGGCCAGGGTCGCGCATGAACGAAGGATCAGTCGGCGTGAGGATCGGCCCTCTTGGACCGAGCAACGCGTTCAGACCGCTCTCAATCTGCGTTCCCGCGTCTTCAAAAATGGCCCCCATCGACCCGACGCTGCCGCCGAGTTGCATCATCCCATTATTCACGTTACCCATCGTGTTCATGAACCCGTTGCCGACGCCCATCATCCAGTTCGCATAATTGCTGACGTAGTCATTGAAGTTGCCTTCAGCGATGCCCGACATCTTCTCGCGAAGCGCGTCTTCAAAGTTCAGCCCCGCGCCCGCGAAGTCCCCTCGGATCAACCTTGCCTCACGCTCCTTCTTAGCCGCCTTTTCGGCTTCGTCGCCGAGCAGTGCGACTTCTTGCCGGAACTCTTCCAGGGAGAGATCACCAGACCGCAATCGTTGTTTCAAATCCTCTAGCCCACGGCTGAACATTGAGACAGCTTGATACTGAGCGGGACCGACCGAGTTAAACAGCTTCGTTCGAAACGCCGACAGCGCCGCGTCGCCTTGCTTCTCAGCGGATTGAATCTGCTGAGCGGCTTGCTTGTGTCCCTGCGCAGTCTCGCGAGCGGCTCGTTCGACCTCTTGCAAGCCGATCTTGTATTCCTGTTCTGAGATGGACCCCTTACGGAACTCATCATTGAGTGCCCCGACCTGCTGCCGGAACTTCACGAACTCGCCATCAGTCAGTTGCCCCTTATCCTTCAGTGAAGTGACTGCAGCGCCAGTTGCCGTGTCACCCTTTGTGATCTTCCCTTCAAGCGTCGCTTTGTCGGTACGATCCTTCAGCGATTGCAGGAACGATGCTGTAATCGCGTCGATTGCCGCTTTGTCTTTCGGGTTGATCCCTGCGTACTGCTGCGCGAAGGCGTTTGCATCATCTGCAGTTGCCCCGTTTTGCGCGTTCGCCAGTCGCTTGGCGTGATCGACGCCAACGCCGTCTTTCATCAGGAAGTCACGCATCTTGTCTAGGCCAGGAAGGTGATCTTCCTTTTGCTGACCTTTGTTCTCGATATCGCGGAGGGAATCTTCCAACTTCTTAGCGTTCGCCGCGCCGTTCAACGGGTTGAATGGACCCCGCTCCCCTTGAGCTGCGCCAGCCGCTTCGGCAGCGTTCTTTTTGCGAACCTCATCAAGTCGCCTTTGAACCTCTTGCTCTCGCTTTTCTGCCGCCTCAAACGCCTGCTTGTCCTGCTCCGCTTTGCTTGCCAGTCCGGGGCGCTCCATATCGCCGCCGAGTCCAGGGATGTTGTTGCGGATGTTTCGATTCAGCCATCCATTCACATCCTTCACATCAGCGCCGGTATCGTGGTCCGAAAGAGCTTTCTGCGACACGCCCGATTGCTGCGCTGCTTGATTCGCCTTCTGCTTGGCATCGGCCAGCGCCTGCTCAAGCGACCCCTCTTTTTCGTCATTCCACATCCGGTCGATATCGTCCATCTTCTTATTGTGCTGGTTTTGCTTGTTCTGCTCGATCTTGTCATGCAACTTCTGGATGCGCGCTTCGGCCTCTTGGGCGCGATCGATGGATTCCTGAATGTTCATCGAAATGAGCTTCCAGGCGGTCGCCACAGCAGCGAGACCGACCAGCATCCCGAGGCCGACAGGAGTCGCGAAGAACGCGAGCATCGACGTTGTCGCAGCCTGCGAAGCGACCTGCACTGCAGTGAAGGCAGCAGGCAGGCGCATCAACATCGTGATTGTGCTGATGATCGCAGAGCCGAGCGACAGGAACGCTTGATTCAGGCCGAGCAGGCCAGTGATCTGGAGGGCGATGAACGCCGCCATGAGCTGCGGATGAGCAACTAGAAATTGCATAAGCGGCGCGAGGAGCTGATAGGCAGCTTGACCGCACGCAATCAACTCGCGATCCATCCCGGAAAGCGTCGTAATGACTTGCCCAGTTGCCTGAGTCATCCACACGAACAGAGCAATCAGGTTCTCGACGAACTTTTCGCCGTGCGTGTCGATCAGCCGCATGATCGTCGCAACGAGCTGCGATACAGCTTCGTTGAGTTGCTTCATTACGACATCGCTCGCGCCCGTGTTGAACGCCTTGGACAAACGCCCCATAACGTCAACCATCGCGGTATACAGGGGTTCCCAAACCTGCCCGCAGAACTGCGAGAAGTCATCCTTCAAGCTCGACCAGAGACCGCTGAATTTCTTCGACATGGCAGCGGACGCACCTTCCGCGCGTCGCCCCATTTCGTCGATGATCAGCATCGCCGATTCGCGACCATCCAGCGCGCCGGATTCACTCAGCTTGCGGACTTCAGCAACGGACCTGCCCATTCGTGACGCGAGCATGTCCCAACCCGCGATACCGCGATTGGTGAGCTGCATCATGTCCTGTGCGTTCACACGACCCGCTGTCATCATCTGAGACAGCGCCAGCGCGACACCGCGCAGAGCTTCATCACCGCCGCCGATGGACGAAACCGAGTCGCCCACCTTTCGCAGAACTGGAATCAGCTCGTTGGCGCTGATCTTGGCGTTCAAGAACTGAATCGCCGCAGCTCGAACCCCGTTGAACTCGAATGGCGTTTCTTTCGAGAACCGCAACAGATCGGCCAGCGTGATCTTGGCTTGCTGAACACTTCCGGTCAGAGTCGTCAGCATGACTTCGGCGTTCTCAGTCATCGACTTGAAGCCGATGCCGGTCGCCGCAGTGGTTGCCGCGATGCCCGCAGCAATTGACGCTACACCAACGACGATTCGCTCAATAGCGACGCCAACGTCGTTGCCAGCTTTTGCCCACTTCGAAGAGAAATCATCCGTCAACCTGCCGACTTGCTGCATACCAGCCTGAAAGTCGGCGAAGTTGACGCGGACGATTGCAATCAGTTCTTTCAGTTGCATGGCGAAACAACTCCGGCCAAGGCTCGGTTGTTCCGCTACCCACCTCTTTCAGTTCTGCTTGAGTGAAATCATGAGTTGATTACGATAGCTGCGAGATGGAATGCGTCTACGTGGTGGGTTGGTCGATACTGTCGGAGGTGCAATGGTCAGCGATGTTTCGGAAACCACTACCGTCACAATTCACTCGCTCATTGATCCCGCATCCGCGACCCCTGATCGTGTTTACCGTCAGCGGCCAGTGCTCGAAGGTGATTTGAAGAAGGTGTTGGAGCTGAATATCCGGCCAACAGCGCACGCCGTCGAGTTGTTTCGCAAAGCCGACTTCATTTTCGTAGTCGACGTGATGACTCAGAAAGCATACACGCTGTTCGGGCGGGGCATGGAGTGCTTGATGGAACCGGGGTTGCTTCAGATTTTGAAAATCGAAGTCGACGAAGATGGAGACGAGTTACTCGGCCTTTGGCTACTTGGGTTAGCCAAAGCAATTAGAGGTGCGCTCGGGCAGCAGGCCAATGCATAGTGGGGCTACGTTCAACGCGAATGCGCAGTCATCAAACACAGGAAGTCCCCTCCCGAGCTAGTGACATGTCGACGGTTCACGCGATACGATCACAAGTCTTGGAGTATGCCCGTGGTCACGATTTCACGAAGCCAACCTTTTCGACCATGAACGACGAACTTTCTGACGCTATCGAACTCGCAAACTCTGGGAAGGCCCCTTCGCCTTTTGGAAAGATCGAGATCGTCATCCCCGGTCGTCCCGTGTCCGTGCAATCTGCGAAGCCGGTTAAAGATGAGTACTTGGCTCGCATAAAGAAAGTGCTTTCAAATTATCAATATGTCCTTACCGGGCAGTTGATTTTGGATGTCACTTGGTTGCTGCCAGCCAAGAGCAGGTACGAAACCGATGCAAGCGTAGACATCGACAATTGTCTGAAGCCAATAATCGATGCGTTTACAGGACCAGACGGGCTGTTCGTCAATGACTGTCAGATTAAGGGGCTTTACATTTGCTGGCGGCACATCGAATCGGGTGACGAGAGACTCCACTTTGAATTTGAGTTTGACGCCGATCAGTTTTGCTGCAAAGAGGGACTGGCTTTTATCCGGTTGAATAAAGGGCTATGTTGCCCTGTGAATCGAACGTGGCCGATGGCCGTTCGTGTTGCGTGGGTCGGTGCCATCAAGATGGGCGAACTGTTCAAATCGCAACTTGAGAAACTCGGCGCGCCGTATCTAGCGTTATCGGGCATGGTCGGAGGAAACCAGCCGTTCCACATTACGCGGACGGCGGGTTTTCCGTTGATTACAGCCGACGAATTCATCGCTGGTGTAGATGCATAGTACATCCGAGGCCACGGTCAGGATTCCCTGCACTTGATGCACATACGACTTCCCGTAACGAGCATTCACGAACCACGATCAATAACGCGCTTCACGGCATTCGCATTCCATTGAGCACCACGACGGGTAGTGTGACCTTCCGTATTCAGGAAGTCCGCAATTTGTTGCAAAGTCGCCCCGCTAGCGCGACGCTGCTGCATTGAAGGCACTAAGTCCGAGTAGGCTTCGCGCGCTGCCGATGAAATCTTCAACGCGGCGGCACTTCGGGCCTTAACCAATCCTGCAGTGCGTGCGTCTTCGCGACCATCCCAATGTCCTGGGCGAGCAGACCCGAGTTTTGTCCCGCGCGCTTTCGCGACCTGCAAAGCCGCCCTAGTCCTATCACTAATCGCCTTCGCTTCCCCTTCTGCGACTGCTGAAAGAATGTGGATCGTCAGTCGGTTAGCGTGTTCCAGATCAATCGCGATAAAGTCGACCCCGGATTCCATCAATCGAGACAAGAACGCCACATTCCTCGCCAGACGGTCCAGCTTGGCGACGACGAGCGTCGACTTAGACCGCTTTGCGTGCGCCAACGCTCTCGCGAGTTGGGGTCGATCCGATTTCTTGCCGGATTCGACCTCTTGATAGCTCGCCAGAAGCTGGCACCCGCGCTGGGCGACGAATGCCCCGATTGCGGCTTGCTGCCCATCTAGACCCAAACCAGATCGTCCCTGCTTGGCTGTCGACACTCGATAATAGGCAATGATCGACTTCACGGCGGAATCCCCGAAGTAGCTGGAAATCAACCTGTCCAACTGATCTGCGATCATATTATCGTTTCCGTCGACGAGCATCAACTGAAATGATAAATCGGCGACTTCGGGGACGGCCGGGGCTTTTTTCTTCATCTGTTCAAACTTCCAATGGGCGGCGACCTAAGTGTTACGCCCCAGCAACGAGTCGTTGCTGCGCTTCAGCTCTTTGATTTCCTGGCGCAAGGCGTGAATCTGACCGTCCGGAGATTGCTCCCATTGCAATCGTGCCCGCTGCTCGGATTGCTCCTGCTGGCGTCGATACTCGGCGTCCCTGTCGCGTTGGATCGTCCTCAATCGTCTTGTGACGGCAACTGCTTCCCTGATGTGGATGATCTGTCCTTCTCCGATGAAGGCGCATGGCCCTTCCGGAGTCATGAACCAATCATCGTCGTCGAGGACACTACGGCACCAATGACCTTGGGGGAGCGAGCCTATAGCTCCCAGTGTGAGTGGCCTCGGCCCATAAATTTCCCCTGCGAGTGACTTCATCGCGAAGTCACTCGACAGAAGAATGCCACCAGCTTCGTCCAATGTTAAAGGCGGCTTTCGCAGTTGCGCGGCAACGATGGCCTGCTCGACGGTGACGAGGGCTGTGTGAATTAGGTTGACTTCTTTTGATGCGACCTCCAGCGCGCCCTTTAGGCGGTTAGCAACCTGTGCGGTAGTTTCCCCAGGCGGAACAATCTGAACATAGTGGCGGGCCAACTCGGCTGGCGACAGATCTGGCGATGGCGAAGCCGCTGCTCGCAAACCAGCCAGAGGATTACCTACTCGTTCGAATACTGCGACAAAATCTTCACCCCAGGACATAAACTCGCTCCTTTGTGACCACAATCGGTGACCGTCGAACCTAAAACAGACGTTTTCGTGACACTTTCGGTGCGGATTCGGCAGAGTTTGTCCGCATTCCGCACACAATTTGAACTGACCAACGGGCCAACGCAGTGTCAGCCAGTGGATTCTGTTGAGTGAACTGGTGACGCGCCGGCAATTCGGCGCACAAGACAGATGCGATGGCTTCCTGCATTCTTCTGGCGGGTGACAGGTGACATGAGGTGACGCAGATTCACCCCTTGCGTGTAGCAACTAATTCCTATGAGGCGATAGTACAATTCCTGTCACCAGCGTCACCTGTCACCCGCGCGAGGTCGATTCCGAGTCGCAGTCGCGCCCCCCTTCGCGCCTCTCTTCGTCGTAAACCCCTGCTTATCCAGCCACTGGCCAGTCGATTTCTTATCGGGAATGTCCTCGCCCGTCTCCTCGCCCCACATGACCAGACTGCGATATAGGTCAGCAAATTTCACAGAAGCACTTCCCACCTTGGCACATCGTTCATCGACAAACCTGCCGAGCACATCCTGCTCTTGGCGGTATTCCCGCGTGGCGAATTGCACCTTATCGGGGATTTGAATGCCGCGCGCCCGCCACTCCAGGCAACCTCGAACCATCCATGCAAGAATTCCTTCGGATTCGGCACGCAGCTTGTCCGGTAACTGTTTGTCTTGCCGAAGCATCTCTGGGCCGGTCTCTCCGTTGTCCGCATTCCAGAACTGTTGACGGAAGGGGACGAGCGCCAACCGACGCCACATTGCGTGGTCATCGCCGGTGATGATCGGCAGGTAGTTGGTGGACTGCACAATTTTGTGGGTCGGTGAGAAGTCCCAGAAGTCTTCCTTCATCCGCCGCGCCGAGATACGGTCGCCCCCAGTAAGCCGCTTTACCGTTGCCTCGTCTAGCTTCCGGCCTCTGTCTGTTTCTTGTGCAACGATGAGGCGACGCCCGAAGAGCGTTGCTTTATCCGTAGGATGCGAATCGAATTTCTTTGCCATGAGCAGGGCTTCGGGCGCGGCCGCCGAGTATTCCGATCCCAGTACGTTTTGAATAGCAGTGAGCAATGTCGATTTGCCGTTGCTGCCTCCGCCGTGGAATATGGCGACCAACTGTTCTCGAACATCGCCGGTTAGGGAATATCCAAAGAACCTTTGCACAAACTCGGCGATCCCATCGTCTGGAAATACAGATTGAAGGAAGTGCTCCCAGGAAACGGAACTTGCGCTTGGATCAAAGGCGGTGGGACACAACTTTGTTAAGCAGTCCTCACGACGATGGCCTCGAAGCTGGCCGGTCCGAAGGTCGACCGTGCCGTTCGGGCAGTTCAACAACCACGGATTTGTATCCATTTCGTCCGGTGAAATTGCGACTTCGGAAGCGGCGAGCGCCAACATGTTTCTAATGCCGGTTTCGCTGCAGGATGATTTCACAAACGCGAGAATCTTTGCAGACATGTCGGTTGTCGGAACCTCACGCCAAAGTGCATCAGTCACGGACTTGCCGAGTCGCGACATCGCACCATCGTTGTCGATGGCCCATCTTGCCCCGTCCCATACCAGCCACTGTTTCCAGGCATGGCAATAACGAACCTTTTCACCGTGTTGCGCGAGAAATCGACGTGAGTTCGCAACTTCCGTGCGACCGTCGGCGCTGGAGAGAGATGGCTCGCTATTGAGCTGTGACGCAGCGGCAACGGCAACGGGTTTGGCACGGACCTTTTCACCGATTCGGCCCGGCTCCTGAGCTGCTAGGGCGACCGCTGATTCGAGTTTGTGTTCGATCTCGTGGTCCCCCCAAGGAGGTAGGCACCTTTGATTGAATTCGCGCATCAATGGCCGGGCTTCATCAATACTAAGGCCAAAGCCGCGAATAAGATGGCAAGCAGCAGTGAGCGCCGCGTCGTGCCCGCCTTGTCCAGAAATCGATGGCGAGACCTTCGCGAGGTAAGCTCTCGCTCGATTGGCGAGCTGATCGCCAGTTTGAGAGGAGCGAACACGCCCGACCATTTCCTCCATCAATCTTTTTGGAACTACATCAATACGCGACGGAGTTTCGACAAGCCTTGATACCCGATGCGGGCGATCTTCCGAATGTGGCCCCTTCCGCGTTATGCTTCCATAGAACTTGGTGATGCGTGAAGGATTTGCGACTGTCACATCGACTTTTACTCCATCCCCGCTTAGCTTCGAGAGCCATTCTAAACACGCCTTGACAAGCCCCTCATCGTTCGAGGGCAAGTCGACTTGATAGAGCAGATGCCAACCGTTGCCAGAATCGGCTATCACCGGCTCCGGCCAGTCCTGGGCGAGGAGTTGATCGCGAATGCAAGTAGCAAGACTTTGAGCTTTGCACTTCTCGGATTCCGTCGCGTTCGTATCCGCATGGCGCTCAGGATCGCAGTCGATCAGCATCCATCGCCTAGATACGATGTCCGCATCGCTCACGGACTCCCCTTTCGCGGCGGGCGCAAGGGAGTTCGGTCGTCGATTAAGCAACTCCGGCTTCACCGGATTCAGCGTGAGGTAGACCCCTTTGACGGCAGGGCCGGTGAGCCTTGCTGCATCCCGAACGAGATCATCCGCCGAATTGTAGTAACCATTTTGGACCAGTCGGCGCCCACAAATTAGCCTTAATTCGGCGACCCCGCCCTCTGTCAAAAAAAGGGCTGCAGTTTTTCTCAATGACTCAACGTCGACAGCGATACGCGATTCTGTATTATCCAGCACAACAAGTCTCCTTGCCCGGTGCGTCCAAACTGCCAAGCAGGATGCAACGGGCTTTTTGATTGTTGGGCTGAGGTCTCCTCACTACCCAGTTATTTCATCACGCCAAGCCAACATCGGCCTTGGCGTCGTGGATAAACTTCCTGACTGCTTCGTCTACAGCTTTGTGACTGACGCAGACGATTGATTCACATTTCAGCTTGCTGATTGGGGCATCCTCCGAAGTTCGCGGGATAAGGTGGTGATGAAGATGCAGGCACGGCTTGTTGAGAAGCTCGCATGCACCCATCGCCAGCCGCATAAGATGACTAGTCTCTCGATGCCAGCGGCGATTCCGACCACTGGGCACGACAATTGTCGCATCGGCATCTATCGCAGCTCTTACGACTGACCGAGGCCGCAAGTCCGAGCAATCAAGTCGTCGGACATCGGCTCGGTCGAAGGCCGAATTAATCGCCATATTCCATTGAGACGGGCCATTCTCAAGGACGAAAACCCGGAGACCGTCCGTGTGTCGAACGACAGGCGCAGGTATGGCCCGAGCATTGAAGTCCGCAGCATGGGCCGCAGCATCGGTACCAGACTTGTAAGAGTGCTTCTCGCACTCAGGTGGGAGAGCGAGGCGACCCCCAAGACCATCCATATGCTGCAGGTACAGACAGGGTCGCTTAGCCCGGATCGCGGCACGCGCGGCACAAACGAGCAGGTGTGAAGCTCGCAAGCCGCGCCCAGCAATGATCATGACTCGATCTGCACATCGAACTGCGAGAGTCAGTTCCTGGCCAAGTTCAATTCCGCTCGGGCGATGAACAATCGTTGTGCCGCTGCCGTGCAGCTGAGCCGTTACGGCTTGAGTGCAGTAAGTGCTCGCCGTTGAGACTACGAGGAAGGTGGTGTTCACGTGTCAGATTCCATGTCGGTGAGCAGCGGCGGCTCGTGCAGAACGCGATGCCAGCACTCGCTCACTTCCTGCTTGCGCCTTGGAAAGAACTTGTTGATACTGAGGAGTCATGAACCGCTTGACTGCCTCACGACTGGTGTAGCGCCTTCCACCGATGAAGGCAGTTTCGAGGCACCGTCCCCGAACGCCGCGCGGCGACGCCCATCTGTAGAGCGACGCCATGCACGGCGTTTTGGGGAAAAGCTCACCAGCTTCCGATAAGGGCACTAGATTTTCCAACTCAACGTTAATTGCCATACCGACCTCCAGAATTCGAGCGCGAACCGATCGCGGTCACCATTGCACGCACCCAAAAAAACTACACGACGCGACAAGATCGTCAACGTTTGTAGTGATGTGCGTGCAACTGAGTGAGATTGCGAGTCGGCGGCACTCGCTGTAAGGCAATGAGTTGCGTCAAGACCATCGAAACGCCGTGCGGATTCAATCCCCCTTAATCTAACGGAATTGTAATAAACATACGATGTCGCCACTACAGATGGGACGAAGCCCAGCAGACCGATTCTGCCAGGCTTCGAGCGCAGGGGATGAGTAAAACTGCAACTGGCTAACCCGCTTCCAAGGCAACCTCCACAGCCTTCGCAAGGTTCAGCGCTGCGTAAAGCTGCGTCATATCCGCGCGACTGTGCCCGAGCATGATTTGTGCGGCTTCCAAGCCGTACTGCTCGCGAAGCCGAGTTGCCGCCGTGTGTCTGAGCCAATGGGGCGTCCAAGCGGGTTTAATCCCCAGACCTTCACACGCGGCCCTCACTGAATGCCCATACCAAGACCGCCTGATCTTGAACATTCTCGCGGATGGATGGACGGACAGATATTTACGCAGGATTAGTTGCGCTTGCGGCCCAAAAACCAAGACACGTTCCTTGCCGTGATGGGAGGTCTTGTGGTCCTTCAGGCGCGCCAGCCAGACTGCCTCGCTACGGTCGATCATGGATGGCGTTAGGGATAGGATTTCCCCCGACCTCGCGCCGGTGAGCAACTGAAGCTCAATCAGGTCCGCCGTGCGATTCGGGACTACCTGCTTGACGCTGTCGATCTGATCCTGCGGAACGGGTCTACGAGGTGCATAGTCTTTCGCGGTCGTGCGGCCAGCAAGGAGAGGGGACACGGACTGCAGGCCATGCAAGACGGTGGGGGAGACAAGCTCGTTTTCGCAGGCCCACCGAAATGCCCTGCGGATTCTGCCGACCGACTTGTTCACGTAGATCCGCGATAGACCATTCTCAACCATCGCCTGCCGGACAGCTTTCAGCGCCAGCGGGCCAAAGTCACTGGCTGGGATTTCGCCGAACAGATTCATCAGTGCTCGGATCGCACTTCTGATGCAGAAGACCTCGTCAGTCTGCCTGCCGTTCTTGACGTAGTACGTCGCGGCGAAGTCGAGGAATAGGAGCGCGATTTCGTTCACACTTTTGGTAAACTTTGCCACTTCGGGTTTGGCGACGCCACCTGAGAGCTTAAGTAGCAGCTCGGAATATCGGCGAGACGCCTCTTGGCTTCCGTAGGGGCCGAGGTAGTACTCTCGCCCATCATGCCGAACTCTCGCCTGCCCTGAAGGCTTATGAAGGCGAACTTGCGGGATGCTCGAAACCGGTCTTGGCATAGCGACTCCAGAAAAAGGGAGTAACCGGGTATTGCTACCCGGTAATTCATGCCTTTTTCTGTCCGTCGCCGCCGAACATCGGCGAGCGTAAACCCTTTGTTTTCAACCAATTGCCCAGGACAGGAATCGAACCTGCACGAGTGTTACCTCACTAGGCCCTCAACCTAGCGCGTCTGCCAGTTCCGCCACCTGGGCCGGAGAGGGGGAGAGGATACGTTCTCTGGTCGATGTCGACAAGGTCTCGGCGGGCAAATCTTCGAGTTGCCGTCGAACGGAGCTTCTACCCGCGCGGGCCAGCAGGCTTGGTTTGTTGAGCGAAAATGGCCCGCTTAGCAGGCAGGCTCAGTTGGCAGCGAGGCGAGCGCCATTACAGTTTCGGCAGGACTGGTTCGACAGGTTTTGCTGCCGGGGGCTTTGGCTTGGTCGGTGCCTGAGGTTCTGCGCGTATTTTTGGGCCGGGCTTGGTTACGGCGGCCACTGCTGGGGGGGCTGGCGGTGGTGGTGGAATGAACCGTTCTACCAGGCGAATTCCGAATCCATCCTTCAATTCGCGTTTGGCCAGCATTTCCCACGGCGTTCCGGGCGCGTCTTTGATGACCCGCAGAAGGTGTTCTTCGGCGATTCGGGCTTGTTTCCGCATGGAGGTCGCGTAGTTCAGTTCTTTGTCGGGGCGGAAGATGATGTGGTTGACTTTGCTGTTGATGTCGGACTCGGTGTAGCTTCCTTTGAGTTGTGCCAATGCGGAGTTGTATTCGAAGGCACGCACCTTCTGGGCGAGCAGTCGGCCATAGTCGAGGCTGAACGCGAGACGCCAGCGCGGCGACGTTTCTGCGGCGTACAACTTTTCGGTGTTGGGCGGCATTCTGGCGAGGATGTTGTCGACAGACAGGCTGCTAATCGCCGCGGATTTCTGTGCCTCGGTAAACTGCTGGCGGAAGTTGTTCGCCCGCACGCGGAATTCGAGTTGTGGAGTTCCTTGCCCGCGCAGATTGGTGGTCTGACTATACTCGGCCATACCGACAACGGCGGCCCGCAGGTGATGTTTTGCCATATCCTGCGCAAACTCGGCGGGTGATCCAAAGCGATAGTCGGGCTCGAACGCTTTCATCATGATTGGATCGAACTGGCCAATCGTGCTGAGCTCTGAGTTCGTGGTCATATTCGTCATGAAGTAGACGCCGCCGGTCTCTTTCACCAGGCGGTTCAGGGCGTAGGGACCAAATCCTGAAGAGAGATAAGTGAGTTGCGGCCCTTCGTACCAGTAGGGGAGATCGACATTTTCGACGACGACGGATTCTGGTCCCAAGTCGACAGGAAGCTGGTACGTGCGGCCATTCTCTTTGGCAACGTATGGAATATATCCCTTGCGGCGACCAAACGGAGCGGCGGGGCCGATGACATAAGCCTTGACACCGTGGTGCTGGCACTTACTGATCGCCATTTCTAGCGGCGGGCCGTGATCATCGCCCGCTTCGTCCGTCAGGGCGATGACCATGATTCGGCGGCCATTGTCAGTTCGATACTTGTGCCAACGATCCACGACCTGGCCGACGGCAGAAAAGACATTCTCCAAGCCCGAGGGATCTGTCGGGGCGGACTGAATCCCATTGATGATCTCATCAATCTTGTCGGTTGGCTCTTTGGTAAGGAACGTCGTTTGCGCACCAAACAGGACGACACCGCTGAGCAATGGCTGCTCAAGCCGCGGCAGTTGGCCGGCACTCTCAAGGGCTCCTAATTCGCCGTAGATGCGACGCAATCGCTTAACCAGTGCCTGACGTTGCGGAACCACGCTGCCAGAGGCGTCGATCAACCATACGATCAGAACTTTTTTCTCTTGCAGATTACGTGCGATTTCCCAGGTGACGCGGTCGAGAGCCGAATCCATTTGAATGAGGCCTTCGCCCGTCGTGCCCGGGACGACCACCGTCTTACTCAGTTCGCGACCTTGCGGAATGTCGTAATGTGGCAACTGCTTCTGATTGGCAAATTCCGTATTCACCGAGTGGACTGGTGCCGACTCTTGAGCGGGATTATTCGAAAACTCCAACCCCACAGATTTGGCGTTCATCGCTTTGCCAACTTCCGTTTCGCGATCACCTGGATTGGCGAGTTCGTACTTCGCAATCTCGGGGACCTCTAGCGGAATATCGTTTGGCGGCGGATCGGTGAGGACGGTGTCAATCGGTTCACTGTCCGAACGTGCGCGCACTTCGAAAGCAATACCCGAGAGTGTGAACAGCAACCACCCATGGAAAATGATGCTGAACGCCACGCCAGCGAAGATACCCATCCAGGACGAATCGTCAGCAGGCGTGCCTTCGTCGTCGACAGCCAATTCCAACAGGATTGGTCGTTCATCCCAGTTCGAATGTTTGTCGTCAGTCGAGGGATCGTCTGGCATCATGGCTGTCTCCATCGCCTTATCCCAAGCAGGGAATCACAGTTCGGTCTGGAAATTCTAACGTCATGATCTGGTTTTCAGAACAAGAAATGCTGATGAAATGATTGAAATGAAACGGTATTTCTAGCTGCCACCCAAGCGGGCTTCGATTCAGTGCCCGGCAAAAAATTCCGATTGCTGGTCCGTCGCCAGCAGATTTTGCGCGGACTACTTCTTAAGTTCGTCGAACATTGAGCCTATTTCTTGCCCAAAGAACGTTGAATGGCGAAGAATTCGCGAAGCAGATCGCGGCATTCGTCGCGCAAAACGCCGCCGACAACGGTCGCTCGGTGGTTCAGGCGAGGATCGCTGGTAATTTGGTAGAGCGTGTGACAGGCGCCCGCCTTCTCGTCCGTGGTGCCATAAATCACGGTGGGAATTCGAGCTTGAACGATCGCACCGGCGCACATCGGGCAGGGTTCCAAAGTGACATAAAGGGTGCAGTCAAGCAGCCGCCATGATTGCAACGCCTCGGCAGCCTGAGTGATGGCGATCATTTCCGCGTGAGCTGTGGGATCCTTCAATTGCTCACGCTGATTTCCGGCCGCTGCGATTATTCGATCGTTATGAACAATCACCGCTCCGATCGGGACTTCGCCTTCGTCGAACGCCGTTCTGGCCTGTTCAAGGGCCGCTTGCATCCAGAATGCGTGCGGTTGCAGCAGTTCATTGTTCGGATCAATCACGAAATTCTCCATTCACTGGCGTCCCCACTTCAGCAAAGTTCGCTGAAACCACCATGATCATAATGGGTGGTATTTGGTTGTAACTACCGACGCGAATTATGTTTTCACGATTTTACCAAACGGTCAATTGAATTCACCGATCTGTCCGCACTTTAGCCATTAATGTGAATGGGGAGGGTTCAGAACAATCCCATGAAAGAATAACGGAAGTGCTGACGATACCTACGATACGCAATGCGCCTGATTTAGGGATTGTGGCAATCATCTGGGCCAAGACAGTCGGAATCGGTGGCATGAATCCGCCCGATCGGGGTGGGTGTAGTCGAATTGTCAGAGGGGGATCCGTCCATGCGATGGAGACGTTCAATTCGTTGGATCAATGCACTGCTGTTGATCGGTACCGTCGGTTGCCGTTCCGCGCAGGTCACATATTTCGGTAACGCCGAGCTTCAGCACTATCGCGACAAGATGCTGGCGGTCGAGTATCCGAACGTCGATCAAACGACGCCGCAGGAAGTGGCCTACTCGCAACATCCACGAACCATCAAAGAGCCGACCGACGACGAAATCTGGGAAATGACGTTGATGCAGGCGGTTCAGACCGCCGTCACCAACAACAAGATGATTCGTTCGCGGACGAATGGTCCGCAGTTGCTGGCGAATCCCGCGGTGTCGCCGTCGGTCTACGATCCGGCGATTGGCGAAACCGGATTCCTGTTCGGTAACCGTGGTGTGGAAGCGGCCCTGGCCGACTTCGACGCGCAGTTGACGGCATCCACGCAGTGGGGCAATAACGCCACGATTCAGAACAGCTTCGGCACGTTCCAGAACAACAGCGACACAGGGTCGTTCAGTTCCGGCTTGTCGAAATCACTGGCGACCGGGGGAAGTTTCTCGGTTAATCACAACTGGAACTACCTGAGCACCAATTCACCATTCGTGCCAGTTTCCTCCAGCTATACGGGAACGCTGCAAGCGGCGTTCACTCAGCCGTTGTGGGCTGGTGCGGGGGTCGAATACAACCGCATCGCCGGTCCGCCACGTGCCGGTCTGGGTTCGATTACCGGGGTGTCGCAAGGGGTGTCAATTGCCCGAATCAACTGCGATATCGACGTTGCCGACTTCGAACTCGCTGTCATTCAGATGGTGAAGGACGTCGAGGATTTGTATTGGGAACTGTATCTCGCCTATCGCCAGTACGATGCCGAAGTGGCCAATCGTGAGAGCGTGCATCGGTCGTGGATTGAAGTGAAGGCGAAGATGGATGCGGGAGCCCGCGGCGGGAGTGCCGCCGATGAAGCACAGGCTCGCGAGAACTACTTCGACGCTCAGTCGCGAGTCGAACAGACTCTCTCGAACATCTTTATCACGGAAAATCAGTTCCGCAAACAGCTTGGTCTGGCTGTGAATGACGGCAGAATCATTCGTCCTCATGACGATCCGATGGAAGCGGAATTCGTCGTGCAGTGGGAATCTGGCGTGCTTGATGCACTAACGCGTCGGCCCGAACTTCGTCGCCAGAAGTGGAACATCAAGAGCTTGGAACTGCAGTATCGAGCCGCTCAGAACGTGGCGAATCCGACGTTGAATTTCGTGTCGTCCTACCAGGTCAACGGATTCGGATCTAACCTGCTGTCGTACACGGATTCACCGAATAACAGCATGTATACCTCGATGGGGAACACGAACCTGACAGGGTGGACGACCGGTCTGCAGTTCGCCATGCCACTAGGTTTGCGTGCGGCTCGCATGCAGTTGCACAACATCGAGCTTCAACTCGTGAAAGCTCGTGCTGCCTTGGCGGCCCAGGAGCAGGATATCAACCACGATTTGGCTGAAGCGGTTCAGCGAATCGATGCAGCGTACAGAGTGGCCCAGACTCAGTTGGACCGAAAGATTGCCGCCGTCAAACGCGTGGAAGCGACGATGGCTCTCTACGAGGTCGGGGCTCGCGACGAACAGAATCAAGGGGTGACCCTGGACCTGGTGCTGCGTGCTCAAGCTGCGAATGCGGCTGCCGAAATCGCTTACTTCACCGCTTTGATCAATTACAACAAGGCGATCACCGAATTCCACTGGCGTCGAGGGATGCTGCTGGAAGTCGATGGAATTCACGTCGCCGAAGGTGACTGGGACGCCGCCGCGAAAGAGGATGCTCTCAAGCGAGCCTGGGAACGCAGCTACGGCAGGCCAGCCGAATACCTCGAAATGCAGCCTGAGGAATATGGTTCAGGGATGCCGAGCCCTAAGACAGACCTCTACCCAGGTCTGCCTCAAGGAGCGGAAGTTCATTCGATTTCGGACCCAACTGGATCGCCAACGCTGGCTCCGACCTTGCCGGCACCTGCCGCCGAGTCGGCAGGAAAAGCTCGAATTGAGTAATGGAACTGGAATCGAAACCGCGCTGTCATCTCGACAGCGCGCGTTCCAGATGCCAGGTTGTCATGGCAAGATCCGACTTCAAACTGTCGTAGCGCTGCTGAGCGGCTGATTGTGTCTCAACAGTGGCCGGACTGCGAACGGCTCGCAGCAGCACGTTCTTTGGCGTGTGCTCGAGTTCGATGAACTCCAGAATCTGCGTGCGATAGCCGTGGACATCGAGCAAGCGTCCGCGCAAGGCGTCCGTTGCCATGGCGGCGAATCGCTCGCGAAAGATACCGTAATCGGTGAGTCCCGGCAGGACCGCTTTGTCCAGAATGTTGTTCAGTTCGTGTTGGCAGCAGGGAACAGCGAGGATCGCATCGGATTGCCAACGAATCGCGCCGGCAATGGCATCGTCGGTAGCGGTATCGCAGGCATGCAACGAAACAGCCAAGTGGACGTGTTCGGCCGGTTGGAATGACTCGATCCGACCGACTTCGAATCGAAGTCCGGCGCACCCCAGTATCTTGGCGATCCGGGTGCAGTCGGCGATCACATCCTGCTTCAGATCCAGCCCGACAATATTCACGTCGCGGCGGTGGATTCGTGTCAGCAGATGATGTAAGGCGAACGTCAGATAGCTCTTTCCACAGCCGAAGTCGACGACATGCAGCGTCCCTTCGGACGGAAGATTCGGCATCAGATCTTCGACGAACTCCAGATACCGATTGATCTGTCGAAACTTATGATACATGGCCGATTTGATCTGTCCGTTCGGCAGCATCACGCCAATTTCAACGAGAAACGGGCAGGGAACACCCACGGGGATCAGGTATTGCTTCTCCCGGTTGTGGCTCAAATCTGCGGAAGGTTTTAGCGTCGGCTTTGATTTTTTGAATCGGACCTGGCCACTGCGATGCCGTTTGAAGGCGAGATCTTCCACTTTCGTGAAGAGATGCGCATCGGCGAAAGAAATGCAAAATACGGATTCGACTCGCTTTTGCAGTTCCTCTTCCGACAAGTTTTCGTGGTGCTCCTGCGACCCGATCCGTGCGATCCACTGGTATTTTGTCTCGTCTCGCAGTGAGACCGGACGGACGGTGACCTTGGGCGCTGTCCCCGCCATCGGCTGCATCGGCTGGCTGAGCGTCAGCCGCAAAAACGAGCCATCTTGGAGTGTCGAAGAAAGTGATTCACTGAGAGAAGTCATTCGCAAAAAAGTCCAATGGTGTGCTGCTGTGATTCGCGGGAGACAATTTGTACGATGCCAGCCGCCGTGCGAACAGTCATTGGCACACAATGAGTGGTCACTGATTCGCGAGGAGCGCGTCAATCAGGCCGCAAACTCATTGGATTTGGAATCTCCGAGATCGCCAATGCCCACCGAAAATCAATCCCCGTTCAGCGTGCGTCACGCGACCATTGACGACGTGAATCATCTGGATGCGTTTATCGAACCGTTCGTCAGGTTAGGACGCCTGCTGCCGCGAACCCGCGATGAGCTGGAAGATCTGACGGAGAATGGCTTTCTTGCCGAGGTGGACGGTCGTATCGTCGGCTTTGCAGCTTTGGAGATCTATTCGACCAAGCTGGCTGAACTCCGTAGTCTAGCCGTTTCTTCGGAGTTTCAGGGACGCGGCGTCGGCAAGGCTCTCGTTCAGGCCTGTGTCGAATTAGCCCGGCAGAAACACGTCTTCGAAGTGATGGCAATCACTTCGTCCGATGAATTCTTCCAACGATGCGGGTTTGATTTTACGCTGCCTGGCGAGAAGAAAGCGGTCTTCCTGCAAACGCGTGAGTCATACTGAGCATTGTCGCTTCGAGCACGGTTTTGTCCGTGCCCGAAGGTTGCAATCCTGTTCACTTCTTCACGAATGCTGCTTTCTTGATTCCGTCCAGCTTTGGAAAGCTGGCGTCCAGGAACTTGTTGCCTTCCTTCTGAATTCGCGGCTGCTGATCGCTGGGGGCTCCGCCATAGCCGCTGTACAGGCTCTCGACGACATCCATTCCTTCGACCACTTCACCGAACGGGGCGAAACCCTGATTGTCCAGGAACGTGTTCGCCTTGTAGTTGACGAAGACTTGAGTGGTTCGCGAATTCGGTCCTGATGTGGCAAACGTGATATAGCCCTTCTTGTTGGATCGACGGACCGGATCGTCTTTGATCTTCGCGTCGCGCCATTTGTCCATGACCTTCGGATCTCCACTGATCCCGAATTGGACCATGAATGGCTCCGGCTTCTGAATCACGCGAAAGAATCTGCAGTCTTCATAGAACTTGGCCTCGATCAGTTCATGGAACCGTTCCGCTCCGATCGGTGCCCATTCCTTATGAACTTCGACGACAAAATCACCAGCGGTTGTAGTAAACTTCACGCGGTAGTTGTCCGGCACGCCACCTTCTTCATTGGAGGCGAGTTTGATCTCGTCTTCATTTTCGGCGATTGCGGGGGCCTTCGTGACTGGGGGATCGCCTTTGACCTGAGAGGCTCGCGAACCGCATCCGACCAGGACGAGCCATCCCACCACATACAACCATTCCCGGCGCTGCATCGTTTCACTCCTTGAGGTGCTGTCTGAAATTGAATATGAGTTGAGCCGTCTCGTGGCAAGATCTTAGTAAACGTTTGCTCGACATAGAAGCCTGCATTGATTCTTGGGGAATTCGTGATCAAGCTGCTGAAACCTCGCCCCAATTTCCTGAAGGCTTTATGCCGAAACCAGCGTCTGGCCCCACATCTTCACCGACACCCCGTTTGCCAGTCGCGGACGGACCGGCAAAGCCGTCGTCCGATGTCTCCTGGCGATGGTTCTGGCCTTTCGTGGCCATCTGCTTAGTCCTGCAGGCCGTGCTGGCGGTGGATTGTGCTCGTCAATGGACTCCCACCCACGATGAATATTGGCATCTGCCGATTGGTCTGCGCATGTGGAAGTCCGGCCGATTCGACGACGATGTCATCAACCCTCCACCCGTCCGACTGTGGGCAGCAATACCACTGGCTCTGGGGGGAGCCAAGCCGGGTGACATCGATTCCAGGCTGGATGTCGGTGACATTGGGGACGCTTTCTGGAAGGCCAATGGCGACCAATCGCGCGGCTGGTTCTTCTGGGGCAGATTGATGATCGTGCCACTGGCCACATTGACGGGCCTGGCCATCGTCGTCTGGTCTCGATCCTGGTACGGCGAGCGAGCGGCGCTGATCAGCGTGTTGTTGTGGGCCTGCTGCCCCACGGCACTCGCGAATTCGGCGATTGTGACGCATGACCTGGCCCTGGCCGCGTTCTGGACGCTGACGTTACTCGCGCTCGCTCGCTTTGCAGAGCGGCCAACATGGCGACGGGCCATCCTGTTCGGGGTGTTGCTGGGGTTAACTCCGCTGACAAAGTTGACCGGATTGATTCTGGTTCCGCTCAGTGTCGTGTTGTGGTTCGTCTTGCGTTGGGGTACGGGAACGCGTCCGATCTCTCCTGTGGCAAATTCGATTGGTGTCAACCCGGCCTCCGAACATCTTGCGGCAAGCAGCCGTTTCAGAACGACGTTTCTCCAATGGGTTCTCGCGATATCAGTGTCCCTCGTCGTGATTAATGCCTGCTACCTGTTTCGCGGAACGGGCACCCCTTTGGGCGGTCTGAAACTGGCGAGTTCTCGACTCCAGGCTGCTCAGCAGGTCAATGGCTTGACGAGCTTGCCGGTTCTGTTGCCTACGGACTTTGTCGCGGCTCTCGATCGCTTGTCGCAGGACTTGGAAAGACGCCACCCGGTCTACCTGGATGGGGAATGGAGTGATCGTCCTTTTGTCCGCTATTACGCGGCGGCGTTGTCCTACAAGCTGCCGATCAGCACTCTAATCCTAGTGCTTGTGTCACTGATGAGCGTCGCGCGTCCACGGCCGAATTCGCAGGATTGGCGGCATGGAGTTTTTCTGTTAATCGCCGCATCGATTCTGCCAATACTAGCCAGCGGTTCGTCGAATCAGATTGGTATTCGGTATGTGCTCCCCACGATTCCGTTGCTCTGCGTCTTCGCGAGCCAGTCCGCTCGTTGGTTAAGGTTCGAAGGCGTCTCCCTCCGTTCGGTGTGGACGAAGCGTTTGGTCTGGGCGATGCTGATTGCGGCACCGCTCTCGCTGAGGTTTCACCCCCATCACCTGGCCTATTTCAACGTCATCGCCGGTGGTCCATTGAATGGACGATGGCATCTGGTTGATTCGAATCTCGACTGGGGACAAGACCTGTATGCCTTGAAAACGTATCTTGACCAACAGCATGTCGATGATGTCGGCCTGGCTTACTTTGGGACAGTTAGTTCCGATTCGATCGGAATCAAGTCACACGTTCCGCCATCGCGATTTCCGCAAGCGGGCTGGTATGCAATTAGTGCGAATTTCGTCCAAGGGCGTCCGCATGCAATACGAGGGGATGACGGCAAACGACAAAATGTGGATCTCGAACAATTCGGGTACTTCCGATTCTTTGAGCCCGTGACAACGATCGGCTATTCGATCTATGTGTATCGCATCTCGCAGCAGGATGTCGCTCGATATGCTACGGCTCTGCAGCAATTGCAGCGCGAATAGGGTCGGTGAAATCGTTTCGGATTAAGGTTGCCGCTTCAGACTTTGACGCAACGTCGGGCGCAGATCGTGCGAGACTTGCCAGCGATCTTCGCGATAATCACCACACCTGGTTGCTTGCCAGGCAATGGTAGACGTCGACGTAGCGTCTCGGCCTGAACCGGGATATGACGGCACTTGATCTCGACTTGCCCGAAGTCCGACTTTCGCAACCAGCTGCGCAACTCATTCTCGTTATGCGGCAATTCGGCCAGAACCTCGAACGCTTGCGCGAACGCACTGTCGACGAGCGAGTCTGAAGTCAGATATTCCTCGGCTTCGTCGATGCGTGTCAATTCAAGCTTCTGCGCGACAACGTCGAGCAATCCCGCGCGAACCACTGCCGGATCAGGGTCATAGACATATCGGCCGAGTGGAGTCACCGGGGCGACTGCGTCCAGGGGATGCCCGGCAATCGTCTCGCCGGACGGCAGCACTGTCGCGCGAAATGGTTGTGAATGAGCAAGTTCACCGAACCAGACGGTGGCCTCTTTGCATTCGCCGAACAAGCTGATGAGTTCAATTTCGGTATTGGGAAACTTCCCTCCAAAATTGCAGGCTGGACCCACTTTGATCGCGCCCCCTCGACATCGCTGCATGATGCTGAGGAGGTCCGGCAGGCCCGGGACGTAATCTTCGATCCGCGACGCCTTTCCCTCTGAACCCGCTCGACGATCGGGATCGACGTGGACCAGTCCGCCCAACTCTTCAAGCTGTAACACGTCGCGACAGACGGCTTGGAGTTGATTGGAAACACCGTAGACTTCAGCATTCCATTGCGTCCGCAGGCAGGCGGCGGGGTTGAGATCGAGGGCGGTCACCCGGCACCGCGCGGCCATGGCAATCGCATCGCTGCCAATTCCGCTGCAAAGATCCCAGACGGGCCCCTCGAATCGCTTCGATTTATGAAGTGCGACAAGTTCCGCGGTCGCTTGCTCCAATCCCCGCCGATCACACCAGAGTGATGACGCCCGTGAAAACTTGGCGACCGCTTTTCGCCGCAATTCATGCAATGTCAACGCGGCGCGGACAAGGTCATCTTCAAACTGGCGGCGCAGCTTCGATTGCAAACCTAGTTCAGAACCGTTCCATTCCGAGATCAAATCTAAGATCTGCGGCGTGCGACGCAAATCGCACAAGATACGACATTCATCGTTTGCGTCTTCAAAGGCCGTGGCATGCTCGGACGCGATTTCGTTGTTCATCAATCTGACTTTGCCTGGACGAGGAGCCAGGGCTGAATAGAAGCTGTTCGTTAAGAATGACCGAACGGTGCTCGGTGACTATCGAATCCACCAGTCAACGTACGTGTTGACCAACCAACTCAGCCAGTCGATATGGTCACAAAGCCACAACAGGGGCGCGTAAAATTTCGCAATCCACCGCGGCCCACCGACATGAGACGCTGCGAACCAGTGCCAAAAGAAGGGGCCGATGGTCGCGAATGCGATCAGGAAATACATTCCCAGATAGACCACGACGCGCACGGCAAACTGTCGCAAGTACTGCCCGACGCTAAATGGGAGCGGTGAGGCAGATTGCATCGGCGGCGACTGATCTTGCTCGGCGACGGCATTTTCATTCATCCCAATAGGATATCGAATGCCGCGCCCCTTCGAAATCCTGTCCGATGACACAAACAAGCCACCGTTCGGCTATCACCTTCGCAAGTATCCGAGGTCCCTGCAGCGGTGATCTCATCGCCGCCGATATCCAATTGCCCCCTTCGGAGGAGCATAAAATTCGCATGACCGGTAAAGTCTGCGATATTGATTGATTTGGGGTCCGTTTCTGGTGGAATCCGCCAACTCGACAGCGATTTCAGCGATGAATCGTGAATGTTACTCCGAAGCAATTCATTCAGGTTCCCGCCAAAACACGAGAGGCAGCAGCGAAAATGCGGATTGTGGTCGCCAGTTCCGAAGCGGTTCCCTTCTCGAAAACCGGCGGGCTGGCCGACGTCGCATCAGCGCTCCCAAAGGCACTGTCGCAGGTGGGACATGATGTCGCGATTATCGTTCCGCACTATCCACAAGTGCATGCCAAGCACACGGACTTGCCCGATATCGAGGATATCGGAGTCTCATTGCGAGTTCCCGTTGGCCAGAAAATCGTCGAAGCGCGAGTGCTCAAGTCGCACTTGCCTGGCACCAAAGTCACAGTCTATCTGATCGACCAACCCGGTTACTTCGACCGACCGGGAATTTATGTTGAGAACGATCAGGACTACAGAGACAATTGTGAACGCTTCGTCTTCTTCAGCCGATCGGTGATCGAGACGATTGAGCGACTGCACCTGGCTCCCGACATCATTCATGCCAATGATTGGCAGACGGGGTTGATCCCGGCTCTCGTGTCGATCGAGATGCGTCACATCGCTGGGTACGAACAACAAGCGTCTGTCTTCACGATTCACAATATGGCCTTCCAGGGTCGCTTCTGGCACTGGGACATGAATCTGACGCGGCTCGACTGGAAGTATTTTAACTGGCAACAAATGGAGTTCTTCGGTCATTTGAATCTCCTCAAGACCGGGATCACCTTTGCGGACATGATCACCACGGTCAGTCCGACGTACGCTCGCGAAATTCAGACACCGGAATTCAGTTATGGCTTGCATGGCTCATTGTTCTCACGTCGATCTGACATCGTCGGCATCCTGAACGGAGTCGACACTGAGATTTGGAATCCTGCGACCGACCCTTATCTCGTTCAAACGTACACAGCAGACACGGTTGAAGCCGGGAAAACCGCTTGCAAGGCTGCTCTACAAAAGCGATTGGGCCTGCCAGTCCGCGCCGATGTTCCACTCTTCGGCGGCGTGTCGCGGATGACGGGACAGAAGGGGTTCTCGCTCATTGGGCAATGCGCCGATGTGCTGATGGATCTCGACGTTCAACTGGTATTCCTGGGAACCGGCGATCCGCAGTATGAAGCGCTGATGTCGCAACTGGCGGCCGATCATCCCGATAAAGTCTCGACGACGATCGGGTACAGTGAAGAGCTGTCGCATCAAATCGAAGCGGGTTGCGATGTCTTCCTGATGCCTAGCGAATTTGAGCCGTGCGGGCTGAACCAGATGTACAGCCTGATCTACGGCACGGTTCCGATCGTGCGAGCGGTCGGCGGACTGGCCGATTCGGTGATCGATGCTTCCGATGCCAACCGCGCCAATGGCACTGCGAATGGATTCAGCTTCAACGACTTCCGCAGTGACGCCCTCTTCTGGAACATCTGCCGCGCCCGATCGCTGTTCCATGACAAATCGGCCTGGCGGAAGATCCAGCGACAGGGAATGCAGCAAGACTGGTCCTGGACGCGGAGTGCCGGCGAATACGTCCGCATCTATGAACGAGCGATTGCTCGTCGGCGTTTGGAATCGGAATGCGCCGGTGACGAAAAATAACTGGCGTTCTGCTGCTGTGCAGATCTCCTTTTTTGGTTCTTTGGTACCGCTTTGAGTTTGTTCCGTGTCCGAGCTTCGAAAAGATCCGATCGTCAATCGCTGGGTCATGATGGCCCCTGAGCGCGCCGAGCGTCCGATTCAGATCGCGGAGCGACAACGGCAACCCAATATCGAGTTCGATCCGTTTGCCGAAGGGAACGAAAGCGAGACTGCTCCCGAGCTGCTATCCATTCGCAGAGCCGACTCCGAGCCAAACAAACCCGGCTGGCGAGTTCGCGTCGTTCCCAACAAATACCCTGCCGTCCAGCGAATCGGCGAGTTCGAGCGGCGACACGAAGGCCTCTACGAAGGTACCTGTGGCTTTGGTGCTCATGAAGTCATCATTGAATGTCCGCAGACCGAGCCGAATCTGTCACGTTTGAGTCCACAGCAGGTGACCGACGTGCTGACCGCGTATCGCGATCGACTGATCGAACTGGGAACAGATCATCGGTTGGCCTATGCGATGATCTTCAAGAACCAGGGAACTCTGGCAGGGGCATCCGTTCACCACGCTCACTCGCAACTGATCGGAACCCCGTTCGTTCCCTTCACTGTTGCCGAAGAACTAGCGGGTTGCCAGGAATACTTTGAACAACACGGTCGAGATATCTTTGAAGCGATTCTTGAAGCCGAACTACATTCGCGATCGCGAGTTGTTCTGGAAACACCCCGATTTCTAGTCATATGCCCGTATGCGAGTCGAGTTGCCTACGAGATGTGGATTGTTCCTCGCGAACCCGGAAGTCACTACGAGCGAATCGGCAGTTCGGACCTGGAAGAGTTAGGCGGCGTCCTGAAGACGGTGCTGCGGAAGTTAGACATCGCGTTGGACGATCCTGCATTCAACTATGTGCTGCATTCGGCTCCATTCCATCAACCCCGCCTGCCTCACTATCGCTGGCACTTCGAGATTCTTCCTCGACTAACGCGCCTGGCAGGTTTTGAATGGGGCAGCGGTTGCTACCTGAATGAAGTCCTGCCCGAGGTCGCAGCGAACCGGCTACGTGAGACTATCGTCGACTGACTTGCCAGCCACTCCGTCGCAGGAATTCAGCGAATGCATATTGGTCGCTGGCCAAGAAGAAGCTACTCATTAAGGACATTCAATAAGGCACAAATGAATGCGAACGTTTGACGAATTGAAGGAGCAGCTCGGCCTAAAGAAGTTTCTTGATAGCTCACTCGGGACCTTGTACTTTGTGCCGTGCGCCCAAGGTTCACCGCGAATTATGGCGCGACACTTTGACGGTGTTCTGCCCGCTAGTCTTATCGAGGCCTATGTTGAATTGGTGACTGCAGCACAGCGTTGGGTGAAAGAGCGCCCTGCGATAAATCATATTGTCAAAGTCGAGGTGCCGATTGAAGTTGGCCCAGATTTTGTCGCGAGGGCGCATCACACCTATTACAACTCTACTGCTTCGTACGATGGCGCGGAAGATTCACCTGAGCCACCAGAAGAACTTGAGCAAATACGCGCGACTTTTATATCCGCGACGGGACGAGCGAATAGCCCGAAGGATCGCATCGTGGAGACAGTTTTGAGGAGAAGTTTGCTTGGTTCAACCGGAAAGACATATCTTGGGGGTTCTGCCACAGACAATGATAAAGGCCAGCTTATTGTTGTGGAGCCTAAAATAACGAAAGAAGATCTTGTTGCTTGGAAGAGTACGATGTGAAGAATGGCATCGCCGGCGGGGTGGCTGAGGCATCCACGCGAATCCCGGCGCTGTTCGCGGCCATATTTGCAGGAGAGGCCCTCGTCATTCCCAATTGGCAAGACCTGACACTGTTGGCGGGCGGGTGGCTGGGGGCGACAAACGGGAGCGCCCAGAAATTGCAGCGAGTCCGATTGTTCGATCAACCTTTTCGGGCGTGAGCTCGGACAACTGGGCTTGAGGAACTATCTCGCTCCGTTGCCTATTGACTCAATTTCCGCGGACTACACTGCTCTGAGGGCTCCCGTTGGTCGACCCCGACCACCCCGTCGTGATGGGACTCGAATCCATACGCCATTTTGGGCGTGCCAGCTTCTGTCTCGCTGGCACGACTCGGAGTGTTCACGGACCCTTACGGGGCACTTTTTCAGCTTTTTTCAATGCCGTTCGAATAGCGTCCTCATCCATGACATTCTTTGCGCCAAGAGCCTCTTTCACGAGCATACCGTAGTCATTGAAAGTCGATTTCTTTTCTCCAGTATGACAGATGTAGCATGCGCCATTGCCTTCCTCGTTGGAATACATGTTCTTCCATACCTTGAGATACCGTGGAAGAGCCTCTGCTCTTCGAGCTTCCCCGACCAAAGTGATGGCGAAGAATCCGACGCTGCAGCCGATCCACGGTATGAACAATCGAAGCTTCTGGGGCATGATTTGGCGGCTCCGCTACCAAAGTGAAACGAAACAAACCCAGCTTATCGCCGTGGCCGTTCGGTTTCGATGGCAATCTCACGTCGCCGCCACAGTCCGCAGCTTTTCCAGTGTCCAGACCTCGCTGGGCAATCCAGCCTTCATTGCTGGCGGCGGGTGGCTGGGGTGGACCAACGGGAGCCCCCAGAAATTGCAGCGAGGTCCAATTGTTCGATCAACGTCTGCATGCACAGCTTTTCCGGCATGAGCTGTTGAACCTTGGTCAGTAGAATTTCCGCAGACTGACTGAAGAGATCGCTCGCACTCCACATTCTCTGGGGGCTCCCGTAGGTCGACCCCAGCCACTCCCCGTGAGTCATCCGACCTAAGGTCCTCGCCCCGGGTATTCAGACGGCGACCAGCCCATCACTCGTTTGAACGTCGTCGAAAATACGAAGGCGTTTTGATAGCCGACCTGATTGGCGATGACTTCAATTTTCGCGTTGCCTTGAATTAGCAACTCGGCGGCACGTCGCATTCGCAGCCAGATCAGTTGCTGGCGAGGGCTGCGTCCCAGTTCGCGCTGGCAGAGTCGCTGCAGGTGCTTTTCGCTGAGGTGCACCATCTTTGCCATGCCCGTGATTGTCCAGGGCGAACCTGGCGCGGCCGAGACCTTTTCCCAGAGTTGCCACAACCGCGGATCATGACTCGCCGGCTCTGCAAAGCGCAGCACGTAGTGGTGAATTAAGTCGACCCAGCGATTGATTGCACCGGCAACGTTGCTGGTGCTGCATTCGTGATACAGGCCCAGGATCGACAGCCGCAGTGGCTCGGCGTCGTAGCGAGCGACAATCGGGGTCCGTGCTGTGGCGAGCGGTTTTTGGCCTGCTCGCTCCTGGTAGCGCACCCAGCAGAAATCCCAATGTCGATCCGGCGTCGCTTGAAAGGCTTGCAGCGTTCCGGGGGGTAGGAGGACCGCGTGACCGGGGCGACAGCGTGCCCAGCGGCCGTCGACCAGGACTCGCCCTTCGCCGCCAAAACAGGCCAAGAAGTAGCTGCCACCGAGTTTCGTTCGGACAATTTCGAACGGCGAAGGCATCTTCGCGACGGCCAGATGTCGGATTTGATGATGCATCAAGTTGGGGCAAACAGGCGCTTTTGCCAGCCACGCTCGCGAATCGTCGGCATCCGCCCGTATCATCGTCACATCAGCATTCGCTGGCCGAATGTCGGTTTCAGATAGGTTATGGTCGGATCGACTCATGGCGATGATTCACAAATTGCGTAGAATAGTCTGCTGTCGAGAGCCAGATCGCCAACCGCTTTCCGTTTGATTTTGACCAATCCAGCTCGTCCCCACCAGAGAACGACACTGATGACCCGAGTTGCCAGTTGCCTGATCGCTGCTTTGATCATGCTACCGCACTGTTCGATGGCTCAGTCACCTGAACCGATCGATTTCGGCAGACAGATCCAGCCGATCCTGGCCAAACGCTGCTACGCCTGCCACGGCCCCGATAAAGCCGAGGGTGGACTGCGACTGAATCAGCGCGAGCTGGCCTTCGAAAAACTGGAATCCGGCAAGCAAGCGGTCATTGCCAAGGACATCGAGCATAGCGAACTGCTGCGTCGCATTCTCTCAAAGGATGAATCTGACCAGATGCCCCCCGAAGGGCCCCGTCTGGCTCAGACACAGATCGACCTGCTGTCGCGCTGGATCAGAGAGGGAGCGGAATGGAAAGAGCATTGGGCATTCATCCCGCCCGTGGTTCATCAGCCTCCGGCAGTTAAAGACACCAAATGGGTCGCGAACCCCATCGATGCGTTCATTCTCGCCAAGCTCGAGAAGAACGGATTGTCACCCGCGGCCCCTGCCGACAAGACTGCGCTCTTGCGTCGAGTCACCTATGACTTGATCGGATTGCCACCGACCCCTGCCGAGGTTGAAGAGTTTCTGGCGGACAAGTCACCTGATGCGTATGAAAAAGTGGTCGATCGTCTGCTGAAGAGTGATCGGTATGGCGAGCAGTGGGCGCGACATTGGCTCGACGTTGTTCGTTACGCCGACACGAATAGTTTCGAACGTGACGGCCCCAAGCCGAATGCGTGGCGGTATCGCGACTACGTGATCCGCTCATTCAATGCCGACAAACCCTATGACCAGTTTGTTCGCGAGCAACTGGCTGGCGATGAACTTCCCGAGACCGGATCTGACGGAATCATCGCCACCGGCTTCTATCGACTCGGTCAATGGGATGATGAGCCGGCCGATCGACTGCTCGCGCTTTACGACGGATTCGACGACATTATCACGACCACCAGCCAGGGATTCCTCGCCCTGACGGTGAACTGTGCTCGCTGCCACGACCATAAAATCGATCCCATCACGCAGGCTGATTACTACAGCATGCTGTCATTCTTCCAGGGGATCACTCCCAACGGAAATCCCAATCCGCAAGTCGAACGGGCAATCTTCGAAAGCGAAGAAGCGAAGGCCGCTTATGACGTCTCGCTGAAGCAACACCGTGAAAAACTCGATCAGACGCAGGCTCGCATTTCGGCGATTGAAAAGACTTTCCGAGACAAGCTGTCGAACCAAGATCAAAACCTCGATCAGCCAGATATGGACGATCTGGAGTATCGCTTCTACCGCGACACATGGGAAAAGCTCCCCAATTTCGATGCGCTGAAAGCAGAAACTACCGCCAAAATGGAGCGGCCTTTTTTTGACATCTCGCTGGCCACACGTGAGTTCTCGTTCGGGTTTGTGTTCGTTGGAACGCTGAAGGTCCCTGCAGACGGCGAGTATACGTTCTTCGTCGATTCGGATGATGGATCGCGGCTGAGCGTCGATGGCAAAGAGATCATCCTGCACGATGGGATTCACGGAACTGGTACGCCGCAGTTGGCGAAGGTCAACCTGAAACAAGGGCGGCTGCCGATTCGCGTCGACTACTTCCAAGGGCCAGGCGGGGCGAAAGAACTGATCATCAAATGGTCGGGGCCCGGTTTCGAACAACGCTATTTGTCGGCCATGACGGAAGAGGGTGTGAAGCTGGCTGATCGACGCGGCAAACGCCGAGACTTCGTGGCTCTGATGAAAAGCCAGGGGCCAACAATTCTGGGGGCTGATCGCCACAAGGAATACACGGCTCTCACCAGCGAATTGGAAGAACTGAAGAAGGTCAAGCCGGCAGCCAGCTATGCCTTGTGCGTGACGGAAACAGGACCGACTCCCGCCGATACGTTCATCCTGAAGCGAGGGAATCCGCAGGCGCAAGGGGATAAGATCGTTCCGACCTACCTCTCGCCTCTCGGTGGCGGCAAGGCGACGATTCCGTCTGTCGGACCCAATAGCTCGGGGCGAAGACTGGCCCTGGCGAACTGGATTGTGTCTCCGGAAAACCGACTCACATCACGAGTGATGGCCAACCGCATCTGGCAGCATCACTTTGGACGAGGGATCGTGCGGTCGCCGAATAACTTTGGCCTGCTGGGCGACAATCCAACTCACCCCGAACTGCTCGACTGGCTGGCGAATGCCTTCGCCCAGGGGGGCTGGCAAATGAAGCCACTGCACAAGCTGATTCTGATGTCGAACACATACCGCATGTCGTCGCAGGCCAATGCGACTGCTCACACTAAGGATCCGCTGAACAATTTGTTCTGGCGATACGATATGCGCCGACTGAGCGCTGAAGAGGTTCGTGATTCTGTTCTAGCGGTCGATGGGCGATTGAATCCCGCGATGTACGGCCCGGGGATCTTTCCTGATATCTCGGACGAAGTGAAGGCAGGACAGTCGGTGCCGGGCTCCGGATGGGGCAAGTCCACGCCTGAAGAGCAGGCGCGTCGCAGCGTTTATGTTCATGTGAAACGATCGATGGTATTGCCGATCCTGTCGGATTTCGACTTCGCCGATACCGATAGCAGTTGTGCCGCACGCTTCGTGACGACGCAGCCGACGCAGGCCCTGGCGATGCTCAACGGCAAGTTCCTGAATGATCAAGCGTCCGAATTTGCCAAGCGACTTCGGAAGGAAGCGGGCGACGACTTGCGTCGCCAAGTCAGCTTGGGATACCGATTGGCTCTCTGCCATGAGCCCGATGCGAAACTGGTGGATCGTGGTCTGACGCTGATCGATACGCTGCAGAAGAAGCATGGCAAATCGGCAGATCAGGCCTTGGACCAGTTCTGCCTGATGGTCCTGAATCTGAATGAGTTTATGTACCTGGACTGATTCCCGATCGGCCGGTTCGTCCATTCGAATCAAAGCGATAGAGTAAGCTCTGGAGATACAGATAATGACACCATCCAATTTCTGTGGTCGCACTCGACGTGAGTTTTTGTGGCAGGCGGGCGGCGGTTTTGCCGGAACCGCCCTCGCCGGAATGCTGCAGCAGGACGGCTTTTTCAATTCCGCAGCGCGCGGTGCCGAAGGGCCTGCCCACCAGAATCCGCTGGCTGCGAAGGAACCGCACTTCATCCCCAAAGCGAAACGCGTCATTTTTCTGTTCATGTATGGCGGACCAAGTCATATCGATACGTTCGACTACAAGCCCGCCATGAAAGGGCGAGATAACCAGTCAGTCGACGTGAAGACCTTTGGTCGCGGTGGCCATAAGAATCAGGGACGAATTGTCGAACCACGTTGGAACTTCAAGCAGTACGGCGAATGCGGACACTGGGTCAGCGATTTGTTCCCTCATGTCGCCACGTGCGTCGATGACATCGCGTTCCTGCACTCGATGACTGCGGATTCGCCGATTCACGGTTCCGCGATGTTGATGATGAACTCGGGCAAGATCCTGTCGGGCAGTCCGTGCCTGGGTTCGTGGGTCAACTATGGACTGGGCAGCGTCAACGAAAACCTGCCCGGCTTCGTGGTGATGCTGGATCCGACCGGTGGTCCCATCAGCGGGGCAAAGAACTGGTCGAGCGGCTATATGCCCGCCACCTACCAGGGAACGATCCTGCGTTCCAAAGGGGCACCGATCATTGATCTCAGCACCCCGGAAGGAACCAGCCGTGCGATGCAGCGCGAACTGCTCGACACCTTGCGAGACACCAACGCCGATCACCTGGCGAGTCGAGCGGACAACACGGATCTGGCGGCCCGTATCAACAGCTATGAGCTCGCGTTCAAGATGCAGCAACACGCCCCTGAAGCGGTGGACCTGTCGACCGAAACCGAAGCGACTCAGAAGATGTACGGATTGGACAACCCACGCACGCTCGACTTTGGCAAGCGGTGTCTGCTCGCACGACGATTGGTTGAACGAGGCGTCCGTTTCGTTCAACTCTACTCGGGCGGCAACCACAATGACGCAAATTGGGATGCGCATGGTGACTTGGAGAAGAACCACAATTTCCACGCGGGCAATACAGACCAACCGATTGCGGCTCTGCTCAAAGACCTGAAGCAACGCGACATGTTGAAAGATACGTTGGTCGTGTGGGGTGGTGAATTCGGTCGACAACCCACCGCCGAATACGCGGCTGGAACCGGTCGCGACCACAATGCGTACGGGTTCACGATGTGGATGGCGGGCGGCGGTGTGAAGGGGGGGACCAGCGTCGGAACGACCGACGAACTTGGTTCGGTCGCGGTCGATTCACCGTTCCACGTGAAGTATCTGCACGCCACCGTGCTGCATCAGATGGGCTTGGATCCGAACAAGCTTTCCTACTTCCACGGCGGGTTGGATCAGAAGTTGGTGGGAGTCGAGCACGTGGCACCGATCCGCGAAATCATCTAACGAATCGCATCGTGTAGCTGGTCGCCATCACCGATCAGTGGGTATCCGCAATCTCGGCAAGTTTGCTGATATATGCGAGATTCAACACATCTTTTAGTAGTTGACATTTCATGCAGGCGCAGTAAACAGGAGCAAAACTGTTGTATATTTGGAGAGTGTGATGACCACGATCCAATGCCAGCGAAAGACGCTGGAAGAATTGCTGGAATCCATTACGCTTGGGGAATTGCCAGCCGTGACGGACGACATTGCCGAACGAAACTTGCTTTGTGCTACGGGGTTACCCGGCAGTCAATCGCTTGATATAGATGCGGCACTGGCACGAATCGATGAAATGGCCTATCGGGTCAATGCGGAAATCCGCCGGAATTATCACCGTTTTGTGGCTAATCCAGCCGAAGGTGACAACTCCCAGGCGAAATACTGCGTCTTGATGATGGTGACGGTTCTCCAACAAGATTTTGGAGTCCAGTATAACCCAGATCGTATCCGGACACCCGATTTCCGAGACGCAGGCGACCTCTTTATCCACGGCATGCTTAGCGGCAACGGAGGAACCTGCGCGTCGATGCCGGTGTTATATACGGCCGTCGGAAGACGACTCGGCTGGCCGATGAAGCTGTCCAGCACGCTCAGCCATTTCTTCTGCCGTTGGGACGATCCAAACGGGAGACATCTGTTCGGGAAAGAACGCTTCAATCTGGAAGGAAGCGGACAAGGCGCGCATTTGGTCTCTGATGACTACTATCGAACATGGCCGCGACCGATCTCGGACGAACTGATTGAGGGCTTGGGCTATTTAAAATCGCTGACTCCTGCAGAAGAAACTGCGGCGTTTCTCGCATTGCGAGGACATTGTCTCGAAGACAATGGGAGAATTGCAAAGGCATGTGATGCCTACTTTGCGTCATCGCGTCTAGCACCTACTGATCGGATCTATAAGACTTTTTGGGAGTGTGCTGATCTACTCCGCGAACGGCTTATCGAACGGCAAACATTGTTGGACTACTTCGGCCCGGATGTACCATTGCCATTTGGATACTTTCCGCGGCACGTGTTGCGTCAGATGGCTGCCGATATGGCGTTTGCGGAATGCGAATATTTCAACCTGACGCAGCGGTTAGAGCGAGAGCAATTTGAGGCACGATTCCGAACACAAGTGCATGGGGGGATATCAAATCGACGGCTTGTTTCTCAACAAAACGCCGGAAAGTCATCAGAAAGTCCGTATCTGCCGTCTTCGCTTCCCCATTCGCAGTTGCACGCGGGATTCGATGCAACAGGCTTACCGATTCCGCCCGGAATTGCCGGACTGTCGTCTTACAGTCCCGATCTTATGGGTATCAATTCCGTATTTCCAACGGCAAATGGCCCTGGCAATGATTCATTGCCTGCCAAAGTGCTACGAACAATTGACCCGCAATGCTTTGCGATGCGCAGACAAGAAGCGGTTGCGATCGCCAAGTCCTTACCAAAGGACGTAGCTATCAGGCAACCCCGCCGACGGTTACTCACGCCTCCGAATCAATCGCGACCAATACAATCTCAGGAGATCTGACAATGTACTCGTCGACCACCGGAACATTTCTGCAACGCGATCCCTTGGGACAAAGTGAAAATGGCATACTCGAGTATTCGCACGGTGCGATCACAGAAATGATGCAAATCAAAAATGACCGACGCCAGTCTCGTGCTGTCGCATCCGAGTTTCCTTTTCAACAGGCGACGCGAAGTAATGCTCCCTCAATCGAAGAGATCGATGTCGGCGAAAAGCAGAACCTATATGCATACGTCGTGAACAACCCTGTCAATTTCGTCGACCCTTACGGGCTATATGCCACTCCCGGCTACGGTCATTTTTGTGGACCTCGAAGCGGACAAGAATGGGATGGAAAGACTCCATTAGATTGTCTCGACACTGCTTGCCTATGGCACGATGAGTGCGTGGGGACACTGGATTCAATCTATCCCGGTAAACTTACGTACTGCGACCAGATGCTCAGCATCAAGGCATACTACTGCCTGATCTTTGGATGCGACACAGCCGCTTGTCGCACGGCAGCAACGATCATTGGCATCTGGATGGCAGTGCCTGGCGGGGGCACATGCCCGATTGGACCATCTTTCAAATGAGGAGTATCGACTTGGCGACGTACGGCCACCGGAAAATCGGACTCGTCATTGCGATGGGCAGCCTCAATCTGTTTCTGTTCTGCGCTGCCACCGTGATGGCTATTCCAGTGTGGATCATCTGTATGGCTTCCGCAGCGGGTGCGGTAATTGGAATCGTGGCCAAAAGCTCTGGGGGTGATGCGACTATTCGTGCGATGGCAGGCAGTGCAATAGCCATTTTCAGTGTTTTCGGCCTTATGTTGTCGATCTTTGGCCGCTTGATCGGACCGTGAGTAGGTTGTGCAGAGTATCGATGCATCGATCGCTTACCGAAGTTCATCAAGGACGCAGGCGGGGTGGCAATGTTCTACTGTCTCGCGATGGGATGGCGTTGAGCAGGCAAATCGGAAAAATCGAAATGAGTGGGCCAGGTGCTGCCGCTTTAGAATCGTGAAGGCGGCTATCGCACTCGTACGCGAGTCCGCTGATTGAGATAGTCCACCAGATCGTCGCCGAGGTTATGGCTGGTATCGATGATCACTCGCTCGATGGCATTGCGGCGACAGAGATCGTCGAGCGCCGCTTCGTAACGTCGCATCGCTTGGAGATAGCCCTGCCGAATATCTTCGGTTTGAGTCAGATACTCGCTGACTTCTTCCAACCCCAGGAACTTGACCATTCCCTCGAACTGGAATGTCCGCTCGTGATGGTGCAGCACATGGAATAGCACCACTTCATGGCGGTTGTATTTCATTCGCTGGAGCGCAGCTTCCAACGCTTCCAGATCCGTGAAGAAGTCGCTGAAGATCATGACAATCTCTCGGCGACCCATCCGGCCAGTCAGTTCTGTCAGGCAATCCGCCATCTGGGTTTTTTCGACCGGCTTGATCTCGTCCAGATGATGAGTCATCCGGTGGATCTGAGCGAGCGAATTCCCGGGCGGTACGTAACCGCGCACTCGATCGTCGAAGGTCGAGAGCGACACTTTGTCGTTCTGACGGATAATGGAATAACCGAGTGTGGTGGCGGCTTGAGCTGCGTAGAGCATCTTCTGCTGCAGATCATCGCCATACCGCATGGACGCACTGACATCCAGCAGCAGATGACAAACGAAATTCGTCTCCATCTCGTACTGTTTGATCGACAGGCGATCGCGTTTGTAATACAGCCGCCAGTCGATGTGCCGTGGGTCATCGCCGACGATGTAATCGCGATGGCCAGCGAATTCGACGGCGAAGCCGGACAAGGGCGACTTGTGAGCCCCCGCCAAATTGCCCACAACCAATCCGCGCGGCTCCACAGGCCGATCAGCCACCCGGCTGAGGACTTCAGGATTGAGATACCGAGAAAGAACGGATGTGGTCATGGTGCTGGTCGACTCAGAAACAGTGGCTTAATTACCGGATTCGCTAGGCTGGCTGAACATACTTCTTGTCAGCGGGAAGCTTATCCATCAGCATGCCGATCAGCTTTTCACTGTTCACGTCGGCGGCTTGCGCGGCGTAGTTCGGAGCAATGCGATGTCGCAGTGCGCCCTTGGCAACGGCCTGAACATCGCCAACGGTGGCGTGATAGCGGCCGTATAGGATCGCCCGGGCTTTGGCGCAAGTGACAAGCGTTAGCACGCCACGTGGACCTGCACCCCAGTTGACCCATTTGTTGACGAAATCGGGAGCTTCATTCGCACCAGGTCGCGAAGCTCGGACGAGGGCATGAGCGTATCCCAGCACTTGATCGCTGACGGGAACGCGATGTACCAACTGCTGATAGGCAATAATATCATCGCCATTCATCGTCTGCTGAATGTCGCCCATTTGCCCACTAGTGACACGGCGTGCGATTTCCCATTCGTCAGCGGCAGTAGGGTAGTCCACACGGATGTGCAACAAGAAGCGGTCCAACTGGGCTTCGGGAAGAGGATAGGTCCCTTCCTGCTCCAGCGGGTTCTGGGTTGCCAGCACGAAGAAGGGGTTCGGCAACTTGTGGATCTTACCCCCGGCCGAGACCTGTCGTTCTTGCATCGCTTCGAGCATCGCTGCTTGAGTCTTCGGCGGCGTGCGGTTGATTTCGTCCGCGAGAATCATGTTCGCAAACAATGGTCCCGGCAGGAACTTGTATTCGCGGTTGTGGGTTTCGATGTTCTCCTGAATCACGTCGGTCCCGGTCACGTCGCTCGGCATCAAGTCTGGTGTGAACTGAATTCGTTTGAACGTCAGATGGAGTGCTTGCGCCAACGAACTGACGAGTAGCGTCTTCGCCAGGCCGGGAACCCCTTCCAGCAGGGCATGCCCGCGAGCAAAAATCGCGATCAGCACTTGTTCGATGACTTCATTCTGGCCGACGATTACCTTGGCCAGTTCGTCACGCAGCTTGTTATAGGCCTGCTCGCACTTCTGAACGGCAGCGACTTCGTCGGGAGACAGGTTTTCGGTCGTCATAGTCAATGGTCCCGGATTTAAGTGACAGGTTGATTTTTGGCTGCTAGCTCGTCTCGACATGCCCAGCAAGCCGTTTCGTTTCGGATGGATTCAGTCCACGCTCTCGAAGTATTTCTTCAATCGTTCTTCGTAGGCTCGTGGCGGTTTCTGACCGGCACCAGTGCGGATCGACTTACGAAGTTCCGGTGGTAACTTGGCGAACCAGGCTTCGTCTTTCAGTTGCCGAGCCAGCACGCCCTCTTCCTTTTCGCGTCCCTTGTCTCCCTTGCTGTCTCCGGCATCGGTCCCTTCCGGTTGCTTTTGGATAGCTCCTTCTTTGACCTTCTGATTGGGCGTCGCCTGGCCCTTCTTGGCCGTGAGTTTGCTGGAGTTTGATGGCTGACCGGGGACCGGCTGACCTTCCTCAGCCTGGCTCTGCTGCGGCTGACCGGGTTGCCCCGGCTGTGCTGGTTGACCGGTTGGTTGCGCCTGGGCTTGAGCCATCGCCTGTTGAAGAGCTTGCTGGGCCTGCGGGCCGGCCATCATCTGGGCCGTGACTTGAGGTGACTGCGGCACGAAACCGGTTCCCAGGCCGGCCTGATTTTTCGGCGCGCCCGGAGGTCCTGATGGCGGTTGACCTGGTTGTCCATCTGCGGGCATGGGCTGACCGTCCGCGGGTTGACCTTCGCCTGCTGGTTGACCATCGGCAGGCAACGGTTGTCCATTCGCATCCACTCCGAACGGGAGCTCCGGCATTTCTGCCAGTGGACCAAGCGGCGGCAGATTCGACGCCAAGTCCAATGCTTCTCGCAAAGGCTGATTGGCGACTTCGGTTTGGCCTGACAACTCAACGGCTCCCTGGCCAGTCGCTTGCTGAGCATCTGCGAACTGTCGCTGGGCGTCATTCAGCTTTTGTGCTGCCGACATTTGGGCCGGAGTGGCCGGCGCTCCCGTATCGGCTGGCATCTGCTCCAGATTGGCGGCTTGCTGAGCGATCGTTTCCGCAGCCTGCTGTTGTTCGGTCGCGAGATTGGCGATTGATTCGGCGATCGCTTGGTCGCGACGAACTTCCTGTTCTTTTGCAGCAAGGTCTGCGGCGGCTCGCTCTAAGGCCGTTTGTGCAGAGTCGGCTGCCACTTGCATCTGCTGTGGCGAGCCCTGCGCTTCGGCTCCCATGTTCGCAGCTTCGGCGGCAGCATCGACGGCTTCTGCAGCGGCGGGATCAGCGTTGGCGACTTGATCCGCTAGTTTCGCGGTTTGTGTTGCTTGTTCAGCCAAAGCTTTTGCTTGTTCGGCAGCAGCTTGCTTGATGGCTTCATCTAGCTTCTTACCAGCATCTTTCAAGGCGTCGGTTGCTTTGGCTTGAGTTGTCGCGGCCGCTTCAGGATTCGAAGCGAGTGCAGTTTCGGCAGCTTCCGTTGCTGCCGCGGCAGGTGCTATTTCGGCCCCTGCTTCCGGAGATGCCTCAGCGGCCATTTCTTGTGCGTCTTTGGCCGCATCAGCCGCCTTAGCCTGAGCTTGTGCATCGGGTTTGGCAGTGGCTGGTGCTTCACTTGCCGCTTGTGACTCGGCCTGAGCGAGATTCATCGCTTTTTCAAGGGCTGCTTCGGCTGCGTCACGCGAAGCCTCGGCGGCCGCGTCATTTCCATCCAACGTTTGCTTCGCAGCTTCAGAAGCCGCTTTTTGCGCTTCATTTAATGCTTGAGCCAGAGGATCAGCCTTGCCCTCTTTCTTGGCTTGTTCGGCTTGTGGTCGCTTGGCAGCGGCATCGGCGGCGGCCTGAGCCTTTTCCGCAACTTCTTCCTGCTTCGCGGTCGCCTTCAGTTCCGACCCTTCACCGTTTTCCGCTGCGTCGGCGGCGGCATTGGCCGCGTCTTGAGTATCCTGGACTTCAGCGATTTGATTGGCAAGTTCCATAGCAGCGGCGGCTTCAGGCTTCCCTTCGGCTTTCGCCTGTTCCTGCATTGCTTCATTCAGTTTGTCTTTAGCGGCTTCCAACTGAGCGACCTTGTCATCAGTTGGGAGTCCGTCAATCGCCTTCTCGACGGCGTCACGAGCAGTCGCCAGTTCTTTCGCCTGCTCCTGGCTCATCGCCGCCAATTCTTTCGCGGTCTTGGCGATCTCTTGGCGAAGCTCCTTGGCTGCATCGGCCAATTTCTGAGCGGCGTTTTTGGCTTCGGCCGCCGCTTCCATGGCCGCCGCTTTCGGATCCGCGGCTTTCTGGTCGGCGACGGACTGCAGATCTTTTCCTGATTCGGTCACTTCTTGAACCGCCGCGGCTGCCTCCTGGCTCGCTTTCGGAGCGGTTTCGGCCAACGCTTCTGCAGCTTTCTCAGCGATCGCCTTCACATCTTCCTGGCGTTCGGCCAGCACTTTAGCAGCCTCAGCCATCTCGGCTTTGTCGGCACTGTCAGACTTGGCAATTTGTTCGGCATCTTTCGCGATCGCTCGTTCTTCAGCAGCAGTTCGTTCCAAGACTTCAGCAGCGCGAGCCAACTCGCCAATCTTAACGGCCGACTCCTGTCGCTTGGCGTCGGCAATCGCTGCATCGACAGTATCTTTTGCTCGCTCGAGGGCGTCTTGAGCCTTCTCGAGAGCCTTTTCTTCGACGGCAGTTGCCTTTTCCGGCTTGGCTTCGGTCAGGTTTTTTTCGGCCTCTTTGGCAGCGTCAACAGCTTCGGCCAACGCATTCTCGACAGCGCCGGGCAACTCGTGATTGTCCATCGCCTCTTTGATTTTGTCGGCGGCAGATTTCTCTTCGGGAGCGGCGGCTTGAGCATTCTGTTCGGCCTTCGCTTCGGCGGTATCCTGCTTCTTCTGGGCTTCTTCGAGCTGCTTCTTTACTTCCTCCAGCGACTTCACCGCTTTTGCCAGTTCTGTTGCTGATTTGTCCTTCGATTGCTGCTTGGCTTGATCCTTCAAGGCCTGTTCCAGGGCGGCCAGGTTGCCCAGCACTTTGCCTTGGTCGTCGATGGCCTTTTCGAGTTTGTTGTCGAGAAGATCCGCGGCAGCATCGAGCGCTGCGGTCTCGGCTTGTTGAATGTGCGTTTCCGCTTTCGTGTTGTCGCGAATTGTGTCCGTCAGTTGCGAGATGTCTTTCTGCAACTTGGCCTGCTGTTCGACTAGTTCTGCCGATGGCTTCTGGTTCTCGTCCAGTTTCTTTGTCTCTTCGCGCAGATCTTTTTGCTTATCGGCTAGAGCTTTGATCTTATCGATCACCGCCATCTTCTCTGAATTGAGCGCCCCCTGAGCTCGCTCGATCACCTTCAACAGATCTCGCAGCCCCTTGATGACATGTTCTTGGTGGTCCGCCGCCGCTTCAAACTTCACCGCCTGTAAAGTTATCCCCGCACCGTCCAGATGTTTGCCAACGTCGCCTGCTTTCAAGATCCGCAGGCCGTCGGCTGCCGCCATCGAAAGCGTGCCGCTCCACGACTTCATGTCGATCATCGTGTCGACCAGATGCAGGAACAGTTCCTTCACATCGCGCTGATCTTCGATGGTCTTTAGCGTTAATGCTTCCTGTCGCGTTTTGGACTCGGCAGGTAAGCCGCGTGTCGCCGTTTGAACCGCGGTCTCAACACGAATTAAACGCCGTACCTGTTCAGCCAGTTCTGCGATCTTCAATCGCTTCATCAGATTTTGCCGCTCGACAGCGAGTTGACGTACGACGGTGCGAATTTGCTGTCGCGCTTCGACGAAAGCGGCTTCGCGTTTCTCTTCGGGCAATCGCTGTGCTTCGGCCAGCAGATCGACAATTTTTGTCATCTCCGTCTCGACGAGCTGATTCAGATTCGCGCGCATCAGCTTGATGTCGCGGTAAATCTCCTGATCACCCAGGCCGTTTTCTTCCAGCTGGCGTAGCTGAATGTCCAGCACACCGCCGAGGAGATCGCGGGTCATCGTGCGAGCCCGTTGCTGATCCTCCTGCTTGCGTTGCAGTGCTTCGGGCTCCAACACTTGAGCCCACACTGGTCCCACGGCCGAGATCCACGCCAATCCAGCCAGCACAACAACTCGCCAATAGGTCGCGGTCATATTCGAACTCCCCGGTCTCAGTCCTTCGACATGATCAAATAATTGATACGCCATCCGTGGGTGCATTATTTCTTCTCGTTCTTCTCGCCACCGATACCCAGCTCGCGTCGCAAGATTTCGTCTAACTGTTTAGCAGTCTTCTTATCTTCGTCGCCGGTTTGGGCGAGGATGCCATTCAGATCAGTCACGTTAAAGGTCACGGATTCGCCCATCCCTTTTTGGCCGGGAATCGAGCCGCGCCAATCGGTGACCTCCAGTGTCACCTTCACTTCATCTCCCTTTTGCAATTCGAAAGGGGACAGGGAAACCGGGATCTGTCCGCGGACAATCGTCTGTGGCTGATCTTTGTCATCGATTCGCTTCGACACAACTTCGTGTCGGGTGGAAGTCCCGTCCTCGCGCGAGATCTGGACGACGGCGACGATCTTTGCCACGCCAAAATCGTCCCCGGCTGCGTAATCCAGTTTCGGGGTCGCTGTCGGCAGGACTTGTCGTGTCACGGCAGAGGCGACGATGCGCGGCAGTCGGTCTGTTCGCAGTCGAATCTGTCCCGTAATCGCGGGCTCCATCGACAGCCCGTCTTCATCAACGACTGGAATCTCGTATTTCAAGGCTTCGCGAATCGAGTCGAATTGAGTGCCTGCAGGTAACACCCATTCAGAGCTATTAGCAGAAGTTGCTTTCACCAACTCAAGCGGAGTGGTACCACCATTCAATGTCATCTGCGCGCTCTTCAGCGTCTTGTTGGAACAACTCAGGGTGAGTTTCGCTGTCGAGCCTTCGAGAACCGACAATTGTCGAGATCCGCCGTCAGCGTCAGATCTGGTTGCCGCTGCCGCGTAGCTCGGGGGGGTAATGTCCCAGCGAATATCCACAAGAGGAAGCGGCACAATCACGATTTCGGCGGCGTCTGAAATCGCGTCGCCAAACTGAAATCGCACTCGGAACGAATCTGCGACGTGAGTGATCTCACCCGTGAAAGACGACGCTTCCCCCGGTTTTGGTGAAAGATTGACTCGATTCGCGGCATCGCTATTCACGCCTGACAGGTTTGCAAAGCCAATTGTTGGAACAGTGCCGCCACACTGAACGTCGACCAAAATCTGTTGACCGTAAGGGATGCGCACCTGATTCGGCTTGCCCGCGGAGAACACGGGGACCGTCTGACCATTCACAACGATATTCTGAATCTTCGTTTTCGTCGGGTAGTGAGCGGATCCCAGTAGAAATCGATTCCAGAATGCGGCGGCATGACCTGGAAATGCGAGTGCTGCGACAAGGACCACCAACAACGTGATGCCAAGTATCGACGCTCGCTTCGGAAGCGGGTGATACGAGAATCCCTGGAAGACATCGAGGGACGGGCTGAATTCGGCCACGTAATCGACGACTGCTTGTTCCAGTCGCGACGAACCCCATGCGGCGGCTTTGGGATCTTCGAATTGAAGGGCGGCGACCAGATCGCTGTCGATCTTGTGCTGCTGTTCAACAAATAAAGCCACATCCTGATCGGATTCTTTCGTGAAGATCAGCGGCCACGCAAACCGACGAATCGCCCAGGCACCACCTACCAACCATCCCAACAAGACGACCCCGCGCAACACAACCGGCAAAGTAAAGGACCAGTCGCACCAGAAGGCGGCGACCAGCAGCCACAGTGCAAATGCGAGTGGTGCGCAGACGGCGCTGCCCCAGCGTACGGCAGCCCGCGATCGCCGGAGGCCGCTGAGTCGACTTCGAAGTGTGGCAAGTTTCGTTTGCATCAGATTCTAAATCGTCTTAAGCCAAGTTCACTAATTTACGGACAAACCATTCCATCATCAGGGCCGTTATCACAACGCCGAATGTCAGCCAGGTGCTCCAAAGTGGCAGAATCTCGACGCTTGTTTCACGCAATCGGGGGGCCGAGAAGTCTTCGGTGAAGTGATCAACATCAGTCAGGTCATAGGCTTTGCCGTTCGTCTCGGCCGAGATATTCCTCTGCAGCGAGACGTTGCGAACGGGATTACGCCGTTCCACCGAAACATTAGCCACATCAAAATTGATCTCGGCCGCTTCATTGGCGACGGGGTCCGTGACGCGCAAGCGATATTCGCCACCGCTGAATACCGGGATCCGAGTTTCGAAGACCCCTGGTTTTAGTTGCGGAATGCTGAAGACTTGAGATCGATTCCCGTCAGAATCGCGATCGGGGCGAATCAGTTCAGCAACCAATCGATGATCCGGGACATCCTTCGCGTCGAGCGGTTGGAATTCTTTATCGTAGGCCTCTATCGTGATCAGCACTTGATCGTCGGCTCGATACTGCGGCTTGTCTGTGCGAACGACGAATCGTTTGTGGCTACCAAGGGCATGACTCAAGCCCAGGCGATGGATGAGCTGACCCCAGAACTGGCGATAGTACTCTTCGCCGTAGAGTCGTCGGAGACGCCACATTTCATTGAAGGCGAGGTAAACGACTTCACCGCGGCCATACTGGCGCACCGCGATCAATGGCTGCGGAGTTTTGCCGTCGACGCACATTTCCGTGGGATGCTCGGCCAGAACTTGCGTCCCTTTGATTTCCAGACGGCGAACTGGTTGGAACCAGGGGAGCTTGCCCATATTGTTCCAGCCTTTGAGATTCTCCTGATCGGTCTGACCAAGTCGCATGAAATCGTATTGAGTAGCGATCGGCGTGAGAGCCAATCGGAATTCTTTGTCATCGCGACGTTTACCATCAGGATCGACGACCACTGGAAGCATGTCCGCCAAGGCCGTTTCGGCCAATTGCCCAGGACCAAATCGAGGGCCTGCCATCACGACCAGGCCGCCGCCAAACTGGCTGACAAATTCTTTCGTCATCTCGCAGAAACGAGATGTCAGAGCCGACGCGGGCATGTCCCCCAGGAAGATCACATCGTTCTCGAAGAACTGGCTGCGAGGCAGTGTCAGGCTCGGCAGGAACAGTTCATTGGTTTCGCGAACGACGGGATCGGCCGAGCGAATAAAGGTGCGGAAGCCTCGTGTTCCCACGAGCTTGTCGCGATGGAAGACTTCTTTAACGAAACGCCACTCCCACGTCGGTTCGTATTCCACGAACATCAGCCGGAGGAAGTCATCGATGATCTTGACCTCACGTTCGGCCTTGTTGTTCTGGACGACAACTTCACCTTCGGCGGGGTCAATTTCGGCAGTGAAAATGAATCGGCCGGTGGCCACGGGCGTGTAAGGGAATTCCACCTGTTCACTGGACCCGGAGATCGTCACCGTCTTCTCGCCGACTAATGTGCGCGCAGGCTCTTCCCCAGTCATGTCACCTGGCTGATGAGCGTAGAGTCTCACGTGAACGGATGTGTTCTCCAGTTCTCGTTGGCGCACGGTCACGTTGATCGTGGACGATTCGGCTTTCTTCATCGTGGGTGGTGCGAGCAAGTCGACGCTCAGATCAATCGCGGTCAGTGGGCCGACACCGACAGTAAAAATAGGAACTCCCAATTTCTTCGCAGCGGCTAGTGGGGGCGTGCCAGCGTTCTGATCGAAGTCGCTGATCACCAGCACGGCGGCCAGGTTGTCCGAAGCATGCTTTCGAGCCAAGTCTTCAAACGCATCACCGAGAGCCGTGACCGAGCCTGTTGTCTGCCAATCCACATGAGTTGGGACACCCTTTTTTGAGTCACCCGAATTCAGCGACCGCACTCCTTCGGCATCGGCGAAGGTAAATAATCGTAATCGGTAGTTGGCTTCCAGTCGTTCCAGCAGATTCTTGTCTTTGCGAGCCAGCATCGCCCTGGCATAGTCGGCACGCGCCGGCCGTTCGGCTTCACGGGAATGAGCCTTTTGATACGCAGCCAAGTCCACTGCCTTGGCGAGCGCGTCACGTTCCTCGGCGGGGAGTTCATCTGGAATCGACATACTGTCGCTACCATCAAGCAACATCCACAACACCGGCTTCGGTTCGCTGACGAAGATCAATTCGAGCGTCGGATCGGCGAGAATCAGCAGTAGTCCACACAACGCGACAGCACGTAGCGTTGCGAGTATCAAACGAGTTGGTCGATGCCCGCGCGCTTGCCAGCGAAGATAGAACCAGACGGAAAGAGCTGCCAGTCCAATACAGCCGAAGACGACTAGCGCGGGCTGCGCATGAGCCCACGCCGAGCCAAACGACACATGTGCCGAGTCGATACTCGACACGTTGTCGTAACCCAGCATTCGGCCTATCGTCGACATCCAGTTCATTTCCCAACCTTGACCAGTGGCACTGCGCCAAAACTAACTCTTGATTTCGCTCGACGCGGACTTCTTCCGACCGAGCATCGGCCAAGCCAATACCAGTTGCTCTAGCAGCAAGCTTCCCAGCACGCAGCAAGCAAACAGTTTCCACAAATCCTGTCCACGTCGCGTTCCCCCTTCGACCTGGATTGGTTCATCCGCGGTTAAGACGCGCACGTGCTCGTGACCCAACTTCTGTTGCAGATCGGCAACCGGGAGTGTCAGGAGGTTCGATTCCGATTCTGCACCGTTGACGGCGAGTGGGATCTCGTCAATTGACGCCGAAGCCGAGCCAGGTGCCGTTTCGTCGGCTCGTTCGGCCGCAATCAGGTAGGTCCCTGCCACGACGGCGCGACGGATTAGGACGCCAGTCACGTCGGAGCCGATTGCTTCCAGGTTCAGCGGTTCGCGCTGTCCTGACGGTCGCGTCACGGTGAGTCGCTGGTTGTTTCGCCGTTCCATCGGCACCGCGATTTTTTGTCCCGCGTGAAAGTTAAGAACAGGAAGCGTTGCTTCCATAAGCTGGCAGAACGTACGGTGAAACATGTACATCGCGCCCGAGCCGCGTAGCAAGTTCCAATTGGAGCTGACACCGCTGGTGAACATCACCACGCGACCCGCTCCAATTGATCTTTCGATGACAAATGGAACATCGTTCTTGTCGAAAGTGGCCAACACGCGCGGCATGCCGCGTTTGGCCAAATCTGCGGGTGCGAGACTCCGATCGACGAGCGGCATGGGTGATCGCCAATTCCACCACGCGGGCTCGATCGAACGGTACTTGCGATCCTCTTCTGCATCACGCGCCGAGGCTGTTTGTTCCGTCGAGCGAGCCGACTGGCGCGATGCATATTGTTCGAGAAATGACTTCTCTTCGGTTAGCCGCTGCAATTCCGCTTTCTGCATCGCTTCCAGATTTGTTCCAGTGACTTCGACCTTTGCAGCTTTGAAGAATGGAGTCGCTTCGAACAGCGAAGCGAGCGACTGAGGATCTTCGCCGTCAACCTGAAAGTAGTCATGCTGCATCGACGCGAAGCGCGCGAAGAAGGCCTGCACTTGTTGAGGTGCCTCTTCTGGGGTTACTCCTAGTGCCTTGGCATCTAAAGGGGCTGGCAGGATGCCGCGTCCATCCAGCCAGGCTCGTTCCTGCCAGGCGACAGAGTCGAAGTGGGCACCCGCCAAAATGACTAACGGCCCCCCTTGCTGAACAAATTCTCGCAGTATCGAAACCAATCCCTCTTCAGGCCGCTCAACACCCGCGATGACGACCAGTCGAGCCGATTCCAGCAGTTCCTGAGTCACCTGCTCGGGCCGGACGTGTTCGATATGGATCAGTCGTCGCTGCGATTTATCGCTGCTTGAGCGAGGAGCCATCAGATGGCGCAACGCATATGTTTCGCCGATCTTATTCTTCTCGAGATTCTCGTCGTCGCCGTATTGATCCACGAATACGACGGGCAACGAGGCGACGATCGGAACGACGATCTGCTGATAATTATCAGAGGGCAATTGATCGGATGATTGTCGTTCGGATTGGACGACGACTGTTGCCACGGCGGAGCCCGGTTTGAGCGGATCGGCGACAACGTCGAATTGATGGGTGAACTCGACCTCTCGCGATTGTCCTGGCGACAACTCCACGGACTGGCTGGCAACTTCGGTCCCATCAATCAACAGCCGCACTTGTGCTTCAAATGGAGTGGCGTCCTTGCTTGGGACAGCACTGGAAGCTTCGATGCGCGCCAAGAGCCGGCAAGGAACCTCGGCGCTGGCCAGGCCGTCCTCCAAATGCAGATCCGAAACAAAGACATTTGTGGCGGGGGCAGTGGTGACATCAACGACTTGCATCCCGGTCAGTTGTTTCAGTAATTCAGGAGCGACTCCGGACTGCCACTGGTTCGCCTGGAGGTCGGTGATCAGGACGACACGTTTCGTGGGCAGATCCGGCATCTGCTGACAGGCTTGCTGTGCCTGTTCCAGCCCGTATCGAACGCTTCCCTCGGTATCGACGAGCTTGACTCGTTCGAGTTGCCGCCGGGCGTCTTCCTTATTTGGATACGCATTCAATGTGAACGACTGATCTTCCGCTCCTGCGAGCGGTAAAACTGTGATTCGACTTTCGGGTGGCAGCGAGTCAATAAATTCGACGGCCTTACCCTTCGCTCGATCCAGCAGTGTACCACCGAGCGCTTCCACTCCCATGCTGCGACTATTGTCGATGATGAGGACGGCATGCACTGGAGCCCGCGCATTCGCTGCTGCCTCGCCGTTGGCCGACGACTGGCTGGCGATTCCCACAGCACCAAACGCTGAGCCGATCAACCCCAGCAGCAGCACCCCTGTTGCCGCCAATCGTGTTCGACCCTGGCTTTTGGACGATGTGGCGAAGGCAATCCCCGCGCCAAAGGTGAGCGCGACACAGAACGCGAGCAACACGGCATGCCACAAAGCTCCAGCGGCGGACCCTTTGAAAAAGGGACGAGCCAGCACGAGCCCAAACAGGATGACGGCGAGGATGCGAAGTGCCAGCAGCAGGATATCGCGAAAATGCAGAACCCTGCGATTGCGTTCGAGCGCCTCTCGCAGAAAGTCCATCGCGGCCCAGCTGACGGTCTTGAAGCGTCGTCGGTTCAGCAGATGGATGATGATTGGTCCGGCCGCGGCAATGGCACCGGCAATCGCGAACGAACTAGCATCGAACGAAAGCATTGTGAACCGAATCGAAGACCGAGACTAAAATTGCCAAAACCGCTGGCCGATGCGATAACACATCGGTCAATTACTTTTGCCCAGCTTTTCTCGTAATCCTTCAATCTTTCCCTCCTGCAGAATTGGGAGATAGCGATTGGGGATTGAGAGGATGAAGCAACTGACGGCGGTTCCGTATAAATGCCCTTGTTTTCCATGGACCCAGCGAGTGTCTTTCCAAGAGCCATCCTCAGCAGGGTTTTCAGGCTTGCGGAACTGCCCGGCAATCAGGTGGTCACGCAGCAACGGATAGTTGTGCCGCCAAGGTTCGCCGCCTGACTGATACAGAGCTTGGCCAACGTAGTAGAGTGTGTATGCGTCGAACGGCACCTCGCCTAGCCCCTTCACAGGTTTCAGGCGTGAGACTTCCTTGGAAATCAGATCGAGGTTTTTGCCAATCCGCCAATCATCGTACTGCCCAAATTCTTGCAGGCAGACCACTCCGCACGCCGCCATAGCCAATGTGCCGCGGTTGCCATCGTAGGTGAATTGTCCGGTTCCCTCTTTGGCACGCTCATCGAGCCCTCGGGCTCCGTTGTCCGCCTTATAGTGGTCGCGAACAGACTGAATCGCCAACTTGATGACATCGTTACGGACTTCAAATCCGCTATCGACGGCACTGCGCAACGCCTTGGCCTGCATGACCGCTAAGCTCAGATCGTGGCCATGTTGCTGTCGACGGGCTCGATAGTCCCACCCGCCATCATCGCACTGAGTATTGGCGATCAGCTTCAACGCTTTGTCCAGTGTCTTGCCAATCTGGGGGTCTTCAGTCATCCCATAAGCTTGTCCCAGTACGAATGCGGTCAAGCCATGGTTGTACAGATCGCGTTGAGCGTCGGCGATATTCAGCAAACCAGAAGGTTTCGCGTTCTTGACTATGTACTGCAGGGCACGATCAACGTGATCGCCGTATTTGCCACGTCCCGGCATGTGACCGGCCGACAGAAACGCGAGAGCCCCCAAGCTGACGAGCCCAAGGTCATTCGATTCCCAATTTCCCTGCGATCCCTGAGTTCTGGCCAACCAGGATAGGCCACGTTCCAGCGCCAGCTCGCTTTCGAGGTTGGTCTCCCATTCCCCCTGAGCAAGCACGGGGCTGACGAAAGCCACGAGAAGGACGGGAAACGTCAGCAGCCATCGAAGGTTACGCGAATTGAATCTCATGACATTCTATTGGCTTGTAACTGGGCGGGGTTACGAAGATTTCGGAGAGTCGCTGGGACCATCGCCTTATTCATTCGGGATGTCCGATTGTAGAGCGGACTTGAATCGCCCCGGCACTCTCGTCGAGCAAAAATTTCACAGGCACTCGTGCCATTGGGGCCGCGGCGTTTCCCGTGAAGAAGAGGCAATCGCAATCTCAAAGCGGCACCGTTGCGAATCGGCGAGTGGCTCACGGCTTTTGAGCCAACGCACGTTCGATCGCCGATTCAATCGACTCCGAGGAATTGACGCTCCAAATCAGATTGAATTTGCGATCGATCACCCAGACCTGCGGAATGAAGTCCGCCTTTAGTTTAATGAGGGTCTCGACAGCTCCATATCCATTGGGCCAAGTGATCTTCGTGTCAGTCAGAAAGCGACGATTTTCCGCGTCTCGATCAACACCTTCACTCGTCAGTCCCAAAAACATGACGCCGCGCTCTCGATATCGCTCGTGAAGTTTCACCAATTCAGGAGCAGCGGCGCGACATGGACCGCACCAGAACGCCCAGGCGTCAACGACCAGGACCTTCCCATGCAGTTCTTCGGGAGTCGGACCGGGACCGTTCAACCAGCCGTCGGCGCGGATTTCTGGTGCTTTCGATACGGGGCGGATCGTGAAAGCGAATGCGAACGCGACGGCAACGACGACCAGCAGCACCGCGCTGAAGATTTTGCCGCCATTTGACGGCGGTCGATGCTGCAGACCGGGTTCCGTTTCGATCTCTTCACTCATAGATCACAGCCAAGCTATCTCAGAATTTCAGTGAATACAGTCCGCCGAACTTATGCTTCAGATGATTCATCAACGGTACATGCGAAAGAGATTGGCCGGTGACGATTTCAACCAGTCGTTTCGCGGGATATCGCTTTCCATGCTGATGGATTTTCTCGTTGAGCCATTCCTTCAATGGTCGGAAGTGGCCTGCTGCGAAAGCGGTATCCAAATCACCCAAATCTCGGCGAGCGGCGTCATAGAATTGAGCTGCGTACATGTTACCGAGGGCATAGGTGGGAAAATACCCCAGCAGCCCGGCACTCCAGTGAATGTCCTGCAGGCACCCCTTGGAATCGTTCGGAACTGCCAAGCCAAAATACTCCATGAACTTTTCGTTCCACATTCCGGGGACATCGGCTGGCTTCAGGTCGCCGGAAATCAGCAGTTGCTCCATCTCAAATCGCAGCATGATGTGCAGGTTGTAAGTCACCTCGTCAGCTTCGACACGGATGAACGATGGTCGCACGTCATTGATTGCAAAATAGAAGTCGTCAAAGCCGGTTTGGCCCAGGGCCTGCGGAAATGCTTCTTTAACGTTGGGATACATATAGGACCAGAACGGACGACTGCGTCCGACAAAATTCTCCCACATGCGTGACTGCGATTCGTGGATGCCCAGCGAATCGGCCTGGCCAATGCCCAAGCCAAAGCTGTCGACAGGCAACCCCTGATCGTAGATGCCATGCCCAGACTCGTGGAGCACCCCAAAAAATGCGGAGGGAAAGTGATGGTCGTGATAGCGCGTTGTTAACCGGCAATCGCCGGGGCCAAACCCACTGCAGAAGGGGTGAGCCGAAGAATCGATGCGCCCGCGTTTGAAATCGAATCCAATCATCTTCGAAGCCGCTTCCGCGACGACGATTTGCGGTGTCTTGGGATAGTGACGTTCGAGTATTTCGGTGTTGGGACGCTTACCAGAGTGATGGATCGCTGCGACCAGCTTCACCAATTCGTCGCGCAATGGACCGAAAACTCGAGCGACTTCGGCCGTAGTCATGCCCGGTTCATAGTCGTCCATCAGAGCATCGTAGGGAACGCCAACGCCGTATCCGATGGCTTGCGCTTCTTCACGTTTCAAGCCGATCATCTTTTCCAGCCAAGGCAGGAACACCGGAAATTCGGCGTCCTCACGAGCCTTGACCCAGGCCTGCTGAGCAAGCGTCGTCGTTCGAGACAATTCCTCGACCAACCGCCGCGGTAATTTCGTGGAGCGGTTATAACTGCGGCGAGCTTCGCGAACATTGACGGCGCGATCGCCGTCTGGATCACCGAGGTCGCCAGATCCTTCGAGTTCTCCAAGCAGTTCGCCCACCCGCGGCGATGTCGCTCGTTCGTGCGCCATCCCAGCAAGCAGCCCCAATTGCTCGGAACGGAACTGGGCCCCCCCTTCAGGCATGAACGTCTGCTCGTCCCATCCGAGGACATTGCTGCAAGAGCTCAAGACCGCGGTTTCGCGCAGCAATCGGGTGAGTTCCAGATACAAATCGTCCGTCCGTGACATGGGCCGCTCCATCGTTGGCAAGCAAAGGTGTCTTCAGGTGCTTCAGGATTAACTAGATTCCCATATTCGCGATTCGAGCGGGAGAGTCAAGGATGCAACTAGACCGCGACTACAAGTTGCGTTTGCCTTCGATTTCCTTCCAGATCGGGCCATAAACCTCCTTATCGAATGGAGGGCACCCCGTCGGGTATTGTCCAAGCGGATGATCTTTCGAACGCATCAAATTGGTGCAGTAGGAGAACGTGCGACAGATCAGCTTGCGATTCATCGTGCCATGTTCCTGCAGATGCCTGACAAAATCAGGATGCGAGAGGGAGGCACGACCGACGCCGACGAGCGAACATCGGCCGTCACGCACATTGCCTGCCGCTGCTTCCATGGCAAAGTCCTGCAACCAGCTATACCCGCTGCCGATGATCGGAAATCCGGGATTGGCCTTCTGCAGCGAGGCCGTCGCTGAAAAATGACGCAACACCCCAATCAGGGGATGTTCGGGAGCGTCGTAGCCGTCGACTGGCGCAAATTCGGCGGGCCTCACCACGTGAGGATTCGCATAGGGATTTCCCATCGAAACGTTGATCGCAGCGACGCCCCATTCACGTAGCCAGGCGGCTAATTGCAGTGGTTCCGTCAGATCGCACTTCAGATGGTCATTCGGATCGACTCCGAAGGCCGCTTGTAAGGGAAGCGAATGCGGAACGGCTATCCCGGTTCCTCCATCATCGGAGCTTCTCTGCTCCAACGTTGATGCTGTCAGCAGGGCGAGCCGATCTCGGCGAACGTAGGGAATTCCATCGTAGACGTTCATCCGTGTCACGATCGTGAGTTGCGGGTGTTCGGCACGAATTCGACCGATGACGTTGCGCACCAGGCGCGTCCGATTTTCCAAGCTGCCGCCATAGTCGCCGGGACGATTTCGGGCCGCCAGCAGTTCAGACAGCAGGTACCGATGGCACTGTTTGATATCGACGAAGTCGCACCCAATTCGCGCCGCTAGTCCTGCGGCGACCACGTACTGATCTTCGATTCTCTTCAATGCGTCATCGCTGAGCAGCGGATAAGAGGCGTCGACGAACTTTCCCGTGGATTTGTCGAGCGTCAATGAGTCCAGCAGCGGATCACGCATCGCCAGTTGCGGACGACGAAAACTAAAGCGGCCCGAATGAGTCAGTTGCAGTCCCACGGCGAGACCGGCAACACTCCCAAAGGATTCCGTGTGCGCATTTCGGCAAACGGCCAGCATGTCTTCCAACGCGGATGCCGTTCCGTCGTGTATCCAGAGTTGGCGCGGGTTCATCCGAGCGGCTTCATCAATCGCGGTGGCTTCTCCCCAAATCAATTTGGCTCCGCCCGCCCCAAAACGCTGGTAGCGACGGTATGTCAGTTCGTCAGGTGCTCCGTCGGTGGTCCCGTCACATCCCTCCATCGGCTGAATACAAAACCGATTTCCGATGGCCAGAGGACCGATCGAAATCGGTTGAAAGAGTGCGGACGGGTCGCTCGACGTGGAGAGCGGGATACCCAGCTTTTCCGCGTTGGACCGCAAGTCATCCGCGGATTTGTATTTGAAGTACCGAGCCATGCTGCCTGCTCCAGAAGTTGTCACTCAACTGGAGGCGAGTATAAGAATTGCAATTATTCACGAACAGGACAGCGGGTCGCGCGTTCGTCACCACGTGTCAATCAGGCAACCTTCATTCGTCATGGCCTTCCGGCCTGGTTCAAACTCGCTGGGAGCCGACTGCAGGACGCGAACAGAAACTGATTCGTGATCGCAAACCCCGGTGATTGCGATGTGTGCTCCGAGCTGATCCTCGTCATTCACCGATCTGGTCTGCCAGGCAATCCCCTCGATGCTCGAAAACAGCGTGGCGATCGCCAACAGGTCGGCTCGAAAACGCGGTGCCGTCTGGTGTCCATCTTGGGGACCGCCGACGATCTCCGTGTGAGAAGGAAAAATGGAGATTTCCCAACATCGTTCACAGAGATGATAGTGACAGCCAAGCGGCGGCATGGGCTCCAACGGTTCCAGGCACGCCGTGACGTTGTTGGCGAGATTGACGATCCATATTGGGGGGGCGGACATTCTCAAGATTCCCTTCGCTGACAGCAACGCGTTGGCCTGGAAGCGAAGACATGGCAACTGCGGTGCCGACGTGGCTACTACGGTCGAAATGTCGTGATGGACTGAAATAAGGTTTACCACGGCGCTGTGTGATCGGGATAACCGCTCCGACTTGAGCAACCATTACAATTAGCGCGACCTTCATTCACCGCGTAATCAATCCTTTGAGCACTAGTTGACTGAGGACCGATACTCGCGAGGTGATAGTTCGAATAGTCCTCCGGCAGGCGGCGGAGCAAAATCATCCGGAGACGTGCTTTGTCTCGAAACAGAGCGATTACGATTTGAGCAATCGATCACGCATTGGTTTCTTCGTGATGTTCATCAAGCTGGATATCCGTTCGAAACGATGAACACATTGTTAGTTGAAATTGACTCTCGTTTGGCACGAATTCCATTCTGTTTTTGATCTGTCAGTCAGCATTTTCACCCTTGGAATGAGGTTCACGACACGATGAATTGGCGTTCAGATGCGGTGGTGTGTCTCGCGGCGTATTATCAACCAGTCACTCGAAGTCTCACGCCACGGCTGGAACAGTGAAATGCAGAATCAACAGATTGCGATGTTGTTTGAAGAGCTCGGAGACCTGTTAGAGATCCAGGGTGCCAATTCATTTCGCGTCAGGGCATACCGCAATGCGGCCCGCACTTTGGAGAACATGTCCGAATCGGTGGCCGACATCGTGGAATCATCGGGCCGAAAACTGACTGATCTGGAGGGGATCGGCAAAGATCTGGCGGCGAAGATTGAGGTTGTCGTCCAGACTGGCGAACTCCCTCAACTCAACGAATTGCGAGCCGTGATACCGGCGGGTGTCCTGGAGATGCTGCGCATCCCGGGCTTGGGCCCCAAAAAAGCGGCGGCGCTCTTTCACGATCTGGGAATCTCGACGCTGATTGATTTGAAGGCAGCATGCGAGTCTGGCCGAGTCGCCGACATGAAGGGCTTCGGCAAGAAGACCGCGCAGACAATTCTCGAAGGAATCGAGCATGTCGAAGCGGCCGGGAATCGAGTTCTGATTTCCATCGCCAGCAGATCCGCCGAGGAGATCGTGGCGGACCTCAAGCAGCTTCCTTCTGTCTCGCAGGTTTCTGTCGCGGGGAGCTGTCGCAGGCGACGCGAAACCTGTGGTGACTTGGACGTGCTCGCGATCGCCCAGGATTCGGGCGAAGTCATGGACCGTCTGGCAGCGCACCCACTGGTTGAGAAAGTCCTTGCACGCGGTGAGACCAAACAACGAGTCCGCCTGCGCAGCCGTATTGAAATGGATTTGCGCGTTGTCCCGGCCGAGTCCTACGGCGCGGCGATGCAGTACTTCACGGGATCAAAAGAGCACAACATCGTCATTCGTCGCAGGGCACAGGAACGCGGACTGAAAGTCAATGAGTATGGAGTCTTTCGCGGTGACGAATACGTTGCCGGGGCGACGGAAGAAGACGTTTATGCGGCTGTCGGTCTTCCGTGGATTCCACCTGAACTCCGTGAGAATCGCGGCGAAATCGAGCTGGCCGAACTAGGGCGGCTTCCCCAATTGATCGAGGTCGAAGATATTCAGGGCGACCTGCATATGCATACGACCGCCACCGATGGAACGGCGTCTATTCTTGAAATGGCCGAGGCGGCGAAGGCTAGAGGTTTGAAGTACATCGCGATCACCGATCACTCAAAACGCGTTGCCATGGCGAACGGTCTGGATGCGACTCGGCTGCGTCAGCATTGGAATGAGATTGAAGTCGCGCGGGGGAAGATCTCGGGGATTCAAATTCTCAAAGGGATCGAATGCGACATTCTTGAGGACGCGACGCTGGATTTGGACGATGAAGTCTTAAGCGAGGCGGACTGGGTGATTGCGGTGCTGCACTACGGACTAAAACAGCCGCGCGAGCAGATCATGCAACGTTTGCTGAATGCGATTCGTAACCCCAACGTCGATGCGATCGGACATCCATCGGGCCGACTTGTTGGTAGCCGTCCGGCCGCAGACATCGACTATACGACATTCCTCAAAGCGGCCGCCGATCACGGTGTGATGCTCGAAATCAACGCCAGCCCCAGCCGACTCGATCTCGATGACATCCAGGCCGCAGCCGCCAAGGCGCTGGGAATTCAAATCGTGATCGATACGGATTCACACGCCACGAACGGCTTTGAATCGCTGGTCTATGGCGTCGGGCAGGCTCGGCGGGCGGGGCTGACCAAGGCTGATGTGGCGAACTCTCGATCGTGGCCTGACTTCGAGGAATTACTCGCGAGCCGCCACTGATGGCGCTTTTAATCTCGTCTTGATACCAATTCGTCGACAGTTAGGAAAAAAGGGTGCGAGGTTTAAACCTCGCACCCTTTTTTCAGCAACACTTCAAATTCTCTTCGCGAGCTAAGAGCCCTCGCGTTGATCCTAACCTTACGGTCAGATCGTGTCAAAAACAATCTCTAATGACGTGCCAGATTGATCGTCCGCGGTTGTGCGTCGACTTGAAGCTGTGGTTTCGTCTTGTTGGCCACGGGTGTGATCGACGTTGCGCCGGACACCATAAACTGCCGTCCACGCGGTGCCACGGCACGCGAGGTGATTCGCGAGTCGAGACGCAGGGTCGTATCATTCTTGTCGTCAATCGATGGTCCAGGCGCTGGTTTCTTCGACTGAATCACGGTGCCAGTGGAATCGTCATTCCCAGGAATCGCGATCTTCTCGGTGGCGGGCTTGAACGACCGTTCTGTCGATCCGTTCGATGATCGTTCACGGAACATCTCGGTGTCGTTCTCGTCACGAGTTCTTCCAGGGGCAGGGGCCTCAAAATTGGTCCCATCTTCACGGTTCCGAGTCGGTGACCCGGCGTCGTTGTTTCGATTCCGGTTCGGTGATGCCGAATTGAAGTTGTCCGGTGCGTAAGTACGAGCACGTGGCGGAGTGATATTGAGGGCTCGCTCAATCACTTCCAGCCGATTTTCGACATTGCGAGCGGTTCCATTCGCCGGATCAGCGACCGGCTGCAGGCCCCCAGTGGGAACCGAATTCGCCGTACACCCGACTCCGCAATTGCCCGAGGCACAGCCCGTCCCACAATTTCCACCACTGCAGGGCGCACAATTGTTGCACGGTTGGCAACTGCTGCAGCCAATACCGGCGGCATAGCCAGTGGCATAAGGCGAGTAATAGCTGGAGTATCCGGTGTAGTAGCTGGAGTAACCAGCAGAGTACGGTGCATAGCTCGTGTAGTATGGTGTGTACCCCGTGGAATATGGAGCGTAACCTGCCCCATACGTCGAGCCACCGATACCACAGCATCCTGCTTCAGTCAGTGTTGGTGTTGCTGCTCCGCTCAGACACACCACGAACAGACACAAACGGCACAGACGCGACATCTTTAGCGCTTTCTCTGATTATGGAGACACCCTCAACTGACAGATTTGCGCGTCTCCTCATCCTTGACGCCAACTGCCTAAAGGGCGGTTCCTACCGCGCCATTCGTAAAATTGGGCATTTCCCCATAATTGTTGTACCGCTCGCGCGCGACTGCTGTCAACGAGTAACCGTACGCAACAGTAAATGGTCATCGAATATCTGATCAACAAACTTTTTGATTCCGACCACCCTACCTGAAGTGTGAGAATTGTTTCCGCCCGAGTCGACGCTAAAATCTTTCCTTTTCCCGGTCCGAGAATTTGGGCCGAAACCCTAACACGGCCGAAGAATGACAGTGACAACCGCGGTATCCCCAAAGACCCCCGATCCAGTATTCGTTGATCCTAAGCAGGAAGAACTGATTCTGGTTCTCGATTTCGGAGGCCAGACCGCGCAATTGATCGCCCGGCGAGTCCGCGATCAAAACGTCTTCTGCCAACTGGTTCGGCACGATCTGACCCTGGAGCGAATTCGTGAACTTAACCCGCGTGGACTGATCCTTTCCGGCGGTCCAGCAAGCGTTTACGACAAGGGGGCACCGCAGGTCGATCCCGCCCTGTTCCAATTGGGCATCCCTGTCCTGGGAATCTGCTACGGCATGCATTTGGCCTGGCAGGCCTTTGGTGGTGTCGTCAAACCAGGAGCCAAGCGCGAGTTTGGACGGACCAGTTGCCACGTCGTCAAAGATGACCCGCTACTGAAGGGCTTGCCTTCAACCACCACCGTTTGGATGAGCCACGGCGATCAAGCCGATTCCGCGACGAAATCATTCGTCCCACTGATGGATACACCCACGTGTCCGTTCGCTGCCGTCAAACATGCGACGCTGCCGATCTACGGCCTGCAATTCCATCCCGAAGTCACTCACACTGCCGACGGCACTCAACTGCTGTCAAACTTTGTGAAGCAAGTTTGCGGATGCCACGGCACTTGGAAGATCAGTTCGTTGATCGAACGCGAAGTCACAACAATCCGAGACCGAGTTGGCAAGAGCCGCGTGATCTGTGGGTTGTCGGGCGGCGTCGACTCGTCGGTCGTGGCGGCGATTCTGTACAAGTCGATCGGTTCGCAACTGTCGTGCATTTTTGTCGACAACGGCTTACTTCGTAAGGGCGAAGCCGAAAAGGTGCGAGACCGCTTCCAGAACCATTTTAAGACCGACCTGCACGTCGTGGATGCCAGCGAACGATTCCTGTCGGAGCTCGACGGAGTCACGGATCCGCAGCACAAGCGAAAAATCATCGGCCGCGTCTTCATCGAAGTCTTCCGCAAGGAAGCCGAATCGATTCAAGACGCTCACTTCCTGGCTCAAGGGACGCTGTACCCTGACGTGATCGAATCGGGCGCCAATGCCGATGGTCCCGCGGCCACGATCAAGGCTCACCACAATGTCGGCGGACTGCCGGAAGAACTCGGCTTCGAATTGATCGAGCCATTGCGAGATCTCTTCAAAGACGAAGTGCGTCGCATGGGGCTCGAATTGGGTCTGACAGAGGAACTGGTCTGGCGGCATCCATTCCCGGGCCCGGGATTGGGAGTTCGTTGCCTCGGAACACTCACGGCTGAACGGCTGACGAAACTTCGCGAGGCCGACGCAATCGTGCTCGAAGAACTGCGAACCGCTGGTCTCTACCGCAAGATCCAACAGGCCTTCGCTGTACTGCTGCCCGTCCAATCTGTCGGTGTGATGGGTGACGGTCGCACCTACGAAGAAGTCATCGCTGTCCGAGCGGTCCAGACCGATGACTTCATGACCGCGGACTGGTACCCCATGCCGCACGAGGTTCTGGGTCGCATTTCGACCCGAATCATCAATGAAGTTCGCGGCGTCAATCGCGTCGTGTACGACATCAGCTCGAAGCCGCCAAGCACGATTGAGTGGGAATAACGGGAGCTCGCGTGCAGATGTGAGCAGTTCCACAGCAAATGCAGACGCGGCGGCGTCAGAAGAACAGAAGCCGAGAAGCATCACGATACCGCCGACGATTCATCGTCTTGTTAGTCGATGATCTTGTTGATCGGATATTCAACGATTCCCATCGCTCCAGCCGCTTTCAGTCGTGGGACGATCATGCGGACGTACGACTCGTCCACGATCGTGTTGACGTCGACCCAGTCTGGATCAGAGAGCGAAGCCACTGTTGGCTTCTGCAAGGCGGGAAGCTGCTGCAGAATCGCGGCGAGGTCGACACGGCGGACATTCATCAGCAAGCCAACTTTGCCCTCTGCCGCCAGGCATGATTTCAGCATCAGCGAGATGTTTTCGAGCTTTTCTCGTTTAGCGGCGACTTGCCAAGCGGCCTTATTGGAGATCAGCCGTGTCGTGCTTTGCAGGATTTCGTCGACGATTCGCAAGTTATTCGCGCGTAGAGAACTACCCGTCTCGGTCACTTCCACGATTGCGTCGGCCAGCTTGGGCGGCTTCACTTCCGTGGCACCCCACGAGAACTCGACGTTCGCTTCGACGCCATGTTTCGCGAGATATTGCCGCGTCAGGCCGACGACTTCTGTGGCGATCCGCTTGCCCTGCAGGTCTTTAACCGACTGGACCGGTGAGTCGTTGGGTACGCAGAGGACCCATCGCACTGGACGGCGGCTAACCTTTGAGAACATCAGCTCGCAGACTTCGTGAACCTGCGCGTTGTTCTCCAGGATCCAGTCATAACCGGTGATCCCAGCATCTAGCACCCCTTGCTCGACATACCGAGCCATTTCCTGGGCGCGGATCAGCATGCATTCGATTTCAGGATCGTCGATTTCAGGATAGTAAGACCGCGACGAGAACTTGATCGTGTATCCCGCCTTCTTGAACAATTCGGCGGTTGCTTCCTGCAGACTGCCAGCAGGGATTCCCAGTTTGATTAGCTTGTCGGACATGGTGACTCAGTCGTGGATTGTTGGGGGCAGCCAGTGCTTGGACGAGTAACGCACTTGCGTTTTGGTCTCTTACGAAATCGCTCGGACCTATTTTTTGTAGACCACTTTGGGGTCGAAAACTCGCTCGCCGATGACAGTGACCGCTCCTGATTGGGGGTCAATCTGTCGGAAGAAGCAACTCTTGAAGCCTTCGTGGCAGGCGGCTCCACCGATTTGATTTACCTTCACGAGCAGCGTGTCGGCGTCACAATCGTAGAATAATGCTTTCAATTCCTGGACGTTGCCGCTCTCTTCGCCCTTACGCCACAACTTCTGTCGGCTGCGGCTGTAGTAACAAACTCGGCCTGTTTGCAATGTTTCGGCGTAGGCTTCCGCGTTCATATACGCGAGCATCAACACATCACCGGACGTGACGTCTTGCGCGATCACGGGAATCAGATCAGACTTCGAAAAGTCGGGACCACTAATCTCAAGCATCGATCAAGAATACCTTATTTGTTCAGCCGGAATCGTCACGCTCGCGAGCAGATAACCTACCAATTCCCCTCGCGCGAAGCCAGTTTCAGCGGCGAACCGGTTGGTGCCTGCAGACGACGCAAGCTAGACATTGCCTCAGAATAAAGGTTCAGCAGCCTGTTACTCGCAATCGCGTACGATCTTGACGAGTTCGCGAACGCGATCAGGATCAATCGGGTTCCCGATGTCGCCGTCTCGTTTCAGGGAACTGCCGACGATCAAACCACTTGCGCCCGATTGAATGAGGTCGACGACATTGTTGGCTTCCACGCCGCTTCCCACGAACAGGGGGACCGCTGTGGCGCGGCGAACAATCGCCAATGTGGACGCGTCGGTGGGATCGCCCGTCGCCTGACCGGATACGATCACTCCGTCGGCATGAGCTCGCTCGACCAAATCTTTTGTCTCAACTTCAATCGGTCGTGCTGCCAACGGGGCGGAGTGCTTCACGTCAACATCCGCCAGAATTCGAATGTGCTGGCAGCCAAGCGTCGTCCGTTCGCGCAGCAAGTCGTGAGCGATCCCTTGCAGCAATCCTTGATCTGTGACACGAGCGCCGCAGAGGACGTTGACTCGAATGAATTCGGCTCCGCAGACGGCGGCGATGGCCAGGGCACTACGGCCATCATTACGCAGCACATTGATTCCGAGTGGAAGCGTGACTCGCTGGCGAACTGCTGCGGCCAACTCAGTCATTGCGGCGACGGTGATCGCGGGAACTCGATCAGGATAGAACGGGGTGTCACCAAAATTTTCGAGCATCAAACCATCGACGCCACCATCGCGCAACAACTCGGCATCACGCAGGACAAATTGACGGACCGAGTCAAAATCGCCGCGATAATCTGCTGATCCGGGCAGCGGTGGCGAGTGCAGCATTCCAACGATCGGGATCTTGACCGTTGACCAGAAAGGTAGAAATGACATGCGGGAATCTCTCTCAAGTCGTCGCGCTGTGTAACTGAGTCACCGTTCCTACCAGAAAGCTGGCTAACTTTTCCGAGGCATCCATCGCATGTTCTCGCATCCGCCACATATCTTTGATGCTCGACGGCCGCTTCCAGAGCGAACCGATCACCGCACCCAATCGGATGGCTCCGGTGTCACCCACCAGGCTTAAGATCTCGGGTGGTAAATCCGCCGACAGATCATCACTGATCACACGCACGGCCATAAACCGGGTTTTCGTCTGACGGCACACGGTCGCCACGGCCAACGTCTCCATGTCGACCGCGATTGCTCCGGACTGCGCGGCCAATGCACGCTTGTCTTCGATCGTGCGGACCATTTTATCGACGGTCAAAGTCCGCCCGACGTGCAGTCCGCGATGGAGATCCGACTCCATCCCAAGATCAATGCGCAGCGGATCGCCCTGCAGACCCACAACTTCGTTCGCGACGACAATGTGGCCTCGCTTCATATCCGTATTCAATGCGCCGGCAAATCCCGTCGAAACGATCCAACGAGGTTGATGAGCGTCGAGCAAGGCATGAGTGGCACGCGAAGCTCGTGTCGGCCCCATTCCCGCTTCGACGATGGCGATTCGAATATCGCCACAAAATCCGCCCACGAACTTGAACTGGCCACCGCTGTAGGTTTTCAATCGCTTACAGCGTCCCAAGAACTCCGCGATCTCAATTGGTAGAGAACAGACGATGCCGACATCCGCGCGGGCGGCGTCGATGGCGGCAACGTCGTTCGAGTTCATTTGGTCGCTCAGATCTTCTGCTTAAGGCTTCAGGCGGGATTTTCGGCTTCGAATTTCCGCATGAAGTCGATCAGGGCATCGACGCCAGCTTCGGGGAAGGCGTTGTAAATGCTCGCTCGCATCCCGCCGACGCTGCGATGTCCCTTCAGTCCGTCAAAGCCCGCTTTCGTCGCGGCCGAGCAGAACTTGGTATCAACGTCGGCATTGCCAGTCACGAAGGTGACATTCATTTGCGATCGGCTGTCGATCGCGGCAGTTCCCTTGAACAGTTTGCTTTGGTCGAGATATGAGTACAACTTCCCGGCCTTGCGTCGATTCAATTCGCCCATGACTTCCAGGCCACCCTTCTGCTTGATCCACTTCAGGACCAGGCCGACCAGGTAGATCGCGAATGTGGGCGGGGTGTTGTACATCGAATCGTTCTTGGCATGCGTCCGATACTGCAGCATCGTCGGCACGTCTTTGGAACCTCGCTCAACGAGATCCTTACGCATGATCACCAGAGTCACGCCGGACGGACCGAGATTCTTCTGAGCACCCGCGTACACGACGCCGTGCTTGGCGATGTCGATCGGGCGCGAAAAGATGTCGCTGCTGGCGTCACAGATCAGATCGACATTGGCAGGAACGGGTGGCATGCCGCTCCACTGCGTTCCGAAGATCGTGTTGTTGGATGTGTAATGGATGTAAGTCGGCTTCTCGCTGAAGCTGCACGTCTTGGGGATGTAAGAGAAGTTCTTGTCTTCGCTCGAGCAGGCAACGTGAGTCTTGCCGTATCGAGCAGCTTCTTCGAGTGCTTTCTCGGACCAGGCCCCTGTCACCAGGTAGTCCGCCGTTTGATCTTTCGACAACAGGCTCATTGGTAGCATGAAGAACTGTGTGGAGGCACCACCCTGCAGGAACAGCAAATCGTAGTCATAGGGGATACCACCGATTTCGCGACAGAGGGCGACTGTTTCTTCGTAGACGGCGAGGAATGCTTTGCCTCGGTGCGAGTGCTCAAGGATCCCAATGCCTGTGCTGCCCAGCGACATCAGGTTATTGCGAGCTTCTTCCAATACTGATTCCGGCAGGACCGCTGGCCCAGCCGAGAAATTCCAAATCCGCTGCGTCATGCGTCGACATTCCTCAATTCAAATGAACAAAACACCGCCGCATCGGCGTTAGCCCGGCGGTTCGTGGCAGTAGTATGTCTGCTGCTTTGGGAATTCGTCAATGTCCGTGGACACAAACTATCACGGTTCGGTTCAAGCAATGTCCGACTTATCATCAAATGGATCGATGGTACATCCGGAGACTCGGGTGGCCTGCCTAACTGCTGCCGGAGCCACGATATCAAGCTCGAATAGCAATGCCGCCCGGCTGGGGCGTTAAGGAAGGCGCATCGGAAACTGCTCTAAGATTCCCAGCAGCAGTTTCTGCAGGCGATCCGCCGCTCCATTGGCCACAGCAACGACATCCTCACCTCGAACCGGAGTCGTATTCGGGGCCAGACACTCATTCGTGACCACGGAAAACCCTAGGACCGGCAGACTCGCATGCGCTGCGACCAGTGCTTCGGGGACGGTCGACATCCCGATTACGTCCGCCCCCGCCATGCGGAAAAAGCGAATCTCCGCCTTGGTTTCATAGTTCGGGCCGGTTACGCCAACGTAAACTCCCTGCCGAAGTACGATTCCGCTGTCGCTTGCCACGCGAGCAGCGACATTTCGCCAGTGTTGCGAGTACGTTTCGGAGATGTCCGGAAATCGGGGACCGAATCGATCGTCATTCGGACCGACTAAGGGGTTGATCCCCATGAAGTTCATGTGGTCGGTCAACATGACGATGTCGCCCGCACCAAACTCGGGATTCAGCCCGCCACTCGCATTGGTCAGGATCAGCAGTTCGATCCCCAAGGCGCGCATCAGGCGTATTGGCAACGTAATCAAATCGAGTGAGTGCCCCTCGTAGACATGAAATCGTCCTTCCATCGCGACAACCGGCAATTCACCGACGCTTCCGCAGACCAGCCGCCCGCGATGGCTCATCGCTGTGGCGGCAGGAAAACGAGGCAGATCCTCACGTTCAAAGGCCGCTTCGATCTGAATTTGATTGACGAAGCCACCCAAGCCGGTTCCAAGCACGATTCCGACCCGCGGCGTGGCTGTCCAACGTCGTCGGACGGCGGCTAAACAATCGTCAAGCGGATCACCAGGAGAGACAGTCATACTGCTTCGAAAAATGGGTCGAGTTCATTCGCCGCAGATACTGACAGTTTTCTCGATCGATGCAAGCCCTGCGTCATTCCTTGCGACTGATCATTCTGGCATTTTCGCCGCCTCTTCCAAAGCGACACGAAACTCAACCGCTTGATAAGCCTTCGTGATCTCGTCGCGATTGAACAGGTGGGATTCCATGTTGTTCAACATCCGAATGAGATCGCGACGCGCCGATTGAGGATCGACCATCCGATCGGGATCGTGATCGGGAAACGACTCCATTCGATCGAGACGGGTCAGAACTTTTCCGTTGTTGAAGGGATCGAGAAAAATGTCCTGATCGGGTAAGCCAGGTGCCGCTCGTTTGCCATCGTACTTCACAATGTATCGGCCTGCAGTCGGAACACCGACAATCGGCAGATCCAATCGACGACCAACGGCAATCACCACATGCGAGACTAAGATGGGAAGACCCTGTTTCGTCTCCAACACCTTCTCCAACGAACTATTGGCCGGGTTCTGATAATCGTCGAAGTTGCCGCCAAACTTCTCTTGATCGAATAGAACTTCACGCAAGACGGTCACCATACGATCCGGTGCAACAGACTTGGGTTCGAACTTGCCCAATTTCTTGCGGACAGAATCTGCTAACTGATCGAGTTGGCGGGTTAACGTCGCCTGCTGGACATCAGGATTCAGGATTCGAGCGATCAACCACATTCCTTCTTCCAGATTTAGATCCTCATCGCGCTGCTTGGCGAATGCTTGAATAGTCTCTCCCAAAGTCAGTGCCTGCTGTCGCAATAGCGCAGCAACTCGCGAGCGAATCTCTGCAGATTTGTGAGTCCGAGCTTCTTGCAGTAATGGCATCGCCTGCTTGCCGAGGCGTCGGAGTTCCTTGGCAGCCGCCTCGCGCTCTTCGAAGAACGCCGACCCCAATTGCTCGATCAGCTTGGAAATCGCGGGCGCATCGAGATCGAGCCCCAAATCGTCGGCTTGAGCGGTGGTTCCTGCCAGAATCGCCACCAGGAGCAGGCAGGTCATTACGTGCCGGACCAGGCAATACATTCGAATTCTGAAAGTCATCACGACCTCCGAGGTTTGCCAAAGTCACGGCGAATTGTGATGCGATTGTAGCGAACCAAACGCCAAATCGTGAACTCGGTCGAAAACCGGCTCTTCGGAAAGTCCTGCCGTGACGGGTGTTCAAAGCTCATGCGGACTTGAGAACCCCCTCGCGCCACGGGTACATTGCACGGATCGATGATGCCCGCCTGGCACGAATTCGATTGTGCCACGAGTTCCCACCCTGATTCTGTTGCTGGAGACAGACGAATGCTGAGTTGGACAAAATATCTGGCCGTGTTGCTGACTGTCTCGATCGCAACCCCCGTGAACGCTGGCGATGTCGAGTTTCCGGACGCAAATCTGGACACGGTGATTCGCGAGATCCTGAAACAGAAGCAAATCGATAAGACTGACAAGGCAAAAAAAATCACCGACGAAGATGTCGCCACGATTTATTTCTTGAAGGCTCCCAACCGCGGAATCGAGAATCTGACCGGTCTGGAAAAATGCCGCAACTTGATGGAAGTCCGACTGACTGGCAATAAGATCAAGGACGTCAAACCGCTCGAAGAATGCGTCAATATCCAGTCCTTGGATCTCGCCAAGAATCAGATTGTCGATGTCGCGCCGCTGGGGAAATTGGTCAAGCTGCAGTACCTGCAACTCGACGACAACCAAATCCAGAAACTGGATGGCTTGGTGACTCTAAAGGCGCTCCAGAACCTGTATCTCAGCCGCAATCAGGTGGAGTCGGTCGCGCCGGTCGCCGAGTTGACGAAGGTCTATTCGCTGTATCTGGAGAAGAACAAGGTCTCTGATATCGCCCCCTTGAAGTCCTTGCGTTTGGAGCGACTGGACCTGAAAGACAATCAGGTCAAAGACATTTCGCCGCTCAAGGACATGACCGAACTGCGATACACATTCCTGGAACGTAACCAATTGAGCGATCTGTCGACGTTGGTGGAAATGGCGAAGAAAGACGCGGCTGGAGAACGGCGCTTCGCCCCCTATTGGAACCTCTATCTGGCTGGCAATCCACTGGCTGCTGCAGGTAAGGAACAAATCGCGGAACTCAGCAAGATCGGTGTCCGAGTGAAAGCTGAATAGTCGATTCGCGAAGCTGAAAAACAAACCAGCCGCAGGTCTCTTGGGAGAGATCTGCGGCTGTGTTTGTCGTCAGTGGGAGAGTGTCAGATCACTCAGAGAAACGACCGGAGCGAGTTGGTTACCACCGAATCAGAATCATTCGGAGTATTCGCCACGGCCATCGAAGCCTTGCACGTCACAGGTGTTGTCGCAGTTATCGATGTTGTCACGGAATTCAGTACCGCTGCTGTAACCTTGGCAGCCCTTGATTCCCTTGACGCAGTAGGTCTGATTGATCGAACCGAAGGCGGAGCCAACGTCTTCCAGTTCGTTGTTGATATTCAAGGCGACTTCCGACAGACCGACGATCATGCCCAGCACTGCGATGGTCGAGACCAGCACCAATTCGGCGGAAACGATGAAACCAGATTCGTCATTGATCAGGGCAGCGAAAGTCGTCATGGCGGAAGGTCCTTTCTGGGACGTTTGGTAAGTCAACTCGCGAGTCTCAACCTGCTGAATCGTCTCGCGTTGTGGTTTGTTGTCGAGTGGTGTTTCGCAGGATGAACATGATGTAAAGCAGCTTGAATGCCAATCGATAATTGTGTTCACTTTTCTTGACATCACGACTCCAGCCGTCGCGCATAACCAACGCGGCCACAATCAGTTGCGACTGACAGAAAAAACTTCGAGAGCGGCGTTCGGGACGCAAGAACGTGCTTGTCGAACGTTGCCGAATCGCAACGTCATTAGTGGCTGTCAGATGAGAGACATCGTCCAAGTGATCTGTTGGTAAGTCGTTAGAGCGCGCGTTTGATCACGTTGTCTGCCGTTGATTTCAGGCAACGGAGAATTGCTGCTGCGGTTCGAGTCGACTGCTCGGCATCCGGAATCTTCGCATCGACGATTCCCTATTAAATTTCCGCCGGGCATACTCAAATCATCCGCCAGGATTTTCGGTCAACGACATAGGGAGAGAACTGTGAAGCGTTTCGCCTCATGCCGCCGTCGTGCTCTATTCTTCTTGAGTCTCTCTTATGCGATCCTCAGCGCCGCACTCGGCCTTGCTGTGGAGCGACCTGCCTGGATCTCTTCGGCTCGTAGTGGGTCCTGGTCGACGGAGTCGACTTGGCAGGGTGGAACAGTGCCCTCTGCTGGGTCACGAGTCCACATCCGGGAAGGCGACAAAGTAGTCTACGATGTGAAATCGGACGTGCCCATTCGAGCTATCTATGTCGCAGGAACACTCTCCTTCGCACCCGACAAGGACACGCAACTCAATGTCGGTGTTCTGAAAATTGAACCGGGTGACATACCGAGCGAAGAGGGATTCGATTGCGAAGCTCATGTCGCCGAGTTGAAAGAGGGACAGCCAAGACCGGCACTGGAAGTGGGGACAGCCGATCGACCGATCGATGCCGGGCATTCCGCCCTGATTCGTTTGACGCCAGCAGAAGGTCAGGACAAACAATCGTGCCCGGCCATTGTTTGCTGTGGTGGTCGAATGGATTTTTATGGTGCCCCGATCAGTCGCACCTGGTTGAAACTGGGCAGGACCGCCCCAAAAGGCGACTCATCGGTGGTGTTGGACGAGTCCGTTTCTGGTTGGCGAGTGGGCGACCGAGTCATCATCACTGCAACACAACTCGGACGTGACATAGGCCACGGGACAGACCGATTGCAGACGGAAGAACGCCTGATCACAGCCATCGACGGGCCGCGAATCACCTTGGACCGATCGCTCATCAACGATCATCTTGGGGAAGGAGAGTTCCGTGGCGAAGTCGCCAACCTCAGCCGCAACGTCATTGTGGAATCGGCAGACCCCAAAGGGGAACGTGGTCACACGATGTATCACCGCGGTTCGACAGGCTCCATCAGTTATGCCGAGTTTCGGCACTTGGGAAAGAAGAATGTCCTCGGTCGATACAGTCTGCACTTCCATCTGGCGGGCAATACCATGCGAGGCAGCTCGGTGGTGGGGGCTTCGATCTGGGACAGCCACAACCGCTGGTTGACGATTCACGGCACCAACTATCTCGTGGTTCGTGATTGCGTCGGATATCAGAGCGTTGGTCACGGGTTCTTCTTCGAAGACGGCACCGAGATCTACAACGTCCTTGACCGAAATCTGGCCGTTCAATCGATGGAAGGGAAAAAGCTACCGAAACAGGTGCTCCCCTTCGATCAGAATGAAGGATCGGGTTTCTGGTGGGCGAATAGCTTCAACACGTTCACTCGCAATGTCGCCTGCGAGAACAATCGCTATGGCTTTCGGTTTGAGGCGACTGAAACTAGCGCGATGAAAATGACGCTGCCGGTCATGCAGTCCGATGGCTCAACGCAGACTGTCGACATTCGCAAATTGCCGTTCGTGCGATTCGAAGGTAACGAGGCCCACTGCGACGGATTGTATGGCATCAACCTGGGTGAAGGCGTCAATCGGAATGGCCCCGACGAAGGACACCCTTTCGTGATGCGGAATACCAAGATCTGGGAAATCCACTATGCGTTTCGAGTGCAGTCACCGTCTGTCCTCGTCGAGAACATGCAAATCCATCGGTCGGTCTACGGCATCTATCATCCGAACTTCGATCGACATGTTTATCGCAACATCACGATCAGTCAGTCGGGGCGCAACGGTGATGCGGAGCCATTCAATCGTGGACACGATGACGATTCGGTGCAGTACGGGTCGTTGACAGTCGATGGGCTGAACTTCGTCGGGCACTCAAACAGCGACATGCCACTCGTACAGATCTCCGATGACAACCCGACCGGAACTGCCGTAACGCATCTCAGAAACGTCAGCGTCGTTGATCGGCAGGATGGGAATCGACGTGCGCTGGTCAATTTGGGCGGCGGTCCGCGCCCGAAGCCCAAATCGGCGACCAGCGTCCCGGTCTATATTCACGATCATTACGGATCAGGTCGGCACGCCAAGGTCGTCAGCGTCAAATCAGGAGAACTGAGAGCTCAGGAGTCATCGACGTTCCGATCCGAACCGCCGCTGACTGGTAATGAATCGCGAGTGACCGAGGTGGGGGACATCGGGTTTCCCGAATTGCTGCACCCGATCGACGACACTCCGCCCGCAACGGTGATTACCAGCATCAAGCGAATCGGCCAGATATGGCATGTCCGTGGAGTCTGCCAGGACAACGGGATTGTGACGCAAATCCAAGTCAACGGTGAGGCCGCCGCATCACTTCGAGACAATTTCGCTGAGTGGGAGATCGTTTTGAGGTCATTGCCAGAGAAACGCATCGCCGCGATCGCGACGGACGCGGCCGGAAACAGGGAACGCCTTCCCCACGAGATCCGTGTTGAATAAACCGCATCTCTGTCTCATCCGAAGACTCGGAAAAGCAGGCTCCGATGCCAGCATTTTTGCAGGGTGGGCGTGTGGACGCTGCCGGTCCGACAGGTCACGATGTAGTCTCAATCAACCGTTAGCAAACACCAGCTATGGAATGAGCCAGTCGTGGAGAAAACTACTACGGTGCTTCCTGCACCCCATTTGAAAACCATCGCGGTCATGCCGGCCTATAACGCCGCCTTAACGCTGGAGCGGACCGTTCGAGATATCCCTCCCGGGGCAGTCGACGAAATCATCGTGGTGGACGACTGCAGTCGAGACAACACCGTTGAGATCGCACAGCAGTTGGGTTTGACGGTGATCCGTCACGAAAAGAATCTCGGCTACGGCGGGAATCAGAAGACGTGTTATCGACACGCTCTGGAACGCGGAGCCGATGTGGTCGTCATGATCCACCCGGACTATCAGTATGACAGCCGGGCGATTCCGATCGCCGTAGAGATTATTCGCTTGGGAACGTGTGACTTCATCATGGGCTCGCGCATTCGCACGCGGCGCGAAGCCTTGGCAGGTGGGATGCCGCCTTGGAAATACATTGCGAATCGTTGTCTGACGCTTGTCGAAAATATCGCCCTTGGCCAGAACTTGGGCGACTTCCATAGCGGCTTTCGAGCCTATCGCCGTGAGGTCTTGGAAACGATCCCTTACACGCGGAACTCCAACGACTTTGTCTTCGACAGCGAATTCCTGGCGCAGGCGGTCCATTTCGGCTTCAAGATCGGCGACATTCCGGTTCCCGTCCGCTATTTCGACGAAGCCAGCAGCATCAATTTTCGTCGCAGCGTGACGTACGGACTGTCGACGTTGGGAGTATTGGCAAAATACTGGGCTCGGCAGTTACACCTCTACCGATCTCCGCTGTTCAATCCGCGTGATCTGGATACTCCTCGATGAATGAAAGTTCCGAAAACCAAGTGTCCACTCGATTCGATCGGCGTGTTTTGCGACTCAGGTTTTCCCCTGCTTCGGCGCGCTGTGGGCAGGAATCGTCTCACGGTCGAACGACATCAAAACCGAGTGGAGCAAGCCTCGTTTCTCGTTTTGGGAATTGCGGCCGATCCTTGCGTCGGTCCGCTTGACCCCAGCTCTCGCAAGGATAGAATCTCGTCGGTCGTGAGAGAAACTCCAATGGATCCGGTTTTCGGGACGCAGAAAGTCAACCCCCGAAATAAAGAGTCGCCAGCGTCCGTCCTTTCATCGATATTGCGAATTTGCACCCTCTGAATTGCGCTCCTCTGGACGTTTATTCAGTGGGATTTTTTGTTGACATTTCTATCGCCGCCTGATGTGCAGGAATGGCTGATTTGGAAACTTGGACGCGTGGCGAGGGGCGGTTGTGGACGGAACGGCACCAGATGATTTCAAAGAATTGGTCCGGTCTCGCACAGACATTGTCCAGTTGATTGGCGAAACGGTCACTCTGCAGCCTCAGCAGGGTGGGCGAGTTTACAAGGGATTGTGTCCATTCCACGAAGATCACAACCCGTCGTTTACGGTCAATCCCGACCGGCAGTCCTATAAATGCTGGGTTTGCAATGAAGGTGGCGACTGTTATTCGTTCGTGATGAAACACGACGGGCTTCAATTTCCGGATGCCCTCGAATTACTTGCTCGCCGAGCCCACTTAGAGATTCCGGCCAAACAGCGACGAGGTCCGGCGGATTCGCCCGAAAAACCACGTCTCTACGAAGTCCTGGCTTGGGCTCAGGAAGAATTTCACACCTGTCTGCTGACATCGACCATCGCCGAACGAGCGCGACACTACTTGAAAGACCGAGGTTTTGCACAAACGACCATTTCGCGTTGTAAACTTGGGTACGCACCTGACGATCGCGAGTGGCTCCTGAAGAGAGCAAAAGGAACTTTTGATACCGATTTATTGTTTAAAGCCCGTTTGGTGAAAGAGACGGACGGTAGGGGTTTTGTGGATAAGTTCAATGATCGGGTGATGTTTCCGATTCACGACGAACGTAACCACAACGTCGGATTTGGAGGACGTATCCTGCCGGACCATTCCTGGAAAGATGCTCCGAAGTATCTGAACAGTGACGATAGCCCCGTCTTCCACAAGAGTCGGCTTTGCTATGGGTTGAGCTGGGCTCGCGAGGCCATCAAAAAGACGGGAACGGTGCTGGTGACCGAGGGGTACACGGATTGCATCAAAGTTCATCAGGCCGGTTTGATGAACGTGGTGGCAACGTTAGGCACCGCTCTCACGGAATCGCATGTGACGCTTTTGAAGCGATTGGCTCGTACGGTTGTGCTGGTTTATGACGGAGATGTTCCTGGACAGCAGGCTTCGGAACGAGCCTTGCTAAAGTTCCTGGCACAAGACGTAGATCTGCGGATTTTGACATTGCCCGACAATTTGGATCCGGATGAGTTTCTAGCCGAGCGTGGTGCAGCCGCCATGGAACGGGAAATCCAGAATGCGCCGGATGTCGGGGAATACGAACTGCGGCTATTGATTAAACGATACGGTGTCGAAACTTTGGACGCCCGCCAACGAGTGCTGGATGGGATGCTAGAGTTACTGGTTGTTTCACCAGGGGTGATGGGAACGGATAAGGAAAAGCTGCTCATTAGCCGGTTGCCACCAAGACTCCGGTTGCCGGAAGAAGATGTGCGTAAACGGTTGTCCGAACTGCGAGGGCAGAAAAAAAGTCCCTCCAGTCGCCCTTCAGAACGGAGAGTTTCCGCAACCGAATCATCCGGAGAAGTTACGCGTAACGTGCGAAAGCGGTTGATCCTTTTACTTCAGCAAACTCAATCCAAAGACGATCAGTTGGAGTCCGAATTGCTCCAGCTCCTCTTTACTTCACCGGATATGATTGACGTAGTCCGACGTGAGATAGGAACTGATGACATCAACAATGATGTTTTGCGAGATTTGCTGACTGTCTGCTACGACCTGGCAGATGAAGGTTGGCCACCCACGTTTGACAGAGTGCTGTCTTATTGGGAATGCCCGGACATGAAGGGCTTGATCGTTTGGCTCGACGAACAGGCTCGCGATAGGGATCTCGCGACAAGACTGGCGCAGGATGCCGCCTCACAAAGGGGAACAGATCACCCGGAAGGGTTGATTCGGCAAGTGTTGGATAAATTGAAATGGCGTCGCACGCGAGAATCGCACCAGGCGGCACAGGCTTCACTCATCGAGCGGCCGCAAGAAACCAAGAAATTGACAGACGAAACTCGCGAGCTGTTGTTGAAAGCAGCTCAGTTTCACCGTCAAAGGTCGGCTAAGACGACATGAGTTGAAGGCACGCTGTCCATCGCAGGATTCGATGGCAGTGCAGTGGACTGGCAGTGATTGATGCGTTGCGCGAGCAAACAGAACTTATTTGTTATTCTGAGGAGTGGCAGGTGTACCGACTCGACGCAAACCTAAACCGGCTGATTGAGACTGGTAAGCAACAGGGCTTCCTGACGTTTACACAGGTCAACGATTATTTGCCGGACGAAGCGGTCAATCCCGAAAAGCTCGACAATCTGTTGATGTCGCTGGACGAGCTGGGATTGGAAATTGTTCCCGATTCAAAGCTGCCACCGAGCTTGGACGAAATCCGCAAGCGTCCACTGAAGGCCCGGCTGAGCAAGCCGAAAGAAGCGGGCGAAGACAAGTCGCGCCGCATCGACGATCCCGTTCGCATGTACCTGACGCAGATGGGTGAGATTCCCCTGCTGACGCGCGAACAGGAAATCTCGCTGGCCAAGAAGATCGAAGTGACCCGCAAGCGATTCCGTCGCCACCTGCTTGAGAGCGATTACGCGCTCAAGTTGTCGATCGACATCCTGACCAAAGTGCATCTGGGTGAACTGCCGTTCGACCGAACCATCAAGGTGTCGGTCACCGAAGGTCTGGAAAAGAATCAGATCCTCGGCCGCATGCCTTACAATTTGAAGACCCTTGAGTCGTTGCGAATCAAGAGCATCCAAGACTTCGAAATCTACCGCAACCAAAGTCACGAGCATGCGGCCGCTGACGTCAGTGCCGCCAAGCAGCGACTTGAACAACGACGCCGCAAGATGGTGACGTTGCTCGAAGAACTCAGCCTGCGAACCCAGCGTCTGCAGCCCACCATGCGCCGCATGGAGCAGATTTCGCGTCGCATGGTCGAACTGCAGCGTCAGATCGACAGCATGAAGAATCTGAAGTCGGCTCGTGACGAACGCGCCAACCTCCAGAAAGAGCTGTACGACCTCGAATTGATGACTCTGGAAACACCCAAGAGTCTTGCCGAGCGAATTGAATCGATTCACGAACGCTTCGCCGCCTACGAACAAGCGATGCGAGACCTGTCTGGCGGTAACCTGCGACTGGTCGTATCGATCGCGAAGAAGTACCGCAACCGCGGACTCAGCTTCCTGGACCTGATCCAGGAAGGGAACACCGGCCTGATGCGAGCGGTCGATAAGTACGAATATCGCCGCGGCTACAAGTTCTCGACTTATGCGACTTGGTGGATTCGCCAGGCGATCACGCGAGCCATCGCGGATCAGGCCCGTACGATCCGTATCCCGGTCCATATGATCGAAACGATGTCTAAACTGCGCAAGGTCAGCAAGAAGTTGCTGCAGGAAAAAGGACGCGAACCAACGATCGAAGAAACCGCCGAAGCCGCTGGCGTCAGCCTGGAAGAAACCCGTCGCGTGCTTAAGATCTCGCGTCATCCGATCAGCCTGGATCGACCAGTCGGTGAAAGCGAAGACAGCTACTTCGGGGACTTCATCGAAGACGATTCGACCGAAAGCCCGGTGAACTCGGCCACGCAGGAAATGCTAAAGGACAAGATCGACGTTGTCTTGAAGACCCTAACCTATCGCGAACGCGAAATCATCAAGCTGCGTTATGGTCTGGGCGACGGCTACACCTACACGCTGGAAGAAGTCGGTCGGATCTTCAAGGTGACTCGCGAACGCGTGCGTCAGATCGAAGCGAAGGCTGTCCGAAAGTTGCAGCACCCTGTACGCAGCAAACAACTGAAGGGCTTCCTCGACACGTTGGCTGCCGCCACGGCTCCCGTGAAGTAACTCTGTCAAAACGCTAATGCACTATCACAGCGATATCCGGAATTCCGGATGTCGCTGTTTTCATTTCAGGCCGCATTTTGAGGCCGAAAATAGTCATTGCGCCAGGGGAAACTTGGTCTTGGCGAATGAAAGGGAATCCACTAGTGTCCGCCGCTCCCCAATCCCCAATTTGAATTCGACCCCTTCCAATGGAGTTGCGCACGATGGCAAGGTCGTGGCGACATATCTTGCTGGCATCGCTTTTGGCCATGTTCACTTGTGGCTGTGCCGGCGTATGGCACGATCTGAAGCCTCATCGTCTGCATCGATTCAACCGCGGAGACGCTCCGTCGATGGATCCAGACTTCACGTCGATCAGTTCGCCAGCGCGGACCGGGCTCGTTCGAGTCGACCGGCCTGGCAAACAGCCCGAGATGTCGGCAAATTGTGCCGAAGTCACCCTCGCCCGTGGACAAAGTCCTGAATAATCGGTGAGTGTTGGTCCGCCCTCCATACCCCCTTCAGCGGCTCAAAGCTTAGCGCCAGGTCAGAGCTGAACAGCGAAGTAGCAAATCTCGCCAAGAGATTAGGGCTTTCATTTAGGACGCTGCCCTCTGTGTATCTCAGCTCTGAGGGAGCACGACGACTTCGGCAAGTCATTGCGTCACCTTCTTGAGGTGACGCCCCAGTGCGGCATCTCCGCTGCTTCGTGAAACTAAAGAGGCGGTTTCGAATTTAAATTCGGCCTGAACCTTGGGCCTGCGCAACTGTTGCGGAGCAAACGGCTGGGATATACTCGTGCGTCCTGTTTCGGTGACTCTTCCACGCGAGGGTTCGCTCCACTGTGTTGTCGCGCCGATCTTTATCGCGATTCTTAACTCCCCTGACGGGCGTGCTATTCGGTCTGGGCTTCGCCGCCTCTACGCTGGCGGCCACTGAACTGGAAGAGGCGACGAAAGCTCTTCGCGTTGGTGATCACGCAACCTGCATTCAACTGGCTGATAAGTCGATCAAGAGTCGCGCTTTTGGCGAAGAATTCTATCTGCTGAAAGCGGAAGCCGAGGTTCAGACGGGCGAGTATCGAGCCGCCTATGACACGCTGGTGGATGGCTTGGCGCGCTATTCGTGGAGTATCCGCATGCGGCTGATTGGCATCGAAGCCGCCCGCATGAGTGGTCAGACCGCACAAGCCGATGTCTGGCAGACCGAAATCGCGGACTTTGCAGGTCGCGTCCCCTGGCGCTATTCCGATGCCGACAACCTGGTCACGCTGGGCAAGGCTGCGCTTGGCATGGGGATGGACGCCAGGACCGTCTTGGAGAAATTCTACGATCGAGCCTTGAAGATGCACCCCGAGCATCGGGACGCCACGCTGGCCAGTGGAGAACTGGCTCTTTTGAAGCAGGATTTTGGACTCGCGGCAGATCTCTTTCAGGCCGCTGTTAAAAAATATCCTGACGATGCCGACATGCATTTTGGACTGGCGCGTAGTCTCGAGAAGAGTGAACCTGCACTGTCGGCCCATGCGTTGTCGATGACGTTCAAAAACAATCAACGTCATATTCCAGGTTTCCTCTACCGCGCCGAAGATGCGATCGACTCCGAGCAGTACGAAGAATCGCTGCGACTGCTCGATAAGGTGCTGGCGATCAATTCGAAAAACCCGTCGGCTTGGGCCTATCGCTCGGTGATCGCTCATCTAAAGAACGATCATCGAGGTGAGAATTTCTTCCGCGATGGGGCGCTGTCGACCTGGAATAAGAATCCCCTGGTCGATTACCTGATCGGTCACAAGCTGTCCCAGAAATATCGTTTCGCGGAAGGGGCCGCGCACCAGCGTCAGGCATTGGGATTTGCGATCGATTACGGGCCCGCCCGAGTTCAACTGACTCAAGATTTGTTGAGACTGGGACGCGATGAAGAAGGTTGGAAGCTTTGCGAACAAGCTCATAATGCCGACGCTTACGATGTTCAACTTTTCAATCTGATGCAGTTGCATGACGAACTGTCGAAGTACCGCACCATCGAATCGGGGTCGTTCCTGATTCGGATGGAAGCGAAAGAGGCTGAGATTTACGGTGCGGCTGTTGTGGAGTTGTTGACGCGAGCCAAGCAGCAGCTTTGCGAGAAGTACGGACTGGAATTGAAAGACCGCGTCTCGGTCGAGATCTTCCCGGATCCGAATGACTTTGCGGTCCGAACGTTTGGCATGCCCGGAGCATCGGGGTACCTCGGCGTTTGTTTTGGTCGAGTCATCACGGCTAACAGTCCCGCTTCTCAAAAGGACAATCCCTCGAACTGGCAAGCGGTTTTGTGGCATGAGTTCTGCCATGTTGTCACGCTGGAGTTGACTCAAAATCGAATGCCGCGCTGGCTGAGTGAAGGGATCTCGGTCTACGAAGAGCGGCTGGCGCATCCCACCTGGGGTCAGCGGATGACCGCATCCAATCGACAGCGGATTCTGAACGGGCGAATGATCCCGATTCGCGAATTGAGCGGAGCGTTCCTGCATCCCGAAACACCAGCCGATCTGAGCTTCGCCTATTTTCAATCATCGCTGGTCGTGGAAAACTTCATCGAACGGTACGGCATCGACAAGTTGAAGCTCGTTCTGGCGGAGTTGGCCACCGGACTGCCGATCGACCCCGCCCTCGAAAGACACCTGGCAAGCCTTGATCAATTGGATGAAGAGTTCCGCGACTATGCGGTGCAACTCGCCAGAGACTTGGCCCCAAACTTGGATTGGGAGAAGCACGATCTTTCGGCGATTCGCGACGACGATGATCCTGAGCGACTGGAACGATGGGTCCAAGACCATCTAACCAGCTTGCAGGGGCTGACGTTGCTGTCAGCACAACTCGTCGAACGACGCGACTTTGAAAAGGCGATTCCGTTCCTACGGATACTGATTGAACTCTTTCCCGAGCAGGTCGGGGGTGATTGCCCTTATGAAATGCTGGCCACTGTCTATCGAGAATTGAAAGACACCGCGAACGAGCGGAAGATTCTGCAGCAGTACGCTGCACGAACGGATTCTGCTGTGCCGTCGCTGCTGCGCTTAATTGAGTTGCAGTCCGCGGCAGCCGACTGGGCCGGTGTGAAGCAGACATCGCAACAATTGCTGGCGATCAATCCATTGCTGCCGCAGTCTCAGCAGGCTCGAGCAGCGGCCGCGGAGCACCTCCAGGAACCACGTGAAGCGATCCCCGCCTTGAAGGCCTTGTTGATGATGGACCCAGATGATCCCGCCGAACTCAATTTTCGCCTGGCGGCTTTATTGTTTGAGGTCGAAGATCCGGCAGCGAAGAATCACGTGCTGGCGGCACTTGAGGTGGCGCCCCGATATCGGGAAGCTCAAAAGCTGTTGCTGAAAATCGTCCGTAAAGAGAAGAAATAACCAGGGCTGCGAATATGCGAAGCACTCTAAAAATCGTCGCCGCGCTGGTGATTGCGACCTGCTTGATGCAGGTCGGGCACGCGCAGCGTCGAACGATGGTCATGCCCGCCGATCGCAACGGCGTTCCGACGTGGCAGGTCGATCCGGCGTTCAAGGATGATGTCTTCACCTTCGTGCGCGTCAAGTACAACTCGGTAGGCCGCTGGGGCCGGTGGCAGACCGACTTCCCGGATAGCGATTTGAACTTTTCCTATCGTTTGCAGCAGCTAACGTCGTTGAAGGTCGATCCCGACGGGAAGATCCTCGAACTGACTGAGCCCGAGCTGTTCAAGTATCCGTTCCTCTACATGATCGAACCGGGTGAACTCGATTTCATGCCCGATGAAGTCACGGCGCTGCGACGTTATCTGCTGAACGGCGGCTTCTTGATGGTCGACGATTTCTGGGGCGAGTCCGAGTACGCGAATTTTTACTACGAGATCAAGAAGGTTTTCCCTGATCGTGAACCAGTCGAACTACCCCTCGATCACCCGATCTTTCACTGTGTCTATGACCTGAAAGAAAAGCCGCAGGTTCCCAGTATTGGTGCGGCTCTGTCTGGTCGAGAGCAGGGGATCACCTGGGAGCGTCACGATGCCAAGGAAGTGCATTACAAAGGCATTTTCGATGATAAGGGACGCATGATGGTCATCATTTGTCACAACACGGATCTGGGTGACGGGTGGGAACGAGAAGGAGAGGATCCGTGGTACTTCCGCGAGTTCTCAGAAAAGAAGGCCTATCCCCTCGGAATCAACATCATTTTTTATGCGATGACGCACTAGCAACACACGCTCGATACTGGGGAAAGTTCATCCCCCATCAGAAAGCAGGCCCATGACAGTGACGCCACAGACGGAAGCAGACGAAGCGGAATTGCAAACGCTGGAGATGGTACGCACCGGGCGTCAACGGATTCGAGCAGAATTGGCGAAAGCCATCGTCGGCCAGAATGAAGCGATCGAGCAACTGTTGATCTCGCTGTTTGCCGGCGGTCATTGCCTGATCACGGGTGCTCCAGGCCTCGCGAAGACACTGCTTGTGAAATCGATCGCCCAGGTCTTTCATCTGAACTTCCAGCGCATTCAATTTACGCCCGACCTGATGCCCGCCGACATCACGGGGACCGAGATCCTGGAACAGGACGAAGGTGGCAAACGGCGCATGGTGTTCGTGAAAGGCCCGATTTTCGCCAACGTCTTGCTGGCCGACGAAATCAACCGGACGCCGCCGAAAACCCAAGCGGCATTGCTCGAAGCGATGCAAGAGCATCAGGTCACGGCCGCCGGGACTCGGTATACACTGGACGAACCCTTTTTCGTGCTGGCCACACAGAACCCCATTGAAATGGAAGGGACGTATCCGCTGCCGGAAGCTCAGCTCGACCGGTTCATGTTCAATGTCGTGATCGACTACTTGCCGGAAGACGATGAAGTTGCCGTGGTCGCCAGAACGACATCGACCGCCTCCGAGCCGATTCAGGCGTTGTTCAGCGGAATGGACGTGCAGAAGATTCATGAACTGGTGCGCCAAGTTCCCATCGCGGAGGATGTTGTTCGGTACGCGGTCCGCTTGGCGGCCGCATCACGTCCGAAGCAAGCGGGGACACCAGACTTCATCAACGAATGGGTTTCCTGGGGGGCGGGTTTACGAGCGGCTCAGTATCTCACCTTGGGTGGCAAAGCCCGTGCTCTGCTCGCTGGACGCCCCAATGTCATCTGGGAAGACATCCGAGCTCTCGCTGCCCCCGTTCTGCGTCATCGCATCCTAATCAATTACCGCGCCGAGGCAGCCGGAATGACTGTGGAAACGATCATCGCGAGAATCTTGGAAACCGTAAAAGAGTCCTAGGCCGCAGATCCCTGATCAAACACTATGGCAACACCTGAGCAACGCTCGCCGCATGCAGATTCGGTCGCAGGATTCATGGATCCCACGACCCTGATGCATTTGAAGTCGCTGGAACTACGAGCGCGGCATGTCGTGGAAGGATTCATGACGGGGCTGAATAGAAGCCCCTATCATGGCTTCTCGGTCGAGTTCACCGAATATCGACAATACACGCAAGGGGACGACCTACGCCATCTGGATTGGAAGTTGTTTGCTCGTAGCGACCGGTACTACATCAAGCGATTCGAAGACGAAACCAATCTGCGCTGTCTGCTGTTGCTGGATACCAGCCGGTCCATGAACTTTGGCTCAATCGGCTATTCCAAATCAGAATATGCTCGCACGCTCGTCGCGACGATGGCGTATTTCCTGAACTCGCAACGTGACGCCGTGGGGTTGGCCACGTTTTCGTCTGAGATCGACGACTACGTGCCACCGCGTTACCGCGTGGGTCATTTGCGACGCATCCTCGTTTCTCTGGAGCGGGCGGCCGAGGGAACGTCGACTCATCTGGCGACTCCTTTGGAGCAGATTGCCGAACGATTGAACAAACGCGGGATGCTGGTCTTAGTCTCGGACTTACTCGCACCCCTGGAAACGCTCGAGCTCAGCCTGGGGACACTTGCCGCACGCGGACAGGAAGTGATCGTCTTCCACGTGCTGGATCCTGAAGAGTTGCAGTTCGACTACGAAGTCCCCGAGCTCTTTGAGGATCTCGAATCACGGCAGCAGTTGTACGTCGATCCACAGACCATTCGAGCCGATTACCTGAAGCGGTTGGGACAACATCTGCAGTCGATCGAATCCATCTGCTCGCGGTTGGGGCTGACCTATCATCGACTAACAACGAATTCGCCTCTGGAGCTAGCGCTGCCAGAAGTCGTTCGCGTGCGGATGCAGTCTCGCGGCAACAGTCGCACACGAATCGCGAGAAGGTGAAAAGAGTCGCATGACCCCACTGGCCCCCCTCTATCTTCTCGCCGCGATTGCAGTCGCTGGACCGATCCTGTTCCATTTGTGGCGGCGAACTCCCCGCGGCCGTCGCGAATTTTCGACCTTGATGTTCTTGACGCCGTCTCCTCCGCGAGTCACCTCGCGCAGCCGGATCGAGCACTGGCTGTTGTTGCTGCTGCGCGGTGCGGCATTGTGTCTGTTGGCCCTGGCGTTTTCTCGCCCATTTTGGCGAACAGCGATTACCGGACCCGAAAAAGCGACGGAAGACGAACTGGTTGCGGTGCTGATCGACACGAGTGCCAGCTTGCGTCGAGATGGTGCCTGGCCGGATCTGATTCGGCAAGTGAATAATCACCTGTCGCAATTGCCGGCGACGACCGCGGTCGGTCTGTTTCGCTTTGATGACCGCTGGTCGCTCGTTGCTGACTTCGCGGAGTTGAAACCGCTGGAACCGGCGGCCCGAAACGAGCTGATTAAGTCGCGACTAGCGGAACTGCAGCCAACTTGGGGTGGGACCAACCTCGGGGAAGCTCTGGTGCGCACCGCGTCGTCGCTGCAAGAAATTCAAACCGACCGATCCATTCCTGTGAAGCTGCGGATCCTGTTAGCGAGTGATCTCCAGGTGGGATCGAAGTTGGAGGGTTTGAATAGCTTTGAATGGCCAAGTGATCTTCGGCTGGAGATTTTGACCGCTCAACCAAAGTCCTATTCGAATGCCAGCCTGCAATGGGTGGAACGAAACCTGGATCTGCCAGACGATGTCCTGCGAGTTCGTGTGAGTAACGCTGCCGACTCGCGGAAGGATCAGTTTCGATTGAAATGGACGGGTGAAGATTCGGTCGAACAATCGGTGTACGTTCCGCCAGGACAGAGTCGGGTCGTGACACCTCCGAAGAGACCCAAGGATGCCGCTGGCACAGCGCTCGTGCTGTCGGGGGACGACAATGAATTTGACAACACGATCTACATCGCCCCGATCAAGGAAGAGTCCCGGTTGGTCGTCTATTGTGGAAACGACCTGGCGGATGATATCGCAGGTTTACGTTTCTACCTGGAAGGAGTCTACGCCGCGTCGCAACGCTACAAGATCCAAGTGGTCGGTTGGAAGGATGCGTTGTCGGCAGCGAAGACAGATCGACCTGCCTTCGTGGTGCTGGCTGATCCCGATGCCGATGCGGCAGACTTTGTGAAGTCGTACCTCGCGCAAGGGGGAACCGTCCTGGTTGCTGCCCGCTCGAAAGAGTCGGGCGTGGTGTCACTGAACCAGTGTGGCCTGGGTGATCTGGAATTGACCGAGGCGATCGTGAAACGCGATGCGATGCTCGGAGACATTGATTTCGAGCATCCGTTGTTCGCGCCGTTCGCCGAATCGCAGTTCAGCGACTTCACCGGGATTCGATTCTGGAAGCACCGACATCTGGCCGGATTTTCGCTCCGAGCAAAAGAACAAACCGATCCCGCACCGCATTCGGGGCAGGTGCTGGCTCGCTTTGACGACGGGGACGCGGCGTTCGTTGAATTCAAGATCGGCCGCGGACATGTCTGGTTGCTCACAGGAGGTTGGAATCCTGCCGACAGTCAGTTGGCACGGTCTTCAAAATTCCCGCCATTGATGTATCGCATGCTGGAACAGGCTTCCGGAGTCACTTTGCAATCACAAAACCTCGCTGTTGGCAGCGGGATATCATGGCACAATCAGGTGGATTCAACGGCTAAAGGAGAAGTACGCCTTCCGGATGGGAATATCATCAAGGATGTGGCGACGGACTCGCCGTTCGAGGGGACTTCGATTCCGGGTCTCTATACCCTGGGAACGGGCGACCGGAATGACATCGCGGCGATCAATTTGCCGGCCGACGAAAGCCGCACCGCACCGCTTCCTGTTGAGCAATTGGAAGCATTGGGTATCAAATTAGGTGCCGTCGAAACCGCCGAGCAAGTCCGCCGCGCTAAAGAACGCGAACGGCAATTACAGGTTGAAGAGCTAGAGCAGTCGCAGAAACTCTGGCGTTGGGGAATTCTGATCGCGATCGCGCTGCTGTTCACCGAGACATGGCTGGCGGGTCGCAGGGCCGTGGCGACATCGACGGATGCGGTTGTCTAGCGTCGGAATGTGGTGGTTGAATGCCAATGGAAGGGCGATCAGCAGTAATGCCTTCAAAGTGCGAGCCAAATCCGCCATCCGCGCATCTCGTGGGGATTTGCGGTGCCGGAATGAAGGCACTGGCTGAACTGCTGGACGGCTACGGGTGGCGACTCTCCGGTTCCGACCTACAGCCCGCGAATTCCTCCATCGAGTCGCTCGCGCTACATGGGATGAAGTTCTTCCAAGGCCACGCCGCCAGCAACGTTCCCCCTGAAGCTCAGTGCCTGATCTATAGTCCTGCCGTTCTCACTACCAATCCAGAACGGCAAGAGGCAGCACGGCGCGGTATCCCAAGTTGGTCATACAGCCAGATGATTGGCGAGTTGATGAAGCCGCGGACTGGGATTTGTATTGCCGGGACGCATGGCAAAAGTACCACGACCGCCATGGTCGGTTGGATCCTGAGCGTCGCGGGCCGGGATCCGGCCGTCCTGGTGGGTGCGGAACTCTGCGACAGCGGGCAAAGCGGCCGAGCAGGTCGTAGCGACCTCTTAGTAGCGGAGAGTTGTGAATTCAACCATAGTTTCCTCGACTTCCAGCCCAAGCATGCCGCAATTCTGAACGTGGAAACAGATCACTTCGACTATTACGCCGACCTGGCATCCATGATCGAAGCCTTCCGCCAGTTCTCTGATCGTGTCCCCGGCGACGGCGTCTTGGTTGTAAATGGCGACTCCGCTGCGACCATGCAAGCGGTTCAAGAAGCATCCGCCAGACGGGTCACATTCGGGACGCAATCATCCTCCGACTGGTGTGGCGAGCACCTCGTCGACGATACGGCCGGTGTACGCTTCAGCGTCGTGAGTCGAGGAAAGTCGTGGGGGCAGATCAACCTGCAGCTGCACGGCAGACACAATGCTCAAAACGCCCTCGCCGCGGCAGCCCTGTGCGCTGAAGTTGGCGTTTCAAGAGAAGATATCATCTCGGCCCTGCGTTCCTTCGGTGGTATTAGACGCCGGTTCGAAACGATCGGCGAAAGAAATGGTGTGGTCTTGATTGGTGACTATGCTCACCATCCGACGGCAGTTCGCGCGACCTTGGAAACGGCTCGGCAAGTCTATGGTTCCCGCAAGATCTGGTGCGTCTTTCAGCCCCATCAGGTTTCACGCACAACAGCCTTGATGAATGATTTTGTGGCCAGTTTTTCTGATGCAGACGAAGTCTTGATTCTGCCTGTATTTGCGGCACGAGAGCAAGTGACCGACGAGCCGATTCGGGTCTCGCAAGAGCTGGCTCGGAGGATCACAAGTACAGGGCGGGCCGCGCGTTTTGTCGAGTCACTTGACCAGATCATGACAACTGTAGACGATGCGGCGCGACCCGGCGATGTGTTAATCGCCATGGGGGCTGGAGACATTGACCGGATTAATCATGAGTTCACTCGATCAGTTTGCTGAAATCGTTAGGCGAGACGAATCGCTCGCACCTTATACCTGGCTGAAATTAGGCGGCCCGGCTCAATACTTTATTGAACCGCGCGACGTGGACGAACTGGTCCGCGTCGTCCGTGTCTGCTGCGATCAGGCCATTCCCGTCCGCGTATTGGGTGGCGGATCGAACCTGATCGTGCGCGACGAGGGCGTCAGCGGGGCGGTGCTGCGGCTAAGCCACCCCAGCTTTGCGGAAGTTCATATTGAGGGAAATCGTGCCGTGGCCGGTGGCGGCGCGTTGCTCTCGCATGTGATTTCCGAAACAGTTCGCGCCGGGTTGGCGGGACTGGAGAATCTAGCTGGGATCCCCGGAACCATTGGCGGCGCTCTGCATGGAAACGCCGGCGGTCGCCATGGCGAGATTTCTCAGTACGTGCGGAAGGTTACGGTACTGACGGCCAGTGGTGAGAAGCTGGTTCGATCCGAAGACGAATTACTATTCGACTATCGCCAGAGCAACTTCGATGAGTTGCTGATTCTGGACGCCGAATTCGAGTTGCAACCAGATGCCCAGGACGAAATCCTGCAGCGTCTGCGTAAGATCTGGATCACGAAGAAAGCCTCCCAGCCGCTCAGTTCACAGACTGCCGGTTGCGTCTTCAAAAACCCACGCGGTCAGCGGGCCGGCCAACTCATCGAGCAAGCGGGTCTAAAGGGAACGCGCATCGGTGGAGCCGAAATCAACGATCGCCATGCTAATTTCATCGTAACTCATGACGGTGCTTCATCCAGTGACGTTTTGCGGCTGATGGATCTGGTCCGATCTAAAGTGGCCGACCAGTTCGGAGTCCATCTGGAGCCCGAAGTCAAGATTTGGTAAGTTCCGACTCAGCGCTCGCGTTTCACGGATGAAAATCGCAGATACGAATTTAGATTCGTCTCAACTCATGGAGGAGATGGGATGTTATTGTCGGTTATGCATGGAGCTTGCCTGATACTGGCGACCGCGCTCGGTGCAGATGAACCTCTCGCCGCGCCGCCGCGCCTGAAGACCACGGCCGACGCCATTCCTGCAGTGAAGAAGGCCAGGCATTATCTGGTTCAGGTGAAGCTGATTGAAGTCGACGAGCAAGGTCGCGAGACCGTGCTTGGCGAACCGAAATTGCAGACGACAGGTGGTAATGCCGGCCTTTCAATCGATCACGCAGACGGGCGTCGATTCGAATTCACGATGAAACTGACGGATCGACTTGGGTCCAGCGATGAATTGATTCCCGCGAAATCGGTCGTTAGTCCGACCGATGGGGTCATCAAGAAGCTGGATCAAAAGATCGACTTGAGTCTGCTGCACCAACCTCGTAAAGACGTTCTGCGCGAGATCTCCAGGCGAGCTGGCGTCAGTTTCGCGATTGATCCAGAGAGCAGTCGCGAAATTCTGGCGGGGATGGAAGTCCCCATCGACATCAAAGTCAAAGATGAGGCGATTGCATCGATCCTGGATCAGGTGATTGAGCCACTGAAGCTTGAATACACCGTCAGGCACGACGTGGTGCTCATTGCCGCGGCAGAGAAACTGGTGCCGCTGCCAGAAGATTTCAGCATCAAGACTTATCACGTGGCGGACCTGGTGACGAACGCTGACAACGACGATGAGACCCCGGATTTGGTGCCGCTGATTGAACGGATCAAAGCGATGGTCATGCCCGCGTCCTGGGATCGCAAACAGGCGGCCGCGTCGATTCGATCATTCAACTCCACGTCGTCTGTAGTCGTGCGACAAACGGCGACCGGTCATGCTGCGATCGAAAGATTCCTCGATAAAATTCGCCGGGATCCGCCGATGAAGATTTCCGAGTAACTTCCACCTTCAACCTGACAGAATTAGCGGACAAGAGACCCTGGGGCCACCAAGGTCTTGCGCAGTAAACAAGGACGTTGAAATGGCTGACGCAAAACATCCCTGGCGCATCGCGGTCTTAGCCGGCGGCGATTCCGATGAGCGCGAAATCAGCCTGCAGAGTGGTGCCGCTGTTCAGCAGGCACTTTCAGCGAGAGGCCATTTTGCACTGCATCTGGATCCCTCATTCGTGGACGTGAAAGGGGTCGATTGGCGCCAATTCGATGTGGCTTTCCTGGCTTTGCACGGTCAGTTTGGTGAGGACGGTCAGGTCCAGCGTATTCTGGAAGATGCCGGCATTCCCTATACAGGAAGCGATGCCACTGCGTCACGACTCGCGTTTAGCAAGTCGGCCGCCAAGGAACGATTCCTGCAGTATGGCGTGCCCACTCCCGAATATTCGCTGTTACATTACACGGACGATTTGTCGCGTATCGAACGCATCACCCGCGAGATCGGTTACCCGCTGGTGATCAAACCGGATTGCCAGGGTTCAAGCTTGGGGATCACGATCGTCAAGTCTCCGGACGCCGTTTCCGCAGCCCTGAAGCATTGCTTCCACTTCGATGGCTTTGCTGTCGTCGAGCGAGCAATTATTGGGACCGAGTGGACCGTTGGATTGCTGGATGACATGGTTCTGCCGCCGATTCTGATCGAAACGGACCGCGAGTTCTTCGATTGGCAGGCCAAGTACGAAGACGATAACACGCGGTATCTGTTTGATTCATCGTTTCCTTCACACGTCCTGGATCGCATTGCGGATGTGGCGAAGGACGCCTGTCGTGCGCTGGGAACCCGTGGCATGGTCCGCGTCGACTTGCGCGTCGACGAACAACTGAATCCGTGGCTTCTCGAAGTGAATACGATCCCCGGTTACACCAGCCATAGCCTGGTCCCCAAGGCCGCTGCTCGCATGGGCATCGAATTCGGTGAACTCTGCGAACGCTCGATCGAATCGTGCTTGCGGAAGGAACTGCCTCATCCGCATATCTTGCCGAGAACTTCCGTTCGACGCACGGCGAACGACAACTAGGTGACGCGGCCGATTCGGCGTGAATTGCCGAAGAGCGAATGGTCGATTGAAGATCTATTGGCGGTGAGTGCTCGCTGCAAGTCGATCCCCTCTCGATCGTTCGTCGGCAAGAATCGTTGATGTCTCACCCTTCTTCATCACTCAATGACGATCGTGGCGCAGCAAAGCCGCCTCCATTTGCTGCTCGTTTTTTTCGACCGGTCCGATTGGCGAAGTTTGCCTGCCTGGTCGGCCTTAGCGTCTTCATCCCATATCTCATTCCGCATATTCCAAACCTGGCATCACGCGCGGAATATCGGCTTGAAACCACGAAGATTCAACTCAAGCCCGCCATCGAACGTCCTGTTCCCATGGACCTGATTGAACAAGTACGTCGGCAAAGTGAGTTGCCGCACGAGTTGTCATTACTTGATCCCAAGCTGTGCAAAACGGTCGGCGACGCTTTTGCGAATCATCCCTGGGTGGCAAGAGTGATCTCTGTGCGCCAGTCGTTTCCCGCGGAAGTGGTTGTCGAACTCGAATTTCGACGACCAGTGGCGATGGTGCAAGTGAAGGGGGGGCGAATCCCCATCGACGCCTTTGGTTTTGTATTGCCCAGCGAAGATTTCACCGTCGCAGATGTTTCGCGATTCCCGACGATCCGCATGGCCGGGGCAGGGAACCTCTCTCGAGACGGTGGCCGAATCAACCAGGCGGGATTGATCGGCGCGGGCCGCATTGCAGAATTACTCGCCCCTTCGTGGTCTCACCTGGATCTCGAGGCGATTGAACTACCTCGAGCGGCAGGGGGAGTGGAACCATCCGACTTGCAGATTCAGCTACAGTCGAAAAGCGGTTCCACCATCATTTGGGGCCGAGCACCAGGCAGCGACCATCCCGGCGAATTAACACCGGCTCAAAAGTTGGGCCGTCTAGAAAAGTATCTTGCCGAATATGGCGGATTCGATCGTCCCAGCGGTCCCTATGAAATCGATATCCGCCATTGGCAAGAAATCACGCGGCGACCGGTCGGCAAGGCGCAAGCCCTGCGAAAAAACAGCCGAATCCGCTAAACGACCGTGCGCGACGGTGGTTGTTTTGGATTGAGTTCGGGTACCCGGACTCAACGCTAAGGAGTCCGACACCGTGGCACCCCGCTCATGATTTCACTGAGCGGAATCGCGCACGGCCAATTAGCCCGCCGCTCCCTTACAGCAAGGTCTCGAGCAGCATTCGGATTTTGCGTAGCTCCAGCGCCCGATCCTGGTCCTTCAACAGGGCAGGAAGAATCTCGACGGCGAGTGCTCGCGTATAGTTGTAGCGACGCAGTTGACTGATGATGCGGCTGTAATCGACTTCACCCAGTCCCACCGAGACTTGGATTTCGGTCGGTGACGTATCACGCAAGTGTGTGTGATAGACATAGGGATAGACTTGGTCGTGCGACTGGTTGGCGTAGCGTCCAGTCATGTAGTAGCTGGGATCCAAGGTCAGACCCAATCCAGGGACAGCTTGGCAAAGTTCGACCGCTGTCTGTGGGTCTTCCGTCAGAAATCCCGCCTTCGTCTTAAGCGAAACTCGAATTCCGGAAAAATTGGCCGCTGCCAGGCGGCTCCGGAGCCGGTCGATTTCTTCGTTGAACGGAGTTCCCAACGGTGCCGCAGGAATCGTGATTTGTGTGATTTTCTGCATCTTTGCCAGGCGGCAGAGTGCCTCGAAGGTCGCCGCGGGGACATCGTCCTCCACACAGATCGCGATGGGAGTCAGGCGAGTCCACTCGCGGAACTGCGTAAAGAAACGCTCTGGACTGGCTGCAACATATGACGGCTTCATATGTTCCGTTTTTTCGTCCATCCAGATTTCGATCTTGTCGTACCCAAGATCCGAGATCTGTGTGCATGCCTCAGACAGGCTGAAATCTTCAAAACAACGTGATGACGCTGCGACAAACACTCCCACACTCCCTTGATGGACGCATCGCACTCAATTGAGGCGGGTTTCTCGCGTAGATTGCCGCCTGGGTCGCCCACGACCGTTGGTAAGTTAATCCGATTGGGCAGATTCTGCAAGAACCGATAGTTGTTCCCGGCGGGAGGATTGTAATTGAGATGCGGAATATTCTTGTTTTGACGATGAAACCGCCGATAAGAGACGGTAAGCGATCGGAATAGCCGAGTTGCCGTCCGCCGTTCTTTCGGCCGAACAGTTCTCAGGGGAAGTTTCATGAGTATCAAAGCAAGCTGGGGATTGACCGTTCTGCTGGCCGCCACAGCACTGGTTGGCTGCGGACAGTCAAGACCTTTGGTTCGCGGACAGTCTCCCACCACCAGCCCAGCCGTCGCCTGTCCCGCTGATGCGGAGGGCCCGATCATCGGATCCGCTCCAGGCTATGCCGAACAGGCACATCCATCGTATACCGGGCACGGTGGCCATGACTTCCGCGTGTTTAACCGAACCTACGACAACAACTTCGGTTACGAGGGCGGATACTATGCTGGTCCTCAGGGTTACTACACAGACCGCGATCGAACTTATCGAGCCGGATCTGCAGGCAGCACAGGGACCGCCGGTGGATGCCCCGCCTGCGAGTATGGACGCGGTTGTCCAGCTGACGGTTGTCCCCACTGCGGCTGTAATGCTGGCTGCGGCCCTGGCGGCTGTCCTCAGCACTACCAAACGTACCGATTTAACTGGCCGCAGAACATGGTTTATCCGTCAAACGATATGCCACCAGCAATGGTCCAGTATCCTTACTATGTCCACAAAGGCCCATCGGACTTCTTCATGAAATAGGCCTCCATCTGTGTGGCGAGAAACCCAGTCAGACTGCGGCTTTCTCATCAAAACTTGCGTCGCTTCAAAGCCCGCCCTCATTTCGAGGAGCGGGCTTTGAAGCATTCTCACGACCTTGATAATATTCCTTGTTGGCATTTATATTGCTACGTCGTGGCTTCGCTTGGCGTGCTTCGCGCCGCAATTCTCAACGTCCCCACGCACAGGAATTCGCCGCGATGACACCTTGCGATCCGCAATCACCCCTAGACTTGCTCAAGCGGGCGGTTGGCACTGCAATTCATGACATCAACAATTTGCTGCTGGTGATATCCTGTTCAAGCAGCAAATTGCTGGAGCAAATTCCAGCAACCGACTTGGGAAGGGACGCTGCTGTCAGTATTGGTGAGGCAACTGAGCGAATCGCCGAGATTACTGCTCAATTGCAAATGCATTTGGCTGGACCTCAATCGGCCGGGGAACCGCAGCCCCATCTTGCCGGCGAAGTCACGCAAAAGGGGACTGAAGAAACCGTCCTCATTGTTGACGATGATCCACAGGTTCGTCAATTCATAAAGACGGCGCTCATTCGTGGTGGTTATCACGTACTCGAAGCGCGGCACGGACCCGCAGCCATTGCTCTGGCCTTGCGGCATCGTGGCTTGATCAATCTATTGGTGACTGACATGCTCATGCCAGAGATGACCGGTCGTGAACTGGCGGACGCCCTCAGAACAGATGTTCCGAGCCTACGCGTGCTATACTTGAGCGGACTAGACGGCAGCGCGGACTTGTCGACGCAACCAAGCGCGCTTGATGCATTCGTCCAAAAACCTTTTCGAATGCCAGAACTGCTATTGAAGATTCGGGAAATCCTCGATAAATGAATGTATTAAAACACACCACGATCCCTCCTATCTGTTCCGTGGTAGACCACGGCTTGACTGTGGATGATGCAATGTGATCAATATACCGTTTTCGCGAATTGGCAGTGTCGCCGACCTCGTGGTGTCGAAAGGGTTCAAAATGGACCAGCACCCGGAAGTCTATATCGTCGATGACGATCCCGGAGCTCGCCGAGCTCTTGCTGTCGTTGTCGCATCGATGCAGCTCAATGCTGTAGAGTGTGCCAACGCTGAGGACTTCCTCACCGGGTATACCGAGGATCATCCGTCGTGCTTGATCACGGATCTCCGAATGCGCGGGATGAGCGGGCTTGATCTTCTTCGACACCTCAAAGCGGAAGGTCGGGTCATCCCGACGGTGATCGTGACCGGTTATGCCGAAACGCCGATCGCTGTCGATGCGATGCAAGCTGGCGCGGTGACCTTCCTGGAGAAAACGGCACCGACTCAAAAGATCTGTGACGCCATCACGCACGCTTTGAAGCTGAGCTATCAACTGCTTGCGAAGAAGGCCGAGCGAGAACGCATTCAACTGGTCTGGAAATCAATCAACACCGAGGAACGACATATCCTCGAGCTGGTCTCCCACGGAAAATTGAACAAAGAGATCGCGTTCGAGATCAACGTCCCGTTACGAACGATTGAAGATCGACGACGACGACTGATGGCCAAGATTGGCGCGACGTCCGTCGTGGATCTGATCCGATTTGCCGTCCGACTTGAAGAACTCGCGGAAGAAGGTGGATCGTCGCAGTCGGTAGCCGCGAGTCTGTTACGCGAGTAAGTTCACAGGGCACGATGGACGCGTGCGAGAAGCCGCGATACCGCCCCCTTCCATCGTGCGAAATCGGCCTCGATTGTCGGCGTGTGACCTGTCTTCTCAAACACGACCAACTCGGAAGCGCGATCATCCGTTTCTTGCTTCCTGCAGCGTTGCGTTCGGATCGTTTTCGCCGTGCAGGAACAAAGTTGGGCAGTGGCAACTGTGGGCGTACTCGACTGGATTGTGTTCACCGCTATTGAACCCGGTACAGATTCCGCCCCAGAAGATCAGTAAATTCGCCGCGGGATAGGCCGGCAATCTCATCAGTCTGAATCGGTTTCCCACGGTTGTCTGCAGGCGATCAAACACCGATTCCAAGATCACTGCATCGACCTCGGATTTGTGAGTGTGCATTGCGCGTAGTATCGCAGCAGCACCCATTGATCGGCCGTAGACAATCAGCGGCTCATCTTCCGAGTCTTCGCGGATACAGGTGATCGTTGCCGCCACATCTTCAGCTTCGCTGTATCCAATCGTCGTATAGTTCTCGCTCGATCCGCCGCTCCCTCGGAAGTCGACGAGCCAAACGACATACCCCAGTTCATGAAAGGCCTTTGCTTCTGCAAGCAAATCACATTTCGCCCCCGCATAACCGTGGAGTAAGAGCACAGTTCCTTGCGATCTGTCCACGGGCAGCACCCAGGCTTCCAGCACGATCTTGGAACCGACCTCAATTCGCTTCGTGTGGAAATCGATGCCAATGTCCAAAGGTGTTCGATCGTTCTCAGGGCGGGGCACCCTGACTCCTGTCGCCAGCACCGCGATTTTTCCGAACGTCGAAAGCTGGTCAGGTCGCGGAGTTCGCGAACCGTCCCGAACGAACCACAGCATCGCTCGTGCATGCTGATAGGCGAGGACATTCACACTGACTAAGCAGACGCCAAGGAGAATCACTGTCGCAAGCCACGGATGTTGGCGTACCCATTTCGCTACTGATCGGATACGCGTTAGCATCTGGAACGCTCGAGGGAAGAAATCACATTCGCCGGGTTGCCGTATTGTACTCGATGCTCACATAGTCAGGAACGTTGCCAGAAGTCGGCTGACGCTAGCGCCCACAACACCCAGGGACGATTTCACGTGTCGCTTCGTTTGAATCCTGCCACCAGGTACCGCACCGCCTGGCTTGTCGTAGTGTTGTTAATGCCGGTGGCGCTACTGAATTATCTTGATCGACAGATGTTGGCATCGATGCAAGCCTCGGTGATGTCCGACATTCCCAGCATCGGTTCCGAAAAAAACTGGGGCTTCATGCTGGGGCAATTCAAATGGGTCTATGCTTTCCTCAGCCCTGTTGGCGGCTACGTCGCGGATCGCTTCAGTCGCCGGCTGACCATCTGCGGTAGCCTGTTTGTCTGGTCGGCGGTGACTTGGTGGACGGGACACGTCACCAGCTTTGATCAGTTGCTGCTCGCGCGATCACTCATGGGAATCAGCGAAGCGTTCTATATTCCAGCCGGTTTGGCACTGATCGCCGATTATCATACCGGTACGACTCGGTCACGAGCGGTCGGTCTACACCAGATGGCGATCTACGGGGGAGTCATCTGCGGAGGCTTTGGCGGCTATCTCGCCGCATCGCCGGACTTCGGCTGGCGCTTTGCCTTTGAGATGTGCGGGCTGTTGGGAATGCTGTACGCGATTCCTCTGGTCGCATTGTTGCGCGACGCCCCCAAATCTCACGTTGTTGTTGACCAGCCGAAGGCGTCTCCGCTTCGCGCGGCTCGCGAGTTGTGTTCGAATTTCTCGTTCATTCTGCTGGTGTTGTATTTCACTCTCCCGGCGCTGGCGGGATGGGTCGTGCGCGACTGGATGCCCTCAATTTTGAAAGCCCAGTTTCAAATCGGTCAGGGACAAGCGGGTGTCGCCGCCACGTTCTATTGGCAAGTTGCTGCCATCCTGGGGGCATTCCTCGGCGGATTGCTTGCCGATCGTTGGATGCAGTCGAACGTCCGCGGCCGAATCTATGTCAGCGCGATTGGAATGACTTTGATCGTGCCAGCCATCTTCGGTGTCGGAAACGCGAGTTCGCTGACGATGGCCGTCGCGTTCCTCATCCTGTTCGGCCTGGGATGGGGATTCTTCGACTGCAACAACATGCCAATTTTATCGCAGATCGTCCGGCCCGAACTTCGAGCAACCGGCTATGGCCTGATGAACATGGTCAGCATCAGTTGTGGCGGATTCGCAGATTGGGGTTTCGGTGCCTTGCGCGATTCAAAAGTGCCACTGAACGTGATCTTCAGCTTGTTTGCCGGAGCAGCGATTTTCTCGATCGTGCTCGTCCTGCTGATTCGCCCTCGTGCCGAGTTTTAGAGGTCTGGATCCGTCCACTCGATTGGAGAAACACTCACACAAATCGAACGCAGTAGATCGGCGGCAGATGTTGCGACACCGTCTGCCAGGAATCGCCCTGATCCTCTGTGACCCACAGCGAACCCGTGGTCGAACCGAATGCGAGTCGATCTCCTGACTCATCAATATCCAACCCATGCCGATATGTCAGGTCATAGGCATGATCTTGAGGCAGGCCGTTTCGTAAAATATCGTAGGTTGCCCCGCCGTCTCGAGTCCTGGCCACGACAACCTTCCCATCCGCTGGCAATCGATGCTCATCTTTAACGCCGGGAACGAACCACGCGGTGTTTGCTTCGCCTGGATGAACCGCCACTGCGAAGCCGAATGATGTCGGTGACACGCTTTTTAGATGTGAGACATCTTGCCAGGACGCACATCGGTCTGTTGAACGGAAGATGCCATTGTGATGCTGAGCCCACAGGGCATCGGGATTCGATCGACACTGCACGACGCGGTGTACGTCTTGGACGTTCGGATTTTCTTTTTGTTCCGGGGGCGTGTAAGCAGACCAGATCCCATTGGCTTGGCAGTCCCACGTGGTTCCGCCATCGTTCGTCACCCACACGCCGCCGCAAGAGACGCCGATCGTCACCCGTTGCGATTCCCGCGGGTCGACGCAGACCGAATGAATGCCGGGCAAATCCGCTCCGCCCCCCATCCATTCCATGCGCCGCGGGTCATTCCACAATGATTCCACAAGACTCCAGGAGCTTCCGTGGTCGGTGGACTTGAACAGACCTCCTGGCAGTGTGCCGCACCAGAGCACTCCCGGTTCGTCCCGTCCGCCTGCCTCGAGAGCCCAGATCCGATCCAGCTTCCATTCGATCGTCCGTCCCCACATATCCTTTTGGACTTCCCCTTCCGGTTGCTTCGGATAAGAGGGGACGGCAATCTCGGTCCATGTGTTTCCTTGGTCGGTGGAACGATGCAGCTTCGATCCGAAATGGCCGTGATACAAGGACGCATAGATCGACCCGTCGCGTCGATCGGGCAACGTCATGATAACATGCTCTGCCAGAAACGAAATTCCGGTGATTTCCCATGGAACGCTTTTCCGCCCTGTTCGCTCGATCAGGAACAAACCCTTCCGCGTTGCTGCCAGCAGACGGTCACTCATGGCAAGTTCTCTTGATCAGGGGCAGGTCGATTAACCGCCGGACAATGCCTGCATCACATAGACTTCGGCATCAGGTAAGACTGGGTCGCTTAATGATAGCCGGTCGCGAATCATCGTGCCGTCAATGAAAACGATCATGTGCTTGCGGACAGCACCGTGTTCATCGAGCACATAGCCCCGTGCTCGTTCATTCGTCGAAAAAACTTCGTCAAGAACCTCGCGCACCGTTCCGCCGCCAACCGTACTGGGCGGACAGGCGACGTGTCGCTGGATGTTGTCCGTGAACACCACGTGAGGCATCTTAGAACCCCAAGCCAGGTCCGTTCAATTCAAATGTGCCAACGGTTCCATCGGTAACCTCGAACATGGCTGGAAAGCCCTTGACCCAGGGCTTATTCGCCGCGGGGCAATATTGTCGGCCATTCCCCTCAATCGCGGTGACAGTCGGGATCCGTGCGGCCAGGCTGGCCGAATGCAGGAACGAATAGCCAGGGCAGGTCAAGTCCTGCACACACAGGAACATTCCGAACTTCTGAGCCGCAGCACCCAGCAGCAATGACTCGGTGTGTCCTTTGCAGGCCTTCAACGCCACACCGGTGTATCCCATGTCCCTGGCCAGCAGCAACGAATCGTAATCTGTGAGCGATTCATCGATGACGACGGGCTTCAGTTTCGCCGCTTCGTGCATCTTATGGTCAGGGTGAGCCTTCAGGTCTCGGTTTGTCGGTTGTTCGATGTACTGGATGCGGTCAAAAGTAATGGCGGATTGTTCGCGCACCTTGTTCAGGAAGGCGATGACATACTCCGGATTCGGGCACTTCTCATTGAAGTCCAACGAATAGAACCATTGCTTGCATCCGCGAGTGGCTTGTGCTTGTTCGGCAACTTGATTCACCGAGAGGGTGCGATCAACATCCCAATCAAAGTTGTCCCCCGACAACTTGATCTTCATGTGGGTCAGTCCATTGAATGCGATCCATTGGCCCAATGTTTCAGGAAGGCCGTCGCCGACCTTCTTTTCCATATCGCCATCGGTCAGCGGATCAAGGGCTCCAACGAGATGATAAAGCGGCATCCGCTCCTTGGGCTCTCGCAGTGTGTACTTGTCGAGATACTCGCCCGCAAACTGATCATCCAGATACTCTTCCAGATCATACGACATGAACTTGGAAGACAATGTGTTGTAGCTATTCACGCCGTGCAATCGCCCATAGGCGTCATGCAGGGCGGCGTCAAACGGACTGGCGGCGACAGCCAGTGCCAACTTGGGAATCGGCTCAGCCAGCTTCAGCCGGTTGGACAGCGTCTTGCCAAGATGTTCGTACTCGGCGGACAAGTGATACGACAGCTCGAGCGGATGTCCCGTCTCGTTGCAACCGTACCCCAGTTCGACAACGGCTTCAGCAAATTGCTTGACCGCGTTTTCAGCCTGCTCTGTCGTGACCTTATCGCTGGGCCAGGCCCAGACATTGCCGATGGGCATGCTGCCGAACCCGCTGGCATGGCGCTTGCCATCCCGCGATTCGACCTCCACATCGACGTTGATCAGAAACGACTTGGACTGAACTCGTCCGCCGAACTTGATGGGAGTCCGAAACGTCACGGACTCGAAGGCGCAGCTTGCACTGCGAATGCGAATGTCGGTCGCTTTCGTCATGGTCTTCTAAAGAGGAATTAGAGTTAGTTGGGCGACAGAAATTGGCGACCAAATTCGAGGCTGATCTTATCGGGGGCGGTCCGGCCGATCAAGAACGGAATGGATTGTGGGACGACTCTAAATCTTTGGGGCGTCTTCTGCTATTGCAATTTCCGGACGGAGGAGATTGTTTCCACCGACATTCGAGTCGCCTGGCGGGCACGTGACATGATGCTCTTGCAGCCGCGTGCGGACATTTTTTGCTCTGTCTTCAAGTCCTTGTAAGCAGATTTCGTGCGTATCACCCATGGCCATGACGCTGCAAATCGGCCATGTGGCATCGATTTGCGTTCCTGGAACCGGAACATCGGCAATCGTCGGTAATTCCCACTCCGATTGAGAATCGGCGGATTCGCTGAATGCAGGAGCCACCAGAAAATTTCTCGCATAAAGTATCAGTTTGGCCAGAACAGGAGCAGTGGTGGAGGTTTGCTTCTGACGGTTGGGGCCCTGAATTCCTGCTAAAAAAGATCGCTGCCAAGCCAGCTCGATGATTTCCACAGACGCCGTGTAGCGTGGATTCACTTCCAGGATCCAGGGTGTTCCATTCGAATCGGAGATGAAATCGATTCCAAAAATTCCTCGCAAGCAACATTTCGAAACCAAAAGTTCTGCGGCGGCAGTCAGCGAGAGTCGAAATCCTTCAACCCGGGCGTCTTGCAGGGGGCCAATCGATCCGCAGTACATAAATGGATCGGGCACCTTCGAAAGCTCGGCGTTCTCCAGTTGTTGGGTCACGCCAAGGAATTCAACGCCGTCATCGTCGTTGTAGAATGCCGCAGAATGGGCGACGCCGTGGATCCGAGATTGGTAAAAAAACGGCTCTGACTCGCTAAATTGAGGACTGGACTGCTCCCAGACAGAGACTGCACGTCCACCGGCACTGGAGATTGGCTTCCGAATCCACGTTCCGTCTCGCGGCAGAATGGCCGTCCCTGGAAGGACACGTAATGTCGGGATGGCCCCCTGCGCCAGGGTTCGATTCAGCCAGAAGGGATCACGGATCAACCGCAGTGAGGTGGCCGATGTCCCCAGCAGCGGCCCGTACGGAGCGTCCAGACGATCCATTTGTTCGACCAGATCGGGATGGTTTTCGATCCCGCCGGTGTAGAACCAGCCGTCCGCGTTGATGTGGGCGACATCCTGGGGAAGACTGAAGGGATAGTTTTGGACGTGGACCACTTCCGCGATTTGTCGCGTATCCAGATCCGCAAACAAATCCGCACAAATGGGCTGCAGGCCCGCTCGGCGAGCTGACCATGCGGCGGCTCGCGTGCTGCCCCCGACGATCAATACTCGTTTCATCGATGTCAAAGTCCTGAAATAGGGAGAAACAGGGCAATCCAATTCGGTTGCCCGATCATTCAAACCCAATCTGAGCGGCAAGCACTTTTCTGACCACGAATCTGAGCGGCTAAAGTCCCGTTTGATGGTCCGACCGCTGGAAAACTGCTGTTGTGATTGGTATGACTTGCTGCGTCTAGCGGCGACGGTCACGCGACCGGACTCCCCTTTCTATCAAGGGTGAGGGCCGACTTCGAGATTTACTGAACAGGATTACACCATGTCGTTTTATGTTGGGGAAGCCCTCGCCGGCGAAGGCAACGAGATTGCGCACATCGATCTGCTGATTGGCGACAAGTCCGGTCCGGTCGGGGTCGCATTCGCCAACGCGCTAGCCGATCAAAAGGCTGGACACAGCAACCTGCTCGCCGTTTTGACGCCAAACCTGGCCGTCAAGCCTTCGACCGTCATGATCACCAAGGTCACGATCAAGGGTGCCAAGCAAGCCGTTCAGATGTTCGGCCCAGCTCAATACGCTGTTGCCAAGGCTGTCGCCGATTCGGTCGAAGCCGGCGTGATTCCCAAGGATCAAGCTGAGAAGCTGGTCATCGTCTGCGGCGTCTTCATTCACTGGGAAGCCAACGACAACAAGAAGATCTTCGAATACAACTACGAAGCCACCAAGATGGCCATCGCCAGCGCGATGAAGAATGCCCCCAGCGTCGACGAGATGCTGGCCAAGAAGGATACCGCGAAGCACCCGTTCTCGGGTCTCGAATAATTCGTTCCCGCGGCGCGATAGACGAAACTAGCCCACGGGATATCAGATCCCGTGGGTTTTCTCTTTGCACTCTGACTGAAGCGCCACCACATGAAGAAGATTCTCATCCAGTTTGATACGGACTCGCTACCGAGTACGTTCGATCGAGTCGTCGCCCTGGATGCGGGGGCGGATGAAATCTTCAGCTATGGCGGCATCACGCCGGAAAACGTCGAACCATTGGTTCACGGTGCCATCTTCACTCGTAGTCCGTCGGACCTAATGCATACTGCCATCTTCATCGGGGGTAGCAATGTCGCCGCTGGCGAGGCCGTTTACGAGCGTGTGAAAAATACGTTGTTTGGTCCATTCTCGGTGTCGATCATGATGGACTCGAATGGGTCCAATACGACGGCCGCTGCGACGGTCCTCTGTGCCATGCATCACCTCAATCTGGCCGAAACGTCAGTGCTTGTCTTGGCGGGGACAGGGCCGGTTGGGTTCCGCGTTGCACAATTGTTGCTGAGTCAGGGGGCTCGTGTCTCGCTGGCGTCGCGATCACTGGATCGTTCCAAAGCAGCCTGCGACCGCCTCGCAAAGATCTGCGATTCTGCGAAAGTAACGCCTTGCGAATCGTCAACTGCCGCCGGTCTGGATGCCGCGGCAGAAGGCGTCCAATTAATCGTCGCTGCCGGGGCCGCCGGTGCGGAATTAATCTCGGAAGACCAATGGCGATCTGTGACGGGCCTGAAGCTGGCCATCGATTTGAATGCCGTTGCGCCCGCCGGGATCGGCAGTGTGGAAGTGATGGACAAAGCGACGGAACGCCACGGCGTCGTGACCTACGGGGCAATCGGCGTCGGCGGCACCAAGATGAAAATTCATCATGCCGCCGTTCGCAGATTATTTGAATCGAATGACCGTCGCTTCGATACCACAGCACTGTTCGAACTGGGGCACCACTTGCTTCCGCGCTGACTGTCGCACGATCAGGCAACGCTGCGAAGTATCTTCCCGAAAGCCGTACCACTGGATTGACCGCTTCGGACCGCGCAGTGCGATTGTTGTCCCGATCTGAAATGGAACGCGAAATATTTCTTACTGCCGTACGCCCACTCCAACCTTATCGTGAGCTGCCCGTCGTTGCTTTGGCGTATCTCGCCAGTGCCATCAAAGGAAAATAGAGGCAGTAATAGTGATACCGCAGGTAGAAGACCCGCGGAAATCCAGTCCCTGTAAATTCCGTTTCCGTCCAGGTCCCCTTCGGCTGCTGTGTCGTCAGCAGGTAATCGACACCCCTCTGAACGGCGACGGAATCGGCTTCGCCTGCCGCGATCAAGCCCAGCAGAGCCCACGCCGTTTGCGAGGCGGTTGGAATGCCGGTCCCTCGCAAGCTGGGATCATCATAACTGCGAGCGGTCTCGCCCCACCCACCACACGATTGTTGCTTGGCCTTCAACCATTCGACCGCCTTCTTTAGTCGCGGATCACTTGCCGGAATCCCGTTTGCCACCAGACCTACCAGAACCTGCCATGTTCCATACAGATAGTTCACGCCCCAGCGGCCGTACCAGCAGTGGTCGGGCTGCTGATCGTTCCAGATGAAATCGAGAGCCCGTTTGTGAATGCTGCCGTCTGCAGGAATGCCCAGGCCTGCGAATGACTCCAAGACACGGGCCGTAATATCCGACGTGCTCGGATCGATCATCGCATTATGATCGGCGAACGGAACCTTCGTCAGGACTTCCCGCGTATTGTCTGCATCGAAAGCCCCCCAGCCACCGTCGCTGCTTTGCATCGACTTCAGCCAACGCACGCCGCGACGAATCGCATTGACCATCGGTGCGGCCGCTTCCAACTCAGCAATCGCCTTTTCGGCGTTGGCCGAGCGACCGCTGAACACGACGGGACTCTCAGAGTTCTGTGGAACCGTGCCGCCCGTCTTCGGTTCGTCGAAGATTTCCATCGTCCATTCGCGTCCGGCTCCTTCCGGCAAGCATTTGCCAAGGGCAATCAGTGCCATGCAAGTGTCATCAATGTCGGGATAGAACTCGTTGTTGTATTCGAAGTACCACCCGCCGGGTTCAACGTTGGGATGCGATAATGACCAGTCTCCGGGATGTCGCACTTCCTTGGACAGAATCCAGTCAATCGCCTTCCGTATGGCAGGGTCGTGTCGTGACACACCCGCATCACGCAATGCGATCATGGAGATGATCGTATCCCAGACGGGAGAGAAGCAAGGCTGCAGACGGACCTGCTCGTTCTCACGAATGCAGAGCTTATCCAGCTCCAGCATTTGCTGAACGATCACTTCCGAATCGTCTTTGTAGCCCAGGCAGCGCAGCCCGATGATCGTCCAGACTATCGGCGGAAAGATCGCGCCCAGACCGTCGCTCATCTTCAGGCGATCCAGAATCCACTGTTCACACAGCTTGATCGCTCGCTTACGCAGCGGTTTGATTCCCAAGCCTTCGCCAAGCTTGATCGCGCTGTCAACCTTTTGAAAGAACTTCGTCCAGTTCAACCAGCCGTGTGATCCTTCGTGGTTCACGCCGCCGATAGTGCGCGGCAGCGTCTTCGCTGGAGTTGCGTAAAGCTCGTCAATCTGATGTTCTGGCGGCAACTTGGTCTTGGGCTGGCACGCCCACAGCAGGCTAAGTGGGACAATAATCGTCCTCGACCACGACGACATTTCATAGATGTTGAACGGTGCCCACTTCGGCAACAGGATCATTTCAGGCGGGACCGCCGGACACAGGTCATACGGAATGATCCCCAACATCGCCAAATAGAAGCGAGTGAAGCTGTTGACCTGCTCCATCCCGCCGGCTCGCAGAATCGCCTCGCGCGCACGGATCATGTAGTCCGCTTTGGGGTCGTGCCCCGTGATCTTCAGAGCCAGATACGCCTTGACGGATCCGCTGATCTCAATCGGCCCGCCGGGAAACATCGCCCAGCCACCGTGGTCACATTGCTGATCCAGCATGTAGGTGGCACATTCACGTGCCTTTTGCGACTGCCCTTGCCCCAGGAATGAAAGGAGCAGGATGTACTCGGACTCCAGGATCGTGTCCCCCTGAAGCTCCGCACACCAGTGCCCATCCGCCTGTTGCAGGCTCAACAGATGATCGCGAGTTCGCTCAATTGCTGGCGTCAGGCGGGCCGCGAGTAACGCCAGGTCGACAACGTGCCCCTTGGCCGAGGTCACTGCTGCACCACTGTTCCCGAAAGATCTCATATCACCCGAACTCATTTCAGGTCTCTTCCTTACTCGAATCCTTGAGCCAATTGGAGCTGAGTCAGTGCGGCTCAACTCAACAATCGGCTAGATGCTAAGCGTCAAAGTGACTTCGTGCAACCACAGACGGACTTCCGCTGAGTCCCCTCTTCCTTTTCTCATCTCGGTGTCAGAGTCGTCATTACACCCGGCTTCGGCCTGAGCGTGAATTGAACCCCCATCGTGATGTTCTGACCCGGATCCAAAGTGAATTGAAACCGTTGAGCGATCATTGCCATCGCCAGAGTCATTTCCATCATCGCAAACGTGTTGCCGATACAAATCCGCGGCCCCGCGCCAAAGGGAAAATAGGCGCAGTGCGGTAGCGTTTTTTCAAAATCATTCCGCCATCGCTCGGGAACAAAATCATCTGGCCGCTCGAAGTAGCGAGGATCTCGATGAACAACCGTTTCCGGCATCAGGATCGTCGTTCCACGCCGACAGGGATAACTAGCCACCTCGGTATCAACGAGTGCTTCGCGTCCGACGATAAAGGCTGGCGGATACAGCCGCATCGATTCCAGCACCATCGATTCAGTCTCTTTGAGTTGTAGTAAATCGTCCGTCGTCGGCGGCCGGCCGTGTAGGACTGTGTCGACTTCTGCATAGACGCGATTCGCCGCCTCAGGGTTCTGCCCGAGCAAGTACCAGGTCCACGATAAGGCCAGCGCCGTCGTTTCCTGTCCCGCCAGAAAGATCGTCAGGCATTCGTCGCGCAGTTGCTTGTCGGACATTCCGCCCGCATTTCCCTCACCACGCGCTGCCAGCAAGCGAGACAGCAGATCGACTCGCTGTTCACCCGAAGCTCGTCGTTGTCGAATGAACCCGTACACGATCTCGTCCAGGTCCCGTACGGCCCGCAGCAGTCGTCGGTTTCCCGCTGTCGGAAACCACAATGGCAAGTGAATCGGTTGCGCGAGTCGGCGGACGAACTCTTCCTGAGTGACATTCAGCGCCGTTCGCACCAGTTCTGCATGCTCATCTCCGTCAGCACCGAATAGCGTTTTGGACGCGATCCCCAGCGTCAACGCCATCATCTCATGCAACACGTCGCGGCTCTCACCGGCCTGCCAGCGATTCAGCATCCGTTCGGTATGTTCGACAAACGTCGGCACATATTGAGCGATCTGCCCTTTCGCGAACGCAGGCTGAGCCAACCGGCGCTGCTGCAGCCAGAAATCGCCTTCGCTCGTCAGCAGTCCGTTGCCGAGGACGACCGGATTCAACCGCAATGCGAAATGCTTGCGAAACTGTTTCGCCTGAGTCACCAGCACCTGTTCGATCACAGAGGGCTCAGTGACGATCCAGATCTGGCGATAGCCGAACCGCAGGTAAACAACCCCGCCATACTGTTTCGCGATATCTCGCAGGAACCCGAGTCGGTCCGCTTGAAACGTCGCGAGGTTCCCCCACAACCAATGTCCACGTGGACCCGGTGGGCGGCCCTTCGATGTGGGGCGAGCAGCGACTGCACCTGTGGTCACGAGTAACGCCCCTGGTTATGAACGACACAACTTGATGCATGTGACATCGCAATCACCATGATTCAACGCTCAGCGGATGAGTCGAAACAAACTGCTGCAATTCGTGCGAATTAAAGACTCCCGTCGTGGCCCCCATGCAGCGGACGCAACTCGCCCCCATGGCGGTCCCCAGTTCCAGGCACTTCCCCAACCCGACACCGCTCAACAGCCCGGAGATAAATCCGGCCACGAACGCGTCGCCGGTCCCCGTCGCATCAACTGGTTCGACAGGATAGACTCCCGACTTCAATCGTTGCGTCGATGAATTGAGGACTGCTCCACGACTGCCGCAGGTGATCGCGACGGTGCCGGCGCCGAACTCACGAAATCGCTGCGTCTGTGTGACGACATCAGAGATTCCATTCAACAACTGAGTCGATTCGTCGTTGTTCGGAAAGAAGTAGTCCGTCCACGGCAGGACTTCCCGAATCCATCCCAACAGATGATCGCCAGACTCGGGCATGACGACATCCAGTACGGTCGTCACTTTCGCCTCACGCGCCATGCGGAACATCCGAATGACCTTTTTGGGCGATAAGCCTTCGAGTAACCCGAAGCCGCCGACATACAGCACTTTAACTGCGGCGATATCCTCCTGCGTCAACTGGCTGCCGTCGTATTCGGCATTCGCACCCACGCAGTGAATGAATCTGCGATCTTCGCCCGTCACGTTCAGCACAAATGTGCTGCTCGTGGGAGCCGTCTGGCTCATCACCAGGCCCGAGCAATCGACCTCCGCTGCCAGGAGTCGATCTCGAACTTCGCGACCGAAGACATCTTCGCCAACTCGGCCCGAAACCCCGACGCGCAGCCCCAGTCGCGCCATGTCGACCGCGACGTTGGAGGCACAGCCACCGATCGTGAATTCGATTCGGTCGGTCCGTGCCAGACTACCCGGTGCCGGTATCCGGGCAATCGGCTGACAGACCGAATCGGCGACAATGATCCCGGCACACAGGCATTCGAGCGACACAGGCATGTGTGGTTTCTTTCAGCGACTCAGATGGCAGACTCAGAAACTCATCACACACGCAATTCATCGGCGGATTGATCTAGATCTGCAGCATAACGCTGGCGAATCGGCTGGATCACGTCGGTGATAAATGCATCGACCTGCTCAGGAGCTCGCCCCACAAACCGCTTGGCATCCAATGCCGAAGTGAGATCGACCTTCGCGAAACTGGGGTCGGTCTTCAAGCGAGCCATCAAGTCATTCGGCAGCCCCTGTTGCTTGACGACCTTCGCCGCCTCCAGGCTATGAATTCGAATCTGCTCGTGTAAATCTTGACGGTCGCCCCCTTCGCGAACACCGGCCATCAGGATTTCTTCTGTCGCCATGAATGGCAACTCTTCGTCGAGATGTCGAGCGATCACTTTGGGATATACGACCAGCCCATCAACTACGTTTCGGTACAGGATCAAAATCGCATCGGTCGCGAGAAACGCCTGTGGAATCGTCAGCCGACGATTGGCACTGTCGTCCAGAGTTCGCTCCATCCACTGCGTTGCAGTGGTCTGAGCGGCCGATGATGCCAGGCTCATCACGAACCGCGCCAGGCCGCACATCCGTTCCGCTCGCATGGGATTGCGTTTGTAAGCCATCGCCGATGATCCGATTTGATTCTTTTCGATCGGCTCTTCCACTTCCTTGCGACTCTGCAGCAATCGCAGGTCCGAGCCTGCCTTATGAGCCGACTGCGACAAGCCCCCCAGCACGTCGATCACTTGGGCATCGACCTTGCGGGAATACGTTTGTCCGGTCACGGCATACGCACGGTCGAAGCCCATCTTCTGGCAGACGCGTCGGTCGAGTTCTTCGACAATCTTGTGATCGCCATTGAACAGCGACAAGAACGTTGCCTGCGTCCCCGTCGTTCCCTTGGCACCACGCATCCGCAGCGATTCGATGCGATGTTCCAACTCTTCCAGATCGAGCACGAGATCATAGCACCACAAGGTGGCTCGCTTGCCGACGGTGACCGGTTGCGCCGGCTGGAGGTGCGTGAAGCCGAGGCAGGGCAGCGCGCGGTATTCCTCGGCGAACTTCGCGAGGCGGTCGATCGTCGAGACCAGCTTTGATCGCAGCATTTCCAGGCCGCGGCGCATCAGGATCAGGTCGGTGTTATCGGTGACGTAGCAACTGGTCGCACCCAGGTGAATGATCGGCTTCGCGGTCGGACAGATATCGCCATAGGCATGCACGTGAGCCATCACGTCGTGTCGCAGGATTTTTTCGTGCTTGGCGGCCCGTTCGAAATCGATGTCATCAACGTGCGACTTCAACTCTTCGATCTGAGCCTGCGAGATATCCAACCCCAACTCACGCTCGGCTTCGGCCAATGCGATCCACAATTTCCGCCATGTCGAATGTTTCGTTTGCGGAGACCACAAACGGGACATTTCGGTCGAAGCATATCGGCCAATCAGCGGGTTGTCGTAAACGTCATGATCCACGTCAAAAATTCCTCCAGGCGAGTCTGCCGTCGCCTTTCAATAAAGCTTGCTGCTGGTCTAAATCAGGTCCAATTTCTACACTTTAGGCCCAGCGTCACGGAAATGCGACCGTGGTATTGATGTTGGCTACTTCGTCGATGCGGTGCCGACGAGGGAGGCGATGGTGGAGACCAGGTGATGAGGGTCGATGGGCTTGGCCATGTGGACTTGGAAGCCGGACTGCAGCGCGCGGCGGCGGTCTTCGGGTTGGACGAACGCCGTGAGGGCGATGGCGGGGAGAGACTTGGAAGTATAGCCTCGCACGCGGACTTCCCGCATCAATTCAAACCCATCTCGACCGGGCAGGCCCAGGTCGCTGACCAGCACATGCGGTTGGAATTGATCGAGTTGAGCCAAGGCCTGCTGGACATCGCTCGCCTCGCGAACTTCGGCGTGACTTTCCGTCAAGATGCGCTTGGTGAGTTTCCGTGAATCCGGGTCGTCTTCGACGATCAGGACGCGCGTTCCTGTGAGATCGGCCAAGCCACTCAGATGGGCCTGTGGTTCCGATGTACTGGGTTGTTCGAGGTGAGGCGCGAATTCGGTCGGTAGTGTGACGATGAAGGTCGCCCCTTGTCCCAGGCCATCACTTTCGACGGTGACTTGTCCCCCATGCAGATCGACAAGTTGGCGGACGATGGCCAGGCCCAGACCCAGGCCACCGTGTTCGCGGGTGCTGCTGGAGTCGCCCTGTTGAAATCGCTCAAAGATTTTCGAGACCAGCTCGGAAGAGATCCCCTGACCGCTATCGGCAACGCGGATCTCGACGTAGTCGCCGACTTGCTGCAGGCTGACATTGATGTTGCCGCCGTGGGGCGTGAACTTCACGGCGTTGTTCACCAGATTCCACAAGATCTGCTGAATGCGCGACGGATCGCCTGGAATCAGGCAGCAATCGGGCTGCAGAGTCCTGGTCACGCGGATCGATTTTTCGTTTGCGGTGTGCTGGATTGCTTTGAGAGCCGCGTCGATCACAGGTGCCAAATCCAGCCGCTCCATATCCAGCCGCAGCTTGCCGGAGGTGATGCGCGAGATATCGAGCAGGTCGGCAATCATCTGGGCTTGGGCGCGGCTGTTTCGCTCGATGGCTTCCAGGCCTTCTTCGATGTCGGCTGGCGGCAGGTTTCCCAGACGCAAGACTTGCGACCAGCCGACAATCGCATTGAGGGGTGTCCGCAGTTCATGCGACAACGTCGCGAGGAAGTCGTCCTTCAGACGGTTGGCGCGTTCTGCTTCCGCTCGCGCGGCACGTTCGCTGAGGAGTAACGATTCCCGTTCGGATTCGTACTGCAGGCGGCCGGAGATATCACTGACGATTGCCAACCGCAAATTCGGATCGGCATGCTTGGAGACGTGCCATTCGAGGTGGACGCGATTTCCGTCGGCACGGTGCAGCGGCAGGTCACCTTGCCAGGCAGGTTGTTCGAGGAGACTGCGTAAGATTTCTTCGACAGCCGAACGATTATCCAGGGCGACCAACTCTTCGATATTTTTGCCCAGAATCTGATCGCGGCCCATGCCGAGCAGTTCGCACATCCGGGGATTCACGTCGACATAGACGAGATGTTCGTCCAGCAGCGAAACGCCGGTGAGCGCATTGTCGAAGACCGCTTTGAAGCGCGCTTCGCTCTGACGAAGCTCAATCTCGAACTGCCGTGATCTGAGGAACGATCTGACGGTCGCGATGAGGACGGGGGGCTCAACGGGATGAGTTAAGTAGCCATCGGCGCCGGCATCCAGTCCGGTGACCTTGCTTTCGCTGCTGACGAAGCTGGCTGACAGGTGCAGGATCGGAACTCGGGACGTTGCTTCTCGTTCGCGCAGCATGCGGCAAACGGTGAAGCCGTCGATGTCTGGAAGGTTGATATCCAGCACCACCATGTCGACGCGATCTTTTGCCTTCGCCAGCGCTTCGGTGCCGGTGGCGGCCTCCGTTACCGACCAACCGACACTTTGCAGAATACGCGCGGTCGAGTAGCGGGTGCCTGGATTGTCATCGACGACGAGAATGGTCGTGTCGTTATTTAACATACCACGGCGTCCTCCCGTCGCCTGTTCTGTCATTCGTTTCTAGATGTTCCGCGCCATCGTAACGCAGCGGAACCGTCACTGAAAACGTCGAGCCCACATTCAGTTCACTCTGCAAGGCGACACTGCCGCCAAGCAGTTCCGCGAACTTTTTGCTGAGCGACAACCCCAGTCCGGTGCCGCGCCACTTCCGCTGCGTCGGCGAATCGATCTGCACGAAGTCTTTGAAGATCGCCTGATGATATTCCGGGGCGATCCCAATCCCAGTGTCGGAGACAGCGAATGTCACTTCATTCTCGCCCGAGCGTCGAGCGGAAACGCGAATCTCGCCGGCGGAGGTGAACTTTAACGAATTGGAGATGAAGTTTCGCAGGATCTGCGAAAGCTTCTTGTCGTCGGTATAGACGCGTGGCATCTCACCGGGTTCTTCCAGGATCAAGGACACGGCGTCATTGACGAGCAGTGGTTTGAACATGCCGCGGATGGCTTCGAAGAGGTCGACCAGTTCAAACCAAGCAGGCGAGATGCTGATGCGGCCTGCTTCAATCTTGGCGAGGTCGAGCAAATCATTCACAGTTTCATTCAGTTCGACGGCCGCTTGCTGGACAAATTTGACTTGCCTGGTCTGTTCGCCGGTGAGGGGGCCGTCCATGTGGTCGAGCAGAATCCGGGCAATACTGCGGATCGATCCGAGCGGCGTGCGAAACTCGTGGCTCATGTAGGACAGGAAGCGACTCTTCAATTCGGACGCTTCGCGCAGGGCAATCGCATTGTTGTCGAGTTCTGCGTACAAAGCCACAACGCCTTGGTTTGTTTCGGCGAGCTCACCGTTCAGGATACTGACCTGTTGCTCAAGCGACTGAATCTGAGCGCGCAGCGATGCATTCTCTTGTTCAAGACTGGGAGTGTCCGAGGTCATCAGGCCCTCGATCCTATTGCAGGCAGGCGAATCAACAACCACAGTCACATCATCTCGGCCGCGGCAAAAATCACGATAGAGCACCGCTGCGATCAGGCCGGGATGCCGTGGCAGCAGTCCGGGATAGTTGTCGAACGACCAGCGCGTTTGCAGTCCATCCGAGTGCAGAATCAGCAACGCCCCGAGCGGGCATGGGTAATCGAACACTTGTGCTTTGCGGAATTGAATGCCGACGATGCCATTGTGCGAAAACAGCCCCCGCCCCGTGCTACTACCGGGTTCCCTCACCGATGCTGAGATGTTACCAACACCAGCATATTTCAGCTGCTGACTCTTGGTATCGACCTGCGCCACGGCCAGGGCCGCGCCGCGGGTTCCCTGCATCCTGACGTGCAGATTCTCAAACATTGTCGCCAGCGGAAGGAACGGATCACGATCAAATGCCTCGGCTCCTTCGGCGGCGGCATTGGCTGCTTCTGGTCCATGACCCAAGCCGTCGATAACCAAGACCGAGAGCTGATGATCGCGTTCGCACACGCGCCAGGTATCGCCGCAAACGGTCTCTTGAGGTGCCGGGATATTGATGGCGCTCCATGTACTGCGGCGTTTGACTACACGCGGGGTTTCTTGTTCACCGACTTGGCAGTAGATCACCGTGCCCGCCGGGACGGCTGAATAGATCTCAAAAGTCAGGCTCAGCCGCTGGATGGCACCCATTCCATTACCGGGTGTCCCTCCAGTGGAGTAGCCATCGACCAGGCATTGCTGGAGATTGGCAATTCCAGGACCGCGATCGATCGCGATCACTTCGAGCAACTTTTGATCATTGACGATGTCGGCTCGAACGAGAATTTCTCCCTCTGTGCCGTAGCGAACCAGATTCGTGGCCAGTTCTGTGACGACCAAGGCGATGCGGCCCCGGCACGTTTCGTCCAATCCATGCTCGTCGGCGATCTTCGTAGCTTGCCGTCGCGCATCGCCGATCTGGCTTTGGTCTCGGACCGGGATCCTTAAATGCATCGCCGCCATGAATCACTTCCAACGGGTAATGGTCACCCGCGTCCCTTTGCCGACTTCGCTGACAATATCAAAATCGTTGACCAGACGTTTGGCTCCGGAAAGGCCCATCCCCAATCCGCTGCCACTGGTCCAACCGTCCTTCATCGCGAGGGTCATGTCGGGAATACCGGGACCCTGATCCTCGAACGTCATCCGTAGTCCTGATTTGCCGCCGTCAATTAAGACTTCGCAGCGCATGGTGCCACCGCCGCCATAGACTACGGTGTTACGGGCCAGTTCGCTGGCGGCGGTCACCATCTTCGTTTGATCGACCAGGCTGAACTTCAGTTCGACGGCGAGACGACGGACAGCTTGACGGGCCACCACCACATCTTGCTCAAGCCGAACGGGCAGCTCCTCACTCTTGACGAGTGCCATAGCCTGCCTCCCCATCATCCGAATGGTGGCTGGCGTTGAGGCCATCGCCTTCTTCCGCAGCCCGCTGGGCTCGCAGATAGGCCATCCCTTTTTCGATATTGAGCGCCATTTTCACACCGGGCAAAGACAAACCGAGTTCCACCAGTGTGATGGCCACTGCAGGTTGCATACCGACGACGACGGTATGGGCGTCGAGAATACGAGACATCCCCGAGATATTGGCGATCATGCGTCCGATGAACGAATCGACCATTTCCAGAGCGGAAATATCGATCAGGACGCCGCGGGCACCCGTTCGTTCAATCATGGACGTTAAATCGTCCTGCAGCGTCATCGCCAACTGATCATGCATGTCGACTTGGATCGACACGAGCAGGAATTTGCCCATGCGAAGAATTGGAATCCGGTCCATTGCGTTCCTTCAACTAGTTTGCTGCCTTGGTTCGAGTGACAGCAAACCCCAGCTTTTTGAGAGCCAGGCTGAGTGCATCGGCCAGATTGGCCTTCGTGGTGACCCCCTGCAGGTCGACACCCAGGTGGACGATGGTCTGAGCGATCTGTGGTCGAACGCCGGAGATGATGCAATCGGCACCCATCAGGCGGATCGCCGTGACAGTCTTGAGGAGATGTTGGGCGACCAGCGTATCGACGGTCGGAACGCCGGTGATATCGATGATAGCCAGTTCCGCTCCGGTATCGACGATTCGCTGCAGCAGCGATTCCATGACGATCTGAGTACGGGCGCTGTCGAGCGTGCCGATCATTGGCAGGGCCAGGATCCCATCCCACATCTTGACGACGGGGGTCGAGAGTTCCAGCATCTCTTGCTGCTGCCGGTTGATCAGATCTTCGCGGGTCTTCTGAAATGCCGCGATGGTGATCAATCCCATCTTGTCGAGCAGTTCGGTGGCTGCCCAAGTCTCTTCAGCGAATGCTTCGTGGTCTTTTGCTAGTTCCGCTCGCAATCGAGCAAACAACGGCTGCTTGAACGAGAAGATGAATCGAGCCGTTTCTTCGGAGGTAAAACCCTGCTGGACTCGCGAGCGTGAAACGTCTTCCAGGAAATCGACTGTCGCGTTCCACGCCTGGCTATGCACATCACCACCTGCGGCGGCCGCTTCACTGAGCAGGACCAGGAATTCTTTAGTCTGCTCTCGCAGTTGAGATTCACTGATTCGCGAATCCTTACCAGTTCCGGTCGCCTGCAGATTCTTGACCCATTCGGCGGCAAGATCGTCCTGATGTGCTTTTAGAATCTCTGCGATTCGCGATTTGCGGCATGTCTGTTCCCTGGTTACTCGTGCTGACGACTTCGCCAACGAAACTCGGCTTTGGATGAGTTGAATTGCGGTGTGAACGCGCATTATGAGCGCGTGCAACACCCTAAGCTACTTCGACAGCAAGGAAATGCGCTGAATGAGGGAATTAATCGGACACGAAGGAGCAAGCCGGGAAAGTGAATTAAAAATAGACATTAAGAGTCGCACAATTGTGCGCAACGGCACACGGAGGCTGGCCTGCTATTGGTGCCGTCGGGGACTAGACTGGATACTCGAATCTGCGGAATCGGACACAACCGAACCCAAAGCAAGCACCGCCCATGGCTGCCAGAATACCGCAACATTTCGCGACCAGTTGCAGATTGGGTTGTTCGCGGGTGAGTAGTTCCTGATAGCCGATTAAAGCCCAGGCGTGAGGTGTGGCGAGGCTGATGTTTTTCATGATCTCGGGCAGCCAGTCGCGCGGCATGTAGCAACCGCTGATTCCTGCCAACACAACGACCAGAAATGTGGAGTAGGAGGAGACTTGGGATTCAGTCCGAACGAACGTCGCGACGAGCAATCCTAGTCCCGTGGCGGCGAGCGATGTGGTCAGGATCACGGGTAGTAGCAATGCCGGGTGCGTTCCCCAGGACATCCCGAACATGAGTTTGCCCGAGAGGAACAACAGGACGCTTTGCACGATCGACACCAGCAGGAACGGCAGCGTTTTACCCGTCAGCAACTGGACCGGGGTGACTCTGGTCGCCTGCATGCGTCGCAGCGTGCCGCGATCACGCTCGCTGATGAATGAACTGGCCATGATGTTCACCAGGAAGAAGGCGAAGAGCACCATGAATGCCGGGACCAACGTTTGATAAATGATGTTGGTGGTCCGTTTCACCGGCTTCGATGAGCGTGACTTCGTGCTGCCCTCCTCGCTGGCTTCCTGCTTGTGTCGTTCGATCATTTGATCAACAACACGTGAAAACAGGGGTGACCGCCTGGTGACAGCAGGAGCAACCGACTGCATCACAGCGGCGAAGGCGACAAACTTCACCATGTCTTCCACGCTGACATAGGCGGCACCACAATCCACCTGGATATCGAGGGCCGCCAAACCTTCTTCCAATTTCCCATGCTGCGCGTCCAGCACATCCCCCATGTCGAGATCATCGACACGATTGTGGAAGTCTTTGCCGATCGTGATCGCCATGCCATTGCGACCATCCTGCAACTCACGCAGTGCCTCCACGTGATCGCGGGTTTTCGAGATTTTCAGTCCGCCGATGGAATGCAGATTGTCGTAAACAGCGGTCGAGAGCTCGCTTTGATCTTCATCGACAAAGCCGATGTTGATCAGCTTGACATCATCGCGTTGTGAGAGCATCTGGCCCGTCGACATCCCCAGGATGGCGATAAACACGATGGGTAACGCGAGCAGCGTAAAGAGCGCGCCGCGATCTTGGGCGATCAGGCGGAGGTCTTTTAATGTGATTACCCAGGCACCCATCAATCCCTCAGCCTTCGGCCAGTAAGTTTCAGGAAGAGCGTTTCGAGACTCGTCTTTTGAGACGCAAGACTCTCCAGAGGGATGCCAGCACGATCCAAAATCTCAAAAACGCTTCGCAGACGGTTGGAATCGTCTCGTCGATGCAATGTCTGACTGACCTCAATGCGAGTCTTTCCCTGGTCGTCGGTCTCGATTTCGGCAATGCCCTGCAGCTTGGCCGCGACCTCGGCGGGTAGCGATTCGACTTCGATGGAAAGTTCCGCTTGATTTCGATCGAGCAGTTCGTCGATCGTGCCTTCTTTCAGGAGTCGACCATGATCCATGATCGCGACGCGATCGCAGATGGCTTCGACTTCTTCCATATAGTGCGAGGCATAAAGCACGCCCGCTCCCTGCTTGCTGAGTTCTCGCACGCCGTCGAGTAAGTTGCTTCGCGACTGGGGATCGATCCCGACAGTCGGTTCGTCCAGCACGACGAATTCCGGTTCGTGGACAAGTGCGATGCCGAAGTTCAGGCGTCGCATCATCCCACCCGAAAATGTCGCGACAGAGTGATTCGCGTTGTCCTTGAGTCCCGTGAGATGCAGGACATAATCAATGCGTTCTTGTAGTTTTTGGCCGGAGAGTCCATTGAGTCGACCGAAGAACCTGAGATTCTGGACGGTCGTCAATTCGGGATAGATGGCGAGGTTTTGAGGAACCAGCCCGAACCGCGATCGCATTTCTGAATTGTGAATATCGTAGGGTTGATCATCGAAGGAGATCGTGCCTGAATCCGGCTTCAGCAACCCAATGATCATCATCATGCTGGTCGACTTGCCAGCCCCGTTGGGGCCGATGAGTCCGAAGATTTCTCCCCGCTTGACTTGCAGGTCCAAATCCTCAACGGCAGTCAGGTCGCCGTAGCACTTCCGCAAATGTGAGACCGTCAATCCGTTCATAACGTCGAAGATACCAGAATGGAGAGCACTTGTCGTCGCGTCCTACTTGAGACCCATCACACCGGCAATGTTGCGTAATAAGTTCACTTTGGCAAGGTCGATCACTTCATTGCCGCGACCGCTGAGAACCGCCTTGATCATGAATAAACCCAGACCACTGATTTGATCAAGTGTGATCGTGAGTGGCATCGAAAGTTCTTGTCGCGTGACGGCGATTTCGACCAGTGCCGGGCCATCGTGTGCCAAAGCCTGTGCAATCTTGGGACGCACATCCCGCGATTTCTCGACGGTGAGCCCCAGCAATCCCGAAGCGTCGGCGATCTTGGCGAAATCAGGATTCTTCAAGTCGGTTCCGAAGTCGAGTATTCCCGCCGCTTTCATTTCCAGTTCGACAAAGCCCAGCGAATCGTTCTTGAAAACAATGGTTTTGACGGGCAGGTTCATTTGACGCAGCGTCAACAGATCGCCCAGCATCATCGCGATTCCGCCGTCGCCTGACATGGCGATCACCTGACGCCCCTTGTGACTGGCTGCGGCACCAATGGCCTGAGGTAGAGCGTTTGCCATCGAGCCATGATTGAACGAACCCATCAACCGTCGCCGACCGTTCATCGTCAGGTATCTGGCGGCCCAGACAGTCGGTGTCCCGACATCGCAGGAAAAGATCGCATCGCTTGCAGCGAGTTCATCCAGCACCCGTGTGACGTACTGAGGATGAATGATGGACTCGTCCGCATCTTCAACAGCAAGGTCATTTAAGCTCTGGCGAGCCCTGGTATAGTCGGCCTTGGAGCCTTGCAGATGCTCTTCGTCCTGGTGCTGCTGCAAACGGGGCAGCAACAACTGCAGCGTAGCCTTGGTATCACCGACATAACCATAGTTGACGTGCGTGCGTCTGCCCAACTGTTCACCGCGCGCATCGATCTGCACGACTGTGGCCCCCGTCGGGTAGAATTGCGGATAAGGGAAATCCGTTCCCAGCATCAACAGCAGGCTGCAATTCATCATCGCGTGATAACCGGAGGCAAAGCCCAGCAGTCCGGTCATGCCGACGTCATACGGATTGTCATACTCGATATGTTCCTTGCCGCGCATCGCATGCACGATGGGGGCTTTCAATCGAGCGGCCAAATTGACCAACTCGGCATGAGCTCCCGCGCAGCCGGCACCAGCCAGAATGGTCACGTCCTTCGCATCATTCAGCAGCCCGGCGAGTTCGTCCAATTCCAAGTCGGACGGTGAAAGATTGGGCTTGGGTTCGGGGAAGCGGCCCGGTAAGATCTTGGACTTCAACTTCTGCATCACCAGATTGCCTGGCAGAATGATCACCGCGACGCCGCGCTTCGAGAGTGCGGTCTGCATCGCGATGTTCAACAGACGCGGCACTTGATCGGTGCTGGAGATGACTTCGCAAAAATGACTGCATTGAGCGAAGATGTGTTCGGGGTGCGTCTCTTGGAAGTAGCCTGTCCCCAGTTCTTGGCTGGGGATCTGCGAAGCGATGGCGACGACGGGGACTCGGCTGCGATGGCAGTCGTACAGGCCGTTGATCAGGTGCAGATTACCCGGTCCGCAACTGCCTGCGCAGACGGCGAGTCGCCCCGTAAGGTGCGCCTCGGCTCCCGCTGCGAAGGCGGCCGCTTCTTCATGGCGAACATGCATCCATTCGATCGTCTCATGTCGCCGAACAGCATCGGTGATGCCGTTTAACGAGTCGCCCGCCAACCCATAGATTCGTTCGACTCCAGCGGAGGCGAACATCTGGACCATCACGTCACCGACCGTTGACATGCGACCACCTCCGTGCGACGGGAGAGACTGATCTGCTTACGATTCGGAGTTCAGCAGCATGGCTTCAATTGTCAGGCCAGGGCCGAACCCGAGCGCGACAACTGGTCCCACCAGTGGTTGCTGCTTCATGTGCTTCAGCAGAAACAGCACTGTTGCGGATGACATGTTGCCATACCGAGCCAGAACTTCACGCGAACGCATGACATCATCGGTTGAGATGGACAGCGCCGTGACGCAGGCGTCCAGGATGCGTGGGCCGCCGGGGTGGATGGCCCAACCGCTGATGTCCTGAATTGTCAGCCCTTCTTTGGCGAGGAAATCGACCATCCACGCTCTCAGGTTTTGCTCAATGAGGGCGGGAACCTTCTGCGAAAGGGTCATTTCGAATCCATGATCGCGGATCCGCCAACTCATCGCACCAAGCGTCTTTGGCAGGACGTGTGATCCGCTGCGGATCAATTCGTATTTCGAATGAGACGGGATCTGACCAACTGGAGCATTGCGGCAAACCACGGCCGCGGATCCATCAGCGAAAAGTGCGTTCGCGATCACTTTTTCAGTGGACCAACCGTAGTGATGATGCAGGCTGCAGAGTTCAACCGAGCAAAGCAGCACGACCGCTTTTGGGTCGGCATCGACATAAGCTTTGGCAACTCGCAAAGCGTTAAATGCGCCGTGACATCCCATGAAACCAAGGTGCGTGCGTGAGGTTTCCGGCGAAAGCCCCAGTTCCTGAATCAGGCCAATATCGAAGCCTGGTGCGCTGAATCCGCTGCACGAGACTGTGACCAGATGGGTGATCTCAGCAACATCCTGGTCGGCCTGCGACAGTGCGTCTTCACACGACTTCAATGCCAGATTCAGTGCGTGCTCTTCGTACTTCTGCATCCGTTCGCCCGTCGTGGGACCGAAGTCATCCAGATCTCGGCGAGCCCTGAGAAACGACTGGTCCTGGCGGAGTTCGTCGACGGGGACATCCAACAACACGGTGCCTCGGTGCTCGACGCCAGCCCCTTGATAGATCAGCTGCATGACTCGGCGCTGTTCATCTGACTCACAGCAAAGCTCCAGCGTTGTATCATAAGTTGCTGTCTGGGGGGCGCTATAGCGTGGGGAAGCGGTGCCAATCCCCGTCACAATCATTGACATATCAATAGTTCCTTAAGGAATCGTCACCCCGGATGAACTCTCGTGAATCGCCCCGTCGAGAGAGCAGACGAAAGCTATTCTACGAGCTTAGTCAATCCGGCTAGCCCGTAATCTTCAATTGTCTACTTCACGATTCGCGGCATCCGCGATGAAATTCCGGCCGGACGCTGGCACGATCCGAAAGAGAGTTATTTCTTGCGGCGATGCTGTGACTTCCCTATTCCGGTTGATACTGAACTTCGTGCTGGTGGATCGCTGGCTGGAAACGATTCTTCGGACGCTTCGTCAAATGCTTCTTCTGTGCATTCCGGGCCATTGCAGCCGCATTCTTGCTCCGCCTCGAGCCAGAACTGCACACCATCGCCCGCTGGTTCACCTGCTTCTTGCCATTTGCGATAAGCGGCGTCTCGTACCACGTCTTCGTTCATGACCATTTGTTCGCCTCCTCTAAGTGGCCCAGCTTCCCTGATCGCAACCCCATTGATGCTGACGTTGAATCGAGCACCAGATTACGCTGTCTCATTGCAGCATATCTTAATGGCAATTCACATACCGTAACAATTTTGCGAGCAAAGTGGTTAACGTCGGTGTACGTCCGATCTTCTCAGGCAGTGAATGTCCGTGGCATCCGGAAAGATGGACAATTGGAAACCTAATTGGATGAAAACCGACCATTTGGTTTCCCTAACATCAGCGAAGACCGAGATAACGGCAGTCCGATTGCGATAGGAGGAGCACCTCCTGAGTGGCAGTCCCCGAAGGTCACGTCTGTCATCCCAAGTGGCCGAGCGCCCAGTCAAGAAATCAGGGCTGGCGCATGAAATGCGATTGTGTCCGCGCTACGAAACAATAGAACCAATCGTTAGGGTGTTCCCCAGCCGTCACGAGACCGCTTCGTGCAGCAGCAGCGGGGCTGATGATACTGATCGTGTCGTTTCGCAGGATATCGATGACTATGGCAGGTGGCGCATTTGGGCGGGCTCTCAGTCATCGCAACTATCGACTGTTTCTGTTGGGGCAGAGTATCTCGCTGATTGGGACATGGATGCAGCAGGTGGCAACAGCGTGGTTGCTGTACCGGCTGACAGCGTCGCCCTTGTTGCTCGGTCTGATTGGCTTTTCAAGCCAGATTCCCAGCTTGTTCTTGTCGCCACTGGGTGGCGTGATCGCCGATCGTTGGAATCTGCATCGGTCACTGCTCGTAACACAATGCTTTGCGATGGCGCAGGCGATTCTGTTGATCGTGGTCATCAGTGTTGAAGGGACCATTGTGTGGCCATTGATTGCACTGGAGTTCCTGCTGGGCGTGATCAATGCGTTTGATATGCCGATCCGGCAAGCGTTTCTGGTCCAGATGGTTCCGAACAAGGATCATCTGGGAAATGCCATCGCTCTCAATTCGTCCATCGTGAACGGGGCCCGGCTGGTTGGCCCGTCGCTGGCCGGGTTGATCATTGCGACCTGGGGTGAACTCGCCTGCTTCATCTTGAATGCCGCAAGTTATATCGCCGTCCTATTGGCAATCCTGGCGATGCGAGACCTGCCTCCGCAGGTGACTCGTCCCGCTGCCCGAATTCGCGATCACTTAAGAGAAGGTTTCGCGTACGGGTTTGGGTTTGCTCCATTGCGAACGATCTTGCTGATGCTTGCGGTCGCCAGCTTTGTGTCGATGTCGATGAATGTGCTGATGCCTGTCTTTGCGAAGGATGTGCTGCATGGCAATGCGGGGACGCAAGGCTTTCTGATCGGGGCGAGCGGACTGGGCGCACTGGGGGCGGCAATCTACCTGGCTTCGCGAAAATCCGTGCTTGGTCTGGGACGCATCATTGTTGGTGCGGCGATTGCGCTGGGAATTGGTCAGATCGCCTTCTCTTACTCACCTAGCCTGATAATCTCGTTGCCGATCCTGACGACCACAGGCTGCTGCATGATGTTGCTGATGGCATCGAGCAACACCCTGTTGCAGACGATTGTCGAGGATGACAAACGTGGACGAGTGATGAGCCTGTACTCGATGGCATTTCTGGGGGTGGGTCCGATCGGCAGCTTGTTCGGGGGGACGTTGGCCAATCGGATTGGTGCTTCGGGATCGGTCCGCGTTTCAGGCACGATCATGATCGTGGCCGGAGTGTTCTTCGCGATTCGCTTACCGTCCTTGCGGGCTCTCGTTCGCCCGATCTACCAGAAAGCTGGCATTCTTCCGTTACCGGCCCCGCTTCCATCGGCTGCGGATTCTCAGACGATGCTGCAGGCGCTCGTGATCAAACCCGAGGCGGTCGATTCACATGGTCCCGTCTGATCGCTGTCGCCTTACACCTGCCAGAATCGCGGCCGATTCCACAGCGATGACTAATTCTGAGTCAATTTGTGTCAGTGTGATCGGCGGCATGGCAATGGTGAGCCGCGCCGAAACCGCATCCCGCTTTTCGCAAGCGGAATGACCCTGCGGCATTGGAAATGCTTGGCTCAGCTTATCCAGATGTCACAACTTGAAGCTGTCGCTCAACGGGTCCATGTCAAATGTCCAGGTTTAGAGGTCGTCTCATTCCGCGGTTCCTCGTGCTGTCCAAGCCCTACTTGGTATCGGACGAAAAATGGCGTGCACGAGGTTTACTGACGCTGCTGCTAGTGCTGATGCTGGCCAATACAGCGGCGACGGTTTTACTCAATCAGCAGGCGGGTGAATTTTCGTCGGCGCTGGCTGCTCGGGAATCAGATCGTTACTGGCGATCGATTTACTTCACGATCGGCTTAGTCGTGATTGCCGTGCCTGTGTATGGCTTTTACTACTACGTGCGAGACAAGCTGACGATCTACTGGCGGCGGTGGATGACGACCCACTACCTTGAGCAATACTTCAACAACACCGCCTACTACAAGCTGGCATTCGCGGCCGATATCGACAATCCCGATCAGCGAATCGCGGAAGACATCAACTCGTTCACGCGGCAATCGATCTATTTTCTGCTGATCTTTACTGAGATGTTGCTGCAACTACTCGCTTTTTGCGGCGTGCTGTGGTCGATCTCCCATGGCTTGGTCTTCTTCATTCTGGTCTATGCTGTCAGTGGGACATTGATCACGGTGTTTCTGTTTGGTCGCCCTCTGGTCGGCTTGAACTTCTTCCAATTGCGGCGCGAAGCGGACTTCCGATTCAGCCTGGTACGAATTCGTGAGAACGCCGAGTCGATCGCGTTTTACCGCGGCGAAGAGCGCGAATCGAAATATGTCGGCAATCGCTTTACGGAAGTGTTCGCCAACTTTAATCGACTGGTCAACTGGCAACTGTTTTTGAACTTGTTTGAATACACCTACAAGTCGGCCACACTGATTATCCCTGGCGTCCTGCTGGCGCCTCAGGTCATGTCCGGTGATCTGGAAATCGGCAGCGTCGTGCAGGCGACGGGGGCCTTCGCGGCGATCTTCGCAGCGCTCAATGTCGTAGTGGACAAGTTCGATAACCTCAGCCTGTTCGCTGCCGGTGTGAACCGACTTGATCGCTTCGCCAAGGCACTGGACGCAGCGTCGACCCCGCCCACCGATGATCGCGAACGGATCCAAACGGTTGAAGAGCAACGCGTGGCGCTCGAACAACTCAGCCTGAACACTCCTGATTACAAACGAAAACTGGTGACAGACCTGTCGATGGAATTGGAGGCGGGTGGGGGACTGCTCATCGTCGGGGCGAGCGGTGGTGGCAAGAGTTCACTGCTGCGTGCCGTCGCTGGACTGTGGAATGCCGGGTCAGGATCTGTGATCCGACCTCCATTAGAAGAGATGCTCTTCCTGCCGCAGCGGTCGTACATGATCATCGGCAGCCTGCGCGATCAACTGCTGTATCCCGATAACAAGAAGAACGTCACCGACGAAGAATTCCAGCAGATTCTGGAGAGAGTTAACCTGCCGCATCTGATTGAGCGTTGCGGTGGATTGGATGTCGAAGCGGATTGGAGCAAGACGCTGTCGCTTGGTGAGCAGCAACGCCTGGCGTTCGCACGAGTCCTGCTGACCGAGAAGGAGTATGTGATTCTTGATGAAGCCACCAGTGCGCTCGATGAAAAGAATGAAGCCGAACTGTATGCCGCCTTGCAAGAGACGGGGACGACCGTGATCAGCGTCAGTCATCGTCCCCATGTCGCCAAATATCATTCGCACGTTCTGGTGTTGATCGATAGCGACGCCTGGCAATTGCAGACCGCTGTCGAATATGCCGCCGAAAGCAGTCTTGAACCAGCAGTGGAGGTTCAATACGCGGCTGTCGATCCAGGAGGAATCAAGGATGTCCAGACGCAGAACCATTGAGGATATCACAAAGCGAAACGTCGCCACGATCGCGGCGATGCAGGCCGCGGCGGCGGGGAGCCGGACCTACGGAGAACGACTGGCAGACCTCGCCGTCAAATGGGTCGGCAGTTGGACATTCCTGATCGTTCAATCGGTCATGCTCGTCATTTGGATGATGTTCAATATTTTCGGTTGGATCAACCACTGGGATCCTTATCCATTCGTGTTGCTGAACCTGGTGCTGTCGTTCCAGGCCGCTTTCGCCACCCCGATTATCTTGATGAGCGAAAATCGACAGGCGCGTCTGGACGAGCGACGCAATCATCTGGATTTGCAGATCAACCTGCTGGCAGAGCAAGAGAACACCGAGCAACTTCGTCTGCTACAGTTGCTCTGCGAACATGCCGGGATCCGCGTCAACACTTCCGAAATGCACGCGTTAGAGGGGACTGCCAATCCAGATTCGATCATTCGCCAGATCATCGAAAGCGTGGAATGCGCGCCTCCGGTGAAGGGGCGATAGCTGCTGCCCCCTATCACTTCCGCTTTCGAAGGTGAGGGATGATCACCTTCCACGCTGCGATTTTATTGGCGAGCGACATCGTATGAGCGGGACTCGTCGATGGCATTCGCACGTATTTCAGGTCCAACGGGGCCAATGTTGGCACGACGTGACGCTGAAAGCATTGGGCGGCCGTCGCGCCGTTAAAACAGACCAGTTTAATCTGCGAGTGGTCTCGGAAGAAGGACGCAAAATCGTTGGGCTCAATGGAGCTTTTCAGAATATCGCCATCGAGACTGCCGGGTCTTTCACAGCAGCGGATCACGTCCCAAACGGCGACTCCGGCCTTATTCATCTGCAGGATTCGGTCGGCGTATGAAATCAAGGGATCGAATCCGACAATCTGCCCCATGACTTTCCAGAATGCGTTCTGGGGATGCGCGTAATACTGGCTGTCGCGCAGCGATCGCTCGCCTGGCATGCTGCCCAGAATTAAAACCGTTGCCGCAGCGGTCGAGATCGGTTGGAAACTGGTTCGGGTTGAAGGCATCGTCAAGTTCGGTAGTCCGCGTCGCTGGCTGGAAGATGGATCAAGATTCTTCGCAATCTATTGCAAGTCGGCAAGGGACGGCCGTGATTGAACGTCACTCTGATCGCTCAAATACCGGCGCGTCCATTCATCGACCGATTCCTCTTCGATGCTGGCAATCTCGCGTCTCGATTGTCCCGCTTCCGGTGATCGCTCGATGGCATATCGTTTGCGAACGTCGGTCTGCTGAAAAACCGCAGCCATCACACAAAAACGGGGCTATCGAGATCATGAGAAAGCAAATGGAAAAGACCGTCTCAGTTTGGATGGCTACTTGCGAACCAGTCGCCTATGCGGGGCTGACGGACAACATCGAAACGGATATCTGCGTCGTCGGTGCCGGCATTGCTGGCCTCACGACAGCCTACCTGCTGCTGAAAGAAGGTCGCAAGGTCGTGGTCATTGAGAGCCGCCATATTGGGGCCGGCCAAACTCAACGAACGACGGCGCATCTCGTCAATGCTCATGATGACTTCTACAGCGAGATCGAGAAGATCCACGGCGAGGCCGGCATTCGAGTGGCTGCGGAGAGCCACACCGCCGCAATTGCTCGCATCGAGAAAATCGTGCAGGACGAACAGATTGTTTGCGATTTCCGACGAATTCCGGGTTACCTCTTTTGTCCCCCTGGACAGTCCAATGACATCCTCGACAAAGAGCTCGACGCGGCGACTCGGGCCGGTATCGCTGGCTTGGAAATCGTCGGCCGCGTCCCCGTGGCCTCGTTCGACACAGGCAAAGCGCTGCGATATCCGAATCAAGGCGAATTCCATCCACTCAAGTACCTGACTCGCCTGGCTGAAATCATCCAGGCCGTCGGCGGCAAGATCTATACTGGTACCGCGATCAAGAAGGCCAAGGATGGAGCTCGAGTCACCATCGAGACTGAAAACGGACCGAAGATCACTGCCAATGCTGCTGTGATTGCGACGAATACGCCCGTGAATGACATGTACGCCATCCACACCAAGCAGGCACCCTATCTAACGTATGCCATTGGCTGTCCCATCGCGAAAGGGACGTTCCCTTCGGCACTAATGTGGGACATGGAATCACCGTATCACTACGTCCGCACGCAACCTCTCAATGAAAACCAGGACCTATTGATCGTCGGCGGCGAAGATCACAAGGCAGGTCAGGCAGATGACCAGGAAGCGCGACATGATCGACTGGAAGCGTGGGCACGCGAACGCTTCCCAGCGATGGAACCCGTGAAGTATCGCTGGTCCGGAATGGTGATGGAGACCACCGATGGCGGGGCGTTCATCGGTAAGAATCCGGGTGAGAAAAATGTTTATATCGCGACTGGCGATTCTGGAATGGGGATGACTCATGGCACCATCGCAGGCCTATTGCTGACTGACCTGATCTGTGGACGCGAGAATTCCTGGGCTTCGTTTTACGATCCTTCACGAAAGCCAATCGCCGGAAAGGCGATCCGAAAGTTCATGTCCGAGAACATGAATGTCGGCTGGGAGTATCTGAAAGATTGGACTAGCTTCGGCGATCGTCCTGATGTCGAGCATTTGGAGAATGATCAGGGAACCGTCGTGCGCCGCGGCTTCCAGATGGTGGCCGTCTATCGGAACTCGAAGGGGAACCTGCACGAGCATTCAGCCGTCTGCCCGCACTTGGGCTGCATCGTGCATTGGAACAATCTGGAAAAGGTTTGGGATTGCCCGTGTCATGGTTCGCGATTCGACGCGGACGGAAAGGTCTGCTGCGGGCCCGCCATTTCACCGCTTAAGCTACTGCCGACAACTGAGAAATAATAGCCAGGGAGGGAGCGAAATGTTTCAACGATTAGGTGATTATCTCTCCAAGTGGTGGTGCGTCGTCATTGGTTGTTGGTTGGTCGCATTCGTGTGGCTGCACCTCATCGCACCGCCGTTTAATGATCTGGCAAAGGAAGGTGAATTCGTCTTTCTGCCCGAAACGATGCCTAGTCGTCAGGGAGAGGCGCTGATGAACAAGGCCTTCCCGGGACGGCAGACATCGAGCAACATCGTGATTGTCGCCAGTCGCGATGATGAAGGGGGACTGACTGATGACGATCGCAGCTTTATTGATGAAACATTGCGACCGGAGTTAGAAGGAATTCGCGACAAGGTCAATTCATCCTCACCTGAAGCGCAGCAACGGGGAGACAAGCCGACTATTCTACTCGGACAGATCCACACCTTTTCCGATACGGGGATCGGCAACCTGCTGATCAGCGACGACGGGAAAGCGACCTTGGTCACGATCGAGTTGCCGATCGACTTTCAAGACACACGTAACTGGCTTCCAGTACAACAAATCTCGGATCTATTGGGAACATTTCAGCGTGGTGACAAGCTACCAAAAGGTTTGCAGTTGGCGCTAACGGGAAGTGCCACATTAGGACGCGATCTGTCTACCGCGGAAGCGGCGAGTGCTCGAAACACAGGAACACTGACGATCGCGTTGGTGGTCATCTTGTTGGCGGTGATCTACCGCGCCCCGCTGATCGCGTTAGTGCCGTTGTTGACGCTGTTCATTGCCGTCGATGTCTCGCTGCATCTGTTAACGGTGCTCGCCCAAGCAGGCTACGTGCCCCTGTTCAAGGGGTTGAAGGAATACACGACTGTCATCACCTATGGCCCCGGAATCGACTATTGCCTGTTTCTGATCGCGCGTTATGAAGAGAACCTCGAAGCCTGTTCATCGCCGAAAAAAGCTCTGGCTGATGCGATCGGACAAGTCGGGGCGGCGATTCTGGCTAGTGCCGCCACAGTGACGTGCGGTATCGGGATGCTGACGTTCGCGCAATTCGGCAAATTCCATGACGCCGGCATCGGAATCAGCGTGACGCTGGCGATTACGCTGGTGGCAACGCTGACTCTGACACCAGCTCTGCTATTCCTGGTGGGCCACTGGGCGTTCTGGCCCAAGCCTGGCGTTCGTTGCAGCGAGAACAAAGATCAAGGGGCCGAGCCTGGCGAACATGCAGTTCAGAAGGATTTGTTCCAACCGATGTGGAACTTCATGTCGGGCGTGATTGAAAGACATCCGCTACGGCTGTTGTTGCTGACGATCGCCGGGATGATGCCCTTTGTGGTGCTGGCCGTGGCGGTCTACGGAAACGTCAACTATGGACTTCTGGAATCGCTTCCTAAAGCGGCAACGAGTGCGGCGGGTGCTCGGGAATTGGGCAAACATTTCCCCGCCGGGATCACCGGGCCCGTGAGTGTGCTGATTCAGAATTCGGCAGTCGACTTCCGTGATTCTTCGGGCATCTCAATGATCGACGATCTGGTTGAAAAGCTGATGAAAGATCGAGAAGGGCTGCAGATAGCCGATATTCGAAGTGTCTCACAACCACTGGGGGCGGCTCATGATTCCACCGGGGACTCGGACTCGGAGTCCTCGTTTCAGAGCCTGTTGACCCGGAAAGCAAAACGTGATCGCAGTGTTGAGCACTATGTCACGAGTGCCGCTGATCTGGATGGTCACGTGACAGAGATAGAAGTCGTGCTGTCGACGAATCCATTTTCAATTGAGAGCGTATGGGCGCTAGACCGTCTGAGTACCGCAATCAATGCGGCACTACCGTCGGAGCAGTCGAATAAGACGACCGTCGCGTTTGTCGGGCCGACGGCCAGCGTGCGCGACGTCAACACGATATCGCGCAGCGACCAGCAGCGGATTTACCTGCTGGTCGTGATTAGCGTGTTCGCGATCCTGGTCGTCCTGCTACGGTCATTCTTGTTGTCAGTCTACCTGATGCTGACTGTGCTTCTCAGCTATCTGGCGACGTTGGGAGTGACTTGGCTGGCTTTCTACGGACTTGATCCAGGGGGCTTTATTGGTCTCGACTGGACCGTGCCTCTGTTCTTGTTTGTCGTGCTGATCGCAGTCGGCGAGGACTACAACATCTTCCTCGTGACTCGCATCCACGAAGAGCAAAAAGTGCATGGCCCGAAGAAGGGGATCACCGTCGCACTGGCCAAGACGGGAAGCATCATTACGAGTTGCGGATTCATCATGGCGGGGACGTTCGCTTCGCTAAGTATTGGCACCCTCGCGCGGATGCAGCAACTTGGCTTCGCCCTCGCATTCGGTGTCTTGCTGGATACGTTCGTGATTCGCCCCATCATCGTTCCGGCGTTTCTGGCAGTCATGCATGATGATCGATACGGGAACCTGTCGAGATATCTGAAGTAGGGCCGTCCAAAGAAAAATAGCGGCCGGTGTTCCCGTTGGACACCGGCCATTTCCGATTGTTACTTCAGTTTTTCGATCACTTGCAGAATGGCTTTGCTGTCATCCGCAGCCTTCACTTCGGTATCCTTCGAAGCGATCTTTCCATTCTTGTCGATGACGAATGTCCAACGCTTGATCGTCGCGGTTCGGACGAAGGCTTCGTCCTTATCGTCGACCTTCACCTTGGCGGTGGCTTCGCCGACGGTGACGGGAACGCCAAACTTCTCGGCCACTTTGCCATCGGCATCAGCCAGCAGGGCGAAGTTCAGTTCATGGTGTTTCTTGAATTTCTGATGTGTTTCTACTGAATCGCCGCTTACGCCAACGACTTCCACGTCCTTGCCAGCCAGCTTGGCCATGTCATCGCGAAAACCGCAGGCTTGCTTCGTGCATCCGCCCGTGAAGTCGGCGGGATAGAAGTAAACCACTACAATCTTCTTACCGATGTGATCGGCCGACTTCCAAGCGGCGCCGGTGTCGTCTTTGGCATGGAATGTGGGGGCCGCATCGCCCACCTTGAGATCCACGGGATCCGCAGCGCGAGCAGTCCCCAGTGACAATGCCACAGCAGTCATCAAACACCAGCCGATTGTCTTCATCGTTTTCATTAGCGTTCATCTCCTGTTGATCTTCGAAACTTAACATCCATCAAACGTGGTTGAGACTATCAACACCCAACGGTGTGATAACCACCAAGTAGCATAAGAGCGAGTTCATGGAACCTCAACCACGGTTGTGGCACGGATTCGGGTGGATTGATTGCTGCGCCGTGGATGGCGAGTAGCATATGGCGGCCTTCGGTTCATCACACTCTCGGATATGAGCATGCCGACATCGCAAGTCTTCTGGCGACTGTCATTGAGTTTGACGACTTTCGCGCTGGTGTCAGTCCTGGCCTGGGGGATTGTCTGCGGTTCGCCACCGACGGAGAATGAAGTCTCCGCGTTGCTGGGATGGCGACTGCGATGCTCGATTATGGTGATGGTCACCTTGGCTTCGGCGCTGGTCGTGTCACGCGCGCTCGTTCGCCCTCTGACTGAGCCACTCTGGGCCATCAATAAATTCACCAGGGATCTGGCCGAGGTCGACCCTTCGCTCGAACTCACGACCGGCCCGCGCGAAAACGAAGAATCGTCGACAGGAAATCTTCGAAGCGTTGGCCAGCAAGTTGCCGCTCGTCTGGTCAATCTGCGAACCGAGCAACATCGACTGGAAGAAAGTCACGATCGGCTGGCGGTTGTTTTGGAAGCGATGGTTGAAGGTGTGATATCAGTTGACCGTGATCAACGAATCTTGTGGGCCAATAAAGCGGCACTTCGGCTTCTCGATTTGAAGGTCGGTCGCATTGCAGACCATCCGCTGGAATCGGTTCGCCTTCACCGGTTGCAGGACGTGGTCAAGGAATCGATCGCCGGGGCCGAGACGCATAGTCTGGAGTTTGCGGTACCGCGAACGCAATCGACTGTCGTTGCAGTCGTGTCGCGGTTGCCCGGGACCCCTTGTCCCGGCGCGGTGATCGTGCTGCATGATGTCACCGATCTGCGTCGGCTGGAGAATTTGCGTCGAGAATTCGTCTCTAATGTTTCGCATGAACTGAAGACGCCTCTCGCGGCGATCTCGGCTTATACCGAGACGTTGCTGGACGGAGCGCTCGACGATCCGGCGATCAATCGCGGTTTTGTCAGTCGGATCGAGGAACAGTCCGAACGTCTGAACACATTGATTCTTGACCTGCTCGAGTTGGCTCGGGTGGAGACGGATGATCATGCTTTCGAATTAGAACCGGTCAACGTCGGCACCGCGTTGCAAGCAAGCATCAACGAACATTTGAATATCGCAGAGTCGAAGAACCTGAGGTTAACAGGGGTTCCTCAATCGGAATCGGTCTGGACGCTCGCCGATCCTGGGGGACTTCGGACCATCATCGATAACCTGATGGACAATGCCATCAATTACACACCCGCGGGCGGAGCGGTGACCGTTCGCTGGTCGCTGGTGGAGGAATGGGTCTGTATCGATGTCGTCGACACCGGCGTGGGGATCGCTAAAGAGCATCAGGGTCGCATCTTCGAGCGTTTTTTTCGGGTCGATCGGGCTCGCTCCCGAGAGGTGGGTGGCACGGGCTTGGGGCTCTCGATTGTGAAGCATTTGTGCCACGTGTTTGGAGGGGAGATTAAGGTGCAAAGTCGTTTGGGGCAAGGGAGTACGTTCACCGTGCGATTGCGGGCCGCGACCCCGGTTGCAAAATGAGGGTGAGCGCAGTTGAATGGTTCTACCGCATCTTCACAATTCCTCTCTCTTCACACATTCTTAACACACGGTTCGTCGCAAACTTGCAGTCCCCGGTCTAAGCTGCTCGCGCCTGAATCACGGGAAGCGAAGTGAAGTCGGACAGGGTGTTTTTATTCGGTCGGAGAAATTGGGAATGCATTTCGATAGAACGATTTATGGATTTAGTGCCGTTGCGGTCGCCAGCATGCTGGGGATCGCTGCCATGTGCGGCGGCTGCATTCAATCAGATTCGAAAGTCGATCCGACTGCGACGGTTAACGTCGAAGGCTCCAGCACCGTTTTTCTGATCTCACAGGCGATGGCCAATGAGTTCGAAAAGAAGTCGCCATGCAAAGTGACAGTTGGTCGATCAGGAACCGGTGGCGGCTATAAGAAGTTCGTCTTGCGACAGTGCGACCTGTGGAACGCCTCACGGCCGATCGCCGAAAAAGAGAAGACAGAGCTGCAAGCGAAGGGAATCGACTGGCTCGAACTGGAAGTCGGCATCGACGGCATTTCAATTGCCGTACATCCGAAAAATGACTGGTGTACAGAATTGACTGTTGGTCAATTGCGGAAGATTTGGGAACCGGACAGCACTGTCAATAAGTGGAGTGATCTGGATCCAAAGTGGCCCGATCAACCAATCGAACTGTATGGTGCCGACACCGATTCCGGCACGTTTGAGTACTTCACTGAAGTGATCGTCGGTAAGAAGAACTCCAGTCGCACAAAGTATCAGGCCGCCAATGACGACAACGTCTTGATTCAGGGCGTTGCCGGAAGCCAATATGCGTTGGGCTACATTCCGTACGGCTACTGCGTTGAGAACAAAGATAAGATCAAGGTGATCAAGGTTTCGCCGACAGTCGATGCCGACGAAGCGGCAGCGCCCGCTGTCGAGCCTACGGTCGAGACGATTCTCAGTGGTGAGTACAAGCCGTTGGCTCGGCCGCTGTTTGTTTATGCCAATGTGGAAACTCTGAAGCGCCCGGAGATTGCCGACTTCTTGAAGTTCACCGTGTCCGAAGAATCGCAACCACTGGTCGCGAAGCGCGGATTCGTGCGAATTCCAGATGAGAAGCGCAAAGAAATGGAAACTCGGCTGGAAACGGCATTAAAAGCAGCTTCGAAATAACGACAAGATTGAATTGTGCGCCCGTGGGGGTGCTTTCGACGACCAATACTTTTGGGCTGAGTTGAGTGTCCAGTACCGGACCAATCCGCCGCGACAATCAATCTTCTCTGCGACGAGTTTTCTCGTGGCAGCGATTACAGGAGGAAGCCATTCGCTTCGTGCTGTTTGGTTGCGCACTGCTATCAGTCTTGACGACAGTCGCGATCATTTTTGTGCTCGTGACAGAGTCATTGGTCGGCATTCCGCCCCATACGGCGTTCTTCCAGGATGTCAGCCTGAGCGAATTCTTTTTCAGCACGGAATGGGCACCGCAGTTCAGTGGTTCGCAGCAGCACTATGGCGTCATGCCACTGGTCTGCGGCACGTTACTGATTACGGGTATTTCCGGTCTGATCGGGCTGCCCGCGGGCTTAATGATTGCGATTTACCTGAGCGAATATGCGAGCCCCCGAGCGAGATCTGTCTGCAAGCCCGCCCTGGAGATCCTGGCCGGCGTTCCCACAGTCGTTTACGGCTACTTCGGCCTGCGGTTTGTCACGCCGTACCTGATTATGCCGCTCTTCAAATCCATGGGCTTTTCGGTCTATGGCTTTAACGCGCTTTGCGGCGGGATCGTTGTCGGGATCATGATTATCCCCATGGTCGCCTCATTGTCAGAAGATGTGATGCGGGCGGTTCCCAATAGTTTGCGTGAATCGGGATATGCGCTCGGCGCAACAAAGTTTGATGTCAGCGCACGGATCGTCGTGCCATCGGCATTGTCAGGGATATTGGCCTCTTTCTTGCTCGCTCTTTCTCGCAGCATCGGTGAAACGATGGCTGTGGCGATCTGTGCTGGTAACTCACCGAATCTGACTCTCAATCCATTTTCGTCGGTGCAGACGATGACGGCGTTTATCGTCAACGTCATGCAGGGCGAAGTGGTGGCGGGTTCGACGTTGGAAAAGAGTCTGTATGCCGTCGCCCTAGTCTTGTTCGTGATTACGCTGGTGATGAATCTGATCTCGCAAATGGTCCTGAGCCGATATCGCGAGGTCTACCAATGAGCCTTCACGGCAAGATATACGAACGTCGGCTGGTCTGGCGTCACCGGATTGGTTTGATCTTCGAGTGGGTCTGTCGGATCGCGACGTTCCTGTCACTCGGCATTCTGGCCGTGCTATTGTTTTCGATCGGCAGGCAGGCGTTTGGATGGCTTGGCTGGGGATTTTTGACACGCAGTAATTCGTACGAAGCCGATCAAGCGGGAATCATGGCCGGGCTGATCGGCAGTCTGTGGCTGGTTGGCCTGACAGCCATCATGTCTGTCCCGCTGGGTGTCGGGGCGGCAGTCTACCTGGAAGAGTACGCCAAGCCGTCGAGGCTGACGAAGTTCATTCAGCTCAATATTTCCAATCTGGCCGGCGTGCCATCGATTGTTTACGGAATACTCGGCTTTACGGTCTTTGTGCGAATGTTTGGTTTACGCGATCGACCGGAACGATTTACCTGCTCGCTGGGGTTCGCTCAGTTCAGCTTCGAACTGCCGCTCGGTCGAGTCGTTCTGTCGGGTGCTTGCACCTTGACGCTGCTGAGCCTGCCGGTCGTGATCATCGCCGCGCAGGAAGCGCTTCGCTCGGTTCCACCATCGCTTCGGCATGCCTCGCTCGCACTCGGTGCGACCAAGTGGCAAACGGTGCGTTATCAAGTTTTACCTGCTGCATTACCTGGTATCATGACCGGCGTGATTCTGTCGTTGTCGCGTGCGATCGGCGAAACGGCTCCGCTGGCCGTGCTGGGGGCCGCGGCTCAATTGAGCTTTGCACCTGGTCGGATTCACAGTATCGGCGACGCGGTGCAGCACCCCAGCAAGATCCTGCAGGCACCCTTCGACCAGTTCACTGCGATTCCACTACAGATCTACGGTTGGATCAATGAACCAAAAGCAGCCTTCGAACATGTGGCTGCTGCGGGAATTATCGTACTGTTGATTGTCTTGCTGCTGATGAACGGAACTGCAATCTTCATTCGTCAAAGGTTTCAGAAAAAGATTCGGTGGTAGCCGGTCGCTTGGACCTGCTACTGTCTCGTCTCTTGATTGATATCAATCATGGCACTTGTCAAAGCATTTACGCAGTTCGTCGAGCCTGTCGACCCCCCGGCCGTTGCGGTGGGCGAAAGCCGTCGTCCGCCGAAAATCGAAACCGTGCAGATGGGGTTCTTTTATGGAACGCATCAGGCACTGCGGGATATCTCGCTGAAAATCAACGAACGGGCCGTGACGGCGCTGATCGGTCCCTCGGGCTGCGGTAAGAGCACATATCTTCGCTCGTTGAACCGGATGAACGACATCATCGAAGGGACGCGTGTCACGGGATCGGTGATGCTCGACGGCGAAGACATCTATGCTCGCGAAGTCGACGTCGTTTCGTTGCGGAAGCGAGTCGGCATGGTGTTCCAGAAGTCGACTCCATTCCCGAAGTCGATCTTCGACAACGTTTCGTTCGGACCACGCATCGCAGGGCTGACCAATCGAGCTGAACTGACAGAGATCGTCGAAAAATCGCTGCAACAAGCGGCGTTGTGGAACGAAGTCAAAGATCGTATGCGTGAATCGGCCATGGCGTTGTCGGGTGGCCAGCAACAGCGGTTGTGTATCGCTCGTGCATTGGCGACCAGTCCAGAGATCCTGTTGATGGACGAACCGGCGTCCGCGTTGGACCCGGCTTCGACATCGCGGATCGAAGATTTGATTTTCGAACTGAAGCAAAACTACACGATCGTGATCGTGACGCATAACATGCAACAGGCGGCCCGCATCAGCGAGGTCACGGCATTTTTCTATCAAGGACGACTGGTGGAGGTTGGCCAGACCAAGCAACTATTCACCAATCCGACGCAAAAGGAGACGGAAGACTATATCACAGGACGATTCGGTTGAGCTGGCGCTTGCACCGCAAGCACAACATTACAGTTGAACCGCTTGAGATCAGTCTTCGGGAAACAGGGCTATGTCAATCCATTTGATTCGAGATCTGGATCATCTGCATCGATCCGTGCTGACGATGTGCGGTCGTGTCGAAGAGATGATTCACGCGGCGGTCGATGCTCTGCATAAGCCGGACTACGAACGCGCGCGGGAAATCATCCGCTGGGATGACGAAGTCGATCGGATGGATGTCGAAATCGAAGAAGAATGCTTGAAGCTACTGGCGCTGCATCAGCCTGTGGCGATCGACCTGCGTCGCATTACGACAGTCCTGAAAATTGGTGCCGAACTGGAACGTGTGGCCGACCTGGGTGTCAGTATTGCCGAACGCGCTTGTGGGATCGTGCGATCTCCTGAGATCACCGTGCCCGACGACATGAAAGACATGTCGGCGCAGGCACTGGATATGTTGCATCGCAGTATCGACGCCTATGTTCACCTGGACATTCGCACGGCTCGCGAAGTGTGCCTGCAAGACGAAGCCATTGATAAGTTGAATCGCGAAATCATCGAAGAGTTGACCGATCTGATGAAGCGTCGGCCCGATCTGGTGGAACCGGCCATGCATTTGTTCTCGGCTTCGCGCCAAATCGAACGCATCGCCGATCATGCGACGAACATTGCTGAAGATGTGATTTATCTGGTTCAAGGCGAGATTGTCCGTCACCGAAATCGCGCGGAATCGGGGACGGCATCACGACCGGCTGGGACGGCTCCGTAAACAAGTTTCGCTGCGGGATCCCGCAGCTGCAAATATGACCAACTGATAGCGCCGGACGACGAGCCGCAGGTTCGTTCGTGAAGTCCTTGGCGATCGACAACGCGCATCCCATACTCCAGCGAGTCGACTTTATGACGAAGCCGAAGCTACTGATCATCGAAGACGAGCGATCACTGCAAGAAGTCCTGACCTACAATTTGGAAAAGGAAGGATTCGAAGTGGTCGTGGCCGCTGATGGCCACGACGGCTTGCGTCGCGTGCAATCGATGCAGCCCGACCTGGTGATTCTGGACCTGATGCTTCCCGTGATCGATGGGCTGGAAGTCTGCCGGCAAATTCGCAGCGATCCGCGGACTCAGGCGACCCGCGTCCTGATGCTGACCGCGCGCAGCGAAGAAGTCGACGAGATTGTCGGCTTCAATATGGGTGCCGACGACTACGTCACCAAGCCGTTCAAGATCAAGCCGCTCATTCACCGTATCAAAGCGCTCCTTCGCCGAACGCCCGCGTCCGAACAGACTCGAGACGTGGTGGTCGCGGGGGGAATCGAAATCGACCGCGTTCATCACACCGCGAAGGCGGGTGGTGCCGATCTCGATTTGACTCCGACAGAATTCAGACTGCTCTGGACATTGGTCCGAGCACCAGGCCGACCATTCAGTCGCAATGAACTGATGGACCGTTGTCGAGGCGAAGATGCGAATGCCCTGGAACGGACGATTGATGTCCATGTCAGGTCACTCCGGCAAAAACTGGGAACCTTCGAAGCGATGATCGAAACGGTTCGCGGAATCGGCTATCGCTTCACAGGTGAAGCGGCAGCCGAGGTCTAAGAAGGTTCCGCCCGTGGAAGGCTGCTATTTCGCAATCTTCCATAGGGTGGAGTCACTGCGAATGTAGATCGCTCCGCCTGACACGGCTGGCGTGCAGAGAAACATTTCTCCCAAGTCATTGGATCCGACGACTTCGCCACTTGTGTCGCCGGGTTTAATGACTTGGCCCACCCCTTTTTCGTTGAAGATGTACAGAAGTCCATCGGCGACGAAAGGTGTCCCGCTGAAGGGACCTTCCAGGCGCAGCTTCCATTTCTCTTCACCCGTCTTCAGGTCGGCAGCAATTAGAACTCCGGCGGCATTCACGGTGTATAGTCGCCCGTCGTAGGCAATTGGGCTGGCCGTCCCGGGGCCAAGCTTATTGCCTTTCCAGAGAACTTCCGGGTTCGCGCTTCCTTTGGGTGGTTGCAACGCGGTAATCCCCTGAGACGGCAGGTAGATGATGCCTTCGGAGACGACTGCGGATGGAATGGTGGAGGCACCGGCATCATAGTTCCAGGCCGCTTTGCCTGTGATCGGATCAATGGCAGCAAGGCCCGCGGATGACTGCAGCAGCACCAGATTGTCGTCAGCGCCGGTTTCCTTCGTTAACGTAACCGCCGAGGTCCAGTTGGCCCGTTTAGGCCGTTCGATCGTCCAACGAGACAGACCGGTTGCTACATCGATGCCGGTCGCGAGCGACTGGCTGTCGTTCTCGACCTGCGCCACTACTGTGTCGCCGATGACGACCGGGGACGATGCCATTCCCAGACTGTTGCTGACATTGGGATGATCATAGGTCAGACCGCGATACCATTGCAGATTGCCATCCAGATCCAGGCAGATCAGGTCATTGCTCGAGAAGAGGGCAAATACTCGCTGGCCGTCGCTGGCTGGAGACGGAGTTGCATTGCAGATCTTGGGGAAGGTCATCGTTCGACCAGTGGCTGTGAACTGGCGATCCCAGCGCACGCTGCCATCGGTGGTGTTTAAGCAGACGACATGCAACCGATCCTGACGGAAGCCGCTGGAGCACGTCAGAAATATGCGATCACCAACGACGATCGGTGAACTGAGTCCGCGGCCGGGAAGCTTCACTTTCCAGGCGATGTTTTCTGTCGGAGACCACTTGATCGGCAGTCCGGTTTCTGTCGAGATTGAGCTTCCATTAGTCCCTCGAAACTGCCGCCAGTCGCCCGCTTGAAGAGTGCCGACACTGAATCCGATCATCCAAACCAAAAAGAAGAAACGCATAAACGACTCCAGACGGAGATAATTGACTGTTGAGAACGCTTTAATGTCGCCCGAGTTCAACGACTGACCTGCGATGTGGCTGTGGCAGGGCTTGGCAGAATCGCGGCACCGGTCGAATCGCAGATGCGGATCTGATACTTGTAGTCCTGAGCCCATTCTTCGGTCTGCTCGTTCTGGCAGACCTTGAGCAGAATGACGTTCTGGCCCTGTTTGAGCTCGGTTTTCACCGAGTATTGGTCCAGTTGCACGCCGCGATGATATTCGTCGCGAGCAAAGACCAGTTTTCCATTCACCCACAACTTCCAGGCATTGGGAGTCCCCAATCGGAATTCGACGGGACGGGCTTTGTCCGAGTCAAAGGTCGTCGTGGCATACATCACCGCTCCCTTGAACGGAGAGAGTTGCTTGGCGATGTTCAAAACTCCGTACTCATCGGCCGTCGACACTTTCTTCCAAGTCACCGGGCCGTCTTTGCCGTCGTAGGTCGTCGCGAGGTCGATTCCTTTTTCTGGTGCATAGACCATGTCAAAGCCTTTCAGGCCAGTGTTGTCGAACGGACCCGCAATGGACCATTCCGTCAGGAAGCCAAAGTGCTTCTGCAGATTGATGGTCTGGCCCATTTCACGCAGCGGTGTGACAATCGCTTTGACTTGATCGTCGTCGACTGCTCCGGCAAGAGCTTCGCGGTAAAGCTTCAGCGCTTGCTCCGGCTGTTTTTCTTCCTGGGCAGCGGCCGCCGATTTGATGAGACGCTGGACGGCATCCCGACGAAATTCCGGGCTGGCGTCTTTAATCATGCCGGGGATCAGGCGGTCGGCGGCGGCGGGATCCACCTTGATCAGCCACTCGTAAGCCAGTCGCCTTGCTTCCGCACGGCGGCTGGTATCCTTGATGAACGCTTCCAGCTTTGCCGCGGGGAGGTGACCTGTGGATTTCAGCTCGCGATCGGCCACGGCATCGACCGCACCGCGCAGCCAGTTGATGGCGAGCGGGCTGGCGTCATCGAAGGCATTGAGCAGTGGAAACAAGGAATCCGCGGGGCCGACTGATACTTCCTTCATCGCGGCGATCGCAGCCGGATGTCCCTGGCCCTCTGGCCCCACTGCACGAATTGCGACGATACTCTTCTCAAGCGTCGCCGCGGTACAAGTGCCTGTTGCGTAAATCAGAATCAGGCCGACCGCCATTGTGCGCCTAAGCCAGTGGCCGGCACCTGCAACTTGAAGACAATTCATTTCCGGAGATCCTTCTTTGTCGGCCTGGGCCTTAATACATACCGTCCTGTGGGCGAGCAGGGATGATTGTAACCAAGTTAACTTCGCTTAGGGAACGGTCGCGTGTGTTGGAGCGGCACAACTCATAGCACGCTATTGGGTTGTCCGACCGTTCACGTAGCCAATGTCGTCAAGACCTTGGGTGAATTGTCATTCGAAGTTGTTCGCACATCGACCTCCCCCAACTTCTTGGCGAGATTCGCTACGCAAGCGGCGGGCTGGCAGTCATAGACTTGGGGCGCCGAGCAAACCTAATTGGTTCGGAGATTTGGAGATTTTCTCGAATGTTTCTCGGCTTGAGCGGAGCACGGCAATACCTCAAACCCGACGTGAACTGGAACTTGCGTTTCAAGTAGGGCCTCTAGGGGTACGCCGGTTTGATGCTGCAATTTGGCAACGCCTTCAAAAGTGTGGCTCGGGCTTCGTCGGTCACTAGCAGAATGCCGAGGTCGAGGTGTGTGAGACTGGTTGGTCCTTGGAGATGTCTGAAGCCAGCAGAAGTGAACTGCGAATCTTTGAGGATGAGGGCCTCAAGCTTGGGTAGCCTCTTGAGATGCTCCAAACCAGGTCCGTAGACCTGCGTGCGAGTAAGGTTGAGCCGCCTGAGATTGACCAATACTTTAAGGTGATCCAATCCAGCATCACTAACTTGGGTATGACTGAGGTCGAGGTATGTGAGGCTGGTTAGTCCCTTGAGATGTTCCAAACTGGCATCAGTAACCTGGGTGTCACCGAGATTGAGATATGTGAGATTCGTCAATGCTTCGATACGTTCCAAACCCAGGCCAGAAACCCGCGAGCTCCTTAGGTTCAGGGAAGTGAGTTTAGGCAGCCTCTTGAGAGTCTTCAATTTGGCGTCGATGTCTTTTGTTCGTTGGAGACTAAGGCTTTCGAGTTTGTTTAGCGATCTCAATTCTGCCAGCAGGTTCTCAGATACTAGATCGCCATGGAATCGAACTTTGGAAATACGATCGAACCACGGCAGTCGGCTCGCTACAGATGGTGGCAGCCAGTCTGGCCAAAAATAATCAAACTCAATATAGCCCTCGTAAGATTCAATCTTCCTCGCGATCCGCTGTTCCTGCTGAAACGTGGCGTAGACATTGACTGCTCCGTATGCCGCCGCCAGCAGCACCGCCGCAATCATGAGTCGCACATTGTATCGCCTCAGAAACCGCATGAAATCCCCCCCGTGGCTGACACGTGCAACGAAACACGCCTTCAAAATCGAACCATTGCATTCACGGTGAGCTTAACTTGAACCGATTGGGATCCGGAATTGGAACCGAAACGTCGTATCCAAGAGTATTGAAGATCTCCTGTATATCAGTCCCATCCCTGCCGGACGTCTGGTACTGGCGCCACCACTCATCACAGAACTTCTCCGTTCCTTTCTCGGACAGGACCGATTCCGCGACCAGAGTGCCGTGACTGTAGATGAGGATTGCATTGGTTCGAGCGGGGACTGTGTATTGCCGTTCCGTACCGGGCAAGAAGGTCACTGAGTCTGGTTTGCAGACCGGGCCATGGTCACCCTTTTCGTCGACGACCAAGATTAAATTTAATGGGTCATCGATATAGATCCGATTCCCGTTTTTGTCGAGGTAACGATGGCCGATGTGCCAATCTGGCCCTCCTGCAAAACTGCGAATCTTCTCGGTATTGAGGATATGGAACATCGGTCGTGACCCCAGCGGCACTCGAACGATGTATTGCAATAAACAACACGAGGCGACCAGACTCGTAACTAAGCCCATCGCTCCGAACACAATCCAGAAAAAGAAACGTGCCATCTCGTGTCAGTCTTGTGCTCGCGGAACTGGCGAGAACCAGAGTACTTGTCTTAGGACCTTTGCGTTGCTGTGCGGAGAAACCCAACGGATAGGGGGCAGAACTATGATGGTCGCAGGGAAACAGCAACAGTTCATTGTTGATCATCGCTAGTTGATTTCATTTCTCTCCAAGGAGGAATAAATTCAAACTCTGCTTTTTGCTTTTTCAGGCGTTCATTGATATCTGCAGCATATCGATCAAGTTCGTCGAGGAGCCCTACTTCCGCCAGCATCTCGCGATCGCATGTGACTAGTAGGCTGCAACCGCCGTCGAAATGGATGTCGAAGGTCTTCCCCACAGGTTTGTCACGATCGGGTGCGATGTTTCGCAGTTGATACTGATCGAGAATCTTGCGAAAGATGTCTTGCTGGGCTTGCGCATCTGTTGCCGTACGGACCAGTTCCACTTTCGAACGATCATGCCACACAGTAGTCTTCTTTGGGCTAATGACCAAGTCCGAGATCATCACTTCCCAATCAGTCGCGTTCGTTGGCAGGCGATCGGCTTGCTTCTTGGCTGGATGCAGAATCCTGCTTCGCTCGATTCCCTGTACGCCGTACTTCTCGAAGACCGAAGTTGCTCGATTGAGTTGATCAGCGACTCCCAGCGACGCCGCTTCGCCAAAACAGAGCCTGATTTTGATCTTATGTGATCGTTCATCACAAAGTTCGAGTATCCAGAACCCATCTTCCTCGGCCATTGGCAGGGGTCGAACTTTGTAGGAGTTCAATAGTTCACGCGTGATACTGAATATGGCTGAGGTGTCAACCTGACTCATCTGCTTGAAGAAGTCTTGGGGATTGCGTCCGGTGGCGTGCCTGCAGAGCTTTCCTGTCGAGTCCAAGGTGACCCGCACGATGTTTTCACGAGGAAAAAAGAGGTGGTATTCTACCTTCCAGTTGTCCAATTGAGCGGGAACGAGCTCGTTCAAGTCATTGCGAGGGGGCTTTTGCGCCTGGGTCATCGTCGCGCCTAGCACCGCAACGATGGCACCCATCAAGATTAGCCGAGTCGATTTCATGGTCAGGATGCTAACATAGTTTGCCGTGCGGTCCTAATAGATCGGAAGTCGTCTACCTCTGTTTTGTCAGGGACCTTGAGGTGTGACGGAGTCGGCCTTGACCGTCAATTTGGCTATACTCGCTTGATCAGTATTTCTTGCGCGAGGGAGTTTATGAAGCTGGATGAGTTGACCGCCGAATTGGCCGAGTTGGATAGTACGGAGAAGCTGGAATGGTTGGTTGAGTTTGCCGACCAATTGCCGGCGATTTCGAGCCGCCGGGCCGCGGTCCCGTTTCCGGAGACGTGTCGGGTCCAGGAATGTCAGACACCGGTGCATCTGTGGGTCGATGTCAAGCAGGGGCGGGTGCATTTGGAGGCGGATGTGCCGCAGAAATCGCCGACCGTTCGCGGTTTAGTGGCACTGGTGGTGGTGGGCCTGGAGGGGGAATCCGTTGAAGCCGTGCGGAATCTGTCGGATGATCTGATTTCGGCGTTGGGGCTTGGTTCGGCGTTGGGAATGACGCGGCAGCAGGGATTTCGTGGGGTGGTTGCGCGGTTAAAGCAGGCGGTACGAGTTGCCCAAGGGGAGGGTGCCGTTCCTTCCTGAACTCGGGAAAATTAAGAAATTCCTCTCCCAATTACGAATTTCTGCGGTATGCTAGGCCCCTAATCTCTCTGACAAGCCGAACTTGGGCCTCAGCGAGTCCTGCCCATGATCTCGGTCGAAGTTGGTCCTCGCCCCATATGGTTTTCTGCCGCGTCTCAAGATTTTGCGGCCACGCCGAGCGAGTCACCAGCTCTCGTTGGAATCAAGAAGGCAGGAATTCGTTTGCGTAGAATGCATCCGTGCCGCCAATGCATCGAGTTGATCGAACCCGTTTGATTGACTCATTTTAGTGGACTGAGCGGAGATTTTCGAGCCAATTCGGCTCGCAAATTAGAGTGAAGGAACTAGAAAGTGATGATGGAAGCAACCGTCGAAGCCGTCAGGCTCCTCCCGTCAACCGATTTGCCGGGTTATACGTTCGTTCCAGGATCGGACACGCCGCATCCTATTCGCGATCCACGTGGCCACAGCTACCAACGGAAATCACCTCCGCCACGCATGCTGACGCCGACCAATTGGGCCGAAAATCGCCACTACCTGCTGGCGCTGGATTTCTTTAATCATGGCTTTTACTGGGAAGCTCATGAAGAATGGGAGCGTTTGTGGCGCGCTTCCGGCCCCGACACTGCCGTGGGAAAATTCCTGAAGGGGTTGGTGAAGTTGTCGGCCGCTGGGGTGAAGGTTCGCGAGAACAGCATCCACGGCGTTCGTCGACATGCGGCTTCGGCTGGCGAAGTTTTTGCCGATGTCGCGGCTGAAGTCGGATCGGAATATTTCTGCGGTCTGGAGTTCACTCTACTGCAGTTTGCTGCCGATCGTGCCGCCCAGATTTCTTACAAGGAACGTATCAGTTCGCCGCACAAGCCATCGCGCGTGTTCCCGTTTGTTCTGCAGACGGAGCCGATGCCACTGGCCTAAGTTGATAATTCAGTTTGTGAAATGAAAAGCCGCGAGTGATTCACTCGCGGCTTTTTGTTTTTTGTGGCGCGAGTTTTCTCGGCGATCACCTGTGAGCTCGGGGACGTACACGGTGCGCGCGAGGGGGCAGCGTGGCGAACCGAAGCCGCGTGTTGTCGAATCACCAAAGTTGGCCATCCCGTGGTCGACGGTGGATCGCTCTTCATGACTCGCGTCGGGTTCATCGATTACTCGCCGAATCTTCACAAACAGGTGGTTGCCCACTGTCGCCGTTCGTGCGACGCATAAAACCAAGGCGATGATTTCAGGATTCGACCTGCGCCCCTTTTGTTCAGGCGAGAAAGTTTTCACAGGGTGTTCATCGATTGTTCACATTGCGGCCTAAACTAACCCCCAACAGAACGACCAGACAGGCCTCGGGCCTTTCAGTGTTGAATTACGCTAGCCAACAGGAGGGCGTCGTTTATGGCGTAGTGCGTTCTTGTCGCCGGTAAGACTCAGGGAAGAAAATCGCAAGCAGGAAGCAGTTGTTCAACATTGTCGTGTTTCTGTCCTGGTTAGGTACATCTAAAGGAAATTGTTCGAATGCCGAAAGTGACCGTCCGCAAGAAGGGTTTTACACTGATCGAACTGCTGGTCGTGATCGCGATCATCGCTGTTCTGATTGCACTGCTGTTGCCAGCCGTGCAGCAAGCTCGTGAAGCGGCCCGCCGCACGCAATGCAAAAACAATCTGAAGAACTATGGATTGGGAATCCACAACTACGAAAGCACTTTTAAGGTTTTCCCAAGCGCTGGCGAAAGCACCGATGAATCGACCGCCGGAGCGACGACACGTCGATTCTTCCCCGTTTCCACTGCAACTGCGATCCTGCCGTTCATCGATCAGGCTCCGCTGTACCAAGCATGGAACTTTAGCGTTCACTACACCAATGCAGCGAACGCCGGCTTGGCGAAATCGAAACTGCCGTCGATGGTGTGCCCCAGCAATGGCGTCACCGGACCTGACCCACTTGGTTACGGAATGACCGATTATATGCCCGTGGCATACGTCGATTTTGCTGCCAACGGTGCTCGTGGCGGCGTGGCTGGTTCATACACCGCCAACGTTACAGGGGTGGATAAAGCTGGCGCTCTGGGCTTCTGCAACGGTATTGCCGCTTGCACCGATGGCCTGAGCAACACCGTCATGGTGATCGAAGACTCGGGTCGTCCCACCGCCAATGGTGGCTCATACGACATCAGTAGTGCCGGCGCGGCATTGGGTGGCAGCCAGGCATACGACAGCTCGCAATTGGCTCTGTCGAAAAATCAGACACCGTACTCGGCCGGTGGTACATTCGGCGTTCCTGGTCGTTGGGCCGATCCAGATAGCGGCAGCGGAATTTCTGGACCACCGAACATGAACGGTCAGTTCATCAACAACAATAAGGTGCCGACCGGCGGCCCCGCCGCTTGCTTGTGGAGTGTCAACAATTGCGGTCCGAACGATGAACCAGCCAGCTTGCACATCGGTGGCGTTCATGCGCTGCTGGGTGACGGTAGCGTGCGGTTCCTTTCCGACAACGTCGATTTCAACACTGTTCGTCGCTTGGCCAATCCGAAGGATGGCGAAGTCATCGGTGATTTCTAAACGAATGAGTTTCGTTTAGTAGTCCAACAAACATCGCAGCCCCGCAAGCCAGACATGGTTTGCGGGGCTGCTTTCGTTTTTTGCCACTGCCAAATGCAATAGCCTTGACATGCAACCTTATGGTTGCATAATGAGTTGAGGGCCGAGCGAAACCAGGAGCGAGCAAATGGCAGATTCACGTTTTGTTTATGTGACTTACATCCGGACCACTCCACAAAAACTGTGGCAGGCATTAATCGAACCGGAGTTCACGCGGCAGTACTGGTGTGCGACCTGGCTGGAATCCGAGTGGAAAGTGGGAGCGTCGTGGAAGTTGATGATTCCTGACGGACGCGTCGGCGATGCGGGTGAAGTCCTGGAGATCGAACCCGGCCGGCGACTGGTGCTCTCCTGGCAAAACCAGTTCATGCCGGAATTGCGAGAGGAAGGGTTCTCGCGCATGACGTATGAACTGGAGGAGCAGGGTGAGGTCGTCAAACTCACCGTCATTCACGAAATGGACCGGCCAGATTCGAAGCTGATCACTGGCGTGTCGAGCGGCTGGCCGAACATCCTGGCAAGCTTGAAGAGCTTGCTGGAGACGGGCGAGTCGCTGGAAGCAACTCGTCATTGGCCGGAGGGGATCTAGTTGCGCTGATCAGGCCGCGATGTCCTGCCATCTGAGAAAACGATAGCGGACATCGCGATCTGAGGACGTTGGCTCTATCCGCCGTACGTTGGTTTTTGAGGCCAGCCGGTGGGAGAATCTTCGAAGTCTTCCTGGCGGCCGTAGGGAGTGCGATCGAGCAGGCTGTAGAGATCGGTCAGGCCTTCACATCCACGGGCGTAGGTTGAGTAGGTGTGATACACCCGATCATCCAAGCGAAAGAATACGCTGAGGCCGTGTGACTCGCCTTGAGTGAAGTACGGCTCGGTCTCTTTGCGGGCTTCCAACTCTTCCTTTGGTCGGTAGTTGTACTGCAGGCTGACGATGGAATTATCCAGCGTGACGTTGAAGTCGTAGTTAAATCTCGATCCATAGGACGAGACCCAAGGGCGATTCCAACCTTGCTCTTGTTTGTATTTTTGCAACTTTGGAAACGGGGCTCGCGAGATGAGAACCAGGTTCGTATTTCGCTCTTGCAACTGAGAGAGATCTCCCATGCCGTTCACCAGGCCAGTGCAACCGGGGCAGCCCTTCTCCCAGTCTGGGTCGAACATGAAGTGATAGACAATCAATTGTCGTTTACCATCGAACAGATCCAGCAGGCTGACCTTGCCATTCGGTCCTGCGAATTCGTAGGGCTTGTCGAGTTCGACCATCGGCAAGCGACGACGCTGCGCGTTCACGTGGTCGAGATGCTTTGTGAGTTCTTTCTCTGCAGCCAGCAGTTCTTTCCGTTTTCCCAGCCATTCTTCGCGTGAAACGATTGGGGGATGAGGAGTCGTCGAGTCCATCGCAGGTTCCTTTCTGTGAAATCAGCTTAGACGAATGAGAGGCGAGCGCAGCGCCTCCCTTTATTAGTCGAGCATGCCGTGACGGAATCGACATCATTCGCGCCGAATCGTTAAATCGCATTCGTCCCGTAGGTTCTCGCCGGAGGCCACCGTAAGCTGCTGTTGACGAGATAGTTGCGTCGTCGATGCTGCTACTTGGCGTCCGCATTCTTTTTCAGATCTCGATACCCGATTAGTAGGATGCCTCGCGCTCCAATCAGCTTTCGGACTCGTTCATCGGTCCACATGTCAGTCACGCCCTGGCGGTCGGCAGCGACGTTTTCGTAGCCGATATGACTGATCCCGCGCAGTTCCGGCGAGTCGAGCCCGGGATGTTCGACGAAGAGCGATGTCGTCTCGTCCTCCAGACTTTCCAGTAACTTGATGAAGCTGGCGATTTTTTCTTCCGACGTTCCTCGCGAGCCCTTGAGGCCTACGGATTTCACACCGAAGTCCGTGGGGTCAATGTCGAGTCCGTACTCTTTCGCCAGCTTGCGAGTCAGCTTCTTCACGTCATCATTCAGATGATCGCACCCCATATGGCCGGACAGATGACTGACGCGGGGAATGTGTTTTCTGGCCATTTCAATCTGTGCTCGAAACTCTTTCTCGATGTCGTCGATGCGCCATTCGTGTTCCATCAAGGCGCGGTTCGGGTAGTTCTGGTTGCGATGAATCATCGGAAAGAAATAGCCGTCAGGATCCTTCAGGCTGGCGGCTTCTGTTAGCGGACGCCATTTGATGTTGTCCCATTCGCTGGTCAACGCGAGATGCACGCCGACATCGACCTTTGGATTCTCGGCCAGCAGGCGAGCCGCCTCAGGAAACCATGGTGACGGGACCAGAACCTCAATTGAGGTTTCGATCCCTTCCTGAAAGCACCGAATCAAAGCTTCGTTGCCGGAATGGGAAAACCCCATGTCATCACCTCGCACGATCAGTCGCGGAGGCTGTTTTCGTGGCGTGGCTACTGTCTGCGTCTCTTCAGCCAGCGTGAGGACAGAGGTGACCATTAAGGTCAGCGCTGCAAGCAGCGGACTTATCTTCCGTATTCCGAATGGCATGGCAGTACGCCATCGACAGTGCTTAGTCGGCAGACCGCAAATAGTGTCGATCATGATTTCGCTCGCTGTGAATTCTTGGGAATGCGGGATGTCCAACATGCTGGGATTGAGACCGCCTGAATTCAAGCAACGTCCTTTATGGCTAATCGCGATTGCAAATGGAATCAGGATCGAAGGTCATCGAGAACGGGCTCATGGACAAGATCTTGGGCGAGTGTCATTGGATGTTGTTCGCACATCAACTTCTCCCAATCTCTTGGCGAGATTGGCTACACCCGGGCTTCGCTCGATTAGAGGCGATTTCGTGCTTCCAACCCCGCCGGGCACTGCGCCTGCGCTTTCGTCACATTCGCGCCAAAAGCCAGAATCGCTACAGGCTGCATGGACGGGATAATCAATACGATCGGTCTGCTTGACACAATCGTTAATACCGCGCTAAACGTTCTAAACAGGACAACCGCGCCAGAAGTAATCCGTCGCGTGCCGCTGGGGTGCGGCTATCTTTTGCAAGTATCCATGGGCGGAAGAGTTGCGGCGATGGTTCGACTGTAACGATTGCAGCGATTGTGCGAATGGCATGGCCTATGCATTAAGTATCAATCGTGATGATGAAAACGATTGGTCTGACAGCAGCGATTGAAACGAATCTACCGAGTTGCAAGCGACTCGTGAAATCGGATCGAGAGGATCGCGGCCAATCCTTAAACCGCTCTTCGGAGCATCGATTTCCCTCTGCAGTACGAGCGTGTGTGGCGACCTGAGAGACCGCCTTGTGCGCTGAGTTGAAGACCGGCGGGTGTGTGGCACCCGCCGGTCATATTTACCGCGAATTTCACAATGGTCCGGCGATGACCGCTGGGCGATTGCAGCCCGCCTCAGACGGCCTGGCTGACTCGGATCAATATCCCGGCCCGACCTTGGTGCCGGTGGACTTATGGCCGCACCGATGTGGTGGCACGGCTCGCTTCATCTGCCGGCGCATCCGAACGCACTGCGATATCGATGCGTCGGCAGATGGTGAGTGCCTTGCCGCCTCGTCGGTGAGGTCGCCGAATGCAGAATTTCGTGCGAATGAGCCGTCGCAACGTGCAGCGACATCACTGATTCGCGCTTGTCCGTTGAACTGAGGTGTCTGCGATGAAGAATCTATTGGCTGAGGTCATGAGGGATGAGTCGGGACTCATTCTTTCGGCGGAACTGGTGCTGATTCTGACGATCTGCGTCCTGGGGATTGTCGTTGGTCTGGTGCAGGTCCAAACGGCAGTTGTCTCTGAATTTCAAGATCTGGCTTTGGCATTCTCCAGCTTGAACCAATCCTTCACGACGCCAAGCTTCTTCGGATGTCGCAAGTGGCGCTGGGGTGCGACCTCGTTTACTGCCGGATCAGGCTTCATCGACATCTTCGATGGCTGCATCGGTTCCAGCTGGAACGGCGGCGCGGTCGGCGGCAGCTTCGGCGGAGGCTACGGTGGTGGTGGTTATGGCGGTGGTTACTCGGAGATCGGTGGTATGGGATACACCGGGGCATCATCCTCGACCGCAACCCCCGGTGTGATAAATCCGCAGGTTACACCTTGTGATACTTGCACACCAAGCTCGGTGACAACTCCGTATCCCGGTTGCGATAACCTGACGCCATCGACGGCCACGCAACCTTCGCTGCAGACGCCGACTCCCCTTCCACCACCTCCAGCTCCGACCAAGGACTGAGCGTGTCGTCAGAACCATGAACAGCGGTCGGCATCGCGCCGGCCGCTTTTGTTTTTTGAGTCGAACAGACAATCGGAACGGCCTGCGAACCCGGAGTGTTCCGCAGAACTGATGCAGGTCATAGATTCAGAACGTTGACGAAATGCATCGAATCGCGCTAACCGTTGTGAACGGAGCGATCGCTTGCTGCGATAGCAGACTGGCGAGAACGTGAGCCGTAAGTGTCTGTCTCTATTGAAGAAGCGTCTCGGTTGTGGTTGCGTGGCTTAGCGCGTAAAGTCCTTTTGTAGCGACGGTATCGAACTTGCGAATTGAAACTGCTGTACTTGCGGTGTCGTTGGGGTTAGATAGTTGGTGTTTGAGGGAGTTGCTGTAGCGATTCATTGAGGTTCAAAAAGACGACGAGCCCTTGTGAGAGGGCCAATCCGTGAAATGCTTGCCCTTGGCTCGCCAGGGCTTTGCAGAAACATCAGAATCTTTGGTGTTTTGCAAACGCTCGCGCCAATCGGGCTTAACGTTCGTTATTGGACGCGTGGGTGACCACGGTGCTCTCAAAATTCTTTTCCATCTGACGCATCTGCAGACCATCTGGCCGGATACGTCAATTCATTCGGCCTCGGTATCGCCATTCCACATCCGCGGATTGGCCGATCGGCACCGCACGTGCCTTCTATGCCAGTCATGACGAGCTGATGCGAATGCGAGTCACCACTCGCTGCCAAATCGCCACAGCAACTCGATCAATTCAGTCTGACGAACGTCGCGAGTTCGACAGCAGAACCTTTTGCCAGAGAGGCAAACCAGAGCGGGGCCCCGTGCTGGTTGTTCTGGAAATGGGAAGCCGCCGTCTCGGCCACACCGAGATTGCGACCGCCCTGATCGGATCAGCAGTGAACCGATCACGACGACACCAATTGCATTCAACTCAGTTCAAACAGCGATCTCTCAGTCGAAAAGGCCACGCACATGAAGAAACTTTGGAATGACGAAGCCGGTTTGATCATCTCCGCTGAACTCGTCCTCGTTCTGACGATCTGCGTTCTTGGAATCATTGTCGGTCTCAGCAGCGTTGTCGTCGCAGTGAATGAAGAGCTGCAAGACACAGCCCATGCGATCGGCTCACTGAACCAGTCGTTCTGTTACACAGGATTCACTGGTTGCCGCAAGCACGGCTGTCCTATCTCCTGCACCTACGGAGCGATGAATACAGATCAGCCAGATGATTGTGACTGTTCCAGCTCATGCGACATGATCGCGGTGCCAAGTCACATTCAATCGCACGGTGGCTGATATTTAAGAGCTTCCGAGAAATCAGATGACGGTTTACGACAGGCGTTGAAGGTCACAGACTTCGACGCCTGTTTGCATTGAATCCTCTTTTTTGCCCAGCTACGAAGTTCCGTGGGTATCCCAATGAACTCCAGCCGTCCCAATCCTACGGTTCGATTTCTCGGACTGTCGATCTCTTTGGTGCTGGCATGCGCGGACTACTCACCAACCGGGCGGTTGGATTCAGGCGTCCTGCGTTGCCAGCGCTGCTCTGTTTAGTCAGCGTCGTCCTGCTCGCGGTTCAACTCATTCGTGAGGTTCGCGTGTCCAGAGCGACCGTCTGAGTGTCGCGAGCGACGTTTCGGTCCGCGACAGCTTGAACAAACGCACGCGCCATACAATCGTCTTAACGAGACTATGCAGTTTGTCAAATGGATTGTTCAGCCTGGCTAACAAACCCAATGAGCCTCCGGGCGCTTCTAGCGAAAACGACCAACTTCCTAACTAAGTCTGCTCTTCCAGATGTAGCGACTGTAAGGGTTGTTCAACCTTTTGTCGCGCCGGTGGGATCGGTTGTAACGTCTGATCCGATTGTACCGTGTCGAGTGATTGATCGAATCGATCCGTCATGTTGCAAGATGGAAACGGATGGCACCAGTTGTGCGATTGATGACGAATACGCCAATGCGAACTGTTGGAAGGGGAGGTACCACCCGGACGACAAGTCGCAGGCTCTCTAGTTCAGGCCACACCCGAGCTCGAAAGCGTCCTGGCGTGATTCGGTTCAACTCAGTGTTAAATAAAACTCTCAAGTTTGCAGAAAGTATCTCACATGCTCCAGAAATTGTGGAATGACGAATGCGGTCTGATTATCTCCGCTGAATTGGTTCTCGTCCTGACGATCTGCGTCCTGGGCGTCATCGTTGGTTTGAGCAGCGTTGTTGTTGCAGTGAACGAAGAACTGCTGGACACCGCTCACGCCATCGGATCGCTGAACCAGTCCTACTGCCTGCCAGGCTTCACCGGCTGCCGTAAGGGTGGAAACCCAATCAGCTGCACGTTCGGTTCAATGAACACGGACACCCCAGATGATTGCGATTGCAACAGCTCATGCGACATGATCGCTGCTGGTAGCGTCAACCCAACCGTTGGTGGCTAGTTCATCAAGCGAGTGACCTGGTCGCTTGCGTGATTAAAAAAAACGAGGGCGTCGAGACTTCTCATCTCGACGCCCTTCTCCGTTTTTATCGTCGACGTATTTGTAGGGTGCCGTGGAGTCTTCAGGACGCACCAGCAACTAACTTAAGAAAGATGGCGTGTTCCGAAGACTGCACACGTCCAACCTTAGCTTAGTTTCATTATTGGCGGATTCGTCAGGTGTCAAATTCAAAGGAACCTGAGCCGCTCTTGAATCCAGCAAGTCCTCGCGATAAACAAGGGCTTGTTCGCTATGGGCACGTCACCTTCTTGAGGTCGTCTCGCATGACTCAGGACGAAGCGATTGCAATCGCACGACAGGTCGCTACTTCGGAAGGGTGGCCGTGGTGTGAACCGATCGAAGCAATGAAGAGTCGTCGGTTTGTTATTGCTGGCGCGTGGTACTGGCACATCCTGTCCAACGCCAACTATCGTCATACCAATGTCTATATGTGCATTGATGATGAAACCAAAAGCATCATCTCCAAAAGGTTCGCCCTCGAGAGGGCAGTCCCTAAAGGCTCAACCTGCATGCGTGGCGTGCGGAGAATGAGACAGGCGGACGATAATGCGGCGGGGTCCGCGAAGTCCCCTAGAATTATCGGACTCGAATCGCACGGTTGCTTAAACTTTCACGCTGCCGCAGATGTCGTCCATCAGCCAGGAATCTAAGTCTCGCAGCATCTTTGTGGTCGGTACCGTTGCCGAGTCCTGGTAAACGCGAGTTCCCACTCTCATCCCGACGGAATACAGCATTCGTCCCGCGGCGACGACGTCGCCGACACCTGTCGTGCTGGCACTGAGGTTGGTGGTCAGCAGGACTCGCTTATCTTTCAACTCTTCCGCTCGTGCCAACGGAGCGTCTGGCTTTGGCATTTCACCGCTGAAACTGATCACTCCGCCAAACCATTCTGGCTTGTTAAGCATCAGCTTTACTGCGGTTGTCGCGCCGGTGCCGAATCCCGCGAGATAAATACGCTCGCTGTGGATGTGATATTGGCGTCGCAGCGATGTGACGATGAGGCGGATATCGTTGAGTAGTTCTGGTGAGTTGGCCGCATCGGCCGACCAGGCGCATCCCGATGGCGTGGTGACATCGCCACGTAAGGCGACTCCGATGTAGTTGCGATCGCTGATCGACGGCATCACTCGATGGAGCTCGTTCTCCGAGGCTCCATCCCCATGAAACCAGACGATCAGAGGGTAGGCATAGCCCGCTTCATAATGTTCTGGCAGATAGACGGCACTGGAACGTTGCGAGATCTGCACTTCGCTGCCGGGCTGCAGATTCGGATCTGCTTCCAGCAATGACTCGATGAGCTCGACGATTTCGGGATGTGCCGGCAAGTCGTCAATTTCGGATTCGGCCGATGACGCATCCTGGATCGGATTTGCGAGATCCGAGAAACGCCGAATGCAGGCGAAGCGCTCATCGAACTGATGCTCGCCATCGGATTTTGATTCGAAAAAGGAAAAGTCTGTCATGATCACAAGTTCCTCACGCCGGTCTGTGCCGGCGGATCCGTAACGTTCGACAAAGTCACAGATCAGACCAATCCAATCTCATCCCTATCACCGGAGTGGCGTTGCCAGATTTGACGGTCTTCGCGCCGCCAACGGCTCTTCCAATTCCAGTGCCGCGACACTGTCACGGATCTCACTCATCGGGAAATGGGCTCCAGGGCACTCAGTCGCTTTCACGTCACCGTGACCCACGATTTGAGCAGTCTGAATCTCATACTCCCGCGAAAGCACTCGTACCAACTTCTTCAACGATGCCAGCTGCGCCACTGTTGGCGAGCTGTTTTCAAAATTTCCGACGAGTACGACTCCGATACCGTGCTGGTTGTAATCAGCCACGCCAGCGTGAGCCCCTTGCATTTGCTTCTTCCAACGAAACGTTGGGTCAATTTCACCGTCGCCCATCCCCTTGCCGTTGCCAATCACAAAGTGATAGCCGATCCCCAGCCAGGGCTTGCCGTTCTTATCTTTATTCTTCAAGTGTGACTCGTGGATGCTCTCCACGTCGCCTTGTTCCGATGCAGTGTGGTGAAGCACGATGTATTTCCAATCGCGCGTCGCCGTTTCAGGCTTCCAAGGATTGTCTTTTGTAATCGGTGTAACAGGAGAAACCGGCGGAACCTCGGATTCCTGCGGAAGCGTCATCTCCGGTGGTTCAAGCACCGGCAATTGCGGTTGTAGCTGTGGCTGCGGTCGACTGATTGATGCCGGCGGTGGCACTGTCTGTCGATAACAACCGAGGCATCCCACACTCCAAGTCAGCAGTCCCATAAGCAGCAGCATGCGGTGCCGCAATCGAATCGATTGCGGAGCAATGTTGTGGCCTGTGGAGCTGTTGTCCTGTACTTCCATGCCCAGTCCGTTGGGTTATCCATCTATCCTGTTTTCGCCGTTGTCCCAAGCGGGCGGAAATTTACAAGCGGACGAAAAGTGTGTCAATGTGCAGTCCTATTGGAGCGCGCAAAGACCTGCTTGCTTGGAGATTGCGACGCGAAGACAGGGACTTCGCGACGACTTTTCTGGCCAAAAAGAGGGTCGAAAAGTCTACGCATGTTATGCACAGACCCTATTTCACGTAATGGACGCGATTTTGGGTCGGGCCGGGCACTTCTGAGATAATCCTGTCAAGTTTCGCGCAGGCTAGATGATTTCCAGCGACGGCATCTTGGGGGTTTCCAGCAGTTGTCGCGCGATTTGAATCGCCGTTCGCTCGCAGATCCCGAGCAACGGTCCGCGCGAGGGATTGTCCTCGGAGAAGAGATTGGCGATGTGTCCGTCGTCACCTCGAATACGGATTCCCGCATCGATGGGGAGTTCGCCCAGGAAGGGAAGGCCGAGTTCTGCCGCTTTGTTCTTCGCGCCGCCACGACCGAAGATTTCGCCCGTCATGTTTTCGACCAGACCCAGGATTGGAATCTTGACTTGGCGAAACATGCTGATGGCCTTCATCGCATCCAGCAAAGCGACCTGCTGAGGTGTGCAAACGACAACGGCACCAGCCAATCCCAGCATCTGCGAGAGTGTCAGCGAGACATCGCCAGTCCCCGGTGGCAGGTCGATAATCAGATAGTCCAGTTCGCCCCAGTCGGTATCTTTCAGGAACTGCGTGATGGCGCGATGCAGCAATGGTCCGCGCCAGATCACGGCCTGGTCAGGCTGCACGAAATACCCCATCGAGATCACTTTGAGGCCGTTGGCAATCACGGGTTCGATGCGCTCAAACTCTTCGCCGGTCGATGTCTTATGCTTGACTGCCACTGGTCGTCCGTGCGCACCCACCATATGAGGGATGCTGGGGCCATAAACGTCGGCATCCATTAAGCCAACCTGGCATCCGAGTGATTTCAGCCCGTAAGCCAGGGTGGCAGCAACGGTACTCTTGCCGACGCCCCCCTTACCGCTACCGACAGCCACGACATTCTTGATTTTCAGGCCGAGCGTGCCGCCCGAATTCAATCCGCGAACATTGGATTTGAATGCGACTTCGACTGATCCGGCATCGGCGAATGACTGCGAAATTGTCGAGCGGACGGCGTCAACAATCCTGTCCTTGCCGGGGTAGGCAGGAGTCGGCAAATCGATAGTCACGGTGACGGCGTTGTTCGGTCCGACCGCCACGCCGCCGAGCATTCCCAGTTCACCGAAAGAGCGACCAAGTTCGGGGTCGGTTAACGTTTGCAAACGGCTCGAAATCTGAGAATCAGTCAACATTTCCGGCAAGTCCTCTCCGCTGGATACGGCTTCAATGCTGCTGATTCATTAGTGATCAGCAGGCTTGGGTTCGTCGTTCGTGGCACTCAAACCGTCTCGGATCGCATCGGGCGTCCGTGATCATTCGCCAGCGTGAACCAGCGGAGATGCTGCTTAAACGGCAAAGTCGGTCAGGGCACACGTCGAGTTGTATCACCCTTCGAACGGTGCAGCAACCGGCGGACGCCTGACGGTGCGAATCAATCGCAAGCAGATACGAGCAAGATCGCGTCCACCGATTTCATCATTCACATAAGCGGCAGCACCCGCTTCGCGAACGGTCCATTCCAACTCGGCATACTCAGGCGAGCCGATGACGATGATCGGCGGACCAGCAATGGCCTGCGATTGTTTGCCAATCCACGTCAAACAGTCAGTGGGGGCGGAATCCAGAGAGATCACGACCAGGCAATCACTGAATTCGGCGGTGCTCGGACTCAGGTCGCCGACGGTGCGGCATTCCCGTACAAACAGAGACTGATCCGAGAACTGCCGTTTGAGTTCCGGGCCCCAGTATGGCATGCGTTCGAAGACGAGAATGCCGCGTTCCGGCTTGTCCGTCAGCAGGAATGTCATCAACAGCCCCATCATTGAAATCCAAGAGGATTCGATATGCTTTGACTCACAAAATCAGTACGACGAAGCGCGCCAAGACGCACGAAGTCGGTCGCAGCCGATTGAATGCTCCGTTAACATGCCGCAGGAACGGAGTGTTTGAATTTTATAAGGAATGCAACTGTGCCGAACAATCCTGTGAAGATCGGGCGATGGCGTTGTGGTCGCGATGAACCGTTGCTGTTTATGGCTGGTCCCTGCGTCATCGAAAGCGAAGAACTTGTCCTGGAAGTTGCCAAACGGCTCGCGGATTTGTCTGCGACTCGAAACGTGCAGATCGTCTTCAAATCGAGCTTCGACAAGGCGAACCGCACCAGTATCGATAGCTTTCGCGGGCCTGGATTAGAGCGTGGTCTGGAAATCCTGGCGAAAGTTCGTGAGGTCACTGGCTTGCCGTTGCTGACGGACGTTCACGACCCCAGCCAGGCCGAACCCGCAGCCGCCGTCTGCCAGGTCTTGCAGATTCCGGCGTTCCTCGCTCGTCAAACCGATCTGGTCGAAGCTGTGGCTGTGGCGACTGCGCGTCACGGGGGGATCATCAACGTCAAGAAGCCACAATTCATGGCTCCCGAAGATATGATCCATGTCGTGAAAAAATGCGAATCGTCAGGGAATCCAAACGTTCTACTGACTGAACGCGGAACGATGTTTGGTTACGGCCGATTGATCAACGATTTCCGCTGTATTCCCGTGATGCAGGGATTCGGCGGCCCGGTCATTTTCGATGCGACTCACAGCGTCCAAATGCCGGGGGGAGCCACCACCGGCGGTCGACGCGAACTGGTCCCGTTCCTGGCCCGCGCCGCAGTGGCCTGTGGCTGCGACGGTGTCTTTTTCGAAACGCATCCCGATCCCGACAAGGCGTTGAGCGATGGTCCCAACATGGTCCCTTTGGCGGAACTGCCTCGCCTCATCGACCAATTGGTCCAATTGCGGAAGCTGGCATTGGAATTTCGAGCTTGAGTATTCATAACTTCTGACTGCAATGATATTTGGGTAGTGTAATTTGTCGGGGCGGTCGTGCCGCAAGGCGCGACGTGTGCCCGCCAGTTCGGAATCCCAAATTTGTTCAACACCTACGTGCAAATAGACGTAGGTCAGCCGAATTCCCCTTGAGCACGCCATTTAGTAGCCGAGCATCATCGATATGAGACTTCCGCGTCTGTTTGCTGTCCCTGCAATTCTGCTGATTCTGGCGAGCTTCGTCGGATGTCCGGGGAAACGCCAAGTTTCGAATACGGGGGCCAGCTCAAACGAATCGTCCGCCGACGATCTGCTGGTGAGCGCCGTGCATCAGTTGCGGCCCCTGAATTATTCCATCGACGCGGCGGCGGATAAGCCGGTCAGCCTGTTGAACTCGTGGCGCGGCCTCGCACCAGATCCATCGCCGGTCATCAATGAAAAGGTGCCGGCTGGCTGGATCGATGAAAGCCAGGAAGTGCGGCTGAAGGCAGAGAACTTTGATTTGCTCGATGCCGTTCATATTCGCGACGCGATGTTGACTCACGCTATTGCCAGCTATTTGTCGACCCATGCCAGTGACGAAGTTGGGCAGGCTCAAGCCGTGTTTGATTTCGTTATTCGCAACGTGGCACTACGTGGTGATGATGATCCAGAAATGCCGCTGGGGATTTACCAACTCTTGCTGCTGGGGCAAGGAAATGCAGAGGATCGTGCGTGGGTCACAGCGTCCCTGTTTCGCCAGTTGCGTCTCGATTGCGTCATCGTGCGACCAAAGGGGGATAAGTCACCTGACAACTGGCTGTTGGGCGTTCTTTTGAAAGGCCAGGTCTACCTATTCGATCCGCGCTTGGGACTCGCCCTGCCATCTGGCGACGACGCTTCGAAGGTCACTCCGCCCGCGACTCTGGCTGAAATTGTCTCTCATCCCGAGTGGTTAGAACGATTTTCCGTGCGATCTGACGCCTATCCCATCAAGGCGGAAGCGCTCAAGGAAGTCGATATTTTCCCCATCGTCGAAGTCAACTGGTGGACGCGCCGGATTCGACATCTGGAGTCCGTACTGCCAGCAAGCGATCTGTGCGTGTTGTCGGATCCGTTGTTCGACGTGACCGGCCGCGAGGGGTTGTTGTCACGACTGAAGGCTGCGGGGTGGTCTCCGGATTCTCTCAAGCCCTGGCCGTATCCGCTCCAACAAAACGAGGCGATGAAGAAGGTTACTCCAGCAATCAAGCAGACGTTTGAGATTGCCACTCAGGCTTTCAACCTGCCGATCCCATTCAAGGTTGGCGAAGACGGTCAGGTCAAATTTGGCAATCCTGAGCGCAAACTATTACGCATCAGAACCGAACAATTGCTCGGGAAATTTGACGACGCGACGCAGCGCTACATGTCAATCAGGCATCTGGAAATTGAACAAGCCCCAGTGCAGGAAATGGCGGTGTTGAACCGAAAAGGGGCCGAAAATGCAATTTACTGGACGGCTCTCTGCAAGTTTGAGGCGAAGGAGTATGGCGCCGCTGTCGAGCAGGTGAACGCCTACCTCAAACGGTACGATCGAAGCGGGCAATGGAGATTCGCCGCCAGGGCACTGCTGGCCGACTGCCATGCGGAACTGGGTCATCTGAAGGAAGCGATCGACACTCTCGAAAGGTCTCGGTCCGACGATCCTTATCGCTTGGGAAATGCCGTCCGCGTGAAGCAATGGAAGGCCCGTCAGTAGTGGACCCGACATTGCAAATTGCGCATTTCCGATTGAAAAGCGCAAATTGGAAGATGTGTCGTTAGAGGGTTGCTGTCACGAGCAACTCGGACGATTCCATTGTCGGCGTGGCGATGCTGGCATCCGATTCCATCTGCAGGTCGTACGTTCCTGCCGCGTTCAAGTGGAAGAACCTGCGGAACCACAGCATTCGTTGGACATTGGGCTGCGGTGGAGTCAGTGCAAAGCGGACGCCCCGCTTTTCCTGCCAGTCGTAAAGCATCCCGAAGAAGCCGCTGGGGATGTACTTCACGAATCGCATGTCGATCGCAATCGATCGGACATGTTCGCGTTCGATCAGGTTGAACAGGCCTTCTCTTAAGAGTGCCAGGTCGGCACCGTCCCAGATATCCATCTCGCCCACGTGCAATAGGAGCAGATCATCCTGAACTTCAATCAGCATCCTTTTGAACCGTCGTTGGACTGACATGGCGAATGTTCCGGCTTTTAGTCGGTCGGTGTGACACCGGGTGACAATTCCCGGCGAGGGTTGACCTAAAAGCAAAGCGCGGACCGTTAGTGGCGCAAACTTCGAGCGAATTCACAACCCATTGCAACTACGTGGATTGTGGCGAAGTCGTTGGAGCCATGTCGAAATTGGCGTTGTGGATTCGCCACGGAAAGTCCAGGCATGATGCGGTATCACATCACCGCAGAAGATGTAGCCAAGGCCTTGGAAAATCACAGTCCGACCGGCGGGATGAAGCCGGTAACCTGCAACGCCGTGGCGGCAAATGGAAATCAGCCCGCCTCTGTAAGGCTATTCACCGACCGTTTCAGTCTTCGGCAAGATACATCAGCCGACCGCAGGTGCAGAAAATACACTTGCCCGAGCGAAGTTCGACGATCGTTTGCTGACGCTGTCCGACATAGCATTCGCTGCACGCAGTGCCGGTCACTGGCGAGAGGGCATGTGCACCGTACGACTGGACCAGCCGTCGATACTGCGGCACGATTTCGGGGGGAAGGAATTTTTCGGCATCGCCCACCTGGGCTTCAATCGCTGCCGCCTGAGATTTCAAATCGGGCTGACGCTCGCCGATTTTCGCGGCGAACTTTGCGAGTTCCGCTTCGAGAGCCGTGATTTCGGCTTCGAAGTCTTTGATTTCTCGCTGCATCGCATCGCAGCCGTCTAACGCTTCCAGGATCTCGTCTTCCAACACACTGTTGGCCATGCTGTCGGCGGCAATTTGCGTTTTCAAAGCGTCGAATTCGCGGTTGTTTGTCGCTCCGTTCAGCTTTCCCTGCAGATCGTGAATCTTGGCTTCGTTGGTCTTGAGTTGCAGATTTTTCTGATCGGCCGCCACTTTCAGGTGCTTGAGTTTGGTTCGCCGTGCTTCCAGTTCGGCTTTTTTCTTATCGACTAAGTGCTGGCGAGCGGCGATCTGGCGCGGACCTCTTTCGATTTCCTCAGTCAGCTCCTGCAATCGAAGCCGCAACTTATGGATTTCCTTCAACGCAGTGCCATTCGAGGACATCCAAACTCTCCGCGAGAATATTTCGAATCAATGATGTGCGTACACTATAACAGAAAACAGGCTTCCTGTTCTAATCAACAAACATGATTCAGTGGACTCCGAGGCCGGTGTCATGGATAGTGGGAATTTGAAAGAAGTCCGTTGGACCTTCACCACCAAGAAATCCAGTCCGTTTGTGACTGAATAACGCACCATTTTTGCACTATGTCGTTCCTGAACCCTGCACTGCTGGTTGGTCTGGCCCTGGCGCTGATCCCGGTGGCGTTGCATCTGTTTCTCAGGTCAAAACCGAAGCGGTTGATTTTTCCCGCGTTGCGATTGATCCAACAACGCCGTCGGCAAAATGTTCGCCGCATCAAATTACGTCATTTCTGGCTGTTGCTACTGCGCGTCGGGATCATTGCCTTGATCGTGCTGGCGATCTGCCGACCTTCGCTGCCGGCAGCGAATTATTCGTTGAATGTTCGCGAATGGTTGACGTTGATCGCGATCGCAGCCTTGGCGATCGGTGCCTATTTCGGATTGATGCAGTGGTGGAAACGGCAGTCCGTCGCCCGGTCTGTTTTGTTGACGAGGCGCTCGGTGCTCCGCGGAGCTTTGGGCGTGGTTGCTGCATTGCTGGCACTCGCCGGCGTAGCCTGGCCGTATGCTAGCCGTGTGACGGCCGACATCAAAAATCCTGCGCCGCGCGTCGCCGAGAATGTTCCCGTCGCTGCTGTCTTTCTCTTCGACACCAGCATCAGCATGTCCTACAAGCAGGCGAACAAGACCCGTCTGCGATCGGCACAGGACGTGGCGAAGGCACATGTCACTCATCTCCCGTCCGGTAGCAAGATCGCAGTGGCGGCGAGTGGCGATGGAACCCCTGTGGCATTCTCGACCGATTTGTTCGCGGCCCAGAGTCGCATCGACGCCTTGGAGATCAAGGCGGTCAGTGCGCCGTTGAATGATCGATTGAACGCCCTCTTGCAGCTTCAGGAAGACGATCGCCAACGAGTCTCGAACGAGCAGTCGTCGGTCCCGGCGGATCAGCGACAGGACCGATTTGTTCGCGAGATTTATCTCTTCACCGATCTGACCAAGTCGGCTTGGCGCGATGAAGGCCGGTTAAAAGATGAACTTGCTCGCTTGCGATGGGCCGGAATCTATCTGATCGATGTCGGCGAACAAGCGCCGGTCAACGCCGCGTTGACGGAAGTCAAACTGTCGCGCGAAGCTATCCCGGCCCACACGGCCGTTCGTGTGGACGCTGTTGTCTCTGCGGTCGGCTCAATCAATCCAGAGCAATCCGTGGAACTGTACCTGAAAGCAGGCGACGGACCGCCGATCCGTAAGGGAACTGAAAGCGTCAAGTTGGAATTGGGACGAGAAACACGAGTCTCCTTCTACCCCGTGGAACTTCCCGAGCAGTCATTCACCCACGGTGAACTCCGGTTGTCTGGTGCTGATCCGCTGAGTGCCGACGATATTGTGCATTTCACTGTCCAAACGATCCCCTCTCTAAAAGTATTGGTCGTTGCCGAACTGCCCGTGATTTCGAACTATTGGACCCTGGCACTGAAGAACTTGACTGACGCTGGGGTGTCCGCGTTCCAAACTGAGAATGCGAAGCCAGACGAACTGGTCGATCGCAATCTTGACGATGTCGACGTGGTCTGTTTAATCAACGCCAGCCAGCCAACGGATGCGATGTGGAAAAAGCTGCATACATTCGTTGATCGCGGTGGCGGTGTCGCCGTCTTTCTGGGAGCGAGTTCGTCAGCGTTAGCCGAATTGCCGAACAAAGAGCGGATTAACCCAGTGCGGTATCAGTCGGAAGCCGCATTGGCCGTGCTGCCGGGGAAGCCGGTCGCCTCGTCGAAGCATTTGCTGCCGCACATGTTGGACCTTCGAAAATCACAGCACACGCTGCTGAAGCGACTGGACGATCTTGGCGCATTGACGGAACTTGGGTTGGCCGAGGTTCGCCGCTATTGGAAAGTGGAGCCGGGGCAGGACGCGGTCGTGATCTCTCGTTATATCGGCAACGCCGAGGACGACATCGTCGGGCCGCCGGCGTTGCTGGAACGCCGCATCGGGCAGGGGAGAGTGTTGATGCTGACGACTAGCGTTGACGCCAAGTCCTGGAACGATTTTCTCGCGCCGGAACTGTACGTCGTCATCGTCGATCAATTCACTCAGTACCTGGCATCGCAGGCCTCGGCGATCTTCAACTATCAGGTTGGCGACGAAGTCTCTCTGCCCCTAAGCCGCAAACAAAAGGTCTCGAAGGTCATTCTGCGGATGCCGGACTTCAAGCAGCGTGCAGTCGATGTGCCGGCGGATGCTCGATTCATTTCCTTGCGAGACGCGACATCGACTGGTTCGTATTCGGTAGACTCCGCTGATCAGACCGTCGATTATCATGTTGGTTTCAGCGTGAATCTTCCTGCATCCGAAAGCGACCTGACCCGATTGGAAAATTCTGATCTCGACAAAATGCTGGGAGAAAAACGCTACAGCGTCGCTCATGATCCCGAAGGATTAGAACGCGATGCGCTAACCGGTCGACTGGGGCAGGAGATGTATGGTATGGTCGTCGCGTTCCTGGTGGCGGTCTTTGCTCTCGAACAATTCACAGCGACCTGGTTCTATCGCACCGACGAATCCTGACCTGCGAACTTATTCCGCCGACTGACGCTCAACTTTACCTTCCAACGCCGCTCACATGCCCCTTACCGTCGAACCCATCTGGCCGTGGCCGATCGTCATCCTGACGAGTGTCGGGCTTGTGGTTCTGGTGGTGCTGACCTATCGGGTGCAACTCGCCGCTCAACCGTTGGCAATGTCGCGGATCCTGCTCGGATTGCGACTGACAACAGTGGTCGTGCTGATCTTTTCGATGCTGCGGCCGGCGATACAGAAATCGGAAGTCGATGAATCGAAGGTTCAGATGCTCGTCCTGGCTGATGTCAGTCGCAGCATGAACACCGAGGATATGCCGAGCAAAGGGACACGGTTCAAGGCGATTCGCGAAGACATCGAAAAGCACCAGGCAAAGTGGAAGGCCTGGACCAAGAAGTTCGATGTGCGCTTGTTTGACTTTACTCGCGAATTGGCACCCTTCGATCCGGAGCTTAAAGAGGGGAACGGAGATCAAACCGCGTTTGGTCGTGTCCTGGAAGATGTCCTGCGCGAGACTCGAGGTCATCGAACTATCGGCGTGCTGGTCTTCAGCGACGGGGCTCAGCGTGCCGTGCCCCCTTTCGATATCGATCCGCTGACGGCAGCCCGCAAGCTGGCGGACGAGCAGGTTCCGATCTATGGGATTGGGTACGGTGCGTCGTCGCTGTCGTCCGCGTCCGTGGATATTGGCATCGAGGATTTGATTGTTCCTGACGTGGTGTTCTTACGCAGCCGCGTCCCCGTGAAGGCGAAGATTCGAGCGACCGGTGCGGCAGGTCGCAAAGTTCGCGTGCGAGTCCTGATTGAAGATCGAGCGGGGAAAAAGCCGGACGAATCAGGAGAAATGAAGCCGGCACCGATGACACTACAAGCCAAGCCGTTTCAAGAATTCGAAATCAAAAAAGATGTGGAAGTGATTCCCGTCGAACTGACATTTGCCGCCGAAACATCCGGTGAGATGAAGATTGCGTTGCAGGCGGAACCGGTTGAGAACGAACTGCTCAAGGGGAACAACCAGCGCGAGACGATCATCACGGTGAAACAAGGGGGAGTGAACGTCGCCTACTTTGATTCACTGCGCCCCGAACAAAAGTGGTTACGCCCCGTGAGCGGAACCGAACGAATCCAACTCGACTTTCAAGAAATCCGCGGTGGGCGGTTTGCACCTCAGACCAAGATCGATCCGTCGTGGTTCCAACGCGGGCGTTACGATGTCTACATCATTGGCGACGTCCGCGCTGACGTGTTCGGCCCAGTGTTGCTGAAGCAACTGGCCGACCGATTGGAAGAAGGATCTGCTCTGTTGATGACGGGCGGACTTCAGAATTTTGCTAACGGTGGTTACGCCACAAGTCCTATTGCCGACTGGTTACCTGTGGAGTTGGATCCTGCTCGGCCGGCGGAAAAGATTAATGCGACATCGCAACTGATGGGCCCACAGAAGATGGTGCCGACCGATCAGGGCCTGCGGCAATACGTGATGCAACTGGGGCCACCTGATAAGAATCGCGCGTTGTGGCTCGACTTGCCGCCGTTGAAGGGGGCCACTCGTCTGAAGCCGCTCAGTGACCTCACAGATGTCTGGGCCGTGACACCCGATGGTTCACCGTTGTTAATGGTCATGACCATCCAGCGCTCGCGCGTGGCGGCCTTTGCCGGCGACACCACCTATCTCTGGTGGACCGTTGGCAACAAAGCTGAATTGCATCAGCGCTTCTGGAGGCAACTCATCATCTGGCTGGCCAAGAAAGAAGCGGATACGGATCTACCTGTCTGGGTCAAAGTGATGCCGCGAACGTACGCTCCCGGGTCCACCGTCGGTTTGAGCTTTGGTGCCCGTTCCGCGGATGGCTCTCCCCTTGATGATGCCGACTATCAGGTTGAGGTGACTTCTCCTGATGGACAGAAAACGAAATTGAACCCTCGAAAGTCAGGCACCGAAAACACGGCTGAATTCGGCAAGACCGCGCTCGCGGGCGACTACTGGGTTCGTGTGTCAGCCCGCCGCAAAGACGTGTCCGTTGGATTTGACGCCTCCACCCGCTTCATCGTTGATGCTCGGGATCTGGAACTGGATTACCCGAGTGCCGACTACGAGTTTTTGAAAGAGATCTCGTCGATGACAGGCGGGCAGTCGGTCAAACCGGAAGAGGTCGATGCCTTGCTCGATCGTTTGAACGAGTCCAAAACGAACGTGACACGAGTTCAAACCATCACACTCTGGGACAATTGGGGCCTGCTGCTAGTGTTCGTCGGTCTGATGACGACCGAATGGTTTTTGCGAAAAAAACGTGGTTTGGTCTGATCGCGGACAGTTCGTTGCCTAAAATGACTCGCAGCGCGGAACGGAATCATCCGATGGGGTTTTGGTTTCGTTCAACGAGCATCAACAGGCGAATGCCCCACCTGAGATGATGACGGATGGATCGGAAATTGCGCATTTGTGACGCGGAGAAGTTCGATTCCGGCAACTCCACTGGTTGGCGGGGCGGTTTCGGGAACATTTCCGAGTGGCGAAGCGTCGATTTATGGGTATGGTAGAAGCATCGATTTGCCTGCGGTCCTTGTGACAAACGGAGTTACACTCGGACGCATCAGCGAAATTCTCAGGACAAGCCATTATGTCGAGCACGGCGACCGGTTCTGGTAATTCTTCGCGATACCTCGACTTTGACGAATACGTCGATCTTAAGCTGCAGAAGACGCGTTCGACCATCAAGACCACAGACATCCTGGTCGCATTGGCGGGTGTCGCCGCGATGTTTCTTGGTTACCTTCTCGTCTTCGTCATTTTCGACCAGTGGGTCGTTCTTGGCGGGTTCAGCATCGGCCTGCGGTGGCTATTGCTCTCGACTTTGCTGTTGCTCACCGGTGCCTGGCTGGGCTGGAAAGTTGGTCGACCCTATCTTCGCACTGTGAATCGACTGTTCGCCGCAAATGAAATCGAAAAGGCCGACGCGGATCTCAAGAGCAATCTGCTGAATTTGGTTGACCTGAGAGCCTCGGGACGCGAAGTCGATCCGTCGATCCTGCGAGCCCTCGAAAAGAATGCCGCCGTTGGACTGCAGAAAATCGATGTGGCCCAGGCGATCGATCACCGACCCTTGATGAGAATCGCCTACGTTCTGCTGGCGGTGGTGGTTCTATTTTGCCTGTATGCGCTCTTCTCGCCGAAGAAAATCTCCAACTCGATCTGGCGCAGTTTATTGCCTGCGGCCAAACTGGCCGTGGCGACGCAAACTGAGATCGTGGCCGTTCATCCGGGTGACGACACCGTTCCGGCTCGCCGGAGCGTCGACTTTTGGGCCGACATCGCGGGAGATGTCCCTGACAAGGTCTGGCTGCACTACTCGACCGCCGATGGCAAATTCCAAGATGAGCCGATCGAACTACGGACCGATTCGGACGCTCCCACGCGATTCAAGGGGACGTTGCCGAGTGTCGTACAAAACCTGAGTTATATCGTGCGAGCTGGCGATGCCGTTTCGCACCGGTATCACCTTACGGTGACTCAGCCGCCCTCGGCCACTGTGGATCGCGTCCGCTTCCAGTTTCCCGCTTACATGAAATTGGAAGAGACCGAGTTCGCAGGCGGTCAGATTGATGCTTGGGACGGAACAAAGGTCAGCGTCACCGCCCATACAAACATGCCGGTCAAATCCGCGACGATTCAATTTCTGGATACCGCGGAAGCAGGGCCGAACCCCGACGATGTGGCGGTGCTTGTTTCACGCGACGGCCAGCAATTGACGGCTTCGTGGAAGTTGAGTTTTCGATCCGACGGAGCGTACTCGCGTCTGTACCAGATTCACTGCACCACTGAATCCGGGGCGACGGATCCGACGCCGATCCGGTACGCGATCACGATCCGGCCGGATCTGGCTCCTGAAGTCTCGATCCTTGAGCCTGTTCGCGACATGGATGTCCCCGCGAATGCGATCCTGCCACTGCTGATTGAAGCACGGGATCCCGATTTCCAATTGAGCCAGGTGAACTTGCACATCAAGAAGAACGGGCAGCAGGTTCATAAAGAGTCGTTGTTGAATACCCTGCAGCCACGGTTGCTGGCGAAGCACGATCTGAAGCTGGATCGCCTACAGGTCAAGCCAGGCGATACGGTCGAATTGTGGGTTCAAGCATTCGACAACCGCCAGCCACGGCCGAATTCCAAAGTGACACCAGAGCTTAAGCTGAAAATTGTTGATCCCCTCAGTGAAAAAGAGGCTCAGCAAAAGTTGGCCGACGATCAGGCGAACCGCGATCAGCGCTTGAAGGACGCGGAACAAGAACAGAATCAAGAAGGGCGTCCCGATCAGAAGGCCGGTGCGGGCGATAAGCAGCCGCGTGATCAGAAAGATCCCGAGCGCCGCGATCCGCAACCGCGGCAAAAAGATCCGACCGCCAAGGACGAGCCATCCCCAAAGGAGAATACGTCGCCCGACCAGACCGGGGATTCAGGCAAAACAAAAAATACACCCGGTGGGCAAGACAACAAGTCCAATGGAACTGGTCAGCAGAAGAATGACAAAAATCAATCCGGCACGTCTGAGAATAAGTCTCCGGAGCAGACCCCATTGAAATCGGACGGGGAGGATGACGACAAAGCGTTGGAGGAATTTCTCAATGCCCTGACCAAGCCCAAGGAAAAGCAGCCGAACCCAAGCAAAGAACAACAAGGCAATGGAAGCTCCAACGAGCGAAAAACAGAGCCGAAATCAGAGACCTCGAATGCCGGGAATGAGGGAGACACGCAGCCAACTCAGGAGCCAACGAAGCCTGAAAATAAGCCTGATCAGACGGGCGCGAATAACAAGACGCCCAAGCCATCGAATGACAAGACTCAGCAAACGAATCCAAAGAAGCCGTCTGAGCAGGATCAGCCGAAGCCTGATCCCACGTCACCGCCTAAGCAGAATCAAGATTCGTCGAGCAATGGCGAGCCCAAGCAACCGATGCCTGGTAATCAGGGAGCGAAGAAGCCCGAGAACAGTGGCACGAAGCCAACCGAGTCGCCACAACCGAACGCCAACAAGCCAGATAAGTCGGCCAAGGGCAACGACAAGCAGGATACCTCCAAGGAGAAAGGCCCGATGGATCAAGGGGCTGGGGCAAAACCAAAAGCCGATCCAAATCAAAACAAAGACGATGGAGCCGGTCCTGGAGAAGCGCCGAAGCCCGACAAAATGAACGAAGGAGGGGAGGCGGGGAAGGATCCGAAGACGAACCCAAAACCTGGCGGCGAAGGCAACGAGCCGGCCGGAGCGGAGAAGCCTGAACCAGGTGCCGGACCGATGGGTGGCACTGAGGGACCAATGGAGAAGGGTGGCGATGCCGAGAAGCCAGCCAATCCTGCTAAGAATGCTCAGGCGGGCGGCGAACCTGGTCAGCCGAAGCCAGCAACTGGAAACGGAGCGGGCGAAGAAAAGGAAGGTCCGTCAGCCGACGGCCCCGAGGAACAAACGAGTCCTTCGCCGAACGCTCAGAAAAAGACGGCCGATGGGACTGAAACAGGCACGGCGACGCCGGATCGCGATCCCGGCACCAAGCCAACGAAATCTGACAATCCCGATCTGAAACGCGACGCGAATGAAAAGCCCGCAACTCAATCACGAGAAGCCACCGCGCAGGAGTCGAACGATCCGGCGCAACAGGCTTCCGATAACAAAGTGAAGACACCAAAACCGCAAGCAGGCGGTGCCGAGAAACAGAAGATCGAACAGACGGGTGATGGTGAAAAGACTCCACCTGGCAAGAATCAACAGAAGCGACAGGGTGATCCCAACGCGGCGAACGAACCGCAAAAAGGTCCGGGGCAGAAAGAGCAACGCTCCAAGCAAGGAGACGGGGGACAAGGGGGCTCGTCGAAAGAAGATCAAGCCGGAGACCCAGGCAGCCAGGACTCGGGTCAGGGCGATGCCGCCGATCGTCCAGGAAAGCAGCAACCGACGAAGGAAAAGTCGAAAGAAGCCGGTGGTGAGAACAAGCCAGGTTCTGGTAAAGAATCGTCAGAGGGCGGCGAAAAAAAGCTCGGTTCGAAGGAAAAACAGGCAGGCTCATCCAAGGACAGTGCTGGTCAAAAGGCAGATCAGAATGCCTCCGGTAAGTCCAGAGGTGAAGGTGCCGGAAAGGACGGCGCTGGCAAGGATGGGGCCGGAAAAGACGGAGGCGAAGGGGGACAGCCAGGTGAAGGCCCGATGGGAGGTCAACCAGGTGGGACCGCCGAAGGTTCATCGCCAAGCGGAGCTGCTAGTCCTCCGGGAACGGGTCGCAATACGGGAAGCAGCGGTGAAGGTCGGCCCGGCAAGCAGGGAAATGTCCCTGCCAAGGGTCGGCCCGATGGAAACAACGAGCCAGCCGAAGGGAATAGTTCAGGCTCAACCCCCGAAGGCGAAGAAGCCAATTTGGAATACAAGAAGCAGGCGACGGAACTGGTGTTGAAACGACTTCAAGACGAATTGGAGCGAGGCGAAGTCGATCCCGAATTGCTTGAAAAACTCGGTTGGACGAAAGACGAATTGCGTCGATTCTCGGATCGTTTGAACAAGGCGTTGGCAGAGTCGAAGTCCGGCGATGAAACACCGGAATCACAAAGTCGACGACAGCAATTCGAAGAAATGCTCAAGGGCCTGGATGTCAATAAGAGCGGCACGAAGCGCTCTGGCGAGAATTCGCCGCAGCGTGAAGTGAACCAGATCGAGTCGCGGCACAGTACGGTGCCTAAGGCGTATCGAGCGGCGTCCGAAAAGCTGAGCCGTGATGTCAGCCGACAAAAGAAGGCAACGACAAAGTAGAGGACTTCAGTCGCTTAGCCTGGAGCATCGTCGCCGACCGCTTCCACGGAGGTGACGTACTCCATCCGAAAGCGTGTTTCCGTCATGATCTGCACGGAATCACCCCGTTGGAGATCGCTCAGGGCAGCTTCCCTTCCGTTCCTTGTCACTTTCACGAAGTTGGTCAGGGGATAGACGTGAGTCGCGATTCGATATCGATCGACAATGACGATCTGACCAGCGCGGACTCCGACGAACATTCCCTCGTGATGGCTTTCGTCGGCGATTGCCATGTCACACATTGACAGAAGTCCCGAGACAACGACCGCTGCCGTTACGACTCGACGAAGTACCGATTTCGGTGTCATGATTGGCTCCTCTCGTAAGCAGGTATGTGATCCGCTAATTGGTGGAAGCAAAGTCCGTACCACCCATCCGTATTCGGCCTCGGTGTATCTGCTGCCGTGATGCAACGTCTTGCGGGATTGAATTTTGAGTTCAATTCGCTTGCAACTTTCTGGCGGGCTGAATATTGATCATATCGGATGTTTTTTCGTCTGGATTCTAAATCGAAAGGCCCTCCCATGGCGATCGCCATTGAAGGTTTCACCGTTGTGGGATCGAAGTCGCGGATTCAAGAAGACTTCGAAGGTGGCCTTGCCGCGCTTTCGCAAATGACGCCGAATGCGACCGAACTCACCGATGATCATCTTTGGCGATGTTCGTTCATGGCGGCGGTTGATGCGCAGATGTTCCTGGGCCAGTTGCAGCAAGTCGGGATGAATACCACGCAGGGCCCCGATTCGGTCTTCGTGTTGGTGAGTGAATTTGACTTGTCTGTCGAACCGTACTGCGAATGGCTATCGATTGCTCAGTGGGAGAAGGGGGTGATTGCCTGGCGCGAAGGAACAACTCCCGACAAAGTGATCGCGCGCGAGGGTTGGTCTCCCGAACGCGGTTCAGGTCTGCTTTTCAAGGATGCCACTGATCCCGATAACCTCACGTTTTTACGGACCGAGGGGAACGTCGATGTCTACTTCGATAAGCAGGGCCAACGTGAACTCTACAGTAGCAGGACAAATCCCGATCCAGATGCCGTATTCAAGGCGGCGGCGGGTGTCATCCAACAGTACCTAAGTGCTATCGGCTCTCGCTTGCCAAGTGAAAAAATCGCTGAGGTCCGGCGGGCGATTTCGGATCTGGAAGGGATTGAAAGCCAAGCCTCAGAGGCTTGGCAGATTCCGTTTTTTATTGGGAAAGGACAGCAGATACTTGGTGAAATCGATTTTGCCCATGCCTCCTTCCGAAAGGCCTATGCGCTGGATCAAGACACTGAAGTCATTCTGCGCGAACTGGCGGGGATGTGCCTTGAGTTGGGGAAAAGCGAGGAGGCGGTTCGAATCGGTGAGAAGGCCGCGGCATTAGCGCCTGATAGCGCGACAACGCTCGGCAACCTGGCATGCGCCTACTTGATTGCCGCCCGGATTCCAGCGGCAATGACAACTGTGAAGGCGGCCATTCTACTTGATCAGAAGGATGAAATTAATCAGCGATTGCTTCGCATCATTACCGACGTTGCTTCAGGTAAACGATCGCAACCCCGATGTATGAGCGATCTCAACAATCCGGCGCGAACATCACTCTGGATTCGCCTTCAATTTTGGAAGCGGTCAGACTGACTTCGGACTGAGCAGGATGATGGCCTTCTGCACGTAGAGGTAGCCGCTCCAAACCGTGAGCGCGACCATGGTCCACAGCAAGACATCCCGTACGCCGACAAATGAGATGCCGCCGATCGAGTAGCTCGCGACCACGGGATGCATCGATAGCAAGGCCGCTGTGGCTGCTGCACATTGCAGGAACATCTTCAGTTTGCCACTGGCTGAAGCGGAAAAGTCGGCCCCGCGCTGTTCCAAGAATCCGCGCAGACTGGTCACGAGCATTTCTCTCCCCATGACGATCACAACCATCCAGGGATCGACGCCCGACTGCTTGGAAACGGGTAGCAGAAACAAGAACGTGCCACTGGTGATGAACTTATCCACAAATGGGTCCAGGATCCGGCCCAGTTGTGTGATCAGTTGGTACTTGCGCGCGATCCATCCATCCAGGACATCGGTTGCCACGGCGAACACGAACAGACCTGTCGCCCACAGCCAGTGGTCTCCCATCTGGATCAGGGCGAATAGCACGAATGAGAGCAGCAACCGCGAGACTGTGATCGCATTTGGCAGGTTCAGCGATCGTTCCGGGGTATCACTCATCGCTTTCGTCACTTACCGCGATCCCGACCAGGTCGTAGTCGCGACGTTCGACGATTTCGACGGGGACGAACATCCCCGGCTGCAGATCTTCGCCGCTGACAAAGACTTCGCCGTCGATTTCAGGGGCGTCCATGTAGCCGCGACCGCGCCACAGGCCCTCTTCAACCTGATCGTCGATCAGGACATCGATTTCGCTACCGACCAGCGTATCACCGTAATCGAAGGCGATTTGCTGTTGCAGGGCCATCATTTCGTCGCGGCGAGCGTTCTTGACTTCTTCAGGGAGATGACCATCCAGCTTCGCGGCTGGAGTATCCGGCTCGAGCGAATAGGGGAACACACCCATGCGTTCGAACTGTGCTTCTTCGACGAACTGCTTCAGCTCTGCAAATTGAGCATCCGTTTCGCCGGGGAAACCGACGACAAAGGTTGTTCGCATCACGAGGTTGTCGATGCGGCTACGCAGCTTGCGGACAAGCTCTTCTGTCTGCACGCGATTCACTCGACGTTGCATGCGTCGCAGCATCGTGTCGTTGATGTGCTGCAGTGGCATATCCAGGTAGGGCACGATCTTGTCGGAAGCGGCAATCGTGTCGATCAATTCATCGGTGAAATTGACCGGATACAGGTACATCAAGCGAACCCAGTCGATGCCGTCGACCTTATCCAGTTCACGCAGCAGTTGCACGAGTCGCACTTCGCCGTACAGATCCAATCCGTAGTAAGTGGTGTCTTGAGCGACAATATTGAGTTCGCGGACGCCGTCTTTGGCGAGTTCTGTCGCTTCCGCAATCACCATTTCGATCGGCTTGGTGATGTGCTTTCCGCGCATCTTGGGAATCGAGCAGAAGGTGCAGGTCCGGTCGCAGCCTTCGCTGATCTTTAAGTAGGCATAGTGCTGAGGTGTCAAGCGCAGACGAGCACGATCATCCATCGCTTTCAGCGGTGCTGGACGAAACAGCTCGCGATACTCTCTCGACCCGCCGAGCAAGCGGTCAGCGACCAGATTGATCTCGTCGCGGCCAAATACACCGACGATATGGTCGATGTCGGGCATTTCGTCCAGCAGAGCTGGTCCCAATCGCTCCGGCAAGCAACCGGCGACAATGACACCCTTCGTTTTGCCGGCTTTTTTCAGATCCAGCATCTCGCGGATCACGGCCTTGGACTCGGCACGCGAACTTTCAATGAAACCGCACGTATTGACGATCACGAAATCCGCGCCGGCCGGATCGGAGACCAATGCGTATCCGTCGAGCGCCAGCGTCCCCAGCATCTTCTCGCTGTCGACCAGATTCTTAGGGCACCCCAGCGTCACAAACGCGTACGTGATTGCTCCCTTTGGTCCCACCTTGGGGATGATGGGCTTGTCTACTGGTTCCGGCCGATCTGGCAGGATTTGCAATTGCGGAAAAGTCACGTGAAACCTCAAAACGAACAGGGAACGACGCCTGTGAGTCTACGGGATTCGAGCACGAAAACCAAACGGTAAGCAGCTTTCCAGAAGGTACTTACCTTCGATTTACTCTCGCTTGTTGCAACGACGGCAAATTGTTTACCGGGTTCAATTGGCTGCAAACATCAACCGATTTGACTACGATCTTGGCGCTGCACTCAACCGAAAGGGGCTTCACCATGAGTTTTACATCTAAAACGTCAGTCGATTCCGACCGCCGCGCATTCCTCCAGACCGTCGCCGCTGGTGCCGTGGCGCTCCAGATCAGCCCAAGCGTCTTTGCCGAGGATAAGTCCGTGACCGACCAACTGCCGATCATCGATACTCATCAGCATCTGTGGGATCTCTCCAAGTTCACTCTGCCCTGGCATGCGACGGAAGATGTGCCACCTCTGAAACGCAGCTTTGTGATGTCGGATTATCTGGAGGCGACGAAGGGGCTGAATGTCGTCAAGACGGTCTACATGGAAGTCGACGTGGCTCCTGAGCAGCAGGTCGCTGAGACGGACTACGTCACGGACTTGTGTCAGCGTCACGACAATCCGATGAAAGCGGCCGTGGTTTCGGGCAGACCGGGCACTCCGGGGTTCGAGCCTTACGTTCGCAAGCTCGCCGCGAACAAGCACATCAAAGGAATCCGACAGGTGCTGCACGGATCCTCGACTCCGACTGGATTCTGCCTCCAGCCGAAGTTTGTCGAAAGCATCCAATTGTTGGGCGAACTGGGGTTGAGCTTCGATCTTTGCCTGCGATCGGGCGAAGTGATTGACGCCGTGAAACTTGTCGACCAATGTCCCAAGACGCGTTTCATCATCGATCATTGCGGCAACATGAGCGTCACGTCGACGGACAAGGAAGCTCGGGCGAAATGGCTCGACGGAATGCGGCAGATGGCGGCTCGCAAGAATACGGTCTGCAAGATCTCCGGGATCATTGTCACTGCGAACAAGGACTGGAAGCCGGACGACCTGGCTCCGAATATCAACGACACGATGGAAACCTTCGGTGAAGATCGAATCATGTTCGCGGGGGACTGGCCGGTCTGCACTTTGAAGGCGTCATTCGCGCAGTGGGTCGGGGCTTTGAAAACGATCGTGAAGGATCGGCCGATTGCCTTCCAGAGGAAGCTGTTCCACGACAACGCTGCCAAGTTCTATGGGATCTGAGCAGACGTGTCTGACCGTATTCCAACCTCTATCGCAAAGATGAACCCATGCCTTCGTTTCGCGCGCCTCTGCTGATTGGTATCACTCTTGTCGGCTCGATCTGCCACGCGGCCGACGAACGGCAGCCGGTTGCACTGCCCTTGGTGACAAAGGATCGCGTGCAGTTGAATCTGGCGGGTGCGGAACTGGTGCTGTCGGCCGCGAAACAAAAAGCTGCGGCGATGGGTTGGAAGATGAATCTGGCCGTGGTCGACGACGGCGGCCATTTGCTGGCGTTTGCTCGCATGGACGGGGCTCGTCCCGCGAGTGCCACGACCGCCATGACAAAGGCCGTGTCTGCCGCCACCTTTCGACAAGAAACCGGGCCATTGCCACCGAACGGAGAGCCAGACTTGCTGCTGAATCTCAGTTTGCAGCATGCCTCCGCGACTAGCGGCGGGAAAATCACCAGCTTAAAAGGTGGTGTTCCGATTGTGATCGACGGCCAAGTTGTGGGCGCAATCGGTATCGGTGGGGGAACAGGCGAACAAGATGCCGAAGCAGCCAAAGCGGGCGTTCAGGCCTTGATCGCTGAACTCGCCAAGGCTAAATGACGAATTCGCTCGCGCATCAAGTGGTGCATGGAGCGAATTCGTCAAAGGCGTGCAACTCTGTAAAACAAGGCTCTGGCGGACTTAACCTTTGAGCTCGATGACAAACTCGTTCTTGCCAGACGCCGAGATTTCTTCCGCCAGTTGCGAAGTCGCAGGATCGCCATAGCGAGCGGGAACCCCGAGCTTTGGCGCTGGCGATTCCGGCGGCGGACCACCAGCCCGAATTTGCGCTTCCATTTCCGCAAAGGTCGTCGGTTCTTTATTGGTAGGTGCCACCGTCGATTTGCGAATCGTGACTCGATACTTGCCGGCGGGGACTCCTCGTTTACCCGGAGGAACATTCAAATGAAACTCCCCCGTGTCGTCAGTCATCGCGACGGCGGTGGCTTGGCCGTCTTCGCGACTGAAAGCAACTACCGCACCATCAACAGGAGCCCCCTCTAAGAGAACCTTGCCGGTGGCTTGGTAACGCGGTGTCTTGTCCACAGTGCTGCCGCCACATCCAACCGCCAGCGCAAGTCCAAACATCGAAGCAGCACTAAACGCGATATGCTTGAATGTGAGTGAAGCTTTCCTCATGAAAACATCTCCCTTAAAACTCACCAACAGTTTCAGATCCAGATTTGGTTCCCAACGCTCCCCAGACACCGTACGGACTGGCACCAGTGGAAACCGCCACCGCCAGATTTCCAGTACTGATATTGGTCGAGATGAATCGCACCGCTCCATCGGCCATCAGTGCGTGAACGCCACCCGTATGATGGCTGGTCGCACTGATATAGGAGTCGGCCACATAGTTCGAACTGTTCGTGCAAGAAGCAGAGTTCGGCCCCAACGCTGTCGTAAATCCCGCGCAATGCGGTGATCCATCAGACCACATGGACGGCACGTCGCCCCCCCGAACAATCCCGGTGCCGGAGGGATAGTTGAGACCCGTATTGAGGGCCAGACAGGCTGCTGGCGTACTGACGTCTACTGGTCCCGCAACACCCCAGAGAATGCGAGTCGTATCGCCAAAATTCTTGTTGGCCCGCTCGCTCATGGCGATCGTGTTGCTGGTCCCATCGGTAATATCACGAATCTGAGATCGAGATGCTGGTCCAAAGACTCCGCGCGTCGATGAACCTGCCCATGTGCCAGCGGCCGAGTCACCAAGGCACAAACGATACGACTGGGTTCCGATATTCGTGTATTTCACATTGGAATTCGGATCAGAAGGGCAAAGGTATCCCGCCACCTGGATTTTCCATGGGGGATAGACCGTATCCCATGAGAATGGAGCATCCATATAACCCATCGGCGAGTAAGTCGTCGCTCCCGATACCAGCGGCTGCGAAAGTTGCTGGAAAAGAGGTGCTTGGTCGACGTAAGGCAGCATCGCCAAGTTGGCATGGTTGTTGTAAATCACGTTGCCGCCCGAATTCCATTTCATAAATGGAAAGGCCGAGTAAGTGTCGTGATAGTTGTGCAATGCCAGCCCCAACTGCTTCAAGTTGTTTTTGCATTGAGTACGGCGAGCCGCCTCGCGGGCCTGTTGCACTGCGGGAAGTAATAACGCGATCAATACGGCAATGATCGCAATCACCACGAGCAGTTCGATCAGGGTGAAGCCCAATCTCTTTGAAGTCGACTTGTTTGCCATAGGGATACCTGTCTCAAAACAATAGGAAGGTAATGACAACTTGGAAAACGAAATTGAGAGTGAGATTTCGCAGTAGTTATGAGGAAAGACGAGGGAGGTGGGATAAACCAGGAATGAGATTAATGCGCAGTTCCGGATCGCAAACAATGTGCCTGCCACAGTCACATGGCATGAGAGGGGGCTGTACTTCCCGAACATGTTCGGAAACGCGAAGGGAATTCCTTGTTCGCGATGCCGAGATCTTCAGGCCGCGTTCAGAAGGGCTGAAGTCTGGACGGGATAGCCGTGTCGCCCCGCCTAATCGCGCGACGCAGTTGCTCAATCGGTGATCGCGCAGATCCGAATCCAGTGACAAGTTCCACCGATAATGTCGGCGTCAAATCACCGCATCACGATCGTGGCCGAAATTGCGTCAGGAACATTCTTATCCAGCGCCCGACGTCGATTCAGCGTCGGATGCGAAGCGTCATGCGGATTCCACGTGCCCGCGGAGCGGCATTGATTGAGCTGCCGACAGAGTTCCTGCGGGTTGGCTGGCCTTCTGGTCGGAGACTTCTCGAGGCACTGAAGGATGATTGTTTCGAGATCGGCATCGACTGGCGATCCCAATTTCTCGGATGGAGTCTCCGGGATATCGAAGACCTGGCTTCGTAAGATGGCATTGATGTTCATTGCGGAAAAGATCGTCTGCCCGGTCAGCAAGTAATATCCGATCGCTCCCAGCGAGTAGAGGTCGCCCCGCGCATCCAATGTGTGCGGCGCGGTGATCGCTTCCGGTGACATATAGCATGGTGTGCCACTGATCCCTGTCGCGGCCTTATCGAAGACTGAAGAATCGCTGACCATGGTCGCCACGCCGAAGTCGAGTACCTTGACGGTGTCGGGAATGCCGCCTCGATTACAGATCATGATGTTTTCGGGTTTCAGATCGCGATGAATCAATCCGACGGCATGTGCTTCTTTTAATGAAGCGCACGCCTGAGTGAGGAAATGAATGACGCGACTGGCTGGCAAGGGGCCACAAGTTCGGACGAGTTCCGCCAGCGTCACCCCTTCGAGGTATTCCATGGCGTAGTAAAACAGCCCTTCAGGTGTGACACCATAGTCATACACGGCGACAGTGTGAGGGCTGGTCAACTGACTGGTCAGTTGCACCTCTGATTCAAACATCGCGAGTGCAGCGGGGCTGATCGTCGAGGTCTGCAGAACCTTGATCGCCGCGCGGCGTTTCAGCATGCAGTGGCGAGCAAGGTAGATGACCCCCATCGCACCTTGACCAATCTGGCTCTCCAGAATGTAGCTGCCAACTTGACGCAGTTGCTGCACTCGATCGACGCGCCGTTGTTCGAGGCTTTCCTCGGCCATGCTCGCCAGTTGGTCGTGAAGACTGTCGGCATGCTTGTGGTAGAGATCAACGCCGAGCAACTCTTGATCGACCTCGCCAGCGACATCAAGGAAACTGAAATCGGGCAACTCGTTCTGCAAAGCTAGTAATGTTTCAAAGCCGGTGGCGGACTCCCACAGACCGCCCGGCAGGCAAGCAGTCGCCACACTTGTTCCGACGGTGCTCTCACGCAGCGCTGCACTCGCCAAGACGGCTTCCTCGTCGTGATGCATCAGGACGCCAGCCACCAACTCGGCTGGAAATCCCCAATCGTGCATGACCAGGGCACCGACTTGAGCATGATTCCAACCGAAACGCCGATTCTCTTCCTGATACAGATCGACACCCGGTTGCAGGGCTTCCACATAGTCGTCGTAATAGGCTTCAGTCAAAAGCGGCAGCAGGAAGTCCTGAAGCAGCCCGGCGAGGTAGGCGATTTCCGCATCGATGCCCAACTGGCGGGCCATCTGTTGCGCGAAGAGCGCCTTCATACGGTTCGTTTTTTGAAACTGCGCCGAATTGACGAGTCGAGAAAACACTGTCGACGATGCGGACTGCAGCGCCGTCGTTAGCACCAGCGTCTTGGTACGGCGCGAACCGAGCAGGTTCACGGCTTGCCTGACCGAGGTCACCGGCTGTCGTACTCCGACTGCTGTGGAGTTAACCTGGCGCAGCAATCCCGATGTCAAAGCCGCATCAACTTCAATGGGAGCGGCAAGTTCTTTGGGGCCTGCCTCCGGATCCTTCGAAATCGCGGTGAACTCAATGACAGATTGTGGAATACAAGGAAGCTTGAAATTGCGCGGCAGTTCCAGTTGCGGACGGACCGCGACGGCTGCGTCGACAATTTCATTCCAATGAGGGGGCATGTTTGTTCCGAATCCTTGGCTCGAATTGCTTCGAATTTGCAGCCCTTGGGTAGTGAGCTGTTCTATTGAGGAACATACCACGCGAAAAACGGATCGGAGCGAGCTATGGTTACGTATCTACCACGTCTCATCTGAGCGGCAGATCAGGAATAATCCGCATTGTCAGAACACTCGGTCATCCTGTCACCGAGTTCCCGTCGTAGTGAGGTCACATTGACGTGCTCCAGCGGATCAAAGTCGCGACAGGCTATTGGACCTCGGCTACCGCCAACTTGGACAAGGTCTGACTTGTCACCGCAGGCGGGCATGACCAAACCTGAAAGAAGAGTGACTCGCGTAGAGCACGTTCTGCCGGATGCCCGGATACGAACCCAGCCCCTTTCGCGCAACAGACATAGGCCTGTGCCGCTCGCATTGCGATTGAGTTCGATCGAAAGCGGAATTGCTCGGCCTGGATTCGACGCTCATCTTCCGACTTCGGATCCGTGACAGCGACCACTAAGTCTGCTCGAAGGTCGTCACGCTCGCGCGCCAACGAATCGACCAGGCTTTGGAGATCTGGCCGCCGCTCCGCTTCCGACTGAAGTCCATCAATCGTGTGGCCGGCCGCTCCCAGCGCGACGGCCGATGTCGTCAACGAACCCGTGCCTCCGGTGGCACCGACTTTCATCACCTGGGGAATCGGTCCGGCAACGATCTCATCCGCAGAGATCGCAACATGATCCAGTATCACCGTTCCGGTGCAGGACGCATTTAATGCCAACAGTTCCAGCGGCGGGGCAATTTGAACGCCCGCTCGATCTCGCGGAACGACGGCAATAATCTGATCGCCGTTTTCCAGCGTGCCACCCGTGACCAGCAGGTTCGCGTGAGTGGCCCCGGTCACCCAGGGAGCCTCACCGCTTAGTTCAAATCCGTGTGGCGTGCGGATCGCCACTACCGATGGCTTCGACCAGTGCTGTCGCGATGTTGAGAGATGGGAGATTCCCACCGTCGCAAACAATCGCCCGGTGCTAAGGTCCGGCAGTAGGCTGTGCCGTAGCTCTCGGTTCTTGCTGGCGGCAATTCGGTGGCAGGCGGCGTCCCTCTGCGTCATGACGAACGCGGTGGTCAAGCAAATCCGTGCGAGATCGATGTACCCACACAATAGGTCGGCGGCGGTCTCATCACGCCCTCCCGTTTCTGTCGGCAGTCCCCATCGGAATACACCGGCATCGCGCAGGCATTGCAACCGGGATGAGGGCCAGAGGCCGGATTGCTCGGGATCGTCAGCCGCCCTGATTCGTTCAACCAGATCCGTATTAACGAGCGGCGGCATACACGAGCTTTGTGGGGACGCAAGGGCTTCGGATCGGCAAACGTTGCCGTTCTGTGCTCGCAGCTTACAAAGATTCCAACAGTTCGTGCATCTCGGCGGCAGCATGGTCGTCGCCAAGTCGACGCGCCACCTGAATCCCCAGCGAGAGAATCTGGCGCGCCTGTGTGGCGTCGCCCGCTTCGGCCAACAACTGGCCGTGGCGAAAGAAGGCGGGGATGTGATCCGGAAATTTCGCGTTCATTTCGGCCAGCAAGTTCAAGGCGGCGGGGCGATCTTCTTTAGAGGTCTCTAACGCGAACGCGTAGTTCAAAAATGGATCATTCGGTTCCGATTGAAGCATTTCTGCCAGCTTGGCCAGGCGCGACATAAGAATCATCCTAAAAACGTGGGGACTGCATTTCGACTGGCTTGCTCTTCAGTGACGCCGGGGGGTGCGGAACGGCTGCGTTACGCCAGCGTATCTTGACCGAAATGGTGGCAGGCGACAATTCGACATCACTTTGTCCTTCGACCGCTCGTTGATCGCTGGCTTGAGAATCACCCTGTCAGCATCATCGTCTGATCCCGATTGATCTTATGGCGACATGATGAAATGTCATCGTCAATTCATGAAAGCGTCCAATCCACGGCCAAGTCGCCCGCCAAATCTACCCAACCTACCGCATAGTTGGTTTGGGCAATCTCTGCGTCATGCGACGGACGCGTTTCAAGCGCCTCGCAGCAAATCGACGATCCAAAGGCTTACGGAGCCCAATGGATTGCTCCGCTACAGCGAAGGAATGTGGCAAACGCGAAGTCCGTACACCTTTTGATCGAACCTGAGCGGCCCACGAGTAGACCTTCCCCATGACAAAGCGGTATCAGTGTATTGGTCTGTGGAGTATCGTGATCCTGTTCACAGGAGTCGCGACCCTCGAGGCTTCCGAACGCGAGACTGCTGAAGTCGCCGCGGTGAGGCGGGCACTCCCTTCGGTCGGAAATATCCACACCGAAAAGTCGGCAAATTCAAATACCCAGAACAACATCTTCAACTCCGACAAGGGGCGGAAGATCAATGGGATGGGAACTGGAATTGTCGTCGACGAACGTGGTTATCTCGTCACGAACTATCACGTAATTGCTGATGTCGACACGATTCGCGTCGACTTCCACGACAAAAGCAGCTATCTGGCTCGACGTATCAACGTCGATCGCGAAAATGATCTGGCTCTGATCAAGATCGAGCCTGCACATCCGCTGAAAGTGATGCCCAACGGCACTTCTTCAGACTTGATGCTGTGTGAAAAGGTCATCGCGATCGGTAATGCGTTTGGCTATCAAAGCACGGTCACAGTCGGCTACATCAGCTTCTTGGGACGTGATGTGGAGGCGAACGAAACCCAGTCGTATCGCAATCTGATCCAGACCGACGCCGCCATCAATCCTGGTAACAGCGGTGGCCCACTGATCAATCTGATGGGTGAAGTGATCGGAATCAACGTCGCGATTCGAGCCGGAGCCACCAAGATTGGGTTCGCAATCCCGATCGACGATGCTCGTAAGGCGATCGCCCGATTGATGAACATTGAGCAACTCGATCGAACCTATCATGGTGTGATCGCTAAAGACGTTCGAACAGCATCATCCCGCATGCTGGTCGTGGAAGGGGTTCATCCCGACAGTCCAGCCTCGGCGGCGGGTCTGCGGAATGGCGATATCATCACCAAGGCAGGTCAAATCGAAATCATCGACTGCGTCGATCTGGAACGAGCCTTCCTGGGTCATCCAGTTGGCGACAAGGTCGAGCTGAGTATCAAGCGTAACGACAAAGTGGAAGCGGCATCGGTTGTGGTGGCGGCTTACAGTGGTGGTCGAGTCTCGATCACCCCCGAGATCGCCGCCGTCCCCCGAGCCACCGCCGCTGAAGATGATCGCTTCTGGCAAACCTTGGGCGTGAAGATCACTCTTCTGCCAACGGCTCAACGAGGCATCGTCGGACCAAAGTATCGCGGTGGCATGCGAGTCACTGAAGTCCGCAATGACGGTCCTGCCGCTGCCAATGGGATTCAAAAGGGTGACGTTCTGGTCGGCCTGGACAAGTGGGAAACACTGTCAACCGACAACGTGACCTGGATTCTGAATCAGCAGCAAGCACAACTGACCGACGGTCAAGTCTCGATGAAGTTCTACCTGATCCGCGGACAGGAAACCCGATACGGCTATCTGGCGGTTTCGCTCGCCCCACGGATTGCGTCCAGTCAGAACTAATTTCGTTGCAAATCGAAACAAAGCAATGCACCGCTCGAGGGTCACCAATGACGCTCGAGCGGTTTCGCTTTTGTCGTAGTGAAAACGGTTGCTGCGGTTCAGCACTACGGTAATCCAACTGCTACCATAGTTCTGGCGTCCGAAATTCCTCAGTCGGCCAATGTCTTGCGGCAATGAACAAACGGGTGATCTTGTGAATCGCGCTGAGTTCTCATTGATCGACTGGATTCGCAGTCGCGTCGTTGACCGTGATCCCGTCAAACTGGGAATCGGCGACGATGCGGCGATCTTGCGATCGACCTCCGATCGCGACTGGCTGCTGGCGACCGATATGCTGATGGAGGGGACTGACTTCACGTTTCCTCCGGCGACGCCAAGACTCGCTGGCCGAAAAGCACTGGCTGTCAATCTAAGTGACATCGCCGCCATGGGTGGTCGAGCGACTGCGGCTTTTGTCTCCGTCGCGCTGCCGATTGATCGCGGGGTCGAGTTCGCAAAGGAGTTGCATGCTGGCCTGCTGGATCTGGCAGATCAGTACGACGTCGTTCTCGCCGGCGGAGACACGAATAGCTGGCATGGGCCGCTGGTGATCAATGTTGCCGTGGTAGGGGAACCGACGGGCTCTCGGTCTGTCACGCGACAAGGAGCTAAGCCTGGGGATTGGATTTTTGTCACCGGTGTCCTGGGCGGCAGCATCACCGGACATCATTTGACGTTTGAGCCGCGGCTGCGCGAGGCCGCGAAGTTAGTCAGTTGCGTCGATGTTCATGCCATGATCGATATCAGCGATGGCCTGGCAGCGGATCTGCACCACCTGCTTGATCAAAGTCATGTAGGTGCGACGATTGACGCGGCCAGCATCCCCATGAGTGACATCGCGCGCGCGATGACTGACGGAGTTTCACCGTTGATGCATGCTTTGTCGGACGGTGAAGATTTCGAATTGTTGTTCACCGTCGCGGCGGCAGATGGTCCGCGTCTCCTCAACGACTGGCAGGACGCGACGCCGATCCGCTGCATCGGACGTGTCACCGCCGAGAAAGGCTGCTGGTTACAACGCGACGGCGATCAACGCGAAACGCTACCGCCAATGGGCTGGAGTCATTCCCTTAAGGAATAACGGTTGCTATTTCATCTCACTCAGCACGGCCGCAATCTTGGCTGACAGCTCGTCCGCCTTGGCTTCCGCCTGATCAACAGGAAGTCCCTTCGCCACGCCTGGCCTTTTATGTCCGGCAGCGCCGACGTAGGCATCGCGCAGTACTCCCACGCGTGCCGACGATAAGGCAAGCAGCGACTCAGGTATCCCCTTCGCCTTCAGCATCCCTTGTGGAGAGGCCATTGCGGCCGACTTGTCATCCCCAGCCCAGCGGATCAACTGCTGTGCAACCAGCCAGTGACCAGCCTCGTTGGGATGGACGCCATCCGGCTGGACCGTGAATTGCGGATCATCTTGGCGCTGCGCTTGTATGAACTTGGTCATCGGTGAATGCACGTCGATCACCGTCCAGCCTTCTTTTCGCTGGCTGACCAACCAGTCGCTGTATCGATCGAGCACCGTATTGTAAGTGAAATTGCGTGGTGCGCGTTGATCATCATAGAACGGTGGCGTCATGACGACGAATTGCGCTCCTGAGCGTGTCACTGCGGTTTTCAGACTCATCATACCCCATTTGTAGGCGTTCAGCCGCGATTCCTCGAAGGGAAGATAGATCCCGCAATTGATGCCGTAGCAGGCGATTACCAGATCCGGCTTCACTGCGGTCAGCACTCGATCCAGTCGCTCCGCCAGATCAGGACGCGGAAACTGACCCCCCGCATGTCCGACTTCGCTCAGTCCCGACACGGTTTCGCTTGGCAAACCACAGTCGATCAGCCGCGGTGCCTTGTCCTTAAGTTCAGTGACCAGCCAGGCATCAAAGTACCCGATGTACTGACCCGATGCCGTGATGCTGTCGCCCAGGAACATGACTCGCTTGGAACTCGTCAGCAACTCACGTCCAGATATCTCTTCTGCGGTGGCATCACATGGAGTGTGGACGATCGCAACGACGGCCCACAGGCCAACCAGAGCAAACTTCAGGCGCGAGTTCATCGAGATGTCCTGCCAGGGAGTGTTGTCATTCGTCAGAAATAGTGATCATTTCACGACGCGACAGCAATCGTCGCCGACTTCGCGAATGTGACTCAATTGATCCTGGCGACTTATTCCGCCATTCTTTGCGGCGTAGTTCCAAATCAAAGTGTTACCTCTTAGGGTCGTAGACGATGCGCATCGCTGGCGTGCAGATGGATTTTCAACTTGCTGATGTTGCGGGCAACCTGAGCCGGATGATTGAAAAGATCCGCCAGTCACGCGTGGGCGGCGCCACCCTGACGATCTTCCCCGAATGTGCCCTGACAGGATATTGTTTCAGCAGTATCGAAGAGGCACGACCCTATGCGGAGACGATTCCTGGACCCTCGGTCGAACGCATGCAGCAAGTCTGCCAGGAACTGGGTGGATATGTCGTCTACGGACTATTGGAATCTGATGGCACTCGCATCTTCAACGCGCTGGCGATGGTGGGGCCCGAAGGATTGATTGCGTCTTATCGTAAGACGCATCTTCCTTACCTGGGTGTCGACATGTTTACAGATTACGGCGATCGTCCCTTCGCCGTCCATGAAGTGGATGGCGTCCGCATCGGTCTGTGCATCTGCTACGACGGAGGTTTTCCAGAGCCCGCCCGTTGCCTGGCCTTGCTGGGGGCCGACTTAATTCTTCTGCCAACCAATTGGCCGCCCGGAGCAGAAGGTGCCGCGGAATACACAATCAACGCGCGAGCCATGGAGAACACCGTTTATTATGCCGCAGTGAACCGCATCGGGACCGAACGCGATGTCCCGTTCATCGGCCGCAGTCGTATTTGCGATCCGCTCGGTAAGACAATCGCAGTTGCCGACCACACTGACGAAGCGATTCTCTATGCGGATATCGATGTCGCGCGTGCTCGACAGAAGCATCTAATTCGTAAAGCGGGCGTCAACGAGGTGAACCGCATTGCCGATCGTCGTCCGGAGTTGTACGGCGAAATTGTTGAACCACGCGATTTGAAGCGCCCCGGCAGGTAATCGATCCCACATGGGCATTGCACCGCCGGTCGGTGTTTATCAAATGCAACGGCTGAACGAGCGACGGACCGGAATAACACATCGCCCAAATGTAAAGGAAATTCTCGCCTAATTATTTGCCAAAAATTTACTGAAAAAGTCCGATCTTGCAGATCGCGACGACATCCAGCGATGCTGGCGGTCAATTGCTGTCCACAGTTGCCTTCAGAAGGTGGCGAAGTGATTCAATGTTGAGTACTTTTTGGAACGTCGGTGCTTCCAGCAGTGACCAGGATTTCGCCGCCTAGTTGACTGCCAGCAAGTTCACCAAGGGAAATGTCATGAGCGATTCGGGACTGGCTCGTCGCAAACAGCTACTGCTGGACAAGTTTCTGGCAGGCGAGATCGACAAAACAACTTACGACGATCTGCTCTCCCATCTGACCGAGTTAGATTCTGCCGTCACCGCATCGCCAGATTTCATCGATCCCGCCTCTCAAGTCGCGTCCAACGCCTCATTTGTCGTGACGGAGTCCAAAACAGGAGGGGAACGGTCCGCTTTTTCAGCTCCGATTCCCCTGTTAGACGTGGGAATGGAACTGGGCGGGTTCAAGCTGGAGCGTCGTCTGCGTCGCGGCGGCATGGGCGAAGTTTGGAGAGCGATCGATCCCACCGCCGAGCGAATCGTCGTCATCAAGGTGCTGCCTCCCGAACTCCAACGCAATTCCGAAGAGATCGCGCGAGTCAAACAGACCTTCAATCGCGTTCACAATTTGCAGCATCAGCATATCTGCCCGGTTTACCTGTTGGGCCACGACGCCCGCTTCGGATATTTCATCGTGATGAAGTATCTGGAGGGTGACACACTGTCTGCCTATCGCAAGGCGCACACGCAACGATCGAGTCCCTTCTCGGTGGATGCGTTGCTGCAAGTGCTGATGCCAATTGCCAAGGCGCTCGACTACGCGCACGCGCAGCACATCATTCATCGCGATGTCAAACCGCAAAATATCATGTTGAACGCCGATGGCAGCGACGTGCAACTTGTCGATTTCGGATTGGCCGCCGAAGTCCGTACGAGCGTCATGCGGGTCAGTCAGGTTCAGATGGAGACCTGCGGCACCTATCCGTATATGGCACCCGAACAATGGCGGGGCGAACTTCAGGACGCTCGAACCGATCAATACGCGCTCGCTGTGGTCACGTACGAACTGTTGGCCGGACATCTTCCGTACGAGGCAACTGATCCGACCGTCCTCCGGATGTGCGTGCTGAATGATGCTGTGCCACCAATCAAGGGGGCATTGCCTGAAGTTCATAAAATCATCGCCAAGGGGATGGCGAAATCTCGCGCTGACCGATACGAATCGTGTACCGCGTTTTTGCACGCCTTGTCTGAAGCCGACTCAACCGATGGCTTGGAAATACTTGAAGACGACGACGACTCACCGTTGTCGCGGCCAGTTTCAAGGCCCGATCCACGTCAGTCATCATCAGTCCGGAAGCCTTCAGAGACGAAGTCAATCCGGCCGGTGTCAGATGTGGTGAAATCCAGTCGTCCTAAAGTTACTAGCTCCAAGGCTGGCATAAAGCCGCCTGCGGCCAATCCTCCCAAAGCACCGCTAGTCCGAAACAAGCCGGTCGCTGACAAGTCTAAGAACGAACAGTTTGATGACGTTGAATTTCTTGATGATGACGATGTCATCGAGCCCCGTACGAATCGACCGAAGCCCAAGTCTGTTCGAGGGCTAAAGTCCCAGGTGCGGCCGGCACCGAAGACTGCATCGTTAGCGCAAATGAATTCGCGGGCGATGCTGTGGATGACGCTGATTGGCGGGTCTGCCTGTGTCCTCTTCATCGGACTGTTTGGCTGGCTGATCTGGGCTGGTACACACCTGTTCCAATCGAAAGAGGAAACGAATTCTTCCCAGATCGTCACAAATTTGGAGGGGAATTCCGGGAATCAGGGAGACAAAGGCTCGAATGTGGCGGTCGTCCCCAACTCGGTGGAGCAGGGGGCTGTTAAACCTGTCGAAAACAACGCCCTGGGTTTGAGATATCGCTGGGAACAGGGCAAGCCTTATGTGTATGCCGTCAAAATTGAAATGGAACCTGATCCCGACGTCGTCGTGTCCATGAGCGGCAACACCACGTATACGATCGGCCAGCCAGTCGCACAGAAGAAGGAAGATTCCGAGCCCGGCATAGGGACCGGAACCGGATTCGTCGTGCAATCCAACGGATATCTCGTGACCTGTCATCATGTCGTTGAGGACGCGGCGGAAATCGATGTGGCGGTCGGTGGGAAAAAGTATCCCGCCACAGTCGTCATGGAAGATGTCGAGCACGATCTGGCAGTGGTTCGCATCGAGGCCACTGGTCTGCCGGCACTGAAGATTGCTGATTCCGAGCAGGTTCAAGTGGGAGAAGAAGTCCGAGTCATCGGCTTTCCGTTCTCCAGTATCCTGGGGGACAACATCAAGGCGACGCGCGGCACGATCTCGGGAATCAATCAGGAAGACGGCCGCAAAGTCTTTCAAGTCGATGCTGGAATCAATCCCGGTAACAGCGGCGGTCCGTTGGTCAACGAGCGAGGGGAAGTGATTGGCGTCAACTTCGCCAAACTGCGAGAGGAGATGGCAACCAATGTCGGCTTTGCCGTTCCCAGCAACGACGCCATGGCATTACTTCGCAGTGCCAATGTCGGTTTTTCTGCGAGTACCGGAAGATCGCCAAAATTGGAAGGCCCCGAACTCGTCAAGCAGGTCTCTGCAGCGACCGCACTGATCACCGTGAAAACGGGGGGTGGCCCGGCCAAAGGCCTGCATCATTTTGAATTGCGCAGCCATGGCAACTTGAACACGTCCGTCCGATCCAAGACGGGCAAATCCGTTGATCATTCCAGTCCGGCCATGCGACGTGCACATCTTAGTTCGGTGGTCAACGGATCGGAATCGCTGCCTGCCATCGTCGAAACCGACTCACTGGGCCGAGTTCACGAACGCTCGGCAGATGGCGGTGCCCTGCCAGCGTATCTGGGGCCGCTCTCGATCCTAGTGTTGGAGCAACTCCCCTCGGTCCGTCGGCAAACGTGGGTCAATTCCTTTGCGGTGACGATCGTCATTAGCGAAGGAGGGGAGCCAGGATTTGGTGGGCCAGGGGGGTTCGGCCGTCGCTTCCGTCCGCCGCGATTCCCAGGTTTTGGTGATAGCGACACAAAGACGACGCGAATCCCGGCCACAATTCGCATTGCTTACCAGATGCAGGATGCGAAGGGCGATCTACTGAAGATCAAGAAGGATTTCGTGCTGGAAACGCGTGAACCGCGAATCAAGTTGACCGGCACGGGAACTTTTACCTTCGATTCCAAAATCGGTGTGCCACGAAGTCTCGATTACTCCGCAACGCTGGTCGAAACCGACAAGAACGAGACAACCAAGCTGCCGATCAAAGTCACTTATGATTTGATCGACGGAAATGTGGCTCGCGACAACATCCCTCAAGCTCCGGTGAATCCGGCGACGCCCGGTAAGCCAGTCGAAAAGGATAGTCCTTTGCCATCTGGCACAAAATTATTAGCCGAATGGGCAGGAAAGTGGCTTCCGGTCGAGGTCTTGGAATCAAGACCTGATGGCACCGTCAAAATTCATTGGGTCGGTTGGGGCAACAATTTCGACGAAAATCTGGCTCGATCCAAGCTTCGGTTTCCTGAAGGCGAGACGCCCATTGCCGTTGTGCAAACTGTCGCTGTTGCCGAACCACAGGAAGTGTTGCTGCGATTAAACGCGCAAGAGATTGATCAATGTCTGGCAGACCTAAGCGGAGCCCATGCTGGGAAGGCCAATGCCGCTGCGAATCGTCTACAACTGGCAGTCCCGCTGGATGAACGACGTATGATCGTCGTGAAGGCATTGGAGCCGATGCTGAAGGCCAAGGACACTTTTCGACGCAAACAGGCCGTTGATATTTTGGGAACGTGGGCCGGACCGGAAACAATCCCCGCGTTGATTCGCTGCTTGGATGAGTCCGCACTGCTTGTGAAGCTGGCAGCGATTGATGCCCTCGGCAAACTAAAGGATGAACGGGCGGCGGAACCGCTAGCCCGACTGATGACCGAGCCGGGGCCTCGAGTTCAGGCAGTTAAGGCACTGCAATTGCTTGGTGCCAAAGCCGAGACTGCGGTCGCGGCCCAGCTCACGCACCCAGAACCGGAAGTGCGACAGGAAGCTTGTCGTCTGTTGAAAGACGCGGGGACTGCCAAGAGTTTGAAAGCCTTGGAGTTGTTGCGCGACGATGCGAACAAGTCCGTGGCGAACGCGGCGAAAGACGCGATCGCCGCAATCGGAAAGCGAATGTGATCGTTGGCCGGGCCAAGCCGCGATCGGAGCGACATGATGGTGTGAACGCTCGACCAGTTTGTTTGTTGAGATGGCGAGAGCCATAAGTTTGATGGAGACAGCCGATGTCCGATCTCGTTCAATCGAGTACGGTACCCCCCGAAGATGAGCCAAGATTTCCTTTCGTGAACCTGACTGATTATGTGGCCAGGGCTCTTGCCGAAGGTCAATCTGATATCTATCGCCAGGTGATTCTGGAAGTTGATCGTCATATGCTTCGCGAAGTGATGAAGCACTGCCGAGGTAACCAATTGCAGGCCGCCGAACGCCTGGGGATCTCTCGCATGACCCTGCGATCAAAACTGAGAGCACTCGGGATGCTGCAGGATCGGTCCAAGCTGGCAGATACGTAACTGCCCGTCTGCGATTCTGCTCACTTCAATCGTGAGGGCGAATCGCCGCGGACTCGAAGTCCTCGACATGGCCGTGTCTTTGACGGAAGACACCGCCACCTCGATGACACTCAGGGAAATAACAGTCTCAGTCAGCTACGTCATTTTGTCGTGGCTGTGGACAATCTGGCGTACTTGGCAAGATTAGTTGGTCTAGCCAATGAAAACAGCCCGCAGGAATAATCCTGCGGGCTGTGCATGTCGCTCCAAGAACTCGACGACTAGATCTACTGAGGCACCGAAGGAGCTGGCGGCTCGACTGCTGGCGGTGGCAGCATCGGGGCATCATCCTGAGGCAACTTCATCGGCGCAGGCTCGATGGCCGCAGCCGCTTCCGTTGGTGATTCGTCCGGCAGCAGGGCTGGTGCTGGTGTCGCTGGCACGGCTTTGACTGGAATCACCGGGCTCGGTGTCGAAGACAAACCAGGGATCACCGGATTGGGAGCAGTGCTCTTCGCTTGATCCGTGGGAGCCGTAGGAGCGGATTGCAACGTGGGGATCTGTGAAACTGCCGGAGCCGGCGGCGAAGCGGGCGTCGCGGCTGGGGCCACCGGGGCTGCCGGAGGAGTAGTCGGCTGCACTGGTGCGACGGGCTGGACCGGTGCAGCAGGCGTCACCGCAGGTTGCGTGGCGGGTGGAGACACCGCCGGAGTTGTCGCCTCGATTGGCTTGGTCTGCGAAATTCGCTGAGCTGGAACTCCCGCCGTCTGAGCCGGGGCCGTATACGGACGAGTGGCGACGAAGACCTTTGGATCGTCAACGATCCAGCGAGTCGACCAGGTTCGACCGTCATCCTGGTTGACAACATTGAAGAAGTACGTGCTGGACTGCAGGCACTTGTATCCATAAGGGAAGTTCGAATACAGATGATCCTTCGACGTCAGGTTGGCGACCCCTTCATGCCCGTAATAGTGAACCTTGCCGTCTGGCGAGATCGTCATCCCCAGCGTCCACCATCCTGATTTGGTGATGACGGGGCCCTGAATGTCTTCGCCACGTTCCCCGGATCGGATCAAGATCGTTGCCGAATTTTCCTTGGGGTGCTGGGGATGGTTTTTGGCATTGAACTGGAAAAAGAAGCCTGGCCAGTACTGTTCCATCTCGCGTGACGTTCCGCCTGTGCGAAACAGTCGGCCGACTTTAGTTGGCTTGTTGATGATCGTCTGGCAATCGGCGCGGAAACCGAATGAACTCCCCACGCGCTGCTCCCACTGTTCAAACGGTGGAATAAAGACGCGGACGGTGTAGCTGGGGGTCCAGGTGGCGGGAAGCATGAATCCCAGCTTCTGACTGACGTTCGCAATCAGATCGTCTTGCTGGAACTTGTTCGACAACTGTCCGGGAATCCCCGAATACAGTGTCTGCATGGCGAGTGCGCCCTTACTTCCCGGCAACCCACCTTCGGGTGTGTCGACGCGTTTGACGAAGTCGGGCGTTCCGCGGAACCCACTCTCGAACCACATGCCGTTGGTCGAGTAACCCATCGGTTGACGATCGACCTTATCGATATTGCTGCTGGCCTTGGGCAGGTTCAGCACAAAGCTCCATTTGTCGTCTTCAAAATCGTCAGCGACTTCCGTCAACTGCTGACCGCTGCCAGGCACGATCTGAGCCTGAACTGGTGCCTGCCAACCAAAGATCGCAGCAGCAAACAACAATCCGAGCGATTTCTTCACCAGCATAATGAGGCATCCTATTCCTCAAGGACCGATCAAATCCGCCATTCAGTCACAGGTGCCTGCCGCTACACTTTTTGCAGTCGTTAAAGTCACCATCGACTTTTCCGGCTGAGTAGACCGTGAGGGCGGTCTGCGAGTGGAACTCTTTTGCAGGCAGGGACTTCTGTGCGGCGCGTACGGGAAGTATCGGACCGGCAGGACGATCCGGTTGAATCAAATCGCTGACCAATCCCAGCCGCAGACCCACCGACGCCAAGTCCCGTAGCCAATCTCGCCAAGAGATTGGGCGAAGTCGCTGCGCGAGCAACTCCTTTCCCTCTCCGTGCCTTCGTGTCTCCGTGAGAGATCTTTTCTTAATCGACTCCGATTCCAGAGTGCTTCTTACAGAGCCATAGAGACTTCGCAGGTTTTCCCGTTGGTTCACGAACTGACCGGTCCATATTCGTCTTGCATTTGCAATCAAGCGCCTGCTGTGAACAATGACGCCTCACCACTTGGCTCTCGCGTTTCATTGATTGATTACCATGACGCTCTATTTCAATGTCACGACGCTCGCCGCCACGGTTCAGAGTAAGATCGTGCCCGTCACTTGCGAGAAGTGCGGTTGCGATTACTACTACGAAATGACGCGATTCGGCGCTGGGGTCAATGTCGCCCACTTCGGCTTTTCTGCCGGTCTTTCCGCTGGCAGACAAGCAAAGACTGAAGCCAATAAACGCCTGAGTCATGACGCCGAACTTGTCCCTTGCCCGACATGCAATTGGATCAATGACGATCTGATTCAACGGTATCGCAATGCTCGCTTCCGCTACTTGGACATTCTTGCGATCAGCCTGGCGGTCGTTGGTTGCGCCGGCGCTCTGATTTGGGCTTTGGTGGTATACGGTACTCCTGCGGCAGATCGCACGACGATCCCGTACATCATCGGCGGGGGCTGGTCGGTAGGAATTCTCTCCGCGCTTGCGTTGCTACTGTTGCAAGCACGATTCAAACGGCAACTTCAACCCAACCGTCTGTACCCGCAAGCACCTAGCGTCCCGGTGGGAACTCCCCCAGCGCTCTTGATGGATGAGCACAAAGAGCTGGTCCTTGCACGGCCAGATGCAAAGATGAATGCTAGCGACGCTCCTGCTGGTTCTTTTGATTTCTTCTTAGGGAGGCACGCGTTTCCGAACATATGTTGCCTGTGCCTGAAGGCGCCGGATTCTAGGTCCGCAATCAATGTGGACGTGGCCCAGGGGACGAACTTTGAAATCCCTCGATGTGTTCGATGTTGCCACGTGGCACTCGTCAATAAGATAATCCGAGGGCTGATCGCAACCTCAATCGCCTTTCTAGTTCCAGCAGCCATACTTTTTCAACTCTCCGCCGAAGCCGAGCTGTGGATCGTATGCGGTGCATCCGCGATCGCCATCGGTTGGACAATTGCCGAGTTCGCCGGCCGCCCGGTTCCAAGTAAAGCCATCGATTCCTCGAGAGGGATCATGCGCCTGTTCAACTTGCACCCCGAATTTCGTTCTCAGATCGTCGAAATGAAACCAGCCGAGGAAGCCGCACCCGACTTTTCGTTCTTGAATCAAATCGAACGCAGTGGCTGATCTCTTTCGACGCGATCCCAAGTGAGCCGCGCTACATAAATACGCGGACGGATGAGTGTCATCGCGATAAATATGTCTCGCACCCATCAAGCTCCCGGAAGTTCGTTCTCTTAACGCTTTCCGAGCGGGGCGGCATAAGCCCCCTAGCTCTTCTTCGCAGCGGCCCCACGGCTTTGATCACTCTTAGATTCGTGCAAATTTGTCCGATTCGGGTCCCCGCTTTTCTGCCTTTCTCGTCACTGAAAAATCTTGAACAAATTCACCAAACAGATCAAATAGGGGATTGATCGAGTCACCGATTCTATGGCACAAGAGGGGGGCTATCTGACCTAGCCAATCGCGCCAAGAGATTGAGCAAAGTCGATGTGCCAACAACCTGAGTCTGTGGCCCGCCAGGCGGGATTGCTCTTTCACAATTAGGCGCCGATCATCAGCGACCTTGGGGCGCGGTGGCTCGACACCGCTTTGATTCCAGTCGCCAGAAACCCCACGGCACGATTAGCCGAGTCGGTGAGTCCTTTGACAACCAACCGCAAATCTGCAACCACTATTTCAGTAGAATGGGTTGTGTCACGCAGCCGGGAGCGGAGGTTGTGTCACGCAGCCGGGAGGGGCTTTTCCCAACAGGTCGCGTTTGCCCATTAAATGCAAATCGCGATCAGTCAGCCAGTGCGCCAAGAGCCTCTGAGACGTACCATGTGTATTTCGCCACGGCACAATATCTCCGCCCGATGGAATGTCGAAGCCGTTCCTGCCCGCGATGTGGCCACAGCAGGATGAATGGGGTTGCGAGCAACAAGACAATTGGAACCAACAAAAAAGCGAGCAGCAGCAGGCCGAGCTTTAATAGACTTAGAGCGATGTCTGCCACTCCTATCCTTTCTGTTGTTTAGTGGAGTCTCTCACTCCTACTTCCGTGGCTTCCAGAGAATCAGGTAAGCGGAAAGAACGAGCAGCGGGGTCGCTAATACCCAATGTTGGCCAGATGCAGTATGAGAGTTGAGAATCCATTTGGGCTTCGTCTTGGTTGATGCATGGCTGGCGTCAATCTTGCCGCCTGTTTCCCAGCCAAATGGCAAGCCCTCATTCATCATAACATCTCGCCAAACGACAAACCGGCCGTTCTCGTGGTGAAAGAAGATCGCCAATCTTTCGAATCGGATAAATGCCGATTCGTCTCGAATGCAGCTTCGCACCCAACTGATTACCAGCACGCACGCCATCGCCAGCGTGACTACCCCCGCCTTTCGTCGCCAGCCGTGGAAGAACGTGTGCATTGATTCGCTCCATCAGAAAGGGGCCATCCGTGGTTCATCGCCTGGGAGTGTCGGATTCAATCACCGCGGGGTTGTGTCATACAGAATCGCCCCGAAAGACAGCGCTGCCAACTTTCCGTCACTTGGCCCTCAGCCCTTCGCCCTCAGCCTTCTTCGCTGGCGGCTTGGGAGGCCAGTCAAACGTCCGGCGCACAGCTTCTTTTTCTGGGGCAAAGTAAATCAAGTTGACCTGGATCTGCTCGAAGGTCGGCAGGTTTTCAAACTTCTGGGCAATCTCCAGCACGCGCTCGTTGATCTGTTCCGCCTGCGCTTCCTCGAGATAGGGGTCGAAGGGAACGCTCATTGAGATTCGCAGGATCCAAGGGCCCCGGCCGCGGACGCGGCCCCCTTCGACATTGGGCCGAGAATGCTTGAATTCCCTACCAATCGCCTCGCGCAGTGGCCGAAATGGGCCTGTATGGAGCTCAAAATAGATGAATAGCGTGGCCGTGGCGCAGATCCCTAAGGCCAGCATTCCCAGCACGACCGCTTTGCCAGAGATTTCCTGTGTCTTGTGGGGTGAAGCAGTGGAGACGTTTTCGAGTGGGACATTCATCTATTCGTTCATTTCAATAAAGGCGAGTGTTACCGAATGCCCGCGTCTGGTCGCCTGACGACTTGAGTCCACGGGCATTTCTCAGATTGTAATGATGCTGGCCAAAACCGCGAGCGGCACGATGATTGCCTAAATCGGACCTGATTGACGTTTTTGGCAGACTTTTACCCCGCCATTGACCAGCTTTCGCAACCCCAATAGACTTGCCGGAGAGCAAGTTACGTCGTTAATGTCCGAGATTGGCCGATTGCGGAACCCTCGGGCGCGACAGCCTTCCCGGACACCAAGCGATCCGGAAGACTGTCGGATCGGCAGACGGATTGGTGCTGGCACCATTCGGGAACGGATTGATCGCAGGAAGATGGGATTGGCAAGACGCGTCCCCGCGTCATTTCAACGGATGAAAAATGGAAATCCTCGACAAGTTTGGCGACGCGTTCAATGTGGTGCTGGGCGGGACAGAGCGATTCATCACCCGAATCTTCGGTTCTTCGAATGAACGACGAGTCCGCCAAATTGGCTATGTCCGCGACAAGCAGGGCAATTCGTCAATCGTGCCGGGTTCAACACTGGACCGAATCAACCAGCTTGAACCCCTCCTGGAAAAGTTGTCCGACGCCGAATTGCGTGAGACGGCCTCGAAGCTGCGTCGACGACTGGCTGCGGGCGAGACACTCGATGATCTGCTGCCTGACGCCTTTGCCGCGGTCCGTGAATCCGGCAAACGCTATCTGAAGATGCGTCACTATGACGTGCAGATGGTGGGCGGTTACATCCTTCACCAAGGCATGATTTCCGAAATGGTGACCGGGGAAGGTAAGACGCTGGTCGCCTCTTTGCCGGCCTTCCTGAATGGTGTCGCCGGTTCAGTTCACGTCATCACCGTGAACGATTACCTGGCCCAACGCGATATGGAATGGATGGGCCCGCTGCACATGGGGCTGGGTCTGACCATTGGTGCCATTCAGTCCAACACAGGACAAGAAGAGAAACGCCAAGCCTACGCTTGTGACATCACCTACGGAACGAACAATGAGTTCGGTTTCGATTACCTGCGCGACAACATGAAAAGCTTCAAAGAGGAGCAGGTTCAAGGTCCGTTGGTGTATGCGATCATCGACGAAATCGACAACATCCTGATCGATGAAGCCAGAACGCCGCTGATCATTTCGGGACGTGCTCACGACGACGTGTCAAAGTACCCGGTAGCTGACAAGCTCGCTCGACAGTTGCAGCGCGATGTTCACTTCGAACTGAAGGAAAAGGAACACACCTGCCATCTGACCGAAGCGGGGATCCGTCACGCCGAAGAACTGGCCGGCGTGGAAAGCTTCTACACCCCCGGAAATATGGAATGGCCGCACCTGCTCGATAATTCGCTGCGAGCCCATCACCTGTACAAGAAGGATGTGGATTACATCGTCCGTGATGGTGAGATCATCATCATCGACACGCACACCGGTCGTATGATGGAAGGCCGCCAGTGGAGCGATGGCTTGCACCAGGCTGTCGAAGCGAAGGAAGGTGTGAAGGTCAAGGAAGAGACTCAAACACTCGCCACGGTCACGCTGCAGAACTTCTTCAAGCTTTACAAGAAGCTGTCTGGCATGACCGGGACAGCCATGACCGAAGCTTCGGAATTCGTGAAGATCTACAATCTGGACGTCGTCTCGGTTCCGACCAATCGTCCGTTGAAACGAATCAATCACCCCGACGCGATCTACCGCACCGAAAAAGAAAAATGGGGCGCGGTCGTCGAGGAGATCAAGGAAGTCCACGAAACCGGACGCCCCGTGCTGGTGGGAACCGTCTCCATCGAGAACTCGGAAAAAGTCAGTCACATGCTGACTCGCAATGGGATCAAGCATTCCGTCCTGAATGCCAAGTATCACGAGCGAGAAGCCGAGTTCATCGCCCAGGCGGGTCGCATGAATGCCGTGACCATTGCCACCAACATGGCAGGTCGCGGAACAGACATTATCCTGGGTGGCAATCCCGAATACCTCGCTTGGGATGATCTGAAGCAGAAATACGAATCGCGACTGCAAGTTCCCAAATACGAATGGGAAGAAGTCACAAAAACCATCGCCGTTCGAGAAGGGATGGCCGACGAGGGTCGCAAGGTCGCCGAAGCGGGTGGTTTGCACGTCGTCGGAACAGAACGACACGAATCACGTCGTATCGACCTGCAGCTTCGTGGTCGTGCCGGTCGTCAAGGGGATAACGGGTCCAGCCGTTTCTTCTTGTCGCTCGAAGATGACCTGATGCGAAAGTTCGGCGGCGAATGGGTCAAGGAATGGCTGGCCGCGCTCGGGATGCAAGAGGGTGAACGCATCGAGAGCAAGATGGTCACTCGTCAGATCGAGAACTCGCAGAAGAAAGTCGAAGAGAAGCACTTCGAACAGCGCAAGAACCTGCTCGAATACGACGAAGTGATGGATGAGCAGCGCAAACGCGTCTATACGTACCGTCAGTCCGTCCTCGAAGGGGCAGATTGTCGAGCATTGATCATGACAATGATCGACAAGCAGTTGGTACGCTGGACCGAGCACTTCCTGAAGCCGACTTATCGATGGGATACGATTGTCGAATGGGCGCGAGCACGGTGCGAGCTCGAACTGGAATTGCGGGACCTCCGCGGGATGGAACCCGATGTGATGATCGAGTATCTGAAATCCACGGCCGATCGCCAGGCCGATATTCAGATCCAGGAGAAGATTGAAGAGAACTTGCCACGCGATGTGGAAGATGATCGCGATCGCAATTGGCAGGCGATGTCGATGTGGGCGAATCGCCGCTTCGGCCTGAATACCAATGACCGTGAATTGAAAAAGATTGGCTTGGACGAGATCCATCCGGCACTCTATGCCCGAGCTCAAGAATCGATTCAACGATTCGACTTCTCTCCGGTCGAAGTCTTCCTCCACGATGATTGGGGACGTCAATCTCTCTCGGGTTGGGTGAAGCAGCAGTACGGCATCGAATTGGCCCCGGGCACTTTTGAAGGCCAAGAGCCCGAAGCTGCTGCCGCCACAATCAAAGAAAAGATTGTGGCACTCTACAAGCACCGCGACTTGGAGTACCCCGTCTCAGTCGGGCTGTCGCACTTCATGGCCGAAGACAGAGGTGGCGAGCGATACAACCGCGAAGGTTTGGCCAACTGGGCTGCGCGACGTTTCTCGGCACCAATCACGCCCGAGCAGTTCGAAGGTCGATCACGGGCTGACCTCGTTCAGGCCCTGATGGGCCTCAGCGCCGAATACTTTGCCCGCGGGCGCACTATCGAGCAACTCGACGATCGTCTCGACAAAGCCTGCCAGGGACCGATTGCGAATGGCCATCCCGCTCCGGCTGGCCAACCCGCCGCAGGAGCGATCACAAATCCTGCCGCTGCTGTCGAATTGATCGAATGGGCCAATCAAGAATTCCGCTCGGAACTCGATCCAGGGGCGTATCAGAACACGAACCGCGAAACGTTGGAGCATGCCGTTCGCTGGGCTTATGAACGCTGCTACCGCCCTGAACTTTATCAGGCCGAGCGATCGGTGATTCTGGACACGCTCGATACGTCGTGGAAGGACCACCTGTACTTCATGGACCATCTGCGGTCTGGAATCGGCCTGGTCGGATACGCTCAGAAGGATCCCAAGACGGAATACCGTCGTGAAGGGATGGCGGCGTTTGAACAGATGTGGGACCGCATCGCCGCTCAAGTGACCGGAACAGTCTTCCGAATCGAAGTTGAAGTTCCGGAGTCGTCCGGGTCGGTCTGGCAGATCACGTCGACAGATCACGCCTCACCTGTCGAAGACATTCCCGACGATCATCCGGCCCTCGCCGGCAGCGGCATGCAGCCGGGTCAAGACGCTCAGCCGATCGACCCGATTCGCAACTTCGGCGATCGAGTCGGCCGGAACGACCCCTGTCCTTGTGGAAGTGGTAAGAAGTATAAGAAGTGCCATGGTGCTGGCCTGTAGACTCGGATAGCACTCGAACAGTGATCGCTTCGAAAGGGAATGGATGCCCTTCATCGTCGGTTGGTTTCTCAATTGTGTTTACGCCTTGCTGTTGCTGGCCGTGGCTCCAGTGTTGGCCTATCGCCGCCTGAGATTCGGGAAGTACCGCGGCGGCTGGCGCGAAAAGTTAACTGGACAACTTGTCCGTCAGCAACCCGATCGACAGTGCATCTGGTTTCATGCCGTCAGCGTGGGCGAGGTCTTGCAACTACAGAAGGTTCTCGACGAGACCGCGTCGAGATTCCCTGCTGCAGAACTCTTCATCACCACGACGACGGATACAGGTTACGAAGTCGCTCGCACAAAATACCCACAGCACACGATTGCCTATTTCCCATTGGATTTTACTTGGGCGGTCTCGCAGGCCCTGAAAGCCATTCACCCCGATCTCGTTGTGCTCGTCGAATTGGAACTGTGGCCGAATTTTATCTTTCAGTGCCAGAAACGAGCGATTCCATTGGCTCTGATTAATGGGCGGATCGGAGAGAAAAGCTTTCGCGGCTATTCAAAGATCAAACCGCTCCTGCGGCGAGTCTTGGAATGCTTTGATGTTCTAGCTGTTCAGAATGAAGCCTACGGTCAGCGTTTGATCGCTCTTGGCGCGCCGGCCGATCGCGTGGTCGTGACTGGCAACATCAAGTTTGATCGAGCCGAGTCCGACCGGTCTTCCGCGAAGACCATGGACTTACGGCGTGCCTTTGGAATCCAACCTGACGAGCAAGTCTTTATCGCTGGTAGCACTCAATCACCCGAAGAAATGTATGCGCTTGACGCATGGCGATCATTGCGAACTGATTTCCCAAAGCTACGACTGATCCTAGTCCCGCGACATAAGGAGCGATTCGACGATGTTGCCGAACTAGTCCATCAACGCGGCGTCCCGTTGCTTCGACGAAGTGAACACACTGGTGTATCTTCAGCAAGCGATACTTCGTCACGTCCCGTGATCTTGTTGGACACGTTAGGCGAGCTAGCCGCCTGTTGGGGCTTAGCCGATATCGCTTTCGTTGGTGGAAGCTTGACGAATCGAGGCGGTCAGAACATGTTGGAACCCGCCGGGTATGGCGCGGCCGTCTTGTTTGGCCCCAATACTTGGAACTTCAAGGACATCACGAAAGCGTTGTTGTCGCGCGATGCCGCCAAGGTCGTTCGAAATGCCGACGAACTGACAAGTGCACTCAAAGAGTTGCTCGAAAATCCCGGCCTTGCGAAACAGCTGGGCCGGACGGCTCGTGAGTTTGTCGCGGAACAACAAGGCGCGACGGTGAAGACCATCGACCGCATTGTGCCTCTGATATCGATTCCACTCGTCGGGAAAGGTCGGGCCGCCTAGGGGCTTCGCGGCCAGTCATTAACTTACCAGTTCGCTGCTACGGTCAGCGGTGATGACCTTGTTCGCGGCCTGATTGGCAGACAAATACTCACCATAGTTGTAGCCGCGATTTGGCCCTGCGATCGCACCATTGGCTATTGCCCCCAAGACTCGGAGTCTTTGGTCTTGGATGATTTCGCGAACTCGAATCGCTGCCGCACGGGTGTTCTTGTTGATGCGACTGACGATCAGCATGCCGTCCGTATGTTGAGCCAGAATGCATGGATCGCTGACTGCCAGCAATGGGGGAGCATCGATGAACACGAAGTCGTACTCGTCTCGAACGTCGCGGATGGCTTTATGCAACCGCGGCGACGAAAGGAGCTCCGCTGGATTGGCCGGAACATGCCCTGCAGTCATCACACTTAGACCATTGATAATCGTAGTGCGAATGGCGTTGAGTGCGTCGATTTCTCCAGACAGGACTTCCGTAAAACCAATCCCCGGAGCCAATCGGAACAAGTTATGAACGTTAGGTCGACGCAAGTCGCCATCGATCAAGAGAATCTTCTTACCTGATTGAGCGAGTGCAATGGCCAGGTTGCAGACCAGAGTTGTCTTTCCATCACCCGGTTCGGCGCTGCTGATCAGGATCGTGCGAGCGGCATGTTGCTCGGCGGTCACGAGGAACGCTGTTCGAATCGATCGATAATCTTCCGCTTCAACCGAGTGCGATGCGACCAGGTATCGTAGGGCAGGGTGAGGCCCGGCACCGTTGTTATCCGTCGGAGTCTCGAATGCGACGACGCTTCCCAGCACGGGTTGGCGAAGGGTCGTTCGGACATCGCGAACGTCCTTCAACGTCAGATCCTTCAGCTCTCGCAGCAGACAAACAATCGCCACCACGAACATCCCGAAGACAGAGCCTCCGAAGTAGAACTTCATCAGCCTCTTCAAGACCAGGGCGTCTTTCACTGGCGCTAACGTCTTCAGTGAGTATCCATTCGTATCCTTTTCGACGGTGACCTCGCCCTCACGATCCAGCCGCTTTTTCCAGAGTTCTTTGAGCTGGATCAATTCCGAATTCAAACTCTGATCGGTGGCTCGAAAGCTGGCAAAGTTGTGTGATCGGATTCCTTCCGATTTGATCATCGCGTCGAGTTCCTGCTCTTTCAGCTCCACTTCCTGAATCTGACGACGCAGCGAGTCCATGTAGATACCGACATAGTCGATCGCTTTTGGCCGTTGGGCCGCTGGAAGTTCCACGCCTTCGGGTAGCTGAACACCAAGTTTCTGAAACGTCTCGACGATCTTGGTGATGCTCTCGCGTGCGGAAATCAGATCGGGATGATCTCTGCCGAAGCTGCGTGCCAGATCCTGTTCTCGCAGCAACAGGGGGAGCAGTTGGGACTGATAGATGCTGATTTCGGTGCTGCGTGAGTTTCGTTCCGTACGGCCATCGGCATTCATAAAGCGGCGAATCTCTTGCTCGATGGCATCCCGTGGATCGCCAGCCGCGATGGCGTTTTCAAGGCTTTTCTGGCGCGAGCGAAGCTCTGTCTGCCGGATGCGGTTGCGATTGCGTTCTTCGCCTAAAGTGTGAATGACATCTTCAGGCGAGATGTTTGTGGTCGGGGCATTCTGTGCTTTGGGGCCCACGTTCGAGCGAAATTCTTCAGGGACGGTCTGCAGGAAGTCATTGTATTCAGACTGTTTCAGTTGAATTTTCTCCTGCAAGTCTGACGTCGTCTTCTTAGCCAACGTCAACACTTCGGACGAATGCTTGCGGCTTTCTTCGATCAGATATTCGTCGTAGGCTTCGATCACCGCCTTGACGACTTGACGAGCGTCGGCGGGGACGCGGCTTGGGTAGCGCACTTCGAGCACGCTGAAGTGTGACCGATCCTGACCAGAGATGCGTTTCACCTTGAGTCCGTCGAGAACTGCTTCCACCAGATCGGACTGACCGCGAAACGTTGGCAGGTCTTTCAAGTTGCCGATTCGAATCGCTTTTTCCGCGATCATCGGGCTGACGATCAATGGAATGTGTTCGCTTGGCTTGCCGGTATCCTGCAGCATGCGTTCGCTCTCGCGAACAGGCGGCATGTACTTTCGCGATACGAGGATCTGAGCCACCGCTTCATATTCAGGACCAGCTTTGGTGTAGGCCAGATGGCCCAACACGATTCCCACTGCCAATCCACAAAGCAGCCACCAGCGATTGTTAATCGCCAGTTGGATGTAGTTGATTGGCAAACGCTGAGCCTCATCATCGGGATTGATGTGCCCCGGAAGGGAATCAGCGTGGAATTCGAATTCTTGCTTCACCGGATGATCTCTCGATGGATTTGCGTTGCCGCTAGTGCAGGGCAGCTTGCCGCATGTATTGCAGCAGTTGCTTGTCTCAAATCATTTTGTGGTGGGAGCTGACTGTGCCACCTTGGCATTACTCGCCTGACGCTGATGCTGATCGACGTACCAGGCGACGGTGCGATCAAGTCCTTCTCGAGCGGAGACCTTGACGCCGTAGCCCAAATCCCGCACTGCGGCCGAAATGTCTGCCCATGAATGTTGAATGTCACCGACGCGTGATGGAGCGAAATAAGGTGCGAACGGAACGTTGAGCGAATCACAGATCAATCGCAACAAGGTGACGAGGTCTAGCGAGTCCCCGCAAGCGGCGTTGTACACGCGACCACTCACACCAGGAGCTGATGCCGCCAGCATGTTCGCCTCGACGACGTTGTCAATATACGTAAAGTCGCGTGACTGGCTGCCATCGCCGTAGATCGTCGGCTGGTCGCCCTTCAACAATGCCGCGATGAATCGCGGGATCACTGCTGAATATTGGCTGTTAGGATCCTGTCGCGGGCCGAACACGTTGAAATAGCGCAGGCGAACTGTTTCCAGACCGTATGTGGAAGCAAACGCCTCGCAGTAGAGTTCCCCTGCGAGCTTGGCCGCGGCGTAGGGAGACAGCACTTCCGGGACTTGGCCTTCGTGCTTGGGCATTGTCTTCTGGTTGCCATAGGCGCTGCTCGAAGCGGCGTAGACAACGCGCCTGACACCGGATCGACGGCTGGCATCCAGGATATTGATCGTCCCGGTGGCACAGGCCGCGTGCGAGTCCAGCGGCTTGTCGACACTACGAGGAACCGACGCTAGCGCGCCCTGGTGGAAGACGACATCCACACCTGCAACGGCCGATTCGACGGCAGCCAAGTCGCATAGGTCGCCTTCGCGGAAGTCGACATCCGATCGGATGTGGTCCAGATTGGCCAGTGATCCGGTCGAGAGGTTGTCGAAAACTCGCACCGTATGGCCATCTTGAACCAGCCGCGTTGCCAGGTGCGACCCGATAAAACCTGCGCCACCCGTCACCAAATATGTTGTCACTTAAGATGCTCCTCGAATGATGCGTTGCAAACGGTGCAATCAGTTTCCGAGCAGGGAAAGCCGATTGCGGCCCGACCGTCTACAGAGTAATCGAAACCTAGCATCAAATTGATGCCAAGGCGCAACAAGTCCTCGCGGCGAAGTCGCAACGCGCGTGGAAAGATCGAAACACGCCGGAATTAGTCGCTGCAAACCGACCCTAACTTTGTCCAAAAGTTGATCAATAGTTTCTCGCAGAGACTCCGTTTCGCGGAGCCGACAATGCGGGGGTAACAATCGGAAAGTCTACGCGGATAATGCTTTAAGATTGGCGCAGAGCTTGAGGAGACGCGATCCAGTTCGAGGAGTCTGGACGACGGAATTGGGGGAATTGAAAGTTGTGTTTTTTGAGAAAAAGCTGTGGAAATCTCGGTCGCCAGTTGATTTGCGTTAGCAAAATTCGTGAAAACAATCGGAGTTTTGTACTCTATCTTCGTGGGCATTCAAGCTGCCGGACAACTCGGATCAGTTGCGGGCCAAAATCCTGTTTGGGGGTCGTGTCATGAAATACCTGCCCAAATTCGCATTGGCTGTTGTACTTCTCGATTCAAGCCGGGCATTGACGGCGACCGCCGAAACGCCACGAGGCTCTGGATCGGACGCGTCGAAGGTTCAGCAAGTTTTGCTCGCTGAGTTTCAGGAGGGCGCGACGAATCTTGATCGGAGGGGCTTGCTGAGCCCCCAGTTGGAATCCGCATCAACTTCCGATTTAGTCCACTGGCAAGCGGGATATTTGAAGGCTGGTGGGAAGTGGCAGCCTGCCGAGCAATTGGCGGGTGACAGTAGCCCCTCAAATCTGGTCGACTACCGCCGACAACGCAATGCCGCTCCCAAGACGGCCGAGGGACAATTGAAGCTGGCGAACTGGTGCCGCAGTCAGAAGTTGGTTGACCAGGAACGGGCTCATTTGTCCGAGATGCTGACACTTTCCGACCCCGAGATCGATCGGACCCCGATCTACCGGCGAATGGGATATCGACCCTTAGGCGGTCAGTGGGTATCGAGTGCAGAGTACGCATCCGCTCAGACGCAGGTTCGGCAGCTGCAAGCGAGCCTGAAAGAATGGGCTCCGAAGCTGGAGCGAATTGCTCGAGACTGGGACGCGGCCCCCAAGCCGCAACAGCAAGCGAAGGAGAAGCTAAACGCGATCCACGAAGTGGCTGCGATTCCGGCGATGTTGGCTGCCTCTTCTATATCGAGACCCCTGGCATTGGCGGTGTGCGATCAGTTGAAAGAGATCGACAGTTTTGAATCGTCGCAAGCCCTCGCCACGATCGCTGTCCAGTCGGATTGGGCCAGCGTTCGAGATTCAGCAACCGAGGCATTGCGGGGCCGCAGGTTGGAAGACTTCGTCCCAACCTTGCTAGCCGCCATGCGCAGTCCGTTCCTTGTTACGAAGCACAACAACAATCCAATCAGCCCGCGTCTGATCTTCCGTGAGGAAGCGGATCGTTACCTCGCCATTGATCTCAGCCTGGTGCCGGTCGTCGCTCACGTTTCCGTCATCCCCATAATGCGAGGGGGGCCAGTGATTCTACCAACGGATAAACGATTCTCGAACGATCTGCTCCGCGATGTCTCGGCGATCGACCACGATGTTCACCAACGGGTCGATGAAGAGAATGAATTTGCCGAGGACTATAATGCGCGTGCCGCATCGATTCTTTCGTCGTTGTGTGGCCAGGAGCAGACTTCAGATCCAAGGTTTTGGTGGGCTTGGTGGCACCTCTATACGGGAACGGTTCCTGTGCCGAAGAAGTGCGAAGTGGTTCACAAGCAGGTGCCATTGCCATTCGACATCGTGGTTTACCTGCGACGCTGCAGTTGCCTCGTAGCTGGTACGCCTATCCAGACTGACAGAGGCCTGATTGCTGTTGAAACGATCGAAGTTGGCGACCGAGTGCTCTCGAAAGATGTCGAAACCGGCGAACTGGCGTACAAGCCCGTGCTCCATACCACAGAGCGGCCTGCGGCACCTGTCAAGAAGCTATTAATCGAAGGCGAATCCATTGTCGCAAGTAACGGGCATCATTTCTGGGTCAGCGGAAAAGGCTGGGTGAAAGCTTCCGAACTGACCGCCGGAGTCCCTGTGCACACGGTCACCGGCACATCGCGGCTGAAAGCACTCGAAAGCCAGCCGGAACCTGCGTCGGTTTACAACCTTGTCGTTGCCGACTTCCATACGTACTTCGTTGGGCCGTCGCTGATTCTCAGTCACGACGTGCTGCAACCGGCGCTGACGAACACGAAGGTTCCTGGGTTGCAGCAAGCTGTCGCCAGTGATGACTAAAGGGGCTAAGCGATTCTGCAGCGTTTGGCACGTCCTGCACTCAACGCGGGTAACGATTTTGTTGATGCGAAGATGACGTGGGGATACTGCACTTGGCAGTATCCCAAGAGTCATCGGCCCTGAAAGTGCATCTTGCGTCGTGTGCGAAAAGGCCTGAAAGGCCGCAATAAACCAGCCCAGGGCAGAGTGAAGGGGCAAGGCCCCGCAACGTCGCCCTGGGTCAGGAATAATCAGAGTTCCTCAGCCCTGTCAGGGCGAAACAAGCCTCGTCGCGGTGACCTGTGATCCACGAAGAACACGACGTGCGACCGATTCTTGACGATTGTGGCGGCCCTTCAGGCCTTTGGGCTTCTCAA
>JAQGHU010000091.1 GCA_028291515.1 Schlesneria sp.
TTAGTGCCTGTGCTTTGTCCACTGGGTGAATGGCAGACTTTGCTTTGAGCTCGACAATGACCGTTTGATTGACAAGGAGGTCAAGACGATAGCCACAGTCCAGCTTTAAGTTGTCATACACAACGGGAACTGGCCGCTCCTCTTCCACCTCCAGCCCTCGTTTTCTCAATTCGTATGCTAGGCAAGCGCGATAAGCGGACTCAAGCAATCCTGGACCCAATTGCCGATGAATCTCGATCGCTGCCCCGATAATCGCGGATGTCACTTCATTAATTTGCATGGCGAGTCAATCGAGGCAGAAGGGAGAAGCGAATCAAGAGTTTTGAAACACAGAGGCACAGAGGAAACAGAGAAGACGTCGAGGATGAAACCAATTGTCGCTAGATCCTGAAAGCATTCTGTTTAGTTGCGGGCCAACAATTTGAACCGGATTGAATAGTCTTTTCGCTGTTACCTCTGTGCCTCTGTGTTTCAAAACTATTCTCCTTTATTCCATGCTAAGAACTTATGCCCGCTGACAGCTTCCAAAGATGGATCGGCGAAAAGTTGCCTGGATACTTGCCATCCTTGTCGAGGCTGCGACCGTTGCCGTTGCTACCTCCGTTAGTCGCAACGACCGCCAACTGTTGACGATCGGGGTGAAGCGCGACCGAGTGGCAGTTGGGCATCTTTGTTGTCTCGAAGAAGGGGGCTTCGTCTTCGAGGCGTTGGAACAGCAGTTTGCCGACCCCCGGATTGCCACTGATCGTGACCATCAAAAACGCGTCGGGGTGGAACATCATGTCTGTGACATAGACATCTCCCTCTTTGCCGAGTTCCATCTCCTTCGAAACCATCCCGGCGTCCCAGTCGAAGATCACGATGGCGGGGATCCCTTGGACATTGCCGCCCCCTTTGGGCTTGGTGCCGGCGCAGAGCAGGCGTTTTCCATCGAGACTGAACGCCATGCGCCGAACGCCGCCTACCTCTTGCAGTCGATCCGTCTTGTGCAGACTGGTGGCACTCAACTCGCGTGTCACTTTGCCGGTGGCCAGGTCCCACTGGCGGACCACTCCCGAAAGATCCCCGGCCACGATGCTGGCTTCGTCGGGTGCAAACAGGACGCTGAACACTTCCCATTCAGGATTGGTGAACTCATGCAACTTCGTTCCGTCCGCCGTCGACCAGACGCGGATGACGCGATCGATCCCGCAGCTTGCGACCAGCTTGCCGCTGGGACTGAGCGCCAGATCCAGGATCCAGCTATCGTGAGCGTTCGGATGTGCCCAGCGCGGCGCGGCTGTTTCATCGATGAATGAACTGCAACGTAGCTGTCCCCAGGAGTCGACCGAGAAGACAACGTCACCGGCGGGCGTGTCAGCGCGTGTTGCCGGGATAGACAGGCGCTGGACCCAACCGTTGTGGCCAGCCAACGGTGCCAATTCCGGCAGCTCTGCGTTCGTTGCATCAAAGCGATGAATCAGGCCGTCGTGTCCTGCCGCCAGCAGAAAGCGACCGCAAGAGGTGAAGCGAACGGCGTTTAGTTGCCGACTCAGCTTGAGAACCCGACCCTCTTGGGGCTCGAACCGCATCTTGAGCGTGGCCAGATCGTCGTTCATCGCGCGGAACCTTGAGCGGATCGGTAGACCTGCAGGACACGCTGTTATTCTGACGCAGATCACGGTGAGATCAAAGTCCGCGGCTCATAGTAGCCTTCTCGCTCCGCGAGAAGTAAGCCGATCAACGCGACGCCGTGATCGCCATTCCGTTCCGATTCAGAAGCGATCGCGGAATTGCAGTTGGCCTACTTCTCGACGGAGCGAGAAGGCTACTATTCGGGCCGCAGGATTTCACTCATCAGGCCCAGGACGTTGTCGTCTGGATCTTTGAAGAAAGCCATCCACAGATCATGTTCGGCAACGCTGGCAATCTTTCGCGGTGGCGACGTGAAGACGACACCCCCTTGAGACAGCGTTTCATAGGTAGCGTGAATATCTTCGACACCGTAATAGATGATCGATGCAGGATAGTTGAAGTCGGCCGATTCCACCTCCGACAGCATCAGACGGATACCATCGCAATTGAAGAACCCCATTCCCGGCACTTCAAACAGAAACTCCATGCCGAGGGTGTCTCGGTAAAACGCGATGGCACGCTGTGCGTTCCGCACATTGACCGCAATCTGACCAATCCGCGACAGTTTCACCACTAAGGGATCCCCTGGAATGAAGACCGAACCAAAGTCGACGGCATTCTCCGAATGCCGAACGCGGCTCACGGAGTGAGCCGTCTACTCTGGTCCTGACAGATCGAATCAGGGTTTTGCCGCGTCTGGTGCGTCGATGACAACCAACTTGTGGTTTTCGACATCGTACTGGTACTTCTTGCCACCTGGCAAAACTGGCAGCTTGATGCCATTGGGCTTGATGATCTTTTCCATGAACTCATCGAGGTCCGCAGGGTAGCGTCCTTCGTTCGCTTCGAAGAAATTGACCGCCGCCGCGATTTGGCTCTTGGAAATCTGCTCGAGCATCGGCCCATAAGCCATCATCGGTGCCGTAATCGGATCAGAGGCTCGAATCTTGGAATCGCTGACCTCAGCCCCCTTTTTCGCGTCGTATTCGCCGATGTCCTGAGTCGTCTTGCCAATAATGCTGTTCGGCGATTTCTTCGTCTGGTCCCCACAACCCAAGGCGACGATCACGAGCGTCAGACCGATCAACTTCTTCATATTCATAGCGGTTTCCTTCATCAGTCTGATGACTGGCCGATTCTTCTGCCATGACAACGATGATATTCGAGACATCCTCTTCAGCGTACTGTTGGCGAACCGCTTTCGCCAGACGTGGTCAGTGTGTGAAGAGCTGTTCAGCCAAAGTCGGCCAGTGCTGGTAGTCGGGAATAATCACGTCGGCCCCCGCCTGAATCAGGCGAGTTCGCTTCCAGTCTTCTACTCGCCCGCTGCGGTGTTCTTCATCGGTTGCGCAGCCGATGGCAATTCCACCCAGTTGTTTGACGTTTTCGATCTCGACGAATCCGTCCCCAAATCCAAGCAGCGCGGTTCCATCATGCCCCGCTGCATGTAATGTCTGCTGCATGATGCTGAGCTTGGAATAGAGCCGCGGATCATCGCCGGGGCCGTAGATGCGGCCCTCGAAGAAATGGTCGATTTCCAGCAATTCCGCCTCGTGCTTCACATTGATCACGGCGGTCCCGCTGGCCAGCGTCAACTCGACGCCTCGTTCGGCGAGATCCGTCAACATCGCTCGCGAACCCGGCACCAGTAGATCGTCAGTAGTGATCTTTCCGGCGGCCAAGGCGCGTATCCGTGCTTTCGACTTGGCGTACAGCCGATCGAGAAACTGCTGAGTATAAGCGGCAGCCGAATCGGGATGCCCGCCACGCAACCGGGCTTCGTGTACCAGAACATCCATCTGGTAAATCGTGGGACGCCCGTTCAGGTTCAGCACGAACTCGGTGATGTACGCCGCCAATTCGGCATCGGACTCGGTTGATCCCGGCAACGGCCGCAAGACATTTATCATCAGGTCGACCATGATTTCGACCCATCCCGATCGGATCAGGCTCAGCGTGCCATCAAAATCGAGCACAGCAACTCGGATGGAATTTTCAGCGGGAAAACGCCGCACGAATTCGAACATATCGGTAGCGAAGTCCTTGGCGTGTACGAGCTCTCGGCAGATCGCGAGTTTCAAAACGCCAATTGAAAAACGCGAGATTGGATGCGATATCGTTCGTGTGCACCGCCGCTGTCAATGGTGTCGACCGACTTCGATTTGCAAATCGAAAGAGGAGTTCGGCAATCTCGCCTCTCCCCTTGGCGGTCTGCGTATAATCGGTCAGAATGAAGTTTCGCGAAATATCGCGAGGGATTCACTTTGTGTCCGGCCCGGTTGAACGTGTTTTTGAATGAAGTATCTGTCGATGCAACGAATTCTGCTGAAATCAAAAATCCATCGGGCCACTGTCACTGACGCTCAACTGCACTATGAAGGAAGTGTCACGATCGACACGGATCTGATGCGTGCGGCAGATATCGTCGAGCATGAGCAGGTGCAGATCTACAACGTCGACAATGGAAATCGACTGACGACGTACGCGATTCCCGGCCCAGCTGGGAGCGGGACGATCTGCATCAACGGTGCCGCGGCCCATCTGGTTTCGCCCGGCCATCTAATCATTATTTGCAGTTATGCTCAGTTTGAAGAGATCGAACTCGGTTCTCACCACCCGCGTGTGGTGCACGTGAATAGCGACAATCGCATGGTGCGCCGCAATGCATCTGCAGAGGCTGATCCGTGTCAATAGGCCTCAAAGTCGGTGGAGACCGCTCAACATCCCCCGCGGCTCCTCTCTCAGGCATTTCGTTGGTTGACAATTAACAATTGACGGGAGTCTACTGTGCGGACATTCTACCCCGCGTTTTTGCGGCAGTTTCCGTGAGTCACAACTTGATTAAAGGGTTTGCGCTATGGGGCGTCCGGTTACCTTGTTCACAGGCCAATGGGCCGATCTGAAGCTGGAAGAACTGTGCAAGAAAGCCAAGGACTTCGGCTACGACGGTCTGGAACTCGCCTGCTGGGGTGACCATTTCGAAGTCGACAAGGCCCTGTCCGACGACACCTATTGTGCTCGCAAGCGGGAACTGCTGGAAAAGTATGACCTGCAAGTGTTTGCGATCAGCAATCACTTGGTGGGGCAAGCGGTGCTGGACAATATCGACGCTCGGCACAAGAGCATTCTGCCGCCAGCGGTGTGGGGCGACGGCAAGCCTGACGGCGTGAACCAGCGCGCGATTGAAGAGATGAAAAACACCGCTCGTGCGGCTCAGAAGCTGGGTGTGGGAATCGTCAACGGTTTCACCGGTTCCAGTGTGTGGCACCTGATTTACGATTTTCCGCCGACGCCAAAGTCGATGTACGACGACGGCTTCAAACTGCTGGCCGAGCGTTGGAATCCAATTCTGGATGTCTTTCAGGAATGCGGAGTTAAGTTCGCTCTGGAAGTTCATCCCACGGAAATCGCGTTCGACATTTACTCCGCCGAACGTGCGGTCGCGGCCTTGGGTGGACGCGAAGAATTCGGCTTTAACTTCGATCCTAGCCACCTGATCTGGCAAGGGATCTGCCCGGCCGAGTTCATCCGGTACTTCCCGAACCGCATCTATCACGTTCATATGAAAGATGCAAAGGTCACGTTGAACGGTCGCTCGGGGATTCTCGCCAGCCACTTGTCGTTCGGTGATCCACGACGCGGTTGGGATTTCCGCAGCATGGGGCGTGGCGGCGTGAACTTCGAAGAAGTCATCCGCGCGTTGAACGCCGCCAAGTACACCGGCCCGTTGTCGGTCGAGTGGGAAGACAGCGGGATGGATCGCGAACATGGAGCTCGCGAATCCTGCCAGTACGTCAAGAACATCGACTTCGCCCCGTCAGGCCGAGCGTTCGACTCCGCATTTGCCGAGTAGTCCGCCGTCCAGCCGGAATGAGAAGCTAGATCGAGCAGCCCGACTTTACGGTCGGGCTGCTCTCTTCTTTGGGGGCATTTACGGTAAAACCTGAGGCCGATTGCAAATGCAGGCGAACAGCATTGTGATTCAAATATTGATTTGTTATCACGCTTCGGCCGCATTCGCGGCGATTGATTTCAACCATCCTAGTCTAAACAAGGGCATTTAGATGATGAACACAGCTTTGCTGCTGGCTCAGGACGACGGTAACAATGCGGCTGGCGGCATTGGGGCCATGATTTTCCTCGTGCTATACCTAGCCTTCATTATTTTCGCGATTGCGGGAGTCTGGAAGACTTTTGAGAAAGCTGGCAAGCCAGGTTGGGCAGCCATCGTACCGATCTATAACATGATCGTGGGACTTGAGATTGCTGGCAAGCCAATCTGGTGGATCCTTCTGCTGTTCATCCCCTGCGTGAATATCATCGTCGCGATCCTGGTCTGCATCGCCTTTGCGAAAGCGTTCGGAAAGAGTGAAGTCTTTGGAATTGGATTGGCGTTCCTTTGGTTCATCTTCTTCCCAATTCTTGGGTTTGGTGATGCCAAGTATATTGGTGCCCCACGAAGCTAGAGATCGCTGGCTGATCTAAGCCTAAAATCTGCTGACCGCTCATGTGGACCAATCCTGTCCGCATGAGCGGTTTTTATTTGATGCTACACAAACTCAACGTCAGAAAAGCTGGTGCAAGCTCTCGAATAAGTGGTAGAACTGGCGAACGGTCAGAACACTCCTGGCGTCGCAAAAGGACTCGCGATGAACATGCGGCAATGCTGTTTCGGCTACGCGCTGGCAACGTCCCTTTCGCTGATTGCCATCTGTCTGGGATCTCCAGTGTGCGCTGCGGACAGACCTGCATCGCCAATTGCAGCACCCACACCAGCCAAAATCTTTACAAAAGCCGACTATCAACGTCACATTGAAGAGTTGAAGAAACGATTGCCGAACGACGGCTTTTCCATCGTGATCCAGCCACCGTTTGTCGTCATCGGTGATGAACCTGTCGACACCGTCAAGCGGCGATCACAACAAACCGTCAAGTGGGCCGTGGATCATTTGAAACGAGAATACTTCTCTGATGATCCGACCGAAATCATCGACATCTGGCTGTTTCAGGATGCGAACAGCTACGAAGAACACACCGCGACTCTGTATGGGAAGAAGCCCACGACGCCGTACGGGTTTTATTCGTCCAGTCACAACGCGCTGTACATGAACATCGCCACCGGCGGCGGAACGCTGGTGCATGAGATCGTACATCCGTTCATGGCGTCGAACTTTCCCGAGTGTCCGTCGTGGTTCAACGAAGGTCTGGCGTCGCTCTACGAGCAATCGGCCGAACGGGATGGTCGCATCATCGGGCAGACGAACTGGCGGCTGCGCGGCTTACAATCAGCAATTCGCAAAGGGGATGTCCCGCCGTTTGAAACGCTCTGTCAGACGACGACTCGCGAGTTCTATGACAAGGATAAAGGGACGAATTATTCGCAGGCCCGTTACCTATGCCACTACCTGCAGGAGCGCGATCTGCTGCAGAAGTTCTACCGGACGTTTCGCAAGAACGTGGCGACCGATCCGTCTGGGATCGAGTCGCTCAAGTCAGTCCTCGGCAAACGAGATCTGGACGAGTTCAAGCAGAAGTGGGAAGCCGAAGTCCTGAAGCTGAGATTCGACTGAAATGACTGCTGCGTCTACCATCGCTGACTGAACTACAATCGTCCGTCGCGTGTCGTCTGTCCCGCGGTTGTATAGAATCGTCTAACCGAGCGGAGATGGTCGCCGCCAGAAGAACGACATTAAGGACGCTGCATGCGATTGATCAAGGTAGCGGCCGCGGTGCTCAACACGACGCCGCTGGCATGGGAAGCGAACCGAACCGCAATTGTCGAGGCCATTCACGAGGCGCGACGACAGCAGGTCAGCATCCTTTGTCTGCCGGAATTGTGCATCACCGGCTATGGCTGCGAAGACGCGTTCCTGTCGAACGGCACTCAGGCGATGGCACAGAAGCTCCTGCTGGAACTACTGCCCGAGACGACCGGCATGGCCGTCTCGTTCGGGCTGCCGTTCCTGCACCGAGGCGCCTTGTTCAACACGGCCGCTTTGGCTGTCAACGGAAAGCTACTGGGGTTTGTCGCCAAGCAACACCTGGCGGGCGAAGGAATCCATTACGAACCGCGCTGGTTCAAACGCTGGCCGAATGGCACTCGTGAGCAGGTCGAGATCGCTGGTCAGACAATGCCGTTTGGCGACCTGCTATTCGAAGTCGGCGATGTCCGATTGGGATTCGAGATCTGCGAAGATGCCTGGGTGGCGAATCGACCCGGAGCCGATCTGGCCGAACGTGGCGTCGATATCATCCTGAATCCCAGTGCCAGCCATTTCGCGTTTGGAAAGCACGGCATCCGTCAGCGGTTCGTGCTGGAGGGCTCGCGAGCGTTCAGTGTCGGGTATGTCTATTCGAATCTGGTGGGCAACGAATCGGGTCGAGCCATCTACGATGGCGGAGCATTGATTGCTCAGGCTGGCCGTTTGCTGGCGTCGGGCCCGCGGTTCAGCTACGCGGATTCCGCAATCACTGTGGCGACGTTGGATATCGATGAAATCCGCATGGGTCGAGCCCGTACCGGAAGCTTTCGTCCGCTGGCGGGCGATCCGAATGATAAGGCTATTCGGTCAGCGTTTCAGTTCCACAAGGCAAGTTACATCGTCGAGCGTCCGAAACCACATCCGTGGGAGCTGAGCGCGGAGTTGAAAGAAGAAGAGTTCACTCGCGCCGTTTCGCTGGGCCTATTCGACTACCTGAGGAAGAGTCGCTCGCGAGGGTTTGTCGTCTCAATTAGCGGCGGCGCAGATTCAGCCGCCGTCTCGTTGTTGTGTGCGATGCTCGTCGAATTCGGCGTCGCTGAATTGGGCCGCGAGCGATTCCTCGCGAAACTGGCATACATCGCGCAACTTGGTGAAGCGACTGATAACTTTGGCATCGTTCAGCGACTGTTGACCTGCGTTTATCAGTCCACTAGGAACAGCACGCAAACAACAAGAGATGCCGCCAAGGCCGTCGCCGACGGCATCGGTGCTGAGTTCCACGAGTTTGACGTCGATGGATTGGTCCATGACTACATCGCCATGGTCTCCAAGGCACTGGGCCGCGAACTCGTCTGGGAAAAGGACGATCTGGCACTGCAGAACATCCAGGCCCGAGTCCGCTCGCCTGGCGTCTGGATGATGGCGAACACGCGTCAGGCCCTTTTGCTGGCAACCAGCAATCGCAGTGAAGCGGCGGTCGGGTACGCCACGATGGACGGCGATACCTCCGGCGGCTTATCTCCCGTAACAGGGATCGACAAAGCTTTCCTGCGACACTGGCTGCGTTGGATGGAAAAGGCAGGGCCTGCGGGAGATCGACCTCATCCCGAACTGGCCACCGTCAACGTGCAACCTCCCACAGCGGAACTGCGACCGCACGCGTCGAAGCAAACCGACGAAGACGACCTGATGCCATACGACGTGCTCGATTCCATCGAACGATCATCGATTCGCGACAAGCGAACGCCGCTGGAATGCCTATGGCACTTGCGCGAAACATTTCCGCAATACGATCTACCACAATTGGCATTCTGGGTGCGGCGGTTCTTCACGCTGTGGTGCCGCAATCAATGGAAGCGCGAACGGTTTGCTCCATCATTCCATCTGGACGATGAGAACCTCGACCCGAAGACGTGGTGCCGCTTCCCGATTCTGTCGGGCGGGTATCAGCGTGAACTGGATGAACTCGACGAATGGGTTCAGCAGCAAACGTCGGGGGACTGACTTGCAAAGTAGTAGGCACACTCCGTGTGCCGTTGTTTTTGTGTTTTAGATACGGACCAGCAAACAGAAAGCAATCGGCACACGGAGTGTGCCTGCTACTCTAAGGGACAAGACCGCCGTCCCTGACTTGGTGACAGCGGTCATGAATGATGTCGCCTCAGACACTACTTCGCGTAATTGTCGAAGACGCGAACTTTATCCCACGTTGGCTTGTTCTCTTCGATGAACTTCAGATGCAGAGGTGCCGTCTGATAGACATCGTGATCCGCTTTCGACTTGAAGACCACGCAGAGCGCGACGTTGAAATCGCGAACGTTGACCGGGCGATCCAGTTCGGGAACCAGCGGTCCAGCACCGAAGTAGACCACGCCGGGATGATCTTTCAGATACTTGTAACAGGCATCAATCAGCTTCTGAGTGTTCTCTGGTGTTTGCTCTTTCAACGTGAAGTACACGTTGTGAACCAGCATTGGTTGCTTCGCTTCATCGGCCATCGAAGAGGTTCCCTGCGAGAAATTGATCGTCAGTCCCAAAGCCACCGCCACCAGGCAGGCGGCCACCGCAAATCGTCGATTCATCATGTCCCAGTCTCCTTCCAGTTGCTACCGTCTTGAGTCCATCCTGTTCCCAAATCCGTTCGGAATCGGATCCCGCGCGGAGATCGCGTACTATAAAGCACATGACCGCCAGAACGAAGCCTGACCGAATCGCGATCCTCTTTGAATATGCCACCTTGAACGGCGGAGAGCGTTCGATGCTGGCCTGTCTGGATTCGTTGTTACAGCACGAACCAAGACTGGAATTCGTCGCGATTGCTCCCGACGTGGGGCCGCTGGCCGAAGAACTGACGCAACGTGGGATTGAAGTTTTGCCGTGGCAACTCGGGGGCGATCCCACCTCGCGACTGACTCGTGAGCAGTTGCAATCGCACCTGTTGGAGCTTGTTCGACGAGCATCACCGAATCTGCTGCATGCGAACAGCCTCGCCATGGGACGGCTAACCGGCAGCGTCGCCGACCGGCTGGCCATTCCCATGTCATCGCACTTGCGAGACATCATTCACGTCAGCGCGACTGCCATGGCGGATCTCAATCACAATCGACGACTGATCGCGGTGTCCCAGGCGACTCGGGACGCTCATGTGGCCAGGGGGATGGAACCCGATCGCGTGGTGGTCGTTCGCAACGGAATAGATCTGGAACAATTTAAGCTCAGGTCACGGCAAGGCTGGTTGCGTCATGAACTCGCACTGCCGGACTCGGCCGTGCTGCTCGCCACGATCGGGCAAATCGGGCTGCGAAAGGGACAGGACATCTTGGCCGAGGCAGCTCCCGCAATTGTGCGAGCGGTCCCGGATGTTCACTTCCTCATCTTGGGAAGTCGTTCATCAACGAAAGCAGAGAGCATCGAGTTCGAGCAGGCGATTCATCGCCGATTCGCTGAGCACGGCCTGACATCGCATCTGCACTGCATTGGCTATCGAGATGATGTTGCCACCTTGCTGACTGAACTCGATCTGGTCGTTCATCCCGCCAACCAGGAACCGTACGGACGAGTCCTCTTGGAAGCCGCCGCCTCGGGCGTTCCTGTCGTGGCCACGGATGTGGGCGGCACAGCCGAAATCGTGATCGATGGCATGACAGGGCGACTCGTTCCCCCGCGTGACCCTGCTCGACTCGCCACGGCAGTGATCGGCCTGCTGCAGGATCGAGGGCTCATGCAATCCATGAGTATCGCGGGGCGAGAACGCGCTATCAGTGAATTCGAAATCAGTCGCAGTAGCCGCAGATTGGCAGAAGAATGGAAGAATGTATTAGCCGCGAATGAAACACGGATCAAGAACTGACTCGTCGACCGCGTACCGCTGAGTAGACGCTGCAGCCTCTTGATTTGTGCTCTGGCGAACAAGAGACAGAGAAATCAGGCCACCAAGGCATCACCCGAGACCGATCAAAAATCCCTTCGTTCCGAATCCGTGTTTCATCCGTGCCATTCTGTGGCGACTTCTCTTTCACTTCTTGAACACGCACTGTTTCCGCTTGACTGGCGCAGCGATACGATTTCAGATGTGTTGTGCGGCCCAAACCTTCCTGGCCGTTCGTCATTCATCTATATTTCATGAATTGCCAAGGCCCGAAGTGACTCATCCTGCCGAAAATGTGCTGACCCGGATCATCGACCACAAACGGGGCGAGATTGCCGAGGCGAAGCGATTGCGTCCTCTGGAAGGTCTCCAAGAACAGTTGGCATCGGCCCCGCCCGTGCGAGACTTCGTCGCGGCCCTACGTGCCAAAGCAGACGTGGCACTGATCGCCGAAGTCAAAAAAGCATCTCCTTCGGCCGGCATCATCCGAGCCGACTTCGATCCGGTCGCCATTGCACAAATCTACGAGCGGCATGGAGCAGCCTGTTTAAGCGTTCTGACCGATGAGAACTTTTTCCAAGGCCATCTCGACTATCTGAAAGCCATCCGGCGGACCGTTCAGATTCCGGTGCTGCGGAAAGACTTCATCATCGACCGCTATCAGGTGACCGAAGCCAGAGCCGCCGGAGCAGACTGTATCCTGCTCATCGCCGAATGCCTCGACGATTGCCACCTGCGCGACCTGTATTTCTACGCCAGCGAACTCGGCATGGAATCATTGATCGAGATCTACGACCCCGAAAACCTGGACCGCGTCCTGAAGCTGGAACCAGCCCTGGTCGGGGTGAACAACCGCGATCTGCGAACATTTGTCACTGACCTGGACCACACGATCCGACTCGCACCCAAGTTGTCCCCCTCCACCTTGCTGGTCAGCGAAAGCGGCATCCGCACCAAAGCCGATGTCGATCGCCTGCGAGCAGGAGGGGCCAGCGCTATGCTGGTCGGAGAAACCTTGATGCGCTCCCCCAACATCGGCCAGGCCGTCGACGAGTTGCTGGGAACTCGCTAGCCAGTCATCCATACGAAAGACCCGTTCTGCTCTTCCTTTTCAATTTGCACTTTGAAATTCGCAATTTGCAATTCCCTCTCGTCCCGAGAGACCCCGATGGACAACATCCTCCCCGCCATCGTCTTGATCGCGATCATCGTGGGCGGATGGTATCTGCTGCGGCCACCCGTCGTGTTCGTGATCCGCTATCGCGGCGGCAAGCCCCGAGTCGTGCGAGGCCGGTTGACAGAATCAGCACTGCGAGCCATCGACGACATCTGTCAGCAGAGCGACGTGCAACTCGGTTCGATCACAGCACTCCCGATCGGCAAACGCCAGATCCGACTGAAGTTTACCGGCAACATCCCGCCCGGCTGCCAGCAGCAACTGCGAAACATGGCGCTCGCAGGATCGATGAACGATATTCGGCTATCACCACCCCGATAAGCTCAGGCAGCTATTTAGCGCTCAGGCGAGGCTCACACCAGACGGCAAATGCAAAGTCATAGGGGCCATCACATTCCACTCGCAGCACTAATTCGTTGACGCCGCGAACTTGAATCTCGCATTCCTGCGGCACTCCCCATTTCTTTACCGGCTCAGACGTATAGAGTTTCTTGCCGTCTCCCAGAACGACAAATTTGAGCGGCGTCGCTGGGTCATACTGGCGAGAATCCGCAACGCCGATGTGAGCGCGAAACACATTCTTACGAAGCGCCCCGATTTCATAGCTGACGACCGCTACGTCTTTTGTTGCGGGATGAGTGAACAGTCCCTTCGGCGAAGGTCGATTGCCAAGATAGATTTGTTCTCTGCCTTGCGACACAGGGACCATTCCATACTTGTCAAAGCTCTGCGCTCTTAAAACTTTCTCGGGAAGATCCGTCAAGTAGATCACATCCGACGGTTCAACGACCCAGGCCCCTTCCGTCCAACTACTGAAGGCATTGGCCTCGGACAATCGATAATCCATTGCCCGCTCTGCCGATTTGCGAAGCAAACGCACTCCGATGTCACGAATACTATCATGAATTTCGACATAGTCGGTTGTTCTAGCAACCTCTTTGAACTGATACCGCTTGTTGGTTCCGTCATGAGTGGTCTCAATCCACTCCAATGGTTTCATCCAACGAAATTCGTTCCCCTTTTCTTTTTTCTCGACCCAATAAATTCGCCCATCCGGCGGTCCGGAAGCACCAGCCTTGCCTTTGACCAATTCCAACTTGGCAGGACCGACGAGTTCCCCCAGTTCTTGATCGATTGTGGCCGCGTCCTCATCGAACTTCTGTCGCACGAGAGCCACCTTCGTTTTCTGAGCGGCCGTGCGAAGCGATGCATTCGCAGCGTCCAACGCCTTTTCATACGTCGCCGTCTTAATGCACTTCGGCAACGTTTGTTCCTGCAGAAACTGAGCGCGCTCTTGCTTGATCGATTTGACCTTTTCCAGATCGCCGGAAGCCCGAGCTTTCTCTTCCGCTCCGTCTAACAATCGGATTAGCCCTTCCGATGCGGTTTCGCGAGACTTCTGAAACCTCACCGTGGCGTCAGTCCATGGTTTGAGTAGCGCCTCTGGTGCCGCGTTCTCGGGCTCTTCGGCGTGCAGAGGACAGTTCAAACCATTTGCTAGCAGAAGAACAACGATTCCTCCCCAAAGCGAAATGCGTCGCGGGACGAATACGAATGGTAATGCCATGGAGAGAACTCGCAATATTCTAGGACGACGGCAGAACTATTTGGCGCTCAAACGAGGTTCATACCAGACAGCGAGAGCAAAGTCGTTTTTACCATCACATTCGACCCGCAGCACCAGTTCATTCACGCCACGTATTTGGATTTCGCACTCCTGGGGCATTCCACATTTCCTGACCAGTTCCGACGTATACAACCTCTTGCCGTCTCCCAGTACAACAAATTTGAGCGGTGTCGCCGGGTCATAGTGCAGCAAATCTGCGACGCCGATTTTTGCGCGAAACACATTTTTATGAAGCGAGCCGATTTCATAGCTCGCGCCGGCCGGTTCTTTCGATCCGGGATGTGTCAGCAACCCCTTGGGAGAAGGACGATTGCCTAGATAGATTTGACTCTTGGTTGGATCATTCGGGATCATTCCGTGCTTTTCAAAGCCCTGTGGTCTCAAGGCCTTCTCGGGAAGGTCCGACAGATAGATCACATCCGATGGCTCAACCACCCAGGCTCCTTCAGTCCAACTGCTGAAGGCATTCGTCTCGGCCTCGCGATAATTCGAGGCTTGCTCCGCCGTTTTTCGGTGCAATCGTACTCCAAGTTCGCGATCGCTATCGTAGATTTCGACATACTCAGTCGTTCTGGCAACCTCTTTGAAGTGGTACTGTTTGTTCGTTCCATCATGTGTCGTTTCGATCCATTCCAATGGTTTCATCCAGCGGAATTCATTTCCCTTCTCTTTCTTCTCGACCCAATAAACTCGCCCATCCGGCGGGCCGACAGCGCCGGGCTTACCCTTCACGAATTCCGCTTTTGCAGGACCAACCAGCTCTCCCAACTCTTGATCGATCATCGCTGCGTCATCATCGAATTTCTGTCGGACCAGCGCTATCTTCGCCTTTTGCGCTGCTGCACGCAGCGATGCTTTCGCCGCCTCCAACGCCTTTTCATAGGTCGCCGTCTTGACGGACTTTGGCAACGTCTGGTCCTGCAGGAATTGAGTTCGCTCTTGCTTGACTGATTTGACCTTTTCCAGATCACCCGCAGCCCGCGCTTTCTCTTCGGCCCCTTCCAACAACCGAACTAGGCCCTCAACTGCGGTTTCGCGAGACTTCTGAAACCGCGTCGTGGCGTCAGTCCATGGTTTGAGTAGCGCCTCTGGTGCCGCGTTCTCGGACTCTTCCGCCTGCAATGTCGCGGTATAAAAATTCGCCACAGCAAGAATTGCGAATCCCGCCACAAGCAACAGGCGTCGCGCAATCAATCCAATTGGATCAAGTCGTCTGCAGTCGCACTGGCCGACTAAAAACATTGTCATCAATAACACTCGCACAATAGGAACGATCGCCAGACTACCCATGACAGTGAATGGCTTTCTAATAGAATAGTCTTTGCACCCACTATTGGCACGCCAGACTCACCGACAATCCAGAAGCCTGAACCACTCAACTCATCGTCGAACTGATCTTTTCTTAAGGCAGATGGCGTCGGCAGAGCGCAGCCTTTCGGTCGACCGTTGAGCGCGTCGTCGAGTCCCACTGCAGCGAATCCACTGCGACGGGGTGCAGTCATATGACTGCGGATGCCCATTCTGCTGACCAGGCACCCTCTGAACGAGATCCCCGTACATTCAATCCTGTCACTGTGTTGTGGCAATTGTCGTCTCCCAGATCGACTGCGGCATGAATCTTGATAGGCGATCCCTCCCAGATGCGATGGTCCTCACCATTTCGAATTCTGCTGGAGGTCACGATGAGCAGCCCCGTCGAAGAGCGCCGGTCGCCGTTTTTGCGATTGATGGATGCGTTTCTGCAGGAAGAGAACATTAAGTGGGTGCTGGGACTGGGAGTCTGCATCCTGCTCGGTTCGTCGCTGAGACTAGTCACTCTGCACTGGGTGGAATACACGCCGGTCTGGAAATACCTGATCCTCGTCGCGTACTCGGTCACGATCTTTGCCTTGGGCGAATTCAGCTATCTGCGACTTGGCCTGCGCAAAACGGGAACGGTCCTGAAAGCCTTGACCGTCCTGCTGATTCCAATCAGTTTCCTGGCACTCCATTGGGTGCAACCTCGCGAAGACGACTCGGCAATTCAGGGGCTTCAGCATGCCGGTATGGTCACCTTGCTGGGAGTGAATCTGCTATGGAGTGCCGTCGCGTCGTGGCGGATCTTCGGGCATTTCCTGCGACGGCCTCAACCGACATTCTTCGTTTGCTACCTGATCCTGTGCATTGCGGGGGCTGTCGTTCCGGGTTTGCCTGCAGCATGGTCCTTGGGTATCGTGCTGATCCTCTGGGCCGTCTTTACGGTCGGAACAGTCAAAGTGAATCGGCATGTCTTCTGGCTGACCGAAGAACATCAACTCCCTCGCGTGTTCGGTTTCTTCCCCATTTTATTACTAGGAACTCAATTTGCCGCTGTGTACCTGCTGGGTATCGCGGGCAATGTGACGCCAGCGTGGATGGGCCTGCTAGGTACGCTCGTTGCATTGCCGGTGCTGATGACCGCCGATGCCGTGGCCCGCGTCTTTGAACAACGAAACGGCGGCTTGGTTCGCCCGATCCCCTGGAGCATCAGCGGGCCCCTGGCATTGGGGACAATGCTCAGCGCCGCGGGCGTCGTGCTGGCACTCAGCTGTTTTCCTGCCAGTCCCGCCATCGTCCCCACATCGGTGATCGCGGCTGTCGCCATGGGGATCGTCGCTCAACGAACGCAGAAGAAAGCATTCGTCTGGGCCATGCTGTTTTGCGTTGCCGTTGCCTATCAAACGTCGCCCGTCTTCTTCAAGGAACTGGTCCTGCAACTCCGAGATCAAGCAGCGGCAGCAGTACGAGAATCACGACTTCCCTACGCGTTCTACGGCTTGACCTATGCCCCACTGATCATCGTCTTCTCAGGTATCGCGACCTGGCTACGCGGCCGTGGCAACCGCCTGTTTGCCGGTCCTCTGCAAACGGCAGCGACCGCCCTTCCCTGCCTGTTGCTGGCGGTGGCATTCACTCACCAGTCAGCGATCTTTCCGGTCGCCCTGTTACTGTGCCCCCTCTTCGTCGTTCAGGCGATGTTGTTCCGCAACCAACGCTATCTGTTCCCGGCAGCAACAGCGTTTCTGGCCGCAGCCTACGGCGGACCGATGTTCGTCCAGAACGTGTGGATGTGGAGGGTCTCGCTGGAACAGTCACTACTCATCTGGACGGCCGCAGCAAGCTTCTTGCTCTTTCCCGGGGCATTCCTCGACCGATTCGTCGGAGCGATGTCTCGTCACAAAGGGGAATTGACACCAACCAAGGTCACGAGCATCTGCCAGCTGTTCAGCTTCGGCGGCGCGATCGCGGCGGCTAGCACCTGGATTGTGCTCTTCGGCCTGCCGATCAGCACTGCCGCCGAGGGCACAGGATGGTTCTCGGCCACGATCGTTTCGCTGCTCCTGGCCAGTCACGCATGGCGGTGGTTGAAGACCGGTTTGGGAGAACTCACGCTCGTCTTCGTGACCTACGTCATCTTCCTGCAATTCACCCCTCACAAGGTGGACTTGCTCGGCGATTTCAAAGGGTTGTGCTGGCTGCTGCTCGGGCAATGGATGTTGAGCTCGCTCCTCGCACGAGTCAACCACACACGAATCGCCAAAGCGTTCGGACCAGCCGCGTTCCGTGTCAGTTCATGCGGACTGGCGGTCCTGTCGGGATTGTTGTTCCTGCTCTGGACGCTCCAACACGCGAGAAGCGTTCCCAGCCTGCCGCTCACTAGCATGGCGGTGCTGGCCTGGGGACTTGATGCTTCGCGTCGACTGAGAAGTTGGGGATTCGCTACGATCGCCTGGGGCGGGATCTTCGTCTTTGTGACAGCGACACTGACAACGCTGCTCGGAACGGATCTTGCCCAGCCATGGTGGCTGGCCGCATGGACCATCGCCGGACTGGCGCTACTCGGTGTCCAGCGGTATCTCAGCCCTGCAATATCTGGTGGATCCATCAGTTCTACCGTTGAAGGAGAAGTCGATGAATTCCGCACCGAGGAACCGGCCTCGCCAATCGCAACGTTGCTGCTGCCACTCGAATTCCTATTGCCGCTTCTGTTCCTGACCATCGGTGCATTCAGTCTGGCCTTCTTGGGCTGGCCGCAGCGCATTGCCGGCGTCTTGGCCCTGTGCAGCCTCTTACTGACACCGAAGTCTCGCCTGCCGGGAAACTTGAGCGAGGTCTTCTTGCCGCTCGTGAATTGGCAATTGATCGCCGCCTGTGTCACGGCCTGCTCGGGATTCACGGGCTCGGTCTTGCAGCTCTCAAACACCGATTGGTTGCACTGGAATTTCAAAGTGGCGGCGATCGCAGGGATCAGCTTGTGGGCGTTTGAGTCTCGCCCGCTGCGCCGCAGAGTCAGTGTCTCGGAATTGCTCGACGCTCATCAGACATCGTTGCTGATGTTCGCGGGGTGGTTGCTATACGTCGCCCTCCCCTGGAAAGGCCAGCACGGATGGACAGCGTTCGACATCGCATCGTTGTCTGTCGCCTGGATCGCCATCGCGGGAGCTTCGATGACGCGCGCCGTGCGATCGCAACAGACAAGTTGGGTTTGGTATGCCGAAGCCATCACACTCACCGCGTTGGGATATGCCCAAGCGACGGGACTGGTGGATTTCAGACAACCCGGCATCGAATTCGTCTTGCTGCTCGGCGGCATTGCGATCTGGTGCATCGGTCATTGGGTTCCACCTTCATCCCGATTCGCTGTCGTCGCTGGTCCATTCCAGCAATCAGGTTTCTGGATCCCGCTGGCTGTTCTGCCACTCGCTCTGTGGCGACAGTTTGGGCAATTCGATGTCGCGTGGGCTGGGGCGAATAGTCTCCCACTTCTCGGTGCGTCAGCCTTCTACTTCTGGCGCGCGATCGAACGGCAGCAGTTGGGAATCGGCATCTTGTCGGCCGTGCTGCTCAATACTGCCTGTGCCTTGCTATGGACCGACTTGCATTGGTCCGACCCTCAACTCTTCCTGATTCCACTGGGAGTTTCCGTCCTGCTACTAACGGAGTTGATGAGTCACGAGATCCCCGTCCGGTATCACGACCGTCTCCGTCTGGTCGGGTCGTTGATGATCCTGGTCTCGCCAACGTTCAACATCGTGACGGGAAGCTGGTTGCATATCCTGACCTTGATGGTGGCATCGACACTCCTCGCTCTGGTCGCGATCGGAATACGAGTCCGCATGCTGCTCTATACCAGTACGGCATTCCTCTTGGCCGACCTCGTCGCGCTGGTTGCTCGCGGCAGTGTCGACGAACCGAACGTCCTGTGGATCGCCGGGGTCGCCTTGGGAGCAATGATCATCGCACTGGGAGCGGTCTGCGAAAACCACCGCGAAACAATCTTGGCTCGCCTGCGTTACCTGGCGGCCGAATTGGAACAGTGGGCCTGACCTTTCACTCCGTCATTCCCGCGCAGGCGGGAATCCAGTGAATACAGACCAAACTCTCACCGAAATTTAGATCCGCTAGATTCCCGCCTGCGGGGAATGACGGAAAACCGAGTTGAACAGACAACGCGTTGAATCTCTCGTTTGGCATCCGCAATCCGCTGGTGCCGTCTCTTCAGAAAAGGATGAACAATGAGCTGGATTGAACAATTCTCGCTGGTCATGCGATCGAATATCACCGTCCTACGCGAGCGGTTTGAGGATCCCGAGCGCATGCTGCATCAACTGTTGATCGACATGGAAGAAGAGTTGGAAGGGATCCGCCATAGCGTGGCCGAAGCACTGGCCGACGAAATTCAACTTCGCAAACAGGCGGATGCGGCTCGACAGGAAGCCGAACAATGGCTCACTCGCGCCAAGTCGGCGATCGATCGCAAAGACAATGCCTCAGCCGAGGCGGCGCTCGACCAGAAGCTCCTTGCTTCAGAACGAGCCGACTCATTAACTCAGGAATACAACCGGCAGCAAGTCGAGACCTCGAAACTACGCGATTCCGTCCGCAAACTGGAAGAGAACATCCGTCAGGCACGACAACGTCGGACTTTGCTACTGGCACGGATGACTCGCGCGACTTCCACGCGGCGAATCAACGCGGCGCTGGAACGGGCTCAAGGGACTTCAGCCTTCGCCGAGTTTCATCGATTGGAAACCAAGGTCGATCGAGCGGAAGCAATCGCCGAAGCCTATGACCGGATGGATGGAAAGGATCCCGCGGCAGAAGAGTTGGAACGTGCGTTCGCTCAACAGGAACGCGCAGAGAAACTGAAGCGGGAATTGGAATCGTTGCGACAACAGATCAATTCAGCGACTCAGCAGCCGTGATCCACGAATTTTGCCGGAAGCTTTGTCAGTTGATCCAGCTCTGGTGGACCGGTGACCGGATTCGTGTGTCACCGGTCGAAGGACGATTGCTGCGGATTCAACCGGGCGACTTGCTGTCGGTCGCCGGGAATGATGTGGAAGTTGTCGATCGCTTCGTCATTTCAGAGAGATCACTTTGCCTGATCTGTCGCACACAACAAGGCATCGCAGAATTGCATGTGCCAGTCTTTTCAAAATCCGAATCGCAAGAGGTGTTGTGGTTCGAATCGGGCGATGAACTTCGATTGACAGCAGCAGATGTGGAAGTCTGGCCGCGAGGTCGAACGGGCTAACATTTATCACAAAGCGGAGAGAGTGGCACGCCATGAGTCTTCGAAGGGCGTGGGATTTCGGCCTCATTCATGACCATGCCCTTCGCAAAGCCTCAGAGCGTGCCACACAAATTGAAGAAAGCGATAGCACCTGCACAAGGTCGCCGGGGCGAGGTTATTTGAAAAGGTCCGCGGTATGATCCGGCCACAGGACAAACTGATTGAACGCGATACCGTTCGTTCGGCCTACTTTGGGTTCCACGGTTTTGGAGCATAAGTATCTACAAATCTTTCGCCAGAGCAAACGGAATGATCGTCGGTTGGTTCATTGTCCTCAGGCCCAAGGGGCCGGAACTTTGCCCAGCCAGGGCCCTTCGGCCCTGGAATTAAGCCCATTATTAAATATCCAAAGGCCTGAAGGGCCGGCCCTTCAGGCCTCCAGAGATGTTTTAAGAGATCTTGTTCCGGGGCCGAAGGGCCCCGGCTGGGCAAAGTTCCGGCCCCTTGGGCCTCATGACAGAGGCCAAAG